>NZ_CP045404.1:340000-1584796 GCF_009363715.1 Roseovarius sp. THAF9
CGAACGCTGGGATCTACAGCAACAACCCGGGCCTTGAAACGGTTCAATTCCGGGTGTCGATCCCCACCAAATAACCGGAAACACGTGCTCAAGCAGCGTTCCACACGGTAGCACACATAACGGTTGTCATTAGTGTCCAGTCTTGTGACGGCGTACCTTTTGTATAATGGGTCATCGACTTGGTCTATCTAGCAAGCTTAAGCCGTTAGGTGTAGGCGCAGCGAAAGCGAGTCTTAATAGGGCGATGAGTTAGATGGATCAGACCCGAAACCGAGTGATCTAGGCATGACCAGGCTGAAGGTAAGGTAACACTTACTGGAGGGCCGAACCCACATCTGTTGAAAAAGATCGGGATGAGTTGTGCCTAGGGGTGAAAGGCCAATCAAACTCGGAGATAGCTGGTTCTCTGCGAAATCTATTTAGGTAGAGCGTCATCCGAATACCCTCGGGGGTAGAGCACTGGATGGGTAATGGGGCCCCACAGGCTTACTGATCCTAACCAAACTCCGAATACCGAGGAGTACTAGATGGCAGACACACTGCGGGTGCTAACGCCCGTAGTGGAGAGGGAAACAACCCTGACCTCCGGCTAAGGCCCCCAATTCATGGCTAAGTGGGAAAGCAGGTGAGACGACCAAAACAACCAGGAGGTTGGCTTAGAAGCAGCCATCCTTTAAAGATAGCGTAACAGCTCACTGGTCTAAATAAGTTGTCTTGCGGCGAAGATGTAACGGGGCTCAAGCCATGAGCCGAAGCCGAGGAGTGCGTATGCACTGGTAGCAGAGCGTAGTGTGACATAGTTCCACTCCTCTTCAGCACCTTTCGAGGTGCTTTGGAGGATAGGAGCTTTCGATGAAGCGGGCGCGTGAGCGATCCCGTGGAGAGATCACTAGTGAGAATGATGACATGAGTAGCGACAAAGAGTGTGAGAGACACTCTCGCCGAAAGTCCAAGGGTTCCTGCTTAAAGCTAATCTGAGCAGGGTAAGCCGACCCCTAAGGCGAGGCCGAAAGGCGTAGTCGATGGGAATCAGGTTAATATTCCTGAGCCAGATGGAAGTGACGGATTGCGAAGGTTGTTCATCCTTATCGGATTGAATGGGCAGCTTAGCAGTCCCTGGAAATAGCTCCATCATAAGATCGTACCCTAAACCAACACAGGTGGACTGGTAGAGAATACCAAGGCGCTTGAGAGAACGATGTTGAAGGAACTCGGCAAAATACCTCCGTAAGTTCGCGAGAAGGAGGCCCGGGTTTCAGGCAACTGAAGTCCGGGGGCACAAACCAGGGGGTGGCGACTGTTTACTAAAAACACAGGGCTCTGCGAAGTCGCAAGACGACGTATAGGGTCTGACGCCTGCCCGGTGCCTGAAGGTTAAAAGGAGATGTGAGAGCGTCGAATTGAAGCCCAGGTAAACGGCGGCCGTAACTATAACGGTCCTAAGGTAGCGAAATTCCTTGTCGGGTAAGTTCCGACCTGCACGAATGGCGTAACGACTTCCCCGCTGTCTCCAACATCGACTCAGCGAAATTGAATTGCCTGTCAAGATGCAGGCTTCCCGCGGTTAGACGGAAAGACCCCGTGCACCTTTACTACAGCTTCGCACTGGCATCAGGACTGCATTGTGCAGGATAGGTGGTAGGCTTTGAAACAGGGACGCCAGTCTCTGTGGAGCCATCCTTGAGATACCACCCTATGCATTCTTGATGTCTAACCGCGGTCCCTTATCGGGATCCGGGACCCTGCGTGGCGGGTAGTTTGACTGGGGCGGTCGCCTCCTAAAGCGTAACGGAGGCGCGCGAAGGTTGGCTCAGAGCGGTCGGAAATCGCTCGTTGAGTGCAATGGCATAAGCCAGCCTGACTGCGAGACTGACAAGTCGAGCAGAGTCGAAAGACGGCCATAGTGATCCGGTGGTCCCAAGTGGGAGGGCCATCGCTCAACGGATAAAAGGTACGCCGGGGATAACAGGCTGATACTGCCCAAGAGTCCATATCGACGGCAGTGTTTGGCACCTCGATGTCGGCTCATCTCATCCTGGGGCTGGAGCAGGTCCCAAGGGTACGGCTGTTCGCCGTTTAAAGAGGTACGTGAGCTGGGTTTAGAACGTCGTGAGACAGTTCGGTCCCTATCTGCCGTGGGTGTAGGATACTTGAGAGGAGTTGCCCCTAGTACGAGAGGACCGGGGTGAACGTTCCACTGGTGGACCAGTTGTCGTGCCAACGGCAGTGCTGGGTAGCTATGAACGGACAGGATAACCGCTGAAGGCATCTAAGCGGGAAGCCCCCCTCAAAACAAGGTATCCCTGAGGACCGTGGTAGACCACCACGTCGATAGGCCGGAGATGTAAGCGCAGCAATGCGTTCAGTTGACCGGTACTAATTGTCCGATAGGCTTGATTTGATCCAGTAAAAGCCAGATTGGCTTATGCGGATCCAGAAGCCGTACACTTAAACAAGTGTGCTGACTTGGAGTTCAAGGATCTTTCTCGGTTTGGTGGTCATAGCACGAGCAAAACACCCGGTCCCATCCCGAACCCGGCCGTTAAGTGCCGTAGCGCCAATGGTACTGCGTCTCAAGACGTGGGAGAGTAGGTCACCGCCAAACCTAGTAAGATCCTTAGAACTGTATCTCTCTTTCGATTTTCTCCACACGAGACAACATTCTTGACTGTCCTCACGGCACCGTTACCCTTCGCGTGGGAGACGGGCATGACCAAATCAAAAAACCTGCTGGAAGAAACGCTTGCGGCGGCCATCGTCGATCCGTCGACAGTTGAAACCGATGGCACGCCGAAACTGAAATACGCGGAAGGGACTCGCGAGCACAAAAGCCGCACCCATGTCGACAATCGCGGCACGGTGACGGAGCTTTTCGATACGCGCTGGAACTGGCATCCCGAGCCGATCAATTTCGTCTATACCTACACGATCCGGCCGGGTCTGGCGAAAGGCTGGGGCCTGCACAAGGAACACGAGGATCGGTATTTCCTGCTGGACGGTCGGATGGAGATCGTCTGTTACGACGTGCGCCCCGACAGCAAGACCTACGGCGAGATATCGAAGATCATTCTGTGCCAAGAAAACCCCAGGATCATCAGCATCCCGGCCTTCGTCTGGCATGCGAACGTCAATATCGGCAATTCGGATGTGCGGGTTATCAATTTTCCGACGCAGCCCTACGATCACGCCAAGCCGGACAAGGTGCGCCTGCCGATCAATACCGACCTGATCCCCTATACGTTCCCGCCGGGTATCAACGGCTGGTAGGCGGGCGGAGACGGCCGCGTGCCACGAACCCTGATCCTTTGCCCGACGCATGATCATGCCGACACGCTGTTTGCGTCGGTGGCCAGCGTGCGGGCGCAGCAGGATCCGGATTGGGAACTGGTAGTGATCTGCGACGGCGCGCCCGACCGCAGCATCGAGATCCTGGAGGCGACCCGCGCCGCCGACCCGCGCGTGCGCTTTGTCGCGCATCCGAAGGGCGCGCGTCTGGGCGAAGCCTATCGCGACCCCATCGTGCGTGGATCGGATGCCGAGTTCATCTGCCATATCGGCGATGACGACCTGTGGTGCGACACGCACCTTGGCGTCATGCGGCGAATGCTGGAGAATGCGGATTACGCGATGCAGGGCACGCTGGAGTGTGAGGCGGGCGGCACATGGGTGTGGAACTTCGCGCATTCCGGCACGAATGGAGCACGCGCGCTGGCGCATCACGATCCTCCCGCCATTCCGACAGCGGGACTGAACCCCTTTGCCGTGCGGCGCGCCGCCTATGAACGGCTGGAAAGCGGCTGGAGGCCAGCGCCGCCGGGGCTCGGGTCTGACGTCAACATGTGCGTGCAATATGTGCGGCGGGACGACATGCGCATCGCCAGCAGCGCCGTGACGAGTTTCGTCAAGCTGCCCTCGCGGCTGAAGCGGCAGGCCTTCAATCCGACGGAACGGCTGATAGACCTGATGCCGGTCTTGGCGCAGATCAATCGCGAAAGTTATCTGCCCGGATGCCGGCGCGATGCGGTGATCGGCACCCCGGTCATGCGCGCGCTTTATCATGCCGATGCGGGCGCTTGCGCCTCGCTGGAAGCGGCACTTGCGATGATTGGTATCCGTGCCGTGGCACCACAAGCGGCCCCCGGGATCGTCACCGGTGCCGACATGATGGACGTGCCCTTGACCCCGTCGCAAAGCCTGCAATGCCGCATGGCGTGGCTGTTGCTGCGCGTGGGCTGCACCCGGTCCGCAGACCAGGAGCTGGCCGTGACGGCGGCGCAGGGCATAAGCTGGCTTTTGACGCCCTATCTCGAAACCTGGGGCCAGTATGCGCCGGACCCGGCACTGGAGGCGGCACGGCGTTTGCGCCGCGCGCATGTCGAGACCGAAGTGATGACGGCGTTCATCATCCGGACCCTGATCCTGCAAAGAGACCTGAGTGCCGCCGAGGCGGAACTGTCGGCTGCGTCGGACACCTGGGCCGATACGGGATGGTTCTTGCAGATGCGCGCCTGGTACAGCGATGCCGAACGGCGTAAACCCCGCGACGCGTGACGCCGGACATTGGAGCTGGAACTTTCGCCCGGGCTGCATCGTTGACAAGCGACCAGGAAGGGGACGCGATGGCCAAGGCGAAATCAGGAAACTCCAAGAAAGTCGAGCCGCCAGAGCCGCCGGAAAAGTCGATCGATGACCGTTATGAGCGGCGATCCAAGGCCTTTGCGCGGCTGAGCGCGGGCATTGCTGCGGGAAAGTATCTTGTCCCGCCAAAGTTTCTGGAAGGCCAGGCGCGCCGGCTTCACGTGCGAACGACGATCCGGGAAGATCATTCCGCGCGAATCTCGGAAAGCTCGAAAGAAGCGCAGGACAAGTTCGACAAGCTGTCGGACGGCCTGTTTCATTTTTTCCGGGGCACGGCGTTGCTCTTCTATCGCGACATGGCGGGCGAGGATGGCCACATGCCCACGGTGATGGCGCTGGGGGATGTGCATCCGGAGAATTTCGGCGTCATGCCCGACCGGAACGGGGCGCCGATTTTTGGCGTGAACGATTTCGACGAGACGACCTATGCGCCGTTCAGCTGGGACATCAAGCGCGGCGCCGTGGGTTTTTGGATCGCGGCGCTGGAAGAAGGCGATCTCAAGCCGAAAAAGGCACGCAAGATCGTTCGAAAATTCGTCCAAGGCTACGCTTTGGCCATGCAGCGTTACGCCAACAAGTCGACGGAAAGCAACGATGCCTACCGTATCGACAATTCGCCGAAGGTCATCCAGCGGCTGTTCGAGCAGGCGTGGGAGGAGCGCAAGGATTGGCTTTGGGATGACTACCTGACGCCGAACGGCCGTGGCTTTCGGTCGGATGACGAGTTGCAGCCGCTGTCGACCGAAGTCGACAAGTTCCAAAAGGCGATCAACGACTTGGCCAGGTCCAACGGTATCGACGCGCCGGATCGCGCCGGGGAGCTGAAGGTCAAGGACGTCTGCGTGCGGCACGGCCAAGGCACGGCCTCGCTTGGCTTGCCACGGTATTACGTGCTGATCGAAGGGCCGTCGCAGGATGCGACCGACGACATTATTATCGAGTTCAAGGCCGCGCGCCGGTCAGCACTGGACGGGTTGACGCCGCCCAACGCATTTGATGCCGGAAAGCAGGCCGAGCGGATAAAGCACGGGCAGCGCGTGCAACTCGCGCATGGCGATATCTTTTACGGCGCTGTCGAGATCGACGGCAAAAGTTTCATGAGCCGCGAGCGGGCGCCGTTTCGCGATGACATCGACCTTGATGACCTGAGCTTCAAGTCGTGGAAGCATTATGCGAAGGTCTGTGGCGCTGCGCTGGCGCAGGCGCATGCGTTATCGGACGACTTGGGGCGAATCGATTACGACGTCGAGCCGTCTATCATGGACGCTATCTCGCCTTTGGAATTGTTCGTCGATGACATCGTCCGATTCACCGAGGAAGCGGTCGAGCGGCTGGAGCGCGACCACGCGTTTTTCCGTGAGGACCACAAGCATGGGGCATTTGACAGTCTTGATGTCGTGTTCCGGTGAGTTGTGCCGCAAGTCTTGTTAAAAAAATGTAATAAATGCCGACGCGGCCCCTTGCAGAGGTCACGGCGCAGGAGTAGATACCCGCCATTGGCGCGGGGTGGAGCAGCCCGGTAGCTCGTCAGGCTCATAACCTGAAGGTCGTAGGTTCAAATCCTACCCCCGCAACCAACTTAATCTGACCAAGAACAGAAAAAGCGCCCTTTGGGGCGCTTTTCTCGTTCAGGCTATCGGCAGTGATAATTTTGGCAGGGTCTTCATGAAGTGTCACCGCAAGCCTGTCTCCGGCGCTCTCGTCTGGACGGACAGCCGGGGAAGACAACACCCGCTGCAAAAAAGCCGCCCCGAAGGGCGGCTTTCGCGTTTCGATTCGGTGGCCGACCTTACATCTCGCACTCTTCGACGTAGACGTTGGAGTGATCCTCCAGCGCGGTGTCGATGATCTTGTTGGTGTAGACGTCGCCCTCCTTGATCACCTCGCGGACATAGATGTCCTGTACGGGGTGGTTGTTTGACGAAAACTCGAAATCGCCCCGCGTGGACTCGAAATCGGCCTCTTTCAGCGCGGCGCGGAACGCATCGGCGTCCGCTACGTCCGCCTTGGACATGGCCGACAGCAGCAGGTTCGCGGTGTCGTAGCCTTGAGATGCGTAAAGCGAGGGCAAGCGGCCGTATTCTTCCTGGAAGGCGGCGACGAATTCCACATTCGCCTCGTTGTCGAGGTCCTTGTTCCATTGGCTGGTGTTCTTGACGCCCATCGCCGCATCGCCAACGGCCTGCAGGATGCCCTGATCAAAGCTAAACGCAGGGCCGACGACCGGCAGGTCCACGCCGCTGTCGGCATATTGCTTGAGGAACGAGATGCCCATCCCGCCCGGCAGGAAGAAGAATACGCTGTCGGCGCCCGAGGCGCGGATCTGGGCGATCTCGGCGGCATAGTCGGTCTGGCCCAGCTGGGTAAAGACCTCGCCTGCCAGCTCACCCTCGTAGATGCGCTTGTAGCCGGTCAGCGCGTCCTGCCCCGCGGGATAGTTAGGCGCGAGGATAAAGCTGTTCTCGAACCCGGCAGAGTTGGCATAGCCGCCCGCGGCCTCGTGCAGGTTGTCGTTCTGCCACGCCACGTTGAAATAATTGGGGTTGCAGCCCTTGCCGGCCAGCGCCGAGGGGCCCGCGTTGGGAGACAGGTAGAACTTGCCCTGCGCGGTAGCGGCGGGCACCACGGCCATGGCGAGGTTCGACCAGATGATGCCGGTCAGCACATCGACCTTTTCGGACTGGATCATCTTGTCGGCCAGTTGCACGGCGATATCGGGCTTGCGCTGGTCATCCTCGACCACGACCTCGATACCCTCGTTGCCCGACATCTTGACCGCCAGCAGAAAGCCGTCGCGCACGTCGATGCCAAGGCCGGCGCCGCCGCCCGACAGCGTTGTGATCATGCCCACCTTCACGCCCTCGGCATGGGCCATCGCGCCAAGCGCGGTCATGGCCGTCGCGGCCAGGATGGATTTCAGTTTCATGGTTTCCTCTCCCTTAGAAGTATCAGAACGCCTTGAACGTCAGGGTCGTCTCGGTGCGTTCGATATTGTCGATTGTCGCGAGGTTCTCGTTGATGAATTTGCCCACGTCTTCGCCGTCGGGGACATACAGCTTCAAGAGCAGGTCAAACGGCCCGGAGGTGGAATAAAGCTCGGAATGGATTTCGCGCAGAGCGATGTCCTCGGCAACCTGATAGGAGGTGCCGGGGCGGCAGCGGATATTCACGAAGAGTGGGCGCATGTGATGGGTCTCCCGATCGGCTGGGGCCTATTTAGAGCGGTTTTCGGTGCGGATGGAAATGGCGAATTTCGTGCGCCGTTTCGGATCACTCCGGCACATGCCGCGCGCGCGCCCCGCGTTCGATGGCCGCCGCGTGCAGCCGGTCGATGTTCAGTTGGTACCGGATCTCGCCCAGAAAGCGCAGTTCGGTCTCGTCCAGCAGGCCGTCGGAGGCGGCCACGTCGCAGGCCAGCGCATAGGCGGTCTCGAAAAGGCGCTCGGGCAGGTTGTCGGTGACAAGGCCGAAAAGCGCGTCCAGCCCGTCCTCTTCGGCAAAGAGGTCGAACACCATCTGCGACACGGTCTTCATCCTGTCGGCGTCGTAGGTCGCAAAGATCGGCAGGTTGTCGATGGCGCTTTCGATCTTGACCAGCTCGGCGGTGCGGATCTCTTCGTCCGAGGCCGACACGGCGATCATGACCGCCACGAGGCAGTCCTGCGGGGTAAGCGGGTGAGAATCCTGGTCGGTCATGCGCTGTCCTTAAAGGGTCTTCATGCGGCGCAGAATATTGACTGTCCGGGGGCGGAGCAATAGGAACCGAGGCGGCCCGCCATTTGCGCGGGCCTCAACCGTTGGAGACCGATCATGTCCGAACTGCGCGACGCCGCGATGAGTGCGAAAGCCTGGCCCTTTGAAGAAGCGCGCCGGCTGCTCAAACGGTATGAAAAGGCGCCGCCCGAGAAGGGATATGTTCTGTTCGAGACCGGCTACGGCCCCAGTGGCCTGCCGCATATCGGGACCTTCGGCGAGGTTCTGCGCACGACGATGATCCGCCACGCGTTCCAGCAGATCAGCGATATCCCGACGCGGCTGTTCTGCTTTTCAGACGACCTGGACGGGATGCGCAAGGTGCCGGGCAACGTGCCGAACCAGGAAATGCTGCAAGAGCATCTGCAAAAACCGCTGACCAGCGTGCCGGACCCGTTTGGCGAGTTCGAGAGCTTCGGGCACCACAACAACGCCATGCTGCGCCGGTTCCTGGATACGTTCGGGTTCGAGTACGAGTTCTATTCTGCCACCGATTTCTACAAGTCCGGGCAGTTCGACGCGACGCTGCTGCGCGCGGCCGAGCGGTATGACGATATCATGAAGGTGATGTTGAAGAGCCTGCGCGAGGAGCGACAGCAGACCTATTCCATTTTCCTGCCGCTGCATCCCGAGACGGGGCGCGTCCTCTACGTGCCGATGAAGAACGTCGATGCCGCCAAGGGCGAGATCACCTTCGACGACGAGGATGGCCGCGAGTGGACCCTGCCGGTGACCGGCGGCAACGTGAAGCTGCAGTGGAAGCCCGATTTCGGCGCGCGCTGGGCCGCGCTGGGCGTGGATTTCGAGATGTACGGCAAAGACCATTCCACCAACACGCCGATCTACGACAAGATCTGCGAGATCCTGGGCACGCCCGCGCCGGAGCATTTCACCTACGAGCTGTTCCTTGATGACAAGGGGCAGAAAATCTCCAAGTCGTCGGGCAACGGGATCAGCATCGACGAATGGCTGAGCTATGCCAGCACCGAAAGCCTGTCCTATTTCATGTACCAGAAGCCGAAGACGGCCAAGCGGCTGTTCTTTGACGTGATCCCGCGCGCGGTGGACGAGTATCACCAGCAATTGCGCGCCTATCCCGGCCAGGATGCGGCGGGCAAGCTGAACAACCCGGTGCATCACATCCACAACGGCGACGTGCCCGAAAGCCGGATGGTGGTGTCGTTTGCCATGCTGCTGAACCTCGCCTCGGTTGCCTCGGCCCATGACAAGGAAACGCTATGGGGCTTCATCAACCGCTATGCGCCCGATGCCAGCCCCGAGACGCATCCAGACCTCGATGCCGCGGCAGGCTCGGCGGTGAAGTACTACGAGGATTTCGTCGCACCGACCAAGACCTACCGCGCACCCTCCGAGCTGGAGCGCGAGGCGTTGACCGACCTGCGCGACCAACTGGCCGCCTATGACGGCCCGGTCGAGGACGAGGCGCTGCAATCCATCGTCTACGCCGTGGGGCGTGACCGATTCGATCCGCTGCGCGACTGGTTCAAGGCGATCTACGAGACGCTGCTGGGCGCAAGCCAGGGGCCGCGGTTCGGCGGGTTCATCGCACTCTACGGTGTTGACGAAACCGTGGCGTTGATCGACCGTGCGTTGGCGGGCGAGCTGGCTTGATCCACGTCAAGGCTTGCCGTTCGCGGCAGGCTAGACTGGGGAAAAGACAGGGAGCAGGACCATGATCAGATCAATCACCCTCGCCGCGTGCCTCTTGGCCGGGGCGGCGACCGCGCAGGAGTCGATGCCCGAACCCGAAGAAGGGCGCGCGATCTTCGAGGAGAACTGCGCCGTCTGCCACGGTAGCAGCGGCATGGGCAACGGGCCGTGGGCAGGCTCTTACAACCCATCCCCTGCCGACCTGACGGCGCTGAAGGAGGATGGCGTGTTTTCCCGCACACGGGTCCTGTCGGTGATCGACGGCTATAATCGCACCGGCCTGCCGGGGCACGAGATGCCGGAGTTCGGCCTGCTGCTGCAGGGCGACACTGTGCCGGTGGACGTGGGCGACGGGGTGATGACACCGACGCCGCGCCCGTTGGCGGCCTTGCTGTTCTATATCGAAAGCATCCAGGACTAGACCCGGCAGATCCCGTTCAGCTCGACCCCGTCCCACGGCAGCACGACCTTGTCGGGGATGGTCAGCTTGCCCAGCGGGAACGCGCCTTCGAGCAATGATTTCAATCGCTTGGTGCGCGGCGCCCCGGGGTCCAGCGTGGCGCAGCAGACATATTCCTCGACGATCGAGGCCTGCTGTTCATAGCCGAAGTCGAGGAACCGCGTCTGCGTGTCGATGTCGAAAAGGTAGGGGTCGTCGCTGACCTGATGCTCGCGCACGGCCTTGAGCGGGCTATAGCCGGTCTGAGCGCGGTTTTGCCATTGCCAGACATGGGTCATCTCGTGGGCAAAGAGCATCGCCTCGACCAGGTAGAACCGCTCGTCATAGTCGGGCAGGTAATCCTTCAGGTACCAGTCTTTTGAATAGAAAACCTTGCTGAACAGCACGAAGGCGGCGGGGCTGACGGTGACCTCCTTGGTCTCCTCGGCCTGGGGCGGAAAGATGCGCTCGCGGCAGGCAAGGCGGGGGCGTTTCTTGCGGGTATAGGTGGTCTTGCCGATCAGGGCCCCCTCGACCAGCCGGATGCGGCCCGTGTCGATGGAGGGCCCGTGGATCTGCTGGGTGAAGGCTTTCTCGGTGTCCGTCAGGGGACGGCCACAGGAGATCAGGACAGCGAGAGAGAGCAGGAAAAGCCAGCGCATGTCCGGCAGGTTAACGGGGGATGAATGGACCGGATAGAGGGAATGTGAACCACGGCCCGAATCGCGCCCGTTCGCCTTGGTTAACAAGGGGATTGGGGGCGAAACGGAGGGTCGGTATCGCGTCGGTATCCGAGTGGTATTGCGACGGTGCGGTTTTCGGGATTTGCCGGGGTTAACGGGGCGTGCGGTGGTTTTGGTGGCGAGGAGGTCCCGGGTCAGGCCCGGAACGGGTGGTTCGGGGTGGAGAGGCCGCGCGAGGGCCAGACCGCTTGGGTGAGCGGGACGCAGTCAGCCGCGAACGGGCGGAGCCCAGGGGCGAGGAGGTCCCGGGTCAAGCCCGGGACGGGGTTGTGGAGTGGAGGGGCGGCGCGATTGCCAGACCGCGGGGTGGCGACCCGAGGGGTGTTCAGGGCACTTTATGGCTGCCGTGTCCGCATGACCTCTGATCGGGGGGCTTGCGTCAGCCAATCGCCAGCCCGGGGGGCGGTCTGGCGATCGCGCGGCGGCGCAGCGTTGCTGCGCCTTGATTCCGCGCGTTTCTAGTTGTTACTACTCCTCACCAATTCGCTGTTGAGCTTCGTCGTTCAGTTTTGTTTCTGTTTTGAAGGCCTTGGTGACGATATCCGGACCTTTCGCTACTAGAGCGCCAAACAAGCTTGAGATGACCGCGACAAATATTTTGTCTCTGTTTCGCTGAAAAAATGTATCTCGCGTTTGGTAATATACACTGCACTTTGTAACTTGTCTTTCAATGAGAAGTCCCAGCAGTGAAAAACTCAAGAACGTTGAAACAGTGACAAATGTCAGTTGCTGACGTGGCAACTTGTCATCTAGGTAAAGCAAAGCAGCGACCGTCAAAGGGCCGGTAAGAATAAACGGAAACGAGGGGTGGTGAATGAATGAACGCCACGCGGACCGCGAGCTCTTGAATTTGCGCGCCAAAGTTTTCGCTAAGAACTCGTCTGCTTCGTCATAGGAAATCGTCGCTTGGCCGCGCCTATCAATTGAAAAATTCACACTCAACATTTCAAATTCAAATGGGGATTCTATTAAAGCTTTGTGTTCGGAGAAATCGCTCCAGCCTTCTAGAATGGTTCTTTCAGCTTCACGGTAGTTGCCAGTTGTTATTGTGGCGTCCGGACACTTTTGTTTGAAGTCTTGGATGAAATCTAAAAACTCTTCGTTCGAAATCGCAAATGCATCTAGATCTATTCGATGCCTAGTCAGTGTATCCCGTAGTTTCTTAATCAAACATCCAACTCCTCCACGAACCGCGCATTCTCCTGGATGTACTGGAACCGCAGCTCGGGCTTCTTGCCCATCAGGCGCTCCACCAGGTCGCCGGTCTCGCCGGGTTCGTCCTCGTCGATGGTCACGCGGATGAGTTTCCGCGTCGCCGGGTCCATCGTGGTTTCCTTCAGGTCCTTGGCGTCCATCTCGCCCAGGCCCTTGAAGCGGCTGACGTCGATCTTGCCCTTGCCGCCCAGGCCCTTTTCCAGCCAGAGGTCGCGCTCGGCCTCGTCGAGGCAGTAGGTCCGCTTGGCCCCCTGGGTCAGGCGATAGAGCGGCGGGCAGGCGAGGTAGAGGTGGCCTGCGTCGATCATCGGCCGCATCTGGGTGAAGAAGAAGGTCATCAGCAGCGAGGCGATATGGGCGCCGTCCACGTCCGCGTCGGTCATGATGATGATCTTGTCATAGCGCAGGTCGTCGATGTTGAACCGCGTGCCAAGGCCGACGCCAAGCGCCTGTGTCAGGTCGTTGATCTCGGCGTTGCTCCCAAGTTTCGAGCTGGCCGCGCCCAGCACGTTCAGGATCTTGCCGCGTAGGGGCAGGAGGGCTTGCGTCTTGCGGTCCCGGCCCATTTTCGCCGATCCACCGGCGGAATCCCCCTCGACGATGAACAATTCGGTGCCGTCGCGCGTAGAAGAGGAGCAATCCACCAATTTGCCGGGAAGGCGAAGTTTTTTCGTGGCGGATTTGCGTTGTGTTTCCTTCTCGGCGCGCCTGCGCAGGCGTTCCTCGGCCCGCAGGACGAGGAAGTCGAGGATGGCCCCCGCCGACTTGGTGTCGGCCGCGAGCCAGTTGTCGAAATGGTCGCGGACGGCGTTTTCCACCAGACGCTGCGCCTCGGTCGTCGCCAGCCGGTCCTTGGTCTGGCCGACGAATTCCGGCTCGCGAATAAAGCACGAGACCAGCGCGCAACCGCCGGTCATCAGGTCGTCGCGGGTGATGTTGGCGGCTTTCTTGTTGTTGACCAACTCGCCATAGGCCTTGATGCCTTTGACGATCGCGGCCCAGAAGCCCGCGACATGCGTGCCGCCCTCGGGCGTGGGGACGGTGTTACAGTAGCTTTGCAGGAAGCCGTCGCGGCTGGGCGTCCAGTTGATCGCCCATTCGACCTTGCCCGGGGTGCCGAAGCGTTCCTGAAAATCGACGTTGCCGGCAAAGGGGTTCTCGGCATAGGTCGAGGCGCTGCCCATGGTTTCCATCAGATAGTCCGAGAGGCCGCCGGGGAAGTGGAACGTGGCCTCCTGCGGGGTGTCGCCGTCGGCAATGGCGGATTTCCAGCGGATCTCGACGCCCGAGAAAAGATAGGCCTTGGAGCGGATCGAGCTGAAGAGCCGGGCGGGCTTGAAGCGGTGGTGGCCGAAGATCTCCTCGTCGGCGTGAAAGGTGACAGTGGTGCCGCGCCGGTTGGGGGCGGCGCCGACCTCCTGCACCGGGCCGAGCGGCTTGCCGCGGGAAAAGCGCTGTTCGTGGAGCTTCTTGTCGCGGGCCACCTTGACGACCATGGAATCCGAGAGCGCGTTCACGACCGAGGCGCCGACGCCGTGCAGGCCGCCAGAGGTCTGGTAGGCCTTGCCCGAGAACTTGCCGCCCGCGTGGAGCGTGCAGAGGATGACTTCGAGCGCGGATTTGCCGGGGAACTTGGGGTGTTCGTCTACCGGCATGCCGCGGCCATTGTCGCGGATGGTGATGGAATAATCGTCGTGCAGCTCGACCTCGATCCGGTTGGCATGGCCCGCCACGGCCTCGTCCATGGAGTTGTCGAGGATCTCGGCCACAAGGTGGTGCAGCGCCCGCTCGTCGGTGCCGCCGATATACATGCCGGGGCGCTTGCGGACAGGCTCCAGCCCCTCCAGAACCTCGATCGAGGAGGCATCGTAATCGCCGGATTCGGTCGGTGAGAGGAGGTCGTCGGCCATGTGCGCTGCTCTTTGTTTTATGGGTTGGGGCGCAGTATGGCAGAGGGAAAGCAGTGGGGGAAGTGGGAACGGGCCTTATTCCGAGGGGTATTGTGCGAGGTACCGGGCGCATCCCCTGAGTGCCGCGTTGTCGTCGGCGATGAGCGTCACGGGAATTGCGGCGAGGATGTCGGTGTAAGGCCCGCGCGGGTGGAATGTGTCGGTGAAGCCAAGTGGAGCGAGATAAGGCGCGACGGCCCGGGCGGTGCCGCCGATGAGGTAAAGCCCCCCGGTCGCCATATGCGACAGGCACAGGTTCGAGGCGGCGAGGCCCAGCAGAGACACGAAGGCTTGCAGGGTCTTGCGCGGCTCAAGGCCGATGATCTCGGTCGGTGTGAGGGTCTCGCCGGTATAGAAGCGGTGCAGCCGGGTCAGGCCGGGGCCGGAAAGGGCTGCCTCGATGGGCAGGTGTGATGCCGCGCCGCGCAACGCATCGTAGAGCGCGCGAAAGCCCGGCGCGTCGGGCAGGGTGGTGTGGCCGGATTCGGACGGCGGAACGAAGAGGTCGTCGCCCACGCGGTGTGCGACCGCGATGTTGCAGCCGGTTCCCAGCCCAAGCGCCATGCGCGGGCCTTCGGGGTCGGGCGTGCCTGGGATCAACGGAGTGAGGCTGTCCGCGTCCAGATCGTCAAGCGCGTAGGCCTGCGCCTGAAGGTCGTTGATCAGGTGGACATGATCGGCACCGGTGGCGCGGGCCAGCGCGTCGGCCTCGATGTGCCAGTCGTGGTTGGTCAGTTGCGCCGCGCCGTCGCGCACCGGCCCGGCGACCCCCACGCAGATCGCGCTGACGGGGCCGGGGCGCTGGGCGTCCAGATAGGCGGCCAGCAGATCGGCAAGGTCTGCGTGATCCGCATTGGCAAAGCTGCGGGCGGTCTCGGACAGAAGGCCCGTGCCATCCGACAGGCCGACACGGCAGGAGGTGCCGCCAAGGTCGACCAGAAGGCGCATCATGCCTGCCAGTTGCGGGCCAGCGCGCGGGCGGCATTGGCAAAGAGCAGCACGTCGATGCCGACGCCCAGCATCTGCGCGCCCCAATCGCGGTAGGTGCGCGTCGTCTCGGCGTCGATGCCGAGGATGCCGGGCGCCTTGCCTGCCGCGCGAATACGGGCCAGCGCGTCCTGCATGGCGGCGCGCACCTCGGGGTGGTTCGCGTCGCCGCGATGGCCCATGTCGTTGGCCAGATCGGACGGCCCGATAAAGGCCGCATCGACACCCTCGACCGCGCAGATCGCATCAAGATTGTCCAGCGCGGCCACGCTTTCGATCTGGACCACGAGGCACATCTGGTCGTTGGCCGTGGCGATATAGTCGGGCACCGCGCCAAAGCCCGAGGCCCGCCCCAGCGCCGCGCCGGAGCCGCGCACGCCTTCGGGCGGATAGCGCATGGCGCGCACGATCCGTTCGGCCTTGGCCGCCGTGTCGACCATCGGCGCCAGAAGCGTCTGCGCGCCCGCGTCGAGCACCTGTTTGATGATCCAGTCCTCGGCCACGGGCACGCGCACGATGGCCTCGCTGCTGGAGGCTTGCAGGATGCCGATCTGGGCCGACAGGGTCTGGAGCGTGTTGGGCGCATGCTCGCCGTCGAGGATCAGCCAGTCGAACCCGGCAGTGCCGAGGATCTCGGTGGCATAGGCCTCTGCGAAGCCGGCCCAGCAGCCGACAAGAGGCTGGCCGGCGGCAAGGGCGGTCTTGAAGCGGTTGACGGGGGCGGACATGGGCGGACCTCGTGTGTCTTGGTGGTAAGGGACAGTTAAACGCGGCGCTGGGGAGACGTCCAGCGACGCAGGGCGGGAACCGGCGGTGCGGGTTGCGCGTTATCCGCGTGAAACCACCCCGAGGGGTACGCACGCAATGACATTCACCGAAGCCATAGGCCGCACCGCGCGGCACAGACAAACCGGGCGGACCGAGCGCGAACCGGGCCGCATCGGGCTGACGATTCTGGGGATCGTCATGATGGTTGGCGGCGTTCTGGCGTTCTTCAACCCGTTCGCCGCTTCGCTGACCGTAACTGCCGTCGCCGGTGCCGCGTTCCTGCTGGCGGGTCTGACGCAGCTTTGGCTGGCCTTCAGTGATCACGGCGACGCGCTGGGCGGCCGGATGATCGGAGGTTTAATCGGGCTGGCCTTCGTGCTTTTCGCGATATCGCTGTTGATGAACCCGGTTGCCGGGCTGATCACGCTGACTCTGGCGGTCGCAGGGCTGTTTGGCGCGCTTGGCCTGCTGCGGCTGGTCTATGCCGTCCGGATGCGCCCACGGCACGGCTGGGGCTGGATCGCCGGGGCCGGGCTGTTGTCACTGGCGCTGGCCGGGATGATCGTGCTGGGCCTGCCGGGCGCGGCCGCCGACGTGCTGGGCCTGTTCCTGGGTGTCGACCTGACCCTATCGGGCATCGCGACACTTGCGCTGGCATGGCACACGCCAAAGGCATCCGGCCAAGACGTTTCGTAAACGGTAGACTTTCCAAAACGTGCAGGCGGGCGCGCTCCATGCGGGACGCGCCCGTCTTGTGCGTGACAGGACGATGCACGCGCCGCTTTCCAAAGCGTTTTGCGATGGACAGGTTCGTGGCGCTGTGATTCCGTAGCTCCATGACGGACAGGCGCGTTACCATTCGCATCACGGCCATGCTGGGCCTTGCCACGCTGGTGGTGTTGCTTCTGATGGGGCGCAACCCGACATGCCCCTGTGGCTGGGTGGACCTGTGGGGCACCATGGGCACCAGCGAGGGCAGCCAACAAGTGTTCGACTGGTACTGGCCCAGCCACCTGCTGCACGGGTTCCTGTTCTACGCGCTGCTGTGGCTGGTGGCGCGCCGGGTCGACCTGGGCTGGCGGCTGGTGATCGCGACGGCGGTGGAATGCGCGTGGGAGATCATCGAGAACACCAACGCGGTGATCGAGCGCTACCGCGAGGTGACGATCTCGCTGGATTACTATGGCGACAGCGTGCTGAACTCGGCGTCGGACATCGTGGCGATGTGGCTGGGCTTCTGGCTGGCGCGGCGGTTGCCGGTCTGGGCCAGCGTGGCCGTGGTGGTGGGGTTCGAGCTGCTGACGCTGTGGATCATCCGCGATAACCTGACGCTGAACGTGGTGATGCTGCTTTACCCCGTCGAGGCAATTGCCGAGTGGCAGGCGGGCGGCTGAGGCTGCTCAGTCGTCGTCGCGCCGGTCCTTGCCGCGCCGCGTGCCGCGGCCGATGCCGATGAAGGATATCACGACAATGGCGACGAGAAGAAGGACGACAAGGCCCATGCGGTGCGTCTCCAGACGAGGTGGTTGCAGACAGGGGTAGCGGGTGTTGCGAGGCGTCGCAAGGCGGGGAGGACCCCGCGTTCGGTAGGTACGCAGGCTCTGATACAACGAAAAACGCCCCCGCAGATCCTGCGGAGGCGCTCGGACTGCAAGCGAAAGCGAAGGGCGTCAGACCGCGAGGTTGGGAATGATCTGCTTCTTGCGGCTCATCACGCCGGGCAGGACCACGGTATCGCCCGCGACGGACGCGCCAAAGCTTTTCTCGGCCACGCCTTTCACCAGGTCGTTGGGCACCAGCAAGGTCGCTTCCTCGTTCAGGATGTCCACGACGAAGAGCAGCACCTGGTCGACGCCGTCTTCCTTGGCTACGTCCTGCATCGAGGTCATCAGGCTGTCCTTGCGCTCCAGCACAGAGGCGGGCGCGGTGGTTTCCAGGACCGAGACGCGGAACTTGGTGCCGCCGACCTCGTATTCCTTGCTGTCCATGCGAATGAGTTCGGCATCGGAAAAGGCCGAAACGTCGGACTTGGCCGCGAACATTTCGTCGGCATAGGCGTGGGGGTCAAGGTCCAGATCCTTGGCCAGACCCCAGGCGATCGCCTCGTCCTCCTGCGTGGTGGTGGGCGAGCGGAAGGCCAGCGTGTCCGACAGGATGCAGGTCAACATGGCGCCCTTCACCCATGTGGGCGCTTGGGCCATGTCCTTGTCGATCATCTTGTACATGATCGTGGCGGTGCAGGCCAAAGGCTCGATGCGGATGTCGATGGGGCCCTTGGTTTCCAGCCCGCCCACCAGCTTGTGGTGGTCGATGATGCCGCGAACGTCGGCGCCGTTGATGTTGGTGGGCAGTTCGGCGGGGTTGTTGGTGTCCACCACGATGCAGGGCTGGTCGTCATCGACATTGGTGATGATGCGCGGCTTGGGCAGGTCCCAGCGCTCCAGCATGAAGGCGGCCTCGGTGTTAGGCTCGCCCAGCAACACGGCCTCGGCCTCTTGGCCCTTCACTTCGTTCAGGTACCACGCCCAGATGATGGGCGAGCCGGTGCTGTCGGTGTCGGGGGATTTGTGGCCAAATACGAGCGTGGTCATCGGATATGTCGTCCTCGGGGCTGAAATAGGTTTGTTCGCGCGCCTTATAGGGCTGTGCGAAGGGCTTGTCACCCATGCAACCTGCGGCCAAATTGCCGGAATGCATGATGCGCGCGAAACCCTGTTATACGCCCCGGTCAAGGCCTGGCTGGAGGCGCTGGGCTATGCCGTGAAGTCCGAGGTCGGCCCGGCGGACGTGGTGGGCCTGCGCGACGGGGCCGAGCCGGTGGTGGTGGAGCTCAAGACCGGGTTTTCCCTGACCCTGCTGCAACAGGCGGTGGCGCGGCAGGCGGTGACCGAGCAGGTCTATGTCGCCGTGCCGCGCTGGAAGGGCAAGGCGGGGTGGCGGGCGTTCAAGGGCAACATCGGCCTCTGCAAGCGGTTGGGGCTGGGCGTGCTGAGCGTCAAGCCGAACGAGGGCACGGTGCAGGTGCATTGCGATCCGGCACCGTTCCAGCCGCGCCGGTCCAAGGTCAAGCGCGCGCGGCTGCTGAAGGAATTCAACGCCCGGCGGGGCGATCCGAACGAGGGCGGCACGCGGGGGCAGATCGAGACCGCCTACAAGCAGGATGTGCGGGCCTGCGTGGCCTACCTGTCCGAGCATGGGCCGTCCTCGGGCGCGGTGATCGCCAGGGCGACCGGCGTGGCGCGGGCGACGCGGATCATGGCGGACAATCACAGCGGCTGGTTCTTTCGGGTGGCGCGCGGGGTCTATGCGCTGAGCGAGACGGGCATGGCGCTGAGTGAAAGCGAGACCGATGCGTGATGCGCTTCGCGCGGCGCTGATGGCGCCCGTGCTGGTGCCCCAGGTGGCCTGGGTCGTGCTGCGCGCCGCGCGCCTGCCCGAGGCGGCGGGCCCGCGCGAAGGCGTGTCGGGCGAAGGCCCG
This sequence comes from Roseovarius sp. THAF9, assembly GCF_009363715.1. Lineage (NCBI taxonomy): Bacteria > Pseudomonadati > Pseudomonadota > Alphaproteobacteria > Rhodobacterales > Roseobacteraceae > Roseovarius > Roseovarius sp. THAF9. The sequence continues at coordinate 359,642 of NZ_CP045404.1, forward strand.
GACCTGCGGCTGTTGATCCTGGGTGACAGTTCCGGCGCGGGCGTGGGCGTCGAGACGCAGGAGGACGCGCTGGCCGGGCGGCTGGTGGCGCATCTTGCGCCGCGTTTTCGCGTGCACTGGCGGTTGGAGGCGCGGGGCGGGGCGACCACGACAACCGCCCTGGCCGATCTGGGGCGAATGCCGCCTGCGGAATTCGACGTGGCGGTGATCGCGCTGGGCGTGAACGACGCCAAGAACGGGATGCGCCGGGCGCGGTGGCGGCGCAACTACGGCGACCTCGTGGCGCATTTGCAAGAGCGGTTCGGCGTGACGCGCATCGTCGCCTCGGGCGTGCCGCCGCTGGGGGTGTTTCCGCTGCTGCCGGGCCCTCTGCGCGGGGTTCTCGGGCGGCGCGCGGCGGCACTGGATGCCGAGCTGCGTGACCTCGTGGCGCAAAACCCCGCGCTGCGCTACGTTTCGATGGCGTTCCCGATGGACCGGGGCCTGATAGCCGAAGACGGGTTTCATCCCGCCGCGCCCTTGTATGACATGTGGGCGGGCCGGGTGGCGGAGCGGATCAGGGAGGGCTGAGCGTCATGCTGTGTCGGATCGGTGAGGTGGAGGTGTGGCGCATCCTGGAAATCGACGCGCCGTTTCTTGCACCCGAAGAGATGTTCCCGGGCGCTGGCCCGGATGTGGGCCGCGTCATCGCCGAGAAGGTGCCGGGCGGGCTATGTCCCCGGACGGGGCGCGTGATGCTGCCGATCCAGGGCTTTCTGCTGAAGACGCCGGGTCACGTGATCCTGGTGGATACCTGCGTGGGCAACCACAAGACCGCGCCGAGCTTTCCGGACTGGCATCAGCGCGACACGCCGCGTTTTTTGGATGCGCTGGGGGCGGCGGGCGTCGGCGTGGAGGATATCGACTACGTGCTGTGCACGCATCTGCATGTGGATCACATCGGTTGGAACACGCGGCTGCTGGACGGGCGCTGGGTGCCGACGTTCCCCAACGCGCGCTACCTGCTGCCGAAGGCGGATGAGGCGTTCTATGCCGAGAAAGCCAGGGGCATGTATGACGAGAGCCTCCTGCCGGTGATCGAGGCCGGGCAGGCGGAACTGGTCGAGGGCGCGCACGGGGTCGGTGATCATGTGACGCTGATGCCGACGCCGGGGCATACCGGGGGGCATGTGTCGGTCCGGGTGCAAAGCGGCGGGGCCGAGGCGGTGATCACCGGGGATGCCATCCACAGCGCGGCGCAATGCTGGCATCCCGAGTGGCACTTTACCTTCGATAAGTCGCCGGAGCAGGCGGTACGCTCGCGCCGGGCTTTGCTGGAGCATGCGGTGGAGCGGGATGCGCGGGTACTGGGCACGCATTTCCGGCTGCCGTCGCTGGGCCGGGTGCGGGTTGCGGGGTACGCATTCGCGTTTGTGGAGGATGTGTAGGGTGCGTTTTCAACGCACCGTGCCGGAACGGTGGTTGTCGGCCCAAAACAGGTGCGTTGAAAACGCACCCTACGCAAACGCCGCTTGCAGCGCGATGTCCACCATGTCGCCGAAGCTGGCCTCGCGTTCTTCGCTGGGCAGGGCCTCGCCGGTTTGCAGATGGTCCGACACGGTCAGCACCGACAGCGCCCGCGCGCCATGGCGGGCGGCCAGCGTGTACATCTCGGCGGTCTCCATCTCGACGGCGAGGATGCCGTGGCGGGTCATTTGCTCGTTCAGGTCGGGCCGCTCGTCATAGAACGTGTCCGACGAATAGATTCCGCCGACGTGATGCGGCACGCCCCGCGCCTCGGTCGCGGCCACGGCGGCCCGCAACAGGCCCCAATCGGCGCAGGGGGCGTAGTTCAGCTCGCGGAAGATGGTCGAGGAGGGCGTGCCGACGCTGCTGGCGGTCATGGCGATTATCACGTCGCGCAGGGCCACATGCGGCTGCATCGCGCCGGTCGATCCGATGCGGATCAGCGTTTTTGCGCCAAAGTCGCGCAAAAGTTCGTTGGCATAGATCGACAGGCTCGCCATGCCCATCCCGCTGCCTTGGATCGTCACGGGATGGCCCTGCCAGGTGCCGGTAAAGCCCAGCATCCCGCGCACCGCGTTGATCTGGCGCGGCGCATCCAAGAACCGCTCGGCGGCCCATTTGGCGCGCATCGGATCGCCGGGCATCAGGACGGTTTCGGCAATGTCGCCGGGTGCGGCGCCGATGTGGATTGTCATGGGGCTCCCCTCGGGTTCTGGATCGCGGTAAGGTAACGTCTGAACCTGCCGCCGCAAGAGAGGGAAATGTTGATACGGTCGATTATCCTGTGGGGTTTCTGCCTAGCGCTGCCATGCGCGGGGGCGGCGCAATCCGCCCACGAGATCGCCGTGGCGCGACAGGTCCTGGCAGACGCGCAGGCGCGCTCGGTGGCCGAGAACCGCGAATTTTGCGGCTATATCGGCTATACCGCCGCAGGCCGGCTGGCCACCACGAAGGCGCGGCGCGGATACCTGAACTACTGCGAGCCGCGCTGGCCGGAGCGTCTGCGCGTGGTGGCGTCCTGGCACACGCACGGGGCTTATGACGACGACGCATGGTCCGAGGTGCCCACCGTCAACGACCTCCGCGCCGACAAGGGCGAGGGTATCAACGGCTATATCGGCACGCCGGCCGGGCGGCTGTGGTTTCTCGACACGCGCCGCATGGAGGTGCGCCAGCTCTGCGGTCCGGGCTGCATCCCCGCTGATCCGGGTCACGTAATGGGGGCCGAGGGGCCGATCGCGCGCTCCTACACCCTGCGTGAATTGATGCGGCGCGAGGCCGCGCAATTTCCCTGAGCCGGGGCGCGAGGGCGCCTTAGCGGGTATACTTGATGAAAGGCGTCAGCTGCCCGATCCGGTCGTAAAGCTGGCGCGCTTGGGCATTGAAATCCTGCGTCATCCAATAGACCGAAGGCGTGCCGTTGGCATCGGCGGCGTTATAGACCGCCTCGATCAGCTTTCGGCCCACGCCGGTGCCGCGCACGGACGGATCGGCGTAGAGGTCCTGAAGGTAACAGATCTTCTCGACCCGCCAGTTATGCGGGTGAAAGATGTAATGTACGAGGCCCACGGGCGTCTCGTTGTCGAGCGCCAGCAGGCCGTTCTGGTCCGTCACCTCGGGGGCGCAAAGGCGGGCAAAGGTGGTCTGGTAAACCTCCTCGCTGACGCTGCTTTCGTAGAATTCCAGGTAGGCGGTCCAGAGTCTGCGCCAGTCGGTTTCGTCCTGGGGGGCGATGGGGCGGATGGAAAGGGTCATGGCAAGGCTCCGGACGCTGCAGATCGCAGTTTGTCGCGCGGGGCAGGCGGATTCCAGCATTTTTTCGCCGAACGGATTGCAACCGGCGGATCGACTGGCCATGTCTCATCCAACCGCAAACCAAGACAACCCCGTCGAGGAGACCATAATGATTTCACGTATCGCAATCGCCACCGCATCCGCACTGGCGCTGGGCACCGCCGGCTTCGCACAGGAAGCCACGCAAGACACCCAAGCGGAAGGCGCGGCCACCGAGACGACCAAGCAGGAGCCGACCAAGTCGCTGGCAAAGATCGAGCCGGCCGAAGGCATCAGCAACGAGACGCTGAGCGACGAGAAAGTCGCGTCGTTCGTGCAGGCGCTGGCGGCGGTCAACACCGTGGCCCAGCACTTCGTGCCCCGGATCGAGGCCGAGGAGGATGGCGAGAAACGCGCCGAGCTGATGGCCTATGCTAACGATTCGATCGTCAACTCGATCGAAGTGATTGCCGACATCACCCCGGCGGAATTCAAGGCGATCGATATCGCGGCGCAGGAAGATCAGGAACTAAACGACCGGATCATGGCCGAGCTCAAGACCGCCGCTGCTGAAGGCAAGGCCGCGCAGGAAAACGCGGAGGATGCCGGCGCTGCGGCCGAAGGCGCCGAGGGGGCTGCCGAAACCGAAGAAGAGACCACCGAGTAAGCGCGCCGGTCATCCGGCACGCCGTATGCGTTCCGGGGTCGCGCCCGATCCCTCCGCGGACGACCCCGGGACGTATCAGAACAGACCGTTATCGTTGGCCGACTGGCCGGTGATGATCTGCAGGACATCCCAGTGTTCGACGATCTTGCCGTTCTCGTCGAAGCGGAAAATGTCCATCCCCGCGTAATCGTCGCTGCCCGGCCATGTCTGGTGGCAATGCAGCACCACGAGGTCGCCTTCCGCCACGGCTCGGACAAAGCGCACCTGCTTGCCCGGATACTCCTGCGCCATCCGCTCGAAATAGTCGATGAAGGCGTCCTTGCCGTCGGCGACATGCGGATTGTGTTGTATGTAAACGTCGCCCGCGAAACGCGCGATGGCGTCGCGCGGACGGCATTGATTGAACATCAGGTCGTAAAAGGCCATCGCGTTGGCCTTGTTGCGATCCGTCTGGCCGGTCACTCCGCCGCGACGGCCTTGGGATCGGCCAGCGTGACGATATCCATCATGATCGTGTTCAGCTCGAAATCCTTGGGCGTGTAGACCCGCGCCACGCCCATTTCCAGCAGACGCTTGGCATCCTCATCGGGGATGATCCCGCCGACGATCAGCGGGACGTGGCCCAGCCCCGCCTCGCGCATTCGGTTCAGAAGGTCTTCGACCAGCGGCATGTGGCTGCCTGACAGGATCGACAGGCCGATCACATGCGCCTCGTCATCGAGCGCGGCGGTGACGATTTCCTCGGGTGTCAGGCGGATGCCTTCGTAAGAAATGTCCATGCCGCAGTCGCGGGCGCGGAAGGCGATCTGCTCGGCGCCGTTGGAATGGCCGTCAAGGCCCGGCTTGCCCATCAGGAATTTCAGGCGGCGGCCCAGCTTGTCGCTGACCGCATCGACCGCATCGCGGATATCGTCAAGGCCCTCGGTGCGGTTCGACGGGCTGCCGGAAACGCCGGTGGGGCCGCGATACTGGCCGTGGATCTGGCGCATCTGTTCGGCCCATTCGCCGGTGGTCACGCCGGCCTTGGCTGCCGCAATCGAGGCAGGCATTATGTTTTCGTTCATCGACGCGGCCTCGCGCAGGGCCGCCAGCGCGGTTTTCACGGCCTCGTCGTCACGCTCTTCGCGCCACGCGTTCAGGCGGTCGATCTGTTCTGCCTCGGTCGCGGGGTCGACGCGCATGATGCCGCCATCCTCGGATTGCAGCGGGCTGGGCTCGGAGGTGGTGAACTTGTTGACGCCCACAACGGTTGTCTCGCCCGCCTCGATCCGGCCCAGCCGGTCGGCGTTGCTGTCCACCAGCCGCGCCTTCATGTGCTCAATCGCGCCGATGGCGCCGCCCATGCTGTCGAGCGTCTCAAGCTCCTGCCGGGCGCTTTCCTTCAACTGCTCGACACGGGCGTCGACGGCGGGGTTGCCATCGAACAGGTCCTCGTATTCCAAGAGGTCGGTCTCATACGCCAGGATCTGTTGCATCCGCATCGACCATTGCTGATCCCACGGGCGGGGCAGGCCAAGCGCCTCGTTCCAGGCGGGCAGTTGCACGGCGCGCGCGCGGGCCTTTTTCGACAGCGTCACCGCCAGCATCTCGATCAGGATACGGTAGACGTTGTTTTCCGGCTGCTGTTCGGTCAGGCCGAGGCTGTTGACCTGAACGCCATAGCGGAAGCGGCGGAACTTGGGGTTCTCCACGCCGTAGCGGGTTTGCAGGATCTCGTCCCACAGGTCGACGAAGGCGCGCATCTTGCACATCTCGGTCACGAAGCGGATGCCGGCGTTGACGAAAAAGCTGATCCGCCCCGCCAGCGCCGGGAAGTCTTCCTCGGGCACGCGCGGCTTCAGTTCGTCCAGCACGGCGCAGGCGGTGGCCAGCGCAAAGGCCAGCTCCTGCTGCGGCGTCGCGCCGGCCTCCTGCAGGTGGTAGGAACAGACGTTCATCGGGTTCCACTTGGGGATATGGGTGTAGCAGTATTCGGCCACGTCCCCGATCATCTTGAGGCTGGGTTTCGGCGGGCAGATATAGGTGCCGCGCGACAGGTATTCCTTGATCAGGTCGTTCTGCACGGTGCCCTGCAGGGCGCTGACATCCGCGCCCTGTTCCTCGGCCACGGCGATATAGAGCGCCAGAAGCCACGGCGCGGTGGCGTTGATGGTCATTGAAGTGTTCATCTGGTCGAGCGGGATCTGGTCGAACAGCGTGCGCATGTCGCCGAGATGACAGACTGGCACGCCGACCTTGCCGACCTCGCCCTTGCTGAGCACGTGATCGCTGTCATAGCCCGTCTGCGTGGGCAGGTCGAACGCCACGCTGAGGCCGGTCTGCCCCTTGGCGAGGTTGCCGCGATAGAGCGCGTTCGAGGCCTTGGCGGTGGAGTGGCCGGCATAGGTGCGGATCAACCAGGGACGATCCTTGGGGGTGTCATTCTGCATCTGCGACATCGGGCGGCCTCGTGAATCGGTTTGCGAAATTTTCTTTCAACAGCGGCAAACTATTCGGAATTATGTGACGCTGTCAATTCGCTGCGTTGCGGCAATTCGGGCGTAGCGGGGTTGAGTTGCCCATTAAGCCGACACGGCAGGCTATTATCCCTCGCGCGGAATCAAGGCCGAAGGCCGCCGCGCGATCGCCCGTTGACCGAAAGGCGATTGCCTGCAATCGCCGAAAGGGGGACCGCCCCCCGGGCTGGCGATCGGATGCCGTAGGCGCTTCGATTTGAAGTTTTCCGGAGTTGGCTTGGATAAAGTGCCATGAACCACTGTCGGTTCGCCAGCCCGCGGTCTGTCAATCGCGCGGCACCCCCCCCCATGCCCGTTTTCCTTTGTACCCCCTCACGCGGGCTGGCATGGTGCGCTGGATGACGCAAACGGTTGAACTTCCCCTCTGGCTCTTGGTGCTGATCCTGCTGTTTGCGGCGGTCACCTTTGCCTCGCATTTCCTGTTCCCCTCGGTGCGCTGGTTCTTTCGCCGCCGGATGGAGCGGGTGGTGAACCGCCTGAACCAGCGGCTGGAGCGCAAGATCGAGCCGTTCAAGCTGGCGCGTCGCTATGACATGATCCAGCGGCTGATCTATGACCCCGAGGTCAGCAAGGCCATCGCCGAACACGCGCAGGAAAACGGCATCCCCGAGAACGTGGCCTTCGAAAAGGCCAAACGGTACGCGCGCGAGATCGTGCCGAGCTTTTCCGCCACGGCCTATTTCGGCATCGCGATCCGGTTGGCCAAGCTGTTGAGTACGGCGCTTTACCGCGTGCGGATGGGGCGGTTCGACGAAGAAGGCATCGGCAAGATCGACCCCGACGCTACGGTGATCTTCGTGATGAACCACCGGTCCAACATGGATTATGTGCTGGTCACATGGCTTGCCGCCGAGCAGTCGGCGCTCAGTTACGCCGTGGGCGAATGGGCGCGGGTCTGGCCGCTCAGTCGGCTGATCCGGACGATGGGCGCGTATTTCATCCGACGCCGGTCGCTCAATGCGCTCTATCGCCGGGTTCTGGCGCGCTATGTCGGCATGGCGACGGATGGCGGTGTGACGCAGGCGGTTTTCCCCGAGGGCGGCCTGAGCCTTGACGGGGCGCTGGCCAAGCCAAAGCTGGGCATCCTGAAATACATCATCGAGGAACGCAAGCCGGACGGGCGCGACGTGGTCTTCGTGCCGGTCGCCGTCAATTATGACCGGGTGTTCGAGGATCGCATCCTTGTCGCGGCGGGCAAGGCGGGCAAGCGCCGCTTTGGGGCCAACATCAGCGTCGTGGCGGGCTTCGTGCTGAAACAGGTCTGGCTGTGGGTCACGCGGCGCTATCACCGTCACGGCTATGCCGCGGTCAGTTTCGGCGCGCCGGTGTCGTTGTCTGCGTTTCAGCGCGAACACCCCGGCGCCCCGGTCGAAACCTTGGGCGAGCGCCTGATGGCGCGGATCGGGGAGGAGGTGCCGGTACTGCCGGTGCCAATGGTCGCTCGTGCCCTGCTGGATGCTGAGGCGCCGCTGCCCGAGGCGGAGCTGAAAGAGGTGCTCGCCAAGATGACCGACAGCCTGGGGCAGGCGCATGTTCACGTCGCCCGAGAGGACCTGGGATACTCCGTGGAGGTCGGCCTGCGCATCCTGCGCAAGCGCGGGCTGGTCCGCGACACCGCGCAGGGTATCGAAATCGTCCCCGAAGAGTGCGACCTGCTGGTCTATTACGCCAATTCCATCCGCCAGTTTTTCGCAGGTGCGGCGCAAAAAGGCTGATCTTTCTGCGTCTGCTGGGTTATAAAATTTCAAAAATCCATAAGTCGGCATTGCATTGTTGCGCGATGAAAGATATTTCAGTGCGGACAGGCGCGATTCTGCATCGCGGCAAATGCATATGAAGGAGGCCCCGATGGCTCTGGACACCGAAACCGGAATCGCGCCCTACGACGCGCCCGAGAAAGACCTCTACGAGATCGGCGAACTGCCACCCCTGGGATATGTGCCCAAGCAGATGTATGCCTGGGCCATTCGCCGCGAACGTCACGGCGAGCCCGACAAGTCGTTCCAGGTCGAGGTGGTGGACACGCCGACGCTGGACAGCAACGAGGTGCTGGTGCTGGTGATGGCCGCGGGTGTGAACTACAACGGCATCTGGGCCGGCCTCGGTGAGCCGATCAGCCCCTTCGACGGGCATGGCGCCGATTACCACATCGCGGGCTCCGACGCGTCGGGCGTCGTGTGGGCCGTGGGCGACAAGGTCAAGAACTGGAAAGTGGGCGACGAGGTCGTGATCCACTGCAACCAGGACGACGGCAACGACATCCACTGCAACGGCGGCGACCCGATGTTCTCGCCCACGCAGCGCATCTGGGGCTACGAGACGCCCGACGGATCGTTTGCGCAGTTCACCAACGTGCAGGCGCAACAGCTGATGCCGCGCCCCAAGCACCTGAGCTGGGAGGAAAGCGCGTGCTACACGCTGACGCTGGCCACCGCCTACCGGATGCTCTTTGGCCACCACCCGCATGAGCTCAAGCCCGGCCAAAACGTGCTGGTCTGGGGCGCCTCGGGCGGTTTGGGCTCCTTCGCGATCCAGCTGGCCAACACCGTGGGCGCAAATGCGATCGGCGTGATCTCGGACGAGGACAAGCGCGATTTCGTCATGTCCCTCGGGGCCAAGGGCGTGATCAACCGCAAGGACTTCAACTGCTGGGGCCAGCTGCCCAAGGTGAACAGCCCGGAATACAAGGACTGGTTCACCGAGGCGCGCAAGTTCGGCAAGGCGATCTGGGACATCACCGGCAAGGGCAACAATGTCGACATTGTCTTCGAGCATCCCGGCGAGGCGACCTTTCCGGTCTCGACGTTGGTCTGCAAGAAGGGCGGCATGGTCGTGATCTGCGCCGGCACCACCGGGTTCAACTGTACCTTCGACGTGCGGTACATGTGGATGCACCAGAAGCGCCTGCAGGGTAGCCACTTTGCCCACCTGCAACAGGCCTCTTCCGCCAACCAGCTGGTGGTCGAGCGTCGCATCGACCCCTGCATGTCCGAGGTCTTCCCCTGGGACGAGATCCCGGGCGCGCATATGAAGATGCTGCGCAACGAGCACAAGCCGGGCAACATGGCGGTGCTGGTGCAATCCCCGCGAACGGGTCTGCGCACGGTCGAGGACGTGCTGGACGCCGGCAAGAAAGCTTAACGACTTCTCCCTGACGGGCCGGTTCGGCCCGCATCTGGCCTGCGAATCGGTGCCCCGGTTCGCAGGTCTTTTTTCGCTCCGAAGGTGGGATAAAGATTTCAAGCGCTTGAAAATCGCACCCTCGCCATTTCTGGGGAGTGAAAAAGTGCGAATTCGGCGGAAAAGTTTAACATGCTAAAGTTGAGTTAACCTTTCGTTAACACTCCCAAAGGAGGCTATGATGCAGAACGAGTGGATCCTGGATGTCCTGGCGGATCTCAGAACCTTCGCTCGGCAAAATGGCCTTGGGGTTCTTGCCGAACAGATCGACGACACAAGACTCGTCGCGGCGGCAGAACTGGCGTCGAAGGGGACGTCGCCGCGGGAAGGAACGATTGGGTATGAATGTGCAACCGCCACGGCGGCTCGAACCGATTCTCGAAGATCTTGAACACGCCCGCGAACCGGCGGACCTGCAGCAGGTCGCCGTTCGCCTTCGCGATCACTTTCAGATTGACCACCTTGTCTATCACTGGGTCAGCGCCGCGGGCGACCAGTATGGCTGCGGCACCTACGATCCGGCCTGGGTCGAGCGCTATGTCGAAAAGGATTACCTGCGCGTCGATCCGGTCATAAAGGGTTGTTACCAGCGGTTTCACCCCGTCGACTGGAAGCGCTTGGACTGGTCCGGCAAGCCCGCGCAGGTCTTTCTGAAAGAGGCGCTGGAGAATGGCCTTGGCAACCAGGGCTATTCGATCCCGCTGCGGGGGCCGAACGGACAATTCGCGCTCTTTACGGTGAACCACCGGTGTGATGACGACGCCTGGGCGGAATTCACCGAGGCGCACAGGCGGGAACTGATCCTGTGCGCCCACACGTTCAACCAGAAGGCGCTGGAATTCGAGCCGGACCGCGCGCCCGCGCCCGCGCGGCAGCTTTCCCCGCGCGAAGTCGATGCGCTGACCCTGCTGGCGCTGGGCTATGGCCGGGCACAGGTGGCCGACACGCTGTCGATTTCCGAACACACGCTAAGGGTCTATATCGAATCGGCACGGTTCAAACTGGGGGCGATCAACACGGTTCACGCTGTTGCACGCGCGATCAGCCAGGGGCTGATCGTCATATAATTGCATGAATTTTGCGTACGCAACGTACGGTAGCACTGCGATCGTTTAACTTTTTAGCGACAGTTTTCCTCTAACTGAAATTACAGAGAGGAAAAAACATGCTGCGCTATATCTACGCCGACGAGTTGGCCTGCTTTCCCCGCCTCGCGGAGGGGATGTTCCGCGACCGCGCTGACCAGTTCAAGACCCGGCTTGGCTGGGACGTGACGGTCGATGACCAGGGGTTCGAGCGGGATCAATACGACGACCTCAACCCGCTTTACGTGATCTGGGAAGGGGCCGATGGTCGCCACAAGGGCTCGATGCGGTTCCTGCCCACCACCGGGCGGACGATGATCAACGAGCATTTCACCGATATCCTGGGAGGCGGTACGATCCAAAGCCCGCATATCTGGGAATGCACGCGGTTCTGTCTGGCGCGTGGCGCCGAAAGCCGGGTCGCGGCGGCGCTGATGCTGGGCGGCGGCGAATTGATGCGCCACTTCGGCGTGCAGCACTTCGCCGGCGTGTTCGACGCGCGGATGGTGCGGATCTACCGCATGATCGGCTCGTCACCGGAGGTGCTGGGCAGCCAGGGCAAAGGCCGTGACCGGATCAGCGTGGGGCTGTGGTAATTCACCGATGCCGCCCGGATGCAGGTCGCGCGGCGCGCGGGTGTGACACCGCAACTGAGCGAGCAATGGTTCCGCCGCAGCTTTAGCGACGAACGCCAACCTTTCGCGCAATCGGCCTGAGCGGGGCGCACCGGAATTTTCAAAAATTCCGGGCCGGAAATTTGAAATTTTCCGATCCGATTTCTTGCAAGAAATCGGTCCCCGCGCTGGTGCAGGCCAAGGCGCGGCTGTAGGGTCGCGCCATGTCCCAGACCGCCCTTACATACTCCGACGACCAGGCCGAGGCCCATGACCGCATCGCCGCCGCGCTGCGCGAGGTGGGCGTCGACCTGGACGAGGGGATGCTGACTCCGCCGCGCGAAGGAAAATCAGGCGTGATGGCCGTTGTCGGCAAGGCCGGATCGGGCAAGACGCTGTTGCTGGCCGCCCTTTACCGCGCGCTGGAAGAGGCCGGCGTCGACGTGGTCTCGGGTGATTGGGAAGGCCGCCGCCGCAAGGACCGCCGCACGCTGGCCATTCTCGCCCCCACCAACAAGGCTGCCAGCGTATTGCGGATGCGCGGCGTGCCCGCCACCACCATCCACCGCATCCTTTATACCCCGGTCTACGACCCCGAATACGAGCGCATCGCGGAATGGCTGGCCGGAAACGGCGACAAGCCCGAGATCGAGGGCCTGACCGAGGAGGCGCTGGAACGTGCGCGGCTGTTTTACGGCACGCACAAGTCCATCCCCGGGGCGCTGGCCGCCGCCGGTCTGCGCGGCAGCGATTTCATCACCGGCTGGAAGCGCCGCGAGGAGCCGCTCGATATCGGGTTCATCGACGAGGCCTCGATGCTGGATGAAAAGCAATACGAGGACCTGCAGGAGATCTTCCCGACGCTTCTGCTCTTCGGCGACCCGGCGCAGCTTGCCCCCGTGAATCAATCCGGCGCGATGGTCTTCGACGGGCTGCCCGCCCCTGCCAAGCTAACACTGAACCGCATCCACCGGCAGGACGCCGACAACCCGATCCTGGATCTGGCGCACGCCTTGGGCGACCCCGAGGTCGGGTTCGAGGATTTCGAGCGGCTGGTTGAACAGAAGGCGGCGCAGGACGAGCGCGTGCAATGGGCGCAAAGGGTCGAGGTGGACCTGATGGCGCGCTCGCCCGTCCTTGTCTGGCGCAACGCCACGCGCATCCGCCTGATCAACGCCTTCCGCGCCGTGCATGGCGCGCCCGAAACCGAATTGCTGGAAGGCGAGCCGCTGATCTGCGACGGGCTGGAACTGCCGCTCAAGCACCGCAAGAAACGGCTGGACCTCGAGGCGCGGGGCCTGATCAAGGGCGCGCAGGTGATCTATCTGGGCGCGGGCCGCAAGCCGGGCTTTTCCCGCCTGCACGTGATGGGGGCCGAGGACCCGCGCGTCAGTGCCGCCAGCATCGTCAAGATCGAGAAACCGGACGAGGAAGAGCCGTTCATCCCCTTCGCCGCCCGCATGGGCGCCACTTTTCTGCATGGTGCGGCGGTGACGATCCACAAGGCGCAGGGCAGCCAATGGCCCGATGTGCAGGTCTTTGCCCCCGACATCTACGCCGCCGCCCGCATGGGGCGCACCGAGGCGGGGCAACCCTTGTGGAAGCGCCTCGCCTATGTTGCCATCACCCGGGCCGAGGAGCGTCTGCACTGGGTTGTGCGCAACCGGCTGTCGAAACCCACCGGCGCCCTGCGCATCGACGACCTGCGGGCCGCGCCCGCGCCGCTGGAACTGGAAGTGGAGGCAGATACAGAGCTATGAAATCCATCCTGATCACCGGCGCCAGCTCCGGCATTGGCCGTGCGACGGCGGAGACGTTCCTGGACGCCGGGTGGCGCGTGGGGCTGGTGGCCCGCCGCGCCGACCGGCTGGAAGAGCTGGCACAGGGGCGCGAGGCCGTTGTCCTGCCTTCGGACGTGACCGATGCGGGCGCCATGGAACGCGCCTTCGAGACCTTTCTGGCAGAGGCCGGGCGTCTGGACGCGGTGTTCAACAACGCCGGCATGTTCGGTCCCTCGACAACGCCGGATGCGGTGAGCGTCGAAGAGTTCGACGAGGTCATGGCCGTCAACCTGCGCGGCATGTTCATCACGGCACGGCTGGCCTTTGCCGCGATGCGCGCGCAAGATCCGCAGGGCGGGCGGATCATCAACAACGGGTCGCTTTCGGCGTATGTGCCCCGACCCGGCTCGATCTGCTATACCACGTCGAAACACGCGGTCACGGGGATGACGCGCTCGCTGTCGCTGGATGGCCGCCCGTTCGACATCGCCTGCGGGCAGATCGACATCGGCAATGCCGAAAGCGAACTTGTGGCCGGGTTGAAAGAGGCCAATCCCGAAATGCACACGATGGATGTGGCAAACGCGGCGCAGTCGGTCCTGCACATGGCCGAGATGCCGCCCGAGGCGAACGTGCAGTTCATGACGGTGATGGCGACGAAGATGCCCTATATCGGCCGGGGGTAGGCGCCGCGCATCGTCGGGCCGCCCGGGCAGTCCCCCTTTCGGCGATTGTGGACAATCGCCTTTCGGTCACCGGACGATCGCGCCGGCGGCGCGGCATGTCCGCGCCTTGGTTCCGCGCGGGGCCTGATTGATCGAGGGCCTCTCGCCCCGCGAGATCCCGGTTCAGGTCCGGGATGCCGCCGGCACCACACAGCCTTCACACCCCGCCCGGTCACAAATCGCTTGCCTCAACGCTCGTTTGCCGCAACTCTGAATACATGACGTTCCAACCCACCTCTCCGTTCCCGCCGCACGGCAGCGCGCAACAGGTGGCCTTTCACCGCACCGAGCTTTCCGTGATCCTGTCGCTTTACGGGCGCATGGTCGCTGCGGGCGAGTGGCGCGACTACGGCATTTCTAGCCTGCGCGACGTGGCGATCTTCTCGGTCTCTCGGCGCACCGCCGAAAACCCGCTTTACCGGATCGAAAAACGCCCCAAGCTGCGCGCGCGGCAAGGGCAATACGCGGTGATCGGGATGGACGGGCAGGTGCTGAAACGCGGGCACGACCTGCGCACGGTCTTGCGCGTGCTGGAGCGCAAGCTTATTCGCGCGGTGGACTGACCCGACAGGAAAGCCCATGACGACCCTGCCCGATTTCCGGCTGGAAACCCATTTCGCCAAGTGGGAATTCAAGGCCCGCCACCACATGACCGCCTCGGACGCCGAAAGCATGGCCCTGCCAGAGCTTCTGGCCATGGCCAGCCCTGAAGACCGGGACGGTTTCGAGCAGATGTGGCTGGGCTATACCGAGACCTTCGGCGCGCCCGATCTGCGCGCGGCCATCGCGGCGACCTATGCCGGTCGGCCCGCCGACGAAGTGCTCTGTTTTGCAGGCGCCAGCGAGGGCATCTTCGCGGCCAACTCCGTGCTGCTGGACGCGGACAGCCACGCCATCGTGGTGACGCCCAACTACCAGTCGCACGAAAGCTTGCCCTTGGCGATCTGCGAGGCGACGGGCGTGCCGCTTGATCCGGACGATAACTGGTCGCTCGATATCGACCGGGTGCGCGACGCGATCCGCCCCAACACACGGCTTTTGACGATCAATTTTCCGCACAATCCCACGGGCGCGATCCTGCCGCGCGACCGATACGAGGCGCTGATCGAGCTTTGCCGCCAGCACGGCATCTGGATTTTGCATGACGAGATCTTCAACGGGCTGGGCCCCTCGGATGCCGAACACCTGCCCTTCATTGCGGATGTCTATGAACGTGGGCTGTCGCTGGGCGTGATGTCGAAATCCTATGGCCTGCCGGGGCTGCGCGTGGGGTGGATCGCCTGTCAGGACCGCGACGTGCTGTCCAAGTTGGAGCGGATGAAGCACTACCTGTCGATCTGCAATTCCGGTCCCAGCGAGCGGCTGGCGCTGATCGCGCTGAAGAACCGCGACGCCATCCTCGCGCGCAATTGCGCCATCGTGGACGAAAACCTGCCGAAATGGGACGCGTTTTTTGCCCGCCATCCCGACCTGTTCGAGTGGCGGCGGCCAGATGGTGCCTGCATGGGCTTCCCGCGCTATCTGGGTTCCGACGGGGTCGAGGAATTCGCCCGCAAGCTGGTGGAAAAGGCCGGCGTGCTGCTGTTGCCAAGCACGATCTACCGCTCCGATCTCGGGCCGACGCCCACTGACCGCTTCCGCCTCGGGTTCGGGCGGCGCGGGCTGGACGAAGGTCTCGAAGCGATGGAGGCGCATCTGACGCGCACCGGATGATCGGCGCCCACAAAATTCGTACGAATTTTGTGGGCGCCTGACGAAAACGGGCGGGGATCACCCCGCCCGTTCAGTCATTCGGTTTCCGACCAATTCAATCGTATTGCGGACCCAGCGCCGTCAGGCCCTTGAGGATGTCGATGGCATAAGCCAGCTGGTAGTCCTCCTCGCGCAGCTCTGCGGCTTCCTCGGCCTTTTCGCGGTCTTCCTCGATCTGGCGGACCTCGTCCTCGCTCAGGCTGTCATTGTCCAGCCGCCCGCGCAGGTCCGCCTCGGAGCGGTCGAAGCGGTTGGCGGCGCCATCCTCTTCTTCCTCGGTCTCTTCGGCCCGGCGGGGCTGTTCCACCACGATGTCGGGGCTGACGCCCAGCGCCTGGATCGAGCGGCCCGACGGCGTGTAGTACCGCGCCGTGGTCAGGCGCATCGCGCCGTCGCCACGCAAGGGCATCACGGTCTGAACCGAGCCCTTGCCGAAGCTCTTGGTGCCCACGACGATGGCGCGGCGATGGTCCTGCAGCGCGCCCGCGACGATTTCCGACGCCGAGGCCGAGCCGCCGTTGATCAGCACCACGATGGGCTTGCCTTCGGCCAGGTCGCCCGGCTTGGCATTGAACCGTTCGCCATCCTCCGGCGCGCGGCCACGGGTGCTGACGATCTCGCCCTTCTCAAGGAACGCGTCCGACACCTGGATCGCCTGGTTCAGCAGGCCGCCGGGGTTGTTGCGCAAATCCAGAACGATGCCGCTGATATTGTCGATGCCGCCGGCTTCCTCGACCTGCTCGGCCAGCCCGCTTTCGAGGTTGCGGAAGGTCTGGTCGTTGAACGTGGTCACCCGCAGAACGACGCTTTCCTGCTCGGTGCGCACCCGCACGGCGGTCAGCTTGATCGTATCGCGCACGATCGACACGTCGAACGGTTCCGCCTCGCCCTCGCGGACCACGGTAATCACGATCTCGCTGCCCACCGGGCCGCGCATCAACTCCACCGCTTCGTCCAGCGTCAGGCCCAGCACGCTTTCGCCGTCCACATGGGTGATGAAATCGCCGGCCTCGATTCCGGCCGTTTCCGCCGGGGTGCCGTCGATGGGCGACACGACCTTCACGAATCCGTCTTCCTGGGTCACCTCGATGCCAAGCCCGCCGAACTCGCCGCGGGTCTGTACGCGCATGTCGGCGGCGTCATCGGGGCTGAGGTAACTGGAATGCGGGTCGAGCGAGGTCAGCATGCCGTTGATCGCGGCCTCGATCAGCTCGCCCTCGTCCACTTCCTCGACATATTGCGAGCGGATGCGCTCGAAAATATCGCCAAAGAGATCAAGTTGTTCATAGACATTCGACGTCTTGGCCGCCTCCTGCGCCAGAAGCGGCGCGGCGACCTGTGTTGTCACGACGGCGCCGGTCAGGCTGCCGACAAGCGCGGCGATCAGAAACTTCTTCATCGGGTTGCTCATCCTTCGTTTGTCTCGAACCAGGTCTCCGGATCGACGGGTTCGTTGTCTTCTCGCACTTCTATATAAAGTGTTTGGGTTCGGGACGCACCCGCATCTTTGCCATTCTCGATCAACAGCGCGTTAGTGTCGCGTTCGTCGCCGCCCATCATTCCGACAGGGCTGTTTCCGGGCAGGACCTCGCCGATGTCACCGTAGACCACGTCGAGCCCCGCGATGACCAGCAAGAGGCCCGCCTGCGGCTCGAGGATCACGACGTTGCCGTAATCGAGAAGTTCCCCGCGATAGCGCAGCGTGGCGGGCGCGGGCGTCGTCACCAGCGCGCGGGGGCGGGTGGCCATGACGATGCCGGGCCGGACGATCCCGGCGGCGTCGGCCTCTCCGGCGCGGCGCAGGATGCGGCCATCGACCGGCAGGCGCAGGCTGCCCTTGCGGGCGTCGATCCCGGGCAGCGATCCGGGCACCTCGTCCACCGCGATCTGGCTCAACCCGCTGGCAAACCCTTCCAGCGTCTCGGTCGAGGCCACCAGCAGCGCGGTCTTCACAGGATCCTCGGTAAAGCGGCGGGGCAAGTCTGTGCGGTCGGCAATCGCCTGGCTCAGCGCGGTGCGGGCCTCCTGCGCGCCCTGCAGCCCCTCGCGCAGGGTGTCGAGCGCACTTTCCTGCAAGCTGCGCAGCACAGTGACATCCTTCAGTTCCGTGCGCAGCGCGGCGGCGCGGGTTTCCAGCGCCGGGGTCACGTCGGATATGATCATGCCGGACCGCGCTGTGCCGATGGGCCCCGAGGGATGCAACAGCAGCACCGGCCCCTCGGATTGCGCCATGCTTTGCAGCGCGCCCAGCAGGCTGGCGATCTCGTCCTCGCGCGATTGCAGGCGGCGCGACAGGGTCTCTTCCTGGATGGCGGCGCGGCGCAGGCCCTCGCGCATCGCTTCCAGTCCGTCCTCGTAGGCGCCCACCACCTCGGTCAGCGCCTTTACCCGGTTGGCCGCGCCCTCGGCCGCTTCCATCAGCGCGGCGGCGCGGTTCAGGCGGTCCGACGCGGCCCGTGCCTCGGCGCCCGGGTCCTGCGCCGTGGCGGGCGCGGCGGCGATAAGCGCCAGCGAAAGTAGCGCCGCGCGGATCATTTCAGCAGGCTCTTGCCGGTCATCTCGTCCGGTTGTGGCAGCTCCATCAGGTCCAGCACCGTCGGCGCCAGATCGGCCAGCCGCCCGTCGCGCAGGCGCGCGCCCTCGGGTCCGCCTTTGACCACCACCGGCACCGGATTGGTTGTGTGCGCGGTATGCGGCCCGCCGGTCACCGGGTCCACCATGGTTTCGCAATTGCCATGATCGGCGGTGACGATGATTGCGCCGCCCGCGTCGTCCAGTGCCTTCAGCACGCGGCCCAGCCCCGCATCCACCGCCTCGCAGGCCCGGATCGCGGCCCCCAGATCGCCGGTATGGCCGACCATGTCGGGATTGGCATAGTTCACCACGATGAAATCATACCCGTCGGCAATGGCGTCCACCAGGTGATCGGTGACCTCCTCCGCCGACATCTCGGGTTTCAGGTCATACGTCGCCACCTTGGGCGAGGCGGCCATGTACCGCGCCTCGCCGTCCTCGGGCGTCTCGCGTCCACCAGCCAGGAAGAAGGTGACGTGCGGGTATTTCTCGGTCTCGGCAGTGTGGAACTGGCGCTTGCCGTGCTTGGCCAGCCACGCGCTCAGGGTGTTGACCGGCTGCTCGTCGGGAAAGATGGAGTCCATGTAGGCGCTGTGGCGGCGCGAATACTCGGTAAAGCCGCTGACGGCCGAAAAGGCCGGGCGCTGGCCGGTCTCGAAATCGTCGAACTCCGGGTCGGCGAAGGCGGCGAGGATCTCGCGCGCGCGGTCGGCGCGGAAGTTCAGGCACAAAAGGCCGTCGCCGTCCTTCATGCCCCGGTAATCGCCCAGCACGCGCGGCTTGATGAACTCGTCGGTGCGGCCCTTGGCATAGGCGTCGTCGATGCCGGCGGCGGCGGTGTCGGCGGTATAGCCTTCGCCACGCGCCAGCGCCTCATAGGCCAGTTGCACACGGTCCCAGCGATTGTCGCGGTCCATCGCGTAATACCGGCCCGAAACGGTGGCGATGACCGCCCCCATCGGCAGGGCCGCGCGCAGCGCTTCGAGGTAGATCTTGGCCGAGGTCGGCGCCACGTCGCGCCCGTCGGTGAAGGCGTGAATGGCCACCGGCACGCCCCGCGCGGTCAGCGCGTTGGCCGCCGCGATCATGTGGCCGATATGACTATGCACGCCGCCATCCGACAGCACGCCCAACAGGTGCGCTGTGCCGCCAGCGGCCTCGACCTTGTCGGCAAAACGAACGAACCCGGGCAGGGACCCGAATGTGCCGGTCTCAATCGCGCGGTCGATGCGCCGCAGATCCATCTCGATCACCCGGCCCGCCCCGATATTCAGGTGCCCGACCTCGGAATTGCCCATCTGCCCCTCGGGCAGGCCGACATCATGGCCATGCGTGATCAGCGTGGCATTCGGACAGGTCTCCATCAGCCGGTCGAAATGCGGCGTCGCGGCCAGCGCAGGCGCGTTCGCCTCCCGCTCCTCGCTCAACCCCCAACCGTCGAGAATACACAGAACTACCGGTCTTGGCGCGCTCAATCCTGCCTCCTGTATCTTAGGCTGCTTCTAACCCGTCTCTCCCGTGTCGTGAACCGCTTTCTTGTCCGCTTCCTCTGGCTGGAAATATCCCGGGTGTTTGAGGGGCAGCGCCCCTCATCAAACCAACAGAGCGTGGCGCAGCCACTCCGTCAGGTCACGCCCGATGATAGGGCGCTCCCGCCAGGATCGAGGCGGCGCGGTAAAGCTGCTCGGCCAGCATCACCCGGACCAGCATGTGCGGCCAGACCATTTTGCCGAAGGACAGCTTGAAATCCGCCCGGTCGCGCAGCATGGGCGCGATCCCGTCGGCGCCGCCGATCACGAAGGCCACGCCGCCGCGCCCCGCGTCGCGCCAGCCGGCCAGCTTTTCGGAAAATTCAGGGGAGGAGAGCAGCTTGCCGCGCTCGTCCAGCGCCACGATGACCGCCCCCTTGGGCACGGCGCGGTCAAGCAATTGCGCCTCGGCGTCCATCCCGCCGCCCTTGCGGTCGTCGACCTCGTGCATCTGCGCGGGACCGAGGCCAAGGGCGCGGCCCGTCCGGTCGAACCGGGCCAGGTAATCATCGAGCAAAGCGCGTTCCGGGCCGGGTTTCATCCGGCCCACCGCGCAAATATGCACCCGCATTCAGCTCTTGGTGGCCTGAGCCGCCTCGTGGCCTTGCAGCCACATCTTCTCAAGCTGATAGAACTCGCGCACCTCGGGGCGGAACACATGGACGATCACGTCGCCCGTGTCGATCAGCACCCAGTCGCCCGAATCCTTACCCTCGACCTTGGTCAGCACGCCCATCTCGGATTTCAGCCGCTCCGAAAGCTTCTCGGCAATGGCCGTCACCTGGCGCGAGGACCGGCCCGAGCAAATCACCATGTAATCGCCGATCGCGGATTTGCCGCGAAGGTCGATCTGCACGATCTCTTCGGCCTTGTCTTCGTCGAGTGCGGAAAGGATGCGCGCAAGCTGTGCGTCACTGCTTGTCGCCATGTCGGACGCGCTCAAGGCTGCGCCCCGTTCAGCGGCAGGGGCCGCGTCAATTGTAAGAGACAGGACATTGTCCTCCTTCTACTACGCACCGATCCGCCCCGGTGCCGGGCGTGGCTCCAAAATAGCAACCCGTCTGTCACAATTCAATGAAGGCTTTCGCCGATCGGCGGCTCTTGTCCGCATGCGCCGCGAAAATCGGCACTATTCCGGCGCGGTCCGCGTCTGACCGCGCCGGAAATAAATGCTTACCAGCCTTCCTCGGTATGAATGCGGTCGCCCGGAACGCCCAGTTCCTTCACTGCATCGCGCATCGCGTCGACATAGCCTTGCGGCCCGCAGATATAGACCTGCCCGGACAGCTCTGCGTGGCGTTCGAGGAACGCCTTGTCGACCTTCCCGTAATGCAGGTCCGGCACGTCTTCCTCGGACAGGACATGATCGACTTTCAGGCCCTGCATCTGCGCCCATTCTTCGCGCAGGATGATGTCGCCCTCGGTTTCGTTGGAAAAGATCAGCTGGCAGCCGTCCAAGTCACCCTCTTTCGCCCGCTTGCGCAGGATCGCGATGAAGGGCGTGACCCCGGCGCCGGCGGCTAGGAACAGGCCCGCACCTTCGTCGGTGATCGCACCAAAGGGGCCGTCCAGCGTGACCTTTTCGCCCGGCTTCAGCCCGGGCAATTGCTCGGTCACGCCGTCATGCGACGGGTAGCTCTTGATCGTGAACTCCAGATGCTTGTCCGCGGGCAAAGAGGTAAAGGTAAAGGGCCGCCCCTCGTCCTTCCAGCCGTCGCGGCACATCGCCAGTTCGGCGGCCTGTCCGGGCTTGAAATCAAAGCCTTCGGGACGGTCGAAGACATAGCGATGCGTGTCGTGGGTGACGGTCTCCTGCGATTGCAGGGTCAGTGTATGGGCCATGAGAATACTCCTTTTCGCCAGCTAACGCCGCGATCAGGTGCCGTGTTCCCCTGCCGCGCCGCCCTGCGGCGCTTTGCCCGGGTCGCCCCGGTCCAGCGCCCGCGTGCCCAGCTCCGAGCCTTCCAACACGGTGACCTCGCGCTGCGGGAAGGGAATGGAGATGCCATGCTCCTGAAACGCGTCCCAAAGCGCCAGATAGACGTTGCCGCGGATGTTGGTCAGGCCGCCCGTCGGGTCGCTGATCCAGAAGCGCAGGATGTAATCCACGCTGCTGTCGCCAAAGCCCACGATGTGGCACACCGGCGCCTTGAAGGCCAGCACGCGCTCCACCCCCTTGGCGGCGTCGATGGCCACCTTGCGCACCAAGTGCGGGTCGTCGCCATAGGCGGTGCCGAAATAGATATCCAGCCGGACGAACTCGTTGGAATGCGACCAGTTCACCACCTGTCCGGTGATCAGGTCCTCGTTCGGAATGAGGTATTCTTTGCCGTCCCGCGTGGTGATCGACACGTATCGCGCGCCAAGGCTGTTGATCCAGCCGAAGGTCTCGCCCAGGCTGATCACGTCACCCGGCTTGATCGACTTGTCCAGAAGGATGATCACCCCCGACACAAGGTTCGACACCACTTTTTGCAGGCCGAAACCAAGGCCGACACCGATGGCGCCCGACAGCACCGCGAGACCGGTCAGGTCCACCCCCACGGCGCGCAACCCGATAAAGAACGCCGCCCCATACAGCAGGATCTGGATGACCTTGACCGCCAGCACCTGCATCGACGGCGAGATGTCCTTGTTCGACCGGATGCGCGAGGCCGAGGTCGTCGAGACGAACCGCGCCAGGAACATCAGGAGCGCGATCACCGCGATGGCCTGCAGCACCATCCAGACAGACAGGCGCATCTCGCCCATGTTGACCGCTGCACTGTCGAGGATCTGGATCGTATCCTCGGTCAGACCGAGGATCGAAAGGGTGACCCAGGTCCAGGCCGCGTAGCGCACGATGCCGCGCAGAAAGGCGTTGCCGATCAGCCGCGTGATGATCGCGATGAACAGCCACGCGGTGGCAAGGCTCGCCATGACGCCAATCAGGTAGGACCGGCTGGGCCACGTCACCTCCTGCATGACCAGGTAGACCGGCCAGATCAGCAGCACCATGAAGATCAGCCGCAGCCGCCGGTGCATCATCACCAGAAAGCGCATGCGCCACTTGGGCCAGCCTTCGCGGGTGCGCATCCAGTTGTGCAGGTGCGGGCCGAAGATCCGCGCCAGGATCGTCGCGGCGACCCACAGCCCGAGGATGATGCCCACCTGATAAAGGCTCCAGGGCCGCAGCAGGCCTGCCACGAACAGCTGCGCCTGTTCCCACAGGCCGATGGCGATGGTCTGCGCCTGCTCGAGCGCGTCGTTGGCAACGTCCGGCGTCGCCTCGGCGGGCGAGCTCATCCCGGCCTCTTCGCCGGTCGGGGCGGTGGTGGCATCCTCTTCCATGTGTTTGACTTTACACGCCCCCTATCTGTGGACAAGTCGCGCTGGACAGTGGGCGCATGGTCTCTAAGCTGGGGCGACCGCCCTGTGGTGCCCCGTCGCCGCAAGGAAGCTGAATTGCAGAAGGAGGAGCCGCGCCCATGTCCACGCTACTTGTCACACACGAGGACGGTCTTGCGCACGTCACGCCCGACGGTCACCCCGAACGCGTGGCGCGGCTGGAACACCTGTGGCCTGCGCTCGAGGGCAAGGACGTGGTGCGCGCCGAGGCGCCATTGGCCGAGGACGCCGACCTCACGTTGTGTCATCCGCAGGATTACGTGACGATGATCCGCGAGGCGATCCCGGCGCAGGGGTTCAACCAGCTCGACGGCGACACTTGGCTGTCGCCTGGCTCCTACAACTGCGCGTCGCGGGCCGTGGGTGGGGCGATGCTGGCGGTGGACAAGGTGCTGGATGGCGAGGTCGGCAACGCCTTTGTCGCCATGCGCCCGCCGGGCCACCACGCCGAAACCGCGACGCCGATGGGCTTTTGCCTGTTCGGCACGGTGGCGATTGCCGCGAAACACGCGCTGGAACGGCACGGATTGTCCCGCGTCGCGGTGGTGGATTTCGACGTGCATCACGGCAACGGCTCGCAGGATCTGCTGCGCGGCGAGGCGCGCGCGCTCTTCATCTCGTCCCACCAGATGCCGCTCTGGCCCGGCTCGGGCGGCGCGCACGAAACCGGCGATCACAACAACGTGCTGAACGTGCCGCTGGCGCCGGGCACGGCGGGGCAGGGCTTCCGCCAGGAGTACGAAGGCCAGGTCTTTCCCCGTCTGGAAGAGTTCAAGCCTGAACTGATCCTGATCTCGGCGGGCTTCGACGCCCATGCCGACGACCCGCTGGCCAACCTGAACCTGCGCGAGGACGATTTTGCCTGGGTCACCCGCCGCCTGTGCGAGATCGCGGCGGAACAGTGCGAGGGGCGCGTGGTGTCCAGCCTCGAAGGCGGCTATGACCTGCGCGCGCTGGCCGCCAGCGGGGCGGTGCATCTGGACGAGCTGATCCGCGCCGGTGGCTAGGCGGGACGGCGCCCTGCCGCAACGTAAGTTAACCGTTTCATCGAAAATTCATGGAAAATGCCGCGCCGCGGCATTACCTTGGCTTCAGGGAGGACACCTCTGTGCGGTATGGCCCGTGCCAAGGAGTCCATGACCATGAATACCGATATAAAACGTGATAAGGTCCTGATAAAACCGGACATTCGCCGCCTCTGGCCAGCGGACAAGACCGCTTTGCTGGCCCATTTTGCCCGGCTCGACCCCGAAATGCGGCGCCTGCGCTTCGGCGCCTGCGTGACCGAGGATTACGTCACCGACTACGCCGAAACCATCCTCAGCCTCGACAGCGTCGTCTACGGCGCCTTCGTCGATGGGGAGTTGCACGGCGTGGGCGAGTTGCGGATGTTGCTCAACAGTTGGCCGGTCCGGGCCGAAATCGCGCTCAGTGTCGATCCCGACTGGCAGCACGAAGGCATCGGTGACGCGCTCTTCGTGCGGATGCTGGCCGCGGCGCAGAACCGGGGCGTGCGGTCACTCTACATGATGTGCCTGCCCGAGAATGAACGGATGCAGCGCCTGGCCCGCCGCCACGAGGCCATGCTGACCTTCGATATCGGCGAGGTCGAGGCCACGCTGGACCCGCCCTGGCCCACGGCCCTGTCGCTGGCCGAAGAGATGATGGGCGAAACACGCACCTACCTGCACGCCGTCCTGCGCCCGCCTTTCTGAACAATGATTACAGCCCCAGAAAATTCATACGAATTTTCTGGGGCCTACTCTGGCACCGACCGTTTTCTTGAAAAGAAAACGTCTCGAAATCTTTTTAAGATTTCGCGCCCTCACTCCGCCGCGTATCTCTGCCGCGCGGCACTTTCCTGCAGCAGCCAATGCGCCACGATGGCGCTCTCGTTGCGCGGCTCTACCCCTTGACGCCGCAACAGGTAATAGCCCGAGCGCGTGCGCACATGCTCCGCTCCCATCGGACGCACCAGGTCGCCCGATTCCAGGTGATGATCCACCAGATGCCCCCAGCCCAGCGCGATGCCCAGGCCATCCCGCGCCGCCTGGATCGCCAGCGGATAGGTGTTGACCGACGCGGACGGGCGCACCGTGTCGGGGTCGGCGCCTTTGTGGTCCAGCCAGGTGCGCCAGTTCAGCCATTCGGTATGGTTGTTGCTGACCTCGATAAGATCGTGCTGGCGCAGCGACTCGATACTATCGATCCGCACCTGCCCGTGCAGGTAGCCCGGTGCACAGACCGGAAACACCGTCTCGCCGAAAAGCCGCGTCGCCTCGAACCCGGGCCAGTCGCCCTCTCCGCGCAGGATCGCAAGGTCCATGTCCTCGGCAAGGCACTCTTCGTCCACGTCCGATGACGTGAGTGCGATGGTGATGTTGCAATTGGCCTCGTGGAAGGCCCGCAGCCGCGGCATCAGCCACAGTGACGACACCGAGTTTGTCGCCGCCAGCCGCACCGTGCTTTTCTCCAGCTCCGCGCACATGTCCTCGGACACCCGCACCAGCGTCTTCAGCGCCGGGGTGATCCCCGAAAGCAGCTTGCGCCCCATATCCGTCAGCCGCACCGAGCGGTGCCCCCGCACGAAAAGCGCGCACTGATAATGCTGCTCCAGCAGCCGGATCTTGCGGCTGATGGCGGTTTCCGAAACGTTCAGCTCCTTGCCCGCCGCGGCAAAGCTTTCCAGATCCGCCGCCACCTCGAAGGCCAGCAGGTAGTCAAGGCGCGGCAACACGGCGCGATTGCGCAGCATCCTTCACACTCCTCAAACTCGGGACAATGCCCCGAGCCTAGCCAAGCCCACGCCCCATTGCCAAACATTTTTAGAGGCATGGCACAAAAAGTTTATAATCAGAATTTTGTCGCCTCTGCGCGATACTTGCCACTCCAACAAAGGGCCGGCACACAGAATCAGGCCCGTGCAACCGACTGGGAGTTAACATGAAAATCCATTCAATGATGTCCGTGGCAGCCTTCGCGCTGGCCTCCGCATCGGCCGGTTTCGCCGCCGAAGACAGTTCCGAACCCATCGTCATCCCGATCCACAACTGGTCCAGCCAGATCGTGATGAGTCACGTCGTGGGCCAGATCTACGAGGAAATGGGCAACAACGTCGAATTCGTCACCACCGACAGCCAGGCCGTGTACGAATCGGTCCGCCTGGGCGACGTGACGCTGGAACTGGAAGTTTGGGAAGGTGCCTTTGGCGCGTCGTTCCGCGAGGCGCTGGAAAAGGGCGGCCTGCACGATGCGGGCGATCACGACGCCGTCACGCGCGAGGATTGGTGGTACCCGATGTGGACCAAGGACGCCTGCCCGGGCCTGCCCGACTGGAAGGCGCTGAACGACTGTGCCGAGCTGTTCGCGACGCCCGAAACCGGTGACAAGGGCCTGTTTCTCGACGGTCCCGTGGACTGGCTCAAGCACGGCAAGGAACGCGCCGAGGCGCTGGATCTGAACTATGTGGTGAAAAACGCCGGCTCTGCAGCGGCGCTTTGGGCACATATTTCTTCCGCGGAAGAAGACAAAAAGCCCATTCTCGTCTTCAACTGGACGCCCAACTTTGCCGAGGCCGTCTGGCCCGGTGAATTCGTCGAGTTCCCTGCATGGGAAGACGGCTGCGACACAGATCCTTCGGTCGGCCCGAACCCCGACGCGCTCTACGACTGCGGCAACCCCGCCGACGGCTACCTTAAAAAGGCCGCCTGGGACGGGATGAAGGACAAGTGGCCGAACGCCTACGAGGTGTTGACCAAGATCTCCTTCACCAACGCGCAGATCGCTGAAATGGCCAAGCTGGTGGATATCGAGGATTACGAGCCCGAGGAAGCCGCCGAGATCTGGCTGGAAGACAACGAGGACGTCTGGAAGGGCTGGCTGCCCGGTGGCGACACCTGACCTCTTCGCCTTTCCCTGTCCGGTGACGCGCCGGGCAGGGCCTTGCCGGCGGCTCGCACCGCCGGCGACATTCCAAGGACCAGCCCCCTCATGACCTCGGACAGCCCCGTCATTTCCTGCCGCAACGCGTGGAAGCTTTTCGGCCCCAACCCGCGCCAATACCTCAAATCCATGCCCGCCGGGCACAGTTACGAGGATATCCGCGCTGACGGATATATCGCCGGGGTCAAGGATGTGTCGGTCGAGGTCGCCAAGGGCGAGATGCTGGTCATCATGGGGCTTTCGGGCTCAGGAAAGTCCACGCTGGTGCGGTGTTTTTCGCGCCTGCATGACATCACCGGCGGCACGATCGAGGTCGAGGGGCAGGACATCATGGCCCTGCCCGAGAAAGAACTGATCGAGCTGCGTCGCTCGAAAATGGGCATGGTCTTCCAGTCCTTCGGCCTCTTGCCGCACCGCACGGTGCTGGAAAACGTGGCCTTCCCGCTGGAAATGCGCGGACAGGACAAGCACGCGCGGCGTGAACGCGCGCTCGAAGTGGTCAAGCTGGTCGGGCTGGAGGGCCGCGAGGAGTATTTCCCGCGCGAACTCAGCGGCGGCCAGCAACAGCGTGTCGGCATCGCGCGCTCGCTCGCCATCGAACCCGATATTTGGTTCCTCGACGAGCCGTTTTCCGCACTCGACCCGCTGATCCGGCGCGAGATGCAGGACGAATTCCTGCGCCTTCAGGCGATGCTGGGCAAGACCATCGTTTTCATCACCCACGATTTCGACGAGGCGCTGCGCCTTGCCGACCGCATCGCCATCATGAAGGACGGCGCGATCGAGCAATGCGACACGCCCGACCAGATCGTGCTGGACCCGCAGACCGAATATGTCCGCAAATTCACCGAGGATATCGACAAGGCCCATGTCGTCCACGCCAGCGTTTTGGCCAAACCCGTCAACGGCTACGCCGTCGAGGGCGATCCCATCGCGGGCGACCGCACCATTCACCAGATCGCGCGCCAGCTTGTCAGCGACCCGCGCGAGCATCTGCCCGTGGCGGGCAAGGACGGCAAGGTGATGGGCGTCATGGCGCGGCAAGAGGCACTGGAGGTACTTCTGGGGGACAGCGCCAATGGCTGATGTCGCCACCAACGCCACCCGCACCTCCCTGTCGATGCGCCAGCCCGGCGCGACCCGCGACCCCGTGCTGGTAGCCCTTTTACTGGCCGCGATCATCCTTTGCGCGGCCAAGCCGGTGCTGCCCGATTTCCTGATCCGCCTGCCGGAAGCATGGATTCCGCCGCTGGCCCAGTGGCTTGACGCGTTCTTCGACGTCATCACCGGCGACATGCAGGAGGGGCGGTTCGGCCTGATCTACATCACCCGCTGGTTCGCCGAAGGCCCGCTCGATTTCCTGCTGGGCGTCACCGCCAACCTGCTGGAAGGCAAGTATCGCTGGCCCTACATGGCCGACCCCATCCCCTGGGCCGCCGTGGCGGGGCTGGCCGCAGTGATCGGCTATTACCTGGGCGGCTGGAAACTGTCGCTGCTGGCCGGCGGCACCTTTGTCTGGACCGCGTTCATGGGCCAGTGGGAACTGACGATGCAGACCCTTTCGGTCTTGCTGGTGGCCGCTCCGCTGGGCTTTTTCGTGGGCCTCGTCGTCGGCATCGCCGCGTGGAAATACAAGTGGTTCGACAACGCGATCAAGCCCATCCTCGCGGTCATGCAGACGCTGCCCTTCTACACCTACCTTCTTCCGGCGGTGATCTTCTTCAAGGTCGGCCCGACCGCGGGGGCCATCGCCACCACGATCTATGCCACCCCGCCGATGATCCTGATGACGACCGTGGGCCTGAAAAAGGTCTCGCCCGAGATCGTCGAGGCCGGCAAGATGTCGGGCGCCTCGCGCTGGCAGATGCTGACCAAGGTGTTCATCCCCTCGGCCCGCACGGAGATCCTCGTCGGCGTGAACCAGGTCATCATGCTCTGCCTTGCGATGGTGGTTCTGACCGCCTTCATCGGGATGCCGGGTCTTGGCGGCAAGCTGCTCGCCATGATGAACTCCCTCAAACTGGGCCGCTCCTTCGAGATCGGGATCACCATCGTGCTCGTGGCCATCACCCTCGACCGTCTGTCAAAGGCGTGGGTGCGCAAGCTGCCCGAGCATCACCCCAAGGACACGCCTTTCTACATCCGCTACAAATACACCGTCCTGTCGGTCGTGGTCTTCGCCGGGCTCTACCTTCTGGCGCAACCCGTCGAGATTCTGAACGAGGTCGGCCGCCGCCAGTCCCTGTCCATGGGGCGCGAGATCGACGGCGTGTTCGAGACCTTCCTGAACCTCGATTCCGTCGAGGCGATCACCGGCACCATCCGCTATGTCCTGAACGTCTGGGTCCTGATCCCCTTCCGCGACGCGCTTTTGTGGATTCCCACCTCGGCCTTCATCCTGCTGGTGGTGGCCTTCGCCTATGGCGTCGGCGGCAAGAAACCGGCGATCTATGCCGCGATCTTCTTCTCCATCGTGGCCTTCTCGGGCTGGTGGGACCGCTCGGTCATCACGCTCTACTCGGTGCTGTCGGCGATGGCGATATCTATGATGATCGGCATTCCCATCGGCATCCTCGCCTCGCGGTCGGAAAAATGGTCCGAACGGATGCTGCTGGCCTGCGACACGGCGCAGACCTTCCCCAGCTTCATCTACCTTCTGCCCGCGATCATGCTCTTCGGGATCACCGACACCACCGTGGTGCTGTCCATCGTGATCTTCACCATGGTCCCGCTCACCCGCTACACGATCGAGGGGCTGCGCAGCGTGCCGTCCGAGCTGACCGAGGCCGCCGACATGGCGGGCTGCTCGCGCTGGCAGAAACTGACCTCGGTGCAACTGCCGTTGGCCATGCCCACCATGGCCGTCGGCTTCAACCAGGGCATCATGTTCGCCTTCTTCATGGTCATCATCGCGGCCTTCATCGGCACGCAGGACCTTGGGCAAGAGCTTCAGCGCACGCTGGCGGGCACCGACCTGGGGAAAAACTTCGTCCTCGGGATCAATGTCTCGCTCATGGCGTTGACCTTCGACATGGCGATCCTCAGCTGGGCCAACCGCCGCAAACGGGCGCTGGGCCTCGATTGATGCCACAATTCACGAGTGATAAAAGGCACATCCATGACCGTTAAGCCTGTCTTCGAGACCCCGTATGAACGCGCCGGCGTCATCACGCCGGGCCTGCCCATCCTGCCCCACGGAACGGAACGCCACCCCATTCCCGGCGGCGGCTCCCGCGCCGTGCCGATCTATCGCGGTGACGAAGTGTCGGTGCTGGATTTCCAAGGGCTTCAACCCGGCGAAATGGTGTTCTTTACCCCCGACGGCAAATCCGACCCCGGCCGCCTTGGTGCCTCCAGCCACGGCCGCCCGGACGGTGTTCTGTCGGTTCTGGACAATGGCTCGGTCTCGGGCCGCCGCGTCGCCTCGGCGCTCGACCGTGCGGGCTTCAAACTGGGTGATGCGCAGTGCATCAAGGTCTTCTCCGATGGCTCCCGCGCGGGTGAGATGGCAACGTTTCAGGCCGACAGCGATGGCCTGCTGATCGTCGCCGCCCCCGGCGGGCCGATGGACCCGGGCACGCAGGCCCCGCCCACCGACCTGATCCTCTATATCCGCCGCGCCGATCCCGGCATCGCCAAGGGCGGGCACATGCCGCCCGATCCTCTCGCCGACCCGATCCACGATATCAACATCCAGCCGGGCGAGGCGAAATCCTATCACGTGCAAAAAGGCCAGTTCATCCAGGTGCTGGATGTGCAGGGCCGCGAATGCTCGGACTTTCAGGCGTTTTCCCTGCGCTCGCTCGACAAGGGCCTCGACCGCGAGATCGACCCGACCACGACCCGTACCCTGATGGGCTCGCTCTATCCGCAGCCGGGCATCTTCGCGAAATACTGGAACGTAGACCAGGAACCGCTGGTCGAGATCGTGCAGGACACCTGCGGGCGCCACGACACGTTCGGGCTTGCCTGCACCGCGCGCTATTACGAAGAGCTGGGCTATCCCGGCCACGTCAACTGTTCCGAGAACATGAACCGCGATCTGGAACAATACGGCGTGCGCCCCCGCGCCGGCTGGCCCGCGATCAACTTCTTCTTCAACACCATGCTGGACGAGACCAACGCGCTGGGCATGGACGACCCGTGGTCGCGCCCCGGCGATTACGTGCTTCTGCGCGCGCTCACCGATCTGGTCTGCATCTCCACCGCCTGTCCCTGCGACGTGGACGAAGCGAACGGCTGGAACCCCACCGATATCCAAGTCCGCACCTATTCCGAGACCAACAGCTTCAGCCGCTCCGTCGGCTACAGAAAATCAGCGGAGGCCCCTTTGGAACACACCAAGGAAACCGGATTTCACGAGTGTTTCGCCCGGCATACAAGGGATTTTGTCGAGTATAACGGGTATTGGTTGCCGAACAGCTTCCCGTCGGTCGGCACGATCGGCGAATACTGGGCCTGCCGCGAGAAGGCGGCGATCATGGACCTGTCGCCCCTGCGCAAGTACGAGGTCACAGGCCCCGACGCCGAGGAACTGATGCAGTATTGCGTCACCCGCAACGTTAAGAAGCTGGCCGTGGGGCAGCTGGTCTATACCGCGATCTGCTATGAACATGGCGGCATGATCGACGACGGCACGCTTTTCCGCATGGGCGAGAATGCCTTCCGCTGGATCGGCGGCAACGACACGTCGGGTCTGTGGATCCGTGAACAGGCCGAGAAGCTGGGCCTCAATGCCTGGGTTCGCAACTCCACCGATCAGCTGCACAACGTCGCCGTTCAGGGGCCTCTGTCGCGGGATATTCTGAAAGAGATCATCTGGACCGCCCCCGCCAACCCGACGCTGGAGGAACTGGGCATGTTCCGCTTCACCCCGGCGCGGCTGAACGATTTCGACGGCACGGCGATTGTCGTGGGCCGCGCGGGCTACTCCGGCGAGCTGGGCTACGAGATTTTCTGCCACCCCAAGGATGCCGAAGAGGTCTTTGACACGATCTGGAACGTGGGCGAGCCGATGGGACTGAAGCCGCTGGGATTGGCCGCGCTCGACATGATCCGGATCGAGGCGGGCCTGATCTTTGCCGGCAGTGAATTCGACGACCAGACCGACCCGTTCGAGGCCGGCATCGGCTTCACCGTGCCGCTCAAGTCCAAGAACGACGATTTCATCGGGCGTGCCGCTCTGGAAGAACGCAAGGCCCACCCGCAGCGCAAGATGGTCGGGCTGGAGCTCGAAGGCGGCCGCGTGGCCAGCCCCGGCGATTGCGTCCGCATCGGCAAGGCGCAGGTGGGCGAGGTGACCTCCGCCGTCAAATCCCCCATCCTCGGCAAGAACATCGCGCTCGCCCGCGTGGATGTGACGCATGCCGAGCCGGGGACGGATATCGAAGTGGGCCAGCTCGACGGCTTGCAGAAACGCCTCAAGGCCAAGGTCGTGCCCTACCCGCATTTCGACCCCACCAAGGAACGGGTGAAGGGCAACTACACGTAGGGGGGGCACCCCGCCATCGCCTCCGTGGTCGCCCTGCCCAAGAGTTCCGGGATCAAGTCCAGGATGACGGCGGACCGATCGCCCATCGCGCGGAACAAAGGCGCGGCTTGCCGCGCCGCCGCGCGATCGTCCGCTGACCGAAAGGGGGGCCGCCCCCCGGTCTGGCGGTTGGCTGACGTCGACTCTTCGATTTGAACATCAACGGACTTGGCTGCCATAAAGCGCCCTGAACATCCGTCAGTCCGCCAGCCCGCGGTCAGACGGTCGCCCGGCCATTCCGGGATATACCCCGGCCAACTCCCGTGAGTTCTTATGCCAAAGCCATCTGTCCCGGGCCTGACCCGGGACCTCCTGCTCGCGCTGATTTCCTGCGTAGGGTGGATGAAAACCCACGCGCCCCCATGCGCGATCTCTTAACCCGCCAAATCGCGAAAATCGCACCGTCGCGATACCACCAGGATACCGACGCGATACCGACGTTGAATTTCCACACGATCCGCCCCGTTAACTTTTTGATTCGCCTAGGCAAACCGCCCCTGGCAGAACCACCCCGACGACATCGTCCCACCATGGGCGTAATACAGCCACAACCGCTCCCCCCGGCCCGTGATCACCTGCCAATAATCCCTGACCCCTGACCGCCAGTTCGGATCGTCCAGCCACCACTCGGGCGCGATCCGCTCCGGCCCCTTTGCCTCGGCCAGCTCATGAGCCCGCCCGCGCCACCGGAAGGTGGCGGGCAGATGCGGTGCATCCGGGGCGTTCACCGGCTCCGGCGACCACATCAGCAGGGGGCGCGGCGTGGCCGGGCGGGGCCACTCCGCTGCCGGCTCCGACCACGCGGCGGCCAGGATTTGTGACGTCTTTTCAGGGATGTGGCTGCTGGCCGGGTGCAGGCGCGTGATCGCCTCCAGCCCGATGCGCCCGCCGATGCGACCGATCAGATCCTCCACGCCTGTATCCCGCGCCAGCCGGTCCCGGGCGGCAGCGGTGGCATCCAGATGACCCGCGGCGGTGCGATGCTGGATGGGCTCGCTCACGGCCGCGATCAGGCGCAGCGTGTCGATGCCGAAGCCCGCGTCGATCTCATCCAGCCGCATGGCCAGCAGGGGGCGGATGCGGTCGGGCTCGTCCGTCGCCCGCGCCAGCCCCGCCTCGATCCAGCCCATGGTGCCATCGGCCCGCCACGCCTCTAGGCGGACCTTGCGCACACCCTGTCCCTGATCCGCCAGAAGCTGGCACAGACGTGGCACCAGCCGGTCCAGCCCGGCCTGCAAATCATCAATCAAACCAATGGGTTCCGGCAGGGTCAGCCGTGTCGCCAGCCGGGGTTTCACCCGTGCCGGAGAGACGGGCTCAGGTGCCGCGCCGATCGCCTGGTCCATCCGCAGCAAGAGCCCCCGGCCAAAGCGCCGCGCCAGCGGCCCGCGCGGCTGGTTAAGCAGGTCGCCCACTTTGCGCAGCCCCAGCCGGTTGAGGGCCGCGACCTGCTCTTCCTCCAGCCGCAGGGCAGCGATGGGCAGGGGCGACAGAAGACTGCGCGCTTTTCCCGGTGGCGCGATAGTAAATGGCATTTGATTTCCACGGCTTACGCCCGCCGCCGGCGCCGCGCCGCCGCGTTCCCAGTGCCGCCGCTTGGCCGCGCGGGAGCGGGTCGCGCGAGCCTCTTGATCGATGGCGTCACCGCTGCGATCCGCGCCGGGCACAGCTCCGGCATACCGCGCCAGCGCCCAGGCCGCGCCCACGGTGCCAGCCAGTCCGCAGCGTGTGGTCAGCCCGAAAAGTGATGCTTCTTCAACGACTTGAAATGCCATCGCCTCTTCCCCGCCGAAAAGATGCGCACAGCCCGTGATGTCCAGCAGCAACGCCTCGGGCGGCTGTGTCGCCACCCACGGGCTCAGCCGTTCGGCCCACCGCCCGAGGCTGGCCAGAAACGCCGCCTCCTGATGCGGGTTCTGCAGTTTCGTAACCAGCGTCGCGCACATCGCATGGGCATCGCGCAAGGGCTGGCCCACGCGCAGCCCCGCCGCCTCGGCCGCCTCGGACAGCGAGCACAGCACCTGCATCTGTCCGGTGTCGCGCACCACGGCAAAAGGCACGTCCGCATCCAGCCCGGTCCGCCGCAGCAGCCGTTCGGCCCCCAGCCGGGGGAACCAGACAGAAAGAATACGCCGTTCGGGCATGGCAGCGGGACCGGATCAGCAGCAGACAGTTGTTCTTGATTTGTTCCAAATTAGAGCGTGCCGCGACCGGAGTCGAGTCCGCAATGCCCGTGAAAGGGTCAAGAGAGTTGACGCGGCCAGTGTCCCAAGGCTTAAACGGTGCATCATGGCACAATCGCTCGATACTGTCTTCGCCGCACTGGCCGACCCCACCCGCCGCAGGATCCTGTCGATGCTGCTGGAGGATGACATGGCCGTGACGGACGTGGCCGAGCCATTCGAGATGTCGCTGGCCGCCGTGTCGAAACACCTTGGTATCCTGACCCGCGCGGGCCTAATCAGCCAGGAGCGGCGGGGCCGGGTGGTGTGGTGCAAGCTGGAGCCCGATGCCCTGCGCGACGCCAGCATCTGGATGCAGAGTTTCGGCCAGTTCGAGGCGGTGCACCTGGATGCGTTCGAGCAGTTCCTTGCGAAAGAGTTTCGCGATGATGGATGACGCGGCGCCCGGCGCGGCGCTGGATCCGCGTGTCTTGCCGCAGCCGCATGTCGAGACGGTGGAGCAGGCGCTGGTGGCGCCGATGCCCGAAGGGCGGGAGCTGGCCTGCGGCGTGTTCAGGCCCGATGGCAGCTTTGTCGAGCAGTCGCGCACGCTTTATTCGGCCAACCGCTTCACCGCGCAGCCGGATGTGCCGGAGGTGGCAGAGGTCCTGCCCGGGCGGCACCTGTTTATCGGCATCGGGCGGCATCATTTCGGGCATTTCCTGCTGGAATGCATCTCGCGGCTGTGGCCGCTGGCGGCAGGCGGCTATGACGGGCTGGTGCTGATCCCGATGCATGGCATCGACTTCGGGGCGGTATTCCAGCGGCGGCTTAAGGCGTTCGTGGACCTGTTGAGCGATGGCTTGCCGGTGCATTTCGTGCAGTCACCTGTGCGGGTCGAGGAACTGGACGTGCCGACGCAGGGCATGGGGCACCGCGACTGGATCACCGGCACGCCGGAGTTTCGCCGGTTCATTCGCGGGCGGCTTCAGGCGGCGGTCACACCCAAGGGGGACGAGAAGATCTATCTGTCACGGTCCCTGCTGAAACGCCCGGGCCAGATGGTGGACCAGGAAGAGCGGATCGAGCGGCTGATGCGCAAGGCAGGCTACACGATCCTGCATCCGCAGCGCCACAGCCTGCCGGAGCAATGCGCCCGCTATGCCGCCGCGCGACAGATCGTGGGGCCGGACGGCTCGGCCTTTCACCTGGCGCCGTTCGTGATGCGCCCCGGCACAAAGGTGGGCCTGATCCAGAGGCGCTGGCGACAGGGGGCGTTCGACGCGCTCGCGAACCAGATCGAGGCGTTCTGCGACGTGGATCTTGTGAAAATGAACCCGCTGTTGCGCCCCGACGACGAACGGGTGTCAGAGGACGTGCCGCCCCCCTTGGATTATCGTCGCCTTGTGCGGAAACTGGAGGCGGGTGGGTTTCTCTGAGAATTCGGAGGAAACCGCGATGAACAAACTTGTCCTGACCCTGATGCTGGCCCTTTGGACTGCCCCCGCCGTGGCCCAGAATGCGTGCGTCGGACCGCCGCCCGTGGGCGACCCCTGCATGGTTGGGCACTGGGTTGGAGAAAACACGGCGCCGGCACGCATCCGGGATGCTTTGCAGGGGATGGTGCCTGACCGCGTGATCCGTGAAATCGCGGCGGGCGCGTCGCCCGCTTTGGGGATCTCGATCTACGAGGACGGGTTCTATCACACGCTGCCTTTCCACCATGCCACGGAGTTTACCGATACATTCGTCGAGACCGGCGATGTCGTGGATGTGAGGTTGGACCTTGCCGCGCTGACACAGGTGGGGTTCATCAATGGCGATGCCGGGCGGATCACGTTCTGCGACGCAGGATCGGCCCCTGCACTGTTTTCGATGACGGCCAATGGCGATGGCATGACCGCACCGGTGATGGGCGGGGCGCGGTACGAGCCGACGATCACCTATACTTGCACCGGCGACACGATGACGATGGATGTGCAACTGCCGGCACCGATCGGCACGGTGCAGTATTTTCTGCGCAGTGTTCCCGAGGAGGCGTTCGGCGACGAATTCCGGCGGCTTTACGAGGCGGCGCGGGACTTGGCGGAGTAGCTATTCGTCCTTCAAGAGCAACACCAGCGCCACGATGGTCATCCCGACGCCCACGAGGATCATGGGCGGGGGCAGGCCGTGGCCCAGTGCCGCCTGCCAGCAGATCACCCATGTGGGTGTCAGGTAGGTATAGGCCATGACCTTGGCGCTGGGCAGTCGCAGCGAGGCATATTGCAGCAGGACGAAGGTGATCGCCGTGGCCGCGACGGCGGTGTAGACGATGGTGATCCAGACAATGGCGGGCAGGCCGGGCCAGTCGGTGCCGCGCATGTCGGACCAGCCTGCCAGCGCGATCAGACCGGCGGCGGCAACCATGGCGCCAAAGGAAAAGACGATGGGCCGCTCGCCCCGGTTCAGCTTGCGCACCAGCGGGGTATAGAACGCGTGCGCGATGCAGCCGAAAAAGAAAATGATCTCGCCCCGGCCCATTTCGAACCGCAGGAGCGCCTGAAGATCGGCGTCGAAGATCACCCAAAGCGCCCCCGCCGCGCCGATGGCCAGCGCCAGGCCCATGCGCGCGGTCATCACCTGCCGCAGAAGGATATAGCCGAAAAGGCCGGACATTATGGGTGTCAAGGTAAAGACGGCCGCCGCGCTGACCGGAGCGGCGGTTTTCAGCGCCTCGAACATCATCACGAAATAAAGCCCCATCGACCCGCCCAAAAGCAGATAGCGCCAGGGCGCCTGCCACGTCGCGCGCGGGATACCGACGGTCGCCCAGGCCGCACTGCCAAGCAGGACCGAGGCAAGGATGAACCGCACGACGTTGAGCGCGGTGGGTGCGATATGGGGTGCGGCCATCGAGCCAAGGGCGAAGGATCCGGCGATCAGCCCGGAAAAAGCCAGCATCGCGGCATGGCCGCGCAGCCGGTCGGTCACTCGACCTCCCACGCCTTGGCGCGATCCTTGAGGAACCGCAGGAAGGCCTGAACCTTGGTGGTGCGGTGCAGGTCCATATGGGTCACCAGCCAGATCGGCGCGGACCATTCGTCGCGTGCGGGCATGACCTCGGTCAGGTTGCCGAGCTGGTTGGCGAGAACCTTGCTGAGAAACCCGATGCCCGCGCCTTCGGTGATTGCGCGGCGCTGGGCGTGCACGTCCTGGCTGCGGAAGATGATGCGCTCTTCGGGCGCTGTCTGTCGCAGCCACTGGTTGAACGGGGCGCGGTTCTTGGGGTCGTCGGCGCTGACGAACCAGTGCTGGTCGAACTCGGCTTCGGACGCGGGCAGGCCGTGCTTGCCGACATAGGATTGCGCGGCGTAAAGCGTGTGCGCCTGCTTGTAGAAGGGCTGCACCACGTTGTCAGGCTGATCGGGGGCGCGGCCCGCGCGGATGGCGACATGCGCCTCGCCGTATTCCAGCCGAAAAAGGCGGTCGCCAGTGAGGTAGCGCAGGATGATATCGGGGTATTCCTTCCGGAACTCGGTCAGGACCGGCACCAGAAGATGGCTGAAACCGCCAAGCGAGGTGATCACCAGTTCGCCCGAGACGTCGTTGCCGCGGCCCTTGATCCGGCCGGCAAGCTGACTGAACTGGTCGTCGGTTGCTTGGGCCACGCGCAAGAGGTCCTCGCCCGCCTCGGTGGTGGAATAGCCACGGGCGTGGCGCTGGAAAAGCTTGACGCCCAACCGCTCCTCGAGCGCGTCGATATGGCGGATGACGGTGGCGTGGTGAACACCCAGCGCCTCGGCGGCGCCGCTGACCGTCCCGACGCGCGCCACGTGAAAGGCTGTGCGGACTTCATCCCAGCTGTCCATGAGGGGCCTCGCTTGTCTGTGCGAAATCAAACATTACTGACAATGCAGTATCAACTGGGTTGAAATAAGCGCAAGACAAGAATTGCCCCCCGGGCCGGGACGCTTGGGCGGGATCAGGCGTCAGGACGCGGCTCTAGCCGCACCAGAAGCGCACGATATTGTCGCTGCTGTCCAGGTCGACATTCAGCCGCTTGGGATTGTATTCCATCGTCACGATGCCGCCGGGCGGGATGATGCGCACGGGCTGGTCCAGCGCGGACTGGTCGAAAGCCGCGAGTGGCTGGCCGACAAGGTCGGCGTGGTCGGCGGCCTTGCAGATATCGGGGCCTTCCTCTTCGGCGCGCGAGGGCACGCCGTTGTCCGTTACGGCTGGCCCGCAGGCCGCCACGGTTGCCACTGTCGCTATTGCCCACCACCGCATTCGCATTTCTCCTTCGGGTATTCCGGGGCAGCATTGGCCAAAGCGTGCGGGACGTGCAAGCCCCAAGACCTGGCGTCGGGAAAAACTGCGCATTTTCACGCGATAAAACCGTTGCACAGAATTCTGTGCATGGCTGCACCTTGCATTGCCGGCGCGGTCGGTTAGCTCTTTTCCTGAACTCAAGACAAAGCGAGAGCCTGTTATGACTGATGACACCTACACCCCGCCTGAAGTCTGGACATGGGACGCCGAAAGCGGAGGCACCTTCGCCTCGACCAATCGGCCCATCGCCGGGGCGACGCATGACAAGGAACTGCCGGTGGGCGAGCATCCTTTTCAGCTCTACTCCATGGGCACGCCCAACGGGGTCAAAGTGACGGTGATGTTCGAGGAGCTTCTGGCGGCGGGCCACGACGCGGAATACGACGCATGGCTGATCCGCATCGGCGATGGTGACCAATTCGGGTCGGGCTTTGTCGACGTGAACCCCAATTCCAAGATCCCGGCAATGGTGGACCGGTCGGGAACTGAGCCGATCGACGTGTTCGAATCCGGGTCGATCATGATCCACCTGGCGGAAAAGTTCGGGGCGTTCCTGCCCACGTCCGGCCCGCAGCGGACCGAGGTAATGAACTGGCTGATGTGGCAGATGGGCAGCGCGCCCTATCTTGGCGGCGGGTTCGGGCACTTTTATGCCTATGCGCCGGAAAAGTACGAGTACCCGATCAACCGCTTCGCGATGGAAACCAAGCGTCAGTTGGACGTGCTGGACAAGCGGCTGGCAGACCGACCCTTTATCGCGGGGCAAGAGTACAGCATCGCGGATATGGCGATCTGGCCCTGGTACGGTAACCTGGCACTGGGGCGGCAGTACAATGCCGGCAAGTTCCTGAGCGTGCATGAATACAAGAACGTCGTGGCCTGGGCCGAGAAGATCCTGGATCGACCGACCGTTCAGCGCGGGCGCATGGTGAACCGCACGATGGGCGAACCCCACGAGCAGTTGTGGGAACGCCACGACGCATCGGATTTTGAGACCAGGACCCAGGACAAGATCGGCGACAAGGGCTGAGCGCCCACAATCGGCTTTCGCCGAAGCGGCGGATAGGGCAGGGTGCGCCCTGAACAAGGAGTTTCCATGCCAGACCGTTCCCACCTGCTTGCCGTGCTGATCGATGCCGACAACGTGCCCTCCAAATACGCCGAGGCCATTCTGAAGGAGGTCACCAGCTATGGCGAGCCGGGCCTGCGGCGGGTTTATGGCGACTGGTCCAGCCAGCAACTGAGTGGATGGACCAAGACGGCGCAGAACCTCGGGCTGGTCCAGCACCAGCAGACGGCGAATACCAAGGGCAAGAACGCGTCGGATATCGGGCTGGTGATCGACGCCATGGACATCCTGCACGCAGGTCATTTCGACGGGTTCGTGCTCGTCTCGTCGGACAGCGATTTCACCCGGCTGGCCAGCCGCATCCGCGAACAGGGCCTGACGGTGATCGGCATCGGCGAGGCCAAGGCGCCCGACGCGCTGAAGAATGCGTGCAACCGGTTCGTGGCGATCGAGAACATCTATCAGGAGGCCGGGTCCTCGGCGCGGTCCAAAACCAAAGCTGGGCTGGATTCCAAGTCTGCGGCCGATGCGCGGAACCTAATTTTCGATGCAATGGAGAAGATCGATCAGGAGGGCGAGTGGTACCCGCTGGGCCGGATCGGGCAGCAGATCCAGGCGGACAAGCCGGATTTCGACACGCGGACTTATGGTGAGAAGAAGCTGAGCGACCTTGTGGGCAAGCTGAAGGTGTTCGAAACCAAGTCGGGCCCGGGCAACCAGATGCTGGTGCGCCGGGTCGACTAAAAAGCGCCCATTTCCAGCCCTGCGCCAAGCGCCTGACCCAGCTCGCGGCAGGGGGCAAGGTCATCCTCTGACAGGTGTTTCTCGGCCAGGATCTGTTCCTGCGTCTGGGCGTGGGTGCAGATGATGAACGGTTCCTGCACAGCCTTCAGCCGCCAGCCCTGGGCGATGCGGGCAATCTGTTTCTGCGCATTGGTGCCGTCCGACCCGGCGCAGATCATCTGGGCATAGGGGCGCCCCTCGATCCGGCCCAGCACTGGATAATAGCAGCGGTCGAAAAAGTCCTTCATCACGCCCGCGATGGCGGCCAGGTTTTCGGGCGCGCAGAAGATATAGCCGTCGGCGCGCAGAAGGTCGTCCGGCCCGGTGTCTTCGGCGGTCTGAAGCGTCGTGGTCGTCTCATCCCGCGCGGCCTCAGCGGCGGCCTGTGCCATCTGGCGGCTGCCGCCGGTCTTGGAATGGTAGACGATCAGAAGCTCGGCCATGGGCCGTGCTCTAGTTCATCAGCCCGGCATGGCGCAAGCCGTCATCGACCATCGCCTTGGTCTCGTCGCTGAGGTCGGTCAGGGGCGAGCGTACCTCGTCACTGCAAAGACCCAGCCGCGACAGGGCATATTTTGCGCCAACGAGGCCCGGCTCGGTGAAGATCGCCTTGTGCAGCGGCATCAGCCGGTCCTGGATTTCCAGCGCCTTGGCATAGTCGCCCGCCAGCGTGGCGTTCTGTACTTCGGCCACCATGCGAGGGGCCACATTGCCCGTGACGGTGATCACGCCAACGCCGCCTTGGGCGTTGAAGCCATGCGCGGTCGCGTCCTCGCCCGAGATCTGGCAGAACTCCTTGCCGCAGGTCATGCGCTGGTGGCTGACGCGGGCCAGGTCGCCGGTAGCGTCCTTGACGCCGACGATGCGCGGCAGCTTGGCCAGCTCGCCCATCGTGTCGGGCATCATATCCACCGAGGACCGGCCCGGAATGTTGTAGATGATGATCGGCAGGTTGCAGCAGTCGTGCAGCGCCGTGAAATGGGCGATCAGGCCGCGCTGGGTGGGCTTGTTGTAATACGGCGTCACCACGAGCGCCGCATCGGCGCCGACCTCTTCGGCGTGCTGGATGAAGCGGATCGATTCGAGCGTGTTGTTGCTGCCCGCGCCGGCGATAACCGGAATGCGGCCCGCGACGGCGCGCACCACTTCGGACACAACGGTTTCATGCTCGGTATGGCTGAGCGTGGGGCTTTCGCCGGTGGTTCCGACTGGCACGAGGCCGTGGCTGCCCTCGGCGATATGCCACTCGACAAGTTTCTTGAGCGTATCGAGATCCAGTTCGCCGTTCTTGAACGGCGTGACCAGGGCAGGAAATGATCCTTTGAACATGATACGCTC
The DNA here is from genome assembly GCF_009363715.1 of Roseovarius sp. THAF9. Taxonomy (NCBI): domain Bacteria; kingdom Pseudomonadati; phylum Pseudomonadota; class Alphaproteobacteria; order Rhodobacterales; family Roseobacteraceae; genus Roseovarius; species Roseovarius sp. THAF9. The sequence goes on from NZ_CP045404.1 coordinate 401,869, forward strand.
CTCTCTATGTCGTAGCCCGTGGGGCTGGTGGATGACCGCGGTGGAACACGCAATCGTGCCGCGGCGTTGCCCAGCTTGTGAATGGACGATCCGTCCCCTTGAAACTAGGCTGGCTGTGTCTATCGTCGCTGGCCCGGGAAAATGCAAGAGATGTTCAGCGTTCAAAGAGTTGTCGTGGCCTTAATGGCCCTGCTGTGGCCGCTGCTCGCGGCGGCGCAGTCGGAGGAGTCGGGTCAATCGCAGCCCGCTTCTGGCTCCGAGACTGGGACGGATGCGGAGGAAACCGTCATGGTCGCCCCCGCACCGCGCATACCGCCGCGCCCGATGTCGAGCGCGTTCGATGCGATGTTGGCCGGACGCTGGGCCACCGCGGCGCAGATTGCGGAACGCGCCGGGCCGGCCGGGGTGACGCTGATCGAATGGCATCGGCTGCGGGCCGGCGAAGGCACGCCGGGAGAGATTCTGGGCTTTCTGGAGGATCACGCCGACTGGCCCGGTCTGGAGTACCTGCACAAGCAGGCCGAAGGGGCGATGATCGGGGCCACGCCCGATGAGATCATCACCTTTTACGATGACCGGGTGCCGCAATCGGGGCTTGGCGCGCTGTCCTACGCGCGGGCGTTGCAGGAGGCTGGCCGGCCCGGCGATGCCGATGTCGCGATGGTGCTGGCGTGGCGGACGCTGGACTTGTCGACGGCGGAACACGACGCCTTCATCCGGGCGCGACCGGAGTTGTTGAAGCCGCATCACGCGGCGCGGCTGGATATGGCCCTGTGGCGGGGTCTGCGGGACGTGCAGCAGATGCTGCCGCTTGTGGACGAGGAGACACGCGATATCGCCCAGACCCGGCTGGCGATCGAGGCCGATGCGGACGGTGCTGACAAGCGGCTGGAGCTGTTGCCCGATGCGGCGAAAAGCAACCCGCATATCGCCTATGCGCTTTACAACCGCCACATTCGGAAAAACCGGCCGGACGACGCGATCAAGCTGATCCTGCGGCAAAGCCGGCTGGAGGGCAACGGGCTGGGCGATGCCGAGCGCTGGGCCGGCTGGCGGCGGGAACTGGCACGCGACCGGATGCGCGATGGTGCGGCGCGCACGGCCTATGACCTGGCATCGGTGCACGGGTTGGTGGAAGGGTCGCATTTCGCCGATCTGGAATGGCTGGCGGGGTTCATCGCTCTGACCGACCTGGGCGATCCCGAACTGGCGATTTTTCATTTCCAGCGGTTCATGGACGGGGTCGAGACGCCGATCTCTCTGGGACGGGCCGGATACTGGCTGGGCCGGGCGCAAGAGGCGGCGGGCAACGAGGCTGCGGCCAAAATCGCCTATGAGCTGGGCGCGCTGCACCAGACCAGCTTTTACGGGCTGTTGGCCGCCGAACGGGGCGGGTTCCCATTCGACCGCAAGCTGAACGGGCGCCAGAGCTTCCCGGACTGGCGCGCGGCGGATTTTGCGCAGGGAGAGGTGTTTCAGGCCGGGGTGCTGGCGCTGGCCAACGGGCGGGTGTCACTGGCTGAGCGGTTCTTCAAGCACCTCGCAGCCACGCTTGAGCCGTCCGAGTTGGGCCAGTTGGGGCAGGCGATGCACGACCTTGGCTCGCCGCACCTGCAGGTGATGGTGGGCAAGGCGACGGCGCGGCGCGGGATCACGCTGCCCGCGCCGTACTATCCGCTGCATCCGATGCACGAGCTGGAGCTTCCGGTGCCGATGGAGCTGGCGCTGGCAATCGCGCGGCGCGAAAGCGAGTTTGACCAGGGCGTGGCCAGCGGCGCGGGCGCGATGGGCCTGATGCAGCTTATGCCCGGCACCGCCGCCGAGGTGGCCCGACGGCTGGGCGAAACCGGGCACACCCGATCGCGCGTTTTCGACGATTGGGCCTACAACGCGCGGCTGGGCTCGGCCTATCTGGCGCAGATGGCGTCACAATTCGACGGCAATGTGATCATGATGGCTGCGGGCTATAACGCGGGGCCGGCGCGGCCGCCGCGCTGGATGACACGGTTCGGCGATCCGCGGCAGGAGGGCGGGGACATCATCGACTGGATCGAGCATATCCCGTTCAACGAGACGCGGAACTACGTGATGCGCGTGGCCGAAAGCCTGCCGGTCTACCGGGCGCGGCTGGGCAAGGAGCCGCACCCGGTGCCGTTTTCGCAGGAACTAGTCGGCAATACGCTTTCACCGACGGTGGATTGACCCGGTGACGGGGTGCCGAAGGCGGCGTCCGCCCCGGCCCGCGTGCTGCCCGAGTCAGTGGTTGGAGTGGTCCATGCTTTCGCCGTCCTCGGAGCGTGCCTCGACATTGAACGTGACCTCGACCTCGCCCGCGGTCTCGAAGACCAGCGTGGCAGGGATTTCCTGACCGTCCTCGAACGGTGACTCCAACCCCATGAACATCACGTGATAGCCGCCGGGGGCGAGTTCGACCGTTTCACCGGCCGGGATGGGCAAGTGTTCGACATGCATCATCTTGGCGACGCCGTCGGTTTCCTCGGTGGTGTGGACCTCGACCTTGGGGAAGTCGGCGCGCACCTCGAGCAGTACATCGTCCGTGTCGCCATTGTTTGTAATGGTAAGAAAACCGGCGCCCGCTTTGGCCATCTTGGGCGTCTCGAAGGCCATCGGGTGCATGATTTCAAGGTCGCCGGAGGTGTAGTCATGCGCGGTGGCGATGCCTGTCGAAAGGATGATGGTAGATGCAAGGGTAAGAAGGGTTTTCATGTTAGTTTCCTTTGGTGTGGTGGCGCGGGCCATCTGCCGCGTGCCGGGTGTGGTATGACAACGCGCCGGGCCGAGGCCCGCCTGCGTCTATTGTCTGGGAAAGGGATGCACGGGCGCCGTGCCCGCACTGGATCAGGCCCGCAGCGGCGGAGCGCGAGCGGCGTTCTGAATCGGTGCGGCGAGCACGGGCTGTGACGTGCCGGTCTGCAATAGGGTGAGCGCGGCGGGCAACTGCAACGGCGTCGGCAGATGCTGGTCCGCGCTGAGGTTGAAGGCCGTTACCCCGAAAAAGGGGCAGGACTCGGCCAACAGCCCGGTCTCGTCGTCGTTTTCCACCGGCAAGCCGGTCTCCATCGAGACGTAGACGATCTGACCGCCAGAACAGAGCGCCATCAACCCGGGGTCAGGCGCGGCGAGGATTGTGGGCTGGGCCACGACGCGGATCGCGATGAACAGCGCCAAGACCAGCGTGAACGCCGCCTTGCAGATCGCTGTCATGTGTCGCGGCAAGCGCATGTATCAGACCTCCGGTGCTACAGACGTCTGATACATCGAGAGCCTGCTGCGGGGGAGCCCGGTAAAATGCCGCACTAGCCGCGCAGCCGCTGGCGCCAGAGGGTAAACAACCCGGCGGCCACGATCAGACCCGCGCCGAGCGCCACGTTGAGCCGGATCGTTTCGGAAAAGAACAGGATGCCGATGGTGCTGGCGAAGACCAGCTGCAGATAGGCGAAGGGCTGGACCGCGCTGGCCTCGGCGACCTCGTAGCACTTGATAAGCGTGAAGTGTCCCGCCGCTCCGGTAACGCAGAGGGCGGCCATCCAGAGCCAGTTATAGGCCGACATCGGCTCCCAGAACCAGAGGCCCACGGCAGTCATGGCAACGGACCCCACCGTGCCGGTCCAGAAAAAGCTGGTGGCGGCGCTGTCGCGGCGGCCAACGTAGCGCGTGAGCAGACCGTAGAGCGCGAACATCAGGGCGGCTATCAGCGGCACGATCGCCTCGGGCTGGAAGACGCCGAAGCCCGGTTTCAGAATGATGATGACCCCGACGAAACCCACGCCAATGGCCGCCCAGCGGCGCCAGCCGACGCTTTCGCCAAGGACCGGTCCGGAGAGCGCGGCGATAAGCAGAGGATAGCAGGCGAAGACGGCGTGGCTTTCGACGAGGCCCAGCAGGGTGAACCCGAAGATCATCACGCAGATCTCGGCCACCAGCAGCACGGCGCGAAAGCCCTGTACCAGTGGCTGATCCGTGCGGGCCGCGGCGCGCAGGCCGCCGGCGGTGCGGCTGGCGACGGTCATGACGAAGGCGGCGAAGAACCAGTAGCGGATCATCACGATCATCAGCACGTTGTATTCCCGCGCGAGGTATTGCGAGATGCCGTCCTGCACCGCGAAGATGAAGGTGGTCGTCACCATCATCAGGATGCCGAGACGGGTGTTCTGCTCTGCCATGCTCAGGTCTTTCTTGCGCGGGTCATGTGCCGCTTGCGCCCGTATCCCGGAACGCGCGTGACTTCAAACCCGGCGGCCTGCAATCCGCGCCGGACGAAGCCAGCCGCGGTGTAGGTGGCCGCGGTGCCGCCCGGTGCGGTGTGTTGGCCCACCTGTTGCAACAGGTCCTCTTGCCATAGCTCTGGGTTCTTGGCAGGTGAAAAGCCGTCGAGGAACCAGGCGTCGGCTTGGCCCTCCCAGTTGGGCAGAGTGGTGCGGGCGTCCCCTATAACGATGCGCAGGATGAAATCGGGACCGGTTGTCGTGCTGGCGAAGGGGCCGCCGCATTGCAGTGCGAGCGCCTCGACAGGCAGGTCGGGGAAGACCGAGAGGGCGCGTTCGATCTCGGCGTTTTCCATCGGGAACGCTTCGAAACTGTTGAAATACAAGGTGCCGGGTAGCTCTGCCGCGCGCCATGCCTGAAGCGCGGTCAGGAAGTTGAGGCCGGTGCCGAAGCCCAGCTCGGCGATGTGAAAGCCGTCGCGGAACCGGGCAGGCAGGTCGTTGCCACCCAGAAAGACGTGACGCGTCTCGGCCAGGCCATTTTCCAGGCTGAAATACGGGTCGTCGAACCGGGTGGAGACAGGGACGTCGCCGTCACGCCATTCCAGTTCTGCCTGCTGGTCCTGCATCGCGCCTTCCGGTAGTCAGGGAAAATCCCGGCGACCATGCCGCCGGGCCGGGGAAATGACAATGGCAGACGTCACCATCTATGGGGCCGGGATCTTCGGCCTGTCCATCGCCTTCGCCTGTCAGTTGCGGGGGGCGCAGGTGCGGGTGGTCGACCCCGGCGGCGTGGGCGCAGGGGCATCGGGCGGCGTGGTGGGCGCATTGGCGCCGCACGTGCCCGAGAACTGGAACGAGAAGAAGGCGTTCCAGCTGGACAGCCTTTTGATGGCTGAGGCGTTCTGGGCCGAGGTGGCGCAGGTGTCGGGCCTGCCCTCGGGTTATGCGCGAACGGGCCGGGTGCAGCCGGTGGCGGACGAGGCGGGCCTTGCGCTGGCGCGGCAAAGGGAGGTCACAGCGCGGGAGCTTTGGGGCGACGCCGCGACGTGGCAGGTAGTAGAGGCCGGTACGGTGGCACACGCGCCGGTCACGCCTACGGGGCTTTTGATCCGCGACACGCTGTCGGCGCGCTTGCATCCGCGAGAGGGGGGGAAGGCGCTGGCGGCGGCCATCGTGAAACGCGGCGGAGAGATCGTGGCGGAAGGCGCGGCGACGGGCCGTATCGTCCATGCCACGGGCGTCGCGGGGTTGGCCGAGTTGTCGGACAAGCTGGACGCGCTTGTGGGTAATGGCGTGAAAGGGCAAGGCGCGGTGCTGGATTTCGCGGCGCCGGACGCGCCGCAGGTGTTTGCGGACGCGCTGCACGTGATCTTTCATCGCAACGGGACGACCGCTGTTGGATCGACATCGGAGCGGGAGTATGACAGCGCGACGGACACGGACGGGCAACTGGACGCCGTTCTGGCCCGTGCCCGCGCCGCGGTGCCATCGTTGCGCGGCGCAAAGGTGATCGAACGTTGGGCCGGGGTGCGGCCCCGCGCCCGGTCGCGGGCGCCTTTGCTGGGGGTGCATCCGCTTTACCCGGATCAGTTCATCGCCAATGGCGGCTTCAAGATCGGGTTCGGCATGGCGCCGAAGGTGGCGCAGGTAATGGCGGACCTCGTACTTGACGGGCGGGACGCGATCCCGGCGGCGTTCAGGCCCGAGGCGTCACTGCCGAAACCGGGGTGATCAACTCGCCTGCGCAGACATGCATTGCCGCCCATCCGGGCCGCGCACCCAGCATGTCCCGCCTTTGCCCCAGCATAGCTCGGCTGTCTCAAAGTGCATCAGGGGGCTGGTCGCGCGGAAGTTGAAGCGTGTCAGCCCGCCAAGTTTGGCATCGGCCATCTGCATCAGGTGATGCGCCAGCAACGGACCGTGCACGACAAGGCCGCCATAGCCCTCGACCTTTCGGGCATAGTCTTCGTCGTAATGGATGCGGTGGCCGTTGAAGGTGAGGGCGGAGTAGCGAAAGAGAAGCGTGCTGTCGAAGCTGACCGTGCGGGTTTTCGTCGCGCCGTAGGGCGCGCGGGGCGGTTCGGGTTTTTGGCCCATCTCATCCTCGCGATAGACGAGGTCCTGATGCTCGGTGATGCAACAGGTGTCGTCTTGCCAGATTTCATGGCGCAAAGTGACGAAGGCCAGAGGGCCGCTGCGGCCCTGCTTGTGTTCGGCCCTTTCGCGGGTCGTGCGACGGGTGGCGGGCCGTCCGGCGCGGAAGGGCGCGTGGAACTGCAACTGCCCGCCGGCCCACATGCGCCGGGGCAGGCCCATATCGGGGATGACGCCGCCCAGTTCGGGGTGCCCGTCGCGGCCAAGGTCGGAGGGCACCTGCGGGTCCCAGAAATAGATCTGGTGAAAGAAGGGCGGAAGGGCGTCGCCGGTAGCCAACGTGGGTGTCTCCCCCAGTGTCGCCTGAAGCGCGCGGGCGCGGGCCGGGTCGATGGGGTCGTGAAGGGTTTGCGTGGCGTCTGTCATCTTGGCCTGCCATCCGGTTTCGGCGTATGTCTATGCTGGCGCCGCGCGAAAAGACAATGCCTGCGACGAAAGGAATTCCCATGCAGCCCCGCCTGACATCGCTGGACCATCTTGTGCTGACAGTCGCGGATATCGACGCGACGGTGGCATTCTACACCGAAGCGCTGGGGATGAATGCGGAGGCGTTCACCCCTGCCGACGGCTCGCGGCGGTGGGCTCTGAAATTCGGTGCGCAGAAGATCAACCTGCACAAGGCCGGGGCGGAGTTCGAGCCGAAGGCGGCGCATCCCGCGCCCGGCACGGCGGACCTGTGTTTCCTGAGCGACCTGCCCTTGGCCGACTGGCAGTCGCATCTGGCCGGACACGGCGTGACGGTCGAGGAAGGGCCGTTGCCCCGCACCGGGGCAAGAGGACCGCTGACCTCGATCTATGTGCGCGACCCGGATGGCAACCTGATCGAGATTTCCAACGCCGGTTGAGTGCCTAATCCGGCTCGGCAAAGATTTCGGCGCAGAAGCGGTGAATTTTCAACGTGTCGCTCCAGTGGTCCTTGGGCAGACCTGCCTTGACCTTCAGCGCGGTCAGAAACGCGGCGGGGTCGGGCAGGCTGTCCCAGACCATCGGCAGGAACACCCCGCGTTTGGCCCCGTCGCGCAGGATCAACCCGTCGCGGTGCGGCGTCAGCTGTGACAGCAGGTCGGCCTCGTCCGAAAATGTCATTGGCGCGGAGGGCGACAGCACGGCGATCTTAAGGCGCAGGCCGGGAACTTCTTCGGCGGTGACGGGCTTGAAGCGTGGATCTGCGGAGGCGGCCTTTCCCGTGTTCTCGGCGACGTCGCGGACCAACGGTTGATGGGCGGTGAGCGAACCGATGCAACCGCGCAGGCGTCTGTCCTGTTGCAGCGTGATGAAGCTGGCGCCGCGGCCGCGCAGGGCCTGCGGAAAACTGGTTTCGTCCAGCTTGGGCGGCTTGCTGCGCTTGGTGAAAGAGTCGAGCGTCTGCCGCGCGGCCTTGAGCAGCATCTGGCGGTGGCGCGGAATGATGATCTCGTCGGTGGTGTCGAAAAGCGCCCAGGCGCCGTAACCAACGGTGCGAGAGGTGTCGCCGGTGACATCGGCGCTGGAGGCCATGGCGAGACGGGCGACGCGCAGGCCCGCGCCCGTCGTCGAGGCGAGGAACCCCGTAATGGCTGCGGCGCCGCAGGCATGGCGGGATGTGAGCGTCGTGCCCCTGGAGGTTTCCAGCAGCTTGGCGGTCTCGGCATCCTTGGCGTCCGCTGCGTCGCGGGGGAGGAAATGGCTGAGATCGCTGGACAAGACGAAGAGCGGCTGGCCTTCAGCGGTGAGGTGGTCAATGGCCGCGGCAACCTCCTCTTGCGGCGCATTGCCGATAACGAGTGGCACCACCTTGGCGTGGGGATGCAGGCGGTGCAGGAAAGCAAGTTGCGTCTCGATGCCGTGCTCGCGGTCATGGGCGGCGTCCTCGACATGGGCCAGCCCGGCCTGCACGAGGCCGTTGGCAGCGGGCCGGTCGATCATTACGTCGAACCGGGGCATGGCGTAGCCCTTTTGTGACGGCAGGGCGATGCCGTCGAAAGCGTGCGCATGAGAGGGCGACAGGATCACGATGGTCGAGGGGCGCCCACGGGCCGTGGCCCGCCACGCCGCGCCGGTCAGCCAGCCGGAAAAGCGATAGCCCGCATGGGGCGAGATGATCGCGCGGGGCACCGAGCCTTCGGGCCGCCAGCCGCTGGTGCCACGGGTGATGCAGCTTTCGGCCTCGGACCAGAGCGCATCGGGCGCGGCCGGGTAGAAGGTTCCGGCGACGGCGGGTTGGCGCATCATGGGGTCGGGTTCACTGTTCATTTCAAGGTCGCATGCCTATCTGGTAGGCAGGATCATGGAGGAAAACGACCGACGATGCACCCCGCGCGATTCTGGGAGACTGAAAGCGATGGCAGGCTGCGCTGCACCCTGTGCCCGCGCTTTTGCACCTTGCGGGACAGGCAGCGCGGCATGTGTTTCCTGCGGATGCGGCAGGGCGACCGGATGGTGCTGGACACCTACGGGCGCTCGACCGGGTTTTGCATCGACCCGATCGAGAAGAAGCCGCTGAATCACTTTCTGCCGGGTACGCCTGTACTGAGTTTCGGCACGGCGGGCTGCAACCTGGCGTGCAAGTTCTGCCAGAATCACGAGATTTCGAAGAGCCGCGAGGTCGACAGCCTGGCGCATGAGGCGGCGCCGGAAAAGATTGCCCAAGTGGCGCGGGCAGAGGGCTGCGAATCGGTTGCGTTCACCTACAATGACCCGGTGATCTTTCACGAATACGCGCTAGACACCGCCGCCGCCTGCCGCGAGGCGGGTATCAAAAGCGTGGCGGTGACGGCGGGGTATGTCTGTGACGCGCCACGGTCGGAATTCTTTGCCGCGATGGATGCGGCGAATATCGACCTGAAGGGGTTCACCGAAGGGTTCTATCGCAAGCTGACCGGTTCGGAGATCGCGCCGGTGCTGGAGACGATCGATTATGCGGTGAACGAGACCGAATGCTGGGTCGAGCTGACGACGCTGCTGATCCCTGGTGAGAATGACAGCGCGGCGGAGCTGGAGGCGCTGTTGTCTTGGGTGATGGAGACCTGCGGGCCCGATGTGCCACTGCACTTCACGGCCTTTCATCCCGATCACCGGATGCTGTCGCACGCGCGCACGCCGCTGGAGACGCTGCTGCGGGCGCGCGACATGGCGCATCAGGCGGGGCTGCGGCATGTCTATATCGGCAACGCGCATCACCCCGACGCGCAGTCGAGCTATTGTGCCGAGTGCGGGGACCGCGTGATCGGGCGGGACTGGCACGCGCTGTCGGACTGGAAGCTGGACGATTTCGGTGGATGCGTCACCTGTGGCACGCGCTTTCCCGGCGTGATCGACGGCCTGCCGGGGGACTGGGGGCGCAAGCGGCTGCCGTTGCGCATGGCCTGAGCCAAGCGAAATAGCCCGGGTAGCGCGCCACCCGGGGTCAGTTTGCCTGGTAGGCGGAGGAAAATCTTACCAGTCCGTCGGGCCCTTCTCGGCGAAGGCGTGGACGAGGAAGTCGATGAAGGCGCGAACCTTGGGCTGTGTGAAGCGGCCCGGGGGATAGACCGCGTAGATGCCTTGGGTTTCCAACGGCAGGTCGGGGATGACGTCGACCACATGCCCCTCTTTCAGCGCGTTGGCGTAAAGAAAGCTGGGCAGGTAGGCGATGCCAAGGCCCGAGATCGCGGCGTTCAGCAGCGACTGGCCGTCATTGACCGACAAGCCGCCCGCGGTGCGCACCTGACGCTTTTCGCCCGAGGGCGCGGTCAGCTTCCAGACTGAGCCGTTGGACTGGCTGGAATAGTGCAGGAGCTTGTGCTCGTTCAGATCGTCGATCTTGCCGGGCCGGCCGTGTTTTTGCAGGTAACTCGGGCTGGCGATCATGCGTTTCGTGGTCTCGGTCAGCTTGCGGGCGCGCAGGGTGCTGTCTTCCAGCTCGCCGATGCGGATCGCCATGTCAAAGCCTTCGGAGATCAGTTCGACGTAGCGGTTGTTGAGTACCATGTTCACGGTGATGTCGGGGAAATCGTCGAGGAACTGGCCAAGGATCGGGCTGAGGTGATTCACGCCAAAATCGGTGGCCACCGAGATGCGCAGCAGGCCCGATGGATCGGACTGCATGGAACTGACCAGCGCATCCGCCTCGCCCGCATCGTTGAGCACGCGCAGGGCACGGTCGTAATAGGCCAAACCGATTTCCGTCGGGCTGACCCGGCGGGTGGTCCGGTTCAGCAGGCGCGCACCCAAACGGGCCTCGAGCGACGAGACGTGCTTGGATACGGCGGACTTGGAGATACCCATCTTGCGTGCGGCGTCGGTGAACCCACCTTGGTCCACGACGGTCGCAAAGGCCTCCATTTCGGTAAGGCGATCCATTCTCGATACCCTCGTCGTTTCTTGTTGAGTTGAAGGTATCGCGGGAAATTCAGGCACAACTGCGGCGCGGGCCAGACAATATCTTGGTTTTGTGGTGCATCGTTCGTGGCCCGGAAACAGCTTTGGCAAGCCGCTAAGGCGCGAGCGACCTTGCCGCAGGCCTCGCGTGATCCATCTTCTACAGTGTCGCAGGGCCGTTCGGGAGACGTGGCGCCTGCGCAACCTGAACAAGGGAGAGCCTGCATGAAACTTCTTACGAAAACTGCCGCCGCTTTGGCGCTGACCGCCTCGATGGCTTTTGCTCAAAGCACACCGGCCCCCGACGGCGCCGAGGTGTATTTCGTCAATCTAGAGGACGGCGCGACCGTCTCGGCCCCTGTGAAAGTCGTGTTCGGCCTGAGCGGCATGGGCGTGGCGCCCGCCGGCACCGAAAAAGAGAATACCGGGCACCACCATATCCTGGTGGACCGCGCGCCGCTGGGCGAAGGCCCGGATGGCGAGGAAGAACTGCAATCCGCAATCCCGTCCGATGAGAACCACGTGCATTTCGGCGGTGGTCAGACGCAGGTCGAACTGGACCTGGAGCCGGGCGAGCACACGTTGCAACTGGTGCTGGGCGACATGAACCACGTGCCGCACGACCCGCCGGTGACATCGGACCAGATCACGATCACGGTCGAATAAACTCGGTCAGATCCACTTCAGCTTTCGCAGGATCCAGACCGCGCCGACGGTCAGGACCACCAGCCCGAGACACAGGGCGGCAAAGGCCCAGGGGGTGTCCACACCGGGCATCCCCGCCACGTTCACGCCGAAGAGCCCGGTGATGAACCCGAGCGGCAGGAACACCGCCGCCACGATCGACAGGATATAGCCGTTGCGGTTCTGCCGCTGGTCGGCTTGCGTGGCGTGGTAGTCCTGCACGGCCTCCATCCGCCCGATCATCGATTCCAGTTCCTCGACCGCCAGCTTGGCGAGGTTGCCCAACTCGCGCAGCCGCGCGCGGGCATCGGACGTGACAAGCTCGCTGTCGGTGCCGACCAGCGCGATCAGCGCGTCGCGCTGAGGGGCAAGGTAGCGGCGCAGGCGGATCGCCATGCGCTGGTCCTCGGCCAGATCCTCGGGAGGATCCTCGTCGCCCTCCTCGACGCTGTCTTCCATGTCGTCGACGCGGCGGCTGAGGTCGAAGACCGTGTCCTGCACCCGCGTCATCAACCGCTGCGCGAGATCATGCACGAAAGCGATGGGGCCGGCGGGAGCATCGCCGCTGGCCGCGTCTTCCCTGATGGCGTCGATAGCGAAGACCCGGCGCTTGCGCACTGTCACGACCAGGCGCTCGGTCATCCACATGCGGACCGCGACCATCTGGTCCGCGGGGCCGTCGGCATTGAGGTTCACACCGCGCAGGTTCAGCATCAGCCCGTCGCCGTAGCGGTCACAGCGCGGCCGGGTTTCCGGGGGCCAGAAGCGCGGTGGCCGGGATGGATGGAACGCGCGCCTCCAGCCACGCCGGAAGCTCCGGATCGGCAAGGTCGAAATGCCACCAGGCATAGCCTTCGTCCGGGCCGAGTTCCGAGGCCGGGCAGGCGGTGCCATCGGGGGCGATATCGAAGGCGCAAACGGGCATGGCGCGAAACTAGGGCCGTGCTTTGGCGGCGGCAAGACCTAGAGCGTTGCCGCCAGCCGGGTGCCCTGGTCGATGGCGCGCTTGGCATCGAGTTCCGCCGCAACATCCGCGCCGCCGATCACGTGACAGGTGATGCCATTGGCCTCCAGCGCGTCTGCAAGGCTGCGCTCGCTGACCTGACCCGCGCAAAGGACGATGGTGTCGACTTCGAGCGTGCGCGGGTCTTCGCGGCCTTCGCCGTTTGAGAGGACAAGCCCGGCGGGTTCGATACGCTCATAGTTAACCCCGCCGACCATCTCGACATCCTTCATGCGCAGTGACGCCCGGTGAATCCAGCCGGTTGTCTTGCCCAGCCGCTTGCCAACGCGTTCGTATTTGCGCTGCAAGAGTGTGACAGCGCGGGCGGGCGCATCCGGCTGCGGGCCTTCGGGGGCAAGGCCGCCGGGGGTTTTGGCCGGGTCGCCGACGCCCCATTCCTCTTTCCATTCTTCCAAATTCTCGGTCGGGCTTTCGCCTTCGTGGACAAGAAACTCGGCCACGTCGAAGCCAATGCCACCCGCGCCTATTATGGCCACGCGCTTGCCCGCCGGTTTCTTGTGTTTCAGCACGTCGATGTAGCTGAGCGTGTTGTCGCCCTCCTGACCTTCGATTTCCGGGTCGCGGGGCAGGACGCCGGTGGCGATGACCACCTCGTCAAAGCCGGTCAGGTCGTCGGCCGGCACGTCATGACCCAGCTTCACGGTGACGCCGGTTTCCTTCAGCATGGTGGCGTACCAGTCGACGAGGCCGAAGAATTCTTCCTTGCCCGGGATCTGCTTGGCCATGTTGAGTTGCCCGCCGATCTGGTCATCGCGGTCGAAGAGCGTCACGTCATGGCCGCGCTGGGCTGCCGTGATGGCCGTTGAGAGCCCCGCAGGCCCGGCGCCGACGATGGCGACGGTCTTGGGCGCGTCGGTGGGCGTGATCGGCAACTCGGTTTCATAACAGGCGCGCGGGTTCACGAGGCAGGATGAGATCTTGCCCGAGAAGGTGTGATCGAGGCAGGCCTGGTTGCAGGCGATGCAGGGCGCAATGGTGTCGGCGCGGCCTTCGACGGCCTTCTTGACGAACTCCGCATCGGCCAGGAAGGGGCGGGCCATAGACACCATGTCGGCGCAGCCTTGGGCCAGCACGTCCTCGGCCACCTGCGGCGTGTTGATCCGGTTCGAGGTGATGACCGGGATGCCCACGTGGCCCATCAGCTTTTTCGTGACCCAGGTAAAGGCCGCGCGAGGAACGGAGGTGACAATGGTGGGAACACGCGCTTCGTGCCAGCCGATGCCGGTGTTGATAATGCTGGCCCCGGCCTTTTCGACCTCTTTCGCCAATTGCACCACCTCGTCGAAGGTCGAGCCTTCGGGGACGAGGTCGATCATCGACAGGCGGTAGATCAGGATGAAATCGGGGCCGACGGCCTCGCGCACGCGGCGCACGATTTCCAGTGGCAGGCGCATCCGGTTCTCGTAGGACCCGCCCCAGCGGTCCTCGCGCTTATTGGTGTGGCGGACGAGGAACTGGTTGATGAAATACCCCTCGGAGCCCATGATCTCGACCCCGTCATAACCCGCCTCGCGGGCGCGGGCGGCGGCGGTGACGATGTCGGCGATCTGTTTCTCGATGCCGTCTTCGTCCAGTTCCTTGGGCGGGAAGGGCGAGATGGGCGACTTGATGGGCGAGGGAGCGACGCATTCGGGGCCATACGCGTAGCGGCCCGCGTGCAGGATCTGCATGGCGATCAGCCCGCCCGCGTCATGCACCCGGTCGGTCACCACCTTGTGGTTGGCGATGTCCTGATCGTTGAAGAGACCCGCCGCGCCGGGAAAGACACCGCCCTCGCGATTGGGCGCCATGCCACCGGTGACCATCAGCGAGACCCCGCCGTGCGCGCGGGCGGCATAGAATTCGGCCACGCGGTTCCAGTCCTTGGTCTCTTCCAGCCCGGTATGCATCGAGCCCATCAGCACGCGGTTCTTCAGCGTGACGTGGCCCAGGTCGAGCGGGGCGAGCAGGTGGGGATATTGGGTCATGTGCGGCCTCCCGGGGGACGTTCGGATCAAAACGTAGGTTGACGCGCACCATGGTCACGTCAGCCGTGAATGTCACGTCCGACGCTGCGTTAAGAGGCGGCGGCACGGGTCACCCGGTTGTGACGCCGGTTGCGGGGGCGGGTGGTTGACGACTGGTAGTGATCCTGTCCAGACTCCCCTCTAACCTAGCTTGCAAGGAGAACGCCTATGCTGACCCGACGCAACCTTATCGCCAGTGCCGCCGGTCTGGTGGCCACGGCCCCGCTCGCCGGTCTGGCGCAATCCGGCCCCGCCATCCACGTGATGAAAGACCCCAACTGTGGGTGCTGCGGCGCGTGGATGGTGATATTGCAGGAGGACGGCTTTGCCGTGACCAGCGAGGATGCGTTCGGCACGATCCTGTCGCGCTACAAGATCGACAACGGCATTCCGCAGCAGATGATCTCGTGCCACACGGCCAAGGTCGACGGGTACATGATCGAAGGTCACGTGCCGCCCGCCGATATCCGCCGTTTGCTTCAGGAACAGCCCGACGCGGTGGGCCTTGCCGTGCCGGGGATGCCCTATGGCTCGCCGGGGATGGGGCCGGAGGACCGGCGCGAGGCCTATGACGTGCACCTGATACTGCGGGACGGCAGCACCGAGGTGTTCTCCAGCTACGACGCAGCAGCCTGAGGGGCGGGGCTCAGGCGCTGGCCGCCCAGTCCCAGTACATTTCGCGCACCCGGCGGGTGACCGGGCCGATCTGGTAGTTCGTGTCGTCGAACGCGGTGACCGAGGTTACCTTCATCATGTTGCCCGACAGGAAGACCTCGTCGGCGTCGTGGAAATCGTCAAAGGACATGACGCATTCATGCACGGTCACGCCGTCGGCGCGCAGGTTCTCGATATGCCGCGCGCGGGTGATCCCGGCGAGGAAGGTGCCATTGGGCACGGGCGTGAAGACCTCGCCATCCTTGACGGCAAAGGCGTTGGCGGTGGCGGCCTCGGCCACGTTGCCAAGCGCGTCGGCCACCAGCGCGTTGGTGAAGCCCTTGGATTTCGCCTCGGCCAGCATCCGGGCGTTGTTGGGGTAAAGGCAGGCGGCCTTGGCGTTGACCACCGCGTCCTCCAGCACCGGGCGGCGAAAGCGCGTCCGGGTGATCGTGGCGGAATGCTCGGGCGCGGCCATCGGGATTTCCTCGAGGCTGATGGCAAAGCCGGTGGCGCCACCGTCCTTGGGCACGATGGCCGACATGCCGCCCTCGATCGCCCAGTACATGGGCCGGATGTAGACCGCCGCGTCAGGGGCGTAGGCGGTCAGCCCGTCTCGCACGATTTCGACCATCTCTTGCGCCGACACGGTCGGCGTGACCATCAGCGCCTCTGCCGAGGCGTTCACCCGGGCGCAGTGCCGGTCCAGATCCGGCGTCAGGCCGTGCGCGAACCGAGCCCCGTCGAAGACGTTGGAACCCAGCCACATGCCGTGATCGGCGGCGCGCATCACCGGGATATCCCCGTCATGCCAAGCGCCGTCGAAATAGGTCCGGATGTTGCTGCCTGTGGCCATGGTCGCCTCCCTTTCGCGCGGACCCTAAGCCTGCCAGCGCAAAGGGTCCAGAGGCGTCAGCCGGCTTCGGCCAGCAGCGCCTCGATATCCAGCCGGCTGTTGGCCATCTTGAGGTTGCCTTCGGCGTCGCGCGGCCAGTCTTCGGGCGTGCGGTCACGGTAAAGCTCGACGCCGTTGCCGTCGGGGTCGGACAGGTAGACCGCCTCGCTGACGCCATGATCGGCGGCGCCTTCCAGCGCGATGCCCGCCTCCAGTACGCGTTTCAATGCCTGGGCCAATGCGGTGCGATCGGGGTAGAGAAATGCCGTGTGGTACAGGCCCGTATGCCCCGGAGGCGGAGGTGTGCCGCCCTTGCTCTCCCAGGTGTTCAGGCCGATGTGATGGTGGTAGCCGCCTGCGGACAGAAATGCGGCCTCGGTACCGTAGCGCTGCTGAAGCTCTAAGCCCAGAACGCCGGAATAGAAGGCGATGGCACGTTCGAGGTCCGACACGCGCAGATGCACGTGGCCGATGCGGGTTTCGGGATGTGTTGTGACTGTCATGGTCTGACCCTTTCTTGCTTGCGCCAGAGATGGGCCAGATGAACGCATTGCGCAATTCCGCGCGGGGACGCAAAGATCGTGCGAGAATGCAGAGGCTTTTTCTTGCCGCAAATACTCCGGGGTGTTTGAGGGGCAGCGCCCCTCATTCCTGCCAATCGAGCGTGGCGCAGCCACTCGATCGGGTCAGGCGCCGACCATCCCGACGATATCCTTGGTGCGCTTGAGGATCGGCGCGGCGATCTCGCGGGCCTTTCCGGCGCCGTCAGACAGGATGCGGTCGATCTCGGCGGTGTCCTGCATCAGGCGGGCCATCTCTTGGGAAATGGGCGCCAGCTTTTCCACTGCGAGCTCGGCCAGCGCGGGCTTGAAGGTGCCGAATTGCTGCCCGCCCACGTCGCGCATCACGGCATCGACGCTTTGGTCGTTGAGGGCGGCGTAGATGTTCACCAGGTTGCGGGCCTCTGCGCGGTCCTCCAGCCCTTTGGCCTCGGACGGCAGGGGTTCGGGGTCGGTCTTGGCCTTGCGGATCTTCTTGGAGATCGTGTCGGCATCGTCGGTCAGGTTGATCCGGCTCATGTCCGAGGGATCGGATTTCGACATCTTCTTGGACCCGTCCCGCAGGCTCATGACGCGGGTGGCGGCCCCTTCGATTACCGGCTCGGTTATGGGAAAGAAATCGACCTCGAAATCGTTGTTGAACTTGATCGCAATGTCGCGTGTCAGCTCCAGGTGCTGCTTCTGGTCCTCGCCCACCGGCACATGGGTGGCGTGGTAGGTCAGGATGTCGGCGGCCATCAGTGCGGGGTACGCAAACAGACCCAGCGACGCATTTTCCTGGTTCTTGCCGGCCTTGTCCTTCCACTGGGTCATCCGCTTCATCCAGCCCATGCGGGCGACGCAGTTGAAGATCCAGGCAAGCTCGGCATGGGCCGAAACCTGACTTTGGTTGAACAGGATCGACCGCGCCGGATCGACGCCCGACGCGATGAATCCCGCGGTCAGCTCGCGGGTGGCGCGGCGCAGGGCCTCGGGGTCCTGCCAGACGGTGATGGCGTGCATGTCGACCATGCAGAAGATCGACTCGACCCCGCTGTCCTGGCTGTCGGCAAAGCGTTTCAGCGCACCGAGGTAATTGCCCAGATGCAGGTTGCCGGACGGCTGAATGCCCGAGAAGACGCGGGGGGTGAAGCTGGCCTCGGCCATGGCGGACTCCGTCTGGAAATTTGTGTCCGCCTCGCTTACTGCTGCGGCCAACAGCCGTCAAGGAGGCCACACCGATGTCCGACCCCCGAGCCACAGGTCCCGGCGACAGCCCGGTCAACCCGATCCCGCCGCTGGTGCTGGCCATCGTCGCCGCCATGGCCGCCGCCGAGGCGGTGTTCCAATTGGGCGCGCGCGGTATGGCGGGCGGGCCCGAGGCGATCGGCTGGCGCATATCGACCATCCAGCAGTTCGGGTTTTCCAACCGGGCGATGACCTGGATGCTGGAGACCGGTCAGTTAAGAATTGATTATCTTATCCGCTTCGTCACCTATCCCTTCGTTCATGCCAGCCTGTTGCAGGCGGTTTTCGCCATCGTGATGACGCTGGCCATCGGCAAATTCGTGGCCGAGCGCATGGCCGGATGGGCGGTGGCGATTTTATTTTTCGCTTCATCCATCTTCGGCGCGCTGGTCTTTGGCCTGATCTATCCTGACGGGCCGGGGTTAATAGGGGGTTTCCCCGGCGTCTATGGCCTGATCGGCGGCTTTACCTGCCTTGTCTGGCTGCAACTGGGCGCGATGGGCGAAAACCAGATGCGGGCTTTCGTGATGATCGGCGTTCTGTTGGGGCTGCAGCTGGTCTTCGGGCTGCTTTACGGCAACAATTTCACATGGGTGGCCGATATTGGCGGCTTTGTGGGCGGGTTCTTTTTGTCCTTTCTTCTGCTGCCCGGCGGGATGAGGCGGCTGCGGCAGAAGCTGCAGCGGCGTTAGAGCGCACGTCCGGGGAGCGCAAAACCGGTGCCCAGTTTTGCGCGACGTTCTCTAGCGGCGCACCGCGTCGCGGAATTCCGAGATGCGGAACGCGCCCAGAAGCTGGCCGAGGCCGAAATAGGCAAGGCTGCCAAGCCCGATCAGGATCAGCAGTGCCAGCCAGCGCCAGCCGCCCAGCCCGAAGAACGGCGTCATCAGCACTTGCAGCCCCCACAGGACGACGCCCAGCAGGACCGAGGCCAGCAGGATGCGCCAGATGCGGCGGCGGAAGCGGTCGTCGAAGCGCGCCACCTCGCCATAGCCCCGTGCACCGCGCAGCAGAAGCCAGACCATGACCCAGCCCGCCGCCGTGGCGGCGATGGCCGCGGCCCACCAGCCCACGACCTGTGCCAGCCCCACGGCCAGAACGGCATTCACCACCATGGCCACGAGGGCGTAGTGAAACGGTTTCTTCGTGTCCGACCGCGCGAAGAACAGCGGTTGCAGCACCTTTTGCAGCACGAAGGCGGGCAGGCCGAGGCCATAGATCATCACCGCGAGCGCGGTGGCGGCGGTGTCGTCGGCGTCGAACTTGCCACGCTCGAACAGGACCGACACCAGCGGCAGGGGGATCACCATCAGCGCCACGGCACAGGGCACGGTCAGCGCCAATGAGATCTCGGCGGCGCGGGAATATGCGTGGCGGGCGCCCTCGTGATCCTCGGCCTTCAACCGGCGCGACAGGTCGGGCAGCAGGACGATGCCGACGGCGATGCCGACGACACCCAGGGGCAGCTGGTAGAGGCGGTCGGCGGCGTAGAGCCAGCTGACGGCGCTTTCGGTGCTGGAGGCGACGAGCTGACCCACCACGAGGTTGACCTGTACCACGCCGCCGGCAAGGGCCGCAGGCACGGCGACGCGCACCAGCTTGGACATCTCGGGCGTCCAGCGAGGGCGGGTGGGCCGTATTGCCATGCCTGCACGGTCGGCAGCGATCCAGACGAGCGCCAGTTGCGCCACGCCGGCGAAAGGGATCGTCCAGATCAGCGCGTCGGCCACGGGGCCGCCCATGTAATGTGTGATCGCCATGGCGCCGACCAGCAGAACGTTCAGGATGACGGGCGCAGCGGCGGCGGCGGCGAAGCGCCCGGCGGCGTTGAGAACGCCGGAAAACAAGGCCGCAAGCGAGATGAAGAAGATGTAGGGAAAGGTGATGCGCGCGTAATCGACGGTGATGTCGAAGCGCGGATCGCCGTAGTATCCTTCGGCGGTGGCGTAGACCAGAACGGGCATGAAGATCATCGCCAGCGCGGTCAGGATCAGCAAAACGAAACTGAGGCCGGAAAGCGCCAGCCGGGCAAAGCCGATGGGGTCCTCGTCCGCCTCCAGCCGCTTGGAAAACATCGGGACAAACGCCGCGTTGAACGCGCCCTCGGCAAAGAAGCGGCGGAACATGTTGGGCAGGCGGAAGGCGGCGACATAGGCGTCCATCAGCACGCCGGGGCCGATGAGGTTGGCGATGATGACGTCGCGCACGAAGCCCAGGATCCGGCTGGCCAGGGTCCAGACGCCCACGGTCAGGACGCCGGAGAGGAGGCGGATGGGTTTCATGTGCGGTGCCTGCGTCTGCCTTGTTTTCAAGAGCATTAGCCGATTGCCGGGGGCGGGGGAAGTGCGGGAATGCGTGCCTGTTGGCCGAATCGCAGATTAACGCCCTGTTTCCGCTGATTTCGCATGTCGGTATCGCGTCGGTATTCGGGTGGTTTTGCGACGGTGGAATTTTCGCGTGTCGTGGCGCGGGCATTCGTGACGTGACCGCGCGGTGCGTTTGCCGCGTATTGAGGTCTGGCGTCCCGCAACGAGGGTGATAGCGTCGGGCAACCCCACCCCGACCGGAAGGTGCCGCCGATGACGACCTCGCCCTATGACATCCTGTTCGAACCGGTGCAGATCGGGCCCAAGACCACGCGCAACCGGTTCTACCAGGTGCCGCATTGCACCGGCATGGGCTTTCGCTATCCCCAGGCCGAGGCGGCGCACCGAGGCGTGAAGGCCGAGGGGGGCTGGGGCGTGGTCTCGACGCAAGAGACCGAGATCCATCCCAGTTCCGACCTGACGCCGGCCAACGAGGGGCGGTTGTGGGATGACGGGGATATCCCGGCGCTGCAACTGATGGCGGAGGCCGTGCAGGCGCATGGTAGCCTCGCGGCGATCCAGCTGGCGCATAACGGGTTTCACGCCACCGGGCGGTATGCGCGGCAGCCGATCCTTGCGCCGTCCCCGACGCCCAGCGACTGGGGCGATCCGTGGCAGGCGCGGGGCATGGACAAGGCCGATATCAAGGCGTTCCGGCGCTGGCATGTGGACGCGGCAAAGCGGGCGAAACGGGCGGGGTTCGACATCATCTATGTCTATGCAGGGCATGACATGACGCTGCTGCAGCATTTCCTGCTGGCGCGGCACAATCACCGGAGCGACGAATATGGCGGCAGTTTCGAGAACCGGCTGCGGCTGTTCCGCGAGGTGCTGGCCGATACGAAGGAGGCCGTGGGCGACAGTTGTGCCATCGCGGTGCGACTGGCGGTGGACGAGTTGATGGGCGCGGACGGGCTGCGGCACGAGGTCGAGGGGCGCGACATCATCGCGGCGCTGGCCGAGGAGCCGGACCTGTGGGACGTCAACATCTCGGACTGGTCGAATGACAGCCAGACGTCGCGCTTTGCCAAGGAAGGGTACCAGGAGCCTTACACGGCCTTTGTGAAATCCGTGACGACGAAGCCGGTGGTGGGTGTGGGCCGGTACACTTCGCCCGACACGATGGTGCGGCTGGTGAAATCGGGACATCTGGATTTGATTGGCGCGGCGCGGCCGTCGATTGCCGACCCGTTCCTGCCGAACAAGATCCGGGACGGGCGGCTGGAGGAGATCCGCGAGTGTATCGGGTGCAATATCTGCGTGTCGGGCGATCAGCTGTTGATGCCGATGCGCTGCACGCAGAACCCGACGGTGGGCGAGGAATGGCGGCGCGGCTGGCACCCGGAGGTGATGACCGGCGACAAGGTTGCGTCGGAGCGGTTCCTGATCGTGGGCGGCGGACCTGCGGGCATGGAGGCGGCGCGCGGGCTGGTTCAGGCGGGCCACGAGGCGGTGTTGGCCGAGGCCAGTGACGCCTGGGGCGGGCGTGTGGCCATCGAAAGCGCCTTGCCGGGGCTGGCGGAATGGGGTCGAGTGCGGGACTGGCGGCTGTGGCAGTTGCAGCAGAAGGATGCGGCCGATCTCTACCTGCAAAGCCGGCTGAGCGCGTCGGATATTTTGGACTACGGGATCGGGCGGGTGGTGCTGGCCACCGGGGCCAGCTGGCGGCTGGATGGCGTGGGGCGCACGCACCGCCTGTCGGTCGCGGCGTTCGGGGCCTTGCCGGTGCTGTCGCCCGAAAGTGCTATGCAGGGCGGGCTGGAGCAGGACGGGGCCACGGGGCCGATCGTGATCTATGACGATGACGGGTATTACCTTGGCAACGTGCTGGCCGAGCTTGCCGTGCAGACGGGCCGCGAGGTGGTCTTCGTGACGCCCGAAGCGGTTGTGGCGCCGTGGACGACGAACACGCTGGAGCAGGAGCGCATCCAGGCGCGGTTGATCGAGCTGGGGGTGACGATCATTGCGCTGCACAAGGTGGCGGAGGGCGACGGCAGCACGCTGGAACTGGCCTGCGTCTACTCGGATGCGCGGCGGCAGATCCCCTGCGCCACGCTGGTGCCGGTGACGTCGCGGGTGCCGAACGATGCGCTTTGGACCAATCTTAAGGAGCACGAGGCCGACTGGGATGCGGCGGGGATCAAGGCGGTGACGCGGATCGGGGACTGCTATTGCCCGGGCACCATCGCGGCGGCGGTGCATGCGGGGCATGACTTTGCCCGGACAGTCACCGGCGCGCAGATCGACCCGCCACGGCGGGGCGAGCGGGTGGATTTGCCGCCGGAGGGGTGACGTGGCGCGGACCGGAATTTTCGAAAATTCCGGGTGTGAAAATACGTATTTCCACAGCCATTTCCTGTGCAGGAAATGGGGCCCGCGAGACCCTGCAATGGACTTGGAGTGCAGTGACCGCTTCGAGCTCTTGTGAGACATCGGTGCTGAGCACCCAGCCGATTAACAGCCGCGAAGCGGCCCGGCCATCGTCAGCCCCTCCCTCGGGCTGGCGACTTGGCTGAGGCTGGGCGCAACGATCATTCCGAGGATGTATCTGGCAGGCATTAAGCGCTTCAGAATTGCCGTCGGAACGCCACCCCAGGGGCTGAAGAAGGCCTCCGTCGTGAACGGAAGCAAAGTCCGCATTGGCGACCTTCAGGCAGCTCGCGACGAAGGACCGGATCGAGCCGTCGCCGCGCATTCGGCGCGGCCTCAGGTCTCAGTCGGTTCAGTGACGTCCCTGTCACGCTCCCACCCTTCATGTTGCAGGGTTATGCGTTCGATCGCGGCCATGGCCTCGCCTTGGCTGTCCAACTCGGGGAGTGCCTCGTAGTCCGATACCCAAGCGCGGAAAACGTTGTAGCGAATGACGAGCTGTCCGGAGAGATTGTAGAGCTCGACCTGGATATCCTTGCGCATGTCCTTGAGCGAGACTGCCGCATCACCTTGCAGGGTGAAGACCTGATTGGCCCAATCCTCGAACGCGGTGTCGTGCGTGATGCCGCGCTCCAGCGTGATGGGTTCATAAGCGGTTTTGCCGGGGGAGCGGAGGGGGCGGCTGAGGGCGCCGCCTTCGCGGAGACTGAGAACCTCGGTCGAGCGTTTGAGCGCACTGACCTTGCTGACACCTGCAACGAAACGGCCATCCCATTTTACACGGAACTTGAAGTTTTTGTAGGGGTCGAGGCGATGAGTGTTGACGGGAAACTGGGCCATGAAATGTCTCCTGAGAATAGGGGTAGGATATGAGTAAAAACGCCGAATTGCCAGAAACGAAGTCGAGGGCTGAACACGTCGGCCGGCGCTCGCCATTCAAGTGCTTTCGGGAAGGTGGCAACCCGAAGCAGACGTTGGTGCCGTCGCAGAGAAACTACGCTTCGTTGCGCATGGCGGACGGTCGAAAGACAGCGCCCCGCGCGGGATCGAGGCGCGGCTTGCCGCGCCGCCGCGCATCGCCGGGCCGCACCCACGGCACGGCGATTTGGTGAGGCCGGGTGCTTGGCTCGAAAGTCTTTCGGATTTGGCAGGGATAAAGTGCTGTAGAACAACTGCAGGATCGCCGCGTCGCGGCCCTTCGATGCGCGGCCCCTATCACCCCACCGTCCGCTTCGTCCGCACAACCGCCATTCGTCGCACCTTATTCAAGACAAGGGCCTGCAGTTTCACGCCCGCTTTCAGCGCAGCAGACGCCCGCGCCTCGCCTCAGCTGATCGCCTGTTCGACGCCGTCCGAGATCGCCTCGCGCAGCTTGCGTTCCAGCGCCCGCTGCTTGGCGGGGGAATAGAATTTCAGGCCGAACATGTCCTTGACGTAGAACGTGTCGACCACCTGTTCGCCATAGGTCGCGATGACGGCGGAATTGATGTAGACGTTGCCGTTGCTGAGCGTGCGCGTCAGGTCATAGAGCAGGCCGGGGCGGTCGCGGGTGTCGACCTCGATGATCGTGTAGATTTCCGAGCCTTCGTTGTCGAAGGTGATATGGGTGGGCACGCGGAAGGCGCGTTCGCGTTTCTTGATCTTGTCGCGCGATTGCATCGCGTCGCCGGTGATGACCTCGCCCCCGAGGGTCTTGTGGATCATCTGGGTCAGGCGCGGCAGGCGGTCGGCCTCGTAGGGGCTGCCGTCGGAATCCTGGATCCAGAACGCCGCCGTGGCATAGCCGTCCTTGGTGGTATAGGTGCGGGCGTCGACCACGTTGGCGCCCACCAGCGCCAGCGCGCCGCACATGCGGCTGAAGATGCCGGGGTGGTCGGCCAGCGCAAAGCACACGCGGGTGGCGTCGCGGTCCTCGTCCGGGGTGAGCTGGATGCGCACCTCGTTCTCGGAAATGCCGCGCAGCAGGAGGGCGAAATCCTCGTGCGCGGTGACGTGCAGGCCCTGCCAGTAGGGCGGGTAGTGGCGCTCCAGCTCGGTCTTGAGGGCCTTCGCGTCCCAGTCGGTGAGCGCCTCGCGCAGGTTGCGCTTGGCGTCGGTGCCGCGCTGTTCGCGGTTGAGCGCTTCGAGCCCGCCTTCCATGGCGCGGCGCGTCTGGCGGTAGAGCGCGCGGATGAGCGAGGCCTTCCAGTTGTTCCACGTGTTCGGCCCTACGCCGCGAATGTCGCAGACGGTCAGCACGCAGAGAAGGTCGAGCCGTTCGCGGGTCTGCACCGCCTTGGCGAAATCGCGCACGGTGCGCGGGTCGGCGATGTCGCGTTTCTGGGCCATGTCGGACATCAGCAGGTGATAGCGCACCAGCCATTCGACCGTGTCGACCTCCTTGGGTTTCAGCCCCAGCCGGGGGGCCACCTTGCGGGCGATCCGGGCGCCGAGAATGGAATGATCCTCGTCCCGGCCCTTGCCGATGTCGTGCAGCAGCATGGCGACGTAGAGCACCTTGCGGTTCACGCCGGCGTCGAGGATCGAGGACGCGATGGGCAGGTCCTCGGTCAGTTCCTTCCGCTCGATCTTGGAAAGCTGGCTGACGCACTGGATGGTGTGCTCGTCCACCGTGTAGCTGTGATACATGTTGAACTGCATCATGGCCCTGATCGGCTCGAATTCGGGGATGAAGGCCGACAGCACGCCAAGCTCGTTCATACGGCGCAGCGCCCGTTCGGGATTGCCGTGCTTCAGCAGCAGGCCGAGGAAGAGCTTGCGGGCCTCGGGGCTTTCCCGGAAGCCGTCGGTGATGAGGTCGAGATTGGCGGTGACAAGCCGCATCGCGTCCGGGTGGATCAGCAGGCCGGTGCGCAGGCCTTCCTCGAACACGCGCAAAAGGTTGAGCGGGTCCGACAGGAAGTCCGCCTCATCCACGATGGCCAGGCGACCGTGGACCTCCTTGTAGCCGGTCTTGAGCTTGCGCTTGCGGGTGAAAAGGCGTTGCAGGAGCGGTTCGGATTTCACATGGGCCGCTTCCAGCTTGGTCAGGAAGATGCGGGTCAAATCGCCGACGGCGGTGGCGTGGCGGAAATACTCCTGCATGAACACCTCGACCGCGCGGCGCCCGGCGCGGTCCTTGTAGCCCATGCGCTCGGCCACCTCGACCTGAAGGTCGAAGGTCAGTTGTTCGGTCGCGCGGTTGGTGACGAGGTGCAGGTGACAGCGGGTGGCCCAGAGGAAGTTCTCGGCCTTGAGGAAGGTTTCGAACTCGTCCTCCATGAAAAGACCGTGATCCACGAGGTCGGACGCCTTGTCGACGTGGTAGAGGTACTTGGAAATCCAGAACAGCGATTGCAGGTCGCGCAGGCCGCCCTTGCCCTCTTTGACGTTGGGCTCGACCATGTAACGTTCGCCCTGCTTTTCGTGGCGGGCGTCGCGCTCTTCCAGCTTGGCCTCGACGAATTCGCGTTCGGTCCCCTTGAAGAGATCGTTGCGCAGGCGGTGGTCTAGATCGCCCGCCAGCCTATCGTCGCCGTAAAGCAGACGCTTTTCCAGCAGCGTGGTGCGGATGGTGAAATCGTCGGTGCCGAGGCGGATGCATTCGCGGATCGTGCGGCTGGCATGACCGACCTTCAGCTTGAGGTCCCACAGCATGTAGAGCGTGCTTTCGATCACGCTCTCGGCCCAAGCGGTCATCTTGTAGGGCGTCAGAAAGAGCAGGTCGACGTCCGAGAAGGGGGCCATTTCGCCCCGGCCATAGCCACCCACGGCAAAGACCGTCAGGCGCTCGGATTCGGTGGGGTTTGGCAGGGGGTGCAGGTGGCGGCTGGCCACTTGCAGGGCGGTCATCACGGCGCAGTCGGTCAGCCAGGTGTAGGCGCGCGTCGCCTCGCGCGCGGCGAAGGGCGTCTGCAGAAGCGCCTCGGCGATGGCCGCATAGCCCTCTGTCATCGCCTCGCGTGTCGCGGTCACCGTCTCGCGGCGCAGGGCTGCGGTGTCCGACGGGTCGGCCTCGCGCACGGCGTCGATGCGGGCCTGCACGGCGTCCTGGTTGAAAATGACCTCGGCCGGACAGATCAGCGCGTCCGGCGGCGTCAGCGTGTCTTTCATGGCGTGGGCCGGCGGCGCGGGATCAGAGACCCGCGCGACCGAAGCTGGCGGGCGCGGGCGACAGCACCACGACCTGCTGGTTACGGATGGTGGCCACGGCAAGGCCGCGTTGGGTCGTGCCATTGGGCAGGAAGCGGAAGATGCCGTTGACACCCTTGAAGCCCGACGACTGCGTCAGGCGGGAGCGCGACAGGGCATCGGCCCGGCCGGAGCTGGTCAGCGCCCCGATGGCGGCGATGGCATCATAGCTGAGACCGGCAAGATCATGCGGTGCGTTGCCATTGGCCGCCTGGAAGCGCGATTTGAACTGGTTGGCGCGCTGCGGGTCGGGAATGGCGAACCAGCCGCCCTGAACGCCCGGCAGCGTACGGGTCTGGGCCGGTTCGTCCCAGCGGGCAAGGCCGATATACTGCATCTCGGCCGGGGACAGCCCCGCCTCGGGCAGCATCTGAGAAAAGAGCGGCAGCGCGCCGGCGGAATTGGCGGTCAGGAAGATCGCGTCGGCGCTGTTGGTCTGGGCGTTTTCCTTGATCGCCGGGACGGCGCCCACGACACCGCCTTGCGAGAATTCATAGTTCACCACGCCGGCCGATGTGGCGCCGTTGGCGCGAATGGCCTGGGCGATCGCGTCGCGTCCCAGTTCCCCGGCAAGGTTGCGCGAATGCACCGTCATGATGCGGCGCTTGCCCTGGCTGACGGCATAGCCGGTCAGGCGATTGGCGGTATCCTGGAAGGTCTGGCCGAGGATCAGCAGGTTGCCGCCCGCGATGGTCGGATTGTTGGAGAAGGCCAGCACGTTGATGTTCTTGGGCGCCATCGCGACGGCGACGGCGTTGGCGGATTCGGCGTGCAGCGGGCCCACAATGATCTTGGCGCCGTCGGCAGCGGCATTGAGCGCCGCCTGCTGGGCCTTGCCCGCGTTTCCGGCGGTGCCATAGACGCGCAGGTCGATATTGACGCCGGAAAGGTCCGCCACGGCCATGCGGGCGGCGTTTTCGAGGTCGCGCGCGAGGCGCTGTTCGTTCGGGTTGGCCGCGCCGTGCGGCACCAGCAGGGCGACCGGCACGGCGGCGCCCGGGTCGATCCGCTGGCCGCTGTCGCCACCGCCGATCGGGATCCCGGCGTCACAGGCCGCGAGCAGCAGGATTGTGGCCAAAAGGGCAAGTCTGTGGAACGGCTTGCGGACGGCATCGAAAACGGCAAACATCGGGGTACGAACTCCTTCTTTCGCGCGGTCCGGACGGACGGCGCAGTTGGCCACGATAATAGACGTCCAGAGAGGCGGGTCCAGTGATGAATCCCGACAAGCAGAGCCTTGCGCCCGGACTGTACCTGGTGGCGACCCCGATCGGGGCGGCGCGGGACATCACGCTGCGCACGCTCGACATCCTTGCAGAGGCCGACGTGCTGGCCGCCGAGGACACGCGCAGCCTGCGGCGACTGATGGAAATCCACGGGTTGAAACTGAACGACAGGCCGCTCGTGTCCTATCACGACCACAATGGCGACCGCGCCCGCCCGCGCCTGATGGCGGCGCTGGAGAGCGGCAAATCAGTGGTTTACGCGTCCGAGGCGGGCACGCCGATGGTGGCCGATCCAGGGTATGATCTGGCCCGCGCGGCGGTGGCGGAGGGGCATGCGCTGATCTCGGCGCCGGGGCCGTCGGCGGTCGTGACGGCGCTGACGGTGGCGGGATTGCCGACCGACAGGTTCTTTTTCGCGGGCTTCCTGCCCTCGGGCGGATCCAAGCGGAAATCCGCACTTCGGGAGGTGGCGGGCGTGCCCGGAACGCTGGTGTTCTACGAATCGCCCAAGCGGGTGGCGGCGATGCTGCGCGACGCGGCCGAGGTGCTGGGCGAGGAACGGCAGGCGGCGGTGTGCCGGGAGCTGACGAAGAAATTCGAGGAGGTGCTGCGGGGCACGCTGGCCGAGCTGGCCGCGCGGTTGGAAGCGCAGGCCGTCAAAGGCGAGATCGTTGTGGTGATCGAACGCGGAGCGGCAGAAACGGGCTCGGCGGAAGACCTCGACACCGCACTGAACGCGGCGCTGGAGACGCAGAGCGTGCGAGATGCGGCCGATGCGGTGGCGGCGCGGCTGGGGCTGAAACGGCGGGTCGTGTATCAGCGGGCGCTGGAGTTGAGCGGTTAGGGAAAAATTAGCTGTTTTGGTGTGAGATGCCGGGGTGAGATGAAGGAAGGAAGGCCGGAATGACATGCGACACCATCCTGCGCAGGCGCAAGGAACGCGGGCAACGGGCCTATCACAAGGGCGCGGCTGCCGAGAAATCGGTCGCGCTGGACTATGACCGTCGCGGCGCCGATCTACTGGAAACGCGGTGGCGCGGACAGGGGGGCGAGATCGACCTGATTTTTCTCGAAAACGGCGTTTACGTGTTCTGCGAGGTGAAGGC
Source organism: Roseovarius sp. THAF9 (assembly GCF_009363715.1). Taxonomy (NCBI): domain Bacteria; kingdom Pseudomonadati; phylum Pseudomonadota; class Alphaproteobacteria; order Rhodobacterales; family Roseobacteraceae; genus Roseovarius; species Roseovarius sp. THAF9. The sequence goes on from NZ_CP045404.1 coordinate 430,878, forward strand.
GTCGGATACGGTCGAAGGCGCGATGTCGCTGCTGCGCCCGGCCCAGATGCAGCGCATTCATGTGGCGGCCTCCGAATATCTTGGGCAGACGCCTGATGGTCAACTTAGCGAGGTGCGCTTTGACCTCGCGGTCATGGATGGGCAAGGTATCGTGACGGTGATGGAAAACGCGCTCGGGCATTTCTGAATTGATCCCTGTCGGTGCTTGGCCCATGTAGAGGGCAGCACAAGACGGGGATGGCCCATGAAAATCGCCTTTCAGATGGATCCGATCAATGAGATCGACATTGACGGGGACAGCAGCTTTCGCCTGGCCGAAGAAGCGCAGGCGCGGGGCCACGAGCTGTTTTATTATACGCCCGACAATCTGGCCTATGACCGGGGGCGGATCACCGCGCGGGGCTGGCCGCTGACGGTGCAGCGGGTGGAGGGTGATCATTTCAGCCTGGCAGAGGAGCGGGTTGCGGACCTGTCGGAGTTCGACGTGGTCTGGCTGCGTCAGGATCCGCCGTTCGACATGTTCTACATCACCACCACCCATCTGCTGGAGCGGGTGAAGGACACGACGCTGGTGGTGAATGATCCGTTCTGGGTGCGTAACTTTCCCGAAAAGCTGTTGATCCTCGATTTCCCTGAGCTGATGCCGCCGACCGCGATTGCACGTGATCTGGGAACGATCCGCGCCTTCAAGGCCGAGCATGGCGACGTCATCCTGAAGCCGCTTTACGGCAATGGCGGCGCGGGGGTGTTTCACCTGCCCGAGAGCGACCGAAACCTGTCGAGCCTGCACGAGATGTTCACCGGGTTCAGTCGCGAGCCGCTCATAGTCCAGAAATACCTGCCCGAGATCAAGGACGGCGACAAGCGCGTGATCCTGGTGGATGGCGAGCCCGTGGGCGCGATCAACCGCTTGCCCGGCAAGGGTGAGGTGCGGTCGAACATGCATGTGGGCGGGCGGCCCGAGAAGGTCAGCTTGAGTGATCGCGACCGGGAGATCTGCGACATCATCGGGCCGCGCCTGCGCGAGGCGGGGCAGATTTTCGTCGGCATCGATGTGATCGGGGAGTACCTGACCGAGATCAACGTGACCTCGCCCACCGGGATCCAGGAGCTGGAGCGGTTCGACGGGATCAACGTGGCGGGCAAGATCTGGGATGCGATCGAGGCGAAACGGTCATGAGCGTGATGCGCAGGGTCCTGAACGCGTGGCTGCGCTGGACCGAGAAGCCGCATATGCGCCGGGCCAGCAAGGTCAATCTGCGCAATTCCTTCGAGAACAAGTCGCGCTTCTATTTTCATCCGCCGCGGGGGACGTCCTTTGTCGATGCGGACTTGGGAGATATCCGAGCGCACTGGACCTGGGCGCTGGGCGTGGGGCGCGAGGACGGGCCGCTGATCCTTTATTTCCACGGCGGGGGCTTCGTGTTCGGCAGCCCGCGCACGCATCGCGCCATGCTGGCGCGGCTGTCGAAGGAGGCAGGCGCGCCGGCGGCACTGGTAAAATACCGGCTGGCCCCGGAGACGCCGTTTCCCGGTGCGTTCGAGGATTGCCTGGCGGCCTACAGCGCGGTGATGGACCGGCCTGGCGGCGTGGTGCTGGGCGGGGACAGCGCGGGCGGAGCGCTGGCGCTGGCGGTGCTGGCCGAGGTGACGCGGGCGGGTCTGACGCCGCCGAAAGGGTGCTTTGCGCTTTCGCCTGTGGTGGACCTGACCTTTGCGGGCGAAAGCATGGAGCGGAATGCCAAGGCGGAGGTGGTTTTGCCCGCCGAACGGGCGGAGGAGATGATCGACTGGTATCTGGACGGGGCGGACCCGCGGGACCCGAAAGCGTCGCCCTTGTTCGCGTCCTTCAAGGGCGCGGCGCCGGTTTGGATCTGCGCGGGCGATACGGAAATCCTGTTGGATGACACCAAGCGCATGGCGGCGCATCTGCGGGGCGAGGGCGTCGAGGTGACCGAGGTCATCGAGCACGACTTGCCGCATGTCTGGCCGATTTTCCATAACCTTCTGCCCGAGGGGCGCAAGACGCTGGCCGACCTGGGGCAGTGGATCAGGTCTCTTTCATCGACATAAGGCGATAGCTGACGGCCTCGGCCACGTGGGGGCGGCGGACATCGTCCGAGCCATCGAGATCGGCGATGGTGCGGGCGACGCGCAGGACGCGGTGATAGCCGCGTGCGGAAAGCCCCATGCGTTCGGCCACGGTGTTCAGAAGGTCGCGGCCTTCGCCGTCGGGCGTCGCGATCTCTTCCAGGGCCTCGCCTTCGGCATCGGCATTGAGGCGCATGTCGGCGTGATCGGCAAAGCGGGCCTGTTGCACCGCCCGCGCCGTCGCGACCCGCTCGGCCACCTCGAGGGAGCTGTCGCCCGAGGGGGGCAGGTCGAGATCGGTGAAGCTGACCGGGGGAACCTCGATGCGCAGGTCGAAGCGGTCCATCAGGGGGCCGGAGATGCGGGACATGTAATCTTCGCCGCACTGAGGCACACGGGCGCAGGCGCGGGCCGGGTCGGGCAGGTAGCCGCATTTGCAGGGGTTGGCGGCGGCGACGAGCAGGAAGCGGCAAGGGTAGCGGACATGGGCGTTGGCGCGGGCGACGACGACCTCGCCGGTCTCGATCGGTTGTCGCAGGGTTTCGAGTACGGCGCGGGGGTATTCGGGAAACTCGTCCATGAAGAGGACGCCGTTGTGGGCGAGGCTGATTTCGCCGGGGCCGGCGCGGCGCCCGCCGCCGACGATGGCGGCCATGGAGGCGGTGTGATGCGGCTCGCGGAAGGGGCGCGTGCGGTTGATGCCGCCCTCGGTGAGAAGGCCGGCGAGGGAATGGATCATGGAGGTTTCCAGCGCCTCGGGCGCGGTGAGGGGCGGCAGAATGCCGGGAAGGCGGGCCGCGAGCATGGATTTGCCCGAGCCGGGCGTGCCGACCATCATCAGGTGGTGCCGTCCCGCGGCGGCGATTTCGAGCGCGCGCTTGGCGCGTTCCTGGCCCTTGACGTCGCGCAAGTCACGGCCCGAGGCGTCTGCCGTGACCTCGCCCGGTTCGGCAGGCGGCAGGGGGGATTGGCCGGTATAGTGGCGTACCACGTCGGCGAGCGTGGCGGCGCCGATGACTTGCGTGGCGCCGACCCAGGCGGCCTCGGCGCCCGAGCCTTTGGGGCAGAGAAGCGTGCGCTCTTCCTCGGCGGCGGCCATGGCGGCGGGAAGCGCGCCGATGACGGGGATGAGGGAGCCGTCTAGCGAGAGCTCGCCCAGGGAACACGTGCCTTCGACGGCGTCGGGCGGGATGATTTCCAGTGCGGCGAGCAGGGCGAGGGCGATGGGCAGGTCGAAATGGCTGCCTTCCTTGGGCATGTCGGCGGGCGAGAGGTTGATGGTGATGCGCTTGGAGGGCAGCGCGATGGCCATCGACGACAGCGCGGTGCGGACGCGGTCGCGCGCCTCGGACACGGCCTTGTCCGGCAGGCCCACGAGCGAGAAGGCCGGAACGCCGGGGGTGACGGCGCATTGCACCTCGACCTGGCGGGCCTCTACGCCCTCGAAGGCGACGGTGTAGGCGCGGGCGACCATGGGGGACTCCGTTCCCTTGAGAATGGTTAACAGATAGCGCGCAAGTGGTTTAAGAATGGTTAACCGCTTCGGAGGTGGCGCGGCTGGCGGATGCGGGAGCCTCCGGCGGGGATATTTTGGCCAGAGGAAGCGGCGGGTCAGGTCGCGGCGTCGCGCATTGCAGTGAAGGCGGGCCAGGCGTCGGGGTCGGCGACGGTCTTGTCGCGGCAGGTGGCGTTGCAGAAGCCGAAGATCCGCCCGCCGGTTTCCATCAGGTGCGTGGGGGGCTTGCCGGAATAGGGGCAGGCGGTGTTTTCGGGTCTGCCATCGGTGACGGTGCGGGCCGGGACGGGGCGGGGGCCGGGCCATGGGGTGTGGTCGAGCGGCTGGTCATAGGGGACAGGGTCGTAGGATTTCGTGAGACCGAGCGCGCGCCATTGGCGGAAGGACGTGTCGGCGAGGGTGGTGTCGACATATGCTTGCGCGGTCTTGCCCACGGGCAGGGCGTAGCCCGCGATGCGGGCGGCGACGGGGGCGTAGAAGGCGTCGGCGAGACTGTAGCGTCCGAAGAGCCAGGGGCCGTCCGCGCCGTGACGGGTGCGGGCGATGGCCCACAGGGTTTCGATACGGGCGAGGTCGGCCTTGACGGCGTCGGACGGTGTGAAGCCCTGCCACTGGTGCCGAAGCTGCATCGAGCAGTCGGCGCGCAGGGCGGAGAAGTCGGAATGCATTTCGGCGGTGATCGAGCGGGCGAGGGCGCGGGCGGCGGGATCCCCGGGCCAAAGACCGGCGTCGGGGTGACGTTCGGCCAGGGTTTCGGCCATGGCGAGGCTGTCGAAGATGACGATGCCACTCGCGTCACGCATCACCGGGACGAGGCGGGCGGGGGCAAGATCCTTGAGGTCTTCGGCCATGGTGCTGTCGTAGAGCCCGACCATGTGGGTTCGGTGCGGCAGGCTGAATTTTTCCAGCATGAGCCAGCCGCGCAAGGACCAGCTTGAGAACGTGCGGTCGCCGATGAAGAGATCGTATGTCATGGCGCGACGTTAGGCCGGGCGCGAGGCGGCGCAAAGCGATCATTTGTGCGCATGTGCATCACGGGGTGTGATCGATGCCTTCGACGTGCCAGCCGGAGGGGGCGTGGTGCAACTCGGTCACCGAAAGGGGGGCGATACTGTGGGAGAACGCCTCGGTCGCGGTGAGGTCGAGGGCGCGCTGAAGCTGGGTGAGGATGACGCCAAGATGGGCCACGATCACCAGATCGGCGCCGGGATGAGTGGCGATGAGCGCGTCGGTGGCGGCGTCCACGCGGGCGGCAAGCTCGGGCCAGGTTTCGCCGGAGGGTGGGCGCACCTCGCCGGGGTGGTCCCAGAAGGCCCGGTAGCGGGCCTGGTCCTCGATGTCGTCGGGGGACTGCAGGTCCCAGTCGCCGAAGTGAAGTTCGCGCAGCGCCGGATCGTGGGGCAGGCGCGTGCGGGTTTCGGCCAGCGTGTCGGCGGTGGCGGCGGCGCGGCTGAGGTCGGAGGACACGAGCATGGCCTGTCGCGGCAAGTGGGCGTCCAGGCGGGCGATGCGCGCGGTGTCCGAGAGGTCGGCGGGCAGATCGGCCCAGCCGACGAGGCCTTTCGCGTGGGTGGGGCCATGGCGGACCCAGAAAAGCCGGGTTTTCACGGCAGGTCGCCTTTCAGAACCTGGGGCAGGCCGGCGATCACGTTGACCACGAGGCCGGCCGTTGCTGCGAGTTTAATGTTCAGCCGGCCCCTGGCGGCGCGCAGCGTGACGTCCTCGCTGATTTCGGGCGCCCGGGTGATCATCACCACGGGTGCAGCGCAGAGGGCGAGGCCGGCCATAAGCTCCGCTTCGGCCTCGGCCAGGTCGTGGCCGGCCTCGGCCCGGTTGGCCAGCCAGAGCGGCAGCGCATCGACGAGCACGGCGCTGTCGCCGCTGATTCCGGCGAGGGTGCGGCCGATATCGAGCGGGTCGTGACGGGTTTGCCAAGCGGCTTGCGCGGCCTGACGCCGGTCGAGAGTGGCCTGAATTCCGGTATCGTCAGGGGGGGTGGTCACCAAAGCGACGGGCGTGCGGCCAGTGCCGAGAACCAGGTCTTCGGCGAAGATCGTCTTGCCCGATCCGATGCCTCCTAAAACGATACTGAGCCCTGGCAACATTTTTTTTGCATCCTTTTCGTGATCCGCGCGTTGGGATGATGCGTACCACCACCAAAGACGGCGAAAAAGCTGCTTTCAAATCGCGACCGGGAGTATTTCACCATGGCCTTGGATGGCAATTTCAGCACCAACATGTCACGCGCGGCGATGAAGGCCGAACTGCTTGACGCCGAAACCGAACTGACGCTGGCTTATGCCTGGCGCGACCAGCGGGACGAGGCGGCGCTGCACCGACTGATCACCGCGTATATGCGCTTGGCGATTTCGATGGCGTCGAAATACCGCCGCTACGGCGCGCCGATGAACGACCTGATCCAGGAAGCCGGGCTTGGGCTGATGAAGGCCGCCGACAAGTTCGATCCGGATCGCGGCGTGCGGTTCTCGACATACGCGGTGTGGTGGATCAAGGCCAGTATTCAAGATTATGTTATGCGGAACTGGTCAATGGTGCGGACTGGCTCGACCAGCAGTCAGAAATCGCTGTTTTTCAACATGCGCCGGGTGCAGGCGCGGCTGGAGCGGGAATCCATGGCCAAGGGCGAGACGCTGGATCGCCACCAGATGCGCGAGATGATCGCGATCGAGGTCGGTGTGCCGCTGCGCGACGTGGAAATGATGGAAGGCCGGCTGTCCGGGTCGGATTTTTCGCTGAACGCGACGCAATCGACCGAGGATGAGGGCCGCGAATGGATCGACACCATCGAGGATGACGGCAAGCGCGGTGACGAGTTGGTCGAGGAAGACCATGACCGCGGCGCGCTGCGCAACTGGCTGGGCGGTGCGATGTCCAAGCTGAACGAGCGCGAGCGGTTCATCGTCGTGCAGCGCAAGTTGCAGGACGAAGCGCGGACGCTGGAGAGCCTTGGCGAGGAGTTGAGCCTGTCGAAGGAGCGGGTGCGCCAGATCGAGGCCGCGGCGTTCCAGAAGATGCGCAAGTATCTGGAAAAGCAGGGTGGCGAGGTGCAGAGCCTGCTGGCCTGAGACGCATCCAATCGTGACGTATGAAATAACGCTGTCGCGGCCTGCGGCGGCGTTTTTTCGTGTCGGAGCCCCGGGCCTTGTACCGTGTCTGGTCCGGGCATAGTGTTTGGCCGAAGATTCAGGGAGCCGTCGCATGTTGGCCGGAAAACGTGTTTTGCTGATCATCGGCGGCGGGATCGCGGCCTACAAGGCGCTGGACCTGATCCGGCGGCTGCGCGAACGGGGCGCGGCGGTGACGCCGGTTCTGACGAAGGCCGGCGCGGAGTTCGTGACGCCGCTTTCAGTGTCGGCCCTGGCGGGGACGAAGGTGTTTCAGGACCTGTTCGACCTGACCGACGAGGCCGAGATGGGACACATCGAGTTGAGCCGCAGCGCGGACCTGATCGTGGTGGCGCCCGCGACGGCGGACCTGATGGCGAAGATGGCGACAGGCCAAGCGGATGATCTGGCCTCGACGCTGCTTTTGGCGACAGACACGGAGGTGCTGCTGGCGCCGGCGATGAACGTGCGAATGTGGGAGCATGCGGCGACGCAGCGCAATATCGCGACGTTGCAAGGCGATGGGATCGGGTTCGTCGGACCCAATGCGGGCGACATGGCCTGTGGCGAGCATGGACCGGGGCGCATGTCGGAGCCGCTGGAGATCGTGGCGGCGGTGGAGGCGCGGCTGGCCGCCGGGCCGCTGGCGGGCAGGCGCGTGATTGTCACCTCGGGGCCGACGCATGAGCCCATCGACCCGGTGCGGTATATCGCCAACCGCTCGTCCGGTGCGCAGGGCACGGCGATTGCCAGGGCGCTGGCCGGTGCGGGGGCGGAGGTGGTTTTCGTCACCGGGCCAGCGGACGTGAAACCGCCCGAGGGCGTGCAGGTTGTCGCCGTCGAGACTGCGCAGCAGATGCTGGAGGCGGTCGAGTCCGCGTTGCCCGCCGATGCGGGCGTCTTTGCCGCCGCCGTCGCGGATTGGCGCGTGGCGAGCGCGGGGGCGCGCAAGATCAAGAAGGAGGGGGGCAAGCTGCCGGTGCTGGAGTTTGCCGAGAACCCCGATATCCTGGCCACCATCAGCCGGATGGAGGCCGGGCGGCCGTTGCTGGTGGTGGGCTTTGCCGCCGAGACCCATGACGTGGTGGATCACGCGACCGCCAAGCGAGCGCGCAAGGGCTGTGACTGGATCGTGGCCAATGACGTGAGCCCGGCGACGGGGATCATGGGCGGGGCGGAGAATGCCGTGACGCTGATCACGGCCGAGGGGGCAGAGGAATGGCCGCGCATGTCGAAGGCGGACGTGGCGCAACGGCTGGTGGCGCGGATCGCGGAGGCGTTGGGCTGAGGCGACGGCGGGTGCGCCTAAAGAGTATCTTGCCTTCGGCGAGGATATTTATTGCCAGAGGAAAAGCGGGAAGAACCGGCGCATGGTAAGCATTTCGGTGATGTGGGACGACGGCGCGGACCGTGAGTTGGGCCTGCCGCGCTATGAGACGGCGGGGGCGGCGGGGGCGGACCTGCGCGCGAACCTGGCCGACCGGGGCGCGGTGGTGATCGCGCCGGGGGCGCGGGCTTTGGTGCCGACGGGGCTGCGGCTGGCGATACCCGACGGGTACGAGGTGCAGGTGCGGCCGCGCTCCGGGCTGGCGTTGAAGCATGGCATCACGCTGCCCAACAGCCCCGGGACGATCGACAGCGATTATCGTGGGCCGTTGGGGGTGATCGTGATGAATGCCGGGGCCGAGCCGTTCACGGTGGAGCACGGGATGCGGATCGCGCAGATGGTGGTGGCGCCAGTGGTTCAGGCGGCTTTCGATTTGGTGGATAGCCTTGAGGACACCGCGCGCGGGGCGGGCGGTTTCGGGTCGACGGGGGCAGGCTGATGCTGTTGGTGCTTGTGCTTGCCGGGGCGATCTGGGGGCTGGGGGCGTGGATGGGCGCGCCGCGGCGTCAGCGCTGGATGATGATCGCGATACTGTGGGCGTTCGTGGTGCTGACTCAGCTAGTACTGCCCGATGGGAACGGGTTGCGCGAGGCGACCGGCGGCACGGTGGCGCCGTGGTTGCTGCTGGCCGGAGCGGTGGCGCTGGTCCTGGCCTATCGCCAGGTGTTGCGGCGGTTGCGGGGCCGGGTTTCCGAGCCGGAGCCGGAAAAGCCCAAGGGGCTGTTCGCGCCGACGGAACTGGAACGCTACGCGCGGCATATCGTGCTGCGCGAGATCGGTGGGCCGGGGCAGAAGGCGCTCAAGCAGGCGAAGGTCCTGGTGATCGGGGCCGGGGGGCTGGGCTCGCCAGCGATCCTTTACCTGGCGGCGGCGGGCGTGGGCCGGATCGGGGTGATCGACGATGACGTGGTGGATGCGACGAACCTGCAGCGGCAGGTCATTCATACCGACGCGCGGATCGACATGCCGAAGGTGCATTCTGCGGCGCAGGCGGCGCGGGACGTGAACCCGTATGTCGAGATGCGCCCCTACGAGCGGCGGTTGAGCGAGGAGATCGCGGCGGACTTGTTTGCCGAGTATGACCTGGTGTTGGACGGGACGGACAATTTCGATACGCGCTACCTGGCCAACCGGGTCGCGGTGGCGCAGGGCAAGCCATTGATTTCAGGAGCCTTGTCGCAATGGGAAGGACAGGTGAGCGTGTTCGACCCCGCGAATGATGCGCCGTGCTACCAGTGCATTTTCCCCGACGCCCCGGCGCCGGGGCTGGCGCCGAGTTGTGCCGAGGCGGGGGTGCTGGGGCCGTTGCCGGGCGTCGTTGGGTCGATGATGGCGGTGGAAGCCGTGAAGGTGATCGCCGACGCGGGCGCGGCGCTGCGGGGTGAAATGCTGATCTATGACGCCCTATATGGGGAAAGCCGGAAAATTTCACTGAGCCGCCGGGCGGACTGCCCCGTGTGCGGCCAACGAGGAGAGCAAGATGACCAATCCGCTGTTGAGTGAGTGGAAGACGCCGTTCGAAATGGCGCCGTTCGATGCCGTGTCGGACGAGGATTTCGCCCCGGCGTTCGAGGCCGCGTTGGAAGAGGCACGGGGCGAGATCGCGGCGATTGCGGACAATACCGAGCCGCCGACTTTCGCCAACACGGTGGAGGCGCTGGAAGTGGCGGGCGACAAGCTGGACAAGGTTTTGTCGGTATTCTTTACCGTGGTGGGGGCCGACAGCAACGACAGGCGGCAGGAATTGCAGCGAGAATTCAGCCCGAAGCTGGCCGCGTATTCGTCGGAGATCTACGGCAACAAGGCGCTGTTTCAGCGGATTGCGACACTGTGGGACGCGCGCGAGAGCCTGGGGCTGACCGAGGAGCAGGAGCGCGTGCTGATGTTGACGCATCGCGGGTTTCGCCGGGCCGGGGCCGGGCTGGAAGGCGAGGCGGACAAGCGGATGCGCGAGATCCGCGCGCGGCTGGCGGAGCTGGGCACGGCGTTCACGCAGAACCTTCTGAAAGACGAGGCCGGGTGGTTCATGGAGCTGAACGAGGCGGATCTGGAAGGGCTGCCGGAATTCGTCGTGCGCTCGGCCCGGGCGGCGGGCGAGGAGAAAGGTGCCGACGGGCCGGTGATTACGCTATCGCGATCATTGATCGTGCCGTTCCTGCAGTTCTCGCCGCGGCGTGACCTGCGCGAAAAGGCTTACGCCGCGTGGACGTCGCGTGGCGCAAATGGGGGCGAGACGGACAACCGAGCGATTGCCGCCGAAGTGCTGGCGCTGCGCGAGGAGCGGGCGAAGCTGTTGGGCTACGAGAGTTTCGCGGCGTTCAAGCTGGAGACCGAGATGGCCAAGACGCCGGAGGCGGTGCGCGGCCTTCTGATGGATGTCTGGGGGCCGGCCCGCGCGCAGGCGGAGGCGGATGCCGCCGTGCTGACCGAAATGATGCGGGAAGATGGCGTGAACGGGCCTTTGGAGCCTTGGGATTGGCGGTATTATTCCGAGAAGCGGCGCAAGATCGAGCATGACCTGGATGAAACGGCGTTGAAGCCGTATTTGCAGCTGGATCGCATGATCGAGGCGGCGTTCGCCTGTGCCCATCGGCTGTTCGGGCTGGAGTTCAAGCGGCTGGACGTGCCGCTGTACCACCCCGATTGCCGGGCGTGGGAGGTGACGCGGGACGGGCGTCACGTGGCTGTCTTCATCGGGGATTATTTTGCGCGGGGGTCCAAGCGGTCGGGGGCGTGGTGCTCGGCGATGCGCGGGCAGCGGAAGTTCCCCGATGTGAAGGGGCCGGTGGTGATCAACGTGTGCAATTTCGCCAAGGGCGATCCGGCGTTGTTGAGCTATGACGACGCGCGGACGCTGTTTCACGAGTTCGGCCACGCGCTGCACCAGATGCTTTCGGACGTGACCTATGAGAGCATTTCGGGCACGTCCGTGGCGCGGGATTTCGTGGAGTTGCCGAGCCAGCTCTATGAACACTGGCTGGAAGTGCCGGAGGTCCTGTCGGAGTTTGCCACCCATGCCGAGACGGGCGAGCCGATGCCGCAGGAAATGCTGGACAAGGTGCTGGGCGCTGCCACTTACGATATGGGGTTCCAGACGGTGGAATACGTGGCCTCGGCCATGGTGGATTTGGCCTTCCACGAAGGGGAGGCTCCCAACGATCCGATGGCGAAACAGGCCGAAGTGCTGGCGGAGATGGGAATGCCGCATGCGATCCGGATGCGCCACGCGACGCCGCATTTCGCGCATGTGTTCAGTGGAGATGGGTATTCCAGTGGGTATTACAGCTACATGTGGTCCGAAGTGATGGATGCGGATGCATTCGCTGCCTTCGAGGAAGCGGGCGGGGCGTTTGACGCGGAAAAGGCGAAGGCGCTGGAGGAGAATATCCTGTCGACCGGCGGCTCGCGCGAGGCGGAGGAGTTGTACCTTGCCTTCCGGGGGCGGATGCCAGGGGTCGAGGCGCTGTTGAAAGGGCGAGGGCTGGCGGCATGACACCGGAAGAGATCGAGAAACTGCCCTATCGGCCCTGCGCGGGCGTGATGCTGGTGAACGGGGACGGGAATGTTTTTGTCGGACAGCGGATCGACAGCGAGTATGACGCCTGGCAGATGCCGCAGGGCGGGATCGACGAGGGCGAGGCGCCGCGCGATGCGGCCCTGCGCGAGCTTTGGGAAGAGACCGGGGTGAAGGCCGATCTGGTGACGGTGGAGGCGGAGACGCCGGAGTGGATTCCCTACGACCTGCCGCATGAGCTGGTGCCGAAGCTGTGGAAGGCGCGGTACCGGGGGCAGATGCAGAAATGGTTTCTGCTGCGATTTCACGGGACCGATGCGGATGTGGACATCACCCTGCCGCCGGCGGAGTTTTCCGAGTGGAAATGGATCGCGCCCGAGGACGTGGTGGACGCGATCGTGCCGTTCAAGCGCGGGGTCTATGCCAAGGTGATGGAGGCGTTCGGAGACAGGCTATGAAGACGTTTTTGACGAGCATGGCCTTTGTCCTGGCGGCAGGACCGGTGCTGGCGCTGTCGTGTCTGCGGCCGGACGTGGCGCGGACCTATAGCCAGGCGTCGGAGGCGGAGCAGGCCTACGTCGTCGTGACCGGCGAATTGCGGTTCGACGAGGCGCGGTTGCCGAAGAACGACGGGACGAACAAGGATCGGCGCAACGTGACGATCCCGGCGCGGCTGGAGGGTAGGTCGTTATCGCGCGCAGGGTTCACGACGCCGTTCGCTCGGGACATAACGCTGGAAGTGCGGTGCTTCGGGCCGTGGTGCGGCGGGGCGCGGTCGGGGGTGGAGTACCTCGTTTTCTTGGAAAAGCATGGTCGGAACCTGGTGATGGTCGCGGATCCCTGCGGCAGCTGGGCGTTTCTCGAGCCGTCGCCCGCGCAGGTGAAACAGGTGGAGACCTGCATCGGCGGGCTGGAGTGTGTGCCGCTGAAGTGAGGGTGGAGGCGTGGGTTTTCAACCACCCTAAGAGGTCCCGGATTGGGTCCGGGACGGGTTGAGTGGGGCCGCGCGGGATCAAGGCCGCAGGCCGCCGCGCATCGCCGGGCCGCCTCGTCACGCCAGAGGCGTGCCGATAACATTGGCGCACCTAGGGTGCGACGGCACGGCGATTTGGTAAGGCTTGGTGCGCCGCTTAACGGGCTTGCGGGTTTGGCGGGTATAAAGTGCTCAGAAAGACTGTCGGGTCGCCGCACCGCGGCCCGGCGATGCGCGGCTTCGTAAATGGGCGCGTGGGTTGTCACCCACCCCAAGATTCGGACTCGAAATGAGAACAAAAGGTGAATATGATGGGGGCCTGCCATGTTCACCGAATTGTCGATCACCTCCAACTTCACCTTCCTGACCGGGGCGTCCCATGCCGAGGAATACGTGGCGCGGGCGGCGGAGCTGGGCCTGGCGGGGCTGGCCATTGCCGACGAGAACTCGGTCGCCGGCGTCGTGCGCGCCCACGCGGCGGTGCGCGAGATTGCACGGGTGGTGGCCGAGCGGGAGCGGATCGAGGCGCGCGACGGCGCCATAGGCCCGCCCGCGCCGGAGCCGCGCGCGCCCGAGTGGGCCCATGTGCCGCGCTTCTACCCCGCCGCGCGGCTGGTGCTGCGCGAGGGGCTGGTGCTGACCGCCCTGCCCGAGACGCGGCAAGGGTGGGGCCGGCTGAGCCGGTTGATCAGTGCCGGGCGGCTGCGGGTCGAGAAGGGTGAGTGCGATCTGCGGCTGGACGACCTGCTGGAGGGGATGGAGGACATCGTGCTGTTGCTGCATCCGCCCGAGGGGGCTTTGCGGGACTGGAAGCGTCACGCGGGGCGGCTGGTGAAGGGTGTTGGGGGGCAGTGTTACCTGCTGATGGCGCCGCGCTATGAAGGTCAGGATGCGGCGCGGTTTGACCGGCTGGCGGGGCTGGCAGAGGAGTTGGGCTTGGAAACAGTGGCCTCGGCCCTGCCCGCGATGCACCACGCGCGGCGGCGACGGCTGGCGGATGTGCTGACCGCGATAAGGCAGGGGCGGCGGGTGGACGAGTTGGGCCGCGCCGCCTTGGCCAATGGGGAGCAGCGGTTGCGCTCGGGGTCTGAGATGCTGCGGCTGTTCGCGGGCCACGAGGACGCGGTGCGGCGCACGGGAGAGGTGGCGGCGCGGTTGCGCTTTTCGCTCGACGAGTTGCGGTATGAGTATCCCAGCGAGGTGTCGCAGGGGGAAACGGCGGCGCAAAGGCTGCGGCGGCTGGCGATGGAGGGGTTGCGCTGGCGCTATCCCGACGGCGCGCCGGAGCGGGTGCGCGGGATGATCGAGCACGAGCTGAGCCTGATCGCCAAGCTGAATTACGAGCCCTATTTCCTGACGGTGCGCGACGTGGTGGCCTTTGCCCGGTCGCGTGGCATCCTGTGCCAGGGGCGCGGGTCGGCCGCCAATTCGGTGGTGTGCTATTGCCTGGGCGTGACCTCAGTCAGCCCGGAAACCGGCACGATGGTCTTTGAGCGGTTCGTCAGCGAAGCGCGCAACGAGCCGCCCGATATTGACGTGGATTTCGAGCATGAGCGGCGTGAGGAGGTGATCCAGCATATCTACGAGCGCTATGGCCGGCACCGCGCGGGGCTGTGCGCGACGGTGATCCATTACCGCGGCAAGCGGGCCATCCGCGAGGTCGGCGCGGCGATGGGGCTGAGCCAGGACACGGTGGGGGCGCTCAGCTCGCAGTTATGGGGGTTCTTTGCGACCTCGGGCGCGGTGGAGCGGGAGCGGATGCGCGAGATCGGGCTTGATCCCGACGACCGGCGGCTGCGCCAGACGATGGAACTGGTGCGCGAGATCGAGGGGTTTCCGCGGCATCTGAGCCAGCATGTGGGCGGGTTCGTCATCACCGAGGGGCGGCTGGACGAGTTGGTACCCATTGAGAACGCCACGATGGAAGGCCGTACTGTGATTTGCTGGGACAAGGACGATATCGACGCGCTGGGCATCCTGAAGGTCGACGTGCTGGCGCTGGGGATGTTGAGCTGCCTGCGCAAGGCATTCGACCTGATCGACCAGCATCACGGGCAGGCGCATACGCTGGCCTCGCTGCCGCCGGAAGACCCGCGCGTCTATGACATGCTGTGCAAGGCGGACACGATCGGGGTGTTCCAGGTGGAGTCGCGCGCGCAGATGAATTTCCTGCCGCGCATGAGACCGCGGACGTTTTATGACCTGGTGATCGAGGTGGCGATCATCCGGCCGGGGCCGATCCAGGGCGACATGGTGCATCCCTATATCCGGCGGCGGAATGGCGAGGAAAGGGTCGAGTTTCCGTCCGATGAGCTGGGTCGGGTTCTGGGCAAGACGCTGGGCGTGCCGCTGTTCCAGGAGCAGGCGATGCAGATCGCCATCATCGGCGCGGGGTTCACGCCGGACGAGGCAGACCGGCTGCGCCGGTCGCTGGCGACGTTCAAGAAACACGGGAACGTAAGCGAGTTCCGCACGCGGTTCCTGCGCGGCATGCGGGCCAATGGCTATGACATGGATTTTGCCGAGCGGTGTTTCAGCCAGATCGAGGGGTTCGGCAGCTACGGCTTTCCCGAAAGCCATGCGGCGAGCTTTGCGCTGCTGGTCTATGCCAGTGCATGGGTCAAGCGGCACCATCCGGGGATCTTTGCCTGTGCGCTTTTGAACGCACAGCCGATGGGGTTCTACGCACCGGCGCAGATCGTGCGGGACGCGCGGGAGCACGGGGTGGAGGTGCGGCCCGTGTGCATCAACGCCAGTTTCTGGGACAACGTGATGGAGCCCGACGAGGCGGGCGGGCTGGCCCTGCGGTTGGGGTTCCGGCAGGTCAAGGGGATGGTGGAGGAAGACGCCCACTGGATCACCGCGGCGCGGGGCAACGGGTATCGCGAGGTGAGCGACGTGTGGCGCCGCGCGGGCGTGGCGCCCGAGGTCATGACGCGGCTGGCCGAGGCGGATGCCTTTGCCGGCATCGACGTGGCGCGGCGGGGCGCGCTGTGGGAAACGCACGCGATGGTGGGCAAGGGGGCGCTGCCGCTCTTCGCCGGGGACATGGAAGGCGAGGCGGTGTTCGAGCCCGGCGTGGACCTGCCCGCCATGACGACGGGCGAGGAAGTGGTGGAGGATTACGTCTCGATGCGGTTGTCGCTGAAGGCGCATCCCTTGGCGCTGCTCAGGGATGTGTTGACGCCTGCCGCTTCGACACGGCACCCACCCGTGTCGAAGCGGCAGGGGGAAGACACGCAGACCTCATCACGCGCGGCAGATGTCGGAGCCTCCGGCGGGAGTATTTGAAGAACGATGAAAGGGTTTTCGGCTTTCATTGTTCCAGAAATACTCCGGGGAGGAGGCCGAAACGCAGTTTCGGGCGGAGGGGCAGCGCCCCTCTTAAATGCTTTGGTCGTATTCGCCCACGGACGGCTCGGTGCGGATGACGGTGTCGATTTCCTTGAAGATCGCGCGCATTTCCTCGTCCGACGTGGCGCTTTCGCAGACCACGACGAGGTTGGGGGTGTTCGACGACGCGCGCACCAAGCCCCAGCTGCCGTTTTCGAGAATGACCCTCGCGCCGTTGACGGTGACGACTTCCTTGATGGGCTGCCCGGCGAAGCTGTCCCCCGCTTCATGCTTGGCGACGAGTTTTTGCACGAGACGGTCGAGCACCTGATATTTCTCGGTGTCGGCGCAGTGGGGCGACATTGTCGGGGTCGACCACGTGGTGGGCAGGGCGCGGCGCAGGTCGGACATGGACATGTCGTGGTTGCGGTCCATCAGCTTGCAGATTTCCACCGCGACGCGCATCCCGCAGTCATAGCCGCGGCCCACCGGCTCGGCCAAAAAGTAGTGGCCGGATTTTTCGAACCCTGCCAGTGCGCCCAGTTCCTTGACCCGGCGTTTCATATGGCTGTGGCCGGTTTTCCAGTAGTCGGCTTTCACGCCGTTCTTCTGCAGCTCGGGATCGGCGGCGAAGAGGCCGGTGGATTTCACGTCGGCCACAAAGGTCGATTTGGGGTGCAGCTTGCTGAGGTCGCGGGCCAAGATGACGCCCATCTTGTCGGCGAAGATCTCTTCGCCCTCGTCATCGACCACGCCGCAACGGTCGCCGTCGCCGTCGAAGCCGAGCGCGAAATCGGCGCCGCTCTCCTTTACCGAGGCGGCCATGTCGTGCAGCATTTCCATGGCTTCGGGATTGGGGTTGTAGTTGGGGAAGGTGTAGTCGAGCGTGTTGTGCGAGGGGATGACCTCGACGCCCAGACGCTCGAACAGTTCGGGCGCGAAGGCCGAGGCGGTGCCGTTGCCGGTGGCGCAGACGACGCGCAGTTTGCGGGACATGCGGAAGTCGCCGACGAGGTCGTCGAGATAGGCCTCGCGCACGCCGTCGACGAATTCATAGCCGCCGCCCGAATGGGGCTTGCCCTCGCCACCCAGGACGATATCGCGCAACTCGTCCATCTCGTCGGGGCCGTGGGTGAGGGGGCGGTCGAAGCCCATTTTCACCCCGGTCCAGCCGTTGGGATTGTGCGAGGCGGTGACCATCGCCACGGCGGGCACGTCGAGATGGAACTGCGAAAAATAGGCCATGGGCGAGAGCGCCGGTCCGATATCCTTGACGTGAATGCCGGCCTGCATCAGGCCGACGATCAGGGCGTTCTTTATGGACAGCGAATAGTCGCGGTAGTCGTTGCCGACCGCGATCACCGGGTCGATGCCGCGGCGGCGCATCTGGGTGCCGAGGCCGAGGCCGAGGGCGGTGATGCCGGGCAGGTTGATCTCGTCGGGATATTTCCAGCGGGCGTCGTATTCGCGGAAACCCGTGGGTGTGATCATCGGGTCGCGGAGAAATTCCCAGGTGTTCTGGGTCACGGAGGCGGCAGGCTTGGTCACGGAAATACCTTTAGTTTGGATCAATGTGGCAAGGATATTCTTTGGCCAGCCTGTCGAATTGCATGAGGCTGTGCAAGAGGGCAGGCATCTGATCCAGCGGGATCATGTTGGGGCCATCGGAGGGCGCGGTGTCGGGCGCCTCGTGGGTCTCGATGAAGACCGCCGCGATGCCCAAGCTGACGGCGGCCCGGGCCATGACCGGGGCAAATTCGCGCTGGCCGCCGGAACTGCCGCCCTGGCCGCCGGGCTGTTGCACCGAATGGGTGGCGTCCATGACCACCGGATAGCCGGTTACGGCCATTTGCGGCAGGGCGCGCATGTCGGCCACCAGCGTGTTGTAGCCGAAGGAGGTGCCGCGTTCGGTCAGCAGGATGCGGGTATTGCCGGTGCTCTCGACCTTGGAGATGACATTGGGCATGTCCCAGGGTGCGAGGAATTGGCCCTTCTTGACGTTGATCGCGGCGCCGGTTTTGCCCGCGGCGAGCAAGAGGTCGGTCTGGCGGCAGAGGAAGGCGGGGATTTGCAGGATATCCACGACCTCGGCCACGGGGGCGCATTGCTCGGGCAGGTGGATGTCGGTGAGCACGGGCACGCCGAGCGTATCCTTGACGGATTGCAGCGCCTTGAGGCCGTCGTCGATGCCCATACCGCGTTTGCCGGACAGCGACGTGCGGTTGGCCTTGTCGAAGGACGCCTTGAAGACGTATTGCGCGCCGGCCGCTTGGCAGGCCTCTTGCATCGCGCCCGCGATCATTTGGGCGTGATCGGCGCTTTCCAGCTGGCACGGCCCGGCGATGAGGGTAAGCGGCGCGTTGTTTCCGACGCGCAGGTCTGCGATTTCAACTGTTTTCATGTCTTACGACGAAACCTGTTCCTTGAGCACCGATGCGGTCAGCGACAGGAGTAGGTAGATACCGCCGAAGATTAGGAACGCAAGCAAAGTGTTCTCGAACTTGCGCGGATAGGAGGGATCCTGCGAGGCCACGGGTTTCACCGCGACGGTCAGATAGCGCACCTGCTTGTTGGCCTCGATTTCGGACTGGCGCTTGGTTTCCAGTGCGGATTGCAGCACGAGGTCGGCGGTGGCGAGGTCGGCCTGTGCCATCTGGATCTCGGCGGCCTGGCTGGCGAGCGAGGCGTTTTCCTCGGTTGCCTCGGTCAGGCGGGCGTTCTGCTTGGCCAGTTCCTGCGACAGGACCTCAACCTCGGAGCGCAGGGCCTCGACCCGGGCGGCGTTGGGGCGGGAATTGGCCAGCTGAGTGTTGAGCGCCAGCTGCTTTTCCTGAAGCTGCAATTCGACGTTGCCGATGAGTTGGCGAATATTGGCGATCTCGCCCTCGGGGTCGAGGATCGAGCCCTCTTGCAGCTCGACCAGCCGGCGCTGGGCGGCGCGGCGTTCATCCTTGGCCTCTTGCAGGGCGGCTTCGGCGGTTTTCACGGCATCGAAGCGTTTTTCCTGGCTGAGCGCATCGACGCGTTCTTCGGCGTATTCGATCAGCTTTTCGGAGAACTCCTGGCTGGTTTCGGGGTCGGCGGTGGCGACCTCGAGCCGGATCACACCTTCGGTCGGGTCATAGCCGAGATTCACGTATTTCTGGTAAACCTTGTAGGCGGCCTCGTTCGTGGCGTCGGGATCTAGCCGCTGGATCGGATCAATCTCCTCGCTGCTGAACATGGCCTTGAAACCCACATCCTCGTTCAGGCGCAGCATGGCATCCTTGGATTCGAGGTAGGACTGAACCGCGATGGAATCCTGCCCGGTGGCGAATTGCGACGGCAGAAGGCCGCCCAGCCCGCCCTGGCCACCGCCGCCGCCGTCGGCGGTGATGATCAGGAACTCGGACTTGGTGGCGTACATCGGCGTGGCGATGTTGTAGAAATAATAGCCCGCGATCAGCGTAGGCAACATCACGAAGGCCGCGAGCCGCGACATGAGCAGCAGCATCTTCTTGCGGCGGCGCGAGGCGATGTCGCGCTGGATCTTCTGGATTTCGTGGGCGCGCCTGTCCGCGGGGCTGAGCTCGGTCGAGGGCAGGGCAATCTGGCCCACCGGCACGGTCTGGGGCAGTTGTACACGTTCGCCCTCGGTTTCCGCCGGCTGGGAATTTTCGCTGCCCGAGACCAGTTCCACGATGTTGGAGCGCTGGAACGGGTCGATGCCGCGGGCGCGCAGCAGGCGGACCGCGTCGAAATCAGAGGTGGGCGCCAGCCCGTGTTTCTGGGCCATGCGGCGGGCCATGCGCAACTGGCGGCCGGTCAGGCCCTCTTTGCGGATCTCATCGATGTCCTGCGACACCGACACCTCGCGGGTCGAAGACACTTCGCCCTCGTGCACCGGGGTTTGCGGCGCCTCGTTCGCGGACGGTTGCGGAGCGGAGTCCACTGTCGGTTGCGGGGTGGTGTCCGGTGTCTGCTGCACGTCCTCCTCTGCGCCGGTCTCGGAACCTTGCGCGGCAGCCTGTCCGCTGCCCGAAGCGGTGCGGCGGATGCGGAACTTTCTAGCCTTGGGTTTCGTAGTCATAAAGCTGTTTCGCCTCTTCCAAGGTGTCGAAAATATGCAGTTTGCCATCCATCAGGACGGCGGCCTCGCGCGCGAATTTCTCGAGCGTGGCGGGCTGGTGCGATACGATCACCACTGTGGTTGTACGCAGGCGTTCCCGCAGGATGTCGCCCGCGCGCCGGTTGAATTCAACGTCCGTGGAGCTGGGCATGCCCTCGTCGATGAGGTACATGTCGAAATCCAGCGCCAGCATCAACGAAAAGGTGAAGCGCGACCTCATGCCCGAGGAATACGTGCCGAGTGGCTGGTCGAAATATTCGCCAAGGTTGCAGACATAGCGGCAGTATGCCTCG
This sequence comes from Roseovarius sp. THAF9, assembly GCF_009363715.1. NCBI lineage: Bacteria > Pseudomonadati > Pseudomonadota > Alphaproteobacteria > Rhodobacterales > Roseobacteraceae > Roseovarius > Roseovarius sp. THAF9. Next base: position 451,218 of record NZ_CP045404.1, read on the forward strand.
ACATAGTCGGGATCGAGCCCGTAGAGCGTGGCGATGTAGCGGGCGTTTTCCTTGGCCGAGACACGCCCGATGACGCCGCCCATGAAGCCCAAGGGAAAAGAGATGCGGCATCCGCGCCTGATCTCGCCCTCGTCGGGTTTTTCAAGGCCCGCCATCATCTTGATCAGGGTGGTCTTGCCCGTGCCGTTGGGCGCGAGGATGCCGAGCGAGCGGCCAAGCTCCACCCGGAACGAGACGCGGTCAAGGATCACCTTGCGCTGCGTGCCCGTCCAGAAGGACTTGCTGACATTGTCGAACTCGAGCATCCAGAGGCTCCGTCGCTGCTCTTAACCCTCGTTTAGCGAGGTTTTATTAAGGCTGTATTAGCCTTGATCCCGCGCATTATGTCGGAATTGTCCACGATATGACAACAAATCAGGGCAATTTTATGTGCTTGGTGAGAAAAAGTGGGGAAGAGGCGCGAAAGCTGGGAAAGCCATCGCGCCTCGGGGGCGTTTCAAAGCTGGTTTGTCTAGGTCACGCAATGGCGTGCCACGCCATGCCGGCCAGCACGGCGCCGGTGATGCCGAAGCCGAAATAAGCGAAGAAAATCCGCGGCTTGACCAGCGCCCAGACGGCGATGGCGGCGGGGATGCAGCTGACGCCGCCGGCGATGACGAAGCTCATGGCGGCGCCCTGGCTCATGCCTTGGGCCAGCAGGGCATCGACCAGCGGCACGGCGGCATAGCCGTTGAGATAGGCGGGCGCACCGACAAGCGCCCCGAGAAGGATCGTGCCGATGCCGTCGCCGCCCAGCACCGTGGCGATGGTTTCGGCCGGGATATATTGCAGCATCACCGCCTCGATCACATAGGCCAGCGTCAGCCATTTCAGCAGGAAGATGCCGTTGTCGATGGCGCTCTCGCGGAAGGTGGCGGTGCGCTCGGACTCGGACCAGAAGCGCCAGACGGGCTTGCCTTGGAACGGTTTCTTGACGCCGCAGCAACCGCCGACCTGTGGTTTTTCGCGCAAGGGATCGGCAAAGACCGGCGAGCGGGCCAAGGCCATGGTGGCGAAGCCGCCCATGAGGCCGACACCCACCGCCGAGGCGGCCTTGGCCACGGCGAAATCCCAGCCGATGGTGCCGGAGGTGATGAGGAACATGGCCGGGTCCATCAGCGGCGAGGCCAGCCAGAAGGCCATCACGGCCCCAAGCGGCGCGCCGAGTGCGAGCATCGCGGCGATGAACGGGATGACCTCGCACGAGCAGAAGGGCGACAGGCCGCCCAGGAGGGCCGCGAGGAAGATCATGCGGACCTGCCGGCCCTCGAACGCTTTGGCCAGAAGGGTCTCGGCTCCGGTGGCCTTCATATAGGCCACGGCGAGGACGGCGAAGACGATGAAGGGCGCGGTGTGCAGGAGCGCGCCTGCGGTAAATGTGACAGTGGGCCAGAATTGCGGTGGGTCGAGCACGGCCACGGCGGCGAGGATCAGCGCCAGCGCCAGCCAAGCCTTGTCGAGGCTGGCCCATGTGCGACGCAGGGTGGGGGCAGTGGTATCAGCCATTGTATTGGTCCTCGTGCGCGCATTGGTCCCTGTCGGCGCAGCATTCGCGCAGCAGGAAGTCGGCCAGCGCGTGCAGTTCGTCATAAGCGACGGCGGCGCAGATGATGCTGCGGCCCTGTTTTTCCTGCCGGACAAGCCCGGCCTGCGCCAGAATCTTCATGTGATGGGTCAGGGTCGAGCCCGCAACCCCGGCGCGTTCGCCCAACTCGCCGATGCGCAGGCCTTCGGGGCCGGCGCGGACAAGGGTCCGCAGGACGGCAAGGCGTTGCTCAGAACCAAGCGCGGCAAAGGTCGAGGCCGCAAGGGCGAGATCGAGGTCGGGAATCGGCGTCTGTTTCATATTTCTAGAATTATAGAAATGACCATCTGTTGCAAGCTATATTTCTAGAAATATCGAAATATCGGCCTGCGCGAGCCACGTGCAGCCCCTTTAACATCGTGCTGCACTGCGGTATGAGCGGCGCAAAGAGACCCGAACCGAAGAGGATTTCCCAAGATGGGTTACAAAATCGTCGTCGCGGGCGCCACGGGCAACGTGGGCCGCGAAATGCTGAACATCCTGGCCGAGCGCCAGTTCCCTGTCGACGAGATCGCGGTGCTTGCCAGCCGCCGGTCCATCGGCACAGAGGTCAGCTTTGGCGATCAGACATTGAAGACCAAGGACATCGACGGGTTCGATTTCACCGGCTGGGATATGGCGCTGTTTGCCATCGGCTCGGACGCCACCAAGAAATATGCGCCGATCGCGGCCAAGGCGGGCTGCGTGGTGATCGATAACTCGTCGCTTTACCGCTATGACGCCGATGTGCCGCTGATCGTGCCGGAGGTGAACCCGGATGCGATCACGGGCTATACCAAGAAGAACATCATCGCCAACCCGAACTGTTCGACCGCGCAGATGGTCGTGGCGCTGAAGCCGCTGCATGACCGCGCCAAGATCAAGCGCGTGGTGGTCAGCACCTACCAGGCGACCTCGGGCGCGGGCAAGGAAGGCGTGGACGAGTTGTGGGATCAGACGAAGTCGATCTACAACCCCACGGACGAAGTGCCGCCGAAGAAGTTCCAGAAACAGATCGCGTTCAACGTCATTCCGCATATCGACGTCTTTATGGAAGACGGGTCGACCAAGGAAGAATGGAAGATGGTGGTCGAGACGAAAAAGATCGTGGACCCGTCGATCAAGGTCACGGCGACCTGCGTTCGGGTGCCGGTCTTTGTCGGGCACGCGGAGTCGGTGAATATCGAGTTCGAGGAGTTCCTGGACGAGGACGAGGCGCGCGACATCCTGCGCGAGGCGCCGGGGATCATGGTCGTCGACAAGCGCGAGGATGGCGGGTACGTGACGCCGATCGAATGCGTCGGTGATTTCGCCACCTTCATCAGCCGGATCCGGCAGGACAGCACGATCGAGAACGGCATCAACCTGTGGTGCGTCAGCGACAACCTGCGCAAGGGTGCGGCGCTGAACGCGGTGCAGATCGCCGAGACGCTGGGCAACCGGGTGCTGCAGAAGGGATAAGTCCTTCCGATAGCTTTGAAATTTCGGCCGCGCCGTCCTTTGCCAAGGGCGGCGCGGTTTTTTTTCGTGGGAAAGTTTCACGGTGCGGCCAAGAACGGCGGACTTGCGTGCGTCCCATTAGAGACCGATCATCCGGCCAATTATTCTGGAGTAGACACCATGCGTTCGCTTTCCCTCATCATTCTTGCCGCCCTGCCGTTTCCCGCGCTGGCCGAAGATTTCGCCCTGACCAGCGATGTCGGCGCGGTCACGCTTTACCCGCAAGGCGCCACCGTTACGCGGCAGGTGCCTTACACTATCCCGGCGGGGCAGCATCAGCTGATCCTGACGGACCTGCCGCGGTCGACGCCCCTGGCGTCGGTCCGGGTGGCCGTCGACGGCGCGGCGATGGGCAGCGTCACGACGCGGCGTGATTTCGTACCGCCGCGCACCGAGGAAGAGACCGCCGGGTTGCAGGCCGCCCGCGCCGAGGTGGAGCGGCTGGAGGACGAATTGCGGGATGCGCGCGCCGCGGTCGAGACGATCCGGCTGGAGGCCGAGGCGGCGCGGGCGCGGGTCGCGTTTCTTGAAAAGCTGGGCGAGGGCGAGGGCGTGACCGAGTTGGACATTACCGAGTTGCGCGACCTGTCGGCGATGATCGGCGAAGAGACCCTGGCCGCGTTGCGCAACGCTCAGGATGCCGAGCGGCGAGCCGATGCTGTGGCGCGGTCGCTGAAAGATCTGGAAGACGAGCTGGAGCGTGCGAAACAGGCCGAGGCCGCGCTGGTGCCAGAGGAAGAGGACCGCGCAATGCTGGCGGTTGCCGTCAGCGCCGAGGCCGCCGCCGAGGGCATGCTGACGGTGACGTACAACACTGACGCCGCCGGGTGGGAGCCGGTCTATGATCTGCGGCTGGATCGGACCAGCGGCGCGCTGACGCTGGAGCGGGGGGCCTATGTGGGTCAGTCGACGGGCGAGAATTGGCAGGCGACGGAACTGACCCTGTCCACCGTGCGCCCGAGCGAACAGACCGCCCCGAGCGAGGTCTGGCCGTGGCTGCGCCGGATCTACAACGAGCCGCCGATGCGGCCCGTGCCGCTGGCGCGTAGCGCCGCCGAATCCGACATGGCCGCAGGTGCGCCGATGGAAGAAGCCATGGCGGTTTCGCCCGAGCCGGTCGTGGCCGCCGCGGATTTCGACGGGCTGTCGGTCACCTACAGCTATCCCGGCACGGTGGCCGTCGCCACCGGGGCGGACCGGGTGCGGCTGTCGCTGGGCACGCTGGAGGCTCAGGCCGAAACGGTCGCCAAGGCGGTGCCGCTGAACGATTCCAGCGCGTTTTTGGTGGCGGAGTTCACCAATGACACGGGCGAACTGATCCTGCCGAGCGCCGAGGCGAGCTTTTACCTGGACGGGCGCTTCGTAGGGCAGCGTTTCCTTGATCTGATCCCGGCGGGAGAGGCGGCGGAGCTGTCCTTCGGACCCATCGACGGGTTGCGCCTCACGCGCACGGTCGAGGACCGTGCGGAGGGCGACCGCGGCGTGATCTCGAAATCCAACCGGATCGAGGAAACGGTGCGCATAGAGGTCGAGAACCTGACCGGAGAGACATGGCCGCTGCGGGTGCTGGACCGGGTACCGGTGTCCGAGCAGGAGGATCTGGAGATCAGCTGGGAGGCGACGCCGACCCCGGCCGAGGAGCGTGTCGAAGACAAGCGCGGCGTACTGGCGTGGGCGTTCGAGCTGGGCGCGGGTGAGACTCAGGAGATCCGCCTGAGCCACACGATCAAATGGCCGGACGGGATGGTGCTGCGCTGAGGTGCATTTGTGGTCCGGGACGGAACGTGTGCACTGGCCCTGCCGGGCCGGTGTACGGGGCGTCTGCCGGGGCGCAGGCTAGAACCGCTCGGCGCGCAGGACCTGGCAGTCGGTGACGCAGACCACGCCGATATGCCGCTCGACCACGGAAAAGGCGGCCTCCAGCAGGTTGTCCAGCCGTTCCGGGCGGATGATGCACACCACTTGCACCATGCCGTCGGCACGGCCGACCTGACCCGCACGGTCCCATTCGCCGGACCGGCCCGATCCGCCCGAGACGGGCAGGACGGTGTAGCCGGTCACGTCGGCGGCCTGAAGCGCCTTGGTGAGGCGGCTTTTCATGACCTTCTCGATTGTGATCTCGACGCGTTTCGCATCATGGGTCTGCATGTCAGCCTCCTGTCGCGGCGCGGGCGATGGCCACGTAAAGCGGGATGCCCAGCACAAGGTTGAAGGGGAAGGTCACGCCGAGCGACAGCGTGAGATAGATCGAGGGGTTCGCCTCGGGCAGGGCGACGCGCATGGCCGCCGGCACGGCGATATAGCTGGCCGAGGCCGCAAGCACCATGAAAAGGACCACGCCGCCGGTGGACAGGCCCAGAAGTAGCGCGGCGCCGAGGCCGAAGAGGCTGCCGACCACGGGCATGACGAGGCCGAAGACAAGACCGCCAAGGCCGATGTCGTGGCGGCCCTTGGCCATGCCGCGCCCGGCGACGAGGCCCATGTCCAGAAGAAAGAGGCAGAGCACGCCCTTGAAGGGGGCAACGATGAAGCTGCTGATTTCCTGAAGGCCCTCTGGGCCGGTGATCCAGCCGATGAGAAAGCTGCCGACCAGCAGGACGATGGAGCCATTCAGAAGGATCTCGCGCCACAGGCCCGCATCCATGCGGCCCGATTTCTCTCCCCGCGACACCAACCAGAGGGCCGACAGGATCGCGGGCGCCTCCATCGCGGCGGCGACGGCGACCATGTAGCCCTCGGACCCGATGTCGCGGCTTTCCAGCACGGAGGTGGCGGCGACGAAGGTGACGATGGAAATCGAGCCGTAATGCCCCGCGACGGCGGCGGCATTCAGGCGGTCCATGCGGGTGACGATGCGCAAGAGCAGAAAGGCCACAAAGGGCAGCAGGCCCGACAACACCACGCCAGCCAGCAGGGTGAACCCGAGCGTGGCGTCGATGCCATGATCGGCCACGCTGACCCCGCCTTTGAACCCGATGGCGAAAAGCAGGTAGATCGACAGGGCCTTCGCCGCGGCCTCGGGCACCGAAAGATCGGAGCGCGCAAGCGCGGCGGCGAGGCCGAGCGCGAAGGACAACACGATTGGCGAGATCAGGTTGTCACCGGCCAGTGCGAGTATCTCCATCATCCAGCATCCCCTCCGAATGAAATCCGAAGTGAATTATCGCATTGGCGGAGAAAGGCAACAGGAATAACGCGCGGCAGGCCCGGCGCGATGTCAGACCGTGACGAACCCGCCTTCTTCGGGCACGTAATGTTCGATCTCGCCCTCGCCGATGTCATGCCAAAGCCCGTGCAGGGTGAGGTGGCCGCTCTCGATGGCGGCGGCCACGAAGGGAAAGGTGACGAGGTTTTCAAGGCTGACGAGAACGGCCTGCTTTTCAAGCGCGGCGACGCGTTCTTCGGTATCCTTGATCTTTTTCACGCGCTCGTAGCCCGGGCGCAGGATGTCCATCCAGCGGCCGACGAAGCTGGTCTTGTCGTTGAGTTCCGGCGCCTCGCCCGAGCACATAGCGTCGCAGCCGCGCACGCCGCCGCAATTGGAATGGCCCAGCACGATGACATGCGCGACCTTGAGGGCTGTGACGGCGTATTCCACCGCTGCCGAGGTGCCGTGCTGCTGGCCGTCGGGGGTGAAGGGCGGCACGAGGTTGGCGATGTTGCGGTGCAGGAAGAATTCGCCCTGGTCGGCGCCGAAGATGGCGGTGACATGCACGCGGCTGTCGCAGCAGCAGATGATCATCGCGCGAGGGTGCTGGCCTTCTTGCGCCAGGTGGCGGTACCAGGCCTGATTGTCCTGATATTTCGTGGCCTTCCAGCCCTTGTAGCGTTGCACGAGGTAGCTGGGGAGCGGGCGGACTCTCTTCATGGTGGCGCCTTTGGATCTGTCACGGTTCCCAGGGGTGATAATCGGGATTCTAGAAGAATTCGAGATAGAAATTGGTCCGCGGCAAACCAATTCAAAAGGCTTTGCAGGCATGGTCGGCCCTGCCGAGGGGGCATGGAAATGTGGGAAAGACCGTGGAAAGAATTACTCTATTGAACCAGACCGAGGTCGTGCAACTGGACCACGGGCGGCTGGAGCAGCTCTACCTTCAACTGGGCGAGGCCGGGGCCGAGGATGTCGTCTGCCGCGCGCTGGAAGAGCTGGCGGTGCGCCTGTCGCATACCGAGCGGTGTTTTCGCCGCAACCAGGTGCAGGACATGCGCAAGAGTGCCCGTAGCCTGATCGCCATTGCCGAGCAGATCGGGATGAGCAAGCTGGCGCGGGTGGCACGGGACGTGACGCTGAGCATCGACCTGAGTGACAAGGTCGCGATAGCGGCCACGCTGGCGCGGTTGCTCAGGATCGGCGAGAGCTCCTTGCATGAAATCTGGGACGTGCAGGATTATTCCGTCTGAGGCCTTGCAGGTGCGGCGCTTAAGGCTAGGCTGACCGGGAACGAAACCATCCCGGGACATGCGCCATGCCGCTTGAGTTTGCACCGGACGGGGCCGATGCCCTTCCGCTTCACGTGATTGAACAGGACGCGCTGGAGGACTGGCTGTCGGGCCAGTCCGCCAACGTGGCGACATGGGTGCCGGCGGCGGGGTTCACCGGCGGGCTGGGCCAGTCGCTGCTGGTGCCGGACGGCAATGGCGCGCCGGAGATGGCGCTGGCAGGCTATGGCACCGAGGCGGCGCGCAAGCGGGGGCGGTTTCACCTTGCCGCGCAGGCCGCGAGCCTGCCCGAGGGTGTCTATCGCCTGGAAGGGCTGGCGCCGGAGCGGGCCGCGGAAGAGGCGCTGGGCTGGCTGTTCGCGGGCTATGCCTTTGACCGCTACAAGGATCAGAAACCCGCCAAGGCGACGTTGGTGGCGCCAGAGGGGGTCGATGCGGCCCGGCTGCAGGCGATTGCCGTCGGCGAGGCGCTGACGCGCGACCTGATCAACACGCCCGCGTCGGACATGGGGCCGGTGGAACTGGAGGCCGCCTGCGCCGACCTGGCCAGGGAGCAGGGCGCGGAGATCGAGGTCATTCGCGGCGAGGCGCTGCTGGACGAGAATTTCCCGATGATCCACACCGTGGGACGCGCCGCCGATCAGGCGCCCCGGCTGATCGACATGCGCTGGGGCGATACGGGGCCCAACCTGACGCTGGTGGGCAAGGGCGTGTGTTTCGACACCGGGGGCCTGAACCTGAAGCCCGGGGCCAGCATGGGCCTGATGAAGAAGGACATGGGCGGCGCCGCCACGGTGCTGGGCCTGGCCCGGATGATCATGGCGCTGAAGCTGCCGGTGCGCCTGCGCGTGCTGATCCCGGCGGTGGAGAATTCCGTCAGCGGAAATGCGTTCCGGCCCGGGGATATCCTGACCGCCCGCAACGGGATGACGGTGGAAATCAACAACACCGACGCCGAGGGGCGGCTGGTGCTGGCAGACGCGCTGAGCTTTGGGGCGGAGGACGAGCCGGATCTGATGATCTCGATGGCGACGCTGACCGGGGCCGCACGGGTGGCGGTGGGGCCGGATATCGCGCCTTACTTTACCGATGACGGCGTGCTGTCCGGCGCGTTGGACGCGGCGGCGCAGGACGTGGCGGACCCTGTCTGGCGTCTGCCGTTCCACGAGCCCTATGAGGCGATGATCGAGCCGGGCATTGCCGATCTGGACAACGCGCCCAAGGGCGGCTTTGCCGGTGCGATCACGGCGGCGCTGTTCCTGCGGCGGTTCGCCGGTGGCACGCGATATGCGCATTTCGACATATACGGCTGGAACCAGAGTGCCGCGCCGGGCCGTACCAAAGGCGGTGTCGGTATGGGTGCACGGGCGCTGCTGGAGGCTTTGCCCGAGGTGTTGACGCTGTGACCGACCGCCGGCGGCTGCATTCCAACGGCCGCGTGGCCGATGCGGGCCTTCTGGGACAGGTCGAGGCGGATTTGTTCGTAGAAGGCGAGGACCGGCAGGTGATCGTACCCGTCACGCCGATCCTGTCGGAGCCGGACGGTAAGCGCGAGCGTGAGCTGGTCTTTGGCGAGGGTGTGCGCCAGCTGGAAGAGCGCGATGGCTGGGTCTTTGGCTATGCGCTGCGCGACGGCTATGCGGGATATATCGCGGCCGGTGATCTTGCCTTGCCGAATGGACCGCCGAACCACGTTGTGCATGCGCGGATGTCCTATGCGCTGGGGGAGCCGGATTTCAAGGCGAAGACCGAGCAGCTTGCACTGAGCCTTGGGGCTTGGGTGAGCGTGACCGGCACCGAGGGGCGCTGGGCCGAGATCCTAGTACCGGAGGGCCGGATGTACGTGCCGGCGATGCATTTGCGCGTGGCCCGCGCGGTCGAAGCCGATCCGGTGGGCGTGGCAGAGCGGCTTGTGGGCACGCCCTATGTGTGGGGCGGAAACTCGGCGCTGGGGATCGATTGTTCGGGGTTGGTGCAGGTCGGGTGCCTTGCTTGCGGCGTGGCCTGCCCCGGTGACAGCGACATGCAAGAGGCGGAGCTTGGTGAAGCGCTGCCCGCAGATGCGCCGTTGCAGCGTGGCGATCTGCTGTTCTGGAAAGGGCATGTGGCCTGGGTGGTTGACCCCGAGACGCTGTTGCATGCCAATGCCCATCACATGGCCGTCGCTTATGAACCATTGCAAGAGGCCATCGCGCGGATTGAGGCGCAGGGGGACGGGCCGGTGACGGCTCGCAAGAGATTGGAGACAAAGCCATGAGTGACCCGTTCTTTCAACCCGTTTCGGGGTTCGAACTGCCGCGTTTCGCCGGTGTGCCGACCTTCATGCGGCTGCCGCATCTGCTGCCGGATCATGCGCGGTATGGCGACGTGGATGTGGGGATCATCGGGGTGCCTTGGGACAGCGGGACGACCAACCGCCCCGGTCCGCGGCATGGACCACGGCAGTTGCGGGATGCGTCCACGATGATCCGAGCGCAGCATGCGGTGACCGGCGTGCGGCCCTTCGAGGCGTTGAACTGTGCCGATCTGGGCGATGTGGGGCCGAACCCCGCCGATATCGCGGACAGCATGGAGCGGATCACGACCTTCTACAAAGGTGTGGTGGATGCGGGGATCACGCCGCTGACGGCGGGGGGCGATCACCTGACCAGCCTGCCGGTGCTGCGCGCGGTGGCCAAGGACGGCCCGCTGGGCATGGTGCATTTCGACAGCCATACGGACCTCTTCCACAGCTATTTCAACGGGCAGATGTACACCCACGGCACGCCCTTCCGCCGCGCGGTGGAGGAAGGCCTGTTGGACCCCAAGCGGGTGGTGCAGATCGGGCTGCGGGGGACGATGTACGATTCCGAGGACCGCGATTTCGCCCGCGCGGAGGGCATTCGCCTGATCCTGATCGAGGAGTTTTTCGAGCGTGGGGTCGCCGACGTGATGGCCGAGGCTCGGGAGATCGTGGGGGGTAAACCGACCTATATCTCGTATGACATCGATTTCGTCGATCCGACCTTTGCGCCCGGCACCGGCACGCCCGAGGTGGGCGGGCCAAACTCGTACGAGGCGTTGCAGGTCTGCCGGGAACTTGCGGGCGTCAATATCGTGGGCGCGGACATGGTCGAAGTGTCGCCGCCATTCGATGCCAGCGGGAACACGGCCTTTCTGGGAGTGTCGATCATGTTTGAGATCCTGTGCGTGATGGCCGCGGAACGCGCGAAATGAGTGCGATCGTCAATACCGATCAGGCCGAACACTGGTCCGGCAAGGCCGGCGAGGTCTGGGTGCGTGAGCAGGCCATGTTCGACGGGCTGATGGCGCCGGTTCTGGACCTTTTGCTGGACCGGGCCGGATTGCAGGCCGGGGCCCGCGTGGTCGATGTCGGCTGTGGCACCGGTGCGGGGATGATCGCAGCGGCGCAAGTCGTGCGCGAGGGCGGCCACGTGACCGGGCTGGACGTGTCGGGGCCGATGCTGGAATTGGCGAAAGAGCGGCTGCAAGCAGCGGGCGTGACCAATGCGACCTGCCTTTTGGCCGATGCGCAGGTGCACACGTTCGGGGACATGGCGGCGGATCACCTTGTGTCACGCTTTGGCGTGATGTTCTTTGCCGATCCGGTGGCGGCCTTCGCCAATATGCGGGGCGCGTTGAAACCGGGCGGGCGCATGACCTTCGTGTGCTGGGCCGGGATGGACGGCAACCCGTGGTTTCGCATCCCCGCCGAGGCGGCAAAGGCCGTGGTGGGCGCGCCGCCACCGCAGGACCCGCGCGCGCCGGGGCCGATGGCATTTTCAGAGGCGGATTATGTGCGGGACATTCTGGGGCAGGCCGGGTTCGAAGGGATTGGGCTGACCACGGAAGAGATCACACTGACGCCCATTGGCGACCTGGAGCAGAACGCCACCTTCGCGTCACGCGAGGGGCCTGCGGGGCGGATCGTCAAGGAGATGGGCGGCGGGCGCGAAGAGTTCGCCGCCGTGGCGGCGAAACTGCGCGAGGACTTCAAAGCGTTCGAGACTCCGGATGGCGCGCTGCGCATTCCGGGGCGGGTGCACGTGGTCAGCGCGACCGCAGGCGGTTGAGCACTTCGCGCGAAGCGTAGCCGTCGACCTTCATGCCCGCGCTTTGCTGGAAGCCCATGATCGACTTCGCGGTGTTGGGCCCGATGATGCCGTCGATCTTTTCCAGCGGATAGCCCATGCGCTTGAGCCGGCGCTGGATTTCCTTGCGTTCCTCGAAGCTGACCGGCGTATAGCCGCGCGGCCAGCTGGCCTGGATCGCGGGGCCGCCCTTGATGCGGTCCGACAGGTGCCCGACGCCGATCGCGTAGGCGTCGGCATTGTTGTAGCGCTTGATCACGTCGAAATTGGAAAAGACCATGAAAGACGCGCCGGCAGGCCCCGCCGGTTGCAAAATCCGGGCCGAGCCGTAGTCGCGCACCGGGCGGCCATCGACGCCGACGACGCCCTGCGCGGCCCATTGCGACGGCATCCGCTTGGTATTGCCGAAGCGGGCGCCATTGGGCACGCGCACTTCGACGCCCCAGGGCATGCCCTTGCGCCAGCCGAAGCGTTTCAAATAGGCGGCGGTGGAGGCGAGCGCGTCGGAGGGATCATCCGACCATATGTCGCGGCGCCCGTCGCCGGTGAAGTCCACGGCGTAGGCTTCGTAGGACGTGGGAATGAACTGGGTGTGGCCCATCGCACCGGCCCACGAGCCGGTGAAGTTTCGCGGCGTGGTGTCGCCGTTCTGCAGGATCTTCAGCGCGGCCATCAGCTGTTTTTCGAAGAAGGCGCCGCGGCGGCCGTCGAAGGCCAGCGTCGAGAGCGCCTCGATCACGGGGATGTCGCCCATGCGGGTGCCGTACTTGCTTTCGAGACCCCAAACGGCGGTGACGACCTCGGCCTCGACGCCGTAGGCCCGTTCGATCCGGTTCAGGGCGCGGCGGTGGCGGCGCAGAGCCCGCTGGCCCATGCTGACGCGTTCGGGCGAGGCGGCACTGTCGAGGTAATCCCAGATCTGGCGTTTGAACTCGGCTTGGTTGCGGTCTTTCGAGACCACGTCCGCGTTATAGTTGATGCCCTGGAAGGCGGCGTCGAAAACCTGCGCCCTGATCCCGCGCGACAGGGCGCGACCACGGAACGAACGGACCCAGTTGTCGAAGGCAGGGTTGGAGACGCGGGTGACCTGCGTGTCGCCGGTGCCGTCGCTCAAGGCTTCGGGGCGCAATTTCGGACGCAGGGACTTCGTTGAAACGGCGACCAGCGTGACCTGTGGCGTCGGCGTGGCTGCCTGTGTTGCGGCTGGCCGTGCGACGGGCCGGATCGAGGATTCGAGGGCCGTGGCCGCCGCGCCGCCCGATAGAAACGCCGCGCCCAGAACTGGAAAGAGATACCTGACAAACATTGCTCGCCCCTTTTGGATGGGTTTGATTGGATCATAGCCTGAAACAGAGTGTTTCAAAAGCGTTCAATGATGAGGCCGGGCGAAGTGTCGCCGTTCGTTATGCCGTTTGTTCGCCAGTGTCGCAGGTCATGGCGGCAAGGCATTCACGCAGAAGAATTGCGCGGCGGGGCCGGAAGGACGCGCCGGTGAGCTCGAGGCCACGCATCCGGTCGAGACGGAAGGCGCGGAAATCGCCGCGCAAGTGGCAAAAGGCCAGAAGACAGAGCGACGATTGCATGAGGACGACCGAAAGCGGGTCAACGTCGCGTTTGGTTTCGCGGCCTTCGGCGTCGGAATAATCGAAACGGATGGTCTTTTCCTCCCACGTGGCGCGGCGCAGGCGGGCGGTGTCGACGCCCGATTGCGGCAGGGGGGTAAAGCGGCGGGCCGAGAGCACGGCGTGATCCAGCCGGTGCGCCTGGGCCTGCGGCAAGCGGGCGCGCAGCTTGGCCAAGGCCGATTGCGCGGCGTCGGCGAGGGTGCTGTCGCCCACCTCTTCGACCTCGCGCAGGCCGAGCACCAGCGCCTCCAACTCGTCCTCGTCGAAGTTGAGCGGGGGCAGGGCGGCGTCCTCGATCAGGCGGTAGCCGAAGCCCGCCGCGCCGTCGATCACCGCGCCAAGCCCGCGCAGGGCGTCGATATCGCGATAGACCGTGCGGGCGGTCACGTCGAGCCGGTCCGCCAGCGCCTGCGCCGTGGCAGGGGGCGGCACGATGCGCAGGGCCTGCATCAGTTTGAAAAGGCGTTCGGTCCGGGTCATGGCGCGGAGTATGCTGCCACATTGTGACAGAAATTGTCAGCAGGGTTTGGAATCATGGGATGCGATGATCCTGTCACGGCAGGGGTAATTTTCGCAGGCCGTCTTGAAGTGGGCGCATTGCTGCTCAGATTCCCGGAACACGCGCCGGATGCGCGGGGCTGGAGTTTCTCAAGTGGATATAATTTTCGTGATCGCCGGGCTGGCGGGCCTGATCCTCGGCGGTGAATTGCTGGTGCGGAACGCGGTGCAGCTGGCGCGGGGCTTGGGCGTGTCGCCTCTGGTGATCGGGCTGACCATCGTGGGGTTCGGCACCTCTGCCCCGGAGCTGGTGACCAGCTTGCAGGCCGCGTGGGTCGGTGCGCCGGGGATCGCGCTGGGCAACGTGGTGGGAAGCAATATCGGCAACACGCTGTTGATCGTGGGGATCGCGGCGCTGATCTCGCCCATATTGGTGGCGCGGAAGGCGCTGGCGCGGGATGGGTCGGTGATGCTGGGCGCAACGCTGGTCTGCGCGGCGCTGGTGCTGAGCGGCGAGATGGGGCGCATGGCCGGGCTGGGCCTCGTGCTGGCGCTGGCGGGCTATCTGGCGTTTACGTTTATGGCCGAGCGCAAGGGGCCGACGGCGGCGGGCGAGGTGTATGCCGCGGAAGGCGATTTGCTACCCGAAGCGCCGGTGCGGGCGGGGCGTGCGGCGCTGGGGCTGTTGATCGGGCTGGTGGTGATCCTGGCCGGGGCGCGGTTTCTGGTATCCGGGGCCGTGGGACTGGCGCAGATGCTGGGGATGAGCGACGCGGTAATCGGGCTGACGGTGGTGGCTATCGGCACGTCGATGCCGGAGCTGGTGACCTCGGTGCTGGCGGCCCGCAAGGGGCAGGGCGAGGTGGCGTTCGGGAACATCATCGGCAGCAATATCTTCAACATCCTCGGCATACTGGGGGCGACGGTGTTGGTGGTGCCGATGGCCGCACCCTTGCCGATCACGGGGGTAGATCTGGCCGTGCTGGTGGGCTCAGCGGTTGTGTTCGTCGTGTTCGCCTTTACCGGAGCTCGGATCGACCGGCGCGAGGGGGCTGTGCTGCTGGCGGCCTACGGTGCTTACATGGTCTGGCTGTTGGGGAGCGTTTAACGCCGCTTGCGTGAGACCTTGCGCTTGGTCTTGTCTGACTTGTGCTTTTCGCGCGCCAGCTTGCGCTTGGGGCCGCCGCGCCCGCCCTTGGGCTTGCCGCGGCCCCGCCCCTTGCGGGGCGTGTCCGAACCGCTGGGCGTGATCGTCTTGCCATCGAGCCGCACGAGGTCGAGCGCGAGACCGCCGGTGACCGGCGCCGCCTCGCTGAGGCGGACGACGACGCGCTGGCCGAGGCCGATCACCATGCCGGTGTCGGACCCCATCAGGGTGCCGCGGTCGCGGTCGAGGTGGAAATACTCGTTGCCAAGCGCGCGCATCGGGATGAGGCCGTCCGCGCCGGTCTCGTCCAGCCGGACGAAGGCGCCGAACTTGGCGATGCCGCTGATCCGCCCGGTGAACTCCTCGCCCACACGTTCGGAAAGGAAGGCGGCGAGATAGCGGTCGTTGGTGTCGCGTTCGGCCATCATCGAGCGGCGCTCGGTTTCCGAGATATGTTCGCCGATGCTTTGCAGGCGTTCCTCGTCGGATTTCGACAGGCCGTCCTCGCCCCAGCCATGCGCCGATATGAGGGCGCGGTGTACGATCAGGTCGGCATAGCGACGGATGGGCGAGGTGAAATGCGCGTAGGATTGCAGTGCAAGGCCGAAATGCCCGAAATTCGACGGGGCATAATAGGCCTGCGTCATCGAGCGCAGGGTGGCGAGGTTGATGACCTCGACGTGGTCGGTGCCCGCCGCGCCGTGCAGCAGCTGGTTGAGGTGAGCGGTCTTCAGCACCTGCCCCTTGGCCAGCGTCAGGCCTGCGGCCTCGGCCACGTCGCGCAGGGTGTCGAGCTTCTCTGGCGGCGGCTCTTCGTGGACGCGGAAGAGGAGGGGGGATTTTTTGGCGATCAGCGTCTCGGCGGCGGCCACATTGGCCAGAACCATCATGTCCTCGATCAGCTTGTGGGCATCGAGGCGGTCGGCGAAGTTGACGGAGGTGACCTTGCCCTCGTCGCTGAGCACGACCTTGCGTTCGGGCAGGTCGAGATCGAGCGGCTGGCGGTTGTTGCGCGCTTCTTGCAGGGCGGCGAAGGCCTCGTAAAGCGGGTCGATAACCTCGTCCATGAGGGGCCCGCACTTGTCGTCCGGGGTGCCGTCGCGAGCGGCCTGTACTTGCTGGTAGGTGAGCGACGCGGCGGAGCGCATCAGGCCGCGCACGAAGCGGTGGCCGATCTTCGTCCCGTGGGCGTCGATCTGCATCCGCACGGCTATGCAGGCGCGCGGTACACCTTCGTGCAGCGAACAGAGGTCGCCGGACAGCCGGTCGGGCAGCATCGGCACGACCCGGTCGGGGAAATAGCTGGAATTGCCGCGCTTGCGGGCCTCGGCATCGAGGGCCGAGCCGGGGGTGACGTAACAGGCAACGTCGGCGATGGCGACCCAGATGACATGCCCGCCCTCGTTCTTGGGGTCGTCGTCGGGGTGGGCCCAGACGGCATCGTCGTGATCGCGGGCGTCCGCCGGGTCGATGGTGACGAGCGGCAGGTCGCGCAGGTCTTCGCGGCCCTTGAGGCCTTGCGGTTTCTGCGCGTCGGCCTCTGCGATGACGTCGTCGGGGAAATCGTCGGGAATGCCATGCTGGTGGATAGCGATCAGCGACACGGCCTTCGGCGCGGAGGGGTCGCCCAATCGGTCCAGGATGCGGGCCTGTGGCAGGCCCATGCGCCCCTTGGGCCCGGCCTGTTCGGCCTCGACCAGCTCGCCATCCTTGGCGCCGCCGGTGGCGGAGGGCGCGACCAGCCATTCCTTGCCGTCGCCCTTGTCGATCGGCAGGATGCGCCCGCCCCCGGCGGTTTTTTTGAAGATGCCCAAGACCTTGCGCGGATTGGTCCCGATCCGGCGGATGAGCCGCGCCTCATAATGATGCGCCTCGCCCTTGACCTCTTGCAGCCGGCCCAGAATGCGGTCGCCGGGGCCGAGCGCGGGGTCACTGGCGCGGGGGATCAGCAGGACGACAGGCTCCACGCCTTCGCCATGCCATTCAAGCGGGCGCGCCAGAAGCTCTCCATCCGGGGTCTGGTCACTGACCTGCAGCACGCTGACCGGGGGCAGCTTGTCGGGGTCGCGATAGGTTTTCTTGCGCTTCTCAAGGTGCCCCTCGGCCTCGAGCTCCTTCAGGATGCGCTTGAGGTCGATCCGCGCCGCCCCCTTGATGCCGAACGCCTTGGCGATGTCGCGCTTGGAGGTCAGGGTCGGATTGTCAGAGATCCATTGCAGGACCTGTGATTTGGAGGGCAATTCGCTCATGCAAGGGCACCTAGCACGAAGGTGGGGGGCGTTCCATGCGAAGATTGCCGTCGCGGCCCGCCCCACCTTCTTTTTCTTGCCGGAAATACTCTCGGGGGTCTGGGGGGTGAAACCCCCTGCAGGTCGACGCGGGCCTTGCCCGCGGCGAAACCGGTCACAGCGCTTGCAGGTCCTCGATCGTGTCCACGTCCTGCAACGTATCGACAAGACCGATGCGCGCGCCCGGCAAACTCGCCCTGCTGTCGGCCAGCGCGTGCTGGGTGGACCATCGAACGCCTTGCAGGAAAATCGTGGGCACGGCGCGGGTGCGTTTCATCCCGATCAGCCAGTAGCCGCCATCGGGGGCCGGGCCGAAGACCGCGTCCTGCCGTCCGAGCGTGGCAAAGGCGCGGGCGATGTGAGCGCGGGTGATGCCGGGAATGTCGCCGCCGACGATGCAGACGGGCCCGGGCGGACGGGTCCGCATGACGCGGGCCATGCGGGCGCCAAGGTCGCCGGGGCCTTGGGGCATGCGCTCAAGATCGGCAGGCCAGGCGCGGCTGGTGAGGCCCGCCACGTCAGGGGCGACGGCCAGCACGAGGTTCCAGTGCGGATCGCGCAGGCGGCGCAGCAGGCGGGCGGTCTGGTGGCGGACCCACCAGGTGGCAGCGACTGGGCCGATATCGCGGGCCAGGCGGGTTTTAACCTGGCCCGGGCGCGGGTCTTTCAGCATGATGACAAGCTGTTGCCGGATCACGCGAAATAGTCTTTCAGGATGCGGGCATAGATCGCCTTCAACTGCTCGATCTGCGCCACTTCGACCCGCTCGTCGACCTGGTGCATGGTCTGGCCCACGAGGCCGAATTCCACGACCGGGCAGTGATCCTTGACGAAGCGCGCGTCCGAGGTGCCGCCGCTGGTGGACAGGACGGGCGTGACGCCGGTTTCGGACTCGACCGCGCGTGCAACCAGATCCGACAGCGGGCCGGGCGGGGTGAGGAAGCTTTCGCCCGAGTTCTTGACCTGCATGTCGCCGCGCACGCCGAACGCTTCGCAGACGTCATCGAGTTCGGATTGCAGCCAGTTGGTCAGGCTGTCCCCGCTATGCGCGTCGTTGTAGCGGATATTGACGGTCATCCGGGTGCTTTCGGGAATGACGTTGGTCGTCGGATTGCCGGTGTCGATGGTCACCACGGCCAGCGTGGAGGGATCGAAGTGGGCGGTGCCTTCGTCCAGCGTGTGTGAGGACAGGCGGTCGGCCAGCCGCGCCATGGCGGGCAGCGGATTGCAGGCGCGGTGGAGGTAGGCGGAATGGCCCTGCACGCCGGTGAGGGTGATCCAGGCGGACAACGAGCCCCGGCGGCCGATCTTGATCATGTCGCCCATGGTTTCGGGGCAGGTGGGTTCGCCCACGAGGCAGGCGCTCATCGCTTCGCCTTCCTGCGCCATCCAGTCCAGCAGGGCCACGGTGCCATCCCGTGCATCGCCTTCCTCGTCGCCGGTGATGGCCACGATCACCGCGCCCTCGGGAGGTGCGTCCTGCACGAAGTCGATGGCGGCGGCGGCGAATGCGGCGACGCCGGATTTCATGTCGGTGGCCCCCCGGCCCCAAAGCTGGCCGTCGCGAATCTCGGCGCCGAAGGGATCGGCGGTCCATGCATCGGCGTCGCCCACCGGCACCACGTCGGTATGGCCGTTGAAGCCGAAGCTGCGGGTGGCGTTCTTGTCGCCCCAGCGCGCATAGAGATTGGCGATGCCGTTGCGATCCACGCGGGTGCAGGTGAAGCCCGCGTTGGAAAGCAGACGTTCAAGCAGTTGCAGTGCGCCGCCTTCTTCGGGGGTGACCGAAGCGCAGCGCACCAGTTGCGCGGTCAGGTCGACGGGGTCGGTCGGGGCGGAGTTCTGCGGCATTTGGGGTATCCTGTGAATTTTCGACAGACCTAGCCTGCACGGTTTGTAACCGCAAACCCGCGCCCGGAAAAAAGTTTGTCCTCGGGGCATGATCGGTGACGGAATTTCTTAACAAGGCGAAAAAAACGTGTTAATCAATCCTTAATAAATGACCCGAGGCAGGGCAAAAGAGCAGCTGGGCAAATCGCCCGACACGTCAGCAAGCGCAAAAAAACAAGCTGCGGCGTGTCAGACCGGACCACCGGAAAAGCCGATTCTTGGCGTGTGCTGACCTTGGACGTACATGAGGTGGGCAGTATGGTCAGGGGTGTCGAAATCCCGATAGATCGCGGTGCGTCCGCGACCGAGATGGCGAACGCCATATTCGGCGACGGTGTTCAGGTGGTGTCAGCGTCCTATACAGGCGACAATGATTCCTCTGGAATATATACACAGGGTGACACGATTTCGCCGGGAGTGATGCCCTCGGACAGCGGTGTGATGTTCTCGACCGGTGACTTGCGAGGATTTACCAACAACTCGCCTTGGTGGTCGACCAACTCGAACCAGTCCGCGAGCACCACGACAAGCTCGAGCGGGCCGAACAACGATCCGCTCTTCAACGCGGCCGCGGGTACCAATACATACGATGCGTCCTATCTGGACGTGGATTTCATTCCGACCGGCGACGTAATGACGATGCAGTTCGTCTTCGCGTCGGAGGAATTTCCCGAATACGCGACCGGCGCGTTCCAGGATTTCGTCGGTGTCTGGATCAACGGCACACAGGTGCCGCTAAGCGTGGGTGACGGGGATATCGACCCCAACAACCTGAATGCCGGGTCCAACGCCAACCTTTTCGTCGACAACACCTCGGACCAGTACAACACCGAGATGGACGGCTTTACCGTCACGATGACCCTGACGATCCCGGTTAACTCTGGCGACGTGAACTCGATCCGGATCGGGATCGCGGACGTGACGGACGCAAACTACGATTCGACGCTGATCATCGCGGGCGACAGCGTGCAGACAACGTTGGTGGCGCAGGACGACACGTCGAACCTGTTTCCCACAGGATCGAAGACGCTGGATGTTCTGGACAACGACGTAAACAACACCGCCGGCGCACTGACGATCACGCAGATCAACGGTCAAAACGTCGTCGCGGGCAGCACTGTCACGCTGGCCACGGGCCAGACGGTGCAGCTGAACGCGGACGGCACCATCACGGTCGTCGGGGACGGCGACGTCGAGGAAGTCAATTTCACCTACACGGTAGAGAGCACGAACGGGCAGAGCGACACCGGCTTTGTCACGCTGAACTCGATCCCGTGTTTCGTGCGCGGGTCACGCATCCTGTGCGAACGCGGCGAGGTGCAAGTCGAGGACCTGCGGGTGGGAGACCTGGTGGCGACACGGGATGAGGGCCTGCAACCACTGCGCTGGGTCGGCCACCGCGAGGTGGCGGGTGCCGGGCCCTATGCGCCGATCCGCATCCTGGCAGGCACGTTTGGCGATCATGGCGAGCTTTGGCTGTCGCCGCTGCACCGGGTGCTGATCCGCGACAGCCTGGCCGAGCTGCTGTTCGGCGAGCGCGAGGTGCTGGTGGCGGCCAAGGACTTGGTCAACGACCGCAGCGTGCGGCGCATCGAGGTGGAGAGTGTGGATTACTTTCACCTGCTGTTTGATCGGCACCAGGTGATCATGTCCGAAGGGCTGCCGACCGAAAGCTTTTTGCCCGGACCGCAGATCAAGAACAGTTTCGAGGCCGATGTGCTGGAAGAAATCTGCACCCTGTTCCCCGAAATCGACCCGGAAACCGCCGAGGGGTACAGCCCCGCGGCACGACGGATGCTGCGCGGTTACGAGGCGCAGATCCTGTCCAAGAAATGGGCGGCGTGACAATGGGCTGGATTGGACTTCGAGATGGCAACGACGGTTGGTTCAAGGCGGACCCGCGGCTGACGGAAACCGGCGCGGACCGGGTGTTGCACCGGGGTAGCCTGGTGGTCGAGACCCGCATCTCGGCCGAGACGCGGCCGCAGACCTTGCTGGCGTTTCGGCGGACATGGCCGATGCCCGGATTGTTCACGATCCAGGCGTTGCCGCAGGGCGGGATCGTGCTGGTGGATGCGCAGGGCGACGACATCTGCCATGGCACCCTGCCGTTGAAGAACGACGGGCGGCTGGACATCTTGCGGCTGACCTATTCGTGGGACAGCGCCGAAGGTTGGGCACGGCTGACGCTGGAGCGGCCCGAGACCGACCAGGTGGAGACTGTGGCGCTGAATGCCACCTTGCCGCTGCCGGTCGATGATCTGAACGCCATCTTCGCGCATGGCTGCAATTTCGAGGTGGACGAGGAGGTGACGTTCCTGGCGCTGTCGGACAAGATCGAGCCGGTGGGGCCCTTGCCCGCACTGACGGCGCAGGTGCCGATCATGACCGACCGCGGTGAACGCCCGGCGGGCGAGATCCGGCGCGGCGACATCGTGGTAACGGATGATGGCCAGCGCGTGCCGGTCTTGCAGGTGGTCAAGCGGACCGTGCCCGCGCGCGGCAGTTTCCGGCCCATCCGCTTGCGTGCGCCCTATTTCAAGCTGACGCAGGATATCGTGGTGTCGCCGCAGCAACGGCTGGTGATGCATGGCAGCGAGGTGGAATATATGTTTGGCCG
Organism: Roseovarius sp. THAF9; assembly: GCF_009363715.1. NCBI lineage: Bacteria > Pseudomonadati > Pseudomonadota > Alphaproteobacteria > Rhodobacterales > Roseobacteraceae > Roseovarius > Roseovarius sp. THAF9. The sequence continues at coordinate 472,920 of NZ_CP045404.1, forward strand.
CGAGGCGGTGCTGGTCCCCGCGCGGCACTTGGTGAACGACCGCTCGGCGTTTCAGGCCAAGGGTCCGGACCTTGTGAGCTATCACCATCTGCTGTTGCCCGGGCACGAGGCCGTGCTGGCGGCAGGATGTGCGCTGGAGAGCCTTTACATTGGTCGGATGCGGCGCAAGCCCGAGGCGATCGCCGCGAGTATTCTGGCCGATTTCGACCGCAACCGCCTGCCCGAGCACGCCAAGCCGGTCTGGCCGGTTCTTAAACCGTTCGAGGCAGTGACGCTGGCGACAAGCCGCGCGGCGTGAACCGCGCGGAGGGTCAGTCGTAGAAGGGCGTCATCTGGGCGACGATCACGGCGTTTTCGTCCAGAACACGTTGCATCAGTACTTTCTCGTCGTCGCTGATCTCGTGGCCCTCGGCCAGTCGCTCGTCGAGCGTGCCATAGCCCGAGACATCCAGCGGTGCGGTGTCGGCCTGTTTCAGGATCGCCACGGTTTCGCGCACCGCCTCGGCCTCGTCCACGCCGGAGGCATAGATCACCAGCGCGGCACCAGTGGCGGTGTCCGGCAGGCCGTCGCCCTGTTTGCGGCCGATTTCGACCAGCAGGGTGAAGACCTGCTGGGGTTTCTTCTTGTCAGGGTCTTTGGCCATGAGGGACCTCGTGCCGGGTCTGCCGCGCAGGGTTTAGTCACGCAGCAGCTCGTTGATGGCGGTCTTGGAGCGGGTCTGTTCGTCCACGCGCTTGACGATGACGGCGCAATAGAGGTTGAGGTTGTTCTTGGTGGGCATCGAGCCCGACACGACGACCGAGTAGGGGGGAACCTCGCCCATGAAGACCTCGCCGGTTTCGCGGTCGACGATCTTGGTGGATTTGCCGATATAGACGCCCATGCCAAGCACCGAGCCTTCGCGCACGATGCAGCCTTCGACGACCTCGGAGCGGGCGCCAATAAAGCAGTTGTCCTCGATGATCGTGGGGCCGGCCTGCATCGGTTCCAGCACGCCGCCGATGCCGACGCCGCCCGACAGGTGCACGCCCTTGCCGATCTGCGCGCAGGAGCCGACGGTGGCCCAGGTGTCGACCATCGTGCCCTCGTCCACGTAAGCGCCGAGGTTCACGAAGGACGGCATCAGCACCACGCCGGGCGCGATATAGGCCGATTTGCGCACGATGCAGTTCGGCACGGCGCGAAAGCCGCCCTCTTTCCATTCGGTGTCGCCCCAGCCCTTGAACTTGCTGTCGACCTTGTCCCACCAGGTGCTGCCCTGCGGGCCGCCTGCCTGCGGCTCCATGTCCTTGAGGCGGAAGCCCAGCAGAACGGCCTTCTTGGCCCACTGGTTGACGTGCCAGTCGCCGTTGTCCTGCCGTTCGGCCACGCGCAGTTTGCCGCTATCGAGGGCGTTGAGCGTATCCTCGATCGCCTCGCGGGTTTCGCCGCCTGTGCTGGGCGTGATCTGATCGCGGTTTTCCCATGCGGACTCGATGGCTGTTTCAAGCTGTGCGTTGGACATGTCTGGCGTGCTCCCGTGGCAGGTCGTGTTGTGCTGGAATGCCCTATACTGGCGGATGGGGTGGACCGCAATGCGACGCGACGCGGGGCGTTAGCGGCAGCTTCATTCACGGGCGCACGAAAAAGGCGGGCGTCCCGGGACACCCGCCAATCGTCATATCCTTGTGGATCGGTCTTAGCGTACCACGTAGACCACGCGGCGCTCTGCCGGTTCGACCAGCACCGGCACGCCGTTCACGTAGGCGTAGCGATACTCCGTATCTGGGACAGGTTGCAGGCCAACCGCCGCGGGCAGTTGTGCGCCGGTCACGACTTCGCCATCGAGATAGATCGGCTCCATCGGGTTGTCGCGCACGTAGACGACCGTGTTGTCCGCCGGGGTCACCGGGGTGACGTATGTATCGTCGACCACCGTGCCGATGGCGCCGCCTGCTGCGACGGAGTCGGCCTCGCTGTACTCGTAGGTGGCAGTGGGCAGGTTCATGGCGCTGCGGTTTTCGATCACGCGGACCGAGCCGGCATCGGTGGACGCGGCGAGATAGTCGCCATAGGCCCAGCCCTCGGTGCCGTTATAGTTGACCTCGCACCAGGAACTGGCCTCGATGCAGCCCTGGATGCTGACCGCACCGGCATTGGGAATGACGTCGATCACGGGCTGTGCCGGGCTGGGGCCCGCGCGCAGGTTCAGGTCGGTCACGGCGGTGGCGTCGACATCCGCCATCGCGGCGCCTGCGCCGAGCGTGCTGACAAGGGTCAGGCTCAGAAGTCGCTTTTTCATGGGTAGTCCTCCTCACTCACATATTCTTGCCGTACGGACGGGATGCCCACCGGCACACTGAGGCCTCAACGCAAGGATTTCGGAGGGTGTTCCCGGGCGGTAAGGCACCGTGGAAAAACGGGCGTCAATCCGCCGAGAGCGGGTCCGGTGCGAGGTTGCCGCCACAGACAAGTACCGCAACCCGTTCATCTTTTTCGGGCCGGTAGGCGCCGCTGGTCAAGGCCGCGAGCGCGGTGGCGCCGGCGGGTTCGACAAGCTGACGGGCGTCTTTCCAGAGCGCGTGCTGGGCGGCGGTGATGGCGTCGTCATCCATGGTCACGGCGGTCACGCCGTTCTGCTGCGCGAGCTCAAGACAGATCGAGCCGATGCGCCGGGCGCCGAGCGCGTTGGCGGCGACGCCAGAGACCTCGACATCGACGCCCTTGCCGGCCTTGAGACCGGCGTTGAGCGCGGCGCAGGTTTCCGGCTCGACGGCCACGACCTTGCGACGCCCGTCGAGCCACGCGAGCGCCCCTGCAATCAGCCCGCCGCCGCCCACCGCGATCAGGATGGTGTCGGCCCTCAGCCCCTGGTCCTCCCACTCGGCCATGCAGGTGCCCTGGCCGACCACGGTGGCTGGCGCGTCGTAGGCGTGGATCTGCATCGCGCCGGTTTCGGCCTCGTACTCGCGGGCGGCATCCAGAGCGTTGGAATAGGCGCCCTCGACCACGTGCAGGTCGGCGCCCTGGTCGCGGATGAGCGCGATCTTGGCGGGTCCGGCCATTTCAGGCACGTAGATGCGGGCGCGATGGCCCAGCTTGGCGGCGGCAAAGGCGACTGCCGCGCCGTGGTTGCCGCCCGAGGCCGCGACCAGCCCGGCCTTGGGAACGTCCTGTGACAGAAGGGTGTTGAAGGCCCCGCGCGGCTTGAAGCTGCCGGTGTGCTGGGTGTGCTCCAGCTTGACCTCGATGGGGTGGTCGAGGCCGAAGCCCGACATCTCGGCCGCCGGGGTGCGGCGCAGGTGCGGGGCGATGCGGAATTTCGCGGCGGCAATCTCGGTTTTCCAGTCCATTTCGACCCCTTTCGCACGTGCCCGTGGCTAGGCAAATCGTGCGGAACCCTATACGCCTGAGAAAACGAACCCAACAGGGAAGTGCAGGATGAAAGACGACCGCAATAGCCAGTTCCGGGATGCGCATTCCGACCGCAGCACCGCCGCACAGGTGCCCGACACGCCACAGACCCGTGCGCCCGCGTACAGGCTGGCCTTTGCCGACGACGATTTCCTCTGCCGGGACGAGTTGCGGCCCGTGCGTTTGCAGCTGGAATTGCTGAAGCCCGAGATGATCCTGAACGAACGCGGCATCGAAAGCACGGTGGTCCTGTTCGGCGGCGCGCGCATTCCCGAACCGGCGGTCAAGGACACCGCACGCACCGAGACGCTGGCGGAGCTGTCTCGCTTCTACGACGAGGCGCGCAGCTTTGCGAAGATGCTGACCGAGAAGTCGATGCAAAGCTACGGGCGCGAGTTCGTCGTGGCCACGGGCGGCGGGCCCGGCGTGATGGAGGCGGGCAACAGGGGGGCTGCCGATGCGGGGGGCACCTCGATCGGGCTGAACATCGTGTTGCCGCATGAGCAGGCGCCGAACGAATACGTGACGCCGGGCCTGTGCTTCAACTTCCATTACTTCGCCATCCGCAAGATGCATTTCCTCATGCGGGCCAAGGCGATCTGTTGCTTTCCCGGCGGGTTCGGCACACTGGACGAGATGTTTGAGGCACTGACCCTGATCCAGACCGATCGGATGAAGCGGGTACCGTTCCTGCTGTTCGGTGAGGAATTCTGGCGCAGGATTATTAACTGGGAGGCCCTGTCGGACGCAGGCACGATCAGCGCCGAGGACCTTGATCTCTTTCAGTTCGTCGAGACAGCGGAAGAGGCCGTGAAGATCATCGACGACTGGTACGAAGAGCTTTAGTCACCCTCGAACGCGCATAGCGCGTGGACATCCATGCCGAGCGCTTCGAGCCGGGCGCGGCCGCCGATATCGGGCAGGTCGATGACGAAGGCGCAGCCGACGATCTCGCCGCCGAGCCGTTCGATCAGCCTGATCCCGGCCTCGGCCGTGCCGCCGCTCGCCAGAAGGTCATCGACCAGCAGAACCTTTTCACCGGGGGTTATGGCGTCGTCGTGGATCTCGACGATCGCCTCGCCGTATTCCAACTGGTACTCTTCCGAGATCACCTTGCCGGGCAGCTTGCCTTTCTTGCGGATGGGCACGAACCCCTTGCCCAGCTGGTGCGCCACCGCGCCGCCGAGGATGAAGCCGCGCGCCTCGAGCCCCACCACCTTGTCGATTGCCATGCCTGCATAGGGGTGCAGGAGCTGGTCCACCGCAAGCCGCAGCCCGCGCGGGTCGGCAAAGAGTGTGGTGACATCGCGAAACATGATGCCTTCATGCGGGAAATCGACGATGGTGCGGATGTAATCCTTGACCGTTTTCGCGTTGGGCATGGCGGTGTCTCCGGTTGGGCCTGTCCGCCTTTGCGTTTGGCGCAACTGGCGCAAAATCGCAAGGTTTGGCTGGGATCGGCGGGGTATTGACGGCCAAGGAATTGATTTGCAAGAGGGTTTGCCAAGGCTGCATATGCTTTGTATATACCTTGCGACGCCGGTGACGGAAAACGCAAATCAGGAGCTCGCGTGGCCAAGAGTGACGACAAGAAAGCCGGGAAGAAAGACAGCCAGCTGATCCTGCGGCTGAACAAGGACGACCGCGACACGTTCATCGAGCTGTGCAAGGAGATGGACACCAGCGCGGCGCGGGAAATCCGCGGGTTCATCCGGAAATTCATCAAGAAGAACAGTTAGGCCCGGCGCAGGGCGGCTGTCATGGCGCCCATGCCCACCAGCGCCGCGCCGCCGCCGCGTGTGAGCCAGGTGATGACCGAGGGCCGCCCGATGGTCTGGCGCAGGCGGTCCGCCAGCAGGGCATAGGCCAGCGCGTTGAGCCAGGCGAGGCCCACGAAGGTGGCGATCAGTATTGCGAATTGTTGGGCCAAGGCCCTGTCGACGCTGACGAATTGCGGAACGAAGGCGATGAAGAACGCGATCGACTTGGGGTTCAGCGCGGTGACGGCGGCGGCGTGCCAGAAGACGCCCTGCGCGGGTTTCGCGCCGGTGGTCGTGTGATTCAACCCGGTGCTGGGCGGGCTGCGCAACAGCTTGACCCCGAGATAGACGAGATACGCCGCGCCGATCCATTTCAGCACCGTAAACAGCGTGGCCGAGGCCAGAACGAGCGCACCGAGGCCCAGAAGGGACGCGGTCATCGCGATGAAATCGCCAAGCGCGACGCCGGTGGCGCTGGCGACAGCGACGCGTTTTCCCTGGCTGAGCGCGTAGGACAAGACCAGCAGAACGGTCGGGCCGGGAATCAGCAGCAAAGCAATGGTCGCCGCGACGAAGGTCAGCCAGAGGTCTAGGGGCATCGGGTTAAACCTTTCTAAAGGACACGGGCGGCGACGGCGTTCAGGCGCGCGACGAGGGCGGGATCGCGGGCCTCGGGCGCGGTGAGGATTGCGTGTTCGAGCGCGCGGTCGCAGCCATGAGGGCAGGCGTCACGGTCTTCCGATCCCAGCAGGCCGGGCAGGCGGGCGACCATGTCGCGGGCCTTGTCGGCGTTGCCCAGAAGGGTGGCGATGATCTGCGTGACGTCGACCTCTCCGTGGTCGGGGTGCCAGCTGTCGTAATCGGTGATCATGGCGACGGAGGCGTAGCAAAGCTCGGCCTCGCGGGCGAGTTTGGCCTCGGGCATGTTGGTCATGCCGATGACGTCGGCGCCCCAGCTGTCGCGGTACATTTTCGATTCCGCCAGCGTGCTGAACTGGGGGCCTTCCATGGCGAGGTAGGTGCCGCTGTCATGGACGGTCACACCGGCCGCGCGGGCGGCTTCGGCGCAGGCGGACCCTAGCCGCGGACAGGTCGGATGCGCAACGCTGACATGAGCGACGCAGCCTTGGCCGAAGAATGATTTTTCGCGGGCGAAGGTGCGGTCAATGAATTGATCCACAACGACAAAATCGCCCGGCGCCATCTCTTCGCGGAACGAGCCGCAGGCGGAGACGCTGATGATGTCGGTCGCGCCGATGCGTTTCAGCGCGTCGATATTGGCGCGGTAAGGCACCGTCGAGGGCGAATGCACGTGGCCGCGCCCATGGCGGGGCAGAAAGGCCATGTAGGTGTCGCCCAGCATACCTGTCAGGATCTGGTCGGAGGGCGCGCCCCAGGGGGTGTCCACCGTAACCCATTCAGAGTGTTGCAGGCCGTCGATCTGGTAGAGGCCGGAGCCGCCGATCACGCCGAGATAGGATGTCATGGGTGTCCTTTCCGCTTTGCCACAGCGAATACCGTGCGGCGCGGAAATTCAACCCTGTAACGGCGTTATCAGGCGCCAGCACCCAGCGTGCAGAGATCGCCGCGACCGATCAGCGAGGTGACCATGCGGCCCTGCTCGGTGTCGCGAATGGCAAAGCCGTAACCGCGCAGCCGGAACTTCCATTCCCGGTCAGAGACGCAGCGTTGGCGTTCGCGAATGACGAAATCACGGATGTCGTTTTTGGTTTCAAGTCCCATCGTTTCCTACCCTTCCACAAATAGGTTGATGAAACCGGGATAGTGGTGGCGCGTGGCGACAATCGTCCCGAAATGTGTCACGAAAAAGATTTCTGCACATTGTGGGCGCAAGGGTTAATGGCGCTGGATACGCCGAAAACTCCGTCTGTATAACGTCGGTATTACCATCGGTATCGCGACGGTGCCGTGGTCCGGCGGGCTGAATGAACAGACCGTGCGGTGGGGCGCGGAACTATCGAAAATTCCGCGCCCGGAAAATGCGCATTTTCCGGGACATTTTCTGTGCAGAAAATGCCGCCCCCGTCAGGCGTCGGCGTCGTCTTCCATGTCGAGATGGGGGTCCTTGGTTTTCTTCGTGTCCTTCGCCGGAGGCTGGCTGGACCCCTCGATCGTTTTGGCGTCGTCCGCGTTGCGGTCAAGGCGCAGGTGGGTTGCGGTGCCGTCCTTGTCCTCGCCGAAATAGATGGTCTGGTGCGGGAAGGGAATTTCGATGCCGCGCTCGTCCATGATCCGTTTGCAGATCTCGTTATAGGCGCGACCGGTGGCCCATTGCGTGCCCGGCACGGTCTTGATCCGGGCGCGCAGGACCACGGCGCTGTCGCCCAGCGACTGCACGCCGAACCATTCCAGATCGCCGGTGATGTTCTCGCCTTCCTCGCTGGCCCGCAACTCTTCGAAGGCGTCGACCATGGCATCCTTGCCGTCGTTGACGTTCTCGCGGTAGGCGATACCCACGTCGGCGACGAAGTAGGAATAGTCCCGCACGTAGTTCGACACCATATCCACGGACGAGAACGGTATGACATGGACCACCGCGTGCAGGTCGCGCAGGGTGACCGAGCGAATGGTCAGCTTCTCGACCGTGCCGGTGGTCCCGCCCAGCGTGACCACATCGCCCACGTTGATGGCGTTCTCGAACTGGATGAAGATGCCGGTGATGATGTCCTGCACCATCTTCTGTGCGCCGAAACCGATGGCCAGACCCAGCACACCGGCGGAGGCGATGAGCGGGGCGATGTCGACGCCAAGTTCGGCCAGCACGAACATCAGGATGATGACCATGAGCGCGATGGTCGCGGCGTTGCGCAAGAGCGTCAGCAGCGTGATCTCGCGCGAGGTGGGGGCGGAGCCGATTTCCGAGTTCAGGCGGTAGTCGACCCAGGACACCAGCGCCAGCCATAGGATCGCGCCGGCGAGCAGGATGAACGCGATGCTGACGATGGCGCCGGCGGCCCAGGTGCCGAACTCACTGCGCATGAAGCCGGAAATGTCCCACAGGCCGATGGCGTCGAGCGCGAAGGCCAGCACGCCGATCACGATGAAGACGCGCACGACCTGGATCACGCGGCCAAGCAGCGAGTTGATCCGCGGTTCGAGCGTGGGCATCCGGCTGCTGACATTCATCGGCATGTGCATCCCGCGCACCGCAAAGCGTGACAGCCCGCCCGAGATCAACACCCCGAGGATGATGATGCCGATCACTTCGGCGGAGTTCAGCAGCAAGGGCAGGATGAGGCCATCGGGGCGCGCGGCCACTATGACGGCGAGGCCGGCGAGATACAGCAGCACGGGAATGTACCAGTTGCGCCCGATAAAGCGCAGCGCGCTGGGCCGCTCTTCGGGGGTGGGGCCGAGGATCCAGCCGGCGACGTCCTTGCGCGAGCGCACCACCAGGATGGCGGCCATGCCGATGGCGATGAAGGCCAGAAGGGTCGAGATGCCCCGCCCGGCGGCATAGGAGGCCTGCCGGTTCACGATGGGGACGATCAGGAGCTGGCCATAGCCGATCACCGAGGCGATGCCGCCGAACCACGACGACATGCGGCGGGCGGCGACGTCGGAGATGGCGATGAAACGCAGTTCGTGGGTTGTTGGCGCGAGGACCGCGCGGAGCGCCACCTTGGCCAGCCCGACAAGCAGGAAGGCGTTGAGATAGAGCGTCTGGCGCACGCCGATGACACCGGTTTCGCCGTAGAGATAGAGCGCGACGAGATAGCCGAGGCCCCAGGCTGCGAGGACCACGAGGATGTCGATGAGCGTGGTGGCCGCGACGACCGCAAGAGTGCGCACGAAGCCCCAGTCATGGGCCTTGTCGCCCATGCGGCGATAGATCAGTTTCGCGCCGGCGCGCAGCAGGAGATAGGCGCCGACGGTGACGACGATGACCACGGCGAGCGCCTGAAGCGCCTCCCACAGCACGTCGAGTTGCCCGCCTTCCAGCGCCATGAGCGTGGTCGGCAGGGCGATGACCGCGCTGAGGGCGGAGCCGATGGAGGTGGCGGCGGTCTCGAAGAAGGACTTGGTGAAATCCGCCAGCTGGCGACCGATGGAGGTGTCTTCCTCGGGTTCGACGATTTCGTTTCCCGTGGTTTCGGCAGCACCGCGCAACGACTGGATCAAAGCGTCGCGGGCCTCGGGGTTTTCGAGCAGATCAATGAGCTGCTGCGCCTCGGCGGAGGGTACGTTGGCCTCTTGCGCGCTGGCCGGCGTGAGGAAAAACAGGCCGAGCGCGGCCACGAACAGGATACGGGTCAAAAGAAACATCGGTCGTCCAGTGCTGGTCTTCGGTTTGCGAGACACCTAGCACTGTCACCCCTGACAGCAACCTTCGCCTTGGTTCGGCGTCAGGCTGTGAGTGCGATCAGCCGCGCACGACGTAGACCGAGCAGTTGGCGTGGGTGACCACGTGGCTGGCCGTGGTGCCGAGAAGGTAGTCCTGCACTTTGGGGTTGGCCGAGTCCATGACGATCACATCGACCTTGCGCTCGTCCGCCAGCTTGACGATCTGACGGTGGACCGCGCCCTTTCGCACGACGGTTTCGACCTCGACCCCGTCGGCGGGGTTGTCCTTGATGAATTTCGCCAGTTGCTGCGACCAGTAGACCTCGGAGTCGTAGATGTTGAGGTTGCGTTCGATCTCGGGCGCGACGGTGGCGACGATCAGCTTGGCACCGCGGCGCTTGGCCATTGCGACAGCCTCTTCATAGGCGCGGGTGTGGGTTTCGAGGTGGCGCAGGTTGACGGGGCAGAGAAGCAGTTCGGTGTCGGAAGCCATCGGGTATTCCAGTTGATGCGGTGTGGATGAAAAAGGGCGGGATGGCGGGCGGCGGGGGGAAATGAATCAAAGGGTCCCCCGGCTTGGTCCGGGGGTTTAAGAGGTGCCGCGATCCCGGGTCAAGCCCGGGATTACGTGAATTTTCACAGTCCCGCCTCGGCTTCGATTTCGCGGCGCGATTTGCGTTGACGCTCGGTGGCGGATTTGAGCTGGCCGCAGGCGGCCATGATGTCCTCGCCCCGCGGGGTGCGGATGGGCGAGGCGTAGCCGGCCTTGTAGATGATATCGGCGAATTTCTCGATCCGGTCCCAGTCGGAGCGCTGGTGCGGGGCGCCGGGCCATTCGTTGAACGGGATGAGGTTGATCTTGGCCGGGATGCCCTTGATCAGGTTGATCAGGCGGCGGGCGTCCGCATCACTGTCATTGACGTCCTTGAGCATGACGTACTCGAAGGTGATCCGCTCGGAATTGCTGGCCTTGGGATAGGCGCGGAGGGCCTCGAGTAGCGCGGCGATGTTCCACTTGCGGTTGATCGGCACCAGCTTGTCGCGCACCTCGTCGGTGGTGGCGTGGAAGCTGACGGCGAGCATGCAGCCAATCTCCTCGGCCGTTTTGTGAATCTCTGGCACGATGCCGGAGGTGGACAGCGTGATGCGGCGGCGCGAGAGCGCGATGCCTTCGCCGTCCATGGCAATTTTCATCGCGTCGCGGACGTTTTCGAAATTGTAGAGCGGCTCGCCCATGCCCATCAGCACGATGTTCGACAGCAGGCGCGGGCCGTCGGTGCCCATGCCGACGCCGGGCTTGGGCCATTCATCCAGATCGTCGCGGGCCAGCATGACCTGGCCGATGATCTCACCGGCGGTCAGGTTGCGCACCAGTTTTTGCGTGCCGGTGTGGCAGAAGGAGCAGGTGAGGGTGCAGCCGACCTGGCTGGAGATGCAGAGCGTGCCGCGGTCTTCCTCGGGGATATAGACGGTTTCCACCTCGTGCCCGCCGGCGATTCGGACAAGGTACTTGCGGGTGCCATCGGCGCTGATCTGGCGGTCGACGATCTCGGGCAGTTGGATGACGAACTTCTCGGCCAGTTCGGCGCGGTAGGCCTTGGAGAGGTTGGTCATGGCGGCGAAATCGCGCACGCCCCACTGGTAGATCCATTGCCAGATCTGATTGACGCGCATCTTGGCCTGCTTTTGAGGGGTGCCGTGGGCGATCAGGGTGTCGCGCAGGGCGTCGCGGGTGAGGCCGACAAGGTTGATCGGCCCCTCGGGCAGCTTGCGGGGGATGGTCAGGACATCCTGGGTGATGGGCGCAGAATCGGTCATCGGCTAGATCTCAACGGGTTCGTGTTGCGCCATCATATAGGCGCGGGCGGCTGATTCCAAAACGGGGGAGTGCCCCCCCCCGAAATAAAGACAAACCCCCGAAGCGGGTGCCCGGGGGTCGTCTTGACAATGCGTGTGGCCATTGCGGCGGTCTTACAGGAGACCTTCGCGCTGGGCCTTCTTGCGTGCGAGCTTGCGGGCGCGGCGGATAGCCTCGGCCTTTTCGCGCGCTTTTTTCTCGGACGGTTTCTCGAAATGTTGCCGAAGCTTCATTTCACGAAAAACGCCCTCACGCTGCAGTTTCTTTTTCAGGGCACGAAGCGCCTGATCGACATTGTTGTCGCGAACACTGACCTGCATGTGGTTGTCACCACCTTTCTAGGTTAAAGTTGCATAAGTTGCAGGAAGTGGCCGTATAGCAAAGCCGTTCTAGTTTGTCTAGCGACAGGATGGCGACACAGACCAGCACGAAAAGGAGCCCCGGAATGAGTGATCCCGACGTGAAAACGCAGCTTTTGGAAGCGGCGAAACCGCATGTGGCCTTTGACGGATGGACCGAGGCCACGTTCCGCGCCGCGGTGGAGGATGCCGGTGTTTCGATGGGCGTGGCGCGGGCCGCGTGCCCGCGGGGCGCGGTGGATCTGGCGCTGGCCTTTCACGCCGAAGGCGACGCGGCCATGCTGGAGCGGATGGAACAGGAGGACCTGAGCCAGATGCGGTACAGCGCGCGGGTCGCGGCCGCCGTGCGCTATCGGCTGGAGGCAGTCGAGGACAAGGAACTGGTGCGCCGGGGCGTGACGCTGTTTGCGTTGCCGCATCACGCGGTGGACGGGGCAAAGGCCGTCTGGGGCACCTGTGACAAGATCTGGGAGGCGCTGGGCGATACTTCGGACGACGTGAACTGGTATACGAAGCGGGCGACCCTCTCGGGGGTCTATTCGTCGACGGTGCTGTATTGGCTGGGCGATGAGAGCGAGGGGCACGCGCGCACGTGGGAGTTCCTGGACCGGCGGATCGAGGACGTGATGCGGATCGAGAAGGTCAAGGCGAAGGCGCGGGAGAACCGCGTGGTGAGCGGGCTGATGGCGGGGCCGTTGTCGGTGTTCTCGAAGATCCGCAAGCCCGCGCCGGGGCGGACCGGCGGGTTGCCGGGGCGCTGGACACGGTAGAGGCGGCAGTGGGTTATTGCCCACCCAAGGTGGGTTATCACCCACCCTACGTGACATAGGCTATTGGTGCGCACGGTGGCATCTGTCGGAGCCTCCGGCGGGGATATTTTCAGCCAGAGGAAAAGAGTTGCTCCAAGGGGCTAGGTGGCGGTGCGATGGGGCGCCGTTTGTTGCTTTTTTCGGGTGGGCTGATACGACGGATCGGGTGACGGGGTTCCGGGACGAGGCAAGCTGAGGCGGTGGGCATGGCGCAGGTGATGATCCTTTGCCTGATGGTGGTGAGCGTGGGCGTGAGCGCCTGGGCCATTGCGCGGGACGTGCCGCCGGTGTGGCGTTTTGCCGTGCCGGGGGCGGTGCCGATCGACGGTGTTCCTGTTTTTGAGACTGTTTTTGAATACGATGTCGATGAGGGACAGGCGCATTCGGCGTCGGTGGTTGTGACCGAGGGCGGCTTTGACGTGCTGTGGTTCGAAGGCTCGCAGGAGGCGCAGGCGGATGTGGACATTCACGGTGCCGCGTTCCGGCACGGGCCGGAGGGCTGGCAGGCGGCGGGGCGGGATGTGCGGATCACCCGGCAGGCTTTGGGCGAAGCAATGGAGCCGCCGCAGTTGGTGGTGACGCTGGGCAATACGGTGCAGAACGAGGCGGCGCAGGGTCATGTGTTCGCGACGGTGGTGTCGGTGGGGGGCTGGGCTATGGCGTCTGTTGCCGATGTGAAGATGGGGGCGGGCGGGCCGGTGGCGGCGCGGAAGCTGAACCTGTCGCCGTTTCTGAACCGCTCGCACCTGGTGAAGTCGCCGATGGTGCAGTTTGCCGACGGGAGCACGGGCTTGCCCGCCTATTTCGAGATGGGAGCGGCGCATGGAGCCTTGGTGCGGTTCGGGCCGGGTGGACGGGTGCGGGATACGGCGCGGATGACCGGGGCGGGCCAGCCGATCCAGCCAATGATCGTGCCCTTGGGGGAGAACCGCGCGGTGGCGTGGCTGCGGGATTTCGCGCCGTCGGGGAAGCTGCTGGTGAGCCATACCGAGGACGGTGGTGAAACGTGGTCTGAAGTGGTGCGCTCGGACATGCCGAACCCGAGCGCGCCGGTGGCGGCGCTGCCGCTGGGCGGTGGACGCATCCTGATGGCGGCGAATGACGACCCAAGTGGGGGCGACCGGTTGCGGCTGCTGTTGTCAGAGGATGAAGGGGACAGTTGGCGGGTCTTGCAAGAGCTTGAACCGAACGGGGCGGGGGCAAGGTATCCGATGTTGCGGCTGTTGGAGGGGGGTGAGATCGCGCTGGCTTACTCGGTGGGCAACAAGACGGGGCTTCGGGCGCATGTGCTGAATGGTGCGTGGGTGGCGGCGCAATGAGTGGGCTGGGTGCGACGCTAGGCGTGGCGGTGGTGCTGGGCTGGGTGGTGTTTGCGCTGAGCGGACTGATGCTGTCGTCGTCGCTGGCTGCCGGGCTGGCGATGGTGGCCGCTGTTCTGATCGGCGTTTTGTGGCGTGACACGGTGGCGGTGAATGGCGCGGTGGCGGTGTTGGCGCCGTTCGGGATTATGTTGCCGGCGCTGGCGTTACGGCATGTCGCGGTGTCTTGGGGGATTGAGGTGCCGGGGTTTTCGGGCGTGGAGATCGCGGTGTTCCTGTGCGCCTACGTCGCGTTCCTGGCGTGCGCCTTCGGGGTGATCCCGGTGGATGTGTATCGGTATGGCTATGCGCCGGGGCCGGTGGCGGGGATGGTGCTGGCGGTGTGTGTATATGCGCTGGTGACGGGGAATTGGTATCTGGCGGCGGTGGTCGTTCTGGGGCAGGTGGCCTGGGTGATGGGCTGGGGCAGCAGCAACTGGTTCGACATGGTGCTGCACGTGCTGCTGGTGCCGGTGGCGGCGGTGGTGCTGGTGCTGCGGGTGTTTTGAGCTTGTGGGCGCGGGGTCTTTTTGCAGGTGGGATTTAAGTGCCAACGCCTCAGACGGTGTAGCCCTGTTCTGAAGTAGGAGCCTTGCGCGGAATCAAGGCGCGGCTTGCCGCGCCGCCGCGCATCGACGGGCCGCCCCAACGGCCCGGCGATTTGGTTGTCGTGAGCGCGTCGCGCGGATCTTTTTTTGGAATTTGCAGAGATAAAGTGCTTCAGAACGATTGTCGGATCGCCGCCCCGCGGCCCGTCGATGCGCGGCCACATGTTCGAACGGCAGGAAAGTTCGCCAAGGGCGTCCCGGCCAGCTTACCGAATCGGATCGAACAGCGCATCATCCAGCGTGCAGTCGCGGACGACGTCGCGGCCACAGGGGACTGGGGCGAGGTCGCGGTTGAGACAGATTCGGGCCTCCTGGATGCGGCCCGCGCGGCAGGTGATGGTGATGTCGTCGGGCTCGAGCGTGGGGTTGGCCTTGAGAAAGGCCTCTTCGACCACGGAGGCCGGGAGCTTGACCGGGTCTTTCAGTTTGCGGAAGACCTCGGGACGGGTGATGCGGCCGTAGGCCTCTCGTGACAGGGCGTAATAGGCGGGGGCGGAAAGGCCCGAGCAGGTGCCGTGTTTCTTCCATTGGTACCACGCAAGCCCGGACGTGCCCATGATATCGGCCATGTCACTTGTCATGGCTCGGGACGGCGGGCGTTCGGGGGACTGGCAGTGTTCGGGCCAGCCGCGGTGGTATTGCGGCCAGAGCCCGTGCAGCACCCAGCCGTGATCGCGCGACGCGTCGCATTGGGGAGAGGCGCGGTCGTCGCCTTCAAGTGCGCACCAGGTGGGCGACCAGCTGAGGCTGAGGACGTAATAGTCGAATTCGCCGGGGCGATCGGTGTCGGCCAATGCCGTGGTGGCGGAGAAAAGCAGGGCGAAAAGCGCGCGCATGTTCACTCTTTCTTTTTGTGTTCGGGGCTACTATATAGCCGCCAAGTTCCCCGACAACGAGAACCCGTCCCGGCCCCCGGGACCGCCGTTTCAGGCGAGGGGAAAGATATGCGTGAAGGAGCCTTTGAGAAATGTCGAAACCGTTGATGGCCAAGGCCACCGCCGTCTGGCTGGTGGACAATACCACGATCAGCTTCAAGCAGATTGCCGATTTCGTCGGGATGCACGAGTTGGAGATCCAGGGGATCGCCGATGGCGACGTGGCCGCCGGGGTGAAGGGGTTCGACCCCGTCGCCAACAACCAGCTGACGCAGGAGGATATCGACAAGGCCGAGAAGGACCCGCTGCACAAGCTGAAGCTGAAATACAATGCCGCTGCCGTGGGCGAGGAAAAGCGCCGCGGGCCGCGTTATACGCCCCTGTCGAAGCGGCAGGACCGGCCGAACGCGATCCTGTGGCTGGTGAAGTTCCATCCCGAGCTGGCCGATGCGCAGATTGCCAAGCTGGTGGGCACCACCAAGCCGACGATCCAGACGATTCGCGAGCGCACGCACTGGAACATCTCGAACATGCAGCCGATCGACCCCGTCGCACTGGGCCTGTGCAAGCAGACCGAGTTGGACGCCGCCGTACAGAAGGCCGCCGCGAAGAAGGCCAAGGAAGGCCAGCCGATGGACGATGATGAGCGCCGCAAGCTCTTGTCGACCGAACAGAGCCTCGATTCGGATGCCGAGCCGCGGATGCCTACGGCGATCGAGGGGCTGGAGACCTTCAGCCTGGGCGGGGAAGAGACCGCCGGCGAGGAGGAGAAGGAAAAGGAATACGACGCCGACAGCTTCTTCAATCTGCCCGATGACGATGGTGAGAATGACGAGGACGACGACAAGTCGTAACGTCTGCCGGACAGGCAGAGAGATTGAAACCGCGTCCGGGAACGGGCGCGGTTTTTTCGTGCGCCGGGGGGGCAGGGCGAGGGCGAGGCGGACGTGGTATACTAGATCATCTTCGCCCGTTGGAGGCGGGGTGCATGAAACGGGGAGGATGCTGGCATGATCATGCGAATATTCCAGGTGACGACGCGGCCGGGCAAGGAAGCGGAGTTCGCCACGTTCTTTCACGAAACGGCGATTCCGCTGATGAAGGGGACGAAGGGCATTGTGCAGGTTCTGCCCGGTGCGCCCCATGCGGGGACGCCGCGGGAGTTTGCCTTCGTGATGGTGTGGGACAGTCTAGAGTCGTTGAAGGCTTTTGTCGGCGAGGATTATCGGAGCGCGCATATCGATCCGGCGGAGGCCGAATTGGTGGAGTCCCGGCGGATCGTGCATTACCAGCTGGCCGACGCCTGAGGCGGGCGCAGCTGCGGCAGGTCGGCGGACGGGATCACGTTGGCGTATTTTTGGTGCATGTCGAAGAGGCTGGCCTCGTGCGGGCCATGCGCCCGGTCGCCCACGCAATCCGAAAGGACCGTGGGTCGGAAATTGGCGCTGATCGCGTCGACCACCGTGGCCCGGACGCAGCCGCTGGTGGTGGCGCCGACCACGACCAGGCTGTCCACGCCCCGGTGGCGCACGGCGGCGGCGAGGGGGGTGTCGAAGAAGGCCGAGGGCTGGGTCTTCGCGATCACAAGCTCGCCCGGGCGGGTTGCGAGGATGTCGGCGACATGGCTGGCCGGGTTGCTCTCCGTCAGTTCGGCCAGGCGCGGGGCCTTTTCGCACCAGACGCCGGTATCCGATCCGTCCTCGGCATAGACGATCCGGGTGAAAACGACGGGCAGATCGCGCTGGCGGAAGGCGGCGAGAACCCTGACGCTGGCCTGCGCCGCCTCGAGCGTGTTGCCGCCACCGAAGATGTCGGGATCTAGAAAGCCGTTCACGAAATCGACCAATAGGAGGGCCGGGCGGACGCCGTTGCGGATCGTCTTGCCAAGCTCCTGCTGTGCGAAAATGTCGGCGTCTTCCATTTGCCGTCCCCTTTTCCGCTGTCGCGGCGCAGCGCAGAATAGCAGCGAGCGCGCGCGATGTCTGCCCCGACGGGCTGGCGGAGTTCGGGCGCTACACGGCTTTGCGGGCGTTGAGGGCGGCGGTGATGGTGCCGTCGTCGAGATAGTCGAGTTCGCCGCCGACGGGGACGCCCTGCGCCAGCGAGGTGAGGGTGACGCGGTCCTCGAGTTGATCGGCGATGTAATGCGCGGTGGTCTGGCCGTCGACGGTGGCGCCGAGGGCGAGGATGACCTCGGTGATATTCTCCGTCTCGATGCGGTTCACCAGCTTGGGGATGCGAAGCTGCTCGGGGCCGACCTGGTCGAGCGCCGAGAGCGTGCCGCCAAGCACGTGGTAGCGGCCCTTGAAGACGCCCGCGCGCTCCATCGCCCAGAGGTCGGCCACGTCCTCGACCACGCAGAGCATGCCGTTGGCGCGTTTCTCCGACAGGCAGATGTCGCAGGTCTCGGTGGTGCCGACATTGCCGCAGATCACGCACTCGCGCGCCGTCAGGGCGACCTGGCCCATCAGGTCCGCAAGCGGCGACAGCAGCAGTTCGCGCTTGCGGATCATGTGCAGTACCGCGCGGCGGGCCGAGCGCGGGCCGAGGCCTGGCAGCTTGGCCATCATCTCGATCAGGGCGTCGATGTCGCGGGTGGAGTTCATGGCGTGGCCTCGTCCGGCAGGGCGACGCGGGTGACGGTGAAGCCGTCGCGGCGCAGCAATTCAATCAGGCCGGTGTCGCCCGGCAGGTGATAGGCGCCGACGGCGATGAACACACCGCCTTTGGCAAGCTCGGACCTGGCGGTGTCGAGAAAGCCGCGGTTGCGGTCGGACAGGATGTAGGCATCGGACGTGTCGAGCCAGCCCAGACCCAGCCCGTCGGGGTAGGTGTCGTCGAAATGGATTCGTTCCCACGCCATCATGTCGGCGATGCGGCCCTGAAGGTAAAGCGCGAGGGACGTGGAATACGCGTCGCGGGTGAAGTCGGGCGCAAGATAGACGGCGGAGACGGCGATGAGCGCGGTGGTCAGCGCGGCTTCATCCGACGAGTCCAATCTGTCGAAAAACGCGCCGGGGGCTTCCAGCCCGATCGTGGCGGCCCCGGCAAGCGCGCCGAGAAGGCTTATGCGGTGGTCCTGGATCGGGTAGATGCCGGCATTGAAATCGTTGCAGGGCGGGGACAGCAGAAGCTCGGCGATGGCGGCGGGTTTGAGCGTAAAGACCGCCTGCCCGCCCCAGCCGAGCGCGGACAGACGTTCGCCGACCGCGTTTATCATGGAGAGCGGGAGATCCCAGTCGGTCACCCTGGCCTCTTCGTGATAGTAGGTTTGATAATTGTAGCGGCTTTCGAGTTCCGCGCGGCTGAGCGCGTTAAAGTCGACTTCCGTGGCGATGACGCGCGCGGCGGCGATGTCCTGCTCGACCGCTTCGGGAAGGCGCAGGATGGCGGGGATGTTGAGGTGCATCGTGCCCCAGAGATGCGAGGCCGCGCCCGACGGCGACGTGATGCGCCAGTAGCGCCCAGTGCCGTTGGGTATGGTTTCGGCAATCGCGCGGATATCCTTCATCAGGTCGGGCGTCAGGACCTCTGCATGGATCCGGGGGGTGTCGATCAGACAGAGGTCGCGCGTAGCCCATGCCTGTGCCGTGGCGGGCAGGCCGAGGTAGCACAGCAGGAGGGTCGCGATGGCGCGGCGTCTCACCGTCAGAACGGCAGCTTCATACCTTCGGGCAGGCCCATGCCCTCGGTCAGCTTGCTCATCTCTTCCTGCGCCTTTTCGTTGGCCTTGGCCTGGGCGTCCTTGATGGCGGCGAGGATCAGGTCCTCGACCACTTCCTTGTCGTCGGAGTTGAAGATCGAGGGGTCGATGTCGAGGCTTTTGAGCTCGCCCTTGGCGGAGCAGACGGCCTTGACGAGACCGGCGCCGGATTCGCCGGTGACGGTGATGTTGTGCATCTCTTCCTGCAGGTCGGCCATCTTGGTCTGCATTTCCTGCGCGGCCTTCATCATTTTGCTCATGTCGCCAAGCTGGCCTAGTCCTTTGAACATCTGTCTCTCCCGGGGTTTGAGGGGTGCTGAGACATAGATACGGGCCGTGGGGGGTGTCGGCAAGGGGAGGGTGCGTGATCGCCCGCACCCGCAGACAGAATACGCTGTGTCAGGGATGCTTTTCGCCCCTACGGCGCAGTGACCCTGGTGTTATAAGACCCTGGTCCCAAAGCGATCGCGATAGGCGGCCGGTGTCATGCCGCAATGTCGCTTGAAGACGCGGCGGAAAAAGGCCGCGTCTTCATAGCCGACTGCTGTGCTGACCTGTTGAATCGAGGCGGCGCCTTCTTCGAGCATCCGGCGAGACGCTGCGATCCGCAGCATCTGATGGTACGTTCCGGGCCTAACATTCGTGGCCGCCTTGAAACGGCGCATCAGGGTGCGCCGGCTCATGCCCGCCCGTTCCGCGAGCTCTTCGACCGAGACGTCGCGTTGGAAGTTGGCGCTCAGGTGGTCCTCGATCATGCGGATCCGGTCGTCCCCGTGGGGGCGGGCAAGTGGCAGGATGGCATATCCCGTCTGGTCTTGGCGCGGCATGTCGAGCAGCAACGCGCGTGAACACTCGACCGCAACACGATGACCGCATAAGCGCTCGACCAGGTAGAGGCTGAGATCGGCGGCGGCGTTGACGCCGCCGCCACAGAAGATGCCGGCGTCCTCAGTGATCAGGAGGTCGGTGCGCCAGTCGACGGCAGGGTAGCGCGCCCGGAATGCATCGGCGACACCCCAGTATGTCGTCGCGCGCCGGCCATCGAGCAGACCGGCCTCGGCCAGGAACGCGACGCCGGAACAGACGCCCGCAACCAGGCAACCATCGTCGTAGCGCTCGATCAGCCATGGGACGAGCGCGGCGTGACGGGCCATCCATTCCGATGGCACGGGGCCCGAGGCGGACGCGATCACAAGGTCCGCGGGGCCGGTTTCGTCGATGGCGCAATCGGGTGTGATCCGCAGGCCGTGGGCGGTTTCGATCGAGCGCCCGTCGATCGAGGCGGTCGTGACACGGAATCTGGGATCGGGATCTTTGCCGCGCAGTTCTTCGAACATGGTGCCGGCCGACGAGAAGATTTCAATCGGACTGACGGCGGTGGACGCGTGCCCTTCGTTGACGAGCACGACGACAACATGCAGCTTGTCGCGGCTTCGAGCCATGTGACCTCCCGCTTGGAACCATGGTTTCGCGAATCCGGCGCGAAATCCACCCGGTATCAGGAAATTGGCACGATCGCCCTTGGTGTTTGGCGGGATCGCTTGGTGCGTCGGGCGGCCGTGAGATGCGACGCTTGGGGGAGCAGTTACAGCGAAGGAGGTACGACATGGAACTCTACATGATCCGCCGCCGCGGCATCTGGTCCAACGAAGAGGAGCTTGCGGCGACAAACGTGAAATCCGTTGAAGCCGGCGAGGCGATGGCCGGCCGGCTGCGCTGGATCCGCAGCTATGCCGTGACCGAAGCGGACGGGCGTATCGGCTCGGTCTGTTTCTACGAGGCCGAGAGCCCCGACGCGATCCGTGAACATGGCGAGCGTATCGGCGCGCCAAGTGAGGAGATCCAACCGGTTCGCGGCGCGGCAGTGAAACAGCCCGATCCTCAGCCGGTGGTGTATGGGTGATCGTGCGACTGACACTGTGCCTTGGTGGAGAACAGCCTTGGCGGGTTTCGACGTGAAACCAAAAAAGGGCGGGGAAAAAACCCCGCCCTTTGTTTGTGGTGACCGGTGTTCTTTACTCGGCTGCCATCGGTTCCTGCGCGAGGTTGCGCAGCACGTAGTGCAGCACGCCGCCGTGTTCGACATATTCGATCTCGATCGCCGTATCGATCCGGCACTTGAGGGTGATCTCTTTCGTAGTGCCGTCCTTATAGGTGATCGTGCAGGGCACCTCGGCCTGCGGCTTGATGTCGTCGAGCCCGTGGATCGAGACCTCTTCCTCGCCGGTCAGCTCCAGCGTCTTGCGGGTGTCGCCGCCGGTGAATTCGAACGGGATCACGCCCATGCCGACGAGGTTCGAGCGGTGGATGCGCTCGAAATTCTCGGCGATGACGGCCTTCACGCCCAGAAGCGCGGTGCCCTTGGCGGCCCAGTCGCGGCTGGAGCCTGCGCCGTATTGCTCGCCGCCGAAGATCACCAGCGGCGTGCCCTGATCCTGGTAGGCCATTGCGGCGTCATAGATCGAGGTCTGTTCGCCGTCGGGGCCCTTGGTGTAGCCGCCTTCGACGCCGTCCAGCATCTCGTTCTTGATGCGGATGTTGGCGAAGGTGCCGCGCATCATCACCTCGTGGTTGCCGCGCCGTGAGCCGTAGGAGTTGAACTCGCGCACAGGAACCTGGCGTTCGCGCAGGTACTGCCCGGCGGGCGTGGTTTCCTTGAAGGACCCCGCCGGCGAGATGTGGTCGGTCGTGACCATGTCGCCCAGAAGCGCCAGAACGCGGGCCCCCTCGATATTCGAGATCGTGCCGGGGTTCTTGCTCATGCCCTGGAAGTAGGGCGGGTTCTGGACGTAGGTCGATTGCGGCGGCCAGTCGTAGGTTTCGGCGTCGGAGGTCTCGACCTGCTGCCATTTCTCGTCGCCCTTGAAGACGTCGGCGTACTTGGACTGGAACGCCTCGCGCGTGACGGTTTTCTCGACCAGCTCGGCGATTTCGCTTTGCGACGGCCAGATGTCCTTGAGGTAGACGTCGTTGCCGTTCTTGTCCTGGCCCAGCGGGTCGTTGGCGATGTCGACGTTCATGTCGCCCACCAGCGCGTAGGCCACCACCAGCGGTGGCGAGGCGAGGTAGTTGGCGCGCACGTCCGGCGAAATGCGGCCCTCGAAGTTGCGGTTGCCCGAGAGCACCGAGACGCCGATCAGGTCGCTGTCGTTGATGCATTTCGAGATCGGTTCGTCCAGCGGGCCGGAGTTGCCGATGCAGGTGGTGCAGCCATAGCCCACGAGGTTGAAGCCGATAGCGTCGAGATCGTCCTGAAGCTCGGCCGCCTCCAGATAGTGCGACACCACCTGCGAGCCGGGCGCGAGCGAGGTTTTGACCCACGGCTTGCGCGTCAGGCCAAGCTCGTGCGCCTTGCGGGCCACGAGACCGGCGCCGATCATCACGTAGGGGTTGGAGGTGTTGGTGCAGGACGTGATCGAGGCGATCACCACCGAGCCGTCATGCAGCTGGTGCTTGTGGCCCGCCTCGTCGGTGTACCAGCCCTTCTTGTGGTGGCCTTCGTTGCCGGGGATGTCGCGCGGTTCGGGGGCGCCGCCCTCGGCCTCCCAGCGGGCCTCGGTGTCGGGGCCGGCATCCTTGCCTTCGCGGATGCCGCGCACATAGTCGTGGAACGCCTTTGCGGCCTTGTCGAGCGCGATGTAGTCCTGCGGACGTTTGGGGCCCGAGATGGCGGGCACGATAGTGCCCATGTCGAGATGCAGCGTGTCGGTGTAGACCGGGTTGTAATCCGATCCGCGCCAGAAGCCGTTTTCCTTGGCGTAGGTTTCGACCAGCGCGATGCGATCCTCGTCGCGGCCCGTCTGGCGCAGGTAGCGCAGGGTTTCGTCGTCGATCGGGAAGAAGCCGCAGGTGGCGCCGTATTCGGGGGCCATGTTGGCGATGGTGGCGCGGTCGGCCAGCGGCAGGGTGTCGAGGCCGTCGCCGTAGAATTCGACGAATTTGCCGACGACGCCTTTCTCGCGCAGCATTTCCACGACCTTCAGCACGAGGTCGGTGCCGGTGGTGCCTTCGACCATTTTGCCGGAAAGCTCGAAGCCGACGACCTCGGGGATGAGCATCGAGATGGGCTGGCCCAGCATGGCGGCCTCTGCCTCGATCCCGCCGACGCCCCAGCCGAGGACGGCTGCCCCGTTGACCATGGTGGTGTGGCTGTCGGTGCCCACCAGCGTGTCGGGATAGGCGACGGTTTCGCCGTTCTGGTCCTCGTCGGTCCAGACGGTCTGCGCGAGGTATTCCAGGTTCACCTGGTGGCAGATGCCGGTGCCCGGCGGCACAACGCGGAAGTTGTTGAAGGCGCCCTGACCCCACTTGAGGAACTGGTAGCGTTCCATGTTCCGCTCGTATTCACGGTCGACGTTCATTTGGAAGGCGCGGGGGTTGCCGAATTCGTCGATCATGACCGAGTGGTCGATCACCAGGTCGACGGGGTTCAGCGGGTTGATCTTCTGCGCGTCGCCGCCCAGTTCCTTGATCCCGTCGCGCATCGCGGCGAGGTCCACCACGGCGGGCACGCCGGTGAAGTCCTGCATCAGCACGCGGGCGGGGCGATAGGCCAGTTCCTTGGTGCCCTTGCCACCATCCTTGGCCCAGTCCGAGAAGGCCTTGATGTCATCGGTGGTGACGGTCTTGCCGTCCTCGAAGCGCAGCATGTTTTCCAGCACCACCTTGAGCGCGGCGGGCAGCTTGGAGAAATCGCCAAGGCCCGCCTCTTCGGCGGCGGCGATGGAATAGTAGGCGACGGAGGTGTCGCCGACTTTGAGCGTCTTGCGGGTCTTGGAGGAGTCGTGGCCGACTGTAATGGGCATTGTTGGATATCCTTTCACGTATGAAGGCAGGATTGTCTGGCTTGCTTCTGACCCAATCCGGAGAGTCGTTCAAGAGGGCGATGGCAATAATTGTATACTATTGCACACAATTGATGAATGTTACAGTTTTCACGCGACTCTCTCGAAACCTTGATTGGCAGTTTCATGCCGTGGTGAATAATCAGAAGCGACGTCACGAACAAACAGGTAGAGCGCCAGGCATGAAATTCAGCGGACTGATCACGGGGCTTGCGGCTGTTGTGCTGTTTTTCTCGGCGCCAGCGATGGCGCAGGAGGCGGACCGCCCCGTGGTGGTGGAGTTGTTCACCAGCCAGGGCTGTTCGTCCTGCCCGGCGGCGGACAAGTTCCTGCACAAGCTGGCGGGGCATGAGGGCGTGATCGCGCTGTCGCTGCACGTGGATTACTGGGACTACATCGGCTGGAAGGACAGTTTCGCCAGCCCTGCGCATACCAAGCGCCAGCGGGCCTATGCCAAGGCGGCGGACCGGCGGGTGGTCTATACCCCGCAGATGGTGGTCAACGGGGCCGATGACGTTGTGGGCAACCGGGCGATGGACGTGGTGGACGTGATCGACCGGCATCGGCGGCTGCCGCGCACGGTGCACCTGGACCTGACGCGGCAGGGCGAGACGGTCGTGGTGGAGGCGGAAAGCCTGAAAGAGTTGGACGGACCTCTTACGGTGCAACTGGTGCGCTACAGGCCCGAAAGCACCGTGCATATCAAGCGCGGCGAGAACGCGGGCCGGACGATCAGCTATGCTAACGTGGTGACCGAGATGCTAAGCTTGGGCGAATGGGACGGGACCGTGCCCTTGCGCGTCGAAGCCGAGGCCGGGGGCGATGCACTGGTGGCGGTGCTGTTGCAGAACAAGGGCGGTGCGGGGCTGATCGAGGCGGCGGCCGTTCTGGAGTAGCTTTGGGGCGTGGTGGGTTTGAAACCCACCCTACATATGCGGTTTATCAGGAACTAATGTCCCGCGGTTGTCAGCCGATCTCTTCTACCAGCGCAGGCAACTCTCCCAAATCCTTCACTTTTCGGAACCGCGTGGCGTCTTCGGGCGCGTCGTCCACCTCGTATCCCCAAGTGAGATCGTGGGGGACGTGCACGCCCCAGCCGCCGGCGGTGATGACCGGGTTCACGTCCGAGCGCAGGGAATTGCCGGCCATCAGCGCGTGAGACGCGCCGTCGCCGTGGCGGTCGAAGATGCGGGTGTAGACCTCGGGCGTCTTGTCCGAGACGATCTCGACCGCGTCGAATAGATCGCCCAGACCGGACTGGGCCAGCTTGCGCTCCTGGTCCAGAAGGTCGCCTTTGGTGACGAGCAGCACGCGGTGGGTGCCCGCCACCGCCTCGACCGCATCGCGGGCGTGGGGCAGAAGCTCGATGGGGTGTTCCAGCATCTCGCGCCCCGCCGCGATCAGTTCGGAGATCACGGAGGCGGGAACTCGACCGTCGGTGACGTCTATGGCGGTTTCGATCATCGACAGGGTGAAGCCCTTGATGCCGAATCCGTAATGCCCGAGGTTGCGCTTTTCGGCGGCCAGAAGATGCTCGGCCAGGTGGTGCCCGTCGACGTAATCGCGCAGGAGATCGGCGAATCTGTCCTGGGTCAGCTTGAAGAACCGTTCGTTGTGCCAGAGCGTGTCATCGGCATCGAATGCGATTGTCGTGAGATTTTGCGACATTGCGACCCTTGTCCCGGATGCGCCCCCTTTTCAGACGCAACCGGGAAGTTATATAAAACGCTCACGAAACGCCACACGCGCAACCGAGGATCGATGCAGCATCAGGTGATCATGTCGGGCAAGGACGATGACGGCGACGGCGATGCCGCCGTGGTCGTCGATACCAAGCCCAAGACCAAGCGGCCGCCGCTTTACAAGGTGTTGCTGCTGAACGACGATTACACCCCGATGGAATTCGTCGTGGCGGTGCTGGAGCGGTTTTTCGGCATGAACCACGCGCAGGCGTTCGAGATCATGCTGACCGTGCACAAGAAGGGTGTCGCGGTGGTCGGCGTGTTCAGCCACGAGATCGCGGAAACCAAGGTGGGGCAGGTGATGGATTTCGCCCGGCGCCACCAGCATCCGCTGCAATGCACCATGGAAAAAGAATAGGGTGAGCACGGCATCGCGCCTGTCGCTGGCCGTGGAAGATGGCACTGTCGCGTGGCCCGAGGGCGCGCGGGTGGCCGTGTTCGCGCCGCGCACCGGGGCGGACCTGTCGGCGCTGCCCAAGGACCGCACGCAGATCATCACCCGGTTCCGGCCCGACTGGGAGGCGTTTCAGGCGGCCGGCTGGGACTGTGTGCTGGCGCCCGAGGGCCGGTACGGCGCGGCGCTGGTTTTTGCCACGCGGGCCAAGGCGCTGTGCCAGGGGCTGATTGCAGAGGCCGCAAGTGTCAGCGACGGGATCGTGGTGGTCGACGGGGCCAAGACGGACGGGGTCGAATCGATCCTGAAAGCCTGCCGGGGTCGGGCGAAGGTGTCGGCGCCGCTGTCGAAGGCGCATGGCAAGCTGTTCACCATCGAGGCGGGGGCGGATTTTTCCGACTGGGCGCTGGCGGAGCACATGACGGTGGAGGATACCGGCAAAACCTTCGTCACCGCGCCGGGCGTTTTCTCGGCGGACGGGGTGGATCCGGCCTCGCGCCTTTTGGCCGAGGCCCTGCCCGAGAAATTGGGCGCGCAGGTGGTCGATCTGGGCGCGGGCTGGGGGTACCTGGCGCATCACGTGCTGCGCCGCGAAAGCGTGCAGGCGCTGCACCTTGTCGAGGCGGATCATGTCGCGCTGGACTGTGCGCGCCAGAACGTGAGCGACGCACGCGCCGCGTTTCACTGGGCCGACGCGCTGAACTGGGCTGCGCCGGGGCCGGTGGATGCGGTGGTGATGAACCCGCCGTTTCATATCGGACGGTCGAGCGACCCGGGTCTTGGACGCGCCTTCATCCGGGCTGCGGCGCGGATGCTGAGCCCGCGTGGGCAGCTGTTCATGGTCGCAAACCGGCACCTGCCCTATGAGGGCGATCTTTCGGCGACGTTTGCCGATGTGCGCGAGATCGGCGGCGACAACCGGTTCAAGATCGTGCAGGCGGCAAGACCGGCTCGCACCCGCGGCTGAGTTGCGCTAGACAGGGCCGACGGGCCATCAGGGAGAGATCGAGCCATGTCCTTTTCGATACAGGGAAAGACGGTCATCGTAACCGGCGCGGCGAGCGGCGTAGGCCTCGCCATCGGGCGGCATTTCGTCGACAAGGGGGCGAACGTGATGTTCGCCGACATGAACGAAAAGCAGCTGAAGCACGAGCTTGGCGAGAACGAGGATGGCGCGAGCAAGCGCTGGTTCGCGGGGGATCTGCGGGAAAAGCTGACGCTGGCGAACCTGTTGTCGGCGACGATCGACGCATATGATGATGTGGATGTTCTGGTGAACGCGTGGCGGCAATTGCTACCGTCGGACCCGCTGAACCCCGACGACGACGCGGTGGAGCAATTGCTGAACCAGAATCTGATGACGGCGCTGCGGCTGAGCCAGCTGGTGGCGAAACGGATGATCAAGCAGGCGGAAGGACAGGAGGAAGGCCCGGTAGGCTCGATCGTGAACCTGTCGTCCATTGCCGGGCGGCGGACTCATCCCGACCTGCTGGGCTATTCCATCGCGTCGGCGGCGATGGATCAGATGACCCGCAGCCTGGCGGTGGCGCTGGCGCCGCACCGCATCCGGGTGAACGCGATTGCGTTCGGATCGGTCATGAGCGCGTCGTTGAAGGACACGCTGCGCGACAACAAGGACTTTCGCGAAGATATCGAGGCCCATACGCCATTGGGGCGGATCGCGGCGCCGAACGAGATGGCGGAAGCGGTGCAGTACCTATCATGCGACGGGTCGAGCTTCATGACCGGGCAGATCATGACGGTGGATGGCGGCCGGTCGCTGCTTGACCCGGTGTCGGCGCCCGCGCACTAATAAACTCCGCTCGTCCGCCCGCAAGGGCGGCCTCGCTGAAGGAAGCACCATGACAGACATGAACGAACAGAAATCCCGCGCGGCGTCGTGGTTTCACCAGTTGCGCGACGAGATCGTCGCGGCCTTCGAAGCGCTGGAAGACAGCCATGTGAGCGGTCCGCTGTCGGACGCGGCGCCGGGGCGGTTCGAGGTGAAGCCCACCAAGCGCACCAGCGACGATGGCTCGGACGCGGGCGGCGGGTTGATGAGCGTGATGCGCGGCGGACGCGTGTTCGAGAAGGTGGGCGTGAACGTCTCGGAAGTGTTCGGCCAGCTGGGAGAGCAGGCGCAAAAGGCGATGGCGGCGCGGGGCGTGCCGGGGATGGAGGACGACCCCAGCTTCTGGGCGAGCGGAATCAGCTTGGTGGCGCATATGCAGAACCCGCACGTGCCAGCAGTGCACATGAACACGCGGATGTTCTGGACGCCGCATGCATGGTGGTTTGGGGGCGGATCGGACCTGAACCCCTGCATCGAGTATGACGAGGACACCGCCCATTTCCACGACCAGCAGAAGGCGCATCTGGATCCGCATGGGGAAGAGATCTACCCGGCGCTGAAGGCCTGGGCGGACGAGTATTTCTATATCCCGCACCGCCACCGGGCACGTGGCGTGGGCGGCATTTTCATGGATGATCGCAATACCGGCGACTGGGAGGTGGATTTCGCCCTGACGCAGGATATCGGCCGGGCCTTCCTGAAAGCCTACTTACCGCTGGTGGAAAAGCGCCGCGCACAGGAATGGAGCGACGCCGACAAGGAGACACAGCTGGTGCATCGCGGGCTTTATGCGGAATACAACCTTGTTTACGACCGCGGCACCAAGTTCGGCCTCGCGACGGGGCATGATGCAGATGCGGTGCTGATGAGCTTGCCGCCGCTCGCGAAGTGGACCTGAGAGCGAAAAGAGTTTCATGCCTCCGGCGGGAGTATTTCGGGAACAGTGAAACTGTGATCGGCTTCGCTGTTCGACCAATACTCCGGGGTGCTCGAGGGGCTGGCCCCTCGACGGAAAATAGAGCGCGGCGCAGCCGCACCGTTGGATCACGCTTTCTCTTCTAGTTCGCGCAGGTAGTCGGCGCCGCGATCGGCCAGCGGGCCGGTGCCGTCTTTCCAGCGGCGGTGAATCCAGAACCATTGTTCCATGTTGTCGCGCACGGCCGCTTCCAGCCGAGCGTTGAATTCGCGCGTCATGGTGACAGGGTCGGAATGTTCGATGGGCGTCTCGGTGTGGATTGTGAAGTGGATGCCATCGGCGTCGCGCAAGCCCCACACGGGCACGAGCAAGGCGTCAAATTTCAGCGCCATTTCGGCGGTGGCGAGGGACGTCAACGCGGGCTTGCCGAAGAAATCGAGCGGCACGCCGTCATGGGCGTTGAGATCATTCAGGATCGCCAGTACGCCGCCGGAGCGCAGGTGCTTGACCATCTGCATCATGCCCTTGCGCCCTTGTTCGAACATCGGCTCGGAAAGGGCGGCCATGGCGCGGACGTAATGCGCATTGAAGGGCCGGTTGGCCATGGGGCGATAGAAGACGCCCATGTTGAAGCCCTGTTCCATCATCGCCATGCGCGCGGCGTTGAAGCTGCCGAAATGCCCCGTGACGAAGATGACCGGGCGGCCCGCGTCACGCGCCGCGCGCACATCCGGAAGGCCGGGGCCGACCACCGGGGACTTGCGGGCGTGATCGGGAAACTCGGGTGAGTAGAGCTCCATCATGTTGCGCCCGGCATTGTCGGGCACGCGGCGGGCCAGCGCCTCTATCTCGGCCTGCGACAGGTCGGGGCGGACAAGCGCGAGGTTTTCGCGCACGCGCTTGCGATAACCGGCGAGGGGCGCCAGCACGCGCGTGGTCAGCCAGGCCGCGAAGGGGATGCGCCAGCGGTAGGGCAAAAGGCGGGCCATGCGGATGGGCGCGACGAGGGCGGCGCCGGTCAGGCGTTCGCCGAAGGGGATCTTTTCAGGCTCGCTGCTCATGGGCCGGGGATACGCCGGGCGCGGGTCTGCCTCAAGCCTTTTCAGGCGAGAGGGGCAGGCCGGTGCCGATCATGGAGTCGCGGGTGACCAGTCTGGCCAGCGCGGCCGAGTCCATGCGGTCGGTGCCAACGGGCCGGGCGGGCAAGACGATGTAGCGCATGTCGGCGGTGCTGTCGTGGACGCGGATGCGCGTGGTCTCGGGAAGCTCTACTCCGAATTCGCGCAGTACGGCGCGGGGTTCGCGGACCGCGCGGGAGCGGTAGGCGCGGGTCTTGTACCAGTCGGGCGGCAGGCCCAAGAGGTTGCGCGGGTAGCACGAACAGAGCGTGCAGACGATCATGTTGTGGGTGTCGGCGGTGTTCTCGACCGCCACCAGATGCAGCGGGCCGATGTCGAAGCCCATTTCGCGCGTGGCGTCGCCGGCGTTTTCCATGAGCCGCGCCTTAAAGGCCGGATCGGTCCAGGCGCGGGCCACCACGGCGGCGCCGTTGGCCGGGGAGCGCGCATCCATCGTATCGATTTGCGTGGCAATCTCGGCCGGAGTGAGGTGACCCTTTTCGATCAGGAGTTCGCGCACGGCGATTTCCATGCGCTGGAAATAGGTGAGGGGGGCGTCGTTGTCCTGCCGGTAGGGGTGGCCGGAAGGCGAGAGGTGATCGTGGTCGTGGGGCATGTCAGGCCTCTTCCAGCCAGTGGTCGTAGATTTCGGCATCCACGGTATCAGTGGGGTTTTCCGCTGCGTCGCCCCAGAGTTCGGCCATGGAAAAGCGGACGCGGTAGAGGGTCTTTTCCGGGGCGGGCAGGCCGTAGGCGAGTTGCTCGGGGTTCTTGAAACGCCCGAGGATGCGTTCGATCTCGCCGGTCTTGCCGCGCAGGTAGAAGGGCGCGCGGATATGGCCTGGCGGGGTCATCGTTTTCACGCGGACCTTTGTGCCTGCGGGCGTCATTCCTGCGCCTCGCCATAGGTTGGGCCGCGCTGGGCGATTTCTTCCATGCGCTGGCCCAGTTCCTCAAGGCTGTAGACGCCCGCCTCGACAAGGTTCTGGTTGGTCGCGGCGATCCAGCGGTCGTAATAGGAGTATTTCTCGAAGGCGTCCTCGCCCATGTCCTCGAGCGCGCGCCTGAGGCCGTCGACGGTGAAGAGGCCCTTGGCCCCGCAGAGCACCATCAGCGCGTCGACGCGCTTTTCCCACAGTGCGAAGTCGTGGCCGTCCATCGGGATGGGGCCGGCGGCGTGTCCGCCCATGTCGTGCCAGCGGCGTTCAGGTGTGTCGGTCATGTGCGAAGGGTAGGACGGCGGGGCGGGGTGTGTCCATGGGTTTGCGCGAGCACGTGGGTATTCACCCACCCTATGTTAGGAAGCCTTCGCCGTTGCACAGCCCGCAGCGGGTGGTCTTGCGTCCGAAGCAGCCGTCGCAGCGGTCATGAATGGGTTTCCCGAAGCGGTCGAGCCGCCGATGCGTGGTGCCGTGGCCAAAGCAAACCTGGCAGGGCGCCTGGCCCGATCCGGTGCAGCGGTGGCAGCGGCGGAACTGCGCATGCTCGTGGGTGGGTCTGTTGAATCCGACTTTCATGACAAGGTCCTTTTCCCCGGCCATACCCCATGAATCGGGCATTTTGAGGGCCGGATCGCGGCCAGCGCGGTGTCAGTGCTTCGCGTCCTCGTCGCGCGGTTTGCCGGTGTAAAGCAGGAGGCCCACGCCGATGGCCATGACGATGGCGACGAAGAGCGCCGGGGATCCGATGCAGCCTTCCTCGGCCGCGGCGATACGCTGTCCGCCGGTGGGGTCGTAGATCGTGAAGGCCGAGACGAGCAGGCTCCAGCCGACGAAGACCGCCAGCGCGCCCCATGCGCTGCGGAAGCGCAGGACGAGGGCGGAGGCAAGGAGCAACACCAGCGCGGCGGGGGATCCGAAGAGCAGGATCGCTTCCTCCCATGCCGGGACGGGGGCGCCGTCCCAATCGGGGCGGACCTTGGCGCAGACGTCTTGCGCGCGGGCCGAAACCGGCAGCGCGCTCAGTCCGGCGAGGATCAGTCCTCTTCGAAGGGGTCCCATTCGTCGTCCACTTCGGGTAGCGCGTCGGCTTGAGCCTCGGCGGCGATGTCCTCGGGCGTGCGGATCTCGTCGATGCGGGCCTCGGGGAAGGCGGCGAAGACGGCTTGCACCAGCGGGTGTTCGCGGGCCTCGGCCTCCAGCGCGTTGCGGGCGGCGTCGCGCACCTCGGCGATGGTTTCACCACCGCCTTCATTCACGACCGTGACGCCCCAGCGGTTGCCGGTCCAGGTCTGCAGCCGGGTGCCGAGGCGGGCGGCGAGATCGCGGGGGGCGTTTTCCGTGGGGACGAATTCGATACGGCCCGGCTGGTAGGCGGCGAGGCGTAGCGAGGTCTCGACCTCGACCAGCAGCTTGACGTCGCGATGGGCGCGGATGAGTTCCACCACGTGGTCGAAGGTGGGGTAATGGGAAAGGGACGCCTCGGCCTGCGTGGCCAGCGCGGTGACGCCACCACCGTTGCCGCCGCCGCCGGTGGTTTGCGTTGGGGCATATCCGCCGGACTGGGACGCGGGGGCGCCGTGGGTTTCGCCGCCGTTGCCGCCGCTTGGCGGTGTGGGCGCGGGGCCGTTTGGTGGGCCGGAGGGAGGATTGTCGCGCAGGCGGCGCACGAGGTCCTCGGGCGCGGGCAGGTCGGCCACATGGGTCAGGCGGATGATCGCCATCTCAGCGGCCATCATGGAGTTTGGGGCGGCGGCGACCTCTTCGAGCGCCTTAAGCAGCATCTGCCACATGCGGGTCAGCACGCGCATCGGCAGGGCCTCGGCCATCTGGCCGCCCCGGGTGCGCTCGTCGGGGCCGATGGTGGGGTCCTCGGCGGCCTCGGGCGTGATCTTGACCACGCTGACCCAGTGAGTGACTTCGGCAAGATCGCGCAGCACCGCCATGGGGTCGGCGCCTTCGGCATATTGCGACGACAGCTCGGTCAGAGCGCCGGCCGCGTCGCCCTTCATGACGAGATCGAAGAGGTCCATGACGCGGCCCCGGTCGGCGAGGCCCAGCATGGCGCGGACCTGTTCGGCGGTGGTCTCGCCCGCGCCGTGGGAGATGGCCTGATCCAGAAGGGATGTGGCGTCGCGCGCCGAGCCTTCGGCGGCGCGGGTGATAAGCGCCAGCGCGTCCTCGGCGATCTGGGCGTTCTCGTTGCCAGCGATGCGGCGCAGGAGGTCAAGCATCACCTCGGGTTCGATCCGGCGCAAGTCGAAGCGCTGGCAGCGCGAGAGGACCGTCACGGGAACCTTGCGGATCTCGGTGGTGGCGAAGATGAACTTCACATGCGCGGGGGGTTCTTCGAGCGTCTTCAGAAGCGCGTTGAACGCGCCCGTGGAGAGCATGTGAACCTCGTCGATGATGTAGACCTTGTAGCGGGCCGATGCGGCGCGGTAGTGCACGCTTTCGATGATTTCGCGGATGTTGCCGACGCCGGTGTTCGAGGCCGCGTCCATTTCCAGCACGTCGACATGTCGGCCTTCCATGATGGCCTTGCAATGCTCGCACTCGCCGCACGGGTCGGTGGTGGGTCCGCCCTCGCCATCCGGGCCGATGCAGTTCATGCCCTTGGCGATGATCCGGGCGGTGGTCGTCTTCCCCGTGCCGCGGATGCCGGTCATGATGAAGGCCTGCGCGATGCGGTCGGCCTCGAACGCGTTCTTGAGCGTCCGCACCATCGCGTCTTGCCCGACGAGATCGGCAAAGGTCTCGGGGCGGTATTTCCGGGCCAGAACCTGGTAGCCGGTGTCTTGGGTCTCGCTCATGCCACGCCTTTTGGGATTCGGATTTCGGGGCAGAGTAGAGGCGTGGCGCGTCGGGGTCCAGCAGGGGGTGCGGCGATCAGAGGCTCCAGAGGATGGCGCCGGTGGCGAGGGTCGCGATCGTCATCAGGCTGGCCAGCAGGGTGAAGTTTCGGGTGGGCATGGGCGCGGCATCGTAGGTTTCCATGCTGCTGATGGTCTTGCGGGCCTGGTGGCGGGCGGCCCAGAACACGACGATGGCGATGACGAGGAAGACCGATGCCACGGCCTTGGCGGCCCATGTGGGCTCGAACGCGCCGAAGACGGCCTTGAGGCCGATGGCGACGCCGACCGCGCCCAGGCCCGTGCCCATCCAGCTGTTGAAGGTGCGTTCGTTGGCCAGGATCGTGCGGTCCGACGCCCAGTCGGTGCGGTTCTCGGCCCACCTGGTTTTCTTGTCCTGCTCGCCGTGGTCGGCGTCGTCCTGTGGCATTCCCGGCTCCTTGCGAAATTTTCGTTCATATTCAGTATATCCGAAAGAACGAAAACCGGGCTATGTTGGTTGCGGTTCATCGTCCTTGGGGGGACATCATGCGGTTGAGAGGGTTTCGGCGTAGCCGGAATATCGAGGATCGGCGCCGGTCCGGTGGGGGTGGCTTCAAGCTGGGCGGTGTGGGGCTGCTGATCGTACTGGCGATCGGGTATTTCGCGGGCATCGACGTGACGCCTCTGTTGCAGGGCGGGGGCGGTGTGCAGACGGCCCCGCGCGAGATCAGCGCCGAAGACGAGCAGGCGGCGGAATTCACCTCGCGCGTGCTGGCCACGACAGAAGAGGTTTGGGAGCAGGTGTTCGCACGGCAGCTGGGCGAGGACTACGCCCCGCCAGTGCTGGTGCTGTATTCCGGGGTCACGCAAAGCCCGTGCGGCGGAGCGTCCGGCGCAACGGGGCCATTTTATTGTCCGGCGGATCGCAAGGCGTATCTGGATACCGAATTCTTCGGCACGCTGTCGCGGAAGTTGGGGGCGAAGGGGGATTTTGCGGCGGCCTACGTGATCGCCCACGAGGTGGCGCATCACGTGCAAAACCAGCTGGGGATCCTGCCGCAGGTCAATCGCGCCCGGCAGCAAGCAAGCCAGGCGGAGGCCAACCGGCTGACCGTGCGGCTGGAATTGCAGGCCGATTGCCTGTCGGGGGTGTGGGCGCGGTCAGTCGAAGGTCTGCTGGAGCCCGGGGACCTGGAAGAAGCGCTGAATGCGGCGCGGCGGATCGGTGATGACCATTTGCAGAAACGCGCAGGTCGGGTGCCGCAGCCGCATACCTTCACGCATGGCACCTCGGAGCAGCGGTCGCGATGGTTCGCCACAGGCTACGAGAGTGGTGATGTACGATCCTGCGACACGTTTGCGGCGGATCGTCTCTGAGGCGCGAACGTCATGTCGCAGTTTGTCATATACGCGCTGCCGGTGGCCGAGGGGATCCTCGGCATAGCGCCGATGCCCGGACGTGGGGGACACTGGGAGGAGGATCTGCAGCATCTGGCGGACTGGAAGCCGGCGCTCGTGCTATCGACGACCACGGCGTCGGAACAGGTCAGCCACGGCCTGACGGATATGGGGGCCGAGATCCAGGACAAGGGCACCAGGTGGATCCACCTGCCGGTGGAGGACATGGGCGTGCCCGCGCCGGAGCGGATCGAGGAGTGGCACATCGCCAGCAAGACCGCACTGGCGGCGTTGCAGGGCGGAGGGCGTGTGTTGATCCACTGTTTCGGAGGCTGCGGGCGATCCGGCATGGCGGCGCTGCGCTTGATGGTCGAGGCGGGCGAGGACGCAGATGCCGCGCTGGAGCGTTTGCGCGCGGTGCGGCCCTGTGCGGTGGAGACCGATGCGCAGTTGAAGTGGGCGCGCGCGGGTTGAGGCGAGGGCAAATTTTTTGCGGAAAAATTTGGGGCGGAAAATATGGAATTTTCCGGGACAGAATTTTTGAAAAATTCTGTTGCTAGTTAATGTATGTGCGTATCTTGGAATTTTCTGGTGAGGCCTTACGGGGATGCGCTGCACTCCCTTTCGGCCGGTGCAAACCGGACTGCGTCCGGTTTACTTGGGTGAGAGGCTGGACAACGACCCAAGCGGGGCTCGTTACGGCTGCTTCCTTCCGGACCTGACCGGGTTGGCGAGGCGCCTGCCCGCGCCAACCTCTCGGTCCCTTATCTAAGGTCTTTGACGGGGATTCGCAAGGTCTGCCAGCCGTGCAAGGGGGATCGCCAGGCGCAGGAATCCTGTCGCGTCCACACCGAGATCGTGTGCGCTCAGGGTCGCGAGGTCATCCGGGTGATTGCGCACGCCGGGGCCGGTTTCCAGCAGAACGGTCGCATCTTTCGGGCCGTCGAGGTGCCAGCCGCCGGCGGCGGACAAGTTGCCGTCGGTGCCGGTGTCGGTATCACGCAGGAATGCGGTGAGGTGATCGCGGACGGTTCGCGCGCTTTGATGCACCACGGCCTCGGGTGCGGCGCCGGGATAGGGGCCGCCACCGAAGGCGCGGAAATTGTTGGTGGCGACGCAAAAGAGCGCATCGTCCGACAGTGGTTCCCCGTCGTGCGAAAGGTCGCGGATGCGCTGCGCGCCGGAATTGAGCAACTGTCCCTGCGGGTCATAGCGCGGCGGTTGCGACAGGTCGATGCGATAGCTCAGACCCGAGATCGTGTCGAACGCATGGCTCGCGAAGGCGGGGTTCCAGAGCGGTTGCGGCGTGGTCCCAAGGCCCGGCAGGATCTGGTGAAAGCAGGACGCGGCGCGTTCCAGCCAGTCGACCACCTGCGCGCCGGTCAGCCGCAGCCCGATCAGGGTGTTGGGAAACGGGTAGAGCTCGTCCATGTGCCCCTGCGTCAGCGGACCGGCGGGAATGTCGATGAAATCGCCGGATCCGCCGTGGCCGCCGGACTTGAAGCAAGGTGTCGCGGCCAGAACCGGCAGACCCGCGTCCTCGGTGCCCTCGAGCGCGGCGGAAAGCGCGGCTGTCTTGGCGTCGAGCACTGGGCGGAGCGCGTTGCAGGGCCGGACCCGCGCGAAATAGCTGTGGATGGGATGCGCCGTGTGACCGACCGGTTGGGAGGTGACGTGCAGTGTCGCCATGTGGGCCGGGCGCATGACCATGGACAGATCCGGGTCGGCGGCGGCCGGGGCGGTGCCGTCGGGCGGCGCCACGGGGCGTGCGCGACAGTGGAAATCCTGCACGAACCATGTCGCGGTCGCCGCATCCTGTGCAAGGCAGAGGTCCAGCACGCCCAGATGCGAGCCGCGAAAGCCCGCCATGACCGCCGGAACACCGGCGAGGGTGCCGGCGTGGTGATCGACGCCCGGCACGGGAGGACCGGGCGCGGTGGCTTCGGGAAAGACCTGGTGACTGTGTCCGGTCAGAAGCGCGTCGATCCCCGGCACCGTCGCCAATGCGAGGGCCGCGTGCTCGAGGGCCGGGTCGGCGCTGTCGGGCATGGACGCGGCGGGGCCGATCCCTGTATGGGCCAGCACGATGACGATGTCGGCGCCAGCCTCGCGCAGGCGGGGCACCTCGGTCGCCGCGGTCTCGACGATCCCGCGTGTGGTGACGCGGCCCGCTAGGTGCTGATGGTCCCATGTGGTGATCTGCGGCGGCAGCAGGCCAAGCACGCCGATGTGCAGCCTGTGCGCTTTGCCGCGGTTGTCGCGCAGGACCGTCGGCAGGATTACGGAGGGCGGATGCAGGGGCGTTTCTGTGGTTCCGGCGTGCAGGGCGTTGGCGCAGAGCACGGGGAAGGTGGCCTCGGACAGGGCGCGGTTCAGCCAGTCGAGGCCGAAGTTGAATTCGTGATTGCCAAGGGCGGCGGCGTCGTAGCGCAGTCGGTTCATCGCCGCGATCACCGGATGCGGGCCGGACCAGCCGCTGCCCGGACCGGTGCCGATATCGCTGAGCGCGGAGCCCTGCAGGAAATCACCATTGTCGAAGAGCAGGCTGTTGGCGGCCTCGGCGCGGGCGCGGGCGATCAGCGTCGCCGTGCGGGCCAGACCATAGCCCGGTACTTCGGCATCGCGGTGATAGTCATAGGGCGCGAGATGAGCGTGGACATCGGTGGTTTCCAGCACCCGCAGCCAGATGTGCCTGTTCGGCACGGGACGATCCGCGGATGCGGGCACGTGCGGCCAAGTGTGGTCAGGCGCGTGGTGACTCATGTTTGTTGTCGAACGTCCCCAATCCAGGAAGTTACCCGGTTAGATCCGAGACTGGCACAGGAGGCGGGGTGGCAGCAATCGCCTTTTGGTTGAAGTCATTTATTTAGGATCGCGCTAAGATTGGGGTGCTGGCGTGCGTGGGATTGCGGCTTCGGGCGCGGCTTGCTGTCGGCGGGGGGCTGTGGCAGGTCTGCGGCAAAAGGAGATGCAGATGCGCCATGCCGAGACTGTGACATTCGGCGGTTCGGGACTTGACCGTGCCGCCGAGCTGCGGCGGCGGCCGGAGGAGATCGCGCAGTCGCCGCGCGAGGTGGTGCTGTTGTGGCAGGGCAAGCCGTTGATCGAGGCGCCGGGGCTGGACCGTTTAGCACGGCTGCCCGCCGACCATCCGGTGCTGGCGCAGACGGCGCCCGAGGCCGTGCTGCTGGGCCGGGAGGACGATGGGCGCCTGATCGAGGCGCGCGAACTGGTGGGCTGGATGCCCGAGGACGTGGACCCCGCCCAGATGAACAGCTTTGTCGACACGTCCGAGCAGCGGCATCCGCTGCTGGCGGATGATCAGGTCTTTGCCGAGCTGCGCCGTGTGATGACCCGTTTGAGCCCACGCGATGCCGAGCTTGCCGCCACCGCCAAGGCGGTGCTGCACTGGCATGTCAGCCACCGTTTCTGTGCGCGCTGCGGCGCGCAGAGCGAGATGACCCAAGCCGGATGGCAACGCGCCTGCCCGTCCTGCGGCGCACAGCATTTTCCGCGCACCGATCCGGTCGTGATCATGCTGATCACCCACGGCAACAGCGTGCTGATGGGCCGCTCGCCGCATTGGCCGGAGGGCATGTTCTCGCTTCTGGCGGGGTTCGTGGAGCCGGGCGAGACGATCGAGGCGGCGGTGCGCCGGGAGGTCTGGGAAGAAGCGGGGGTGAAGGTGGGCGCGGTCGATTACCTGGCAAGCCAGCCCTGGGCCTTTCCGGCGTCGCTGATGTTCGGTTGCCGCGGCGTGGCGCTGAGCCGAGAGATCACCATCGACCCGGTCGAGATCGAGCACGCGAGTTGGGTCAGCCGGGAGGAGATGATGCAGGCCTTTTCCGGGGCGCATCCCGTCCTCAGTCCGGCGCGAAAAGGTGCAATCGCGCAATTTTTGCTGCGCAACTGGCTGGCGGATACGCTATAACCCCGTTATTTGACAGTTATCCATAGCCCAGCCCGGCGCGAAAGACCGGACGGGACAAGACAAGAAGAGGCGCAGACATGAAATTCGTGGCCCATGAAGACGTAGAAGCCCCGATCGAGTTCGTGTTCGAGCAGGTGACGGATTTCGCGGCGATCGAGCGGTCGGTGCTGCGGCGCGGGGCGGAGGTGCAGCGCGTCGACGACCTGAATGAGACCCGGCCGGGGATGAAATGGGATGCGGCCTTCGACCTTCGGGGCAAGCGGCGCGAGATGCAGCTGGAGCTGACCGAGCTGGACCGGCCCAATGGCCTGGTCATTGCGTCGCGCTCGCCCAATATGGGCGGCAAGATGGTGCTGGACCTGGTGGCGCTGTCGCGGTCGCGCACGCGGATCAGCGTGGTGATCGACATGACGCCCAAGACGCTGGCGGCGAAGCTTCTGGTGCAGTCGATGAAGCTGGCGAAGAATAACCTGAACAAGCGGTTCAGCCTGCGTGTGGCGGGCTATGCCAATGAACTGGAAGACCGCTACAAGAGCGTCGCGTGAGCGAGTCGGGCCGAACGAAAAACGGGCCGCCGAGGGTAGCGACCCGTTTTCCGGTGTCAGTCAGGGCGGGTCTTAGCCCAGCTGGTTGTCTTTCTCTTCATCCTGGAAGGGTGCGCCGAAGCCGTAGCCCAGCTGATTGTCCTTCTCGTCGTTCATGAAGGGGGCGCCGTAGTTGCTGGCGACCTCGAAGGTGGTGGCGTCTGCGCTGTAGCCGCGCTGATCGTCCTTGTCTTGGTTCACGAAGGGTGCGCCGTACTTGCTGGCGATCAATTGGCCATCGGTTGCCGTATCGTCGCCATAGCCACGCTGGTCGTCTTTCTCCGGATTGACGAAGGGCGCACCGTACTTGCTGCTGGCTACAAGTTGCCCGGCGGATGACGCATCGGCGCCGTAGCCGCGTTGGTCATCTTTCTCTTGATTGACGAACGGTGCGCCGAAGTTCGCGGCGAGGCCAAGCTGATTGTCTTTCTCTTCATCCTGGAAAGGTGCGCCGAAACCGTAGCCCAGTTGGTTGTCCTTTTCTTCGTCGAAATAGGGGGCGCCGTTGGTCAGGACGCTGTTGTTGAGCGGCGCGCTGTGTTGGCCGAGGACGTTGACGACCTGCAGGGCGGCGGCGGGGGTGGCGAGTGCGGCGAGAACCGCGACTGTGGTGATGGTACGCATGATGTGTTCCTTCCGTATGGTGCGCGTCAAATCTCTTGACGGTGTGTTTTCGTTTCGATGTTGGCGGCGCGGGCTGTCCGCGTCGTCTGGCAAACAAGATGGCGGCATTCGGGGCGTCGGCACAGGGGGGCTCCGCGCCTCGTTACTGGCCATACACGTGGATGCACAGATCCGTGAGAATTGGCGTGACCTTGCTCCGTGCGCTGTGTTTTTAGGTGGTGGAATTCCTCCAAAACTCTGTTTTTATGTAATAAATATAGTTACATTTGTTTTGTGCAGAAACGCACCAATTCGGTGCAGTTTTTGACGTACCGGTGCATTTGTAATAATTGACCTTGCGGCAGACAGTGCCGCCGGTCGTGGATGCCGGGAAATGGCCTTAAGCGTGCCGCCTTTTACCTGAGACATCAGTCACGAGCGCGGCGCGCGCAGCGGCCAAGCCTTGCACTGCGCTGCGTCACAAGCTGCGGATCAGGGTCTTGCTGAAGCGCTTTAGTGGCGGCGCGGGTCGGCGGGGTAGACGCCCAGAAGCGTGATGTCGGAGGTGAAGTAATCCAGTTCCTCGAGCGCGCGCTTGACGCCGGGGTCGTCGGGGTGGCCCTCGATGTCGGCGTAGAACTGGGTCGCGGTGAAGGAGCCGCCGACCATGTAGCTTTCCAGCTTGGTCATGTTGACGCCGTTGGTGGCGAAGCCGCCCATTGCCTTGTAGAGCGCGGCGGGGATGTTGCGCACCTGAAAGACGAAGGTGGTCATCATGCCGTCATCGCCGCGGCGGGAGTGATCCGGTTCGCGCGACATGACGAGAAAGCGGGTCGAATTGTTGCCCTCGTCCTCGATCTCGCGGGCGAGCACGTCGAGGCCGTAGATCTCTCCGGCGAGTTCGGAGGCCAGCGCGGCCATCTCGGGGTCGCCGGCCTGGGCGACCTCGCGGGCAGAACCGGCGGTGTCGGCGCCGGTGACGCGGTGGATGTCGTGTTGGGCCAGGAACTGACGGCACTGGCCCAAAAGCATCGTATGGCTTTTGGCGCGCTTGACCTGTTCCAGCGGCACGCCGGGCAGGGCCAGCAGGTTGATATGCACGCGCACGAAGGCCTCGGCAATGATGTGCAGGCCGGAGTCGGGCAGAAGGTGGTGAATGTCGGCCACGCGCCCGAAGGTGGAGTTTTCGACCGGCAGCATGGCCAGGTCCGCCTCGCCCGTGCGGACCGCCTCGATCGCGTCCTCGAACGTGCGGCAGGGCAGGCTATCCATGTCGGGATAGGTGTCGCGGCAGGCCTGGTGGGAATAGGCGCCGGGCTCTCCCTGAAAGGCGATGCGTTTGGTCATGTCGTTGGTTCTTCGCCTGATTTTTACCATTTCCCGCTTAATTTTGCCGAAGGCGGGCGTTTGGTCGCGGAAACTACACCTTGCACCGCCCGAGGGGAAGCGGATAGATACCGCGCGAGAGATTCAGATGGAAGCGGGCTATGTTTGACACAATGACCTTCACAAAGATCATGGGCGGCCTTTGCGGCACGTTCCTGGTCTTTCTTCTTGGCAAGTGGGCTGCGGAAGAAATCTATCACGTCGGTGGCGGCGGTCATGGCGAGGAACACCAGGCGGCCTATGTCATCGAGACCGATGAGGGCGAAGGCGGCGGCGAGGCCGAAGAAGAGGAGGTGGTGACGCTGGCCTCTCTTTATCCCGATGCGGACGTGGGCGCGGGCGAGCGCGTCTTCGGCAAGTGCAAGGCTTGTCACCAAGCCGAGGATGGCGCGAATGGCGTCGGTCCGCATCTTTACGGTGTGGTCGGGCGCGACATCGGCTCGGTCGGCGGCTACAGCAGCTATTCCGGTGCGCTGAGCGAAGCCGGGGACGTCTGGACGCCCGAAAATCTTTACGCATTTCTTGAAAACCCGTCGGGCTGGGCGCCGGGTACGTCAATGGGTTATGCCGGTCTGAAGAAGCCTGAGGACCGTGCCAACCTGATCGCTTATCTTGACCAGACCGATGGCGACATGACGGAAGTGGCCGCCGGGGAAGGCGCGGAAGAGACCGCGTCGGCTGAAGAAGGCACCGAGGAAGAGACCACCGAAGAGGCATCTGCCGAAGGTGGTGAAGAGCAAGCTTCCGAAGAAGCCGCGGCTGAAGAAGGAACCGAAGAAGAGGCCACCGAGGAGGCGTCCGCTGAGGAAGGCTCTGAACAAGAAGCCACCGAAGAAGCGTCTGCGGAAGAAGGTTCGGAAGAGCAAACCACCGAGGAAGCTGCGGCCGAGGAAAGTTCTGACGAGGCCGGCTCGGAAGAGCAGGCATCCGAGGAAAGTTCGGGCGGTGAAGGTGGCGGCTCGGAGTTCGAGCAATTGGTCGCCGCGGCTGACGTGGCTGATGGCGAGAAGGCGTTCCGCAAATGCGCCGCCTGCCACAAGGCCGAGGAAGAAGCCAACGGCGTGGGTCCGCACCTTGTGGGCGTAATCGGTCGCGACATTGCGTCGGTCGAGGGGTTCAACTATTCCGACGCGTTGGCAGGCCTCGATGGTGCATGGACGGCCGACGAGATGAACGCGTGGCTGGAAGATCCCAAGGGGTACGCGCCGGGCAACAAGATGGCCTATCGCGGTGTGCGCAAGGAAGAAGAGCGCGCGGCGCTGGTCAAGTACCTCGAGTCCACCGGCAACTGAGCCGGGACGCAAAAAAACTCTGAAAGCCGCCGTTCCGATCCGGAGCGGCGGCTTTTTCATGGGCGATGCGGCGCGGAGAGGCGGCAAGACGTCGCCGCGCGGGATGTTTGAACGGAAATCCCGCTTTCGGCGCTTGAAACCCGTTTCGTTCCTACTTTAGCTTGCCTTGCAAGAACAAAGACCCCACATCAGGCAGGTCAAGAGGAGAGAAGAATGACCCGACGCCACAGCCGGGCCACGACCCGGGCGATCGCCGTTTCCCGCACCCGTTTCCTGACCGCCGCCCTGACCGGGCTTTGCATCGCGGCGCTGGCTGCGGCGACCGCGCTGGCGCAGGACGAGGGTGCGGACGAGACCATCATCAAGAGCCATGGCTATTCCTATTTCGGAGAGTTGAAGTATTCCGATGATTACGAACATTTCAGCTATGTGAACCCCGACGCACCCAAGGGCGGCGAGATTTCCATCGCGTTGGCGGGCAGCTTTGACTCGATGAACCCCTACACCCGTAATGGCCGCGCCTCGGCCCTGTCGACAATCATGTACGAAAGCCTTTTGGGCCAGGTTCTGGCCGGGTCGGGCAGCCTGCCGGGCGACGACATGAACGGCATGTACGGGCTGGTGGCGCACACGGTCGAATACCCCGAGGACAAGTCGTGGGTGATCTTCCACATGCGGCCCGAAGCGACGTTTTCCAACGGCACGCCTGTTACGGCAGAGGACGTGGCGTTTTCGCATAACCTGCTGCTGGACCAGGGGTTGAAAAGCTATGCCGACGCCGTGCGCAAGCGTATTCCGAAGGTCGAGGTGCTGGATGAGCACCGGGTCAAGTTCTACTTCGCGGACGGCATTTCGCGCCGCAGCCTGATCGACCAGGTGGGCACGGTGCCGATCTGGTCCAAGGCGTGGTACGAGGAAACCGGCGCGCGGCTGGACGAGCCGCGGCTGGAGATCTCGCCGGGGTCTGGGCCTTATGTGATCGAAGAGGTGGTGCCGAACCGCCGCGTGGTGATCAAGCGCAACCCCGATTACTGGGGCTGGGACCTGCCGATCAACAAGGGCCGGCACAATTTCGATACGATCCGGCTGGAATACTTCGCGGATTCCACCGCTGCCTTCGAGGCGTTCAAGGCGGGCGAGGTGACGTACCGCACCGAGGCCGACCCCAAGCAATGGGCCAGCGCCTATGATTTCCCGGCGGCCAACAAGGGCTGGGTGAAGCTGGAGGCGATCCCGGACGGGTCGCCGCCGCAAATGACGGGCATCGTGTTCAACACCCGGCGCGACGTGCTGCAGGACAAGCGTGTGCGGGAAGCCGTGGCGCTGATGTTCAATTTCGAGTGGACCAACGAGTCGCTGTTTGCCGGGTTTTACGAGCAGCAGCGGTCCTATTCCACCGGCACCCCGCTGGAAGCGACCGGCGTGCCGGAAGGCGGCGAGCTGGAGTTCCTGAATTCGCTGGGCGACGTGGTGCCCGAGGAAGTCAA
The DNA here is from genome assembly GCF_009363715.1 of Roseovarius sp. THAF9. Lineage (NCBI taxonomy): Bacteria > Pseudomonadati > Pseudomonadota > Alphaproteobacteria > Rhodobacterales > Roseobacteraceae > Roseovarius > Roseovarius sp. THAF9. The sequence continues at coordinate 517,268 of NZ_CP045404.1, forward strand.
GACGACCGAGCCGTGGGTGCCGCACACGAGCGATCCCGCGCGCCTGACCTCGCGCAAGAACAAGCGGCAGGCGCTGCGCCTGATGCAGGAGGCGGGTTACACGGTCGGCGACGACGGCAAGATGCGGGGCGAGGACGGCAAGGTGCTGCGGCTCGATTTCCTGCTGAACGCGTCGGGACAGCCCACGGAAAAGGCCGTGGCCGAGAACTTCGTCTCCAACCTTCAGGACCTGGGCATCAATGCGCGGCTGGAGGCTGTCGACAGCGCGCAGTTCACCAAGCGCGAGCGCGACCACGACTATGACCTGGTGTTCGACGGCTATCCGGCGCTGATGGGCACGGGTACGGGCCTTGCCCAGCGGTTCGGGACCGAGGCGGCCGATGGCCTGTTCAATCCCGCCGGGCTGCGCAGCGAGATGGTGGACCGGATCATCGAGGAATCCCTGATGACCGAAAGCCAAGAGGAAGAGGACATGACGATCCGTGCGCTCGACCGGGCGTTGCGGCATGAATTCGTGGTGATCCCCGATGGCTACGCCCCCGATCACTGGGTCGCCTATTGGGACCAGTACGCGCATCCCGAGGAAATTCCGCCCTACCTGCTGGGAACGCTGGACTTCTGGTGGTACGACGCCGAGAAGGCCGAAAAGCTGAGAGAGGCGGGCGCGCTTTGACGATCTGGCAGGTTCTGGAAGACGGGGCGCTGACGCGCATCCCGCGGGCATAGGGGGCCACGGGTGGGCGCCTATATCGTAAGACGGCTGTTGCTGATCGTCCCGACGCTGATCGGGATCATGATCATCAACTTCGCGCTGGTGCAGTTCCTGCCCGGCGGCCCTGTGGAGCAGGCGATTGCCGACATCCAGGGGCAGGGCGACGTGTTCGGCGGCTTTGCGGGGGGCGAGCAGGATGGAGCCGTCACCGGCAACGAGGATGACAGCGGCTATATCGGCTCGCAGGGCCTGCCGCCGGAGTTCATCGCCGAGCTGGAAGCGCAATTCGGGTTGGACAAGCCGCCGCTGGAGCGGTTTCTGAACATGTTGTGGAACTACGCGACCTTCGATTTCGGAGAGAGCTATTTCCGCAAGATCGACGTGATGGACCTGGTGCTGGAAAAGATGCCGGTCAGTATCACGCTGGGCATCTGGACGATGCTGTTGTCCTATCTCGTGTCGATCCCGCTGGGCATCCGCAAGGCAGTTAAGGACGGCAGCAGTTTCGATACATGGACCAGCGGGATCATCATCGCAGCCTATGCGATTCCGGCGTTTCTCTTCGGGATCATGCTGCTGGTGCTGTTCGCGGGGGGCAGCTACTGGCAGATCTTCCCGCTGCGGGGGCTGACCTCGGACGGGTGGGAGGACATGACCGTGATCGGCAAGGTGCTGGATTACCTGTGGCACATCGTCCTCCCGGTCACCGCGCTGAGCATCGGCGGGTTCGCCACCCTGACAATCCTGACGAAGAATTCGTTCCTCGACGAGATCAAGAAGCAATACGTGATGACCGCGCGGGCCAAGGGCCTGACCGAGCGCAAGGTTTTGTATGGGCACGTCTTCCGCAACGGGATGCTGATCGTGATCGCGGGGTTCCCGGGCGTGTTCGTGAGCGTCTTTTTCACGGGCAGCCTGCTGATCGAGACGATCTTTTCGCTGGATGGTCTGGGGCGGCTCTTTTTCGAGGCCGCCATCGGGCGCGATTACCCGGTGATGTTTGCCACGCTCTACCTGACGACGCTGATCGGGCTGATCGTGGCGCTGATCGGGGATCTGACCTATGTGCTGATCGATCCGCGCATCGACTTCGAGAAGAGGTCGGGCTGAGATGATCAAGCTCAACCCCCTGAATCAGCGTCGCTGGCGCAACTTCAAGCGCAACAAGCGGGCCTTCTGGTCGCTGATCATCTTTGCGCTGCTGTGTGTGATCACCCTGCCCGCCGAGTTCGTGGCGAATGACAAGCCGCTATTGGTGAAGTACCGCGATGCGTATTACATGCCGATCTTCAAGTTCTATCCCGAGACCGAGTTCGGCGGGGATTTCCGGACCGAGGCGGTATATGCCGACCCGGAGGTGGAGTGCCTGATCGTGTCGGGCGGGCTGGTGGATTGCTTCGACGATCCTGAGGGGATCATCGAGGATGCCCAAGACGGCGAGGTGATGGGCGAGGCGATCGAGAAGGGCTGGACGCTTTGGCCGCTTATCCCCTACAGCCACGACACGCCGGTGGACCGGCCCGGAGCGGCGCCCCTGCCGCCCAACGAGCAGAACCTGCTGGGCACGGACGGGACCAAGCGGGACGTGCTGGCGATCGTGATCTACGGCTTCCGGCTGGCGGTGATGTTCACGCTGGTGGTGACGTTCTTTTCGTCAGTCATCGGGGTCGTCGCGGGGGCCGTGCAAGGGTATTTCGGCGGGCGGATCGACCTGTTCTTTCAGAGGTTCATCGAGATCTGGGCGTCTACGCCACAGCTTTACGTGATCATCATCCTGTTCTCCATCCTGCCGAGGGGGTTCTGGCTGCTGGTCGGGATCATGGTGGCGTTCGGGTGGATGGCGCTGGTGGGCGTGGTGCGCGCGGAATTCCTGCGCGCGCGCAATTTCGAATACGTGCGCGCGGCCAAGGCGCTGGGCGTGGGCAACATGAAGATCATGTTCCGCCACATGCTGCCGAACGCGATGGTGGCGACGCTGACATTCCTGCCGTTTATCATCACCGGCACGATCAGCTTGCTGGCGACGTTGGATTTCCTAGGCTACGGCCTGCCTTCGGGGGCGCCGTCATTGGGGGAACTGACGCTTCAGGCCAAGCAGAACCTTCAGGCGCCGTGGCTGGCCTTTACCGCGTTCTTCACCTTCGCGATCATGCTGTCGCTGCTGGTCTTCATCTTTGAAGGCGTGCGCGATGCGTTCGACCCACGGAAGACCTTTCAATGAGCCTGCTTGAAGTGAAAGACCTGAAGGTGGGCTTCCGCCAGGATGGCGCGGTGACGCAGGCCGTGCGTGGCGTGTCGTTCAGCGTGGACCGAGGCGAGACCGTTGCTTTGGTAGGCGAGAGCGGGTCGGGCAAGTCGGTGACGGCGCTTTCGACAGTGTCGCTCCTGGGTGAAGGTGCGATTGTCGAGGGCAGCGTCACCTATGACGGGCAGCAGATGATCGGCGCGAATGACAAGCTGCTGCGCAAGGTGCGGGGCAACGACATCAGCTTTATCTTCCAGGAGCCGATGACGAGTTTGAACCCGCTGCACACGCTGGAAAAGCAGCTGACCGAGTCGATCGAGCTGCACCAGGGGCTGCGCGGTGCGGCGGTGCGGGAGCGTATCCTGGAGTTGCTGAACCGCGTGGGCATCCGCGACCCCGAAAGCCGGCTGGGCGCCTATCCGCATCAGCTGTCGGGGGGCCAAAGGCAGCGGGTGATGATCGCCATGGCGCTGTCGAACAAGCCCGATGTGCTGATCGCGGACGAGCCGACGACGGCGCTGGACGTGACGATCCAGGCGCAGATTCTGGAACTGTTGGCGGAACTGAAGCGCGAGGAGGATATGGGGCTCTTGTTCATCACTCATGACCTTGGCGTGGTGGAGCGCATTGCCGACCGGGTCTGCGTGATGAAGGATGGCGAGATCGTCGAGAGCGGACCCACCGAGGAGATATTTGGTAACCCGCAGCATGAGTACACGAAAAAGCTGCTGGGGGCTGCGCCCTCGGGCGTGCCCGAGCCGGTGCCGGAAGGGGCCGAGACGCTGGTCGAGACGCATGGGCTGCGCATTTGGTTTCCGATCCAGAAGGGCCTGTTGAAGCGCACGGTGGGCCATGTGAAGGCGGTGAACGAGGCCGACATCGAGGTGCGCCGGGGCGAGACGCTGGGCATCGTGGGCGAAAGCGGGTCGGGCAAGACCACGCTGGCGCTGGCGCTTATGCGGCTGATCGAATCCGAGGGCCAGATGCGGTTCGAGGGCGAGGACATGCGCGAATGGTCCACTCGCAAGCTGCGGCGCAAACGCTCGGACATTCAGATCGTGTTCCAGGACCCGGTGGGCAGCCTGAGCCCGCGCATGACCTGTGAACAGATCATTGCCGAGGGGCTGGGAGTGCATGGCAACCCCGACGGGCGGCCGGTGCGCGAGTTGGTGGCCGAGGTGATGCGCGAGGTCGAACTGAACCCCGAAACGATGGACCGCTATCCGCACGAGTTTTCCGGTGGGCAGAGGCAGCGGATCGCCATCGCCCGCGCGATGATCCTGCGGCCCAAGCTGGTGGTGCTGGACGAGCCGACGAGTGCGCTGGACATGACGGTGCAGGTACAGATCGTGGATCTCTTGCGCCGGTTACAGGTGAAATACGGGCTGACCTATCTTTTCATAAGCCACGACCTGGCCGTGGTGCGGGCGATGAGCCACAAGGTGGTGGTGATGAAACAGGGCGATATCGTGGAATACGGAGCCTCTGAGGAAATCTTCGAGAGCCCCAAGACCGAGTACACGAAGACCTTGTTGCAGGCGGCGTTGGATCTGACCGTTTAGGCGGCGCGTGGGTTTTCACCCACCCTACGCGGTTAGGGCGCGCGGGGCGAACTTGTGACATCTTGTTTACCCTGCGGCAAGCCGCAGGGTACCTTGACCCAAAGGGCCAGTTGCGGCCTACTTGCCTAAATCAAAATGGGGGCGGACGTGATTCAACCCTCCGGTCAGCCGCGCACCGTCCCCATTACCTCAGGGAGATATGCATGACACTGATGAAAACCCTCATGGGCGCGGCGGCGACGCTAGCGTTGAGCGCGGCGGGCGCATTGGCCGATCCGGCGCTGATCTTTGATCTTGGCGGCAAGTTCGACAAGTCGTTCAATGAAAGCGCCCATAACGGCGCGTCGCGCTGGGCCGAGGAAACCGGCGGCAGCTATAACGAGGTCGAGCTGCAATCCGAGGCGCAGCGCGAGCAGGCCCTGCGCCGCTTTGCCGAGAACGGCAACAACCCGATCGTGATGGTGGGCTTTGCCTTTGGCGATATCCTTGGCGAGGTGGCGCCGGATTATCCCGACACCAAGTTCGCGATCATCGACATGGTGGTCGAAGAGCCCAACGTGCGCTCGGTCGTGTTCAACGAGCACGAGGGCAGCTACCTTGTGGGGATGATGGCGGCGATGGCGAGCGAGTCCGGCACGGTGGGCTTTATCGGCGGCATGGACATCCCGCTGATCCGCAAGTTCGCCTGCGGCTATGTGCAGGGCGTGAAGGCGGCCAATCCGGACGCGACCGTGATCCAGAACATGACCGGCACGACGCCGGCTGCGTGGAACGACCCGGTGAAGGGATCCGAGCTGACCAAGGCGCAGATCAGCCAAGGGGCTGACGTGATCTATCACGCGGCGGGCGGCACCGGGACGGGCGTATTGCAGACCGCCGCCGATGAGGACGTGCTGGGCATCGGCGTGGACAGCAACCAGAATTACCTGCATCCGGGCAGCATTCTGACCTCGATGGTCAAGCGGGTGGACAATGCCGTTTACGACGCGATGTCGGCGGGTGAGGACCTTGAGACCGGGGTGAATGTCATGGGCCTTGCGAATGACGGCGTGGCCTATGCGCTGGATGAGCATAACGAGGGCCTAGTGACGGCTGACATGAAAGAAGCCGTGGACGCCGCCGCCGAGAAGATCGCGAATGGTGAGCTGGAGGTGCACGACTACATGTCCGACAACACTTGTCCGGCGTCGTAGGAATCTATTGCCGGGCCGCTAGGGTGGTCCGGCGCTAGCCGGAGGCTGCCATGAGCGACAGCGTCAGACGGTTTTTCAACGCCTGGGGCGACGGCGACGCGGAGGCGCGGATGGCCGTGCTGAATGACGTCTTGGCGGCCGGTGTGCGCTATGCCGACCCGCGGCTGGAGGAGGCGTTGGTCGGGACGGCGGCGGTGATCGGCTATGTGGGACAGTTCTCGCAGATGGCGCCGGGGGCGATTGCTCAGATCGCCGGTATTGACGCCCGCGACGGCGTCATACGGGCGACGGTGGAGTTCATCATGGCGGACGGACAGGCGCAACTTGGGCAATACATGATCGAGATGGACGCGGACGAACGTCTGACCCGGTTGGTGGGCTTCAAGGGCACTGGCGCATGAGCGTGGCCCCAGCCATCGAATTGCAGGGAATATCCAAGGCCTTCGGCCCGGTGCAAGCCAACAAGGATATCTCGATCAAGGTGGCCCCGGGCACCATTCACGGGATCATCGGCGAGAACGGGGCGGGAAAGTCGACCCTGATGTCGATCCTCTACGGGTTCTACAAGGCCGATAGCGGCCGGATCTTCATCAAGGGTCAGGAGACACGTATCCCCGACAGCCAGGCAGCGATTGCGGCGGGCATCGGCATGGTGTTCCAGCACTTCAAGCTGGTTGAGAATTTCACTGTGCTGGAGAACGTGATCCTTGGCGCCGAGGATGGGGCGCTGTTGCGCCCGTCGCTTGCGAAGGCGCGGCGGGAACTGGCGGCATTGGCGAAGGAATACGAGCTGAACGTGACGCCCGATGCGCTGATCGAAGATATCGGCGTGGGGATGCAGCAGCGGGTCGAGATCCTGAAGGCGCTTTATCGTCAGGCAGATATCCTGATCCTGGACGAACCCACGGGCGTGCTGACCCCTGCCGAGGCGGATCAGCTGTTTCGTATCCTTGCCCGGCTGCGGGACGAGGGGAAGACGATCATCCTGATCACCCACAAGCTGCGCGAGATCATGGAAATTACCGACGATGTCAGCGTGATGCGGCGCGGCGAGATGGTGGCGACGGTCAGGACCGCCGAGACGGGCCCGGAAGAGTTGGCGGAGCTGATGGTGGGGCGCAAGGTGCTGTTGCGTGTCGAGAAGGAGGCGGCTCGGCCCGGCGACGTGGTGCTGGAGGTCGAGAACCTGCACGTGGTCGATGGGCAGGGGGTGGAGCGGCTGCGCGGCATCGACTTGCTGGTGCGCCGCGGCGAGATCGTGGGGCTGGCTGGGGTCGCCGGCAACGGGCAGTCGGAACTGCTGGAGGTGCTGGGCGGAATGCGACCCGCGACGGGGCGCGTGGCGGTGCACGGTGTGGATCTGCCCTTGTCCGGGAGTGGCGCGGATGGCAAGGCGCGGCGCGAGGCCGGGGTAGGCCACGTGCCCGAGGACCGGCAGCGCGAAGGGCTGATCATGGCGTTTTCTGCGTGGGAAAACAGTGTGTTCGGATATCATAGGGATTCGGCCTTTGGGGGCGGCCTGTTGATGGACAACGCGGGCATCCTGACCGAGGCGTCGGCGAAGATGGAGCGGTTCGACGTGCGGCCGCGCGATGCGAAGCTTTCGGCCAAGCATTTCAGCGGCGGCAACCAGCAGAAGATCGTTCTGGCGCGTGAGATCGAGCGAAACCCGGACCTGCTGTTGGTGGGTCAACCGACGCGGGGTGTGGATATCGGGGCGATCGAGTTCATTCACAGCCAGATCATCGCGCTGCGCGATGCCGGCAAGGCGATCTTGCTGGTCAGCGTGGAACTGGACGAGGTAATGGCGCTGAGCGATCGGATTGCGGTGATGTTCGACGGACGGATCATGGGCGAGCGCCTGCCCGGTGTGACCGACGAGACCGAGCTTGGCCTGCTGATGGCCGGGATCGAGGGGCGGCCCGAGGATGCCGCTGCCGCCGTGCAGGAGGCACAGGCGGCGCAGGCGCAGGAGCACGCGGAAGAACACGGCACGGCGCACAGGGCCGGTCAGGGAGGCGGGCATGGATAGGCTGCCGGGATGGGCCGATGCGGTGCTGGTGCCGCTGGTGTCGCTTTTGCTGGCGGCACTCCTGTCGGCGCTGGTGATCCTTGGCATCGGGGAAAGCCCGGTGGAGGCGCTCAGGATCATGGTGGTCGGCGCGTTCGGATCGACCTATGGCTGGGGCTATACGCTCTATTACGCGACCACGTTCATGTTCACCGGGCTTGCCTTTGCCGTGGCGAGCCATGCGGGCATGTTCAACATCGGGGCCGAGGGGCAGGCGATGCTGGGCGGGCTTGGCGTGGCGCTGGTGTGCCTCGCGCTGTCCTGGCCGCACTGGGCGCTGGCCTTGCCCGCCGCGATGGTGGGCGGCGCGGTGTTCGGGGCGCTTTGGGCGCTGATCCCGGCGTGGCTGCAGGCGACGCGGGGCAGTCACATCGTTATCACGACGATCATGTTCAACCTCATTGCGGCGGCACTGCTTAACTATCTGCTGGGCGGGGTGTTGCGCCCGGCGGGATCGGTCGAGTCGGCCACGGCGCGGTTCCCCGAGGGGGCCACATTGCCCACGCTGCACGACATGCTGGCGCCGTTGGGCATTTCGTTTTCCAAGGCTGCACCGGTGAATATTAGCCTGTTCGTGGCGGTGCTGGCCTGCCTGTTCGTGTGGCTGCTGATCTGGCGGACACGGCTGGGCTACGAGATCCGGGCGCTTGGCTATTCGCAGACCGCGTCCCGCTATGCCGGGATCGGGCCGGTGAAGATCGTCGTGGTCGCCATGCTGATCTCGGGCGGGCTGGCCGGGCTGATGGCCGTCAACGTGGTGATGGGCGAGGCGGAACGCTTGCTGCTGAATCCGACCGAGGGCGCGGGATTTATCGGGATCGCGGTGGCGTTGATGGGGCGGAACCACCCGCTGGGCGTGTTCCTGGCGGCGATACTCTTTGGATTTCTGTATCAGGGCGGCGGAGAGCTGGGCCTCTGGACTTCGATCCCGCGCGAGTTGATCGTGGTGATCCAGGCGCTGGTGATCCTGTTCACCGGGGCGTTGGACAATATGGTGCGGATGCCGATGGAACGCGCCTATGGCGCGCTGCGGCGGAGGCGTAAGGCATGAGCGTGCATGGTTCGGTCCGGGGCGAAGTGTTTTGTGTCGTGATGCGCCGCGGTGTGTGGCACGCTGCGAGGGTCACAACTTTTCGGAGCCTCAGACCATGAACGAGTTCGCGCCTTACCTTCCCGGCTTTATCGCTGCCTATGCCATCCTGCTGGTGGGGGCGTCCTCGCCCGGGCCCGCAGTCGCGATGCTGTTGGGTATCTCGACTAACCAAGGGCGGGGGCCGGCATTGGTGACCTGCGCGGGGATCGCCACGGGCAGCATGACGATCAACATCCTGACCATGCTGGGTGTGGGGCTGATCCTGTCGCAGGCGGCGTGGGCGATGAGTCTTTTGAAGCTGGTGGGCGCGGCCTACCTGGTGTGGCTGGCCTACGGCGCGTTCAAGAAGGCGCTGAACCCGCCGAAACTGGCGGTGATGCAAACACCCAAGCAGGCGCATGCGAAGCTGTTCGCGCAAGGCTACGCGTTGCAGGTGACGAACCCCAAGGCGATCGTCTTCTGGCTGGCCATCGCGGCGGTCGGTGCGGTCGAAGGCGCGCCGGCGCCGGTGATTGCTGCCTTCGTCGCCGGAGCCTTCGTGATCAGTTTCACCATGCACGCGGCCTGGGCGGTGTTCCTGTCCTCAAGCCCCATCCGGGCGGTTTATGCCGGGGGGCGGCGGTGGATCGAGGCGGCGTTGGGCAGCTTTTTCACCTTTGCCGCGTACAAGATGGCGACATCGGAGAGTTGACCGCATGGAATTCCTGACCCTTCTGCAGGTTCTCGACAGCACGGTGCGGTTGGCCATACCGCTGCTGCTGGCCTGTCTTGCGGGGCTCTTCAGCGAAAGGGCGGGAATTTTCGACATCGGGCTGGAAGGCAAAATGCTGATGGCGGCGTTCTTTTCGGCCGCCTTCGCCTATGTGTCGGGGTCGGCCTGGGTGGGGCTGCTGGCGGGGATCGGGTCGTCGATGCTGCTCTCGGGTCTGCACGGGCTGGCCAGCATCACATTTCGGGGCAATCAGTTGATTTCGGGCGTGGCGATTAATTTTCTGGCGGCGGGGCTTACGGTGCTGATCGCGGCGGACTGGTTTCAGGAAGCGGGGCGGACGCCGTCGCTGGGCACGGGCGCGCGGTTCGAGCCGATCGACCTGCCCTTTGCGAGCAGTCTCGGGCCGGTCTATGGCGAGCTTGTGTCCGGGCATACGATACTGGTTTACTTGGCATTTCTCTGCGTGCCGGCGAGTTGGTGGGTGCTGTACCGCACCCGGTTCGGGCTGCGGCTGCGCGCTGTGGGGGAGAACCCCGAGGCGGTCGACACGGCGGGCATCAGCGTTCCGGGCATGCGGTTCGCGGCACTGGCCATTTGCGGTGTGCTTTGCGGGGTCGCGGGGGCCTACCTGTCGACCGCGCTGCAGGCCGGGTTCGTCAAGGACATGACGGCGGGGCGCGGATATATTGCGCTGGCGGCGCTGATCTTTGCCAAGTGGCGACCCTGGTACGCGCTGTGGGCGACGCTGCTGTTCGGGTTGTTGCAGGCGGTGGCGCTGCGGTATCAGAACCTCGAAGTGGGCGGCATCACGATCCCGACGCAGTTGATGGATGCGGCGCCGTATATTCTGACCGTGGTGATCCTGGCGGGGTTCGTCGGCAAGGCGATTCCCCCGAAATCGGGCGGCGTGCCTTATGTGAAAGAGCGCTAACTGCCCGAAGTGTCTCAAAAGTTTCGGAAACGGAAGCACATGGACCGATGCGTTCACGCTTCGTAAGGCCAGTTCACATAAATTGATCAGACCTGAGGCGGCAAAACATATGCCGCACTTGCAAAAAGCCCTGTGGCGGGGCTAACACGGGTTATGCAGATCTACCTTCCCATCGCCGAGGTTTCGGTCAACGCCTTCCTGCTTTTGGGGCTGGGCGGATTGGTGGGCGTTCTGTCGGGCATGTTCGGCGTGGGTGGCGGGTTCCTGATGACGCCGCTTTTGTTCTTCATCGGTATTCCGCCGGCGGTGGCCGTGGCGACCGAGGCGAACCAGATCGTCGCGTCGTCCTTTTCGGGCGTGCTGGCGCATCTGAGGCGAAAGACCGTCGATCTCCGAATGGGCACGGTGCTGCTGATCGGCGGGCTTATAGGCGCCGCGCTGGGTGTTGTGGTGTTCAACTATTTGCGCTCCTTGGGGCAGGTCGATCTGCTGGTGCGGCTTTGCTACGTCGTGTTCCTCGGTATTATCGGCGGGATGATGTTCTTTGAGAGCCTGCGGGCGATCCGGCGCAGTAAGTCGGGCAAGCCTGCGGCGCGGAAGAAACACACCTGGATCCAGAAGCTGCCGTTCAAGATGCGGTTCCGCACGAGCGGGCTTTATATCAGCGTCATTCCTCCGGTCCTGGTGGGCATCGCGGTGGGCGTGCTGGCCGCGATCATGGGCGTGGGCGGCGGGTTCATCATGGTGCCTGCGATGATCTACCTGCTGGGCATGCCCACAAAGGTCGTTGTCGGCACGTCGCTGTTCCAGATCATTTTCGTGACCGCCTTCACCACGCTCTTGCACGCAACGACGAACTTTACCGTGGATGTGGCGCTGGCCGTGCTGCTGTTGATCGGGGGCGTGATCGGGGCGCAGATCGGGACGACAATTGGCACGCGGATGAAGGCAGAACAGCTGCGCATCCTGCTGGCGCTGATGGTGCTGGCGGTCTGTTTCAAGCTGGCGCTGGACCTGCTGATCATGCCGTCGGAGCTGTATTCGATCGGCGCGGCGGAGGGGCATTGATGCGCTGGCTGATCGCCCTTCTGTTCATGGCCGGGCCGCTGATGGCGGAGGAGGTCGTGCTGGGTTTGAGCCGGGACAAGGTGGCGATCACGGCGACCTTCGACGGCTCGGAGATTTTGGTGTTCGGTGCGGTCAAGCGTGAGGCGCCGGTGCCCGAGGAGCCGTTGGATGTGATCGTGGCCATTGCGGGGCCGAGCAAGCCCGTGGTGGTGCGCCGCAAGGAGCGGCGGTTCGGCATCTGGGTCAATGTCGACTCGGTCGAGGTGGACCGGGCGCCGTCTTTTTATGCTATTGCCACGACTGGGCCGCTGGACAAGGTGCTGTCGAATGTCGAGGATCTGCGCCACAGCATCTCGATCCCGAGGGCGATCCGGTCGGTGGGCGCGGCAAGTGCGACGGTCGATCCGCAGGCGTTTACCGAGGCGGTGATCCGTATCCGCAAAGCCAATGGGGCCTACAGTTTGCAGGAGGGCGCGGTTTCGCTGGACGAGCAGACGCTGTTTCGCACCTCGATCGAGATGCCGGCGAACCTGACGGAAGGGGCCTATGCGACGCGGATCTTTCTGACCCGGGGTGGCGAGGTCGTATCGACCTACGAGACGGCCATCGGGGTGCAGAAGGTCGGGCTGGAACGGTGGATCTTCAACCTGTCGCGGGAACAGCCGCTGATCTATGGCCTGATGTCGCTGGCCATCGCCATCGCGGCGGGCTGGGGCGCGTCCGCGGCGTTCCGGGCGATACGGGACCGCTGAGCCCGATCCAGGGTAAATGCCCCCGGCTCATCCATTTTCGCACGTCGGTATAGCGTCGGTATCCGGGTGGTGCTGCAACGGTGCCATTTCAGCCGAACGGCGGATTAACGAACCGTGCGGATTTTGCGGGCGCAGCATCAAAACTTAAGAAGTCGCAAAAACCGATAGGTCCAGCTCTTCCGAATTCACCGGGCAAGGACGACATCGCTGCGGATGTCCAGACCGCCCTCAATCGCGTCGATCAGGTAGCAGGCGGTGTCGGCGCGCGAGATCAGGCCGTTTCGCCAAGACTTGGGCTCTCGCAACACCTTGCAAGTGCCGGTGCGGGCGCCGTTGGTCAGGATCACCGGGCGGGCGATGGTCCAGTCGAGCGGGCTGTCCATGATCAGCGCCTCCTGCCGGTCCTTGTCGGCGTAGGGTCGGCCCAGAATGGCCTTGTGGCCGAGGCTTTCGACGCTGCTCATGGCGGACCGGCTGCGCCCCGCGCCAAAGCCGGTGACGGCGACGAGGCGGGAAACGCCCGCCGTCTGCATGGCGTCCAGAAGGATGCGAGTGGTTTCCGAAAAGAGTGTGACCTCTTTCCAGAGCATCGAAACGCTTTCCTTGATCCCTAGCACGTAGACCACCGCGTCGGTGTCCTTGAGCGCATCGGCAACGTTGGCGGGGTCGAGCGCGTCGCCGGGGAAAGGCTCCAGCCCCGGGCGGGCTGTCATGTCGCCGGCGGAGCGGGCGAAGGCGCGAACGGTGTGATCGCGGCGTAGCGCCTCGTCAACGGCGCATTGGCCGATGCCGGAGGTGGCGCCGAGGATGGTGATGTGCTGGCTCAATTCAACAGGTCTTCATAAAACGAGTGGAACTTGCGGTGTGCCGAGCCGTCCTTCTCGAGATTCAGCGCGCCGCGCGTGTCGCTGGTCTTCCACGGAGGATCGTCGCGCAGCGTGGTGACACGGAAACTTTCGCAAAGCCTGTCGAAACGCGGATCGGCCTTCGGGTCGGGTTTGGTCATGTGTCTGACGTCCTGTGAGTTAATCCGAGTTGGAGGACCACTTAGAAGGATCGCGGCACAGGTAAACCGTCCTGCGGCAAAACCGATCAGTCGGAGAAGATCAGGTTCCAGGCCGCGGCGACCCAATCGGTGCGAAAGCTGTGGCGACCGGGATGCAGGCATTTGAGTAGACGGGTGTCGTTGGCGGCGGTCCATGCTTCGCAGGTCAGGCCGTCGTGCAAGGCGGGGGCCTTGGAGTCCTCATACTCGCCGACCTGGCGGTACATGGCGAGCACGGTTTCGACATCGCCCTGCCGTGCCTCGCCGATGGCGCGGCCCGCGAGTGGGACGATCCGGTCGGCTGTGCCGTGGATATGGATGATATCGGCGGGCGGTGTCGTGCAGTTGCCGGGCGTGGGCGCCCAGAAGGTGCCGGCCACAGGAATGAACCCGGCGTAGTCGGCGGGCCGGTGGCAGGCCAGGGTCCAGGTCATCATGCCGCCGGCGGAAAAGCCGGCCATGACGATGCGGTCGGGGTCGACACCATGGTTGGCGACGATATCGCTGCGCAGGGCGTCGAAATAGGCCAGCTCGGTTTCGGGCGAGGTGACGCCGCCCGAGGGCGTGCCGGGCAGGCGCCAGTCATCGCCCGCCGCATTGGCCGCAATCAGCGCGATGCCCAGACGGTCGGCCATGCCGCGCAGCGAGCCGTTGCGCATCGTGCCCACCGCCGAGCCCTTGTAGCCGTGCGCAAAGATCAGCGCACCCATGGGCGTGTCGCCGTCCTGCCCCTGTGGCAGGTAGATGCGGTAGCTGCGGTCGCCAATCCGGCAGTCGGTGTCGGGCCCGCAGGCGAAGGCTGGGAGACCGGGCAGGGACAGGGTCAGGGCAAGGACGAGGAGGGCAGCCGAGCGTTTCATGCCGAAAGGCGTAGCACCGACGGCGCCGGGGAACAGCGTCAATACGTGCCTTCACGGCCATTTGACCCGGTGCGCAGACGCAAAACGCCCCGCGGCAGGACCGCGGGGCGCATGAAAGCAAGCGGGATATGCTTACTTGTGCTTTTTGTACTTGCTGGCTTCGACGCCGTTGCCAAAGAGCAGGGCGGCGATGCAGATGCCGATGGCGATCAGGCTGTAGACCAGCGTGTGGCCGCCAGCACCGCCGACGAAGATCACGCCGCTGACACCGTCCCAGGATGCGTTTTCAAAGGGAAATCCCATGGTTTCTTCCTTTCGTTACTGCGACGCCGGGGGCGACGCCATGATGCCTTCGGGATAGGCCTGTGCCGGCACCTTGACCGTGTCCAGACCTGCGATTTCGGCCGCTTCGGGAACGCGCAGCATGCCCACCATTTTCAGGATGAGGGAGCTGACGTAACCAGTGATGAGGCCGATCGCCACGAAGACGACGATGCCGACAAGCTGGCCGATGAAGCTGACCGTCGGGACGTCGCTACCTTCGGGCACCGAAAAGTCGAGAACGGCCGGATAACCACTGGCGAAGATGCCCAGCATCAACATGCCGTAGATGCCCATCGTGCCGTGCACGGTCACGGCGCCCACTGCGTCGTCGATCCCCATATTCTCGAGGATCGTGGCGGCGGGTTTCAGCATGATGCCCGCGACGATGGCGATGATGAAGGTCAGCGACGGGAAGTAGATGTCGAGACCCGAGGCCACCGAGATGAGGCCCGCCAGCGCGCCGGACATCATCCAGAACGGATCGCGGGTGAAGAGCCACGCGCCGATGATGCCGCCCGCGACACCCATCAGGATGTTGAAGCTAAGCGCGCCGAGGTTGGTGGGCGTGCCGTAGATGGTGGTGAAGTTCGACCCCCATGACCACGCTTCGCCACCGACGACGAGGCAGGCCATCAGGAAGCCCCAGAAACCCACGACGATGAGCATCAGCCCGGTCGCCGTGAAGGGCATGTTGTGACCTGCAAGGTGATTGGCGGTGCCGTCGGCGTTGAACTTGCCGATGCGCGGGCCGAGGTTGATCAGCACGCCGAGCGCGAAGAACGCCGCGACCGCGTGGACAAGGCCAGCGGCGCCGAAGTCATGCACGCCCCAGTCCTGTACCAGCCAGCCATCCGCGTGCCAGCCCCAGGCCGCGGCGAGCGTCCAACTGAAGCCGCCGAGGATCATGGCGAGGATGACGAAGCCGACCGTCTGGATGCGTTCGATCACGGCACCCGACATGATCGAGGCGGTGGTGGCGGCAAAGAGCGTGAACGCGCCCCAGAAGACGCCGTCGATCTGGTCTTCGGTGTTGGGGCCCATGTAGGCGGCCGATTCCCCCCACGGGAAGGCGATGGCATTGGCGTAACCCGCGCCAGAAATCCCGTTCGGCCCCTCGGAGAGCGAGAAGCCCGTGGGGAAGCCCCAGTAGACCCACCAGCCGAAGAAGTAGAAGGCGGGGATGACGAAGGCGATGGCGAGGATGTTCTTGACCCCCGACGACAACGCGTTCTTGGCGCGCGAGGCGCCCATTTCATAGGCCAGGAAGCCTGCGTGGATGATGATCATGAGCGGGATGGAGAGGTAATAATACGTCTCCGCGAACATGGTGTTGGTCATGTTCCCCTTCGCCTCAATCGCGGCCACCTGGGCCGCAAGTTCCGCGAGTTGTTCTTCCATTTTTCTTATAACCTCCGTGTTGGCCGGAGTGCGCAGTCCCGTACGCTTCGATTCCGGCGACGCCTTTACTGAAACGGGTCCAGGGCGTTCCGCCAAACGTTTTTTTGGCGCGTTCTCGAGGTGGAAAGGCCCGATTTCGAGGGCGTCGTGAGGAAGTCTGCAACAGCATGGAGACGGCGTCGGCGGGCGTGATACTGCTTAAGGCTATGAAATTTTTACGTAATCACGGGAATCTTGGAAAACTGTCAGCACGCGCCATTGGAAAGCACCTGCATTTGTATCGCTGAAAGGTTGTACGGGAAAATCTTCAACCTGATTTTGCAGTGAGCCAATTGCGTACCAAAACATGCACATAAAATAGGCATGGAGCAGCAAAGGTGCGAGAGGCAAGACCGGAAGTGTACCGGTTCATACCGCATGTTCCAATCGCTCAGCCGTGCGGCGGGGGCAGAACCTTGCCGGGATTGAGGATGTTTTGCGGGTCCAGTGCGGCCTTGATGCTGCGCATGATATCGAGCGCCACGGCGTCTTTGTGCAGGGCCATGGCGGGTCGTTTCGAGAGGCCCACGCCGTGCTCTGCCGAAAACGAGCCGCCAAGGGAAATCGCGACCTCCTCGACCGCGCGGTTGATGGCGCTGTGCACCTCTTCGTCGTTGGTCGAGGGCCATGCGGAAAAGTGCAGGTTGCCGTCGCCAAGATGCGCCACATGCAAGAAGCGGATGCCGGGATCGATGGCACGGGTCTCGGCCTCGATCCCCTCGATCAGATCGGCCATACGGTCGAGCGGGACGGCGATGTCGTTGTCGACGACCGGGGAGTGCAGGCGGGTCAGCTCGGCCGCGGCCTCCCGCCTTGTCCACATCTCGGACCGCTGGGCGGCGTTCTGGGCGACGGTGGCGTCAAGGATGTCGCCGGCCTCGAGCATGTCCGAAAGGACGGTTTCGAGATGCGTCGCCATGGGCACGGCGCCCGTGGCGTCCGGCGTGGCGTCGCGGGCCGACAGGGCGCCGAGTTCGAGAAAGATGTTTACCTCGTGGCGGTCCTCAAAGGGCGCACGGGCGTCGGGATAGCGCGTAAGATGCGCGTCGATATAGTTGCCGGGCATCAGCTCGAACGCCTCGACCGAGTTGGCGGTTTCGGCTTGGATCCGATGCAGGAGCTTGAGGGCGGCGTCGATCGAGGGGCAGGCGGCCATGGCGCTGACATAGGCACGGGGCCTGGGCGCGAGCTTCAGGACGGCGGCGGTGATGATGCCGAGCGTCCCCTCGGCGCCGATCAGAAGGTCGCGCAGGTCGTAGCCGGAATTGTCCTTGTGCACCGCGCTCATCAGGTCGAGCACGCGGCCATCGGCCATGACCGCCTCTATCCCGAGGCAGAGGCCGCGGGTGGAGCCATAGCGCACCACGTTGGAGCCCCCCGCGTTTGTCGAGAGCGCGCCGCCGATCATGGCCGAGCCACGCGCGCCGAAGGTCAGCGGAAAGATCAGGTCGTGGGCGTCGGCGGCCTCGTGCAGGTGGGCGAGGATGACGCCGGCCTCGACCACCGCGACGCGGGCGTCGGGCCGGATCTCGCGTATGGTGTTGAGACGGTCGAGCGACAGGAGCAATGCGCCGTCGGCGTCGGTGCCGTGGGTAAGGCCGGTATTGCCCGAGATCGGTACAACGGGGGTGCCGTGACGCGAGGCGGCTTGCAGGATGGCGGAGACCTGGCCGGTGTCGGCGGGGCGCAGAACGGCCAGTGGCTCGGGACGTGTGTCGCCCATCCAGTCGATCCGGTAGGGCACGGTGGCGTCGCCGGTCAGCACATGGCGCGCGCCGAGGGCGTTGCGAAGGTCGGAAAGCAGGGCGTCTGCATCTGTTGTCATGGGGTTCAGAGTGAGCGCGGTGCGCGGGCGCCGCAAGGTGAAAAAGGGCGAATTCCGGACTTGACGGCTTGGTACGCCTGTCTTAACTAGCGCCACGGTTTGGCGGAGTAGCTCAGGTGGTTAGAGCAGCGGAATCATAATCCGCGTGTCGGGGGTTCAAGTCCCTCCTCCGCTACCAATTTTCCCATTTGTAGCAGTCCGTTGCCGCTCAACTCCCATTGTTTTTATGGGAATTTAGTCCGCGCGAACACTGCATGTACCATTTCTCTACCGCCTTTCGTTAATGACATGTTCCAGTCTGCCGAGTGGAGGCGCGATTCTTAATTAGCAAGGTTTTAGCCTGAGCGTATCAGTGAGCCATTGCTCCTGCTCGCTTTTCAATAGCCTCGATCTCCTGACCATCAATTTCTCTGACCTGGATCAGTCGCTCCGCCAATCGAATGCGAAACTCTTTGTTGGGACATACCGCTTCCAGAGCCCTCTGCTGCGCATCCTGTAAATGACTTTCGACTCTTTCACGAACATCTGCCGGCGCGGGCCTCGCATCCGCAGTTGCAATGCCGTCCCAGAGCAGTCCGCTTTCGCCGAAGCCCCAGTGGCGTTCGATTGCCAATGCCAGGCTCGTGGCCTTGGTCAAGTCGCTTTGCTCTCCCGAGCCAGCGCCGAAACTCGCATCTCCGAAGGTGCAGATCTCCGCGGCACGACCGGCGAGCAGGACTTGAAGCCGCATTTGGGTTGTCGTTGGTGTCAGGGAATTGACGGGCACGTGCTCTACCTGGTCCCCTTGAGAGGAGGGCGAAACGCGCTTCGGAAGCGGCAATTCAAGCTGCAACGTGACTACCACATGTCCGGCTTCATGCACCGCCGCACGCCGGAAGGTGTCGTCGTCGAGCTGTGGCGCAACCTGATCCGCGGCAATCTCCAGATGCCGCTGGGTCACACGGACGGCATCGACCCGCGCGCGACCAAGCGCATCTCGCGCAACAGCCTTGACGTCTGCGCCGGACAGCCCAAACAGGCGGTCTGCGATTGGCGCGATATCAACATCTTCGGCGATTGCGGACCCGATTTTGGCTCTCAAGATCGCTTCGAGCCCGGATTTGTCGGGATACAGGATCGAGAAGGTCATCGAGTTCCTGCTGTCTCGCGAGGGCCAGCGGATGAGTGCGGATAAGACTCCGCTATTGGTATTCGGCCTGAGTGACGTCGCTGAGACGCTGGCTGCGGTTCAGTGCCCGACACCGCAACGTCTGTGCCGGCGGGTTCCGGTCAGATGCGGCGCAACAGGTAGCTGTCCATGATCCACCCGTTTTCGGCGCGAGCTTGGGCGCGAGTCTTTACGATTTCAGCCGCGACATCGGCCAGGGGCCCCTGGATCAGGATCTGTTTGTCGGACCCCAAGTACGCGCCCCACCAGATGTGGAGCCCATCCGGTTCCAGCTGCTGAAATGAGCACAAACCATCCAGCATCACGACAGCGGTGGTTTCATATTGTGGAAGGCCGCAGTCGCGGAGTTGGCGGCCGGTCGTGATGCGCACGGGTCCGTCCACGGTGTTGAGCGGGATGGCATGGGCCGCGGTCAGGGCCTGAATGGCCGTGATGCCGGGCACGACGCGGATCGCCGGTTTCGGAGAAAGACGTTCGGCAATCCGGATGGTGCTGTCGTAGAGCGACGGATCGCCCCAGACGAGCAGGGCGACCGGGCCGTCGACGGATTGCCCGCTCAGGGCCGAGATCCAGCGTCGGGCGATCTCGTCGTGCCACGCGGCCACGCGTTCGATGTAGGGCAGGTCGGGGTCGCGCACCGGGTATTCGAACGGCACGATGCGAGCCATGCTGCCGGACGCCGCGATGATATCGTGTCTGAGGTGGGCGAGATCCTCTTTGTCGTCGCCTTTCGTTGGCAGCAGTATGACGGCGGCGTTCCGCAGCGCGTCTGCTCCTTCGAGGGTGACATGCGCGGGGTTGCCCGTTCCGATTCCGATGAGCCAGAGATTGTCGATCATGGGCAGAGTCCGGTCTGGGCCCGTCGCGTCGCGCGAAGAGAGCGGGATTTTGGGGCGCGTCGCTGCATCATGTTTCCGCCAGAGATCCGTAAAGGATGAGGGCGGGATGGTCGCTGCTCTCCTGCGCCAGCAGATCCGACAAGGTTGCGACGGTATGGCGGCTGATCTTCTGTTCGGGGCGGCTGACGGCTTCGGCCAAGATCGCGGGGGTCGCGGGCGGAAGGCCCGCATCGATCAGGCGCACGGCCAGTTGCGGAAAGGTGCGCTTTCCCATGAAAACCACGGTTGTCGCGGCGGGATCGGCCAGAGCGGCCATGTTGACGTCCTCGGGAAGGGCGCCGGTGACGTCGTGGCCGGTGATGTATTGCACGCGTCGGGCGGTCAGGCGACGCGTGAGGGGAATCCCGGCGGCGGCCGCAGCGGCATTGGCCGACGGAACGCCGGGGATGATTTCGTATGGGATGCCCTCTGCCTTGAGAGCGACGATTTCTTCTTCGAGCCGGCCGAACACGCCGCTGTCGCCAGATTTCAGGCGCACGACACGCTGATCCAGACGGGCGTAATCCACGAGCAGGCGGCTGACGTGGTCCTGCTTGGGCGAGTTGCGTCCGGCCCGCTTGCCCACGCCTACAAGGTCGGCCCCGCGCCTTGCGTGGGCCAGGATCGGACCCGAGGACAGGTCGTCGAAGAGCACGGCGTCGGCGCGCTTGAGCCGGTCGACGGCCTTCAGCGTCAGCAGGTCGGGGTCGCCCGGACCCGAGGACACGAAGGACACGAAGCCGGTCATGGCGTTTCGTCCCCGGTGATGAGGTGAAAGAAGGTGCCGGACACGTGACCCCGGGTCGAGCCGGTTTCCGGCACCGGGTTGCCATCGGCGTCTGCCACCTGCGCCAGCGGCGCGTCGGGCTGGTCGAGGATGGTGGAATAGTGGAATTCATGCCCGCGCAGGGTTGCGCTTGCATCGAATCCCGGCATCGGGGCCGAAAGTGTCGCACGGCGGTATCCAAGGTGGAATTTGCGCTTTTCATAGGAGGTGACAAGACCGAGAAGCCCGGCCATGTCGTGGCGCGTACCGTCCTTGTCGATCAGCGCCTGGCCAAGCGCCATGTAGCCGCCGCATTCGCCGTGGACCGGTTTTGACTCGGCGTGTTTGCGCAGGGCGGTGCGGAACCGCGTGGCGGCGGCCAGTTTGCCCGCGTGCAGTTCGGGATAGCCGCCGGGCAGCCAGACGAGATCTGCATCGGTATCGGGCGCTTCGTCCGCCAAGGGGGAGAAGGGCAGGATCTGGGCGCCGGCGGCGTGCCAACCTTCCAGCAGGTGCGGGTAGGTAAAGCTGAAGGCGGCGTCGCGGGCGATGGCGATGCGTTGCGCCGGGGGGCGGGGCAACGCGGCAGGCGCGGGCAGGGGAGCGCCGCGGGCGGCGGATTTGATCGCGTCGAGATCGACATTCTCGCGCAGGAAGGCGGCATAGCCGGCGATGGCGGCGTCGAGATCGGGATGTTCGACCGCTTGGATCAGCCCCAGGTGCCGTTCCGGCAGGGTGAGGTCGCCGCGCCGGGGCAGGACGCCCAGCACGGGCAACCCCGCACGGTCCATTCCCAGCCGGGTCAGCCGTTCGTGTCGTGGCGAGGCGCAGCGGTTCAGGATGACCCCGGCGAAGGGCAGGTCTGGCATGTATTGCCGGAACCCCAGTGCGGTGGCGGCGGCGGACTGCGCCTGGCCGCCAACGTCGAGCACCAGCACCACGGGCCAGCCCATGGCCAGCGCGGTTTCCGCACTTGATCCGAAGCCTTGCTGGCCGCGCGTGGCGACGCCATCATATAGCCCCATCGACCCTTCGGCCACGCAGATATCCGCGCCCTCCGCCTGCCCGGCGATGGCCTGCCAAAGCCCCTTGCCCATGGCCCAACCGTCAAGGTTGAAGCTGTCGCGCCCGCAGGCGGCTTTGTGAAAGGCGGGGTCGATGTAATCGGGGCCGGACTTGAACGGTTGCACGTTCAGCCCGTCATCGGCCAGCGCCCGCAGGAGGCCCAGCATCACGGTCGTCTTGCCGGTGCCCGACGACGGCGCGGAAATCAGCAGGCCGGCGCTCATGACGTGCCTTCGCTTTCCGGGGTCCAGTCAGACCATGGGCTGTCGGCGCTTTGGGGCCGGTAGCGGCGGTCGTAGTCCACGGCATAGAGGCAGGACTCTTCAAACCCTTCGCCTGACAGCGCGGGACCGACCAGGATCAGTGTTGTGCGCGTTATGTTCTCGCCAAGGCGGGAGGCGATATCGTCGAGCGTGCCGCGGATGATCTGCTGATCCGGCCAGGAGGCGCGGTAGACCACGGCGACCGGACAGTCGGCGCCGTAGGCCGGTGTGAGGTCGGCGGTAACGGTGTCGAGGTTCTGGATCGACAGGTGAATGGCGAGGGTCGCGCCGGTGGCTGCGAAGTTGGACAGCGTCTCGCCCGCGGGCATCGAGGAGGCGCGACCCGGCGTCCGGGTCAGCACCACGGATTGCGCGATACCGGGCAGGGTCAGTTCCGCGCCCAGTGCCGCGGCGGCAGCGGAGAAGGCTGGCACGCCCGGTGTAACCGATACAGGAACGTCGAGCGCCCGAAGCCGGCGCATCTGTTCGCCCATGGCCGACCAGACAGAAAGATCGCCGGAATGCAGGCGGGCGACATCTTGGCCGGCCTGATGCGCGGTTTGGATCTCCGCGATGATCCGGTCGAGATCGAGCGGTGCGGTATTGATGATACGGGCGCCTTCAGGGCAATGCGACAGCACCGCTTCGGGCACCAGAGATCCTGCGTAAAGGCAGACCGGGCAGGACGCGATGATGTCGCGGCCGCGCAGGGTCAGAAGATCGGGCGCGCCGGGACCGGCGCCGATGAAGTGAACGGTCATGGGGTCTTTCCTTGGGCCAAGGCACAGGTGGCCATGCGGTCGTTAGAAATGGAGCGGGGGGCCAGCAGTGTCGCGCCGGGGCCTGCGGCGGCAAGCGCCGCGGCTTCGGCGACCGAGCCGGTACCGCGTGCGCGCAGGGACGCCGCGGAGGTGCTCTGCGTGGCTTGTAGCGTCAGTTCTTCGGGCGGTATTGCGTGCAGAGGCAGGCCAAGTTCCCGGGCAAAGGGTTCCAGCTGATCGGCTTTGTCCTGCGCCGTGGCCAGCGCATCCGGCGCGCCGCCGGTCCGGGCCAGCGCATCGCGGAACGACTCTGGCGTGGCCCGCGTGGTGAAGCCCATCCCAGCGACGATCATGGAAAGCTCCATTGCGTGATCGGGTAAGCTTGCGCCCAGCCGCGTTTGCGTCCCACGGGTTGCGCTTGTGCCACCTCGATGCGGGTCAGTTCTCCACCGAGGCGGGCATGGGCATCGGCCAGCAGCGCCTCTGATTCCAGGGTGACCGCGTTGGCGACGATGCGCGCGCCGTCCAGGGCCTCGATCCAGGCCAGAAGCGGGGCCGACAGACCGCCGCCGATGAAGACGGCATCGGGTTTTGGCAGGTCGTTCAGCGCGGCGGGGGCTGTGCCCTCGACCACGTTCAGGCGGTCGACGCCAAGCGCGCGGGCATTGGCATTGATCAGCGCGATGCGGTCGGCGCGGGGTTCGATGACGCTGGCCGTGAGGGATGGATCGCAGAGCAGCCATTCGATCCCGATGCTGCCCGAGCCGCCGCCGATATCCCACAGATGCTCACCCGGACGGGGGGCGAGCGCAGATAGGGTCAGCGCCCGGACAGGCCGCTTGGTCATGACGCCGTCGGTTTCAAAGAGCGTGTCGGGCAGGCCGCTGGCGCGGGGCAGGACGGGGCCGTTGCCTGAAACCTCGATCGCGGCGCAGACCGGGTGGGCGAAGTCGCCGGACAAGGCGTCGGCGGTGGCGTGCGTAATCCTTTCCCGAGGTCCGCCCAGTGACTCCATTACCGTGACCTCCGAGGTGCCGAACCCGGTATCGCGCAGGTAGGTCGCAAGTTCTGTCACCGCGTTGCCGTCGCGCAGCAGGACGACCAGGCGCACGCCCGGCGACAGGTGCGGGCGCAGGCGGGTCAATGGCGCCGCGTGCAGGCCGACGCAGATCGTGCGGTCGAGCGGCCAGCCGAGCCGGTTCGCGCACAGCGAAAACGTCGACCGTCCCGGAAAGGCGCGCCATTCGGACGGGTCCAGATTGGCGGTGATCGGCGTGCCCGCGCCGAACCAGAACGGGTCGCCGGACGCCAGAACGACGCAGGGCGTACCGCGCAGGGCCATCAGGTCTTTGACCCCCTTGGAAAATGGCACGGGCCAGAGGATCGTGCGGGCGGATGTTTCGATCAGCGACAGGTGCCGCTGGGGCCCCATGACAATTTCCGCCGTGTCCAGCGCGGATCGGCTTGCAGCGCAGAGGCCGTCCGGTCCATCTTCGCCCAGACCGATGATAGTCAGCCACGGAGCCTCAGACATGACACCGACTGTTCTGCTGCTTGGCGGCACGACCGAAGCCATGCAAATGGGGCAGGCGCTGGCCGCGCAGGGCGTGCGGGCCACGATCAGCCTTGCGGGCCGGGTCAAGACCCCCGCGGAGCAGCCGCTGCCGGTGCGCATCGGCGGCTTTGGCGGTGTGAATGGGCTGGTCGACCACCTCAAGGCGCAGGAGGTGAGCCATGTCATCGACGCGACCCACCCCTTTGCCGCTCAGATGAGCGCAAACGCGGTGGCTGCCTGTGACACGTTGGACATGCCCCTGCTGGCACTGACCCGGGCGCCTTGGGAGGCCGAGGCGGCGGATCGTTGGACCCATGTGCCGGATATTGCCGGCGCGGTGACTGCGCTGGCCGGTCCGACGCGGCGCGTCTTCCTTGCGCTGGGACGCATGAACCTGCCTGCCTTTGTCGCGCAGCCGCAGCATGACTACCTGTTGCGGCTGGTCGATGCACCGGATCGGTTGCCGCTGCCAAAGGCGCAGGTCGTCGTTGACCGCGGGCCGTTTGACCTCGAGGGCGATCTCGCGTTGATGCGGGCGCATGGCACCGAACTGGTGGTGTCCAAGAACGCGGGCGGCACGGGGGCGCAGGCCAAGATCATCGCGGCGCGGCAGCTTGGCCTTCCGGTGGTCATGATCGACCGGCCCGCCATACCGTCCCGTGCCGAGGCGCACAGCGTCGAAGAGGCGCTGGACTGGCTTCATGGCGCCACCGCGCGCGGCGTATAGACGATGGGTGCGCCGCGCCGTTCGATGAGCCGGGTGGTTGAGTTTCCGACGAGGACGACCGTGCGCATGTCAGCCATCTCGGGTGCGCATCGTGACAAGGGCACGACCTGCAGTGACTCTTCGGGCGTGCTGACGGCGCGTGCGAATATCACCGGGCGGTCGTCGCCACAGGCGTCGTTCAGGATGTTCAGTGCCCGGGCAAAGCCTTCGGGCCGGGATTTCGATCGCGGATTGTAGAAGGCCATGGCAAAATCCGCCTCTGCCGCGAGGCGCAGGCGTTTTTCGATCAAAGCCCAGGGCTTGAGATTGTCGCTGAGGTTGATGGCGCAGAAATCGTGTCCGAGGGGTGCCCCGGCGCGCGCGGCGGCGGCCAGCATGGCAGTGATGCCGGGAAGGACGCGGATGTCGAGCTCGCGCCAGTCGGGCGGCCCCGCCTCGACCGCCTCGAACACTGCCGAGGCCATTGCGAAGACGCCCGGATCGCCCGAGGACACCACCACCACGCGCTTGCCCGCGCCGGCCATGTCCAGCGCGTGGCGGGCGCGGTCCAGCTCGACACGGTTGTCGGATGGGTGCAGCGTCAGCCCCGGACGCTCGGCCACGCGGGCGACGTAGGGAATGTAGCCGACCACATCGGTGGCCTGCGCAAGTGCTGCGGTGACCTCGGGCGTCACAAGGTCGTCCGCGCCGGGGCCGAGGCCTGCTATGACGACGCTGCCCGTCATGGACGCCGACCCTGCCCGTGTACGATGATGATCGAGAAATAGGGCGTGATCTTGTCCTCGGCCTCGGACAGGCGTTGCACCGTCTGGTTGGGCATTGAGGCGTATTCCACGAGCCAGGCCGCGTCGTACCGGCCCGCCTGGCGCAGCGCACGGCGGATTTTTTCGATGTTGCGGCCGATCTTCATGATCACCAGAGCGTCGGCCCGCTTCATGTGTTCGACCAGCGTGTCCTCGGGCAGGGTGCCCATCAGGGTCGAAAGCACGTCGTCGCCCCAGGTGATGGGGGCGTCCGTGGCTGTCCACGCGGCAGACATGCCGGTTATGGCGGGTACAACCTGCACCGGGCAGTCGTCGCTCAGGCGTGAATGCAGGTGCATGAAGGAGCCGTAGAAGAAGGGGTCGCCCTCGCAGACGATCACCACATCCTCGCCCGTGTCGGACAGGGCGCGCAGCCGGTCGGTGCAAGTCTGGTAGAATGCCGACAGCATTTCGTTGTATCGCGGATCGGTCAGCGGAATTTCGGTGGTGACCGGGTATTCCATCGCGATTTCGGCCACGTCGTCGCGCAACAACCCTTCGACGATGCGCCGGGCCTGGCCTTGCCGGCCCGCCTTGCGGAAAAACGCGACATGCCGCGCCCCGCGCAGCAGGCGATCGGCCTTGACCGACAGAAGCTCGGGGTCGCCGGGGCCGAGCCCCACGCCCCAGATCGTGCCCGGCGTACTCATTCCGCGCGGCTCGCGATGGCGTTGATGGCGGCCACGGTGATGGCGCTGCCGCCCAGACGGCCCTCGACGATGCAGCAGGGCACAGGCTGATCGGCCCAGAGCGCATCCTTTGATTCGCGCGCGCCGACGAAGCCGACGGGGCAGCCGATGATCGCCGCCGGGCGCGGGCAGTCCGGATCTTCGAGCATGTTGAGAAGATGAAAGAGAGCGGTGGGCGCGTTGCCGATGGCGACCAGCGCCCCGGCCAGTTTCGGGCGCCACAGTTCCAGCGCGGCGGCGGAGCGCGTGTTGCCCATCTCGCGCGCACGCTCGACGATACCCTCGGAGTGCAGCGTGCAGAGCACCTCGTTGTCGGCGGGCAGGCGGCTGCGCGTGACCCCTTCGGACACCATGCGCGCATCGCAGAAGATCGGCGCGCCATTTTCAAGCGCGGCGCGGGCGGTGCGGGCAAATCCGGGGGAGAAGCGCACATGCTTTTCCAGCCCGACCATTCCGGCGGCGTGGATCATGCGGACGGCGATGGGCTCTTCATCCGGGTCGAACCGCGACAGCGCGGCTTCGGCCCGGATGGTGGCGAAGCTTTCGCGGTAGATGGCCGCGCCGTCCTTTTCGTATTCATATGGCATCAAAGGGTCTCGTTCAGGTCTTCAGGGCCGAGGCCCCGTGCGCAGGGTATGTCCCACGGTGTTCCGCTGCGGACAAGGTCGAAACGTCCGTCGCGTCCTATCAGGGTTGTGTCTGCGGCGCGGGGAAGGGCGCAGCCTTTGGCGCAACCGGAGACGTGCAAGGTGCCGGAAACCCGGGGGGCGAGATCGCGGGCGATATCCATCGTGGCCACACTCGCCTGTGGGCAGAAGGGCGCGCCCGGGCAGGCGTGGGCGGACATGAGCGGATTGCCGGGATCGGTGACGAATGACGTGTCACCGGGGATGCCGTCCACCAGCAGAAACAGGCGGTTCAGCATCAGGCGGATATGTGACGCACCGCTGGTTTTTAGAAGGGTCTGTAGGTCAGTGGCGGCCAACTTGCCGAACGGTGCGCCGAGGATGAACCCATCGGGCACGGGGCCGGGGACTCTTGGGGCGGATTGCGTGCGCGGTTCTGCGACAGTCCAATCTTGTGGAAGCGGGTGCTTGGCGAGGTGCCGCGCCATGCGGCCCGCCGCATGGCCGCCGGTCTCGGCGAACCATTGAGCCAGGTCCAGAAGGGCGGATGTGGCCGATGCCTCTGTCACGGGGCGGGCCTTCGGGGCGCCGTCGGCGCGCAGGAGCAGCGCGCCGGAGGCGTCCAGTTCGAACCGGAAATCCGCGGAACCGTCGCCGAGGCAGGCGTCGGGACCGGTGTCGACGGCAAAGCCCATCTTCTCGGGCAGGTCGGGCAGGTCCGGAAGGGTGGCGAGAACCCGGTCGTAGAGCCGCTGGGTCAACCCGCCCGCGTCGCGCCGGCCCGGCACGAGGATATTGCGATGTCCCTCGATGGCGGGGTCGGCATCTATCAGTCCAAGCGCGTCGAGCGCGGCAAGAAGGGCGGGGTGGTCGGTCTCGGCCACGCCGCGCAATTGCAGGTTGGCCCGCGAGGTCAGGTCGATCACGCCGTTGCCGTAACGCTGCGACAGATCGCACAAGGCCAGCGCTTGTATCGCGGTCAGTTCGGCCCGGAAGGGTCGCACGCGGACCACGAGCCCGTCGCCCGACTTCATCGGGCGGTGCGCCCCGGGGCACCAGCCCTTGACGACAGGGGGCGCGGCGCTGTTCATGCGCTGTCCTCCAGCCCGGCCAGGATCGCGTTGCGGCGGGTTCGCCAGAGGCCGGCATCGAGCAAGGCGCGGAACCGGTCCTGCATGGCGGCATACGCTTCGGGGTTGGCCTCTCGCAGAAAAGCGTCGGTGTCGGGGTCGCCCAGTGTCGCATCGTGGTACGCGTCAAATAGATGCGGGCCGACGACCTGCGCGAGATGGGCGAAGGCGGCCATGTGATCGAGCGTGGCGGCGATTTCGGCGGCGCCTCGGAAGCCGTGGCGTTTCATACCCGCGATCCAGCCGGGGTTGGTGGCGCGGGCATGGACGACGCGGGCGATTTCCTCGGGCAGGGTGCGGGTGCGGGGACGCGCGGGATCGGTGGTGTCGAGATGATAGAGCGCGGCCCGCCCGCCGGTCACCGATTGCGCGGCGGCGAACCCGGCCTCGTGCGTGGCATAGTCGGCGGCGAGCAGAAGGTCGGTTTCGGGCAGGTCCTGAAGGTGGACGAAGCTGTCGGCATTCTCGACCCTGGCGCGGATGCCGGCGTCGTCGCGCGTGGCCTCGTCGCCGTCGAGCGCCCAGGCGGAGGCGGAGAGCCAAGCCTCGCCCGCCTGGGTTCGGGCCTCTGCGGTGTAGATTTCGGGGGCGGCGCCCATGCCGAGGCCGAAACTGCCGGGGGCGGGGCCGTAGACGCGCGCGCCCGAGGCGTGACCGGCATAGGGGTTCCAGTCGGGGGCTTCGTCGCGCTGTTCCAGCGCACGCACTGCTTGCGAGAAAAGGCCCGAGAGGGTCGGAAACACGTCTCGGAAAAGTCCCGAGACGCGCAGGGTGACGTCGATGCGGGGGCGGTCCAGTTCGGCGATGGGCAATACTTCCAGCCCCGACACCCGTTCCGAGCCCTTGTCCCAGACCGGCCTGACGCCCAGCAGATGCAGGGCCATGACAAATTCTTCACCCGCCGTACGCATTGTGGCCGAGCCCCAAAGATCGACGATCAGGCCGCGGGGCCAGTCGCCTTCTTCCTGCAGATGACGCCGGATCAGTTCCTCGGCCAGCTTGACGCCCTGGGCGTATGCGGCCCGCGTGGGAACAGAGCGGGGATCGGTGGTGAAGAGGTTGCGCCCGGTGGGCAGCACGTCATCGCGGCCGCGATAGGGCGAGCCGGAGGGGCCTGCCGCGATGCGCCGACCGTCGAGCGCGTCGAGGAGAGACTGCCGCTCGGCCGTCGCGCTGTGTTGCATCGGTTTGGCGTCGGTGTCCGGTCGGCCCCAAATGTGCAGGCCGTCGCCGAACATGCTTTCCTTGATGTCGCAGACAAAGCGGTCGATGCGGGTGATCGCTTCGGCCGTCGAGGTGGCGCGGTCGAGACCCAGGTCGTCTTCGACACCGAGGGCCTGCGCCTCGG
The DNA here is from genome assembly GCF_009363715.1 of Roseovarius sp. THAF9. Taxonomy (NCBI): domain Bacteria; kingdom Pseudomonadati; phylum Pseudomonadota; class Alphaproteobacteria; order Rhodobacterales; family Roseobacteraceae; genus Roseovarius; species Roseovarius sp. THAF9. Next base: position 546,877 of record NZ_CP045404.1, read on the forward strand.
CACGGATATCGGCCTGCAGGCGGTCGCGGCGCCGGGGGTCGAGCCCGTCGGCGGTTGAAAATTCGTCGAGCAGCGATTCCAGCGTCGACAGGCGGTCGGGGGCTGCGCTGGCCAGCATCGGCGGGGGCACGTGGCCCAGCGTCACGGCGCCGATGCGGCGCTTGGCCTGAGCGGCCTCGCCGGGGTCGTTGACGATGAAAGGATAGATGACGGGAAGCGCGCCGGTCAGCGCCTCGGGCCAGCAGGCGGGCGACAGTGCGACGGCCTTGCCCGGCAGCCATTCAAGCGTGCCATGCGCGCCGATGTGAAGGAGCGCGTCGGTTTGGGTCTGGAGCCAGAGGTAGAAGGCGACATAGGCGTGGCGGGGCACGCGGGAAAGGTCGTGGTAGTCGTCGTCGCGGGTCTTGAGCGTCCCACGTTCTGGTTGCAGCGCGACGGTGGCGTTGCCGAGGCGCAGGGCGGCAAACCGGAATTCCCCGTCCTCGGCATCGGCATCATCTTGGGGTCGTCCCCACGCCAGGTAGAGGTCCTCGCGCAGAGTGGAAGGGAGCCGCGCCAACAGCGTCTTGTAGTCCGCAAGCGACAGGCGCATGTCGCGCGCCAGCAGGCGGTCCTCAAGTTCTGCCGGTGTCGCGTCCAGCGTGTAGCCCGCGTCGCGCAGGTCCGACAGGATGGCACGGGCCGAGGCGGGGGCGTCGAGACCCACGGCGTGCCCCATCTGCCAGTCCTTGCCCGGATAGGTCGAGAGGATGATCGCCGGGCGACGCGACGCGACTGGCTTGGCGGCGAGGTCGAGCCAGCCTTGAACCCGTGCCGCCAGTGCTGCGGTCAGCTCCGGCTCTGCCCGATGCGCGAAGCGGGAAAACTCCAGATCGGGATCGCGCACGCCGGGCTCCTTGAAAGAGACCGTTCCGCCGGTCAGGCGACCGTCGACCTCGGGCAGAACGACATGCATTGCAAGGTCGGCGGGCGAAAGGCCGCGCTCGGAGCCGTCCCAGGCGTCGCGGGTGGAGGTGGCCAGCGCGGCCTGAAAGACCGGGACGTTGCCGGCGTCGAGTGGTGACGTGCCGTCGTCGCCCTTGCCGGAAAAGGCGGTGGCGTTGACGATGGCGTGGGGGCCGTAGGCCTGCACCTGCCGGCGCAACCAGCCCGCCGCCTCAGGGGCCTTGAGCGATGGGGTGAAGAGTGCGCGAACATGGTGGCCCCGCGCCTGAAAGGCGCGCATCAGCGCCTCGATCGGGGCAAGGTCTGCGGCCACCACGTAGGAGCGGTAGAAGACGATCAGGATGCGTGTCTGCGTGACGGGCAGGTCGGAGAGCGGGCAGCAGGCACCGTGCTCGGGCGTCCAGGCGCCGACCATGGGCAGCACCTTGGCCCCGCGCACCGGCGCGGCATAGAGGCCGGCGGCGAGCGCCAGCTGCTGAAGCGCGGCCTGGGCCGCGATGCTGCCGCCGTTGTCGCAAAGCTCAGCAAGGCGCCGCAGGGTCGATACGGGCAGGGTGGAATAGGCGTCAAGCCGGGGGTCGGGCCGGCCGTCGGCGGGCAGGACAGCAAGCGCGATGCCTTTTTCCTGCGCCAACGCCAGGACCTGTTGAAGCCCGTATTCCCAGTAGGGCACCCCGCCGATCAGCCGGATCAGGATACCCTTGGCGCCGGTCAGCGTCTGTTCGACATAGGTGTCGACCGACAGCGGGTGGCGCAGGGCGGTGAGATTGGCCAAGCGCAGGCCGGGCAGGCCGTCGCGCCGCCGATGCCAGCCTTCCGCGAAGGCGCCAAGGTCACTGTCGGAAAAAGACAGCACCACCAGGTCCGCCGGGCTTTGGCCCAGGTCGGTCGGGGTGTCGGTTTCTTCCAGACCGTGGCTTTCGCGGAAGACGACGTGCATCGGTTACTCGGCGGCCTCGGCCGGAGCCAGCACGGCGCGGATTGCGTCGACATTCACGTCGTCATGCTCGGCGATGACGACGAGACGCCCGCGGCGGGCCTCGTCCGGTTTCCACGGGCGGTCGTATTGATGGCGCACGCGCGCGCCCACGGCTTGCGCCAAAAGGCGCATCGGCTTGCCGGCGACGCTGGCATAGCCCTTGACGCGCAGGATGTTCTGGTTGTTGGCCATATCTTCGATGCGGCTGACCAGATCGGAAGGATCAGCCAGTTCGGGGATTTCGACAACGATGGATTCGAAATCGTCATGCTCGTGGTCGTCGTGATCGTCGTGGTGGCTGGGGCGGGCGTCCATGTCATTCTCGGCGGCGGCTTCCAGCCCAAGGATCACGCGGGGATCGACGACGCCCTCGGCGACCTCGACCACGGGCAGGGGGCGGGGGGCTTCGGCGGCGATCACCTCTTTCGCCCGCGCCACGCCGTCGGGGCCGGCAAGATCGGGCTTGGTCAGCAGGATGATGTCGGCGCAGGAGATCTGGTCCTCGAACACTTCCGAGAGCGGGGTTTCATGGTCGATGCTGTCATCCGCCAGGCGCTGGGCGTCAACCCTGGCCACATCGGGGGCAAACCGGCCCGCCGCGACGGCCTCGGCATCGGCGAGCGCGATGACGCCGTCGACGGTGATCTTCGAGCGGATATCGGGCCAGTCGAACGCCTTGAGCAGAGGTTTGGGCAGGGCGAGGCCACTGGTTTCGATCAGGATGTGATCGGGGCGCGGGTCGAGCGCCATCAATGCCTCGATCGTCGGGATGAAATCGTCGGCCACGGTACAGCAGATGCAACCATTGGCCAGTTCCATGATGTTTTCCGCCGGGCAATCGGGGATGGCGCAGCTTTTCAGGATGTCGCCATCGACGCCGACATCGCCGAATTCGTTGACCACCACAGCCAGACGGCGGCCGCCGGGGTTCTGCATCAGGTGGCGCACCAGCGTCGTCTTGCCGGAGCCCAGAAAGCCCGTGATGACAGTGACGGGAAGTTTTGCAAGATCGGTCATTGGTCAGCCTTTGCAGTCAGGGGTGGGATGCGCGCAACGCAGTTGCGCTTGAAGTGTTCGGGGCGCTGGCGCCATGGGATCAGCCCGTCCTCGGTCTGTTGATAGAGGACCGCGCCTTCAAGCAGCATGTCGGGATGCGACGTTTCGTCGAGATTTCCGTACAAATAGGTCCAGCGTTCGCCGCCGCGCATGGCGGCGGTGCAGCCGGAGTCGCAATTTTGCAGGCATTCGACGGGAGTCACGGTGACGCCATCGGGCAGCGCACGCGCCGTGACCTCCTCATAGAGGCGCTGGCCGGGACGGCGCTCGTCCTCGGGGATTTCCTGCCCCTTGCGGCACTTGATGCAGATCAGCAGCTCGATGGGCGTGCTCATGTGTCCTCCACTATCGGGGGTGCGCACGGGGGTGGCGGGTGGCCACCCATCCGAGCCCGGCACACCCCGTCCGGTCCGTCTTTTCCTTCTTGTTGGCAGGTCTCCCGGCTTGCGGTTTCGGGCCCATCGGCCCACGGTTTCCGGCCTTCCCGGCATTGCGCCAGTGGCGGTGGAAACCTTCCCGGTTCACGGTCGCGGGGGCGGCTGTGCCTGGCGCGATGCGCTGCACATTCCCTTTTCACCTGTTTACACAGGCACCAACACGGTGCGACATGCTGTGAAAACCCACCTTGTGTCAAGGAGACGTCCCATGTCCGACCCGTCCGAAGCGGAAAAGACTGCCCGCCACAACGAGAAGATGAAGAAGATAAAGGCCGCGCGCGACCGCATGATGGAGGACAAGACCGAGGAGAAAGGCCTGATCATGGTCCATACCGGACCGGGCAAAGGCAAATCGTCCTCGGGGTTCGGGATGATTCTGCGCTGTATCGCGCACGGGATGCCCTGCGCAGTGGTGCAGTTTATCAAGGGCAACTGGGTGACCGGCGAGGCCGAGATGCTGCGCAACCGGTTCGCGGAAGAATGCCGGTTCTTCATTTCGGGTGAAGGGTTTACCTGGGAGACGCAGGACCGGGAGCGCGACATCGCCGCCGCGCAGAACGGCTGGAACATCGCGAAAGAGCAGATTCGCGACCCTGAGATGAAGTTCGTGCTGCTGGACGAGATCAACATCGCGCTGCGCTATGACTATATCGACATCGACGAGGTCGTGGATTTCCTGTTGCACGAAAAACCTGCGATGACGCATGTGTGCCTGACGGGGCGCAACGCGAAACCCGAACTGATCGAGGCCGCCGACCTTGTAACCGAGATGAGCCTGGTGAAGCATCCGTTCCGGGACGGGATCAAGGCCCAGAAGGGTGTCGAGTTCTGATGTGCCGTGTCCTTGTCGTCGGGACGAAGCGCCCGGCGATGATACCGGGTGAAAGGAGCCGTCCATGCCCGCGATAATGATCCAGGGCACGGGATCGAACGTTGGCAAGTCGATGCTGGTGGCGGGCCTGTGCCGGGCAGCGCGGCAGCGGGGCTTGAGCGTGGCCCCGTTCAAGCCGCAGAACATGTCGAACAATGCCGCGGTGACGGCGAACGGTGGCGAAATTGGCCGTGCGCAGGCGTTGCAGGCGATGGCCTGCGGGGTGGCGCTGCACACCGATATGAACCCGGTTCTGCTGAAGCCGGAAACGGATGTTGGCGCCCAGGTGATCGTGCAGGGCAAGCGTCTGACCACGGCCAAGGCGTCGGAGTATTCCGGGCTGAAGCCGACGCTTCTGGCAGCGGTGCAGGACAGTTTTGCCCGTTTGCGGGCCCGGCATGACCTTGTGATCGTCGAGGGCGCAGGCTCGCCGGCCGAGATCAACCTGCGCAAGGGCGACATTGCGAACATGGGCTTTGCCGCGGCAGCGGATGTGCCAGTGGTTCTGTGTGGCGATATCGACCGCGGCGGCGTCATCGCGCAGATCATAGGCACGCAGGCGGTCCTGCCAGAGGCGGATGCGGCGCGTATCGGTGGCTTTCTCATCAACAAGTTCCGCGGTGATCCGGCGCTGTTCGAAGATGGATACCGGGAGATCGAGGCGCGCACCGGCTGGCGCGGCTATGGCGTGGCGCCGTGGTTTCCCGAGGCGTGGCGGTTGCCGGCGGAGGACGCGCTGGACATCGCCGACAGCCCGGTTCAGGGCGCGTTTCACATCGTCTGCCTGCAATTGTCGCGGATCGCGAATTTCGATGATCTCGACCCGTTGACGCAGGAGTCGGGCGTGCGGGTCACGATGCTGCAACAGGGGCAGGTGCTGCCAGTGGATGCGGATCTGGTTATCATTCCCGGTTCGAAATCGACGCGCGGCGACCTCGACTTCCTGCGCCGGCAGGGATGGGACATCGACCTTTTGGCGCATCACCGTCGCGGCGGCAGGGTGCTGGGCATTTGCGGCGGCTACCAGATGCTGGGGCGAACTGTCTCGGACCCGGCGGGGATCGAGGGGCCGCCGGGGGATACGCCGGGGCTTGGACTGCTGGACATCGAAACGGTCATGGGGGGCGACAAGAGCCTGGCCCAGGTCGAAGCGCACCACGTGGGACTGGACCTGCCGTTTGCCGGGTACGAGATCCATATCGGTCGCAGCGACGGCCCGGACCGCGCGCGGCCCTTCGCCCGGGTGGCTGGCGTGGCCGAGGGGGCGGTGTCTGCCGATGGTCGCGTGGCGGGCAGCTATCTGCACGGGATGTTCGGGGATGACAGGTTCCGTGCGGCCTGGCTTGCATCGAACGGGGCCGACGCCTCGGATCTGGGATACCGGGCGACGGTGGAGCGCACGCTGGATGCCCTGGCTGCACATCTTGAGGCGCATCTGGATGTCGGGGGCCTTTTGGCGCTCGCCAGATGAAATCAGGCGGCGCCGATCGCTTCTTCCAGTTGCTGCCAGCGGGTCTGTGGTGGCAAGCCGAGGCGTAGCCAGCGGTCCGAATAGGGGAAGATGCGGGACCACACCCTGTTGATCGCAAGGGATTCTTGTGCCCTGTGGGCCTCGGCCACGTCGTAGGTGCGGAAGAGCGGGGTGCCCCCGACCAGTGTCCAGCCGGCGTCGGAAGCCAGGGAATCGAGCCGCGCGGCGTCTTGGGTCAGCCTTTCGACCGCGCGCGCCTGCCACTCGTTGTCTGCCAGCGCCGCGCATGCAATCTCGATGGCGGGGCCGGAGACGGGCCAGGGGCCCGCCAGATCGGCAAGATGGTCGGCGACGGCCCCCGAGGCGAGGGCGAAACCGAGTCGCAGGCCCGCCAGACCGTAGAACTTGCCGAAGGACCGCAGGACGACGCAATTGGCGGGACAGTCTCTGGAGCCGATGGACAGGTGGGGCTCGGGATCGACAAAGCTTTCGTCGACGATCAGCAGCCCAACACCGGCGGCGAGGTCGATTAATGCCTCGGGCGCGGCGCGGCGGCCGTCCGGGTTGTTGGGGTTGACTACCACCGCAAGGTCCGCACCCCACAGGCCGTCTGCCGATGCGACCTCTTCGACCTGCCAGCCGCAGGTTCGAAGGGCGGCGCCGTGTTCGTTGTAGGTGGGGGCCATGATGGCGGCGCGGCCCGGTTGGGCCAGCCTCGGCACCAGCTGGATCGCACCTTGTGCACCATTCATCGGGATGACGCGCAGGGACGTTGCGTAGGCGCTGGCCGCTGCATCGCGCAACCGCGCCAGGTCTGACTTGCGCGGCAGAACCGCCCAGGCGTCGCCAGAGATCGGCGGCACAGGGTAGGGTTCGGGATTGATGCCCGTCGACAGGTCGAGCCAGTCGGCGGGGTCGCCGCCCAGCCTGGCAATGGCGGCGTCCAAATTGCCGCCGTGATCTCGGACTTCCGTCATGATGCCCTTAGAGCAGCGCAAGACCGGCCAGCGCAAGGGCGCATAGCGCCATCGCGCGACGGTAGAGCGACAAGGCGCGCACCAGATCTTCGGGGGCCGGATCGGGGGCGGCGCCATTCAACCAGGGCTCGTCGTTGGCACGACCGTCATAAATGCGAGGCCCGGAAAGTCGGACGTTCAGGGCACCGGCCATCGCGGCCTCGGGCCAGCCCGCATTCGGGGACCGGTGCCCGGGCGCGTCCTGCTGCATCACGTGAAGTGTGTGAAAGAACGCTTCCGAGGCCAGTGCGAAGAAGATGCCGGTCAGGCGGGCGGGAAGCCAGTTGACGAGATCGTCCAGCCGGGCGGCGGCTTTGCCGAACGCCTCGAACCGGTCGTTGCGGTGGCCGATCATGGAGTCCATCGTGTTGATGGCCTTGTAGGCGGCGATGCCGGGCAGGCCCAGAACCACACCCCAGAAGACCGGGGCGATGATGCCATCGGAGGTGTTCTCGGCAAGGCTTTCCGTAGCTGCCCTCGCGATGGCTGGCGGGTCGAGTTGGGACGGGTCGCGCCCGACGATCATGCTGACGGCGTGACGGGCAGCTGGTGTATCCCCCGCGGCCAGCGGCTGTGCGACGGCAGCCACATGCGCGTGCATGGAACGCATGGCGACCAGCGGCCAGGCCAGCACTGCACCGACCAGCGCGCCGGCCCACCCATCTGGCAGAAACGCCTGGACGAGCAGGGCGGGAAGGGCGGCGAGCAGGGTAAGCCCCACGACCAACACGGCACCGGCCATCAGGCGTCGGCGGCGGGAGCCGGTGTTCAGCCGGCGCTCGACCGCTGTAATCGCCCGGCCAAGCCACGTGACCGGGTGGTCGACACGGGCATAGAGCCGATCGGGCCAGCCGAAGGCGAGGTCGAGGGCGAGGGCACCCAGCATCATCAGGGCGAAGCTCATGCGATGCCTGTCTCGAAGCTGAGGATGGTCTCGAGCCCTGCTTCCTGCAGGGCGGATGGTCCGTGCGGCGGGATGGTTCCCGGCGCAAAGATCAGCCCCCGGGCAGATCCGGTATGGGCGCGCACCGTGCCCAATGCACCGAGATCGCGGGCGAGATCGGCCATCGGATCGCGCGGGCCGCGGCGCGCGGTGCAGCGCCGCGCGGACTCCGAGGCGAGGGCGGCGACGCGGGGCAGATCCCGTGCCTCGGTGGCGGCGGCCCATGCGCCGGTCAGGTCGGAGACGTCATCGAACGCGTTATCCCCTGCGTCCGTGCAGACGGGTGCGCCCCACAGACCGCCAAGAATCGCGGCACGAGGCGGGACGGGCATCGTTCTAAGAACCTCGCCCGACCGCGATGCCCAGAGGTGCTGATCGGCGGTGTCGAACATCAGTGGGTCGGTGGCGCCCTCTATGGCGATGCAGGCCTTGGCAAGCCGTTCGGGTGTGCCGTCATACCCGGCTGCCCTGGCGGCGGCGACCAGCGTTGCGGTTGATCCGCCCGCCCCGATGCCAAGCGCGAAATTGCGGCGCGCGCCCGGAACGGCATCCATCCCCAGGTCACGGGCGAAGCGGACCAATTGATCAGCGGTGAAGGGCAAGGCCTCCTCGGACGGGGCCGTGACACGCATCGCGGAACAGGTCAGGGTCACCAGGGCGACCGGCCCCGACGGGCCCAGCCGTCCTTGGATCCATTCCCCGAAATGGCCGCAGACCGTGACATGCGTCATGTGCGGTTGACCTCGATCACCGAAAGCGGGCCGTCGGGGCCGCACCGCAGACGCGTTATCGACAGGTGCGCCACCTCGAATGCGAGTCCGCCTGGGCCATGCCCGGTCACGAAGCCGAGCGCGGCGCGGATCACGCCTGCATGGACGATCAGCGCCACCGGACCATGCGCCGCGGCATAGCGCCCATGCTCGATCAGGGCGGGAACCACGCGTGCGCAGAGGTCGTCGAAACTCTCGCCGCCCGGTGATCGATGCGCGGCCAAGGTGACGCTGTCCAGAACGCCGATGTCAGGCAACTGATCAAGGGGGATGCCGTCATGCGCGCCAAAATCCTGCTCCCAAAGGCGTGCGTCCTGCTCGCAGGGTCCGAAAAGCGCTTCGGCGGTCTGGCGGCAACGTCGTGCCGGACTGCTGATGACCCGCGAGAAGGAGGCAAGACGACTTTCAAGTTGGGTGACGGCCTTGGTGTCGAGAGCGGCCGCGACGTCGGTGCGGCCATAAAGACGCCCCGGAAAGGCCACGGGGGCGTGACGGATCAGGACAAGCTCTGGCCGGGTGGGCGCAACGGGTTTCAAGACGTCGCCTTTCAGCTTTCTTTTTTTCTCGAAAAGTGCTTTCCCACGCTGCAATGAAAAAGTCGATACTCATCACCGGAGGCGCGCGGTCCGGCAAGTCGGCACTGGCCGAACGGGTGGCTTTGAAGCCTGCCGGCCGGGCGATCTATATCGCGACGGCGCGTCTGCACGCTGGCGACGACGAGATGGCCGAGCGCGTGGCGAAACACAAGGCGCGGCGCGGTGCGGCGTGGCAGGATGTTCATGCGCCGACCGATCTGGCTGGCGCGCTTAGGGACACCGATGGCAGTGTGCCGCGGCTGGTTGATTGCCTGACACTTTGGCTGACGAATCTCATCCTCGATAACAGCGACTGGCAGAGCGAGACCGACAGGTTGGTCGAGACTCTGGCGCGCCAGGCCGCGCCGGTCGTCTTTGTCACTAACGAAGTGGGGCAGGGGATCGTGCCGGAAAACAAGCTGGCCCGGCTTTTCCGCGATGCCGCGGGGCACGTAAACCAATCCGTGGCGCAGGCCTGTGACGAGGTGTGGCTGACCGTGGCGGGCTACCCGATTAAGGTAAAGCCGAATGACCATTCTTTCTGACGTCTTGTCGCTGGACCAAGTTGCGTGCCTCGCTGGTTCTTTGCCCATGGCCGATGTGAAGTCGGCCGAGGCGGCGCTGGCGCGCCAGAACAGCCTGACCAAGCCGCCGGGCGCCTTGGGGAGGCTGGAGGAACTGGCGATTTTCATGGCAGGCTGGCAAGGCACGGACCGGCCCGCCATTGCGGGTTCACAGGCCTTGGTCTTTGCGGGCAATCACGGCGTCTGCGCGCAGGGGGTCAACCCGTTTCCGCAGGACGTGACGGCGCAGATGGTGGCGAATTTCGAGCACGGTGGCGCGGCGATCAACCAGTTGTGCCGCGCGAACGGGGCCGAATTGTCGGTGATTGCGCTGGAGTTGGACCGGCAGACCGCCGACATCACCGCAGGACCCGCCATGTCGGAGGCGGAGACGCTGGACGCCTTGCGTTGCGGGGCGGCGGCTGTCGATCCCCGTGTCAGCGTGCTGATCCTCGGTGAGATGGGCATCGGCAATTCGACCATCGCCGCCGCGATGGCCAAGGGCGCCTTTGGCGGAGACGCCGCGCTTTGGGTCGGCAAGGGGACGGGGTCGGACGACGAGGGGATCACGCGCAAGATCGACGTGGTGACACGCGCCTGCGCTTGTCATTCGGATGCCGGCGGGCTGGACATCCTTGCCAGGCTCGGAGGGCGGGAGCAAGCGGCGATCTGCGGCGCCGTGCTGGAGGCGCGAGCGCGGGGCATTCCGGTCATCCTCGATGGATTCATCTGCACGGCGGCAACGGTGCCGCTCTTTGCCGCCGACCGGCGGTTCCTGGACCATTGCCTCGTCGGGCATGTCAGTCGCGAGCCGGGCCATGCGCGGCTTCTGGCGGAACTGGGGATACGGCCGATCCTGTCGCTGGACATGGCGCTGGGCGAAGGTTCGGGCGCGGCGATTGCGCTGAGCGTTTTGCGCGCAGCGCTGGCCTGCCACAACGGGATGGCGACCTTTGCGGAGGCCGGGGTGTCGGGTCCATGAGCTTGCGTGTGCGCATTTCCGAGGTTCAACTGGCGGTGATGCTGCTGACCCGGATTCCGGCGGGTCGGATCGGTGACGACCCACCGACAATGCTGGCCGCGCGGTGGGCATTCGTCCCGGTGGGGACGCTTGTCGGCGCGCTGACGTGGTTGGTCTTCTGCCTCACGGATGCGGTCGGCGCGTCTGAGCAGATTTCGGCCCTCCTGGCGTTGGGCGCCATGGCGCTGGTTACCGGCGCGCTGCATTTTGACGGGCTGGCGGATTTCGCCGACGGGCATGGTGGCGGGCGCGACAAGGCCCACGCCCTGGAGATCATGCGCGACAGCCGCATCGGCAGCTACGGCGTGGTTGCGGTGGGGTTGGTTTCGGCTTTGTGGGCGGTGTCGGTGGCCGAAGCCAACGCTGGCTTTTGCGCGTTCGTTGGCGCGGCCATGCTGAGCCGCGCAGCCATGGTGGCGGTGCAGGAGAGCCTGGCCCCGGCCCGCGCCGATGGCTTGGGGCATGAGGCGGCGGGCCGGAGCAAGGCCGCGCGCGGGGTTCTTGCGGTCGTGACGGTCGTGGCGCTGGCGGTTTCACCCTGGGCGCTGGTGGTTTGCGCGCTGGCGACCGGTGCCATCTGGTGGCTGGCGTGGCGCAAGATCGGCGGGCAGACCGGCGACGTCCTGGGGGCTGTGCAACTGGTCGCGGAAACCGCCATCTGGGTCGCTTTTGCGTGTCTTTGAGGCCCTTGGGCCGCACCGTCAGTCCTGCCAGCCCTCGTGCATGATGAGGTCATCGAGCGATATCCGCTGCCGCCACCCCTTGGCCGCCAGTTCAGGTTGGTCGTAAAGCTGATCGACATATCCCACGCAGAGGTAGGCCACCAGCTCGACATGCTCTGGGATGCCGAGCAGGGCGGCGATTTCGCGGTGATCGAAAATGCTGACCCATCCCACGCCGATCCCCTCGGCGCGGGCCGCAAGCCAAAGGTTTTGCACGGCGCAGACGGTCGAATAAAGATCCATGTCACGGTTATGCGTGCGGCCGAGGACCACCTTGCCGCCGCGGGTGCGGTCGCAGGTGACCACGATATTGAGCGGCGCCTTGGTGATTCCCTCAAGCTTCAGCGACCGGTAGGTCGACTGCCGGTCTTCGGGGAACATGGCGGCGGCTTCCTCGTTTGCGAGACTGAAGATGCGCTGCACCTGGGCTCGGCGCTTGGGATCGCGCAGCAGCAGGAAGTTCCACGGCTGCATGAAGCCGACTGACGGCGCGGCATGTGCCGCCTCGAGCACCCGACGCAGCGCATCCTCGTCGATCGGGTCAGGCAGAAACTCGTTCCGCACGTCGCGGCGCGCGTCGATGATGTCATAGAGGCTCTGCCTTTCGTGCGAGGAAAAGACGCGTGCCGGGGTTGGCCTGGGTTGATCCGCCATAAGGGGCCTCTGCGATAGATGCGGCGAGTTTCGAGCGACCCTTTCGGAGGGCGATATCCTGTGAAAAGCGTCGGCAAGCGGCCTGGTTTTTGCTTCCGGCGCGGCAGTTGTTATTTCTATGTCAGAGTGAGACGGGATTTTGCAAGCACGACGCAGATTGCGTGCCCGGGCCGGGCAGGAACTCTCGCGGTTACATTCGGTCGCTGGTTTCGAGATTCGCCTGTCGTTATGGGTTATATTGTTGACAGGTCGCAATGCTTGCTAGACTAACGGGGATGATCGGTTCCATTTCCGCACGGGATGGAGAACAGGGAACGCGGTGCGCCTGAAAACATTTGGCAATTCCGTGGCTGTCCCCGCAACTGTAGGCGGCGAATCAGGCTGAATACGTCACTGGAGCAATCCGGGAAGGCCAGCCAGACGATGAAGACCCGCAAGCCAGGAGACCTGCTGATCGCGACTGAAACCACAGGGCCTTCGGGTGTGAAGGCAAAGAGGTAGTACTATGACTGCAAAGACTGCAACCGCTGCACAGACAACATCGGCTTCTGGGCTGGTTTCGGTGATCGCCATCGCCGCTCTGGGTCTTGGTGTGATCTTCGTGGCAGGCCACGTTCAGGCCGCGGCGCTGCACGACGCGGCGCATGACGTGCGTCACGCCACCGGCTTCCCCTGCCACTGACCGATGTTCACGCGTCTGCTGACCAGCGCCTTGTTCGCTGGCGCTGCCGCAGGGTTGATTGTCGCCCTGTTGCAGCTCTTTTTCGTGCAGCCGGTCCTTCTTCATGCCGAGCTTTATGAAAGCGGGGAGCTGGTGCATTTCGGGACCGACTCGACGGTTTCGGCGACGCCGGAGCTGCCTGGCTTCGATGCCGTGCGCGACGGTCTGAGTATCATCTTCACGATGCTGATCTATTCCGGCTACGCCATGATTCTGGTGGCGCTGATGTCGCTGGCCGAGACCCGTGGTGCGGCAATCAACGCGCGCACGGGCTTGATCTGGGGTGTTGCGGGGTTTGTCGCGGTGCACCTCGCGCCCGGCTTGACCCTCGCGCCGGAAGTTCCGGGCGTGGCTGCGGCCGATGTCTACGAGCGCCAGGTGTGGTGGTTCGCAACCGTACTGGCGGCCGCGATTGCCATGTGGCTGATCGCCTTCGCCCGGAACTGGGCCGGCTGGGGGGCCGCCGTAGTGCTCTTGCTTGCGCCGCATGTTATCGGTGCACCGGAACCCGAGGTCTTTACCGGACCTGTGCCGACCGAGATCGGTGCCTTGTTCGCGTCGCGCGCGCTTGGGATAGGATTGGCGGCATGGGTCATGCTGGGGTCCTTCGCGGGCTTTTTCTGGTCGCGCGAGAGCGAAACGACTGGGCAGCCTCAGACCGCCTGAGACTGCTACACCCTTGTCGGGCGCGTGTGGTGCGCGCCCGCCTTCTTTTCAAACCTGACGCCGGGCCCGCCCATGGACCGTTCCATTCCTATGCTTTTGATCGGCCTCGTTTTCGGCGGGGGCATCGGGTTTGCCGTCGCAGCGGCCAACGGTGTCTCCCTCGACGGGCATGAGCATAGCGACCCGGCTCATCATGGCGGTCACGAGCAGCATGCCGGGGACGGTATGCACGATCATGGTGACATGTTGTCGGTTCCGGCAGGCACCGATGCGCCAGAGCTGGAGATAGAGGTGACGCCCGATCCTTCAGCCGGCTGGAACCTGCACATCATGACCAAGAACTTCCGGTTCTCGCCGGAAAACGCGAGCCGCGACCATGTTCCGGGCGAAGGACATGCCCATGTCTACGTTAACGGCGTCAAGTTGGCCCGTGTGTATGGTCCCTGGGTGCACCTGGACACCCTGCCCGAAGGCGAGGTGGAGCTAAAGGTGGCATTGAACAGCAACGATCACCGTCCATTGGCCGTGGGCGACGCTCCGGTCGCGCAGACCGTCACGTTTGGCAACTGAGCGCTGGAACACGCCCCACCAGACAGAACCGAAGCCGACCGCAGGGTTGCGCATCCTCGATCCAGCCGTTTCGCGAGGCGAGGTAGGCGCGCAAGGTTGCAACGATATCTTCTGCATCCGCGATTGGGTCCACTCCGTTGAAGAAGTAAGTGGCCCGACCTGGGCCCTGGATGGCCATCGAAACCGGGCGGGCGCATCCGTTCATGCACCCGCGTTCGACGATATGCACCGTGTCTTCCAGTTCTGCTGTGTCCAAAGCCTGGTAAAGTGTCCCAAGGTTCAAAGGGCCGCAGTTCTGACAGAAATGAATTGTGGCGGAAGGGTTCATGCGGTGTCTCGCGATGCGTCGGCAGTGTGAGTGCATACAGATCAAGGCGGTCGCGTCAATTCAGGCGAAAATCGGAAATTCGCCCATCAACACCTCAAGAACTTGTTCATATGAGAATAAACGAGACATCGAAGGACACAAGCGCGCGACCTATCACTGGCTAAAGTGCCAAAACTCGTATGTTTCTGTCACCGGCAATAATCACCGGCTTCGCCAAAGGTTGTCACTGTGTCATTGCGACGTCGCGGCTCAGAACATTGCGACAAAGTCGTTCGTAAGGTGCAAACAACTCGTGCCAATGCCCGAAGTTGTCCGAATCGATGACGCGTGCAATACTTATAGTTGTATAAAAGTTCATTTTAGGAGATTTCGCGATGGCTGATTCACTTAAAGGCCTGTCTGCCAAAGACATTGTAAAAGTAAGCAAGTTGGCCGCAGCGCCGACTTCGTCTGACGAGTTCTCTGAGGTTTTCGCCGAAGACCCGACCTTGGCATTGGCGACGAAAGGCATCGAACTTAGCCCTGGCGAAGCTGACAAGATCAAAGCAAGCCTTGGAAAGCTTGGTGGAAGCCCCGGAACAGTCGCATCCACCTAGATTGGCGTAACGGTGAAGAAAAAGTTCTAGCGTGCTAGATCAGACTGCGCCCGGCTCGACACGGCACTATACACCGAGTGAATGCGCCAAGCTGGCAGTGTCCGAAAGTGGGTGCGAGAACAAAGACATTGTTTTGGTAGTACCGCCTTTTGCCAGCCCTGACTGGCCTTCTTTGGGCGTGCATCTCTTGGCGGCAATAGCGGAGCAGAAAGGCTTCACTACGAGCATTCTCTATGGCAACCTCTCCTTCGCACGTCTAGTGGGGCCCCAACTTTATCGATCGCTTTGTGTCACCAAGACTGGCGATCTGGTTGGAGAACGTATCTTCCGCCGTGCATATTCTCGCACCCGAGACATCCCAGGCGAACTCCCCTTTACATGGGAGGACTTGAATGACGGTAACCCACCAGCGTTTGATTCCGTTCAACTGTTGGCATCAGAATGGGCTGTGGAATTAGCGGCAGCGCTAGCAAGAACTAAACCCTGTCCGTCTTCAGAGTTTTTCGGACAAGTCGTTTGTTTTGGTAACGGAGGCTCTGGTTCGGTTTCTGTTTGAGTTTAGGCGACCGCGGCTTTGTGCTGCAACCGGCGCTTTCGGATTGTCTGTTTCTTGATCTCCTCTCTCATTTTCAGGATCGTCCGACCCCGACCGTGGTAGACGTCAGCCGGCGTCAGGTTATCCAGTGTCCGTCTTCAGAGTTTTTCGGACAAGTCGTTTGTTTTGGTAACGGAGGCTCTGGTTCGGTTTCTGTTTGAGTTTAGGCGACCGCGGCTTTGTGCTGCAACCGGCGCTTTCGGATTGTCTGTTTCTTGATCTCCTCTCTCATTTTCAGGATCGTCCGACCCCGACCGTGGTAGACGTCAGCCGGCGTCAGGTTATCCAGGCTCTCGTGGTATCGCCGAGTGTTGTAGTATCCGACGAAGTCGCCGATCTGGCGTTCAAGATCCCCCGGCAGATAGTAGTTCTCCAGCAGAACCCGGTTCTTCATGGTCTGGTGCCAGCGTTCGATCTTGCCCTGGGTCTGTGGGTGGTGCGGCGCTCCGCGGACGTGATCCATACCTTTGGTATCGAGGTAGTCGGCCAGGTCGGCCGCAACGTAGGACGAGCCGTTGTCGCTGAGCAGCCGGGGCTTGTGAACGACTGTCGCATGAGCACAGCCCGAGGCCTCCAGCGCCAGATCCAGCGTGTCCGTCACATCCACGGCCTTCATTGTCGTGCAGAGCTTCCACGCGATGATGTAGCGGCTGTAATCGTCGAGGATCGTGCTGAGATAGAACCAGCCCCAACCGATGACCTTGAGATAGGTGAAGTCGGTTTGCCAGAGTTCGTTGGGCCGAGTTGTCTTGTCCCGGAACTCATCGGCGGCACGGATCACCACATGGGCCGGAGCCGTGATCAGGTCCTGGGCCTTGAGAATGCGGTATGCCGAGGACTCAGATACAAAATACCGTTTCTCATCGGTGTATTTGACCGCCAATTCCCGTGGCGTCAGATCCTCATGATCCAGCGCGAACTCAACGAAGGCGTCGCGGATCTCGTCCGGGATGCGGTTCCACACCGCCCGAGGCCGCGGGGACGTGTCACGCAAAGCGTCAACGCCGCCATCGGCCCACCGCGCATACCACTGGTAATAGGTGCTGCTGGGAATGCCGAGCATGGTCAGGGTCCGCCTGACCGGCAAATGCGAGGCTTCGACTGTCCGAATGATCTCGAGCTTCTCCGAGGCTGGGTATCTCATGCGTCGTCCTCCCCATCCCCGAACGTGCTTTTTTTGAGCAGCCTGTTCTCCAGTGTCAGCTCCGCGACCACTTCTTTCAGCGCGGCTGCCTCAGAGCGCAGTTCCTTGACCTCGGGAGCTGTCGCCTGACGGGCTGTGTCACCCGCCAGCCGGTTCTTCCCAGCCTCAAGAAACTCCTTCGACCAGCTGTAATAAAGGCTCTCAGCGATCCCTTCACGACGGCACAGGGCCGCTATGCTTTCTTCGCCCCGCATCCCGGCAAGCACGATGCGGATCTTCTCCTCCGCCGAGTAGTGCTTGCGGGTCTTACGCTTGATACCCCTAACAAGCTTGTCAGCAGCATCCTTGGATGTTCCGGATCTCTTGTTCATCTTCGCTCCATTATGGCTTCGATGAACCAGAAATCCTCCGTTCCTCAAACACCTAAATCTGTCCGGTAGGTGCTGACGTTAGACAGGCCCTATGACGATACTTCGTTTCGAAATGGCGAAATGGCCACGAGCAACGCTTCTAAAAAATTTATCTAATTTTAACTGTTATCAAGTTATTAGACTAAAGGTTCTGCTATCGGAGGATGTAAAGTTGAAGAACGTTTGGATCGTAGAAGTGCTCAAAGACGTGCAAATGTTTGCAGATATGAATAACCTCCAGATAACTTCGTCATCCGTTCGTGACATCCTTCCGAAAATCCTGAACGAGTTGGCGCAACCCAAGGCTACCGGTAAAGACTTGATCCGATAGTGGTAAAATTCCGCAATTGAACAAATCATTACCATTGCAAATTCATAGCAGGTTGAGGTCTGCGGCCTTGGACCTGGGCCCCCGGATCACGCTAACCTGTGTAGATCCGGTCAGGGTTTGTTCATCTTTTGCCCGCTGGTGATCCGTCCACGCGTCGAGGCTGGTAGGCGGGCTGTGGTCATCGTATTCGTTGTGCCATGCCTCAATTATGCCACACGCGAGGGCAGCAGAGGAGAATAGATGATGTAGATGTACTCCTTGCGTATCTACCCATTCAAGCTTTCGAGCAGGCTTTTTTTCAACGGCTTGCATGCAGCGATTTACTGGTGATTGGCATTACTACCTTTCTGCTATTCGAGCATAGCGTTTGAAGTTAGTTGGCTGTCAATGTTTGAAACCATCAGACAAGGTTACTCACCAGACTCGGAGATCCGATCGAGATCGCGGGTGACACCCGCACTGCAGATGTGAGTACCAATTACTTTGGCTTAGATCTGTCCGCAGCATCAGGTCAATACGAATTGAGCATCCCAAGAGCCAAACAATTACGAGTATGGTGTTAGTTATGCATCGAGAGATATTTGCTTTCGGCTAGCAAGCTACGTCTCGTGTGTAGGGAAGATGTTCTAATATCTCCTCCGGTGGAAATGGTCTGTTAAAAAAGTAGCCTTGCAAGGCGCTTGCTCCCAGTTTTCTTAGCAGATTTGCTTGTTCGTGTGTTTCGACGCCTTCCGCCGTTGTTTCGACGCCAAGACCGTTAGCCATTTCGATAATTGCACGAAGTACCAGCTGCTGGTCTGGATCCTTTATGGTGGGGGCCACGAGTTCTCGATCTATTTTTATAGCGTCCGGGCGAAGACGTGTTAACGCAACAAGCGAAGCACGACCTGTTCCGAAGTCGTCTATCTCAATTCTGATGTTGCGCCCCCGCAACCAGTCAATCATCCACTGATCGTGGTCGGTTAATTTGTCGATTAGAATGGTCTCAACAAACTCAAGCGCGAGTTGGGCTCGCATCTCTGGCAGCTGCAAGATCGTATCTGCAAGCTTTGGATCGCGAAGCCGCGAACAGCTTACATTGACGGCGAGTTTTGAGGCGTGAATCCCCGCATTTTCCCACTCGACGACATGTTGAACTGCCTTTTGCAATATCACCGCGTCAATGTCTGCTACCTTAGATATCTCCGTTGCTATTTCGATAAAACACTCGGGCCCGATAAGCCCACGTGTGGGGTGATTCCAACGCGCAAGGGCTTCAAGTCCTATCACCGTTCCTTGAAGTGGATCGTGTTGAGTTTGAAAAAATGGAATGAACTCATCGCGTTCGAGGCCGCGCACAATCTCGTCAGCGATAGTCTTACGCTGACGGGCTTGCTCCCGAAGTTCTTCGCTGAACACTTGAGCTTTATTGCTCCCAGGTTTTTTCGCTCGATACAGTGCCATGTCTGCCTCTGCGAACAACTGATCGGGGCTTCGTACCCTAAGAGCCGAACTTGCAATCCCGATCGAGAGGCCAAATCGCAGTTCACGACCATCATAAAGAAAAGGCAGGCGCGACCATTCGAGCACTGAATCGACGAAGCTATCGATCTCGTGCCATTGCGCGTCACGCAGTATTACGACAAATTCGTCGCCGCCGGAGCGGCCGATAGCAGCATTCTGTGGCGCAAGCCGGGACAACTCTTTAGCGGTTTGGCGCAGAACTGTATCACCGGCCGCATGGCCGGCAGTGTCATTGATGGATTTGAATTCGTCGAGGTCCATAACTAGGACGTGTAGGACGGCGTTTTCGTCCAGCAAAGCTTGGCGGAGTGCGACATGTATACCTCTCCGATTTAATAAGCTTGTTAATTCATCACGGCTGGCTTGGTGTTCCATGTGCTCGAGATGGCGCGAAATTACTGCGGCAATTGTGACGCCGAGTGCGCAATTCAGGCTTCCAAGGCCAGCGTGGTTCCAAAAATGAATCCAAGAGTATGTCTCAGCTGGCCATACCAGAGACGGCACGGTAAAGCTCAGTAATCCGTGGTGAACAAGAGCAATTACTAAGGTGGTGACGACCGAGCGCCAGCACGCGTAGGCAACTACCAAACCACTATTTATGAAATAGAACATATGCACCTCAAGCATGTATTGCCCTTGGTGCAGATCGGCGATCACGTAGAGTGCCATCATCCAAGTTGTGTTTATCGCGACAGTGAGCGTGATCCTGGTTTTTAACGCGTGACGATTGGTACGCCATTGCAAAATCGCCCAAAGTCCGATTGCTAGCATCGGGACGGAAACACTCAAGACGGAGACATCAAGCAGTGCAGCGAGAGTTATGACGCTCAATGTCATGTCTAACGTCAGCACCTACCGGACAGATTTAGGTGTTTGAGGAACGGAGGATTTCTGGTTCATCGAAGCCATAATGGAGCGAAGATGAACAAGAGATCCGGAACATCCAAGGATGCTGCTGACAAGCTTGTTAGGGGTATCAAGCGTAAGACCCGCAAGCACTACTCGGCGGAGGAGAAGATCCGCATCGTGCTTGCCGGGATGCGGGGCGAAGAAAGCATAGCGGCCCTGTGCCGTCGTGAAGGGATCGCTGAGAGCCTTTATTGTCTAACGTCAGCACCTACCGGACAGATTTAGGTGTTTGAGGAACGGAGGATTTCTGGTTCATCGAAGCCATAATGGAGCGAAGATGAACAAGAGATCCGGAACATCCAAGGATGCTGCTGACAAGCTTGTTAGGGGTATCAAGCGTAAGACCCGCAAGCACTACTCGGCGGAGGAGAAGATCCGCATCGTGCTTGCCGGGATGCGGGGCGAAGAAAGCATAGCGGCCCTGTGCCGTCGTGAAGGGATCGCTGAGAGCCTTTATTACAGCTGGTCGAAGGAGTTTCTTGAGGCTGGGAAGAACCGGCTGGCGGGTGACACAGCCCGTCAGGCGACAGCTCCCGAGGTCAAGGAACTGCGCTCTGAGGCAGCCGCGCTGAAAGAAGTGGTCGCGGAGCTGACACTGGAGAACAGGCTGCTCAAAAAAAGCACGTTCGGGGATGGGGAGGACGACGCATGAGATACCCAGCCTCGGAGAAGCTCGAGATCATTCGGACAGTCGAAGCCTCGCATTTGCCGGTCAGGCGGACCCTGACCATGCTCGGCATTCCCAGCAGCACCTATTACCAGTGGTATGCGCGGTGGGCCGATGGCGGCGTTGACGCTTTGCGTGACACGTCCCCGCGGCCTCGGGCGGTGTGGAACCGCATCCCGGACGAGATCCGCGACGCCTTCGTTGAGTTCGCGCTGGATCATGAGGATCTGACGCCACGGGAATTGGCGGTCAAATACACCGATGAGAAACGGTATTTTGTATCTGAGTCCTCGGCATACCGCATTCTCAAGGCCCAGGACCTGATCACGGCTCCGGCCCATGTGGTGATCCGTGCCGCCGATGAGTTCCGGGACAAGACAACTCGGCCCAACGAACTCTGGCAAACCGACTTCACCTATCTCAAGGTCATCGGTTGGGGCTGGTTCTATCTCAGCACGATCCTCGACGATTACAGCCGCTACATCATCGCGTGGAAGCTCTGCACGACAATGAAGGCCGTGGATGTGACGGACACGCTGGATCTGGCGCTGGAGGCCTCGGGCTGTGCTCATGCGACAGTCGTTCACAAGCCCCGGCTGCTCAGCGACAACGGCTCGTCCTACGTTGCGGCCGACCTGGCCGACTACCTCGATACCAAAGGTATGGATCACGTCCGCGGAGCGCCGCACCACCCACAGACCCAGGGCAAGATCGAACGCTGGCACCAGACCATGAAGAACCGGGTTCTGCTGGAGAACTACTATCTGCCGGGGGATCTTGAACGCCAGATCGGCGACTTCGTCGGATACTACAACACTCGGCGATACCACGAGAGCCTGGATAACCTGACGCCGGCTGACGTCTACCACGGTCGGGGTCGGACGATCCTGAAAATGAGAGAGGAGATCAAGAAACAGACAATCCGAAAGCGCCGGTTGCAGCACAAAGCCGCGGTCGCCTAAACTCAAACAGAAACCGAACCAGAGCCTCCGTTACCAAAACAAACGACTTGTCCGAAAAACTCTGAAGACGGACAGGGCACAGGCTATGCAAGTCTAGTGTAGCGTGTGGTCCGAAAGTGCAAACTCGGTACTACTGTTGTCGTATGAGGCAAAGCAAGGTTGCCGCGTTATCTCACACGCTCAACGAAGCCGTCAAAGCTACATGCTGCACCATAGTGTTGCGTGCATTCTCGATCTTGGCGCAGCGTCATGCTGAACTTGTTCCCATTAGAAATAGCGATCGTACATTGCGATGTTTCGTAACCGGAGGTGACCAGAAACAGGTCACCTGCATTGTGCTTGGCCAACCTACCTTCTACGAGGCCAATGCAACCCTGTGCCAGTATTCATACGAAAGCGTCCCGACCATTCACGATCAGACGTATTTTTCCGATATCGCTTGCGCCGCCTTCGTAAACGACGTCCATGAGATAGTCCGTCTCGGTTGGCAACGGCGACGCATAATTGGCGAAGATCATCGCGGCTATGATCGCTGTCCAAATGTCTTCCTATCGGCAATCGTCCTCGCAGCGACCGTCATCTATTGGTTATGAACCCTAGCCCTAGGGTAGCGCCAAGTATCCGGCGTGCTCGGGCAAATGAGACGCCGCCAATGCGCCTGCGGCCGTCGCCGGCCTTTCTGCGCGGGAATGACGGAGTTGAAAAACATTCATGTTTATGGCTAGACTTCTGATATTGATTGATACGACGTTCTTTTATGCGACGACAAAGCGATTTTTGGTATGGCTCAACCGAACGGTGTCTATATAACGCGTCCCGCTCTGCCCCCTTTGGACGAGGTCATTGTTCATCTCGAGCGCATTTGGGAAACGCACAAGCTAACGAACAATGGTCCAATGGCGCAAGCCCTCGAGGAGCAGCTGTGCGACAGTCTCGGGCTGACACATCTCACCCTGACCTCGAATTGCACACTTGGTCTGATCGCCGCACTGAGGGCGCTCGACGTCCGCGGCGAGGTCATTACGACGCCGTTTTCCTTTGTCGCGACCGCAAACGCCATCGTCATGGCTGGTGCAACGCCGGTCTTCGCGGATATCGACCCGGACTCTCTCAACCTTTCGCCGCGCACCGTGGCGGAGAGCATCACCGAGCGTACCTCGGCAATCGTGGCTGTGCACAGCTACGGACATCCCTGCGACATCGAAGGCCTGCAAGCGATTGCGGATGAGCATGGAATTCCGCTGATCTTCGACGCCGCGCATTGCTTCGGGGCGCGCCTGCACGACCGCAGCCTGCTGGATTTCGGCACCTGCTCGGTGGTGAGTTTCCACGCCACGAAGGTCTTCAACACCTTCGAGGGCGGCGCGGTGATCACCCGTGACCCTGCGATCAAGAAAAAGGTCGACCGGCTCATCAACCATGGCATTGACGATGAAATCAACGCCCCCGAGATTGGGCTCAATGCGAAAATGAGCGAGTTCCATGCGGCGATCGGCCTCGCGCAGCTGCCCTATGTCTCTAACGATATCGCCCGGCGTGGTGCCCTGGTCGCGCGGTATCTCGACGCGCTGAAGGAGATTGAAGGGCTTTGCCCGGTGCGACCGATCCCCGAGCATCTGGTACCCAATAACTATATGTTTCCAATCTTGGTCGACGCCGCGTATCCGCTTTCGCGCGATGAACTCTTCGAGCGATTGAAGCGCGACGGTATTTTCGCCCGCATGTATTTCTTTCCGCTTATCTCGGATCTGCCTTCGTTTCGGGACATGGCATCGGCCGCTCGGGACACGCTTCCGGTGGCAGGCGACACGGCAGACCGCATCCTTTGCCTGCCGCTGTTTCCGGATCTCGAGCTCAAAGCGCAGGATCGGATCATCGATCTTCTCCGCGCGCCATGAGGCTCAACACTGATTTGCTCGTGTGGGGCATGCACCGGACGCGAACCGGACGCCGACTTTCTGTGGAAGAGGTCGCCAGCGACAGCTGGGAGATATCACCCGAGCACAAAGCCGCGTCTCCTCCCGCGATCTTTCTCGAGGGCGCGCTGGACAAAATCACCGCCTTTTCTCCCTGGACGTCGTGGGAGTACGAGAAGCCTCGCGTGCATGGCGAGACGATCCTTCATTCCGCGACGGTCGCCTATCTGCTACGTGACGCGCGGCTCAACGGTGCCTGGCTTTACTGCGGCGCACACAAGGGCGAGCGCGGGTTCGGCGAAGAACGGCTGATCAACACGCGCCGATCCAAACGCAGGCGGCTCAACCGGGCGCATCTGGTCTCGAACAGCCCCGGCAGCAATTTCTTCGGTAATTTTGTGCTCGACGATTTCCCACTGGCCTTGCTGCCGGGTCGCGAAGAAACGCCGATTGTCCTTGAAACGAAAGTCTACGAGCACGAAGCTGGCTATCGGCAGTTGCTCGACCTGCCGCGACCGCAGTTGGTGCACCGGGCGCGCGTGGACGAACTCGTCGTTTATACCGATTTCGCTCAGAATGCCTCCAAACGCAGCCGCTATGATACGCTTCGAAAGCGTATGCGCGCCGCGCTGGACACCGCCGATGAAAAGCGAACTGGTCTCGTTTATCTCAAACGCGGGGCGACCGGAGAGTCTCGGCTTGTAACAAACGAACCGGCGCTTGAGGCGCATCTGGAAAAGCGCGGTTTCGAGATCGTCGAGCCGGCCAGGCTCAGCGCGGAAGAGACCTCACGACGCCTGCTTGACGCGCGTCTGATCGTCAGTGTCGAGGGTAGCCACTTGTCACATGCGATCTACAGCATGGCTGGCGACGGCACGTTCCTCGTGCTTGAGCCTCCAGACCGTTTCGCCACCCCCTACAAGGAATTCGCAGACTGCATGGACATGCGCTTCGCCTTTCTTGTCGGAGATCCGGCCGAGCGCGGCTTCAGCGTCGATCTCGATGATCTCGACCGGCTTCTGGACAAGCTCGCATGACAACCGGATCAAAACCCACCGACCTCGTCCTGATGCCGATCCTCAAGGCGCACCGGACAGCGCAGGGGCGTTTGGTGGTGACACAGAAATACCTAGACGGGGCGACCGAGTACGCGAAATCCTGGCCGGGATCGGTTGTCAGCCTTTTCAAGCTTTCGGACAAGCCTTCGTCGGACATGGACCATGTCGAGGTTGACGGGCCGGACGGCTCACACCGGATCGAGCTTTTGCCGCGATCGCCAGCAGAGCTTGCGGAACGACTTAAATCCGCTGCTCTGGCTGTCGGTTCGCTTGCGCCAGAAGAAAAGTCGACCACGGTCTTGTGCAACCGGATCGGCGTGCCGATTGTCCAGGTGTCGGAATACACGCTCAAGACCGAATGGCAGATCATCGACGCCCAAGGCGCCAACCCGATCGTGACCATGAGACGCAAGCAGTGGGCGTGGAAAACGGAACGCGTTAGGCGACGCCTCATCAGGCTTTCCGCCGGTCTTCAGTGCAATGGAACGCCCACATTCGACGCCTACCGCCCAATCTGTCCGGATGCGTTCCTTTATTTCGATAACCGTGTACGCGAGGCGGATGTGATTACGCCTCAGGAGCTGCGGCGCAAAGCCGATCGACTGCGCCAGGGCGCTCCGTTGCGGCTTGTTTTCGGGGGGCGGTTCGTGCCGATGAAGGGCGCGCTGCACCTGCCCGAGGTCGCCCGAGAGCTGCGCGACCGCGGCGTGCCCTTCCAGCTTGAGATCTATGGAACGGGTCCGGACGAGCCCGCCCTCCGAAGTGCAATCGCGCGTTATGCGCTACAGGATCTCGTGACCATCCATGCACCGATCGATTTTCGCAGCGGCTGGGTGCCTTTCCTCAAGGAGGACCCGGATCTTTTCGTGTGCTGCCATCCTCAGGGAGACCCGTCGAGCACATATTCAGAGGTCAGTTCGTGCGGCGTGCCCATAGCCGGGTTTGACAACGAGGCATTCAGCGGTTTTCAGCGATTGTCTGGGGCCGGGTTTCTCGCGCCGATGAAAGATGCGGGCAAGCTGGCGCAGGTCATCGCAGAGCTGCACGCCGACCGTGAGCGCCTAGTCATCGCGGCTCAGAAGGCACGCGCTTTCGCGATCCAGCACAGCTTTGAGGCGACGTTCAAGCGGCGCACCGAGAATTACATATGCAAGAGTCTATTGACCAAAACCTGATCCAGTCGGGAGAGGCACGATGAGCCTCTTCGATCTGTTGCGATTTGTCCTCGTGCCCTCGAATCTCTTTTTTCTTCTCGGGATCTTGGGGCTTGCGCTGTTGGTGCTTCGCAAGCTCGCATCCGGGCGTTTCTGCATCGCGCTTTCGATGGCTGGGTTCCTGATTTTCGGCTACACGTCGGCCGGCGAAGGTCTTGTCGCCCCGCTGGAACAGCGGTTCGTCGCAGCCGATCCGGACGCCGCCGCGCCGCCCGTCGGGATTGTGGTGATCGGCAGCGGCGTGTCCGAAGTCTATGCCGCAACGACCGGATCGCCGGTGGAGTTCCGCGACGGGGCGGAAACGGTGTTTGCAGCAACCCTGCTGGCACGCCGATTTCCCGAGGCACGTGTCATCGTCAGCGCGGGTCATGGCGGAAACTTTCCGTTCGAACCCTTGCGCGAGGCGGATGGCATGAAGCGGCTGATGGTTCTCTTCGGCGTCTCCGAAGACCGCATCGAGGTGGACGGCATCTCAGCCTCGACCCAAGATCGCGTACAGAACTCGATCGCGCTCATGCAGCAGGACAAAGACAAAACTTGGTGGGTCGTGACCTCCGCGGCGCGCATGCCGCGCACGATAGGCGTATTTCGGGCCGGCGGAGTCGAGCCGGTGCCCTACCCTGTCGATTACCGCTGGATCCCGCCCTTTGACCCACTTTATTTCTATGAGTTTACCGACGGGCTCGCCATGACAGACCGAGCGGCCAAGGAATGGCTGGGGCTCGCTTTTTACAAACTTTCGGGAAAAACAGAGGAGTTCTTCCCAGGACCTTGATGCAGATCTTGTGCGAGAAACCGGGAATAAGCTCCGGGTCAGACCTCAAGCTCGATTGCCGGTGAAATCCCTTGGAATCAGAAGGATATCTCGGTCGACCCTGGTGACGTTCTGATGACCGCAGAGCGCCATGGAGACGTCGAGCTCTTTGTGGACAATCTCGAGTGTCCTGGTCACACTTTCTTGCCCCATCGCGTCGAGCCCGTAGGTGAAGGCGCGACCGATATAGCACGATACTGATCTTCTCTTCCGCTGAATATTGTCTGCGGGTCGCGCGACGGATGTCTTTGGCTACCGTCTCGCCGTGGCTCTGCTTGGTTACGGGTTTCTGGTTCATCTCCACTGCTTGGTGGTTACGCTGTGTCAGAAATCCTCTCTTATCAAATCGCCCTAAACCGACCCGTTGGTGCTGAAGCAAGACACTGGCATCTGTCTTCCACGCTGAGGATACGGGGTCGATTCCCGCCGCTCGATCCAGTTTTGCGCCCTCGCCGCCCCATGGACCGACGTGCCCCGATGGCCGAGCGGATGTTACGCCCTTGACCCCGGCGACGCGCCCGGCCATGACAAGGGCCGGATGAAAAACACGTACGGGGATCCATGGTAAGACGGGCCGAGAACGGCGCAGACATGATCGAGCGGGAGGGATCGAAGCGCATGGGCGCGCTGTCGGAACTCTGGCCGTTTCTGCAACCTTACCGACGCTTGCTGGCGTTGGCGGTTCTGGCACTTGTGCTGACGGCCTGTGTTTCGCTGGTGCTGCCGTTGGCGGTGCGGCGCGTGGTCGATAATTTCTCGGTCGAGGACGGGACCATCCTGGACAAGTATTTCCTGGCCGCGGTCGGTATCGCGGGGCTGCTCGCGATCGGGACGGGGCTGCGCTATGCGTTGGTGACGCGGCTGGGCGAACGGGTCGTGGCGGACATGCGCAAGGCGGTGTTCGATAAGGTGATCGGGCTGAGTCCTGCCTTTTACGAGCGCACCATGACGGGTGAGATCCTGAGCCGCGTGACCACGGATACGACGCTTATCCTTTCGGTGATCGGGTCGTCGATTTCGATCGCGCTTCGCAACTTGCTGATCTTCGCGGGCGGGCTGGTGTTGATGCTGTTCACCTCGGCCAAGCTGACCGGGATGGTGCTGCTCTTGGTGCCGTTGATCATCGTGCCGATCCTGACGCTGGGGCGGAGGTTGCGCAAATTGAGCCGTGAGAACCAGGACTGGATCGCGGCCAGCTCCGGCAACGCCTCCGAGGCGCTCTTGAACGTGCAGACGGTGCAGGCCTTCACCCATGAAGGGGCCAGCCGGGTGGCATTCTCGGACGTGACCGAGCGGAGCTTTGACGTGGCCCGGCGGCGTATCTGGGTGCGGGCGCTGATGACGGTTATCGTTATTTTCCTTGTGTTTACGGGCATCGTCTGCGTGCTCTGGATCGGGGCGCGGGACGTGCGCGCCGGCGAGATGACGGCGGGCACCCTGGTGCAGTTCGTCATCTACTCGGTCATGGTGGCCGGTGGCGTTGCGGCCCTGTCGGAGATCTGGGGCGAGCTGCAGCGGGCCGCCGGAGCGACGGAACGGCTGGTCGAGCTGTTGCAGGCCGAGGACGAGGTACAAGACCCGGTCCGGCCCGGAACGCTGCCGCGTCCGGTAAAGGGGCGCGTCGCCTTCGAAAATGTCAGCTTCACCTATCCCACGCGGCCGGATGCCCCGGCGCTGCATGAATTGAACCTGGTGATCGAGCCCGGGGAGACGGTGGCGCTTGTGGGGCCGTCCGGGGCGGGCAAGACCACGATCATCCAGATGATCCAGCGTTTTTATGACCCGCAATCGGGGCAGGTGACGCTGGATGGTGTTCCGCTCGATCAGATGGCGCGGCCGGACTTCCGGGCGGAACTGTCGCTGGTGCCGCAGGAGCCGGTGATCTTTGCCGCCTCGGCGCGGGACAATATCCGGTTCGGTCGGATCGACGCAGAGGATTCCGAAGTCGAAGCGGCGGCGCGGGCGGCGGCGGCACATGAGTTCATCATGGCGCTGCCGGATGGGTATGACACGTACCTGGGCGAGCGCGGTGTGATGCTGTCGGGCGGGCAGAAGCAAAGGGTGGCGATCGCCCGCGCGATCCTGCGGGATGCACCCGTACTGCTGTTGGACGAGGCGACCTCGGCGCTGGATGCCGAAAGCGAACGGGCTGTGCAGCGGGCGGTTGATGGGCTGGCCAAGGATCGCACGACGGTGATCGTGGCGCACCGGCTGGCCACGGTGAAGAAGGCCGACCGGATCATCGTGATGGAGCAGGGGCGCATCGTGGCGGAAGGCACGCATGACAGCCTGGTGGCCGAGGACGGGCTGTATGCGCGGCTGGCGCGGCTGCAGTTCACGGACGGGGCGGCGGCGTAAGGCGGGACCAAAAGCTTTTTGAAAGCTTTTGGAAAATCCTTTTTGAAAGGATTTGCAGCGATGCGCCGACCTTGCGTGCTCTGAGTTGGTTTGCAACCGTGGCTTGGTGTAGTCTTGACAAGCCATGACCGGGTTTTGTTGATGCAAGACGATCCAGCCTATCTGTCGCAGCCCGCCGGCGCGTCGATGCGTGTTGTGCTTTTGGGCGCGAGCGGCACGATCGGGCGGGCGGTTCTTGAGGCGTTGCTGGCGGATGGGCATGATGTGATCTGCCCGCTGCGCCGCGCGGACCCGGCAGTGTCCGAACGCCTTCGGTGTGTCGTCGGGGACGTGTCAGCGCCGGATCTTCTGGCCGAGGCGATGCACGGGACCGATGCGGTGATCAGTTGCCTGGCGTCGCGGTCGGGCACGCCCGGCGATGCGTGGGCTGTGGATCACCGGCTGAACGCGGCGGCCTTGCGGGCGGCGGAGGCGCAGGAGGTGCGCCGTTTCGTGCTGTTGTCGGCGATCTGCGTGCAGAAGCCGGTGCTGGCGTTCCAGAAAGCCAAGCTGGCCTTCGAGGCGGAATTGCGGGCCTCGGAGCTGTGCCACGTGATCGTGCGTCCGACGGCGTTTTTCAAATCGCTGTCCGGGCAGATGGACAGGATGCGCGCCTGCAAGCCGTACCTTGCATTCGGTGACGGTCGGTTGACCGCCTGTAAGCCGATCAGCGACGCCGATCTGGCGCGGTTCATCGCGAACACGCTGACAAATCCGGCCTGTGACAACCGTATCCTGCCGTTGGGCGGGCCCGGTCCGGCACTGACGCCCGAGGAGCAGGGTCGCTTGCTGGCCGAATCGCTGGGCGTGCCGTTTCGGATGAAGCGGGTTCCCGTGGCTTTGCTTGACGCCATCATTGCCACATTGAGTGTTACCGGGAGGTTAAGCAGGCGCGCCCGGGCCAAGGCGGAGCTGGCGCGGATCGGGCGCTATTACGCGACCGAGTCGATGCTGGTGTGGGATGGCACCCGGCAATGCTATGATGCCGACGCAACGCCGGAATTCGGGCAAGACCGCCTGGAAGAGTTCTATGCAAGGCTTGCAGCGGGGGAGGTCGTGCTGGAGCGGGGCGACCATGCGGTGTTCTGAACTGGTCAAGTGCGCAGGGATCGGGTAGGGGACGCCCTTATGACAAAAGGCTTTGCATCATGACCCAACGCGCCGGTTTCATCGCCCTGATCGGGGAGCCCAACGCGGGCAAGTCCACGCTGCTCAACCGCATGGTGGGCGCGAAGGTCAGTATCGTGACCCACAAGGTGCAGACCACGCGTGCGCGCATCCGCGGCGTCGCCATTGAGGGCGACGTGCAGCTTGTCTTCGTGGACACGCCGGGGCTGTTCGCGCCGCGCCGCAGGCTGGACCGGGCGATGGTGGCCGCGGCCTGGAGCGGGGCGGCGGATGCGGACGTGGTGGTGCTGCTGGTCGAGGCCCATCGCGGCGTCACGGAAGGCGTCGAGAAGATCCTGGACGGGCTGGACGAATTGCCCAAGGGGCGGCGCGTGGCGCTGGCGATCAACAAGATCGACCGGGTGCAGTCCGAGGTTTTGCTGGGGCTGACCAAGGAGCTTAACGAACGGCATGAATTCATTGAGACTTTCATGATTTCCGCCGAGAAGGGGCATGGGGTCGAGGACCTGCGCAAATGGCTGGCGGACGAGATGCCCGAGGGGCCGTGGCTGTATCCCGAGGACCAGATTGCGGACCTGCCGATGCGGATGATCGCCGCCGAAATGACGCGGGAAAAGCTGACCCTGCGGCTGCACCAGGAACTGCCCTATCAGCTGACGGTCGAGACCGAGAACTGGGAAGAGCGCGAGGACGGATCGGCGCGGATCGACCAGGTGATCTATGTCATGCGGGACGGTCACAAGGGGATCGTTCTGGGCAAAAAAGGCGAAACGATCAAGGCGGTCAGCCAGGCAGCCCGGACAGAATTGGAAGAGTTCCTGGGGCGGCGGGTGCACCTGTTCACGCAAGTCAAAGTGCGGCCCAACTGGCTGGACGAGGCCGAGCGGTATTCCGAGATGGGCCTTGATTTCAAGGACGGGAACGGGTGATCGGCCTTGGCGCAGAGGCCCCGGATCGGGGTCCGGGGCAGGCCCTGGATCGAAGTCCGGGGCGGGATGTGCCATGAGCCGACTGACGGCGGAGTTCTGGGTGCATGCCTACCTGGCGCGGCTGAGGGTGATGGACATTCCGGCCTTCGTCGTGGCGCATGGCGATGACACGGGCGGTGCGGTGCTGGTAAAGCTGAACACGCTGGATGGACAAGCGGCTGTTTTTCAACGCTCTTTCGACCTGATGAGCGGCGCGCGGACTTGGGTCACGCTGGCCGAGGGGGACGAGCGGGACGTCGATCAGACAGTGGCGAAACAGCGGTCGTTCGATCCTGATTTGTGGGTGATCGAGGTGGAGGACCGGCAGGGGCGGCACTTGCTTGATGAGCCGGGGTTGAAGGATTAGCGCCGGGTTCGGGGCGCGTGGGTTTCCACCCACCCTACGCGGATTAATCGAGCCGATTTGAACAGAAACGGGACGTCGGTATCGCGTCGGTATTTGGGTGGTGTCGCGACGGTGCCATTTTCACGGTTTTGGCGGGTTAACGGGGCGTGCGCAGTGAATGCGCGGTTAATGCGACGTGCGCCGACGATCCGCCATCCGGCAATGAGGTCCCGGGTCAAGCCCGGGACGGGTGGCGGTATTGGCAAGGGACCGCCAGACCGTTCGGACGGTCTGGCGATCGCGCGGCGTGATTACTCTACGGTGATGACCTTGCGCGCCAGTACCTCTTGCCCCGAGACGTCGAGGAAACGTAGTTCGTAGACGCCGGCCTCGGATGGCAGGGTGATCTGCGCAGTGGTGGCGCCGTCGGTGATCTTGACCGCCTGGAGCCACGTAAAGATCGCCTGGTTGCCGCGCGCCAGCGTGATGCGCTGGTCGGCGCTGGTGCTGTCCACCTGCCAGCCGACGTCGATGGTGCTGCCGGGGGCCGCCGTATCGGGGGCGGTGAGGGCGGCGCCGGTGTTGAGGGCGGCGTCCTCGGCCAGCACCTCGACCGTGTGGCGGGCCAGTACACGGGTGCCTTCGCGCAGGACGTAACGCACTTCGTAGAGGCCGGTTTCCGCAGGAGCCTTGAGTGTGCCTGAGGTGGACTCGCGCACCGGGATGTACGTGCCGAATGTGTCATCCGCCGCGCCCATCGGGACGAGGTTGATGTAGTCGTTGGTGGCGACCGTGCCGGTCCAGTCCACGGCGATCTCATCGCCTGCGCGGATCTGTTCGGGGCCGGTGACCGTGACCTCGGGCGGGGTCAGTTCGATCATCGCGGTGGCCAGCACCTTGGGGCCTTCGCGCATCAGGTAGCGCAGTTCGTACATGCCCGGATCGGCGGGCATGGTGAGCGCCACCTGGGACGCGTCGCGCACCACCTGGTAGTTGCCGAACTCGTTTTCCGGCGCACCGGCGGGGACGACGACGACGTAATCCTGCGGGTTCACGGTGCCGGTCCATTCGACTGTCACGGACGCGCCCGTCGCGGCGCTGTCGGGGCCGGACACTGTGACCTGAGGCTCGGTGACCTCGATCATCGCGGTGGCCATGACCTTTGTGCCTTCGCGCAACAGGTAACGCAGTTCGTACATGCCGGGATCGGCAGGGGCGGTGAGCGTCGTTTCCGAGTTGTCGCGGACGGGCTGGTAGCTGCCGAACGTGTCGGGTTCGGCCCCGGCGGGGACGATCGTGACATAGTCCTTTGCGTTGACCGTGCCTGTCCAGCCGACGGTGAACTGCGCGCCCGTGCTGACGGATTCGGGGCCGGAGACGGTGACCTGCGGCTCGGTGACTTCGATCATGGCGGTGGCCATGACCTTGGGGCCTTCGCGCAGAAGGTAGCGCAACTCGTACATGCCGGGATCCGACGGCGCGATCAGGCGCGTCTCGGTGTCGTCGCGCACGGGCTGATAGCTGCCGTAGGTATTGGGCTCGGCCCCGACGGGCACGATGGTGACGTAGTCCTTGGGGTTGACCGTACCGGTCCAGGAGACGGTGAATTGTGCGCCGGTGGCGACGGTGTCCGGGCCGGAGACGGTGACCTCGGGGGCGGCGACCTCGATGGGGGCGGTCGCCAGCACGCGCGGGCCTTCGCGCAGGACGTAGCGCAGTTCGTACATGCCGGTATCGGAGGGCATGGTGAGCGTTACGGTGTCGTCGTCGCGCACCGGCTGGTAGCTGCCATAGGTTCCGGCATCGGCGCCCACGGGCGCGATGGTGATGTAATCCTTGGCGTTCACGGTGCCGGTCCAGCTGACGGGGACCTGCGCGCCGGTGACGGCGGTGGCCGGGCCGCTGATCGTGACCTCGGGCGTCAGCAGTTCGATCGTGGCGCGGGCCAGCGTCTTGTTGCCCTCGCGCTGGATGTAGCGGATTTCATGCATCCCCGGGTCGGCAGTGGCCAGAAGACGGCCGGAGCTGTCGTCGCGGACAGGGAAATAGTTGGTGTAGGTGCCTTCCTCGGCGCCCATGGGGACGATGGTGATGTAGTCCTTGGCGTTGACCGTGCCGGACCAGCTGACCGGGATTTCGGCGCCGGTGAGGGCTGTTTCAGGGGTCTGGAGCGTGACCTGCGGGTCGGCCACCTCGAGCGGGCGGCTGGCGACGGTGCGGCTGTCGACGTTGAGGATATAGCGGATTTCGTACAGACCTGGATCGGCGGGGGCGGTGAGGTCGAAGTTCTCGTGCTTGTTGATCGCGCGGTAGTTGGTAAGCGTGCCGGGCTCGGCACCGACGGGGACGATGGCGATATAGTCGCGTGGGTTGATCGTGGGCGACCAGCTGATTGTCACGGGCGCGCCGGTCTGGACGGTGTCGGCGGCTTGCAGGGTGACCTGGGCTGGCGTGATCTCGATAGGGTCGGTGCCCAGCACGGTCTTGGTCTCGGTGCTGTAGTAGCGGGCCTCGTAGGCGCCGGGTTCGCCGGGCATGGCAAAGGTCACATCGGTGTTCTTGCCGATGCGGGTGTATTGGCCCAGTTCGGATTCGGGCGCGCCTGCGGGGGTGACGGCGATGTAGTCGGCCTCGGATTGGGTCGGGTCCCAGGTGATGGTGGTCGGGCTGCCGGCGACGGCGGTGTCCGGCGCGTCGACGGTGACCCGGGGCACCTGCGGTTCGGGCTCTGGCTCCGGTTCGGCGACGGCGGTGGCGACGGCGGAGAGGGCCGCGCCAAGCTCGTCGGCGTTGGAGGCCTGGATGTATTGCCCGCCGGTTTCCTCGGCGATGCAGGACAGGGACGCGGTGTCCTCATCCGCGCCGAGGCCGAAGCCCACCACGTGGGCGGTAAAGCCGACGCCGCCTTTTTCCAGCGCGCGGGCCAGCTCGCACGGGTCCCGCTCGCAGCTTTCCAGACCGTCGGAGATGAGGACCACGGTGGCGGGGCGGTCGGTGTACGAAAGCTGCGTCGCGGCCTGTTCCACGGCGTCGGTCAGGGGGGTCTTGCCGGTGGGGGTAATGGATTTGATCCGGTCGAGGATTTCGGAGCGTTGAGCCGCGCCGGGCTCGACGATCACCTCGATATCGGTGCAGTCGCCCCGGGCGCGGTGGCCGTAGGCCATGAGGCCGACGCTGCGGTCGTCGGTCCAGTCGCCCAGCAGGTTGTCGATGACGTCGCGGGCGATCTCGATCTTGGCGGTGCCGTCGATCTGGCCCCACATGGAGTTGGAGCCGTCGAAGACGACCATCACATTGTCATTGGCCAGCGCCGCCGGGGCGGCAAGGAGCGTGGTGGTGAGCGCAAGGGCGCGGGTGGTGGAAAATGGCATCGAGTCCCCCTATGCAAAAAACAATTCGGGGGCAGGTAAACACATCCTCGGCCCCCGGTCATGTCCGGATTTCCAGACCGTGGGTCGGGGCGGGCCTTGGCAGGGTTCATCTTTTGATGTCCTATGGCCGTTCGGAAGGCGGAGCAGTGTCATGGAATGGCGTGACCAAGGTATTGTATTGGCGAGCCGCCCGCATGGCGAGGCTGCGGCGATCCTGGAGGTGTTCACGCCCCTGAAGGGTCGGCATGCGGGTGTGGTGCGCGGCGGGGCGTCGCGCAAGATGGCGCCGGTGTTGCAGCCGGGCGGTCAGGTGGAGGTGACGTGGAAAGCGCGGCTGGAGGATCATCTTGGCGCGTTCACGGTGGAGCCTGTGCGCTCGCGCGCCGCCGCGTCGCTGGGGGACCGCGTGGCGCTGGCTGGGCTGAACGCGGTGACGGCCTTGTTGATCTTTTGCCTGCCGGAGCGTGAGGCGCATGGGCGGCTCTACGGGCAGACCGAGGCGCTGCTGGACCTGCTGGGGCAGGGCGATGTTTGGCCGCTGGCCTACTTGAAATGGGAGATGGCGCTGCTGGACGAGATGGGGTTCGGGCTGGACCTGTCGGAATGCGCGGTATTGGGGCGGCAGGCAAATGACCTGAGTTTCATCTCGCCGCGCACGGGCCGGGCGGTGTCGCGGGCTGGCGCGGGCGAGTGGGCCGACAAGCTGTTGCCGCTGCCTGCGCCGCTGTTGGGCGAGGGGGTGTGCGGCGACGGCGAGATATTGGAGGGGCTGGGGGTGACGGGGTATTTCCTGATGAACCATCTTGCGCCGGAGATGGGGCACAAGCCGCTGCCCGAGGCGCGGGCGCGGCTGATCCGGCGGCTGGAGCAGGTGGCGGAGAGTTGAGGGAGGGGTTCGATTGTTCCGAGAGGTGGCTGATCGCGACCGGGTCGCTTGTGAACGACAGGAGCGCGTTGGTCCGTTTTGAGCCCTTTGCGGAGAAAGATGATCAATATCCCCGAGCGCCATCGACGGGCCGCGGCGCGGCGATCCGACGGTGGTTCGGCAGCGCTTTATCCAAGCCAAATCCGAAACAGAATTGAGCGATGCACCTAACTTCACCCAATCGCCGGGCCGTGGGGGCGGCCCGTCGATGGCGCGGGGCCTGCGGCCTGATTCCGCGCTGGGGCTGTAGCTCAAACGTCTTTCACGTCCCGCAAAGCCGACATTCGTGCCGCCCGCAACGAATGTCGGGATCGAGCCCTTGTGAGACACTGGTGCCTGCCATGCCATACGTGGCAAGCACCGGCACGATCTTCGCAGATCAGCACTGAAAGTCATAAGACAAGCCGCGCAGCGGCCCGGCCATCGTCAGCCCTTCCCTTGGGCTGACGATGGCCTCCGTTGTGACTGGCAGTTGGGATCAGGCGGCGTCTACCCTGGTCATGTCCTGCAGGATATCGGCGGCGATGCGGAAGGAGTTGACCCGTGCGGCGTGGTCGTGGATCTGGCCCGTGAGGATGATCTCGTCGGGCTGATAGCGGTCCTTTAGGGCGCCAAGCTGGGCGCGGACCGTCGCAGGCGACCCGGTGGCGGAGACGCTCAAGGCGTGGTTCACGTTGTCGGTCATCTGGGGGCCGATCGCGGCCTCGATATCCTGAACCGGAGCGGGCAGCTTGCCGGGCTGGCCGGTGCGCAGGCGGGCGAAGGCCTGTTGCATGGAGGTGCGCAGGTACGCGCCCTCGGCGTCGCTGTCGGCAGCGAAGACGTTGGCGGCGAGCATGAAGTAGGGCCGGTCGAGTTGGGCCGAGGGCTGGAACCGGGTGCGATAGATCTCGAGCGCCTGGTCGAGCGCGTCGGGCGCGAAATGCGAGGCGAAGGCGTACGGCAGGCCCAGATGCGCGGCCAGTTGCGCGCCGTAGAGGCTGGAGCCGAGGATCCAGACTGGCACATGCGTGCCCTGGCCGGGATGGGCGGAGACGGGCGCGGCGGGATCGGCATCGGCGAAGTAGCCTATGAGTTCGATCACGTCATCGGGGAAGCGGTCGGCCTCGAGCCCGCGGCGCAGGGCGCGGGCCACGGCCATGTCGCCGCCGGGCGCGCGCCCGAGGCCAAGGTCGATTCGGCCGGGATGGATGGTGGCGAGCGTGCCGAACTGCTCGGCGATGGTGAGCGGCGCGTGGTTGGGCAGCATGACACCGCCCGCGCCGACGCGCATGGTGGTCGTTGCTTCGGCGATATGGCCGATCAGGACAGACGTTGCGGCGCTGGCGATGCCGGGCATGTTGTGATGCTCGGCCAGCCAGTAGCGGTGATAGCCCATCTTTTCGGCCGCGATGGCCAGATCGCGGCTGTTGGAAATCGCGGTCGCGGTGTCGTGGCCTTCGGGCACGGGGGCGAGATCGAGGACGGAATAGCGCATGGCGGGGCCTTTCATCTGTTAGCTGTCATTTGGGATCTCGCAGGCAGCAGAACAACCGTGCTGTCCTGAGGTGCAGGTCGGGGACGCGTTCAATGTCACCTTTCCGGCATGAACGCGATTTTTCTTGACGCATAAGTTGTCTTCGTTCGAGCATCGTACACTCAAAACTAGAAAATAGACGACTGGGAGGACTATCATGGAACAACGGCTTTTATCAGCCGTCGCGGCACTTGGTGTGATGACCGCGGCACCCGCTGCATTTGCGCAGGAAAACGACGGAGCGATGGACGTACCGAAAATTACGCCCTCGGCTGTGCTGGAGGATCTGGACGCCCCTTGGGACATGGCTTTTCTGCCGGACGGCACGATGTTCTTTACCGAAAAATGCGATGGTCTTTCGGTCAGAACGCCGGATGGAACCGTGAATGCGCTCTACGGCATGAAGGATACCGAAGGCTACGCGGATACCGGCAATGACCTTTTCTGCGAGGGGCAGGCGGGTATGCTTGGCGTAGCGCCGGATAGCGACTTCGAGGAAAATCGCACGCTCTACCTTTATTCGAGCTCGGACAAGTATCACGGCGATGGGTGCAAGACCAACTTCGAGCGGTGCGACGGCAACATCGTGATGAAGTTCACGGTCAGCGATGACCTGACAAGCGTGTCCGACAGGACCGACATTGTGACGGACATTCAGTACAAGCCGTTCGATTCCGACCAGCCCTTTGGCGGGCCGGGCGCGCATAACGGCGGCAGGCTTCGCATTGGGCCGGATGGCTTTCTTTGGGTCACGGGTGGGGATCGTCACAGGGGGATCTGTCCGCAGGATGGCGAACTGCTTTGCGGTAAGGTCCTGAGGATCGACGGGGACGGGAATGCCCATCCAGACAACAATCCTCCCGAAGGATTTGACCCGCGCATCTACACCTATGGGCACAGGAACGTGCAAGGCATCGATTTCCGCCCAAGCGACGGCAGGGCCTTCACCGCAGAGCACGGGCCCTGGCATAACGACGAGATCACGGCGCTTGTGAACGGTGGCAATGCCGGATGGGATCCTGCCCAGAACACGGGTGGCCGGGGCGAGTGCCCGGATGAATACTGTGGCTACGAGCCGAACCAGACGGAAGGCATGGACCCGGCGATCCGCGCGGCCTACACCCCGATGAGCGACACGCGGTTTGATGACCTGATGCCGCCGTCGTGGAACAACAACGGGTTTTCCCAGGGCACCGGGTCAGCCGCGTTTCTTACGGGCGAAAACTGGGGCATCTACGAAGGTCGCCTGGCCGTCGGCATCATGGGGATCGGGTTCGGTGACACGCCGATCGGGTCGCGGATCGACATGATCAGCCTTACGGATGATGGCATGGGCATCAACACCATCACGCGGATGCCGCTGGGCTTTTCGGAGAGATTCCGTGGTCTTGCCATGGGGCCCGATAACGCGCTCTATGTCGCCACGGATGAGGGCACGATCTATAAGGTGACCGCAGAAAGCATGCAGTAATCGTTCAGAATATGCGCCCGCGCTCCTTTGTGGGCGCGGGCGATTTGTTTGCTGTTTTGACGACCTGACGCTGTGAAGATCAGCTGAGCTCAATCGCGCGGTATCAAGATGTCGGGCACTTCATAGCGTTGACCATCGACCTCGATCATGTGCTTGCCGTCCTCGAGGCGCCATTCCGTATCCGTGCCGACGCCCGACATTGTCACGCTTGCCTTCACGAACTGACCGTTCTCGAAGATGAGCCCCCGCCCGAAGCCATTTGCGAAGATGACCGTGACCGTGGTCTTGCCCGTCTCGTCCCGTTTGACGCGATAGCTGCATTGACGTAGTGCCTCGCCACGTTCCTGAGCGCAGGCAATGGTTTCCGGCAGGTTTCGATCCACCATTTCGCCCGGCGATGCGCTGTGTTGCTCGGCGCTTGCCTTGGCCGCGCCAAGCACAAGGGCAGCCCATATTCCAATCAGGATCGGCGTTTTCATTTCAACCCGCTTCCCATTGCACACGTCTGAATTTCGGCGTGATGACAGACTAGGTGCAAGGTCCCGTCGGGTCAAAGGTCGGCGTGCCTTCGTTGCACGGCGGCGAACGCTTTTGGCAAGCGTCATTCGCCGGCGCGGAAGATCATCTCTCGGCCCTCGGGAGTGCTGAGGATCAGGGTGGTCTGCGTGACCTCGGCCAGGGACATCGCACCAAGCGCGTCCAGAAACGCGGTCTCGTGGTCAAGTTCGGGGCAGGCGCGGCGGGTGGTGCCGATTTCGGCGGCCTCGAACCACGGGTAGGGTTGCAGTTGCGCGGCGAAGTAGCGGTTGCAGGGCGCTTGCCCGACGATCTTGCCTTCCTCGGGGAAGGTGATGGTGGCGGTCGCGTCGAAGGCGGTGCCGTCGATTTCCGTGAGCTGCCACGTCTTGTCCGCCGCGCCGTGGCCCGAGAGGGTCTCATCGCCGCTGCAACTCAGCAGGGACACCACCAGCGGCACCGTCAGCAAGCCGCGCATCACCGCAAGGCCAGCACCAGGTCGACGAGCGAGCCTATGGCGCTGATATGGTCGGCAGGGCTGGCATTGCCGAGCGACGTCATGCCGATGGCCGAGGCATAGAGGATGCGGGCCATTTCGGGGTTGTCGATGCCGATCTCGGACAGAAGAGATTGCAGCGCCGCGAGGCGGGCGTCGTCGACGTCGTTGACGGCCGCGCGGGCGAGATCGTCGGAATTGGCCCAGGCCCGTAGGGCGGGTTCGGTGGCGTCGGGGGCCGCAAACGCCTGGGCGAGATTGCGCAGGCGGGCCACCTCGGTGCTGCCGTCATTCATCAGGTCGGGCAGGCGGGCGATGCTGTCGTCGCGCCATGCGGCCAGCAGGGCGTCGTGATAGGCCGGAACGTCGCGAAAATGCCAGTAGAACGAGCCCTTTGAGACGCCTAGCCGTACCGCCAGCGGTTCGGCCTTGAGCGCGGTTGGCCCCAGTTCGGACAGCGCATCGAGCCCGGCGGTGAGCCAGTCGCTGGATTTCAGACGTGTGGATGCGCGTGCCATGCGTTGGGGATACGCCCGCGCAGGGCGCAATGCAAGCGTTCCGCCGCGATGCAGCATGGGCGCGCGAAGTGTCGCGGACCGGCCTGCGTTACAAAAGTTTTACCGCAGCGTCACAGAAGCTTCTGAAACCCTGCGTAGGTGTGCGCCGAACGACCGGGGGACATGAGCGTGCTTGAGATTACCAAGCTGACGAAGGTTTTCGGCCAGCACAAGGCCGTGGACAACATCACGTTCAGCGTGGAGAGACCCGCCATGATCGGCATTATCGGCCGGTCGGGGGCAGGCAAGTCGACCTTGCTGCGGATGCTGAACCGGCTGACCGATGCCAGCAATGGCAGCATCGTGTTCGAAGGGCGCGACGTGACCGCTCTGCGCGGGGCCGACAAGCGCGCGTGGCAGTCGGATTGCGCGATGATCTTTCAGCAGTTCAACCTGGTGCCGCGCATGGATGTGGTTTCGAACGTGCTGCACGGCACGCTCAATCGCCGGTCCACCTTTGCGACGATGTTCAACCTTTATCCGCAGGCCGACATTTATCGCGCCATCGCCATTCTCGACCGGCTGGGCATCGCCGAGCACGCGCCGAAGCGGGCGGAGGCCCTTTCCGGCGGGCAACAGCAGCGCGTGGCCATCGCGCGGGCGCTGATGCAGGAGCCCAAGATCGTGCTGGCCGACGAGCCCATTGCCAGCCTCGACCCGATGAACGCGCAGCTGGTCATGGACGACCTGCGCCGCATCCACGAGGAAGACGGCCGCACCGTGGTGGCCAACCTGCACACGCTGGATACGGCCCGCAAATACTGTGACCGGGTTATCGGCATGCGGGACGGGCGGATGGTGTTCGACGGCACGCCCGAACAGCTGACCACCGGCGTGGCGCGCGACATTTATGGCGCCGACGCAGGCTTTTCCGAGGCGTCGACCTCGACCGCGATCGACACGCCGGAGCGCGAGATTGCCTGACCCTACGACCTGAAATTCATCTGCACGCCGGTCACGGGGGCCGGTGGCAACAACCCGACTGGAGGATCAAGATGAAGAAACTGATTGCTGCCCTTGCGGCCACCACCGCGATGACCGCGCCTGTCATGGCCCAGGAAATCGAAGAGTTCCGCATCGGTATTCTTGGCGGCGAAAACGCCCAGGACCGTCTGAGCTCTCACGAGTGCCTGAAGAACTACACCGAGGAAGCGCTGGGCGTGGAAACGAAGCTCTTTGCCCCCGCCGACTATGCCGGTGTGATCCAGGGCCTGGTGGGTGGCACGCTGGACATGGCGTGGCTGGGCGCGTCGGGCTATGCCGCGACCTATCTGCAGGACCCCGAGGCGGTCGAGCCGGTGCTGGTGAAGATCAACCTCGACGGCTCTTACGGCTATCACTCGATCGGGTTCGCCCGCAAGGACAGCGGCATCGAGAGCCTGGAAGACATGGAAGGCAAGGTTTTCGGCTTTGGCGACCCGAACTCGACGAGCGGTTACCTGATCCCGTCGATCGAAATTCCGCAAAGCTCGGACGATATCACCATGGAATCCGGTGATTATTTCGGTGAGGTGAAGTTCACCGGCGGTCACGAGCAGACCATCGTTGCGGTCAACAACGGTGATATCGACGCCGGCGTGACCTGGGCCGACGGGCAGGGCAACTGGGAAGACGGCTATAACTCGGGCGCGCTGCGCAAGGCCGTGGATGCGGGCCTTGTCGACATGAACGACCTGGTGGAAATCTGGAAGTCCAACCCGATCCCGGAAGGCCCGATCGTGCTGCGCAAGTCGCTGCCCGCGGATGTGAAAGAGACGATGGTGGCCCTGGTCGACGGCATGTACGACAAGGACAAGGACTGCACCTACTCGATCTCGGCCGGGGAAAGCCTGGGTTTCGATCCGATCACGCATGACGCGTATCTGTCGATCATCGAGGCGCGCAAGTCCAAGTCGCAATAAGCGCGAAATCTCATAGATGGCGGGCCCCGCAAACGGGCCCGCCATTTGCATATTTCCCGAGAGGCTTCATGGCAGATGTGACCCAATCCGGCGGCGCGCGCCCGCTGAGCGACATGCAGGCGACCTATATGGCGCAGGTGTCGAAGCGGCGGCTTTATTCGGGGATCACCTTGCTGGTCTTCATCCTGCTGATGGTGTCGGGGTTCCGGCTGGCCGAGGAACGCAATGGCGGGTCCTTCATTGGCGGGCTGGACAATTTCTTTGACTATCCCGGCGAGGTGGTCGCCGAGGCCGTTGAGAAGGCGGGCCAGTTGCCCGGGCATTTCGTGACATTCTTCCCGGCGCTGCTGGAGACGGTGAACATCGCGGCCGTCAGCACGCTGATCGGGGCGTTGGCGGCGGTTGTCCTGTCGCTGTTGTCGACGCGGGGGATGGCGCGGTTTCCAAGGCTGGTGCCGGTGTTCCGGCGGATCATGGACATCACGCGGGCTGTGCCCGAGATCGTGATTGCCCTCATTCTGATCTTCGTGCTGGGCGGCGGGCCGGTGCCGGCGATGATCGCCATCGCGTTCCACACGTCGGGGGCGCTGGGCAAGCTGTTTTCCGAGGTGAACGAGAACGCGTCGCTGAAGCCGCTGGACGGGCTGGAATCGGTGGGGGCTACATGGAGCCAGCGGATGATGCTGGGGGTCGTGCCGCAGGTCGCGCCGAACTGGCTGAGCTATGCGCTGATGCGGTTCGAGATCAATATCCGTGCCTCGGCGATCCTTGGCTTTGTCGGCGCGGGTGGCCTTGGCTACGAGTTGAAGAACGCGATCAGCTGGGGGCAGGGGCGCTATGACGAGGCGGCGGCGATGTTCCTGATGCTGTTCGCCACGATCATCCTCTTTGACCAGCTGTCCAGCCATTTCCGGGACCGGCTGGTGCACGGACGCAAGGTGGAGATGCACCGATGAGCGCGACGTCGACGAACACCAACATGGCCGATACCGATGCGTTGATGGCGCAGACCGGAAAGCTGTTTCAGCGCAAGCGGATGGTGGCTTTTGGCGTGCCGGCGCTGATCCTGGCGTATTTCGTCTACGTCTTCTTTGCCTTCGACGTGCCGGGGCTGATGCAAAGGGCCAGTGCCGAGAACGCGCGGGCGCTGGTGGCGGATACCTATAGCTACAAGGTGCATGTGACGCGGGACAACCGCGATGCCAGCGTCGAGGTGGCCATCGAGGGCGAGCGGAAGGGTGCGTATCCCGAGGGCGAAAGCCCCGAGTGGGTGGAACTGGGGCGCGACACGGTGATCGATCTTGGGGACGGTCACATGGTGATCTTCGGCCCCGAGACGATCAGCTATGACGTGCCGGGCTATGGCCTGATCCGGGCGACGCCGAGCCGGAGCCAGGGCGTGGTGCAGGAGTTTCCGGCAGGTGATCTGCCGGAGTGGATCAACAGCTCCAAGAACCGGCTGGCGATCACGACCGAGGCGGGGCGGCTCTCGGTGACGCGCAATCGGGCGGAGGTGTTTCGGTACTTCACCGGCTGGGAGCTGTTTTTCTTCACGCTGGACAGCCCTTATCACGGGATGAGCGTGGGGCAGGTTCTGGGCCGTG
The DNA here is from genome assembly GCF_009363715.1 of Roseovarius sp. THAF9. Taxonomy (NCBI): domain Bacteria; kingdom Pseudomonadati; phylum Pseudomonadota; class Alphaproteobacteria; order Rhodobacterales; family Roseobacteraceae; genus Roseovarius; species Roseovarius sp. THAF9. The sequence goes on from NZ_CP045404.1 coordinate 590,500, forward strand.
CGTTCAGCGGCGAGGCAAGCGAGATCTGGGACGACTTCTGGTACAACGAGATGTGGCGGCATTCGGACGTGATGTGGGCCATTTTCGAGACGATCCTGATGGCGTTCGTGGGCACGATGGGGGCGGCCATCGTGGCGCTGCCCGTCGCGTTCATGGCGGCGAAGAATTTCGCGCCGCTGAAGACAGTGCGGTTCGGGTTCCGGCGGCTGTTCGACTTCCTGCGCGGGGTCGATGCGCTGATCTGGACGATCGTGCTGACGCGGGCGTTCGGGTTGGGACCGTTGACGGGCGCGCTGGCGATATTGCTGACCGATACGGGATCGTTCGGGAAGCTCTTTTCCGAGGCGCTGGAGAATGTGGATGAGAAACAGATCGAAGGCGTGCAGTCGACCGGGGCGAAGCCCGTGCAGAGGTACCGCTTTGGCGTGCTGCCGCAGGTGACGCCGGTGCTGCTGAGCCAGGTGCTGTATTACCTGGAGAGCAACACGCGGTCGGCCACCATCATCGGGGCGATCACCGGGGGCGGGATCGGGCTGTTGCTGACGCAGGCGATCATCACGCAGAAAGACTGGGAAGAGGTGACCTATTACATCGTTCTGGTGGTTTTGATGGTAATCTTCATGGACTGGGTGTCGGGGATGCTGCGGCGGCGGCTGATCCAGTCGGATGATGCGGGGCACTAGGGCAGAATGCCGAAGCTGAGTGCCGATGCGCCGCTGTTCCATCCCGAGTGCGAGATTTCCGACAGTTCCTTTGGTGCCTTTTGCGAGGTCGGTCGGGGGAGCCGCGTGGCGCAGTCCGTGTTCGGGGATTATTCCTATTGCGACCGGATGTGCGATATCGCCAACGCGCAGGTGGGCAAGTTTTCCAACATCGCGAGCTTCGTGCGGGTGGGTGCCACCGATCATCCGCTCGACCGGGCGAGCCTGCATCATTTCATGTACCGGTCGGCCAGCTACTGGGATGACGCGGAGGATGACGCGGAATGGTTCGGCCGGCGCAAGGCTCGGCGCGCGGTGATCGGGCATGACACTTGGCTGGGGCACAATGCTCAGGTCAAGCCGGAGGTCACGGTGGGGCACGGGGTCGTGGTGGCGTCGGGTGCCGTGGTGACGCGGGACGTGGCGCCCTATACGATCGTGGCCGGGGTTCCGGCAAAGCCCGTGCGCGCAAGGCTCGCGCCGGAGGTGGCGGAGCGCGTGATGGGCCTGGGTTGGTGGGATTGGGATCATGCGCGGCTGCGGGCGGCGCTGGAAGATTTCCGTAGCCTGTCGGCGGAGGCGTTTCTGGAGAAGTACGAAGGGTGAGGCATGGTGGGTTGGAAACCCACCCTACGGTGCGGTGCGCCCTTCCGAACGAAAAGGACGGCCCGAAGGCCGCCCGGTTTGGTCATGAAAAATGCTTGGTTTGTTCGGGGACAAGTGAACGCCGCCTGTATGGCCGAGTCGTGCAACAGGGATGTGTCGGGCGGGTAAAAGCTGAATGACAGCTATTCCGCAGCCATCGCCAGTTCCGTGCCTGCGCCGAAGAACCGGGTGGCGGCTTCGCCCGCGAGATGCGTGATGCGGCCGGCGCAGATTGTGGCCTCGATCTGGCGGGTCGTCTCGTTGACCACCACGAGGTCGGCGCGGCGGCCATAGTCGATCTCGCCCCGATCGGGCAGGCGCATGATGCGCGCGGGCGTGCTGCTGATGAGCGCCCAAACGGAGGGAAGCGTGCGCAAGCCCTTGTCGACCAGCGCAAAGGCGGCGCGGGTCAGCGAGGGGTAGTGGTAGTCGGACACCAGCGCGTCGCAATGGCCGGATTCGATCAGGTCCTCGGCGGCGGCGTTGCCGGCCTGCGAGCCGCCGCGCACCACGTTGGGGGCGCCCATCAGGACCGGGTCGCCCACTGCCGTGGCCAGTCGGGCGGCGGCGCGGGTGACGGGGAATTCGCAGATCTTGGCGCCGATCATGGAATAGGTCTCTCGCGTTTCGGCATCGGGGTCGTCATGGCTGCCATAAAGGACGCCGCGGCGGTCGAACCCTTCGGCCAGGCGGCACAGGAAGCGGGGCACGAAGGTGGCGTTCTTCTTGGCGGCGCGCAGGGCGGCGAGGTGCTCTTGCGGCGCGCGGCGGGCCTCTTCGGCCCAGCGGGCCAGTGTGGCGGGTCGGGTCTGGGCGGCGTCGAGTGCCTCGTCGAGGTGATTGTTGAAGACGACGTAGTCGATGTCATGCGCGTCGATCAGCGCGAGCAGGCGCTCGGCGCTGTCGGTGAGATGCGTCTCGCACCGGATCTGGAGGCGCAGATCGGTCTGCATCCGGGGGCGGTAGGCGGCGAGCGCCTGGGCCAGCGCTTCGGCCTGGTCGGGGCCGCGGTGGCCGCCTTCCCAGGACCAGCTTTGCGCCAGCCAGGCGGTGGTGATGCCGTTGGCCGCCGCGTCCCGGTCTGTGGCGGCCAGACCGTCCAGAAGCGGAAACGGCGCGGAGGGGCGGGGGGCGATGTGGCGCTCGAACGCGTCGCCATGCAGGTCGATGATCCCGGGCAGGACGAGATAGCCCGAGAGGTCGACCTCGGGCAGGGGGCCCTTGCCGATCATACCGTCCTGCACCACCACCGAGCGGCGTTGCATCTCGCCGTCGCGCAGGACGCGCGCGCCCGTCAGGCGCATGTCACAGGGTTTCGGGACCATCGGACTGCTCTCGCTCGTTTCCCGTTAAGGTAGCGCGGGTTTGTATCGTCGGAGTGACAAAGGGTTAATTCTGCGTGTCTTTTTCTGGTGCATTTTAGGGCAGGGCGTCGCCGAGGGTCAGCGTGACCTGGTCGCCGGAAAACCATGTGCGGCCGTATTCCAGCGGTTGGCCGTGCGGGTCGATGTTGAGCGAGACGGTGCGCAGCACGGGCGCGCCTTCGCGGATGTGCAGGTGGCCGGCTTGGGTGGGGGAGGCCAGCCGCGCGGCCACGCGGGTCCAGGCGCGGGTATAGTCGGGGATGCCTACGGCGCGGAGGCTGTCGGTGATGGAATTGTGACGGTGCAGGGCATCGGGCAGGTCGAGCAGGCGAGCGGCCGGAAAGACGGAGCGAAAGAGGGCCAGCGGCTGGTCGTCGGCCAGCGACAGGCCGTCATAGGAGTGCACGAGGTCGCCGGGGGCGAGGGCCAGCGCCTCGGCCTCGGTGGCGTCGGCGGCGCGGGTTTCGATCAGGTGGGCACGGCGCGAGGGCAGGCGACCGGCGGCGCGCAGGTTGGTCTGGAACCGTACGCGCTCGCCCAGTGGGTAGTCGGTGGGTTTCTGGGCCACATAAACGCCCGCGCCGCGGCGGGGGAAGACGGTGCCGGCCTCGGCCATGTCCGCCAGCGCCCGGCGCACCGTGTGTCGGTTGACGCCGAAGCGGCGGGCCAACTCGGCCTCGGTGGGCAGCTTGTCGCCGGGGGCGTAGCGGCCCGCTGCGATGTCGTCGGTGAGGGTGCCGAAAATTGATTTCCACACAGGGGTTTTGGTGGCGGTGCCGGGCGGCATGTCATGAAACCTTCATGGGCAAGGGGCTTGGCGACTCGGGGGCGATACGCTATATATTTGTCTAGTTGTATAGTAAAGTAGACAACTTCGCAAGGTGTCTAGATGACCGAAACTTCCGAAAGACAAGCGTGGATGAGCACGCTGGCCAAGGCCCCCGCCGCCGACTTGGCGCGGTTGTGGGGCGCGCTGGAACTGGAACCTGAGCACGAGATGCTGCGCGCGCCCGAGGTGGGTGCGGTGATGGTGCGCGGCAGGACCGGGGCGACGGGCGCGCCTTTCAACCTGGGTGAAATGACGGTGACGCGGTGTTCGCTGCGGCTGGGCTGCGGTGCGGTGGGGCATGGCTACGTGCAGGGGCGCGACAAGGCCCATGCGACGACCGCCGCGCTGGTGGATGCGCTGATGCAGACAGGCGAGGCGGCGCGGGTGCGCGAGGGCGTCGTGACGCCTTTGACCGAGGCGTTGGCGGCGGCGAAGGCGAAGCGACGCGCCAAGGCGGCAGCGACCAAGGTGGAGTTCTTTACCATGCAGCGGGGAGAGGACTGATGCACACCGAGGCACTGACAGGCGGGTTCGGCGATGCGCCGGTGGATGCGGCACGGGCCTTTCGCGGGGCGATGAACGCGATGGCGCGGCCCGGGCGGATCGAGGAACTGGCCGGGGCTGTGCCGCCCGCGCCGCTTTCGGTGGCCGCCGGGGTCCTGGTGCTGACGCTGTGCGATGCGGAGACGCCTGTATACCTGGCCGGGGACTTTGATGCGCCCGCCGTGCGGGAATGGATCACGTTTCACACAGGCGCGCCGTTTGCCGGGCCGGAGGGGGCGATGTTCGCGCTTGGCTCGTGGGAGGCGCTGGGGCCGCTGGAAGCGTATCCGGTGGGAACGCCGGAATACCCGGACCGGTCGACGACGTTGATCGTCGAGGTGCCGGAACTGGTGACCGAAGGCGCGGTCCTGCGCGGGCCGGGGATAAAGGAGACGGCGCGGTTGCGCCTGCCGGAGGTGGCGGCGTTTCAGCGCAACGCCATGGCGTTTCCGCTGGGGCTGGATTTCTTTTTCACCTGTGGCGACCGCGTGGCGGCACTGCCGCGGACCACGAAAGTGGAGGGCTGAGCCATGTATGTTGCGGTGAAGGGCGGCGAGCGGGCCATTGAAAACGCCCATGCGTGGCTGGCCGAGGAGCGGCGGGGCGATACCGGCATTGCGGAGCTGTCGGTGGCGCAGATCCGCGAGCAGTTGAGCCTTGCCGTCAATCGCGTGATGGCGGAGGGGTCATTGTATGATCCCGACCTCGCGGCGCTGGCGATCAAGCAGGCGCGGGGAGATCTGATCGAGGCGATTTTCCTGATCCGGGCCTATCGCACGACGCTGCCGCGGTTCGGCGCGTCCGAGCCGGTTGAGACGGGGGAAATGGACTGTGACCGCCGGATCTCGGCCACGTTCAAGGATGCGCCGGGGGGGCAGGTTCTGGGGCCCACGTTTGACTACACGCACCGTTTGCTGGATTTCAAACTGGCGGCCGAAGGGGAGGTCCCGGAGGCGCAGGAGGCGGCGGCCAAGGACGGGCCGGTGCCGCATATCACGAGGTTTTTGAACCGCGAGGGGCTGATCCAGACCGAGGGCGAAAGCGACGCCACGCCGCCCGACCTGACGCGCGAGCCGATGGAGTTGCCAGCGAGCCGGGCGTTGCGGTTGCAGTCGCTGACGCGGGGTGACGAGGGGTTCGTGTTGGGCATGGCGTACTCGACCCAGCGGGGATACGCGCGCAACCACGCCTTCGTGGGCGAGCTGCGCATCGGCACGGTGGAGGTCGAGATGGAGGTGCCGGAGCTGGGGTTTGCCATCGGGATCGGCGAGATCACCCTGACGGAATGCGAGACCGTAAACCAGTTCAAGGGGTCCAAGACCGAGCCGCCGCAGTTCACGCGGGGCTATGGGCTGGTCTTTGGGCAGACCGAGCGCAAGGCGATTTCCATGGCGCTGGTGGACCGGGCATTGCGCTGGAAGGAGCTGGGTGAGGATGATCAGGGCGCGCCGGCGCAGGACGAGGAATTCGTGCTGATGCATGCCGACAACATCCAGGCGACGGGCTTTCTGGAGCATATCAAGCTGCCGCATTACGTGGATTTCCAGAGCGAGCTGGAGCTGGTGCGGAAAATGCGGCGCGTGGTTGAGGGCGACTCCGACACGGCGGGCGGTCTCGCCGGAAACGAGGCCGCGGAATGAGTTGGGGTGCCGGATCAGCCCTTGGGGGGCATGTCGTCGTCGGTTTCCTTGCGCGAGGCGCCGAAGAGCGGCCTTGGGTAAAGGTCCATGAGCATTTTGCCGGCCAGGAGTGCGCCGAAAAGCACGAGCAGGCAGATGATGATGGCAGCCATCATGGTGGGTCCCTTCCGTTTTGGGGTTCTGGCGGAGTCCGCCTAGCGGGTGAAAGCGGCGACAACGTGTTTAAAATGCAGCGTTTTTCGAGACAGAGACGTGTGGTGGCGAGATGAGCACGGGCCTGTCGCATATCACCTTCATCTGCGCCGACCTCGACCGGATGCAGCGGGTGCTCGAAGACGTGCTGGAGGCGCGGTGCGTCTATGCCAGTGGGGCCGAGCAATTCTCGCTGTCAGAGGAGCGATTCTTTCTGGTGGGCGACATGTGGGTCGCGATCATGAAGGGCGCGGCGCTGTCGGAGCGGACCTATAACCACGTGGCGTTCAAGGTGGACGAGGCCGATTTCGAGGCGCGCGTTGCGCGGATCGAAGCGCTTGGATTGGAGATGCGTCCGCCGCGGCCCCGGGTCGAGGGCGAGGGGCGGTCGGTGTATTTTCATTCGCCGGACGGGCATCTGCTGGAGCTGCACACGGGCACGCTGGAGGAACGGCTGGCGCGGTATGCGCGCGGACGGGAGGACGTGGCGTGAATATCGTGTTCGATATCGGCAATGTGTTGATCGCGTGGAATCCCTATGCGGCGTTCCGGCATGCGTTTGAAAGTGACGCGGAGATCGATGCTTTCCTGATGGACGCGGATTTTTATGCCTGGAACCTGGAGCAGGATCGCGGGCGCAGCCGGGAAGAGGCCGTTGCGGCGGTGCCGAATGGTCACGCCGCTTTGCTGGACGGGTATTTCGATCGGTTCCACCTGACGGTTCAGGACAAGATCTGTGAGACATGGTCGCTGATGGAGCGGCTGCGCAGCAAGGGGCATGGAATCTATGGACTGACGAATTTTGCCGCCGATACCTGGCCCGTCGCGCTGGAGGTGCATCCGCAGCTGGGCGAGGCGTTCGAGGACGTCGTGGTGTCGGGGCATGAGGGGCGGGTCAAGCCAGACCGCGAGATCTATGACCTGCTGTGCCGGCGCAACAAGCTGAGCCCGAGTGACTGCCTGTTCATCGACGACAGTGCCGCGAATGCGGACGGTGCGCGCAAGGCGGGTTGGCAGGCGCATCATTTCACCTCTCCCGACGGGCTGCGCCGGGACCTGAACGCGCGGGGATTGCTATGAGTGACTACAATTTCGCCTACCTGGACGAGCAGACCAAGCGGATGATCCGACGGGCGATCCTGAAAGGGCTGGCGATCCCCGGCTACCAGGTGCCGTTCGCCTCGCGTGAAATGCCGATGCCCTATGGCTGGGGCACGGGGGGCGTGCAGGTGAGTGCGGCGACACTGACGCCCGAGGACCGGATGAAGGTGATCGACCAGGGCGCGGATGACACGACGAACGCGGTGTCGATCCGCAAGTTTTTCGAGCGGACGGCGGGTGTGGAGACGACCGAGGAGACGGGGCGTGCGACGGTGATCCAGACCCGGCACCGGATCCCCGAGGAGGCGCTGACCGAGGACCAGATCCTGGTCTACCAGGTGCCGATCCCGGAGCCGCTGCGGTTCCTGGAGCCGCGCGAGACCGAGACGCGGAAAATGCACAGCCTGGAGGAATACGGGCTGATGCACGTGAAGCTATACGAGGATATCAGTCAGCACGGGGCGATCGCCACGTCCTATGCCTACCCGGTGAAGGTTGAGGGGCGCTACGTGATGGACCCGTCGCCCATCCCGAAGTTCGACAATCCGAAGATGGAGATGGCGGCCATTCAGTTGTTCGGTGCGGGGCGGGAGCAGCGGATCTATGCGCTGCCGCCGTGGTGCACTGTGGTAAGTCTCGATTTCGAGGACCATCCGTTCGAGCCGAGCAAGGCCGAGCATGACTGTGATCTGTGCGGGGCGGAGGACAGCTACCTCGACGAGGTGATCGTGGATGATGCGGGCGGGCGGATGTTCGTCTGTTCGGACACGGATTATTGCCGGGGGCGTCGGACCGCCGGGCATGTGGGGGCGCAGGGTGTGCCTTATGAGGAGGGCGCGGCGTGAGACACGGGGCGCGCAAAATTTTTTGGAAGAATTTTGGAGCGGATTTTTCGAAAAATCCGCGTGCGGGAGGGCTGGCGTGATGGCTCCGCTTTTGCAGGTGCGCGATGTTGCGAAGTTTTACGGATCCCGGGTGGGGTGCCGGGATGTGTCCTTCGACCTTTACCCCGGGGAAGTGATGGGGATCGTCGGGGAGAGTGGATCGGGGAAATCCACGCTTCTGGGCTGCCTCGCCGGTCATCTGGCTCCTGACGCCGGCGAGGTGATTTTCGACACACGCGGAGATGGTCCGCGCGATACGCTGAGAATGTCCGAGCCGGAGCGGCGGATGCTGGGGCGGACGGACTGGGCCTTCGTGCATCAGCACGCGCGCGATGGGTTGCGCATGGGTGTGAGTGCGGGCGGCAATGTGGGCGAGCGGCTGATGGCCGTGGGCGCGCGGCATTATGGGGATATCCGCAGCAGCGCGGTGGATTGGCTGGGCCGGGTGGAGATCGCCGAGGACCGGGTGGATGACCGGCCCACGGCGTTTTCCGGGGGCATGCAGCAGCGGTTGCAGATCGCCCGGAACCTGGTGACGGGGCCGAGGCTGGTGTTCATGGACGAGCCCACGGGTGGCTTGGATGTCAGCGTGCAGGCGCGTCTGTTGGACCTTTTGCGCGGGCTGGTGCGGGAGATGGGGCTGAGCGCCATCATCGTGACGCATGATCTGGCCGTGGTGCGGTTGCTGGCGGACCGGTTGATGGTGATGAAGGACGGGCATGTGGTGGAGACTGGGCTGACCGATCAGGTGCTGGACGACCCGCAGCATGGGTATACGCAGTTGCTGGTTTCCAGCGTGTTGCAGGTTTGAGGCGGCGGGATTTGAGTAATTTGGGAACAGTGAAGGCCGGGGCCATGATCGAGATCGAGAACGTGTCGAAGAACTTCGTGCTGCACAACCAGGGTGGCGCGGTCATTCCGGTGATGGCGGGGGCATCGCTGTCGGTGGGGCGCGGCGAATGCGTGGCGCTGACGGGGGCGTCGGGCGCGGGCAAGTCGACGCTGATGCGGATGATCTACGGTAATTACCTGGCCGCCTCGGGCCGGATCGTGGTGGGGGGCGTGGACGTGGCCCGGGCCGAACCGCGCGAGATTTTGGCGCTCCGGCGCGAGACGCTGGGGTACGTAAGCCAGTTCCTGCGGGTGGTGCCACGGGTGCCGACGCGGGAGGTGGTGGCCGAGCCGCTCTTGGCAGTTGGCGTGGATCGCGACGTGGCCTTGGCGCGTGCCGAGGAGTTGTTGCGGCGGTTGAACATTCCCGAAGGACTGTGGGGTTTGAGCCCGACCACGTTTTCGGGGGGTGAGCAGCAGCGGGTGAACATCGCGCGGGGGTTCGCGCATGGTTATCCGGCGATGCTGCTGGACGAGCCGACGGCGAGCCTTGATGCGGCCAACCGCGAGACGGTTTTGCGCCTGATCGAGGAGGCAAAGGCGCGGGGCGCGGCGATTGTCGGGATTTTCCATGACGAGACGGCGCGGGCGCGGGTGTGCGACCGGGAGATCGACGTGTCGGTCTTTACCCCGAAGGCAGCGTGATGTGCGCTCTTGGCCATACCGGGCGGTTGATCGGCGTTGTCGGGCCGTCGGGCGTGGGCAAGGACAGCGTGATGCAGGCGCTGGCGGCGCGACACGCGGGCGTGCGGCTGGTGCGGCGGGTGATCACACGTGATGCGGGTGCGGGCGGCGAGGATTCCGAGGCGGTCAGCGAGGACGTGTTCGAGGCACGGGTGCAGGCGGGGGCGTTCGCGCTGCACTGGCGGGCGCACGGGTTGCGCTATGGCGTGCCGGTGGCGGTGAATGAGGATCTGGCGGCGGGGCATCTGTGCCTTGTGAACCTGTCGCGGGCGGTTCTGGCCGAGGCGCAGGCGATGTTTCCCGGCTTTGCCGTGGTGCATCTGACGGCGCCGGTGGAGGTGCTGGCGGTACGGTTGGCGGCGCGCGGGCGGGAAAGTGCCGAGGTGATCGCGGCGCGGCTGGAACGGGCCGGGTTTGCCTTGCCCGACGGGCTGGCGCATGTGATCCGGGTGGAGAATACCGGGACCGTGGACGCGGCGGCAGAGGCGGTCTGGGCGCAGCTTCAGCCGGAGAGGGTGGCGCGATGAACGACGTGGAAACGCCCCTCGGCATCCTCGGCGCAGAGGCTGAGCGTGTCGATGCGGAAGGGCTGTGGGATCAGCGAGGCGACGTGGTCTTGCAGAACGGCGCGGAGGCGGGTTGCCTGCGCCTTGGGCAGTTTGCCCGACAGAGTGTAGTGGCAGCGGAACTGGTCCATTACATAGGGATAGCCCCATTGCAGCAGCAGCGCGTCCTGTTCGGGCGTGAGACCGGCGGCGCGGCGGCGGGCGAGGTCGGCGTTGGTGAGGGGGGCGCGGAACGGGTCGAGCGTGCGGACGGTGTCGGCGGCAAGGCGGTTGAGCGGGCTGGTGTTTCCGGTGGGCACGAAGGCCAGGAAGCGACCGAGTTGCGCCAGTTCCAGCCCGTCGAGTGTAAGAGGCGCGGCAAGGTCGCAATGTGTGGTGAAGGCGGTCAGGAGGTCGGTTTCCGTCCAGCCCTCGGCCAGATGGAAGGGCGGCTTGATCGTCGCGTGAAAGCCGTATTTGCGGGGTGTGCTGGTGATGTCGTCCCACGGGGCCGGAAGGCCGTCGATTTCGGGCGGGGTGGTTGGGGTTCCACTTTCCACGTCCCAGCCGAGCCAGTCGGCACCGAACCCGCCAAGCACCCCCTGCGGCGTGTGGTAGACAGCGTAGCGTCGGAAAGCCATGTGCGCGGGTCTGCCCATGTTTCAACTTCAAGACAAGTGATGGTTCCATGACAGAGACGTTTCGCCTTGCCAATGCCAGAGTGATCCTGCGGGACCGGGTGATGACCGGCTGCGTGACCGTGGAGGATGGCGTGATCGCCGGGGTCGAGGAGGGCGACGCGGTGGACGCCGGTGCGGTCGATTGTGGCGGCGGTTTCGTGGCGCCGGGGCTGATCGAGCTGCACACCGACAATCTGGAGCGGCATATCCAGCCGCGGCCCAAGGTGGACTGGCCGCATAACGCGGCGATCCTGGCACATGACGCGGAACTGGCGAGTACCGGGATCACCACGGTGTTCGACGCGATGCGGGTGGGGTCGATCCCGACGGGGCGGGGGCGGTACCTGGCCTATGCGCGGGGCCTGGCGAGCGAGCTGTGGGCGCTGCGCGAGGAGGACGCATTGAAGATCAGCCATTTTCTGCATTTGCGGGCGGAGGTGTGTTCGGAAACGCTGGAAGAGGAGATGGCGGAGTTCGGCCCGGAAGACCGTGTCGGGATCGTCAGTCTGATGGACCACACGCCGGGGCAGCGGCAGTTCCGGGATATCACCAAGCTAGCCGATTACATGAAGGGCAAGCACGCCCTGTCGGATGTGGAGTTCGAGGAGCATGTGGCGCAGTTGAAGGCGCTGCGGGACGCCAATGGCGATCGGCACGAGGCGACGGCGGTGCGCGAGGCGGCGCGCTATGGCGCGGTGCTGGCGAGCCATGACGACACGACCGAGACGCAGGTCGAGACCTCGAAGGGCTATGGCGTGGCGATGGCGGAGTTTCCCACGACGGTGGAGGCGGCGGAGGCCAGCCATGCGCGGGAGATCGCGGTGATCATGGGCGCGCCGAACCTCATTCGCGGCGGGTCGCATTCGGGCAACGTGGCGGCGGGGGAGTTGGCCGAGGCCGGGCTGCTCGATATCCTGTCGTCGGATTATGTGCCCTCGGCGCTGCTTCTGGCGGCGGTTAAGCTGGGGCATGACTGGGGCTGCATGGCGCGGGGGCTCGCGACGGTGACGGCAGCGCCCGCGAAGGCCGTGGGATTGCAGGATCGGGGCGAGATTGCGCCCGGCAAGCGGGCCGATCTGATCCGGTTCGACCTGCGCGGCGGGGCGCCGGCCCTGCGCGCCGTGTGGAGCCGGGGAAACCGCGTGGCGTGAGGCGGGATGGTGGGTTTTCACCCACCCTACGAGCGGCTGCGTGCGGGGCGGGCTTGAACCCCGGGGCGGGGACTGCGCATATGGCGGAAAAGTAGGAGTTTGGCGATGTCCACCGAGTATCTTTTCCCGCCCGCCCCGATCCCGGCCCTGCCTATCGAGGGCGAGACGGCCGTCTTTCCCATCCGGCGGATCTTCTGCGTCGGACGGAACTATGCGGCGCATGCGGCCGAGATGGGCAACGAGGTGGACCGCGAGGCGCCGTGGTATTTCAACAAGTCCGCCCATGCCTACTGCCCGGGGGGCGCGACCATCCCGATGCCGCCCGAGACGCAGAACTGCCATTACGAAATGGAGTTCGTAGTGGCGCTGGGCGGCGAGGCCGGGCTGATTTCCAAGGATGAGGCGATGTCGGCGGTGTTCGGCTATGGCTGCGGGATCGACCTGACGCGGCGGGATCTGCAGGCGCAGGCCAAGGAGACGCGGCGGCCCTGGGACCTGGGCAAGGATTTCGAGAATGCCGCCATTCTAGGGCCGCTGACGCGGGCCGATGCCTTTGGCGAGATTGGCGACCAGGCGATCTGGCTGGACCATGACGGCGCGCGGGTGCAGGAGGCGACGCTGGCCGACATGGTGTGGAGCGTGCCGGAGATCATCGCCCACCTGTCGCGATTCTATCGCCTGATGGCTGGTGACCTGATCATGACCGGAACGCCCGCCGGCGTGGGACCGGTGCAGCCGGGCAGCCGCCTGCATGGCGGGGTCGAGGGGCTTCAGCCGGTGCAGGTAAGTTTTGCGGGCTGAGATGAGGAATTGGTCCAGGGCAGTGTCAGAAAATTCGTACGAATTTTCTTCATACGAAGAAAATGGACGTGGGTAACCGACGATTGAATCGGACAAGGAAAACAACTCAGGTGACCTGTTGGAGCATCGGCCTTGCGGTGGTGCTCGGCGCTGCGGTGTTCGTCGCACAGGGCGCCTTTGCGCCGGAGCGGGTCCCGCCTGACGTGCCGGAGCCGGTGGTGGAGCGTCTGGGGACGGTGCCGAACTATGAGAACCCGCAGCAGCGCCATTCCAAGATGCTTGACGAGCTTGACTACAACGCGGCCATGGCGGTGAACGATGAGGGCGGTCATGGCTGGGCCGACAATCACGCGCGGATCGAGGATGCCGAGAAGATCGCTATGGCGCATTGCGCGGTCCAAGGGCCGGGGTGCCGGATCATCCTGAGGATTTTGCCCGAGACCCAGGTGGACATCGACGGTCAACCGCTGTCGCGGACCGCGGCGGAGGCGTTGCGGCGCTACGTGGACGAGCCGCGGTCGAAGGCGATCGCGTTGACCGGGCATGGCGGCTGGGGCGCGGCGTGGAACAGAAGCAGCAGACGCAACGCCGTCACGGGTGCGCTGGAAAGCTGTCGGAAGCACGAGACAACCACGGCGCCGGGAGTGGAAATAACCACGGAGTGCCGGTTGATCTGGACGGATTGAGACAGTCGGTTCTAGCGCCTTCTGGCCTTTCGGTGGAGCCAGGGTGGGGTGAGACCCCACCCTACAGTGCTATCCGAGGAGCCTTCTTGCGATGACCTGCGCCTGGATCTCGCCGGCACCCTCGAAGATGTTGAGGATGCGGGCGTCGCACAGCACGCGGCTGACCGGGTATTCCAGCGCGAAACCGTTGCCGCCGTGGATTTGCAGCGCATTGTCTGCCGCAGCCCAGGCAACGCGCGCGCCCAAGAGCTTGGCCATGCCGGCCTCGACGTCGCAGCGGCGGCCCTCGTCCTTTTCGAACGCCGAGTAGTAGGTCAGCTGGCGGGCGATCATGATTTCAACGGCCATCATCGCCAGCTTGTTGGCGACGCGGGGAAATTCGATCAGTTCCTTGCCGAACTGCTTGCGGTCCTGCGCGTATTGCATGCCGAGATCGAGCGCGTTCTGCGCCACGCCGATGGCGCGCGCGGCGGTCTGGATGCGGGCGGATTCGAAAGTCTCCATCAGCTGCTTGAAGCCCTTGCCCTCTTCGCCGCCCAAAAGGTTCTCGCCCTTCACTTTGAAGTCGTCGAAATTGACCGTGTATTCTTTCATGCCGCGATAGCCGAGCACCTCGATCTCGCCGCCCGAAATGCCGGGGTCCTGCCATGGTTCGGCATCCGTGCCGGGGGTTTTCTCGGCGAGGAACATCGACAGGCCCTTGTAGTCGTCGGTGTCCTGCACACTGCGGGCCAGCACGGTCATCACGTGGGTGCGCGCGGCGTGGGTGATCCAGGTCTTGTTGCCGTTGAGAACCCAGTCGCCGTTTTCGTCTTTCTTCGCGCGAGTTTTTAGCGCGCCAAGGTCGGAGCCGGTGTTGGGTTCGGTGAAGACGGCGGTGGGCAGGATCTCACCCGAGGCGAGGCCGGGGAGCCACTTTTCCTTTTGCGCGTCGGTGCCGCCGGCGATGATGAGTTCGGCGGCGATTTCCGAGCGGGTGCCCAGCGAGCCGACCCCGATATAGCCGCGGCTGAGTTCCTCGGACACAACACACATGGACGCTTTGCTAAGGCCAAGGCCGCCGAAGTCCTCGGGGATGGTGAGGCCGAAGACGCCCATTTCCGCGAGTTCCTCGATGATCTCCATCGGGATCAGTTCGTCCTTGAGGTGCCATTCATGCGCCTCGGGCAGGATCTTGTCGACGGAATAGCGGCGGAACTGCTCGCGGATCATCTCGAGTTCTTCGTCGAGGCCGGTGATGCCGACGGTGATCTCGGCGGCGCGTTCCTGCATCAGCGCCACAAGGCGGATGCGGGCGGCCTGGGTGTTGCCGGATTGGGTGAGTGCCTGAACCTCGGAGGTCATCAGCACGCGCATGTCATCCTGGGAAAGGCCGATATCCTGAAGGCGCAGGACCTCGCCCTGGTTCATCGGGATGCCGCCGTAGATCTGCCAGAGGTATTCGCCGAAGGCGATCTGGTGAATGAGTTGCTCGACCTCGCCAAATTTGCCCTCGTCTTTCAGGCGCGTGGCCCAGCCCTGCATCTGGCGCAGGGATTCGACATAGGTGGCGAGCCAGGCAAGACCGTGGCTGGCGGTCTGGTGTTGTTCCACGGCACGGGAAGACACGCGACCCTCGACGGTGACGAGATCGCGCAGGGCTTCCTTGGCTTTGTCGAGGATCTGTTCGGCCGGGGCCACGGCCTTGCCGGTCAGGTCCAGCAGGTCCTTCAGAATGATTTCGGTCGAAAGGTCAACGTCCTGTCCGTCATGCGCCATGGGGTAGCTCCTTCGGTTTTCGCCGCACCGGCATAGCCATTTCGCAGGTGCAGCGCAACTATTATGCTCGCGCGGCGCGCGAATTGGTCGAATATTGCGCTGTCGTGTCGCGGATGCTGGAGGGGCCGCGTTGATTTCAGGCAGTCATGGCGGTGATTTAGGCCGTGCGCGCCCCGGGAAAAGTGCTACGAGGGGCGCATGGACGCGTTACTTGGCCCGGACTGGTTGATGTTGATGGTGTTCGCCTGGGGCGTGGCCGTGCTGGGCGGGATCGTAAAGGGCGTGGTGGGATTCGCCATGCCGATGGTGGTGATATCGGGGCTGAGCACGGTGATGCCGCCGGAGCTGGCGCTGGCGGGGCTGATCCTGCCGACATTAGCATCCAACGGCTGGCAGGCTTTGCGCCAAGGCGTCCGGGCGGCGTGGGGATCCTTGGCGCGGTTCCGCGTGTTCCTGCTGGCGGGGATGGTGGTGATGCTTGTCTCGGCACAGTTCGTGCGGGTGATCCCCGAGGCGGTGATGCTGCTGCTGATCGGGGTGCCGATCATCATTTACGCGGGCTTTGCACTTGCCGGCCGGCCCTTGCGGCTGCCGCCCAAGCCGGGGCGGCGCGTGGAGGCGGGGATCGGCGCGGTGGCGGGCTTCTTCGGCGGCATCTCGGGCGTCTGGGGGCCGCCGACGGTGGCGATGCTGACGGCGCTGGACACCGAGAAGACCGAGCAGATGCGGGTGCAGGGCGTGATTTACGGGATGGGGGCGGTGCTGCTGACCGCGGCGCATACGGCCTCGGGTGTGCTGAACCGCGCGACGCTGCCGTTGTCGCTGTCGCTGATTGTGCCGGCGCTGATTGGCCTCTGGATCGGCTTCATGCTGCAGGACCGGATCGACCAGCGGTTGTTCCGGCGGCTGACGTTGGCGGTTCTGGTCATCGCGGGGCTGAACCTGGTGCGGCGTGGGATCCTGAGCTTTTAGGACAATCGTGCGGCTGCGCCGCGCAGAATAGCTCGTCGTTGCCCTGCGGGCGCCTCCTCGGTGGGGAAGGGAAACGCGACGCGTCAATCCTGTGATGTGCATTTGGCCGGCGGGGGCCTCCGGCGGGGATATTTGAAGCCAGAAGAAGGGGCGACGCGTTTGGCTTTTCCTCTGGCCAGAAATATCCCAGGGGGCGTCGAAACCATCGGTTTCCACGTGGGGGACTGGTCCCCCGCTGCGGTGCCCTCTTTCAAGCGCGGGACATATCCGGTAAAGCGCCCGGGACGAGTTAGACCCCTGATGGATGAGAGACGATGAAATTCACCCTGTCCTGGCTGAAAGACCATCTTGAAACCACCGCCAGCGTGGCGGAGATCGCGGAGGCGTTGACCGATCTTGGCCTCGAGGTGGAGGAGGTTTCCAACCCGGGCGAGCGGCTGGCGGATTTCACTATCGGCAAGGTGGTGAGCGCCGAGAAGCATCCCGATGCGGACCGGCTGCGGGTGTGCCAGGTGGAGACCGACGAGGGGGTGAAGCAGATTATCTGTGGCGCGCCCAACGCCCGCGAGGGCATCACCGTGGTGGTGGCCAAGCCCGGCGTTTACGTGCCCGGGATCGACACCACGATCGGGGTGGGCAAGATCCGCGGGATCGAGAGTTTCGGCATGATGGCGTCGGAGCGCGAGATGGAACTTTCGGATGAGCATGACGGGATCATCGAGCTGCCCTCGGGTGAGGTCGGCGCGCGCTTCGTGGACTGGCTGGCCGAAAACGACCCGGCCAAAGTCGATCCGGTGATCGAGATCGCGATCACGCCGAACCGGCCCGATGCGCTGGGGGTGCGGGGGATCGCGCTGGACCTTGCGGCGCGGGGGCTTGGCACGATGAAGGAGGCGCCCAAGGCACATGTCGAGGGGCAGTTTCCGTGCCCGATCACCGTCAGCATCGATGAAGATACCAAAACGGACGGGTGTTTCGTCTTTGCCGGGCGGCTGATCCGGGGTGTGACCAACGGGCCGAGCCCGGAGTGGTTGCAGGACCGGCTGCGTGCCATTGGCTTGCGCCCGATTTCGGCGCTGGTGGATATCACCAACTTCTTCACCTACGACCGGAACCGGCCGCTGCACGTCTTTGATGCCGACAAGGTCGCGGGGAACCTGCGGGTGCATCGCGCCAGCGGGGGCGAGACGTTCACCGGGCTGGACGAGAGAGAATACACCTTTTCGAAAGGGCAGGTGGTGATCTCGGACGACAACGGCGTTGAAAGCGTCGGCGGCATCATGGGCGGGCTGGAGACGGGCTGTACCGCCGAGACCACGAATGTGTTCCTGGAAGCCGCCGTGTGGGACCATATCCAGATCGCGCACACGGGCCGGGCGCTGAAGATCAACTCCGACGCGCGGTATCGCAACGAGCGGGGGATCGACCCGGCGTTCAACATGGAGGCACATGACCTGGCCACGCAGATGATCCTGGATCTGTGCGGCGGCGAGCCTTCCAACATCGTGGTGGCGGGCGAGGCGCCGGACGTGGCGCGCTCCTATCGCCTCGATGCCGCGAAGGTGCAGTCGCTGGTGGGCATGGAGATCCCAGAAGCCGAGCAGCGGCAGACGCTGACGCGATTGGGGTTCCGGCTGGAGGGCAACACGGTGCATGTGCCGAGCTGGCGGCCGGATATTCTGGGCGAGGCCGACCTGGTGGAGGAAGTGGCGCGGGTGGCGTCGCTGACCAAGCTGGTGGGCCGCCCGATGCCGCGGATGCAGGCCGGCGTGCCGCAGCCGATCCTGAGTGCCGCGCAAAAGCGCGAGCGGGCGGCGCGGCGGACGGCGGCGGCGTTGGGGTACAACGAATGCGTGACCTACAGTTTCATCGACAAGGCGAGCGCCACGCTGTTCGGTGGCGGCGAGGATGCCACGATGCTGGCCAACCCAATCAGCAGCGAGATGAGCCATATGCGGCCCGATCTGTTGCCGGGCCTGTTGCCGGCCGCCGCGAGAAACCAGGCGCGGGGTGCGATGGACCTCGCCCTTTTCGAGCTGGGCCATGCGTTTCACGGCGGCGAACCGGAGGAGCAGCATGTGCAGGTGAGCGGCATTCTGGTGGGCCGGACCGGGCCCAAGGATGTGCACAAGGCGAGCCGTCCGGTGGACCTGTATGATGCCAAGGCGGATGCCGAGGCGATCCTGGGGGCGCTGGGCGCGCCGGCGAAGGTGCAGATCCTGCGTGGGGCGTCCGAATGGTGGCACCCGGGGCGGCACGGTATGATCTGCCTCGGGCCCAAGAAGGTGCTGGGCGTGTTTGGCGAGCTGCACCCGAAGGTTCTGCGCGAGATGGATGTGAAGGGGCCGGTCGTGGGCTTTACGCTCTATCCGCAGGAAATTCCGCAGCCGCGCAAGGCGGGGGCGAACCGGGGCGCGATGAAGATCAGCGATTTGCAGGCGGTCGAGCGCGATTTCGCCTTCGTTGTGGATGCCGACGTGGAGGCGCTGACGCTGGTCAATGCCGCCGCCGGGGCGGATAAATCCCTCATCGAAGATGTGCGCGTGTTCGACGAGTTCATCGGCGGCAGCCTGGGCGAGGGCAAGAAGAGCCTCGCGCTGACGGTGCGGCTGCAACCCACCGACAAGACGCTGAAGGACGCGGATATCGAGGCCGTGTCGGCCAAGATCGTCGAGAAGGTCACGAAGGCCACGGGTGGCACGCTGCGCGGTTAAGGCGGTGCGGCGTCTGCTGGCCTGCCTGTTGATTTGGCTGGGCGGGGCTGCGTTTGCGGACACCGGGTGTTTGCGGGCTGTTGAGGATGGTCCGACAGATCGCGCGGCCGCTGCGCGACTGGTGTTCGATTTTCACGAGATACCCGGCTATCCATACGCAATCTTCGCCGGGTTTCCATTGCGCACCATTCGGGACGGGAGGCTGGAGCCCTTGGGTGCGGACGGGTACCCGCATGGCCAGCTCTGGGCTTACGAGCGATATGCGGTGGCCACCGATGGCACGGTCTATGGTTTTGGACAAGACGTGCATCATCGTGTTTACCGGATGCGCCCCGGAGAAGACCAGTTCACCGTATTGCCGGTGAAAGGATATCGAGCCGTTCACTATGACGTGCAATCCGACAGGCTGTTCTTGCGTTACGATGGCAGGCCCTTGCAGGAGTGGAGTGAGAGCGGCGGAGAGACACTCTCTTCGCTGGCGGGGGTGGACTATGGGTTGAACGATATCCTGCCGCAGTACTTCGAGGCGCTAGAAGGGTATCTTTCGTTCTCGGACGAGCGGCTCTACTGGCGGTCTGAAACAGGCGGTGACTGGCAGCGCGTGCGGCTGGGCTGGTTCGATCGGCATGTGCCAGACGACATCTGGACGCTTGAGCCGCGGCGATCCTATGTCGATGCGGCGTCGGGCCTGTTCGCGTTGCAGTTTTCCAATGACGTTTTGGTTTTCGACGCGCGCGGCGGTGCGCCGGAGTTCCTCTATGCGGTGCGCGATGTGGACCGCGTTTTCCATGTGGGGGACGGGCCAATCGTGGCGGTCATTGGCGGGCTGCTACTGGATGACAAGCGGACGCGCCACACCGTGCAGGTCATCGGGCGGGACGGGCCGAGACTGGTGCAGCCGGACGATGCGGTGGTCGGCGCGCAGGTCGAGAGACTGAATGTCCCGTGGAATGGCGTTTCGGCCACGGGATATGTTCTGCCGCCGCTTTTTCGTATCGACGATACGTGGATGTTTTTTGACGGCGCGCGTTTCGTCGCGGCGCCCGCGCTTGGGCGCGACGAAACGGGACTTTATCCGCGTTGGACGCAGTGGGGAAAGCGATTGTTCCTGCTGGACCAGCGCGGCTGGTGGGAGGTGCAGCGTGACCTGACGCTGACACCGGGTGCTTTGCCTCTGAGATACCGAGTGCCGCTGGATGTGGAGTTGGAAGTGAGCGAGATATTCGGCGCCGTGTTTGCAGGGCGGCGGGAACAGGGGCTTTGGGTCAGCCGGGATGGTCTGGAATTCGCGCAGGTTGACACCGGCGACGTGCCGGTGCGGGAGTACGCGACAGATCTGCCTGCGGGCGGCGAGGGCGTGGTGCTGGCGGATGACGGACTGTACCTGATCGACGGGGTGTGCGTGGAGGGCGCGGTGCGTTAAACGCACAGGTGCGTGGGTTTTTACCCACCCTACTATTGGGAGCTAATGGCGTGTTGCAGCGCGTTCGGCTTGTAATCCGGGCCGCGGGATGCAGATTGTGCGGCGACACTGAACAAGGAGGATATCAGATGCTGAGCGTATACCTTTCCGGCGAAATCCATACCGACTGGCGCGAGCAGATCATCGAGGGGGCCAAGGGCCTGGACGTGGAATTTTCCGCGCCGGTGACGGATCACGGGGCCAGCGACGATTGTGGCGTGGAAATCCTCGGCGCGGAAGAGAACAAGTACTGGCACGATCACAAGGGCGCCATGGTGAACGCGATCCGCACCCGCAAGGGGATCGAGGAGGCCGACTTGGTGGTCGTGCGGTTCGGCGACAAGTACAAGCAATGGAACGCGGCCTTTGACGCAGGCTATGCCAGCGCGATGGGCAAGTCGCTGATCATCCTGCAACCGCCGGAGCATGACCACGCGCTGAAAGAGGTGGATGCCGCGGCATTGGCCGTGACGCGGGAGCCGGGGCAAGTGGTGGAGATCCTGCGCTACGTTTTGGAAGGCACCTTGCCGAAGTAATTTCATTTGTCGAAGTGAGGTCCCGGGTCAAGCCCGGGACGGGCCTTCGGTGAGACCGGCGTGGTGGTCAGAGTTTCTGGGCGATGTCATGCCTCGGGCTTGCGGTCTTCGGGTTGGAGCCGTCGCACGAGGTTGCCGCAGGTTTCCACGATGCTTTGCAGGCGTTCCTCGAGCCGGGTCATTTCGAGCATGGAGCCCTTGAGCGTTTCGCTTTGGTCGCCGATATCGGCCAGCTTGCGGAAGACATCCTCGGACGAGGCGATCTTGGCCTCGGCATCGGCGACGACGGCGCGGAGGGAGTCGAGCAATTCGGCGGCGGAGGCGTTCTCGGCCTCGGGCAGGGCGGCGTCTAGCTCGGCGATCTGGCCGCGTACGGCGGCAAACCATTCGTTCGACAGGCGCGGTTCGCGCTTGGCCGAGATCATGGCGTCGCGTTCCAGGCGGCGCACGTCGGACACCACGCTATCGATGGAGCCGCGCAGATCGCTTTGCAGCGCGATGATATCGTCGTTGGCGGCGACCACCTTGCCCAGCACGGCGTCCAGTTCAGCGATGATGGTCGAGATGCGGTCGAGAAAGAGGTTGAGGTCGCGCGCCAGCACACCGAATTCGTCGGAGGTTCGGATTTCGGCCCGGTGCCCGAGGGTGCCATAGGCGCGGGCGAGCTTGCTGACGGTCGAGCGCAGTTCCATCAACGGCTCGAGCCGGGCGCGCAGGATCAGGAACAGAAGGAACGAGTGCAGCACGATCTTGCCCGCCGACAGGGCCGCGGTCAGGCGAACGTCCTCGGCCCAGAGGGCGAAGTCGCGGGCGAGGTAGTTGCGGACCGTCACGGTGCCGAGCGTATCGCCCACCTCGGCTTGGCTATGGCAGGCAAGGCAGAACGCCTCGGCCTCGATATCCAAGGTCGAGACACGGAAATTGCCTTCGGGCCAGTCCGCTGCCGGGATACCCACCGGAGTGAAGTCGAAGCCGTCCTCGATCGAGGCCACGGTGACGGGCGCGGGTTCGATGGCGATGACATAGCCCAGGTCGGACCAGTTGGTCTCCAAAATGGGATACATGGTGCGGGCGGCCACCGGCCCGCCTTCGTTGCGCATGATGGAGCGGACATTATCGGCCAGGTCCTCGGCCACGACCTGGGCCTCGTCCTCGCCATTTGTGACGTAGTTGTAGTAGACCAGCGCGGCTTTCAGCGAGAACTCCAGCACCGTGACGATCACGAGGATGATGAAGAAGTCCCGGATCATGTGGATCAGGAACGACTTGTCGAAACGTCCGATAGAGGGGTTGTCGTCGCTCAGCATCCCATTGCCCCTGTAAACCCGTTTCGGTTGAGTTAGCACGGGGTGCGCGAAAGGGTAGATCAACAAAGCGTCAGTATGGCTGCCGGAACCCGCTTTGCGTGGTCTTCAAGGTTCAAACCCGGTGCGGCATGGGATAAGCGGAACCGGCCGGTCCGGCCGTTTGCGGATCGGGTTCAAATGGAAAGTTACCCCAATGGACTGGGCGGCCCTGGCAAGAGAACTGGTGACGCTGATCGTGGTGATCGACCCGGTCGGGTCCATCCCGGTCTTCCTGTTTGCTGTGCAGGGCGTGCCAAGGGCACTGCACCGGCGGTTCGCGTTGCGGGCGGTGGCGTTGCGGCGCTGGTGCTGCTGGCGTTCCTGGTGGGCGGGCAGTTCCTGCTGGAATCGCTGGGGCTGCGGCTGGGGTCGTTCCAGATCGCGGGCGGGATCATCCTGTTTCTGTTCGCGATGACGATGATTTTCGGCGAGTCGAAGCCCGCGCGCGAGATCGAGGAGGCGGAGCGCGACCACCTGGCGGGCGCGGTCTTCCCGCTGGCGATGCCGTCAATCGCTTCGCCCGGGGCGATGCTTGCCATCGTGATCCTGACGGACAACCACACGGAATCGATTGCGGATCAGGCGATCACGGCGGGGCTGCTGACGCTGGTGTTGTTGTTGACGCTCGGGCTTTTGCTGGCGGCGACCTATGTGCACCGGGTGATCGGCAGCACAGGGGCCAGCGTGATCAGCCGGGTGATGGGGATCGTTCTGGCGACGATCGCGGTGGACGCGGTGCTGGGCGGGTTCGATGCGTTGGGTGTAATGGACGTGGCGCCGCCGCCGGTGGAGAGCCCGTTGAACAAGGCGACCCCGCGGTAGCAGGGGATGCGCGCGTGGGGTCTCACCCACCCTACGGTGTCTCGAGCGCGCAAGCTTGAAACGAAAGGCGGGCACGAAAGGCGGTCACGAAAAAGCCCCCGCGCCTGAAGCACGGGGGCGGTGTCTGCCCGGTCGGGGCGTGTAAGGCTTAGCCGATGGCGGCGGCTTTCACGTCCTCGTCGATATAGGGCAAGTACTGCTCGAAATTGTCGGCGAACATCTTGACCAGCTTGTTGGCCTGCGCGTCGTAGGCCGCGCCGTCATCCCAGGTGCGGCGCGGGTCCAGCAGGACCTCGGGCACGCCGGGGACGCTGACCGGAACCTCGAAGCCGAAATTGGCGTCTTTGCGGAACTCGACCTCGTTGAGCGAGCCGTCGAGCGCTGCGGTCAGCAGGGCACGGGTGGCCTTTATGGGCATCCGCTCGCCGGTGCCGTAGGCGCCGCCGGTCCAGCCGGTGTTGACCAGCCAGCAGGTCGCGCCGTGCTTGGCGATCTTTTCGCGCAGAAGGTTACCGTAGACCTCGGGGCGGCGCGGCATGAAGGGCGCGCCGAAGCAGGTGGAAAAGGTCGGCTCGGCCTCGGTCAGGCCGCGCTCGGTTCCGGCGACCTTGGCGGTGAAGCCCGACAGGAAGTGATACATCGCCTGCGCCGGCGAGAGGCGCGCGATCGGGGGCAGCACGCCGAACGCGTCGCAGGTCAGCATGATGATGTTCTTGGGATGCCCGCCAAGCGCGGTTTCCGAGGCGTTTGAGATATAGCTCATCGGATAGGCGCAGCGCATGTTGGCCGTCAGTGAATCATCGGCAAAGTCCAGTTCGAGCGTTTCCTCGTCATAGACCATGTTCTCGATCACGGTGCCGAATTTCTCGGTCGTGGCGTAGATTTCCGGCTCTGCCTCGGGGTCGAGATTGATGGTCTTGGCATAGCAGCCGCCCTCGAAGTTGAAGGTGCCGCGATCAGACCAGCCGTGTTCGTCATCGCCAATAAGCGTGCGATTGGGATCGGCCGAAAGGGTGGTCTTGCCGGTGCCGCTGAGGCCGAAGAAGATGGCGGTGTCGACCGGGTTGCCGTTGGCGTGGTTGGCCGAGCAGTGCATTGGCATGATGCCTTTTTCGGGCAGCAGGTAGTTCAGGACCGAGAAGACCGATTTCTTGTTCTCGCCCGCGTATTCGGAATTGCCGATGAGGATCAGTTTGCGGTCGAAGTTGATGGCGATCACGGTTTCCGAGCGGCACCCGTGCTTTGCGGGGTCGGCCTTGAACGTGGGGCAGTTGATGACGGTGAAATCGGCGGTGAAATGGTCAAGCGCGTCACGTTCGGGGCGGCGCAGCATGTGGCGGATGAAGAGGCCGTGCCAGGCCAGTTCGGTCACCATGCGCATGTTGATAGAATGGGCGGGGTCGGCGCCGCCGACGAGATCCTGCACGAAGTAATCCTTGCCCTGCATGTGGGCGACCATGTCGGTGTAAAGCTGGTCGAATGCCTCGGGCGTCATGGGTGCATTGTTGTCCCACCAGATGTGCTCGGCCACGCTGTCGGTCTTGACGACGTGCTTGTCCTTGGGCGAGCGGCCGGTGAACTGGCCGGTGGAGACAAGGAAGGTGCCGCCTTTGCCGAGGCGGCCTTCGCCCTTGCGCAGGGCCTCTTCGATGAGGGCGGGTTCGATCAGGTTGTAGTGAACTTCGCCCAGTCCGGTGATGCCTTGATCCTCGAGGGTGAAGTTGGGGTTGACCCGTCCTGCTGACATGCTTGCGCTCCTTGAGTTCTGGCCGTCCGCCCTTCGTGGCGGGGCTGACCATGCAGGTCCGCCGAAATTGGCGGTGAGAAACCGGTTCTTGCCGGATGATCCGCGGGCCTCTTAACATGACGGTTTTATGATTGAACAGGACGCAAATGCACAGTTAGCGCAACCAAATCGGGCGTTAGCGCCATCATGGGCGAGCTGCCGCCAAGGTTCTGCAATCGCGGACTGCAAAAGTGAGTCAATTTAGCCATTCCTAAGACATTTTCGCGTCAGATGGTCGGGAAAGCCCGGCTGATTCGCAGTTTGGGATTGATTAAAAAGCCGAAAACGGCCCATAGTATCGGAAAAAAGCAGGCAACCGAGCAGTACAAGGAAATCATAATGTCAAAAATCGCCCTTGTGGACGATGACAGAAATATTCTGACATCGGTCTCCATGACTCTCGAGGCGGAAGGCTTCGAGGTCGAAACCTACAACGATGGACAGCAGGCCTATGAGGCTTTCACCAAGAAACTGCCCGACATGGCGGTGCTGGACATCAAGATGCCCCGGATGGACGGGATGGACCTGTTGCAGAGGCTGCGGCAGAAATCGGCGATGCCGGTGATTTTCCTGACCTCCAAGGACGACGAGATCGACGAGGTCCTGGGCCTGCGCATGGGCGCGGACGACTACGTAAAGAAGCCGTTCAGCCAGCGTTTGCTGGTCGAGCGTATCCGCGCGCTGCTGCGCCGGCAGGATGCGGTCGATGGCAATGTCGTGGCCGAGACCGAAGACACCAAGGTGATCGAGCGCGGCGAGCTGCGCATGGACCCGCTGCGCCACGCGGTGGCGTGGAAGGGTCAGGACGTGTCGCTGACCGTGACCGAATTCCTGCTGCTTCAGGCGCTGGCGCAACGACCTGGTTTCGTGAAAAGCCGCGATCAGCTGATGGACGTGGCCTATGACGACCAGGTTTATGTTGACGACCGGACCATCGACAGCCACATCAAGCGTCTGCGCAAGAAGCTGCGGATGGTGGACCCGGAGTTTTCGGCCATCGAGACGCTGTACGGGATCGGGTATCGGTACAACGAGGAATGATGGCCTGAAACATGGCATTGGCGGAGGGCTTCCAGGTGCGCGATCACACGCTGAATGACGACGACGGCGTTGTTCTTGGCGATGATTTCGTGGCGCCGGAAAATGTCGTCGAGGAAGAGGTCCGCAGGCGCCGTGCGCGGCGGGGCTATTTGTCGGGCGGCGGCGGATCCCTGACGCGCAAGATCATTACCTTCAACCTGATCGCACTGAACGTCCTAGTGGCGGGGATCCTCTACCTGAACTCGTCGCGTGACGGGCTGGCGCAACAGCACGCCGACGGGTTGCAAAGTGACGTGGAACTGATCGCCGACGTGTTTGAGGCGCAACTGCCCGAGGGCGCGCCTGTGAGCCTTGTGGCGATGGACGGGCTGGACGTTGCGGGCACGCTGGACGGGCTGGACGTGCAGCAGGGGGTCGAGGTGCTGGTCTATGACCGCGCTGCCCAACTGGTGGGCCGGACCGAGGGCCACCTGCCGCGTCCGGGCGCGGGGGTGCCGGACAAGCCCACGGTGATCACGGATGCGTTGAACCAAGTCTGGAACGGGGTGTCGGCGCCGTTTTCGGCGATTCTGAGCACCGAGACGGAAATCAGCGTCGAGACACTGGCCCAGGGCCTTGTCGAGGATGCGCTGGAAGAGGGCACGCAGGTCGGCCGCGGCGACGACGACGGCTCGACCATATTCGCGGTGGCGACGCCGATCCTACAGGGTGATCGCCCTGTTGGCGTGGTCGCATTATCGAGCGCGTCGGGTGAGATCGACAAGCTGAGCCGCATGGAGCGCGAGCGCGTCTTGCAGATGTTCCTGGTGGCGACGCTGGTGTCGGTGGGCCTGTCGCTGATCCTGGCCTCGACCATCGCCAACCCGCTGGCGGAACTGGCCGCCGCCGCCGAAGTGGGCGGCGCGCGCAACCGCCAGGGCGGCGAAAACGGCGGCGGGCGCATCCGCATCCCCGATTTGACTGCACGACCGGACGAGATCGGGCGGCTTTCTGGCGCTTTGCGGGGCATGGTAACCGCGCTTTATCACCGGATCGACGGCAACGAACAATTCGCTGCGGACGTGGCGCACGAGATCAAGAACCCGCTGGCATCCTTGCGCAGCGCGGTGGGCACGATGCGCGTGGCTAAGCGCGAGGACCAGCGCGAGAAACTGCTGAACGTGATCGAGCATGACGTGCGCCGGCTCGACCGGCTGGTGAGCGATATCTCGAACGCATCGCGGCTGGACAGCGAACTGGTGCGCGAGGAGCAGGAGAGCTTTGACCTGATCCAGATGCTGGACAACCTTGCGCATTACCTTGGCGAACAGGCGCAACAGAAGGGCGTCGAGTTCATTACCGATTTCCCGAAAGACCCGATCGTCATCATGGGTCTGGAAGCACGGCTGGCGCAGGTCTTCGTGAACCTGATTACCAATGCCACCTCGTTCTGCGAGGAAGGCGACGCCATTCGCCTGTGGGCCCGTAAACGCGATAACCGTGTCGTTGTCGTGGTCGAGGATACCGGGCCGGGCATTCCCGAACAGGCGCTGACCAAGATCTTCAACCGCTTCTATTCGCAGCGTGACGCCAATGATTTTGGCAACAATTCTGGCCTTGGACTTTCGATCTCGAAACAGATTGTCGAGGCGCATGAAGGTGTGATCTGGGCCGAGAACATCCGGCCCACGGATGCCGACGTCACCTCGGACCCGCTGGGAGCGCGCTTTGTCGTGGGTCTGCCGGTTTGACGCGAGGGGCGCGGCGCCTTTTTTGACCGCTTACGGACCGCCGGAATGACGGGCACGCAGATTCTTCACGCGACCACCGTTGCCATCGACGGCCGTGCCGTGCTGATCCGCGGCGCGTCGGGCAGTGGCAAGTCCGGTTTGGCGCTGCAACTTATGGCAATGGGCGCGGAACTGGTGTCGGACGACCGCACTGTGGTGTGGGCCGAGGGCGCAACGCTCTGGGCCGACGCGCCGGACACGATCCGCGGACAGATCGAAGCACGTGGCGTGGGCATACTGCGCAGCCCTGCGGCGGGACGTTGCGCGGTTGCGCTGGTGGTCGACATGGACGAGGTTGAAACCGAGCGTCTTCCCGAAGCCCGGAAGGCGCGGGTCATGGGCATACCGTTGCCCGTCATTAACAAATCCGAGAGCGCCCATTTTTCTGCTGCGGTGTCAGTATATCTAAGGGGCGAAAGGCTGGAATGAGGAGTGGCCCGCGATGCCGGCAGGCCCGATAAACAACAGACTGGTTCTGGTGACCGGCCCCTCGGGGGCCGGGCGCACCACGGCGATCCGTGCGCTGGAAGACATGGGGTTCGAGGCCATCGACAACCTGCCGCTGTCCCTGTTGCCGCGACTGATCGAGGGCAATGGGCCGGACAAGCCGCTGGTTCTGGGCGTCGACACGCGCAACCGGGATTTCTCGACCAATGCGCTGATCGAGGTGATCGACACCCTGAGCGCGGATGCGTCGGTGCATTTGCAGGTGCTATACCTCGACAGCAGCGCCGAGGTGCTGACGCGGCGGTTTTCCGAGACGCGCCGACGGCACCCGCTGGCCCCGGCCGAGACGCCGGATGTGGGGATCGCTCGGGAGTTCGACCTGCTGGGCCCAATCCGGGCGCGGGCGGATATCCTGATCGACACGTCGGAACTGTCGCCACATGACCTGAGGGCGGAATTATCGCGCTGGTTCGCGCCGGGCGAGGGCGGGCAGATGTCGGTCTCGGTTCAGTCGTTTTCCTACAAGCGCGGGCTGCCAAGGGGCCTGGACATGGTGCTGGATTGCCGGTTCCTGCGAAACCCCTATTGGGAGGCCAGTTTGCGCGGGCTGACCGGGCAAGACCGGCGGGTGCGGGCCTATGTGGGCGATGACCCGATGTTCGAAGGCTTCGCCGCGCGGGTCGGTGACCTGGTGCGTCAGTTGCTGCCGGCCTACAAGGCAGAGGGCAAGGCCTATCTGGCGATCGGCTTCGGCTGCACCGGTGGCCAGCACCGCAGCGTCACGATGGCAGAAACCTTGGCTCAGGCCCTTGCAGAGGCAGGCTGGCAGGTGTCTATAAGGCATCGCGAACTGGAACGGCGCGGACTGCTTGCGCCGTCCGGCCCCGGCGAAAAGACCGAGGCGAAGTTGAAAGGAGACATCGGGGCGTGATCGGGATCGTGATCGTGGCACATGGCGGACTGGCCCAGGGCTATCTGAAGGCGATAGAGCATGTCGTCGGTGGGCAGTCGGGTATTCAGGCCATCCCGATCGAGGGTGATTTCGACCGGTCCGAAAAGCAGGATGAGATCTGCCGCGCCGCCGACGAAGTAGATACCGGCGACGGCGTTCTGATCGTTGTGGACATCTTTGGCGCGTCGCCGGCGAACCTGTCGCTGAAGGCGTGCCAGCCCGAGAATCGTCGCATCCTCTATGGGGCGAACCTGCCGATGCTGTTGAAGCTGGCCAAGAGCCGCGATCTGTCGGTGCCCGATGCCGCCCGCGCCGCGCTGGATGCGGGGCGCAAGTATATCGACAGTCACACCCCGTAAAGCGGGCCGGACCAAGAAAGACCAAGACCGAAATGACAGACACCGTCACGCGCCAGATCGAAATCGTCAACGAGAAGGGCCTGCACGCGCGTGCGGCGGCCAAGCTGGTAGAGGTGGTCGAGGGATTCGACGCGCAAGCCGAGGTCAGCCAAGATGGCCAGACCACGGGCGCGGACAGCATCATGGGCCTTTTGATGTTGGCAGCGTCGCGTGGAACGACTATTGACGTGCGAGCCTGGGGGCCCGACGCCGAGGCGCTGGCGGATGCCGTGAGCGCGTTGGTGGCCGACCGGTTCGGCGAGGACATGTAGGCACAGAGTGCGCGGCGGGACGGGAACAGACCACGTGGCGGAAAAGGCGCAGGATCAAAGCGGCGATGGATCGCCCGGATCGGTCAATTTCACGAAGTATGACCGGCGCAGCCTGACATATGCCAACTCCTTTGATAGTCCCGGTACGGCCTTCACCATACGGGCCGTCGAATGGTTCACCGGCAAGCTGACGATCATCAAGATGATCCGCGAGTTCGAGAAGAAAGGCGCGCCCACGGGTCAGCCCTTCTGGCGCGCGGCGCTGGATACGATGGGTATCCCGCTGCTGACCCCGCAAGAGCAGATCGACAATATCCCCGAGACCGGCCCGGTGGTGCTCGTGGCGAACCATCCGCATGGGCTGGTGGACGGGATGATACTGGCTGATCTGATCGGGCGGCGGCGCACCGACTACAAGATTTTGACGCGGGCGCTGTTGACCGGGATCGACGAGGTGGCGGCGTCCTACATGATCTCGGTGCCGTTCCCGCACGAGCCTGACGCGCAGCGCAAATCGGTCGAGATGCGCGCCAAGGCAATGGCGCACCTGAAGGAGGGCGGCGCGATCAGCGTGTTCCCGTCCGGCGTGGTGGCCTCGTCCGACAGCCTGTTCGGCCCGGTGAAGGAGCGGGAGTGGAATGTCTTCACCGCGCAAATGATCCGGCGGTCGGGGGCCACGGTGGTGCCGATCTATTTTCCGGGCGCCAATTCGCGCGCCTACCAGATGGCCAATTGCGTTTCGCCGACGTTGCGCCAGAGCCTGCTGCTGCACGAGGTGGTGCGGGGCTGCAACCACCCGCAAAAACCCGTGGTGGGGCCGCCGATCACGCAAGAGCAGATGGAGCTTCTGGACAAGGACCCGCGCGGGTTCATGGCGTGGTTGCGCGAGCATACCCTGAGCCTGGGCGAGGGGTGACGTCGCGTCCGAACGGTTTGATGCCTCCGGCGGGAGTATTTCGGCAACAGTGAAGCGCGATGCCTCACCGGGGCGGAGTCGTCAGCCCGAAGGCCTGAAAAACGTCGATATACTGCCTGTCGTCGGAGATCCTGGCCGGGACAGTCCGCATGTTGCTGAGGGCTGGGCCCTTGCGAATGCGTCCTGCCATGTCGAAATGAGAACTGCCGCAGGGACAGAAGAAGCCGCCGAAATCGCCATGTTGCGCCAGGGGGACACATCCGAACCGGGGGCAGACGTTCCAGATCGCGAGCCATTCGTGATCGATCGTTCTGTTCCGGTCATAGGGCAAAAGGAGCTGCCCGGACCCGCCGCGTTCGGGCCTGCGATCGCGCCAGTCTTTAAGGATGTCCTGCGACAGCGCCCGTTCGGTCTGATCGGCGTTGCGGTGCCAGATCAGCAGGGGCCGGCCGCTGATTTTATAGGTTCTGGTGTCGCCTTCCGGAATATCCGTCAGCGGAAGCCGCAGGCTTTCGCGGGTTGCCACGATGTCCGCAGTCGTGCCAGTTGCGCGGAAGAGCCCGGTCGCCCCTGCGGCCAGCGTGACGGCACCGGCACCGGCGGTCAGATAATAGAGAAAGGAGCGGCGGCGCGCGTCCATCACCTCGTGGGCACGGGCTCGTCGCCGCGATAATCGTAGAAGCCGCGGCCAGTCTTGCGGCCGAGCCAGCCGGCCTCGACATATTTCGTGAGGAGCGGGCAGGGGCGGTACTTGGTGTCCGCCAGCCCGTCATGCAGCACGTTCATGATGGCAAGGCAGGTGTCCAGCCCGATGAAATCGGCGAGTTCCAGCGGCCCCATCGGGTGGTTCGTGCCGAGCTTCATCGAGGTGTCGATGGAAATGACCGAGCCGACGCCCTCGTAAAGCGTGTAAACCGCCTCGTTGATCATGGGCATGAGGATGCGGTTGACGATGAAGGCGGGGAAATCCTCGGAACTGGCGGCGGTCTTGCCGAGATTTTCGACCACGGCGAGGCAGGCGTCGTAGGTGGGCTTGTCGGTGGCGATGCCGCGGATCAGTTCGACCAATTGCATGACCGGCACCGGGTTCATGAAGTGGAAGCCCATGAATTTCTCGGGGCGGTCGGTGCGGCTGGCAAGGCGTGTGATCGAGATCGAAGAGGTGTTCGACGTCAGGATCGTGTCGGGGCCGAGATGCGGCACGAGGTCCTCGAAAATGGCCTGTTTGACGGTCTCGCGTTCGGTGGCGGATTCCACGATGAGGTCGGTGGCGCCAAGCTCTGGCAGGTCGAGCGTGGTGGTGATGCGCGACAGCGCGGCGTCGCGGTCCTCGGCCTTCATCTTGTCGCGGCTGACCATGCGGTCCATGTTCGACTTGATCACGCCGAGGCCCTTGTCCAGCGCCTCTTGGTTGATGTCGTTTAGCAGGACGTCATAGCCCGCGACGGCCATCACATGCGCGATCCCGTTGCCCATCTGTCCGGCGCCGACGACGCCCACCTTGCGGATGTCCATGAAGGTCCCTTTCGCTTTTGCGACACCATATGCCCCGTGCCGCGGGCGCTGCAAGGGAAAGCGGCCGTTAAAATTTTAGTCAATTTGCACCTTTAACGGAATCGCAAGGCCTGCGGCCCAAAGCTGGCAATTGGGTGAGTTAAATGAGGTGGGCGTGATGTCCTTTCATGGCAAGGGCCGCTGGAAAGCGGCGCCGGAGGCATGCCGTTACGGGGCGTCGAAGCTGGCGTTTCGAGGGCCGAAGCGGAGCCTGACGAACGAGTACGTGGCGTTCATCGGTGGAACGGAGACCTATGGGAAGTTCGTCAGCCGACCTTTCGCGCAAGCCGTCGAGGCGGCGACGGGCGTGGCATGTGTCAACTTGGGCCAGCCCAACGCGGGGATCGACGTGATGCTGGGCGACCCGGGGCTGGCGCGGATCGCGTCGGGGGCTGCGGCAGTCGTGTTGCAGGTGCCGTGTGCGGCGAACCTGTCGAACCCGTTCTATAAGGTGCATTCGCGGCGCAACGATCGCTTTCTGCGGGCCGAGCCGCCGTTGTGCGCATTGTTCACAGAGGTGGATTTCACAGAGTTCAGTTTCACGCGGCATATGCTGATGCATCTGCGGAATGTGTCGCCGGAGCGGTTCGGCGAGGTGCGGCAGGGATTGGCGCAGGCCTGGGACGTGGGGATGCGGCGGCTGATCGCGGAAATCCGGGCGCCGGTGATACTGTTGTGGTTTTCCGAGCGCGCCCCGGACCGGGATGACGACGCGGTCGAGGCGCGGTGCGAGCCGGTGCTGGTGGGGCGCGAGATGCTGGCGGGTTTGCAGAGCCACGTGGTGGCGTTCGTGGAGGCCGGCGACATGGCGCGCGGCAGTCAGGGCGTGGAGTGTCACACGCCCTACGCGGCAAGGCGCGATGGGGATGGGCCAAGGAACCTGCCGGGTCAGGCAGCGCATGACGCGGTGGCTGAGGCGTTGATCCCGGTGTTGGCGAAGGTCCTCGACCCGTGAGAGTTTGATCGGGCCCGTCGCGCGTGGGTTTTCACCCACCCTACACGTGCCCAAAAACGAAAAGACCCGCCTCGGGGGCGGGTCAGTTCGATATCATGTGCGGACCGGCTCAGCCGAGCTTTTCGGTCAGTTCCGGCACGGCGTCGAAGAGGTCGGCTACGAGGCCGTAATCGGCGACCTGGAAGATCGGGGCCTCTTCATCCTTGTTGATGGCGACGATCACCTTGGAGTCCTTCATGCCCGCAAGGTGCTGGATCGCGCCCGAAATGCCGACGGCGATGTAGAGATCCGGCGCCACGACCTTGCCGGTCTGTCCGACCTGCCAGTCGTTGGGAGCATAACCGGAGTCGACGGCCGCACGGGACGCGCCGACGGCGGCGCCCAGCTTGTCGGCGAGGTTCTCGACGAGTTCGAAATTCTCTTCCGAGCCGATGCCACGGCCGCCGGAGACGACGACGCCCGCCGAGGTCAGCTCGGGGCGGTCGGATTCAGCAACCTTGTCCTCGACCCATTCCGACAGGCCGGGGTTGTCGGCGGCGGAGATGGTCTCGACCGAGGCCGAGCCGCCGTCACTGGCGGCGTCGAAGGTGGAGGTGCGGAAGGTGACGACCTTCTTGGCATCCGAGGATTTCACCGTTTGGACCGCGTTGCCGGCGTAGATCGGACGCTCGAACGTGTTGGCGTCGACCACGCCCGAGGCGTCGGAGATCACCATGACGTCCAGAAGGGCGGCCACGCGGGGCATGACGTTCTTGGCGTCTGTGGTGGCCGGGGCCACGATGTGCTCGTAGTCGCCTGCGAGCGACACGATCAGCGCGGCGGTGGATTCCGCCAGCCGGTGGCCCAGCGAGGCGTCCTCGGCCACGAGGACCTTGGAGACACCGTCGATCTTGGCGGCGGCTTCACCCGCGGCGGCGGCAGAGCCCCCGGCGCAGAGCACGGTCACGTCGCCCAGCTGTTTGGCTGCGGTGACGGCCTTGGCGGTGGCGTCGATAGCCAGTTCGCCGTCGTTGACTTCGGCAAGAAGAAGTACAGACATTACACGGCCCCCGCTTCTTTGAGTTTGGCGACAAGTTCATCGACCGATCCGACCATTTCGCCGGCCTTGCGGGCCTCGGGCTCTTCGGTCTTGACGATTTCGAGGCGCGGCGCGACGTCGACGCCGTAATCGGCGGCGGTTTTCTCGTCGAGCGGCTTTTTCTTGGCCTTCATGATGTTGGGCAGCGAGGCATAGCGCGGCTCGTTGAGGCGCAGGTCCACGGTGACGATCGTGGGCATCTTGACCTTGATCGTCTGCAGACCGCCATCGACCTCGCGAGTGATAACGGCATGGTCGGCCTCGACGTCGAGCGCCGATGCGAAGGTGCCCTGGCTCCAGCCCAGGAGGGCAGAAAGCATCTGGCCGGTGGCGTTCATGTCGTTGTCGATGGCTTGTTTGCCAGCGATCACGAGGCCGGGCTCTTCTTCCTTGACGACGGCGGCAAGGATCTTGGCGACGGCGAGCGGTTCGATGTCGGTGTGCACGTCATCGGCGGCCTCGACCAGGATGGCGCGGTCGGCGCCCATGGCCAGCGCGGTGCGCAGGGTTTCCTGCGCCTGCTTGACGCCGATGGAGACGGCGACGACTTCGTCGGCCTTGCCGGCTTCTTTCAGGCGGATGGCCTCTTCGACGGCGATTTCGTCAAAGGGGTTCATCGACATTTTGACATTGGCAAGATCGACGCCCGATCCGTCCGCCTTGACGCGGACCTTCACGTTGTAGTCGATCACGCGTTTGACAGGCACGAGCACCTTCATCGGCATGGTCTCCCTAAAAAATTGCGCAGAGCCGCTGCGAAACGACCCCGCCCCTTGCTCTGGGGCGTTTGATACAGAACTGTTAGCCGGGGAAACAGGGTAAAATCGTCACGTTTCCGACTTGCGACGTCGCGTTTCCGGTGCAGTACGGAGTTTCTTGCTCGGCTTCGTGGCCGTGGCGCCCCGATCAGCGGTTGGCGCCCGGTGTCCAGAGCACGTCGTCACGCCCCGAATCGT
The DNA here is from genome assembly GCF_009363715.1 of Roseovarius sp. THAF9. Classification (NCBI taxonomy): domain Bacteria; kingdom Pseudomonadati; phylum Pseudomonadota; class Alphaproteobacteria; order Rhodobacterales; family Roseobacteraceae; genus Roseovarius; species Roseovarius sp. THAF9. The sequence goes on from NZ_CP045404.1 coordinate 625,571, forward strand.
TGGCCATGCGGGCGGCGACGAAGAACCAGTCGCTGAGACGATTGAGATATTTGACTGCCGCCGGATTGACGTGTTCCATCGTGGCCAGCTCCACCGAAAGCCGCTCGGCCCGGCGCGAGACGGTGCGGCAGAGATGCAGATGCGCCGAGAGCGCCGAGCCGCCGGGCAGGATGAAGCTGCGCAGGGGTTCGAGAACCTTGTTCATCGTGTCGATCTCGGTCTCAAGGCGGGCGACCTGGCTGTCGACCATGCGCAGGGGCTCGTATTCGGCCTTGTGGTCGTTTTCCATGTCAGGGCGACAGAGATCGGCGCCGAGGTCGAACAGGTCGTTCTGGATGCGCGACAGCGCGGCGTCGGTTTCGCCCTCGGCGTGCAGACGGGCAAGGCCGACGGTTGCATTCACTTCGTCGACGGTGCCGTAGGCGGTGACGCGCATGGAGTGCTTGGCCACGCGAGACCCGTTGCCGAGCGCGGTTTCGCCGTGATCGCCGGTCTTGGTGTAGATCTTGTTGAGAACGACCATGTTCATTCACCTCCCATTTGGCGGCGGATATAGACGAAAAGCAGGATGAGGACCACCGCGACGAACTGTGCGATGATGCGCCAGCGCATGAACTTGTTCGAGCGCTTGGCGTTTTCGATGCCTTCCTTGCCGAAGTTCGAGATCCCCATGATGAGGACAACTGCGACGACGCCGCAGGCGAGCGCGACGATGATGAAGAGAGGGTCGTTGAGCATGTGAGACTCTTGGTTTTTCCGGTCAGGGGCGGAGGTAGCCCGTCTGTGTCAAAAGGCGAATGGGATATGGTGACGCGGGGCCGCTCTCCCGCCGTTCCGGGCCGTCCTGCTACAATTTCGCCTGAATCCAGTCGAGGGCGCTGGTGGGCAGGATGCGCCGCAGGATATCCAGTAGGTACGTCGGTGTGGTCACGAAATAGCGCGGCCTGGGGCGCGGAGATTCCAGCGCATGGATCAGCTTTTTCGTGACGGCGGGGGCGGGCAATTCGAACGTGTCGGGGCCGCTGCTATGGTAGAGGCGCGGGATGAGGCGCTTTTCGTAGAGCGACCGGGCGGGCGCGTTTTCCCAGTCGATCCAGCGTTCGAAATGGGGGATCGAGTTGACGCGGATCTTGGAGGTCACCGGTCCGGGTTCGATCAGGACGATATGGATCGGCGTGTCGCGCATCTCGATCCGCATTGTGCTGGTCAGCCCTTCGAGCGCGTGCTTGGTGGCATTGTAGGCGCCGCGCATGCGCAGGGTGGCGAAGCCCAGTACCGAGGAGTTCTGCACGATGCGGCCGTGACCTTGCGCGCGCATCACGGGGATGACTTGCCGCGTGAGGTCGTGCAAGCCAAAGAAGTTGGCCTCGAATATATCGCGCAGAGCGTCGGTGGGCAGGTCCTCGACCATGCCGGGGCAGCCGAAGGCGCCGTTGTTGAAGAGCGCATCGAGTGTGCCGCCGGTGGCATCGAGCACCTCGGCCAACCCGGCGGTTATGGTGTCGGGCTTTTGATAGTCGATGCGGGGACTGTCGAAGCCTTCGGCCCGCATCCGCGCGCAATCCTCTTCCTGTCGGCAGGAGGCGAAAACGCGCCAGCCGCGGGCCCGCATGCCGTGTGCCGCGTCATAGCCGATGCCCGACGAACAGCCAGTGATAAGAAGGGATTTCTGCGTCATGGCCGGACCTTGGCGCGGTCCGGCGCTATATGCAATCGCTTTGAGTGGAAATCACTGCGCCGGGGCGCTGACGAGCCAGTCGGCCATCCAGCCCGTTTCGCCGGTTTCGAGAACCTCGAGTTCCAGCCAGCCATTGGCCGCCCTGCCGAGCACGGCCACTTCGGCACCTTCGCCAAGATTGCCGACGCGGGCAAAATCCGTGCCGGGACCGCCGCGCATGTTAGCGGAGCTGGCCGTCACGTAGCGGATGTCGCCGCTGGTCGTGCCAGCGCGCGCCGTGCGCGCCGCTGCTTCGGCCTGTTTGCGCAGCTCGGCCTGCGAGGCTTGCTGTTCGAACAGCTCGATTGCGCCGGGCCAGTGCTTTTTGACCTCGTCCGCCGCTTCGCCGCCTTCGTCCAGAGCGGCAAGCACGGCGTTGTCCTCGTCGCTGCTCTCCGTCAGGAAACGGGCCTTGTCTTCCACCCGCTCGGTGCGGGCGGTTTCCTGCGCTGACCCCGCTTCGGACATGTCGCTGAGCGAGGCAAGGGTGATCTGGAGACGCTCGGGCTTGTCTTGCTTGGGCAGGTCGATGACCTCCGGCTCGGCAGGGTCGGCCGGTTGCGCGTCAGCGACGGTTGTCTCGGACTCCGGAGCGTTCGCCTGGGACTGGATGGAATTATCACGCGGTGCGTAATCGGCGCCGCCGCTCATCTCCCAGAAGGCGAAGCCAAGAAAAGCAAAAGTTACCAATATGAAGCGCCACATTGCGCGAATCCCCCGAGGCAGCGAAGTCAATTTCTTGTTATAGAACACAAGTTACACGATTCGGTTCCGACCGGCATGGGAAAAGGTGCGGAATCTTCCCAACCTGTGCTTTACCTGCGCAAGGGCCAAGGCTATCACAGCATTTATGAGTGATTTGGTCGATGACCCCAACATAGGCCCCGAGAGCGGGGGCGATGCCGTGGCGGAGCCGCTGCGCCGGGCCATCGGCGAGCGCTACCTGACCTATGCGCTGTCGACCATCATGCACCGCGCCTTGCCGGATGCGCGCGACGGGCTGAAGCCGGTCCATCGGCGTATCCTGTTCGCCATGCGCGAGCTTCGGTTGAGCGCCAGCGGGGGGTTCCGCAAGTCCGCGAAGATCAGCGGCGACGTGATGGGCAACTATCACCCGCATGGCGATGCCGCGATCTATGACGCGATGGCGCGTCTGGCGCAGGATTTCAACGTGCGCTACCCACTGGTCGACGGGCAGGGGAATTTCGGCAATATCGACGGGGACAACCCGGCCGCCAGCCGGTACACAGAGGCGCGGCTGACTATCGTGGCCGAGGCCCTGCTGGACGGGCTGAACGAGAACGCAGTTGACTACCGGGACAATTACGACGGTACGCTGACTGAGCCTGTGGTGCTGCCGGCGCAGTTTCCGAATCTGCTGGCCAACGGGTCGAGCGGGATCGCGGTGGGCATGGCCACGAACATTCCGCCGCACAATATCGCGGAACTGGTGGATGCGTGTCTGCATCTGATCAAGACGCCGGATGCGCGGGACGACACGTTGCTGAACTACGTGCCGGGGCCGGATTTCCCGACTGGGGGCATCATCGTGGAGCCGCCCGAGGCAATCGCGCAGGCCTATCGCACCGGCAAGGGCGGGTTCCGGTTGCGGTGCCGCTACGAGGTCGAGGATCTGGGGCGCGGGCAGTGGCAGATCGTTGTCACCGAGATCCCCTATCAGGTGCAGAAGTCCAAGCTGATCGAGAAGCTGGCGGAGGTCATCCAGACCAAGAAGGTGCCAATCCTGGCCGATGTGCGGGACGAGAGCGCCGATGATATTCGCGTGATCCTTGAGCCTCGTTCGAAGAACGTGGAGCCCGAGGTGCTTATGCAGTCGCTCTATCGCAACTCGGATCTGGAAGTGCGGTTCAGCCTGAACATGAACGTGCTGGTCGACGGGGTGACGCCCAAGGTCTGCAGCCTGAAGGAAGTGCTGCGCGCCTTCCTCGATTTCCGGCGCGAGGTGCTGATCCGGCGGAGCGAGCACCGGATGGAGAAGATCGACCACCGGCTGGAGGTGCTGGAAGGGCTGATCGTGGCCTTCCTGAACCTCGACCGGGTGATCGACATCATTCGCTATGACGACGACCCCAAGGCGGCGCTGATGCGCGAGGATTGGGGGCGTGAGTTCACCCGCGCCAAGGACGAGGCGGATTACGTGCCGCCCATCGAGGGTGGCGAGGACGGGCTGACCGAAGTACAGTCCGAGGCGATCCTGAACATGCGGTTGCGCAGCTTGCGGCGGCTGGAAGAGATCGAGCTGGTCAAGGAGCGTGACGCGCTGATGGCAGAGCGCGCGGGGCTGGAGGACCTCTTGGAGAGCGAGGGGCTTCAGTGGGATGCGATCTCGGATCAGCTAAAAGAGGTGAAGAAAAAGTTCGGCAAGGACTATGAGGGCGGCGCGCGCCGGACCACGTTCGCCGAGGCTGGCGAGGTCGAGGAAGTGCCGCTGGAGGCGATGATCGACCGCGAGCCGATCACGGTGGTCTGTTCCAAGATGGGGTGGATCCGGGCCATGTCGGGGCATATTGACCTCGACCGCGAGCTGAAATTCAAGGACGGCGACGAAGGGCGGTTCATCTTCCATGCGGAGACGACCGACCGACTGTTGGTCTTTGGCACGAACGGGCGGTTCTACACGCTGAGCGCGGCCAACCTGCCCGGCGGGCGGGGGATGGGAGAGCCCTTGCGCCTGATGGTGGACCTGCCAAACGAGTCCGACATCGTGGCGATCTTCATCCACAAGCCGGGGCGGAAATTGTTGGTGGCGTCCTCGGCGGGCGACGGGTTCATCGTGCCCGAGGACGAGGTCGTGGCGCAAACACGCTCTGGCAAACAGGTGCTGAACGTGCGCGACGGCGTACGGGCGCAGGTGTGCCGGGCGGTTTCGGGCGATCACGTGGCCTGCGTGGGCGAGAACCGCAAGGTGCTGATCTTCCCGCTGGATGAGCTGCCCGAGATGGGCCGCGGCAAGGGCGTGCGGTTGCAGAAATACAAGGATGGCGGGTTGTCCGATGCCACGACCTTCACGCTGGCCGAGGGCCTGAGCTGGCTCGATCCGGCGGGGCGGACACGGACCGAGACCGCGCTGGAGGAATGGACGGCGCGCCGCGCCGGTGCGGGGCGCATGGCGCCGAGGGGCTTTCCGCGTAACAACCGTTTCACCTGAGATTGATTTGTCGTGTGCGGGGGTTACCGCTTAGCTTTCTTGCAGATGCATGCAAGGAGGATGGATATGCTTTTGACACGACGGATAGTGATTGCGAGCGGTGCGGCGGCACTGTTGGCTCGGCCGGGTATGGCCGACGAGCCGCGCTGGTACCAGAACCGGGCCTATGCCGCGGACGGCGCGGACGTGGTGGCCTATTTCGGGCTGGAGCCGGGTGCGAACGGAGTGGCCGGATCGGACGAATTCGTCACCGAGTGGAACGGGGCGAAATGGCGGTTTTCGTCTGCCGAGAACCAGGCGGCGTTCGAGGCGAACCCGCAGAAATACACGCCGGCCTTCGGTGGCTATTGTGCTTGGGCGGTGTCGCAGGGCTACACCGCGCATGGCGACAAAGATGCCTGGACGGTGCATGGCGGTAGGCTTTACCTCAATTACAACAAGTCGGTGCGCCAGCGGTGGTCGGGGGACATTCCGGGCAACGTGTCAAAAGGCGAGGCGAATTGGCCGAACGTTCTGGGCGGCTAGCGTCGGTGTGCGTGGGTTTTCACACGCCCTACGGCTTAAGTTTTGCCCAAGGCAGGAGGTCCCGGGTCAAACACGGGACGGGGTGAGGTATAAGCCAGCGGACGCGTCAGGCGACGGAGGCCGGTTGCGGCGTCGAGACTGGCTCGGCTTCGAGCCAGACGCCGCCTTCGGGGCGCAGGGTGAGGATCATCACCGGGTCCGGGTTGCGGCCGGCGACGGGGGTGAAGCGGAACCGGTTGAGTAGCGTGCCGAGGATGATCACCGCCTCTTGCAACGCGAAGCTGGCACCGATGCAGATGCGCGGGCCGTCGCCGAAGGGCAGATAGGCGTAGCGCTCCACCGATTTGCGGTCGGCAAACCGGTCGGGGCGGAAGGCGTCGGGATCTTCCCAGAGCATGTGATGGCGGTGAAGCGCATATATGGGCAGAATCACCGTGTCGCCCTTGCGGATCTCGCGCCCGCAAAGCGTGTCGTTGGCCATCGCCGTGCGGGAAACCATACCGGCAGGGGGATAGAGGCGCAGGGCCTCGTCAATGATCTGGCGGATGAAGGGAAGTTTTTCCACATGCTCGCCCGTCACCGGGCCGTCGCCGCAGACCGCGCGCAACTCGGCGCGGGCGCGGTTCTGGACGTCTTGGTCGAAGGCGCAAAGGTAGAGCGACCAGCCAAGGGTGAGCGCGGTCGTCTCGTGGCCTGCGACGATGAAGGTCAGCAGATTGTCGCGTAGTTCGGCAGTGTTCATCTGGCGCTTGGTCTTGGGGTCCTCGCCTTCCATCAGCAGGTCGAGCAGGTCGGGCACGCCCTCGGGGCCGCGCTGGCGGCGCGCCTCGATCGCCTCGTCGGCGATGCGGCGCATGTCGCCCACAGCGTTGCGGGAAAAGATCAGGCGGCCGGGGCGCGGCACCCAGTCGGGCGCGCCCAGCACGTCGAGCAGGGAAATCTTGCCAGCCTCGGAGATATAGGCGTCGATGCCGCGATGCACCGCGTCGGCGTCGAACATGCCGTCGCCGGAGAAAGTCACGTCGGCGATGACGTCGAAGGTGGTGCGCACCATGTCGGCGGCCATGTCGATGGCGCGAGGGCCGGCCTGGGCCACGCGGTCGGCGCTGCGCTGGGCGGCGGCGGTCATGATTGGCGCGAGGTTCATCACGTTGCGGTGCGAGAACACGGGCGCTGCCGTGCGCCGCTGCCAGCGCCAGTGTGCGCCCTCGGCGATAAAGAGCGACTCTCCGATGGCGGGTTTCAGCAGGTTCTTGGTGACCAGCGACTTGGGGTAGGTATCCACCCGCTCCAGAAGCATTTCCCGGATCGCGCCGGGGTCCATCACCATGTGCCACCGCTTGCCGGTGCGGCCCGACACCATGGGCTGGCGGGTGGCAAGTTCGGGGATGATGCTGAGCACGTTGCGCCGCGCCGCGCCGAGACTGCCGAGAACGCCCATCGGCTCGGTGACGAGGGGGACTTTGACGGGGGTGTCGGCGTGGGACATGCGGTCTCCGGTTCTGTCTAAGTCAAACATAGGCGCGCCAGAGGCATGCGGCAAACCTGCGGCGGAAATCTGCGGCAATATGGGGCAGGGCGGGAATTGCCAGCGCCGGGCAGTCTTGCTAACGCTGAAATGGGACGGATCCGGGGGGCGGGGATGCTGCGAATACTGGCTTTGGGGTTGATGATTGCCGGCGTGGCGGCCTGCACACGGGTGGACGACCTAGATGATGCGCCGGTCTACCTCGGCAATTTCCATCTTGGGCATAACGTGGTGGCGGCGCCCAATCTGCAGAAAGGGCCGCTGTCGCGCGAGGCCAGCAAGGCGGCGTGGATCGTGGCGATGAGAAAGGCCGTGGACGAACGGTTCTCGCGGCAGGAAGGCACGCGGCTTTATCACCTAGGGATCACGCTTGAGGCCTATGTTCTGGCGCGCGCGGGCATCCCGGTAGTGGCGGCGCCGAAGTCGGTGCTGGTGCTGAAGGTCACGGCGTGGGACGACGCGGTACAAGCGCGGCTGAACGAGACGCCGGAACTGATCACCGTGATCGAAAGCCTGTCGGGGGATACGGTCGTGGGCTCTGGCCTGACGCGGACGGCCGAAGAGCAGATGCAGGTGTTGACACAGAAAGCGGCCAAGCTGATCGAGAACTGGCTGGTGCGGCAGAACAATGCCGAAGGCTGGTTCGAGGATGATGGCCGGCCGGCCCGGTCCAAGGCCAGGGCTCGCGCGGCGCAAGCGCGGGCGGCGGCCTCGGAAGAAGAGCGGATGCAGGCGGCGGACAAGGCGGCGTTGAAAAAGGCCCAAGCGCAGGGGGCGGAATAGGAAGCGCTCCAGCCCCTTGGCCGTGGCGGCGTCACTCCGGTCCGCATGGGCGTCGGAAAGACGCATGAACCGCTTGATTTTCCCGGTTGAAGCCAATAAATCCGCGGCCAGTAGCAATTCGGGCCGCGACAGGCCCCCAATAGGATAAGGCGCCCACGAGATGGCAAAGGAAAAGTTTGACCGTTCGAAACCGCACGTGAACATCGGGACCGTTGGTCACGTTGACCACGGCAAGACGACGCTGACGGCGGCGATCACGAAGTATTTCGGTGACTTCCGCGCGTATGACCAGATCGACGGTGCGCCGGAAGAGAAAGCGCGCGGGATCACGATCTCGACCGCGCACGTGGAATACGAGACCGAGAACCGTCACTACGCGCACGTCGACTGCCCCGGCCACGCCGACTACGTCAAGAACATGATCACGGGTGCCGCCCAGATGGACGGCGCGATCCTGGTGGTGAACGCGGCCGACGGCCCGATGCCGCAGACCCGCGAGCACATCCTGCTGGCGCGCCAGGTGGGTGTTCCCGCGCTGGTAGTGTTCCTCAACAAGGTCGACCAGGTCGATGACGAGGAGCTGCTGGAGCTGGTCGAGATGGAAGTGCGCGAGCTTCTGAGCTCGTACGACTTCCCGGGCGACGACATTCCGATCATCGCGGGCTCGGCGCTTGCGGCGATGGAAGGCAACAACCCCGAGATCGGCGAAGAGAAGATCCGCGAGCTGATGGCGGCGGTCGACGACTACATCCCGACGCCCGAGCGCGCCGTGGACCAGCCGTTCCTGATGCCGGTCGAGGACGTGTTCTCGATCTCCGGCCGCGGCACGGTTGCCACGGGCCGGATCGAGCGTGGCCTGATCAAGGTCGGCGAAGAGATGGAGATCGTGGGCCTGAACAAGAACAAGAAGACGACCTGCACGGGCGTCGAGATGTTCCGCAAGCTTCTGGACCAGGGCGAGGCCGGCGACAACGTGGGTCTGCTTCTGCGCGGTATCGAGCGTGATGCCGTCGAGCGCGGCCAGGTGCTGTGCAAGCCGGGTTCGGTGACGCCGCACACGAAGTTCGAGGCCGAGGCGTACATCCTGACCAAGGAAGAGGGTGGCCGTCACACGCCGTTCTTCGCCAACTACCGTCCGCAGTTCTACTTCCGCACGACGGACGTGACGGGCACGGTGACGCTGCCCGAGGGCACGGAGATGGTGATGCCGGGTGACAACCTGAAGTTCGAGGTCGAGCTGATCGCGCCGATCGCGATGGAAGACGGCCTGCGCTTCGCCATTCGCGAAGGCGGCCGCACCGTCGGCGCCGGCGTCGTGTCAAAGATCGTCGAGTGATCTGAGGCAAAGCGTCATCCCGGGCAAGGTCTTGGATCTCTCGGAAAAATTTGGAAGGGCGTCCAGAACGGGCGCCCTTTTCTTTTTCGGGCTGGGGTGAGATCAAGGCATATGACACATCCCTTTCCCGACCCCGACACGCGCAACCCGCTGATCCTGCCCGATGGGAGTGCCCATGCGGGGACCGTATTCCTGAAGACCGTGATCGAGCATCCGCGGTTCATCGTGGGCGATTACAGCTATGCCAGTGCCACGCATCCGCCCGACGACTGGGCGACGCATCTTGCGCCATATCTGTTTCCCGTCTCGGACGAGAAGCTTGTTCTCGGCAAGTTCTGTCAGATCGCGGATGGGGTGGTTTTCATCACCGCGTCGGCAAACCACCGTCGCGACGGGTTCTCGACCTTTCCCTTTGCCGTGTTCGACCATGCCACGGCCGCGAACCGGCCGAGCCTGCCGGAGTGGTCCGGGCCGGACACGGTGCTGGGGCATGACGTTTGGTTGGGCAAGGATGCACGGATCCTGCCGGGGGCACGGCTGGGCAATGGCGTGATCGTCAGCGCTGGGGCGGTGGTGCGCGGTGACGTGCCGGATTACGCCGTTGTGGCCGGCAACCCGGGGCGGGTGGTGAAGATGCGCTTTGACGCGGAGACCATCGCCCAACTGAATGCGCTGGCGTGGTGGGACTGGCCCATAGACCGCATCCTGAAGCACGAGGCGGCGATCTGCGGCGCGGACATGAATGCGCTGGAGCGAGCCGCGCCGTAGCGGCGATTGTCGAACCCCATGAGGCAATCCGCCACAGAGCGGGCCGAGCCCCGGTAAGGCCGTTTCGCACTGTTCTGGAAGAGGTGGCAGGCCGCAGCGGTGTGGGAAACTGTTGTGAAATCAATCTATAGGCCGCGTTTCTGCGGTTGCAGCATCGGCGTGGCATACCGTTGTATTCCGTTAAGGTGTTGAAATATTGACATTTTTTTAGGGCGGCGCGATCCTTTCAGGATGGAGGAGCACGCCTTGGACCAAGTGAACCTGTCGGCATGGGAAGGACGAACGGAGACGCGCGAAGGCGTGATCGCCCCGGCACAGGCCGCACAGATCCATGCGACCATCGGCGATCCGGCACGTGACGCGCCGAAGATGGGCGAGGCGATGCCGCCGCTCTGGCACTGGTGCGCTTTCCCGCCCGTCTGCCCATTGGACGAGCTGGCAACGGACGGGCACCCGAAGCTGGGAGGGTTCCTGCCGCCGGTGCCGTTGGGACGCCGGATGTGGGCCGGAGGCAAGCTGTGTTTCGGCGCGCCGCTGCGCGTTGGTGTGCCGTTTAACAGCCGATCGACCATTGCGGGCGTGACCGAGAAGGCCGGCAACACCGGGCGCATGGTCTTCGTTTCGGTCGATCATCAGTTGAGCGCGGAGGGCGCGGTGGCGATCGAGGAGCGGCAGGATATCGTATACCTGGACCTGCCGACCGAATTTCGCCCGCCTTTGAGACAGCCGATGCCGGAGGAGACGGTCGGACGCTGGACCCAGCCTGTCAACGAGGCGCTGCTGTTCCGGTTTTCGGCCATCACCTTCAACGCGCATCGCATTCACTACGATCTGCCCTATGCGCAAGAGGTCGAGCATTACCCGGGCCTTGTCGTTCACGGGCCGATGCAGGCCGTGTGGCTGATGCGAGCGGCAACGGACGTGAAGGGGCGGGCGCCTGAGAGTTTCGCCTTCAGGGGCGTGCATCCGATGCTGCTGATCCCCGGGGAAAGCGGGGAGATGACGATTGCCGCCTGCGCGTCGGAGGAGGCGCGCGGGCTGACATTACATACTGGACAGGCCGGGCATCAATGCATGCAGGCCACCGCCACATGGGAGGAAACCACATGAACAAGATCCTGAAAGGCATGCGTGTCGTCGAGGGGTCCGCGTTCGTCGCGGTGCCGCTGGCGGGGATGACACTGGCGCAGATGGGCGCCGAGGTGATCCGCTTCGACCGGTTGGAAGGTGGGCTGGATTTCGGGCGTTGGCCGCTGGCGCCGGACGGGCAGAGCCTGTTCTGGGCGGGGCTGAACAAGGGCAAGAAATCCGTCGCGGTGAACATGCGGTCGCGCGAGGGCCGCGAGTTGATCAGCCGGATCATCACTGCGCCGGGGCCGGATGCGGGGCTGTTCCTGACCAACCTGCGGGTCCGGGGCTGGATGGATTACGCGACCCTGAGCAAGCGGCGCAAAGATCTGGTGATGGTCAGCCTGCTGGGCGACCGAGAGGGGCGGCCGCAGGTGGATTACACGGTGAACCCGTCTATCGGCGTGCCGAATATGACTGGTCCCGAGGGGCACGAGGATCCGGTGGCCAGCGCGCTGCCCGCATGGGATCTGATCGCCGGCAACCTCGCGGTGTCCAGCCTGCTGGCGGCCGAGCGGCACAGGCTGCGCCACGGTGCGGGGCAGGAGGTTGTCCTGACCCTGAAGGACGTGGCGGCGGCGACGATGGCGCATCTGGGAATGGTTGGCGATGTGCACCTGAACGACAACGAGCGGGGCAAGTCGGGCAATGCGCTTTACGGCGCATATGGGCAGGATTTCGTTTGTGCCTGCGGCGGGCGCGTGATGGTGATCGGGCTGACCCATCGGCAATGGGAGGGGCTGGTCAAGGCCACGGGCACCGGCGACCAGATGACGATGCTGGCCAAGCGGTACAAGGTGGACATGAGTGACGAGGGCGTGCGCTGGACGCTGCGCCACGAGATCACCGCGATCCTGGCGCCGTGGTTCGCGGAACGGCGGATCGAGGACTTCGCCGGGGACTTCAACGCGATGGGCTTGACGTGGTCCGTTTTCCGCAGCACGCGGGAGGCCGTGCAAGAGGATCCGGATTTCGGCGAGGCGAACCCGATGTTCTCGATGACGGAGCAGCCCGGGATGGGCCGGTTCCCGGTGCCGGGGCATCCGGCCGAATTCGGCAGCCATGGCCGCGTGCGGCCCGCGCCGGCGCCGGCGCTGGGCGCGCACACCGAGGAGGTGCTGGGCGACGTCGCACGGCTGAGCGATACGGAAATTTCCAAGCTCTTCGACGACGGGATCGTGGCGAGCCCGGACTATCGCAAGAAATCCGCCGCCTGAGGGCGCCGGCGCGGCGCGAAAAAATCCGTGCGGGCGGCGGGAAAGGGGACTTGATTCCGCCGCCCATGTGCCGTACCTGAGGCGTCGGCCTTAGGGGTATAGCTCAGCTGGTAGAGCGACGGTCTCCAAAACCGTAGGTCGCGGGTTCGAGCCCTGCTGCCCCTGCCAACCCTTCTTCTTTTTGCAAACTTTTCCACACTGCGCCGCGCTGGTCGCTTTGAGGGCGTCGTCGTGACAGGCGAAAGCTAACACGAAATTAACCCTGAGGCGTCGCAAAGTTTCCCCATTCGCCCTTCAATTGTATCCGAAGTGACAATAATTGCGAATGAAGGGACGTACTCCATGAAAATCATGGTCGTGGACGATGAAGACATCATCATTGCGCTGCTTGCGGAACACCTGAAAGAGATGGGATTCAACGATGTCACCACGGCGTCATCGGGCGAAGAGGCGCTGGAGGTCATCGCCGCGAGGGACGATCCGTTCGATTGCTTTCTGCTGGACATCAAGATGGGCGGAATGGATGGAATCGAGTTGTGTTCGAGGATCCGCGAAATGGCGGAGTACCGGATCGCGCCGATCATCATGATCACCTCGGCCGCGGCCAAGCAGCACATGCACGAGGCCTTCGATGCCGGGGCGACGGATTACATGATGAAGCCCATCGAGCAGATCGACCTGCGGGTGCGCATCCAGATTGCGATGCTGCTTGTCGAGACGCTGAAGAGCGAGGCCGAGAGCCGCTCTGCGCTGACGGCCGCGCTGCGGACGTCGCCCGAAGCGAGGCAGTTCGATCCCTCGATGCGGATCACCTATTCGGGTGTCCCCAACATGCGCGACTACTTCCAGCTGGAAAACAGGCTGCTGAGGCTGAGCGAGGGGACCTATGCGATGACCCTTCTATCGATCGAGATCGACGGAATCGAGAAGCTGGGCGCGCGGTTGGGTCAGGGCGATTTCCTGGATATTGTTGAGGCAGTGGCAAAGATCATCGGGAAGACCCTTCCGGCCAGCGGTGCCTCACTTTCCTATGTGGGGTTCGGCAAGTTCGTCTGCCTCATCTTGGTGCGCAACCATATCGTGCCGAACCTGTTGCAGGCGCGTATCCGGGACGCGTTCCGGGCCTATGAGGCCGCGCACAATGTACTGTCGCCCGGCGAACTGGAACTGAACGTGGCGGCATTGTCGAACAAGCGGATGTTGGAACCCGATGCCGCCATTGGCCTGATCCGGCGCTTCGTCGGCGGTCTTGGGTCGAGCGAGGACATGGTGTTGCCATCGATTTCGAAGATGCATGACAGGATTTTCCCCCGAAGCAGCGGCGCCAGGAGCAAGGCCGGGTGACCTTTCGGTAATCAATGCGCATCCTGCTCTGCACAAAGGTGCGGGGCGGGCGGCGCTCAACCCTGGGCTGTTTCCGCCTATTTCCCGCCCCGGTATCGTCATTTTTTGGCCTCATTTCAGCCCTAGCATCACCATGAATCGCGATGCGGACCCTTGGGGAAGGGACGCGATGCGGTCACCGCGTGGGGGCGTGGAACGTTAATGAGTGCTGCCATGACCATGACAGATACGCGCCGTCCGGCGCTTCGGAACGATCTTTACATCCGCAGCGAGGAACTGCCGGGGACGCCGGCGGTGGATGCGGAGGATCCGCAGGATACCGAAAATAACGCAGATAACCTGGTCCGGCAGCTTCTGATCGAGGAGAAGCGCCGCACAATGCCCGAGCGGCTGCCCGATATCGTGCCGCAGGAAGAGGTGTTTACCCGTGATGCCGAGGAGCCCGAAGAACAGCGTGAATCGGCGCGGGAATCGATTGCGCAGATTCTGAAGGCCGAGCGGGCGGTGGTGCCAGAAGAGACAGCGCGTCGCCGGGGATTGCTGCGCCTGCCAAGGCTGCGGATGCCCAGCCTGCCGCTGAAACGACTTTCGCTACCGCGGTCGCGGATCGCCGGGGCTCGACGGCAAACCGTTCCGGAGGCTCACCAATCGACTCCGGAGACCAAAGCGGCGCCCGCGCCGTACAAGTCAGCATTGCGACCCGCGCGTTTGGCTCAATACTTGCCGGTGTCGCTGCGCAGCTACCGTCCGACGAAAAAGCACATCGCCTGGGCCGTTGTCGCGGCGCTGGTGTTGTATCGCCCGTTGATGGTGCCGCTGGTGGCGCTGTTGCTGGTGTGGCTTGTGCTGATCGCCTATCTGACACTTGGACCCGACCGTTGGGGTGAGATCATCGGCGGGGCGTGGCAAAGGCTGCATGCCCGCAAGCCGGAACTGGCCGAGCGGATACGGCAGCGGGCCGACCGGTTTGCCGAAAAGTTCGATCGGGTGCTGGACTGGCTGCCGGACTCCTGGGCCGAGCGGCTGGCGCTGCCGGATTTCTCGGGGGCGGATCAGTCCGACGACGACAGGCCCGATCCGTTCGACCGGCTGGCCGCTGAGGCGCGCCAGACCTGACGGCCTGCCGAGGGGCGGGAAGGCCACAGCACCTGCGCCGGGATCGTCGCAGGCGGTCTCGGCTCTTGAATTCGTGCTGCGTGCGGCGTATGTCGCGCGTCACGAGGTTTCCAACGAAGAAAGTCGCGCACCGATGGCCGTTACAAATCCGCTTCAGTTCATTCAGCAGGTCCGCGCGGAAGTCGCCAAGGTCGTCTGGCCGACACGGCGCGAGGTTCTGCTGACCACGGTCATGGTGTTCATCATGGCGGCGCTGACGGCGGTTTTCTTTGCGCTGGTCGACCTGGCGATCCGCAGCGGCCTGGAAGGTCTGCTTGGCCTCTTCGGCTGAGCCGCGCGAATTTTGACGCTTGAGCCTTGAAATGAAGGGCAAAGAGCGGTAACTGACCCGACACTTCCAGCAGCGCGCGGCGATTCGAGCCCGCGCGCTGATTTGTTTCTGGAAGGTGGTTTGGGCCGGAAAGGCCCTTCGGAATATGAACTTCACGGGCAGGGCCCGGGCAAATAGGGATGGTGCTCAGCATGGCGAAACGGTGGTATTCGGTCAGCGTTCTTTCCAATTTCGAAAAGAAGATCGCAGAGCAGATCCGGCAATCCGTGGCCGAACAGGGCCTTGAAGAAGATATCGACGAGGTTCTGGTGCCGACCGAAGAGGTCATCGAGGTGCGCCGGGGCAAAAAGGTCACCGCCGAGCGGCGCTTCATGCCCGGTTACGTGCTGGTGCATATGGAGATGTCCGACCAAGGCTATCACCTGATCAACTCGATCAACCGTGTCACCGGCTTTCTCGGGCCGCAGGGGCGACCGATGCCGATGCGCGACGCGGAGGTGAACCAGATCCTGAACCGCGTGCAGGAAGGCGAGGATGCGCCGAAACTGCTGGTCAGCTTCGAGGTGGGTGAGAAGGTCAAGGTCAACGACGGCCCGTTCGAGGATTTCGACGGCATGGTCGAGGAAGTGGACGACGACAACCAGCGCCTGAAGGTGACGGTGTCGATCTTTGGTCGCGAAACCCCGGTCGAGCTGGAATTCACACAGGTGACCAAGCAGGGCTGAGACAGGCCAATCCAACAAACAGACGAACTCACGGCCGTGCATATTGCGCGGTCGTTTTCGTTGGAGGAGACTGAACGCGGTTCTGACCTCTGCGGAGTATTCGTGATGACGTGGGCGCGGCTTTGTGTGGTGATTCTTTCGGCCCTGGTTTGGGGCGCGGGCGTGGCCGACGCCCGCATGAGCGCGACAGAGCGGCAATTGGCGGAATACGACTGCAAGGCGGGCGACGAGGCGGCTTGTGCGGCGATGGTGGCAAACCATCCGCATTACAACGATGCCAATATGACGCCAAAAACATTTGATCGCCTGCGGGATGCGGCGATCACCGATGCAAAGGCGCGTTGCGACGCTGGAACCACCGAGGCCTGCACGGATTATGCATCGCTTCTGCAACTGCGGGACGGACTGGATACGCCCGAGGTCTACGCGCTGTTCGCGTCCGGCTGCGATGCGGGGGACGGGTTTGCCTGCGCGCTTCTGTCGGATCTGAATTTTTCCCTGATGGGATATTCCGGCCCCTCCTATGAGGCGTTCTATTACGAACAGGCAAAGGCATGCGAGACCGGTGATTTGACGGCGTGCATCTCGCAGTCACGACTGAACGTGCTGGTGCCGCAGGTGGCGCCGGACCGGGCGATCTGGTTCGATCAGTTGCGCCGGCTGTGCGACGTCGAAGAGGCGGCGCGGGCCTGTGCGCTGTTGTCTTACATACAGAGCTACGACGGCGCCGAGGAGTACGCCGTGTTCGATCCCGGGTTTCCGGACGAGGTGGAAAACAAGCAGCGCTATGCGCTTTGGGATGCCGAGAAAGCCTGTGAGTTGGGCAATCCGGTGGGATGCTACAACGCCGGATTGGCCTATGACGAGGGGCAGGCCGTCATGGAGAGCTGGAAGCGGGCGCAGCAATATTACGTGCGGGCGTGTCGCGGCGGGTTCCGCCGTGGATGCGACGAGATCAACCACGAAACCTACTGGAGGCCGACAGACAGTTTGCTGGCCATGAAGAAGGCCTGTGCCGAAGGGGATTTCAGCGCCTGCCACTATTCCGCGGTCAAGAGTTTTGCACCGGTGACAGTCAACCCGTCGACCGACGCGGATATCGCGCGGATGACGGCATTTCGCACGGAACTGAAGGACATCTGTCAAATGGGTTGGGTGCGGGGCTGCGCGGATATGGCGACGCTGGCGCGCGCAGGCAAGGACTTGGCAGAGGCCGCGCGCTATGCCTGGGCATCCTGCGCGCTGTCGGAGGGCATGGGCTGTCTTGTGCTGGGCAACATCCTGAAGCTGGACCGTGGCACGCCGGAGACGAAGCGTCAGGCGGTTTGGTACCACCAGCGCGGCTGCGAGCTGCGCACGTGGATCGCCTGTAACAATCTTGGCGATTCGTACGAGCATGGGCGCGGCGTTGCAGCGGATACGGGGCAGGCGGCGCGGTACTACGTGATTGCGTGCAACAACGAGGTCGCGCTTGGCTGCCGCAACATGGCACAGTTGCAAGAGGCACGGGCGCCGGAAGAGGCGGCCATATACCGGGAACGGGCCTGCGCGCTGAACGCGCAGTATTGCCGCGAAGAATAGGCCGACAAGTCAGGCGGGGGCTTGTCAAACTCCGGAAGAGGGTGTACGCGGCGCCCTCGTACCTTTGCCCGGATCGGGCCGGGGTGCATTCCATGTGGGAGGCGCGGCGGTCGCGACCGCTCAAACCTGACCACATCAACATAGGCCGAGGGACGCGTCCCTAGGCTGTTTGAAAAGGAGAAGGCCAATGGCCAAGAAACTTGCTGGCACCATGAAGCTTCAGGTGCCTGCCGGACAAGCGAACCCGTCCCCGCCGGTTGGTCCGGCGCTGGGTCAGCGCGGCATCAACATCATGGAGTTCTGCAAGGCGTTCAACGCCAAGACGCAGGAAATGGAGCCCGGTGCACCGTGCCCGACAGTGATCACCTATTATCAGGACAAGTCCTTTGAAATGGACATCAAGACGCCGCCGGCGTCGTACTACCTGAAAAAGGCCGCCAAGCTGAAATCGGGCTCCAAGACCCCGGGTCGCGAAAGCGTTGCCACGGTGAGCCCCAAGCAGCTGCGCGAGATCGCGGAAGCCAAGTGGAAAGACCTGAACGCGAACGACGTCGAATCCGCGATGAAGATCATCGCAGGGTCCGCGCGGTCCATGGGCATCGAGGTGAAGTAAGATGGCGAAACTTGGAAAACGTACCCGCGCCGCTCGCGAAGCATTCGCCGAAAAGCACAACGTGACGGTCGAAGAGGCTGTCGCACTGGTCAAGA
Organism: Roseovarius sp. THAF9; assembly: GCF_009363715.1. Lineage (NCBI taxonomy): Bacteria > Pseudomonadati > Pseudomonadota > Alphaproteobacteria > Rhodobacterales > Roseobacteraceae > Roseovarius > Roseovarius sp. THAF9. The sequence continues at coordinate 643,547 of NZ_CP045404.1, forward strand.
ACCACGCCAGCGCGAAATTCGACGAGACAGTCGAGATCGCCGTGAATCTGGGTGTCAACCCGCGCCACGCCGACCAGATGGTCCGTGGCGTCGTCGGCCTGCCGAACGGCACCGGCAAGGACGTGCGCGTTGCCGTCTTCGCCCGTGGCCCCAAGGCCGAGGAAGCCCAGGAAGCCGGGGCCGATATCGTCGGCGCCGAAGACCTGATGGAAACCATCCAGGGCGGCGAGATCAACTTTGACCGCTGCATCGCGACCCCGGACATGATGCCCATCGTGGGCCGTCTGGGCAAGGTGCTGGGCCCGCGCAACCTGATGCCGAACCCCAAGGTCGGCACGGTGACGATGGACGTGGCAGATGCCGTGAAAGCCGCCAAGGGCGGTGAAGTGCAGTTCAAGGTCGAAAAGGCCGGTGTGGTGCACGCAGGGATCGGCAAGGCGTCTTTTGACGAAGGCAAGCTGGTCGAGAACGTCCGCGCCTTCATCGATGCCGTGCAAAAGGCGAAGCCCGCCGGCGCGAAGGGCACCTACATGAAGAAGGTTGCGCTGAGCTCGACCATGGGTCCGGGCGTCAGCATCGCGATCGAAAGCGCCGTGACCGAGTAAGCCGGACACGTTGCGAGATTGATAAGGCCCCCGAGGTTTTCGGGGGCTTTTTTCGTTCGGCGGGCGTTTTGGCGCCCGAGGCTGTCCTCAGCCGCAGGCCGCGGCACCGGCTTCGTCCCAATCGTCCCAGCCGGGGAAACGCAGGGCTGTGTCGCTGTCGAGGTTGGACAGGCGTTGGCTCCAGGCGTCGAGGTTGTCCTTAAGCCGTGCTTCCAAGCTGCCCTTGCCTTCGTAGCTGTAGCCATGCCCTTGCACCCCGTAGGAAATGAAGGGCGGCAGGACGGTAAAGCCCATGTAGTGCAGCGAATACTGCACCGGCCAGAGCATCACGTCGAAATCGCCGCCGCGGCTGCCGGGGCCGAAGGCCTGTTCGGGCGCGCCGGTGGTGATCGAGACCATCGCGCGCTTGCCGCGGAAATACCCGGTGTCATAGCGCATCCGGCTGGTATAGAGCCCGCCGCTCATGAAGACGCGGTCCATCCAGCCTTTCAGAACCGCCGGGGGGCCGTGCCACCACAGCGGGAATTGCAGAATGACGAGGTCGGCACGCTCCAGCCGCTTGATTTCGCGGGCCACGTCGTCGGGGATGGTGTTGGTCTTCCACGCGTTGCGCTGTTCGTTGAGGGCGGCGAAGGCTTCCGGATCGGCACGGTTGGAATAATGCTCAGCGCGTTCGACCGGGTCGAAACCTTCGGCGCCAAGGTCGCTGACCGAGACGGTGTCACCGCCCGCGCCCAATGTCGCCTGCGCCATGCGTGTCAGCGAGGCATTGTAAGAGGTGGGCTCGGGATGGGCGTGGACGATATGGCTGTGCATTGGAGATCTCGTTGGCAGGGCTATGCCCTGTTACAGCTAGACGCCGGGCCTGCGCAGGTCCAGACTTGCGGAAGATGCCGCGTCGTGGCAGACTGTGCGTCGATTAGCGTCGGATCGTTCTTTTAGTTCGCGCATTGCCGCCTGTGCAGGCAGGCGATGAAATTCCCCCTTGGCATTTGCCGCCATGCGGCATAGAAACCGGCCTTGCACGTATGGCTCGATTCGTCGGGCCATTTGTGTTTCGTCCGAGACGGTGGGTGACCGGGATATGCCGGTCATAAATCCTGCCTGAGACGGGAAAGACCAGAATTCTCGAGGTTCTCCTTGGTATCAAGGCGTGCCCCGGCTGGCTCAGCCCCGTTAGCGGACCCTTTGCCGGGTCGTGAGTGGCCCGGTGGTACTGAGCCGGGGGACACCCCCAAATTTGGAGTGAAACTGTGGATAGAGCCCAGAAAGAGAAAGTGGTCGACGAACTCGGCCAGATCTTCGAAAGCTCTGGCGTCGTTGTGGTTGCCCACTACGAAGGCCTTACAGTTGCGGAGATGCAAGACCTGCGCGCCCGTGCGCGTGAGGCCGAAGCATCTGTTCGCGTTGCCAAGAACAGGCTCGCAAAGATCGCCCTTGAGGGCAAGCCGTGCGCAAGCATTGCGGATTACCTCTCGGGCATGACCGTGCTCACCTTTTCCGAAGACCCAGTGGCAGCAGCCAAGGTCGCGGAAGGTTTCGCCAAGGACAACAAGAAGTTTGAAATCCTTGGTGGCGCCATGGGTGAGACGGCCCTGGACCGGGCCGGTGTCGAAGCCACGTCGAAACTGCCGTCGCGCGAGGAGCTTATCTCCACCATCGCCGGCATGATTGGCGCACCCGCTTCGAACATCGCCGGTGCGATCGGCGCACCTGCAAGCAACATCGCGAGCATCCTTTCGACCATCGAAGAGAAGGCGGAAGCAGCGTAAGCAACTGCAAGTCCTGCGTATCGGGTTGCAATACCGACGTTGGAACACATCTTAGAACGGAAAGAGCTGAAAAATGGCTGATCTGAAAAAACTTGCTGAAGAGATCGTTGGTCTGACGCTTCTCGAAGCACAAGAACTGAAAACCATCCTGAAAGACGAGTACGGCATCGAGCCCGCTTCCGGCGGCGCTGTCATGATGGCGGGCCCGGCGGATGCAGGCGGCGGCGACGCGGCCGAAGAGCAAACCGAATTCGACGTCATCCTGAAGTCGGCCGGTGCCTCCAAGATCAACGTGATCAAAGAAGTCCGCGCCATCACCGGCCTGGGCCTCAAGGAAGCGAAAGACCTGGTCGAAGCCGGCGGCAAAGCCGTCAAGGAAGGCGTCGACAAGGCCGAAGCAGACGACATCAAGGGCAAGCTGGAAGCAGCTGGCGCCGAAGTCGAACTCAAGTGATCCTGTCGGCCCGGGCGATTTTCCGGGCTCGGATCGCGTGAATGAAGGCTGGATCGGGTGAAATCCCGGTCCAGCCGAACCTGTCTCAGAGAGGGCCTTGCGCCGCGCCGCGACACGTTCGGGCGAGACCCTCTCTCAGGCGAGGTTCAACGATCGGGTGGTCCCTTGTGGGATTGGGACCAAGAATGGATCGTTCCCGCCTCTCTCGGGTGGCTCTGCCGCTGTGGCCCGACAGCGCGCAGGACCGGTGAGAAATGAAAGGTGACTTGTCACATGGCGCAAAGCTTTCTTGGCCAGAAACGTCTTCGTAAATATTATGGCAAAATCCGTGAAGTTCTGGAGATGCCGAACCTCATCGAGGTGCAGAAATCCTCGTATGATCTTTTCCTGAAATCCGGCGACCAGCCCGAGCCCATGGACGGCGAAGGCATCAAGGGCGTCTTCCAGTCGGTGTTCCCGATCAAGGATTTCAACGAGACCGCGGTTCTCGAATTCGTCGATTACGAGCTGGAAAAGCCGAAATACGACGTCGAGGAATGCATGCAGCGCGACATGACGTACAGTGCCCCGTTGAAGGTGACGCTGCGTCTGATCGTGTTCGATGTGGACGAGGATACCGGCGCGAAGTCCGTGAAGGACATCAAGGAACAGGACGTGTTCATGGGCGACATGCCCCTGATGACGCCCAACGGCACCTTCGTGGTGAACGGCACCGAGCGCGTGATCGTGTCCCAGATGCACCGTTCGCCCGGCGTGTTCTTCGACCATGACAAGGGCAAGACGCACTCGTCCGGCAAACTGCTGTTCGCCTGCCGCATCATTCCCTATCGCGGCAGCTGGCTGGACTTCGAGTTCGACGCCAAGGACATCGTGTTCGCCCGGATCGACCGCCGCCGCAAACTGCCTGTGACGACCCTGCTGTATGCGCTGGGGCTGGACCAGGAAGACATCATGACGGCCTATTACGATACGGTCGATTACAAGCTTAAGAAGAAAAAGGGCTGGGCCACCAAGTTCTTCCCCGAGCGTGTGCGCGGCACGCGCCCGACCTATGACCTTGTCGACGCCAAGTCCGGCGAAGTGATCGCCGAGGCGGGCAAGAAGGTCACGCCGCGCGCGGTCAAGAAGCTGATCGACGAAGGCGAAGTCACCGAGCTGCTGGTTCCTTACGAGCAGATCGCGGGCAAGTTCGTGGCGCGCGACATCATCAACGAGGAAACCGGCGCGATCTATGTCGAGGCCGGTGACGAGCTGACGATCGAGCGTGACAAGGATGGCGAGATCATCGGCGGCACCGTGCAGGAACTGATCGAGGCGGGTGTCACCGATATCCCGGTGCTGGACATCGACAACATCAATGTTGGTCCGTACATGCGCAATACCATGGCGCAGGACAAGAACATGAACCGCGAAACCGCGCTCATGGACATCTACCGCGTCATGCGCCCGGGCGAGCCGCCCACCGAGGAGGCCGCAAGCGCGCTCTTCGACACGCTGTTCTTCGATTCCGAGCGCTATGATCTGAGCGCCGTGGGCCGGGTGAAGATGAACATGCGCCTGAACCTCGACAAGCCGGACACGCAGCGCACGCTGGACCGGTCGGACATCGTGGCCTGTGTCAAAGCACTGGTGGAACTGCGCGACGGCAAGGGCGATATCGACGATATCGACCACCTCGGGAACCGCCGGGTCCGCTCGGTCGGTGAACTGATGGAAAACCAGTACCGCGTCGGCCTGCTGCGGATGGAGCGCGCGATCAAGGAACGCATGTCGTCGGTCGAGATCGACACGGTGATGCCGCAGGACCTGATCAACGCGAAACCGGCCGCCGCTGCGGTGCGCGAGTTCTTCGGCTCGTCGCAGCTCAGCCAGTTCATGGACCAGACCAACCCGCTGTCGGAAGTGACGCACAAACGCCGCTTGTCGGCGCTTGGACCGGGTGGTCTGACGCGCGAGCGCGCGGGCTTCGAAGTGCGCGACGTTCACCCGACCCACTATGGCCGGATGTGCCCGATCGAGACGCCGGAAGGCCCGAACATCGGTCTGATCAACAGCCTTGCCACGTTTGCGCGTGTCAACAAGTACGGCTTCATCGAAACGCCCTACCGCAAGGTCGAGGGCGGGCAGGTGACCGACGACGTGACCTACATGTCGGCAACCGAGGAAATGCGCCACACCGTGGCGCAGGCCAACGCGACGCTGGATGATGCGGGCAAGTTCGTCAACGAGATGGTCAACACGCGGCAATCCGGCGAATACATGCTGGCCCCGGTGGATCACGTGGACCTGATCGACGTCAGCCCGAAACAGCTGGTGTCGGTTGCGGCCTCTCTGATTCCGTTCCTGGAAAACGACGACGCCAACCGCGCTCTGATGGGGTCGAACATGCAACGGCAGGCGGTTCCGACGCTGCGCTCCGAGGCGCCGCTGGTCGGCACCGGGATCGAGGGCGTCGTGGCCCGCGACTCGGGTGCGTCGGTTCTGGCGCGCCGGGCCGGTGTGATCGACCAGGTGGACGCAAGCCGGATCGTGATCCGGGCGACGGAAGATCTGGAGATCGGCGACCCGGGCGTGGACATCTATCGGATGCGCAAGTTCCAGCGGTCGAACCAGAACACCTGTATCAACCAGCAGCCTCTGGTGAAGGTGGGCGATACGGTGCAGAAAGGCGAGGTTGTCGCTGATGGTCCGTCGACCGACCTGGGTGAACTGGCGCTGGGCAAGAACGTGCTGGTCGCGTTCATGCCGTGGAACGGCTACAACTTCGAGGACTCGATCCTGATTTCCGAGCGGATCGCGCGGGACGACGTGTTCACCTCGATCCACATCGAGGAATTCGAAGTGGCCGCCCGCGACACCAAACTGGGACCGGAAGAGATCACCCGTGACATCCCGAACGTCGGCGAGGAAGCCCTGCGCAACCTCGACGAGGCGGGCATCGTCTATATCGGTGCCGACGTGGAGCCGGGCGATATCCTCGTGGGTAAGATCACGCCGAAGGGTGAAAGCCCGATGACGCCGGAGGAAAAACTGCTCCGCGCCATCTTTGGTGAGAAAGCGTCGGACGTGCGCGACACCTCGCTGCGGGTGAAGCCGGGCGATTACGGCACGGTCGTGGAAGTGCGGGTCTTCAACCGCCACGGCGTCGAAAAAGATGAGCGTGCGCTGCAGATCGAGCGGGAAGAGGTCGAGCGCCTGGCGCGCGACCGGGACGACGAGCTGGCGATCCTGGATCGCAACATCTATGCCCGTCTGAAATCGCTGATCCTCGGCAAGACCGCCGTGAAAGGGCCCAAAGGCGTCAAGGCGAACTCGGAAATCACCGAGGAATTGCTGGACACGCTGAGCCGTGGCCAATGGTGGCAGCTTGCCCTGAAGGACGAGAAGGACGCACAGATTGTCGAGGCCCTGAACGAGCAGTACGAGGCGCAGAAACGCACCCTTGATGCCCGTTTCGAGGACAAGGTCGAGAAGGTGCGCCGTGGCGACGACCTGCCGCCGGGTGTGATGAAGATGGTCAAGGTCTTCATCGCCGTGAAGCGCAAGCTTCAGCCGGGTGACAAGATGGCCGGCCGTCATGGCAACAAGGGCGTCATCTCCAAGGTTGTGCCGATGGAGGACATGCCGTTCCTGTCGGACGGCACGCCGGTCGACTTCTGCCTCAACCCGCTGGGCGTTCCATCCCGGATGAACGTCGGTCAGATCCTTGAGACCCATATGGGCTGGGCCGCACGCGGTCTTGGCATCAAGATCGACGAGGCGCTGCAGGACTATCGCCGCACTGGCGACTTGACCCCTGTGCGCGAGGCGATGCACCACGCCTATGGCGACGATGTCTATGACGAGGGCATCGCCAACATGGACGAGGCGGCGCTGATCGAGGCGGCAGGCAACGTCACGCGCGGTGTTCCGATCGCGACGCCGGTCTTCGACGGCGCGAAGGAGCCTGACGTGAACGACGCGCTGAAACGCGCCGGGTTCGACGACAGTGGCCAGTCGGTCCTGTTCGACGGACGTACGGGCGAGCAGTTTGCGCGTCCTGTGACCGTGGGCGTCAAGTACCTGCTCAAGCTGCACCACCTGGTGGACGACAAGATCCACGCGCGCTCGACCGGGCCGTACAGCCTCGTGACCCAGCAACCGCTGGGCGGCAAGGCGCAGTTCGGTGGCCAGCGTTTCGGGGAGATGGAGGTCTGGGCGCTGGAAGCGTACGGTGCCGCCTACACCCTGCAGGAGATGCTGACCGTCAAGTCGGACGACGTTGCAGGCCGGACCAAGGTCTACGAGTCGATCGTCAAGGGCGAGGACAACTTCGAGGCCGGTGTGCCGGAGAGCTTCAACGTGCTCGTGAAGGAAGTCCGTGGCCTGGGCCTGAATATGGAGCTGTTGGACGCGGAGGATGACGAAGAAGACCCGTCTTCCGACATCGCGGCGGAATAACGTGGGTTGTCACCCACCCTACGGGCAATTCGTAGGGTGGGTATAACTCACGCGCCGCCTCCTCCTACGCTCCTCTTTTTTAGGAATTCGAAATGAACCAAGAACTGACAAACAACCCGTTCAACCCCGCCGCACCGGCGAAGGTGTTCGACGAAATCAAGGTGTCGCTGGCCAGCCCGGAACGCATCCTGTCTTGGTCGTATGGCGAGATCAAGAAGCCGGAGACCATCAACTACCGCACGTTCAAACCCGAGCGTGACGGCCTGTTCTGCGCGCGCATCTTCGGCCCGATCAAGGACTACGAGTGCCTGTGCGGCAAGTACAAGCGCATGAAGTATCGCGGTGTCGTCTGCGAGAAATGCGGTGTGGAAGTCACTCTGCAAAAGGTCCGCCGCGAACGGATGGGCCATATCGAACTGGCGGCGCCTTGCGCGCATATCTGGTTCCTGAAGTCGCTGCCCAGCCGCATCGGCCTGATGCTGGACATGACGCTGCGCGATCTGGAGCGCGTGCTTTACTTCGAGAACTACGTGGTGATCGAGCCGGGGCTGACCGACCTGACCTATGGCCAGATGCTGACGGAAGAGGAATTCATGGATGCGCAGGACGCGTATGGCATGGATGCCTTCACCGCAAATATCGGCGCCGAGGCGATCCGCGACATGCTGGCGAATATCGACCTTGAATCCGAGGCCGAGAACCTGCGCGCCGACCTTGCCGAGGCCACCGGCGAGCTGAGACCGAAGAAGATCATCAAGCGTCTGAAAGTGGTCGAGAGCTTCATCGAATCCGGCAACCGCCCGGAATGGATGGTGATGACGGTCATCCCGGTCATTCCGCCGGAACTGCGCCCGCTGGTGCCGCTGGACGGTGGGCGGTTTGCGACGTCGGACCTGAACGACCTCTATCGCCGTGTGATCAACCGGAACAACCGCCTGAAGCGGCTGATCGAGCTGCGCGCGCCCGATATCATTGTGCGGAACGAAAAGCGGATGCTGCAAGAGTCCGTGGACGCTCTGTTTGACAATGGTCGTCGTGGCCGCGTGATCACGGGCGCCAACAAGCGACCGCTGAAATCGCTCAGTGACATGCTGAAAGGCAAGCAGGGCCGCTTCCGCCAGAACCTTCTGGGCAAGCGCGTCGACTTCTCGGGCCGGTCGGTCATCGTGACCGGGCCGGAACTGAAGCTGCACCAGTGCGGCCTGCCCAAGAAGATGGCGCTGGAGCTGTTCAAGCCGTTCATCTATTCGCGGCTGGAGGCCAAGGGGCTTAGCAGCACCGTGAAGCAGGCGAAGAAGCTGGTGGAAAAAGAGCGCCCCGAAGTCTGGGATATCCTGGACGAGGTGATCCGCGAGCACCCGGTCATGCTGAACCGTGCGCCGACGCTGCACCGTCTGGGCATCCAGGCGTTCGAGCCCACGCTGATCGAAGGCAAGGCGATTCAGCTTCACCCGCTGGTGTGTTCGGCCTTCAACGCCGACTTCGACGGTGACCAGATGGCCGTGCACGTGCCGCTGAGCCTTGAGGCGCAGCTGGAAGCGCGGGTTCTGATGATGTCGACGAACAATGTTCTGTCGCCCGCCAACGGCGCACCGATCATCGTGCCGTCGCAGGACATGGTTCTGGGTCTCTACTATACCTCGATCATGCGCGAAGGCATGAAGGGCGAAGGTATGAGCTTTGCCTCGGTCGACGAGGTGCAGCACGCGCTGGATTCCGGCGAGGTGCACCTGCACGCCAAGATCACCGCACGTCTGCCCCAGATCGATGAGACCGGGCAGGAGGTGATCCAACGCTTCGAGACCACGCCGGGCCGGGTGCGCATCGGGGGCTTGCTGCCGATGAACGCCAAGGCGCCATTCGAGCTGGTCAACAAGCTGCTGCGCAAGAAAGAGGTGCAGCAGGTCATCGATACCGTCTATCGCTATTGCGGTCAGAAAGAGTCGGTCATCTTCTGTGACCAGATCATGAGCATGGGCTTCAAGGAAGCGTTCCGCGCCGGCATCTCGTTCGGCAAGGACGACATGGTGATCCCGGATGGCAAGTGGGGCATCGTGGAAGAAACCCGTGAGCAGGTCAAAGGCTTTGAACAGCAGTACATGGACGGCCTGATCACCCAGGGCGAGAAGTACAACAAAGTTGTCGACGCTTGGTCGAAATGTAACGACCAGGTCACCGAGGCTATGATGGGCTCCATCTCGGCCGAGGTGAAGGACGAGAGCGGTGCTGTCGCGGAACCCAACAGCGTCTACATGATGGCGCACTCGGGTGCCCGGGGCTCGGTCACGCAGATGAAACAGCTGGGCGGTATGCGGGGCCTGATGGCCAAGCCGAACGGCGACATCATCGAGACGCCGATCATCTCGAACTTCAAGGAAGGTCTGACCGTTCTTGAATACTTCAACTCGACCCACGGCGCGCGGAAAGGTCTGTCGGACACCGCGTTGAAGACGGCGAACTCGGGTTACCTGACCCGCCGCCTGGTCGACGTGGCACAGGACTGCATCGTGCGCGAGCATGATTGCGGGACCGACCGCGCGATCACTGCGGAACCTGCCGTCAACGACGGTGAGATCGTGGCGTCGCTGGCCGAACGTGTGTTGGGCCGTGTCGCGGCCGAGGACATCGTGAACCCGGTGTCGGGCGAGGTGATCGTGGCCGAAGGCCAGCTGATTGACGAACGTCTGTCGGACGCTGTCGATCAGGCCGCCGTGCAGACCGCACGCATCCGCAGCCCGCTGACCTGCGAGGCCGAAGATGGCGTCTGCGCGATGTGCTATGGTCGTGACCTGGCGCGCGGTACGATGGTGAACACCGGCGAGGCCGTGGGCATCATCGCGGCGCAGTCGATCGGCGAGCCGGGTACGCAGCTGACGATGCGGACCTTCCACATCGGTGGCGTGGCCCAAGGTGGTCAGCAGTCCTTCCTCGAAGCCAGCCAAGGCGGCACCATCGCGTTCGAAAACGCCCAGACGCTGGAAAACTCCAGCGGCGAGACACTTGTCATGGGCCGGAACATGAAGCTGGTGATCAAGGGCGAGAAGGATGTCGAACTCGCCAGCCACAAGGTGGGATATGGCACCAAGCTGTTCGTCAAGGAAGGCGACAGCGTGGCGCGGGGCGACAAGCTGTTCGAGTGGGATCCGTATACCCTGCCGATCCTCGCCGAGAAGAGCGGTACGGCGAAGTTCGTCGACCTGACCGTGGGTGTGTCGGTGCGTGACGTGACCGATGATGCCACCGGCATGACGCAGAAGATCGTGTCCGACTGGCGCGCCGCGCCCAAGGGCAACGAACTGAAGCCCGAGATCCTGATCGCCGACAAGGATGGCGAGCCGGTCCGCAACGATGCGGGCAACCCGGTGACCTATCCGATGTCGGTGGATGCGATCCTGTCCATCGAAGAAGGTCAGGAAGTGCATGCGGGTGACGTGGTTGCGCGTATTCCGCGGGAAGGCGCCAAGACCAAGGACATCACCGGTGGTCTGCCGCGTGTGGCCGAGTTGTTCGAGGCGCGTCGTCCGAAGGACCACGCCGTCATCGCCGAGATCGACGGGTATGTCCGTTACGGTCGCGACTACAAGAACAAGCGCCGTATCAGCATCGAGCCTGCCGACGAGTCGATGGAGCCGGTCGAGTACATGGTGCCCAAGGGCAAGCACATTCCGGTTCAGGAAGGTGACTATGTCCAGAAGGGCGACTACATCATGGACGGCAACCCGGCGCCGCATGACATCCTGTCGATCATGGGTGTCGAGGCGCTGGCCGACTACATGATCGACGAGGTCCAGGACGTCTATCGCCTGCAAGGTGTGAAGATCAACGACAAGCACATCGAGGTTGTCGTGCGCCAGATGCTTCAGAAGTGGGAGATCCAGGATTCCGGTGAAACCACGCTTCTGAAGGGCGAGCATGTCGACAAGGCAGAGTTCGACGCGGCCAACGAGAAGGCGATTGCGCGGGGCAAGCGTCCGGCTCAGGGCGAGCCGATCCTTCTGGGGATCACCAAGGCGAGCTTGCAGACCCGCAGCTTCATCTCGGCGGCCTCGTTCCAGGAGACGACGCGGGTCCTGACCGAAGCCTCGGTTCAGGGCAAGCGCGACAAGCTGGTCGGCCTGAAGGAAAACGTCATCGTGGGTCGTCTGATCCCGGCCGGCACAGGCGGTGCCACGCTGAACATGCGCCAGATCGCGCAGCAGCGTGACAACGTGGTGATCGAGGCGCGTCGCGAGGAGGCCGAAGCGGCCGCCGCGCTGGCCGCCCCGGTGGACGACGTGGTCGGTGGCGACGAGTTCGACACGCTGGTCGAAACGCCGGAGAGCCGCGAGGACTGATCTCGCGCACCAGAATTGAGAAGGGCCCCGTCACTGGCGGGGCCTTTTTCGTTTCAGGGGTGCCGGTTGCTTGGTCGGGCTTTCAACCTCCATCGGTTTTCGACATGGTGACCGTGTGGGAGTCGCCATGACCGAAAACGATCTTTGCTATCTTGCCGCGAGGGATGTCCTGGCCCGGTTCAAAGCGCGGGACCTCTCGCCGGTTGCGTACCTGGAGGCACTGATTGCCCGAACCGAGGCGGTGAATCCCGACCTGAACGCCTATACCGAAGCCTTTTTCGACGACGCGCTGGACACGGCAGGCCGGGCCGAAGAAGCCTATGAAAAAGGCACGGCCCGCACGTTGGAGGGGCTGCCGGTAGCGGTCAAGGATGCGCAGCGCGTGGCGGGACAACGCACCACGCAAGGGTCTTGGTCGATGGGTCACGAGGTCGAGACGCAGTCGGATCCGATGATCGAACGCCTGTTGGCGGCGGGGGCGATCATACCGGCCCGAACGACCACGCCGGAATTCTGCCTGTCCGGCGTCTGCCGGTCCGAACGGTTCGGGGTGACGCACAATCCTTTCAATCTTGATTACAGCCCCGGCGGCTCGTCCGGCGGGTCGGCGGCAGCGCTGGCCGCGGGGCTGGTGCCGCTGGCCACCGGCACCGATATCGGCGGGTCGATCCGTATCCCGGCCAGCGCCTGTGGGCTGGTAGGCTACAAGCCGCCGCACGGGCGCAACCCGGATGGGCCGCCGGCGAATTTCGACCGCTACAATCATTGCGGTTTCCTGAGCCGGACCGTGGCGGATTGCGCGCTGGGACAGAATATCGTGTCTGGCCCCCATCCACGGGATCATGACAGCCTGAGAGAGCGCGTGGTGCTGCCGCTGGAAGGGCGCGGGCAACCGATGAAAATCGCGTATTCGATGGATCTTGGATATGTCCCGATCGACGGCGACGTGCGGGACAACACTCTGATGGCATTGGATGTTTTCCGGCAGGCGGGCTACGATGTGACGCCGGTGGAGTTGGGGTGGGATCAACGCGTGGACCGCGCCGCGATGCAGTGGTACCTGGCGATGCATTTCGGGCGTGCACCGCTTTGGGCGCTGGAGGAATACGGCGACCGGATGACGGACTACGCCATCGCCACCGCAGAAGCGGCGGCGCGGCTGGGTCCGGATGATGTCGCACGCTCTTGGGAAGTGCAGCACGAGATGTACCAGCGAATGGGTGCGATCCTGCAAGAGGCGGACGTGTTCATCTGCCCGACCTTGTCGGTGGGCTGCGTGCGGGCGGACCACGACCCGGTCGGTCCTGGTTTCGTGGTCGCCGGCGAAGAAGTTGATCCGGAATACGGCTGGGTCCTGACCCATCAGTTCAACATGCTGCACAATTGCCCGGTGATGTCGGTGCCCACCGGGCAGGACCGGCACGGGGTGCCGACGGGGATGCAGATCGTCGGGCCGACATTCGACGATGCGCGCGTGTTCGAGGCGGCTTATCTTTATGAGAGCAAGGCGCCGGACCTGTTTCTGACGGGGGACACGCGTCCCGGAGGAGTTGCGCAATGACGCCCGAAGACCTGGTTCTGACACCAAAGGGTGTGCGCTTCATGGGCCGCCAGTTTCCCTGCACGATCGGGCGCGGTGGGCTGTCCCGCGACAAGCGCGAGGGGGATGGTGCCACGCCGGTGGGGGCGCACCGGATCGTCGGGATGCTCTACCGTCCTGACCGGATGGCGCGGCCCGCGAAATGGGCGGTGCCGATCCGGCCCGGTGATTTGTGGTCGGATGATCCCGGGCACGAGGATTACAACCTCATGGTTTCACGGCCCTACCCGCATTCGCACGAGGTGCTGCGGCGGGGCGATCCGCTTTATGACCTTGTGATCATCACCGACTGGAACTGGCCCAGGGCAGAGCGCGACAAGGGGTCTTGCATCTTTCTGCACCGCTGGCGACGGCCGGGATTTCCGACGGCGGGATGCGTGGCGTTCCGGCCGGATCACCTGCGCTGGATCGCAGGAAGGATTACCTCGGGGACGCGGCTGATCGTACCGGGGTGACGCCATGAAACGCATGTCGGTATCGCGTCGGTATTCGGGTAGCACCGCGTCGGTGCCATTGGAGCGGAAATTTCCTTTGAAAGGAAAATGCAAAAAGTCTTCGAAAGACTTTTGGTCCCGGCGTCATTCCGGGTATTTGCGGCGGGCCTTGGCGGTGGCGAGGGGGCTGTTGCCGGATCTGGCTGTGGCGGTCCATTCATAGGTATGGCTGCCACCCGGTGGGCAGGGGCTTTTGTATTTGAAGACGCCGAAAGGCAGCTTGCCGTCGCGCCCCACGTTCACCGTGCCGCCACCATGATTGTAACCTGGCACGTTCAGATCCTTGAGCCGGAATTGGATCGTGGTGGTTCCGGCGGGCACCCCGCGCAGGACGAAGGCCGGGCTGCCGACGGTGTTAGGGCGGCCCGACGTGCAGCGCGGGATATCTCCCCAGTCGAAGCTGATGGTGAACTCGGCCGCGGCGGCGCCGGCGGAAAGGGTGAGAGCGGCCAGTGTGGTCGTAAAGATGCGCATTAAATGTTCCTTGGATAATATAAGCGGCAGTATACACCACCCGGGGCATATCGCCCATTGTTCAATCGTAGTCGCGTTCGCCGAATATCGCGCTGCCGACGCGGACATGGGTGGCACCCTGTGCGATGGCGCGTTCGAAATCGCCGCTCATGCCCATTGACAGACCCGAAAGCCCGTTGCGTTCGGCGATCTTGGCCAGCAGGGCAAAGTGCAGGCTGGGTTCCTCGTCGATCGGGGGAATGCACATCAGCCCCTCGATGGAAAGGTCGAGCGCGCGACAATCGGCGATGAAGGCGTCCGCATCGGCGGGCAGGATACCTGCCTTCTGGTCCTCTTCGCCTGTGTTGACCTGGATGAAGAGGCCGGGGCAGTGGCCTTCCTCCTGGGCCAGGCGCGCGATGGTCTTGGCCAGCTTGGGCCGATCTACGGAATGGATCGTATCGAACAGATCGAACGCCTGTCGCGCCTTGTTGGTTTGAAGCGGACCGATGAGGTGCAGGTCAACACCCTCGTAGCGCTCGCGGAATTCCGGCCACTTTCCGGCCGCCTCCTGCACGCGGTTCTCACCGAAAACACGGTGCCCTTCGTCGAGCACGGCGGTGACCCGTTCGTTCGGCTGAACCTTGGAGACGGCGATCAGTTCGACCGATCCCGGGCGGCGTCCGGCGTCTTTTTCTGCGGTGGCGATGCGGGCTTGGATGTCGTGCAGGCTCATGGGGGGATTCCGGGCGATTTCGGCTATCGGCTTAGTGCCACAGGCGCGGCGCTTGCGCAAATGCCGGAGCCCTGGGACCACAGTTGTGATCCATTCGGTCATGGGACCGGGAAACAACCTTGCCCACGTTCGGATCGTTGGATAATGAGGGGGAAAATGGAACGGGTGGTGGAATGTTCAAATCCCCTTTGAAAAGCGCCGTGGTGCTGTTGGCGAGTGTGGGTCTTCTGGCCTCTTGCAGTACGTTCAGGAATGGCAAGCTGGATCCCGAGGCCTACCGTGTAGAAGGCGGACCGAACCAGACACCGACATCCGCGACCGGGGGCACCAGCCTGTTCGACGCGTTCAAGAACGACGGCTCGGCGGGAATCCGGGTCAACCGTTTCCTCTGGACCGCCTCGCTGGAGGTTCTGAATTTTCTCCCGGTGCAGAGCGCCGATCCGTTCACCGGGGTGATCTCGACCGGGTATGGCACGCCGCCGGGGGGCGGACGGGCCTATCGCGCGACCGTCCTGATCAGCGACCCGGCACTGGACGCGCGGGCGCTGAACGTGGCGTTGCAATCGCGGAACGGCCCGGTTGCCGCCGGCACGCAGCGGGCGGTCGAAGACGCGATCCTGACCCGTGCACGGCAACTGCGGACGCAGGCGGGTCGATTCTGATCCGCCGCGCGGCCGCGCCTCAGACAGGCGCGTTGTCCATGATGCCCGAAAGCCACTGGAGCTGACGCGGCAGGCAGATCGTATGCAGGTCGTATTTGTCGCGCATCATTTGGCGCGCGGCTGCACCCAACCTGCGACGCGCAGCTTCGTCATCGAGCAGGGCGCAGACTTCGTCCACCAGAGCGTCGCCGTCGAAGAAATCCACCAGCCGACCCGTCTCGTCATGGCGAATCACCTCGCGCACTGGCGCGGTCCCGCTGGCGACGATGGCGGCGCCGCAGGACATCGCCTCCATCAACGACCAGCTGAGCACGAACGGGTACGTGAGATAAACGTGCACGCGGCTGACCTGCAGGAGGCGCAGGAACTGATCGTAGGGGATGCGCCCGAGGAAGTGCACGCGGGCGAAATCGGCGTCCGGGATCTGGTCGCGCACCTCGTCGAGGAAGATCTGCTTCCACGTCTGGCCCTTGGGCGGCGCGGCGCCGTAGCTGACCTCGTCGCCGCCGACGATCAGGACCTTGGCATTGGGACGTTCCCGCAGAAGGCGCGGCAGGGCGCGCATGAAGATGTGGTAGCCTCGGTAGGGTTCGAGGTTGCGGTTGACGAAGGTGATGACCTCGTCGTCGCGCGTGACGTCGACCTGGCCGTCGATGGCAAGGCGCACATCCGCCATGGGGCAGGCGTTGAGCGTGTCGATACCGTCGTGCGACACGGTGATCTTGTCACGGAACTCTGCCGGGAACGTGTCGGCCTGAAAGCGCGTGGGGCTTATACCGGCATCCGCGAAGGGAAAATGCAGGTGGTTGTTGACGTTCTTGAGCCGGATCCGCAGCGCCTGAAGGCCGCGGTCGGACGTATCGAATTCCGGGTCGAAGTTGAGGTGGGCGTCGTCGGCGAGGTGGTAGAGCTCGCAATACATCGCGAGCCGAGCCTTGGGCCAGACATCGCGCAGGAACATTGATTCGCCCCAGCCGGGATGGGCCAGGATGAGATCGGGCTGGAACCCCTTTTCCCTGAGCTGACGGGCGGCGCGGTAACAGGCGTCGCCGCGCGTGACCTTGGTGTCGAGGTCGACCAGCCAGGGATGCAGGTTCTGGCCATCGCGCTTGGGCAGTTTGTAGGGCAGGACGCGGACGCCATTCCAGTTGGCGGGTTTGTCGACCTTGAGTGTCAGCGCCACGCATTGGTGCCCGCGCGAGGCCAGCAGCGGCGCAAGGTGTTTGTATTGGCCGGGGAAATTCTGATGGATGAAGAGGATTTTCATGGAAATGCCCGCGCGTTTTTTTTCGGCTTATAGCGGCGGGGCGGAATTTTGCAAAATTCCAAGTCGGAAAATTCGAAATTTCCGGCCCGATTTCTTGGAAGAAATCGGTGGCGCTCGATTTTTGCCTGCTGCGCACTGGACCCTGCGGGCGCGGGGCCCTATCACCCTTTGGAGTTTGAGAAACGAGGGGCCGATCGGGTCATGTCGCGTTATTCCGCCGCTGATATCGAAGCAAGATGGCAAAAGGCCTGGGACGAGGCCGGGATTTTCCGGGCCGCGCGGTCGCAGGAGAAGCCGAAATACTACGTGCTGGAGATGTTCCCCTATCCCTCGGGGCGCATCCACATGGGGCATGTACGTAACTATACGATGGGCGACGTCATTGCGCGCTACAAGCTGGCGACCGGGCACAGCGTGCTGCACCCGATGGGATGGGACGCCTTCGGGATGCCCGCCGAGAACGCCGCGATGGCGAGCGGGGGACATCCCAAGGACTGGACCTATGGCAACATCGCCGACATGCGCGGGCAGATGAAGCCCTTGGGCCTCAGCCTCGACTGGAGCCGGGAGTTCGCCACCTGTGATCCCGAATATTATGGCCAGCAGCAAGCGCTGTTCCTCGATTTCCTGGAAAAGGGGCTGGTCTACCGGAAGAACGCGGTCGTGAACTGGGACCCGGTGGACATGACCGTGCTGGCCAACGAGCAGGTGATCGACGGCAAGGGCTGGCGGTCGGGCGCCGAGGTCGAAAAGCGCGAGCTGACGCAGTGGTTCTTCAAGATTTCCGATTTCTCGGGTGAGTTGCTGGAGGCGCTGGACGGGCTGGAGAACTGGCCCGCGAAGGTGCGGCTGATGCAGGAGAACTGGATCGGCAAGTCGCGTGGCATCGAGATTCCGTTCGCGCGGACGGATGCGGGCGACCCGATCATCTGTTACTCGACCCGGCCCGACACGATGCGCGGGGCAAGTTTCATCGCGATTTCGCCGGAGCATCCGGTGAGCCGCGCGCTGGCGAAGGACAATCCCGAGCTGGCGGCGTTCATCGCCGAGACGCGCAAGATGGACACCACAGAGGCCGCGATGGAAAAGGCCGAGAAGAAGGGGATCGACACCGGGATCACGGTGCGTCACCCGGTCTGGCCCGACAAGGAACTGCCCGTCTGGGTGGGGAATTTCGTGCTGATGGACTATGGCACCGGCGCGGTCTTCGGCTGTCCGGCGCATGACCAGCGGGACCTTGATTTCGCGCGCAAGTATGGGCTTGAGGTGCGCAATGCCTTTTATCTGCCCGGGCAGGACAAGGATGTCGAGACCGAGGCGCTGGTGCCCGCCAAGACCGAGACGGTGGTGTATATCGACCATTTCGCGGGTGTGGGCGAGGCCACCAGCCAGGAAGGCATAGACGCCACGATCGACTGGTTCGAGGAAAACGGGCTTGGCACGGGGCAGGTGAAGTACCGCCTGCGCGACTGGGGATTGTCGCGGCAGCGCTATTGGGGCTGCCCCATTCCGGTGGTCCACTGCGAGACCTGCGGCGTGGTGCCGGAAAAGAAAGAGAACCTGCCGGTCGAGCTGCCCTATGACGAGGGTGGCACGCCGATTGATTTCTCAATTCCAGGCAATCCGCTGGACCGGCATCCGACGTGGCGGGATTGCAAATGCCCGAGCTGCGGCGCGGATGCGCGGCGCGAGACCGACACGATGGACACTTTTGTGGACAGCAGCTGGTATTTCGCGCGGTTCACTGCCCCCGATGCGGACACGCCGACGCGGATGGAGGATGCGACGTACTGGATGAATGTCGACCAGTATATCGGTGGTATCGAGCACGCCATCCTGCACCTGCTTTACAGCCGGTTCTTTGCCCGGGCGATGCATATCTGCGGGCACCTGCCGGAAAAGGCGATCGAGCCGTTTGACGCGCTGTTCACGCAAGGGATGGTGACGCACGAGATCTACCAGACGAAGGACGCCAATGGCCGCCCGGTCTATCACCTGCCGGAGGACGTGACCAACGGCAAGCTGGCCGATGGCACCGAGGTTCAGATCATTCCCTCGGCCAAGATGTCGAAGTCGAAGAAGAACGTGGTTGATCCGGTCAACATCATCGACGCCTTCGGTGCAGACACCGCGCGCTGGTTCGTCCTGTCCGACAGCCCGCCGGAGCGTGACGTGGAATGGACCGCCGCCGGGGCCGAGGCGACCTACAAACACCTTGCGCGAGTGTACCGGATCGTGGCGGAGATTGCCGGGGATACCAGCCCGGCCAATGCGTCCGAGGACGAAGCGCTGGCAAAAGAGATGCATCGGGCGATTCATGACGTGACGGGCGGCGTGGAAAGCTTTGGCTTCAACGCGGCGATTGCCAAGCTATACGGTTTTACCAATACGCTGGCCAAGTCCGGCGCCGGGGCGGAGGCGAAAAAGGCCGCGGCCAAGGTTCTGGCTCAGCTGATGTCGCCGATGACGCCGCACCTGTCCGAAGAGCTTTGGTCCGCGCTGGGCGGCGAGGGGCTGGTGGCGCAGGCGCCGTGGCCGGTCGCCGACGAAGCGATGCTGGCGGACGACAACGTGACCCTGCCGATCCAGGTCAATGGCAAGCGCCGGGCCGAAATCAGCGTGCCCAAGGACATGGACAAGGCAGAGGTTGAAAAAGTCGCGCTGGCGCAGGAAGCTGTGGCAAGGTCGCTGGATGGGGCCCAGCCCAAGAAGGTCATCGTCGTCCCCGGGCGGATCGTGAATGTCGTCGTATAACCGTCGTTTCGTGTTGCTGGGCCTGCCCGCCGGGCTGGCCGCCTGTGGCTTTGCGCCTGCTTATGGGCCACGCGGCGCGGCGCAGAGGTTGCAGAATGCCGTTCTGGTGGATGCGCCGGACAGCCGCCCGGGCTACCTGCTGACCCGGCATATCGAGGACCGGCTGGGGCGCGGCGAGCGGCAGGTTTACGGGCTGAGCTATTCGGTCAATCTGAGGGAAGAGGCCGTGGCGATCTCGCGCACCAACGTGACGACGCGCTACAACCTGCTGGGCAACGTGAAATATGCGCTGCGCGATCTTCGCAGCAATGCGGTCGTCCTGAGCGGGCAGGCGGACAACTTTACCTCCTACTCGGCCTCGGGCACCACCGTGGCGACGCAGGCGGCCGAGCGCGATGCCGAGGCGCGGCTGATGGTGATCCTGGCGGACCAGATCCTGAACCGCCTGACCGCCGAGGCCGGCAAGCTGCCGGCATGAAGCTGTCGCCCCGTGATGCGCCGGCCTATTTCGCGCGGCCCGATCCGGACAAGACCGGCCTGCTGATCTATGGCACCGATGCGATGCGCGTGGCGCTGAAGCGGCAGGAGGTGATTGCCGCGCTGATCGGACCGCAGGGCGAGGAGGAGATGCGGCTGACGCGTATCCCGGCGAGCGATTTGCGCAAGGACCCGGCGATGCTGCTCGATGCGATCAAGGCGCAGGGGTTCTTTCCCGGCCCGCGCGTGGCCTTTGTCGAGGACGCCAACGAGACCGTGGCGCCGGTGGTGACGGCGGCGCTGGAGGAGTGGCAGCCGGGGGATGCGCAGGTGGTGGTGACTGCCGGCAGCCTGAAGCCCGCTTCGAAGCTGCGCAAGCTGTTCGAGGGGCACAAGAATGCCTATGCGTCTGCGATCTATGACGAGCCGCCGGGGCGGGCCGAGATCGAGGCGATCCTGTCGAAGGCGGGGCTGCGGGACATCCCGCGCGAGGCGATGGCCGACCTGAATGCGCTGGCCCGGGCGCTGGATCCGGGCGATTTCCGCCAGACGATGGACAAGCTGGCGCTGTACAAGCGCGGCGATGAGACGCCCTTGAGCGCCGAGGATATCGCCGCCTGTGCGCCGGTGTCGGTGGAAGCGGACCTGGACGACGTGCTGCATCTGGTGGCCGAGGCCAAGCCGGGCGAGATCGGGCCGGTGATGAAGCGGCTGCGGGCGCAGGGCGTGCAGCCGGTGGGCCTGTGCATGGCGGCGAACCGGCATTTCCGAACGTTGTTCGCGGCGGCCAGTGATCCGGGCGGGCCGGGGCAGGGCATCGCGCGGGTGCGTCCGCCTGTCTTTGGCCCCCGGCGCGACCGGATGCAGCGGCAGGCGGCGCATTGGGGCGCGGCCAAGCTGGAAGAGGCGCTGGGCGTGCTGACCGACACCGACCTGCGCCTGCGCTCGGCGGGGCAGACGGCGCCCGACATGGCGCTGGTGGAGCGTGCGCTGATCCGGCTGGCGACGTTGGCGCAGCGGTAGGGCGGTTCAGGAGATCTCTGCGAACATGGCCAGGGTTTCGGCCTCGGTCATGCGTTTGTGGTCGCCTGCCAGCGCGTAGGCGTCGGGCTTGCGGTCGATGAAGATTTCCTCGGTCAGGGTGATGCCGGTCGGGTCATTCAACAGGCCAAGAGCGACGTGCATGTCGCCCTGCATCGGGCCCGGTGCGGTGACGCGGTAGAAGAGGTTCGTGCCGCAGGTGGCGCAGAAACAGCGTTCGGCCCAGTCGGAGGAAATGTAGGTGGAAATGTTGTTGGCGCCAGTGATCGTGGCATCGCCCGCCTTGACGTGCAGTCCCAGATAGACGCCGCCGGACCATTTGCGGCACATCCCGCAATGGCAGGCGCCGGTGGTGTCAGGGGCGTTGGCGATGTCGAGGGTCACTGCGCAGCAAAGGCAGGTTCCGGATTTTTGCATGATAGGTCTCCACTCCAGGTTGGGGCAGGATAGGCGTTCAGTATGACAGCAAATGTCAGCAAGGGAGCGGAATTTCGTTGCGCCGCTCCGCAAGGCGCGCAAGCGTGAGGCGTCAAATCTGGGAGACGCGACATGTACGAAGTGATCGGATCGAAGGCCAGCCGGGCGTTCCGGGTGCTGTGGCTGCTGGAAGAGTTGGGCGTGGATTATGATCACACGCCTGCCGGGCCGCGCAGCGCCGAGGCGGTGGCGGCGAACCCGTCGGGCAAGATTCCCGCGTTGCGGGTGGACGGCGCGGTGGTGACGGAATCGGTGGCGATCATGAGCTTCCTGGCCGACCGGCATGGCGCGCTGACTTACAAGGCGGGCACGTTGGAGCGCGCGCGGCAGGATGCGCTGACGCACCAGATCCTCGATGACGTGGATTGTGCCCTGTGGATGGCGGCGCGGCACACATTCGTTCTGCCCGAGGACAAGCGGGTGGGCGCGGTCAAGGACACGCTGAAATGGGAGTACGAGGCCAATATCGCGCGGCTGTCCGAGGCGCTAGAGGGCCCGTTTCTGATGGGAGAGGAGATGACGATCCCCGATATTCTGCTGGTGCATTGTTTGCGCTGGGCGGAGATCGCGAAGTTTCCCGGCCCCGGCGAGGTGCTTGAGGCGTATAGGGCGCGGCTGGAAACGCGCGAGGCGTTCCGGAAGGTGTCGGAGATGGGGTGAGGGAGCGGCCGGTTCGCGTGGTGGGTTTCACCCACCCTACGGGATGGAGGCGGCCGCAGTCAGCGCGTCAGGGTGTAAATCTGCCAGTCGCAAAGCGGGCCGCGGCGCGACCGGCCCAAAGCCCTGTCGACAGGCAGGCGGTCAGGAGATAGCCTCCGGTGGGCGCCTCCCAGTTCAGCATTTCACCGGCGGCGAAGGTGCCGGGGCGGGATGTCAGCATCAGATCTTCGGTCAGGGCGTCGAAGTGCAGGCCGCCGGCGGTCGAGATCGCCTCGTCCATGGGGCGCGGGCCGGCAAGGGGGATCGGCAGGGCCTTGATGACCGGCGCGAGGTCGTCGGGCAGAGGGCGGGCGCATTCGTTCAGCAGAGCTTGTTCTACGGGCGCGAGGCGCAGGGTTTTGCGCAGGTGGTTCGATAGGCTGGCCTTGCCGCGCGGACGGTTCAGGCGTTTTCGGAGTGCGTCGAGCGACAGGTCCGGGCGCAGGTCGACCGTAAGCGCCGCTCCCTCGCGTAGCGGGCGGGAGAGTGCGTAGAGCCCGCCGCCTTCGATACCCTTGGAGGACAGAACGACCTCGCCGCGTGAGACGTGGCTGCCGGCGTGAAGCGCAATGTTCTTTAATGGCTGGCCGAAATGGCGCTGCATGTGCGACGACCAGTCGACGGTGAAGCCCATGTTGGCGGGTTGGAACGGAGTGATCTGATCCGGCAGATGAGCCGCCCACGCGCCGTCGGAGCCGAGGCGCGCCCAGCTGGCGCCGCCGCAGGCCAGCACGGTAACGGTGGGCGTCAGGCTGTGCGGGCCACCCGGCGTGTCGAACTCTATCGCATCGCCATTCCAGCCGGCCCAGCGCCAGCGGCGGTGCAGGGTCACGCCCAGCCCTTCGAGACGGGAGAGCCACGCGCGCAGGAGCGGCGAGGCTTTCATCGTGGTGGGAAAGACGCGGCCGGTGGAGCCGGTGAAGGCGGGCTGGCCCAGCCCCTCTGCCCAGCGGATGACATCGTCCGGCCCGAAGGCGGTGAGCATCGGGCGCAGGTGTGGCGCGGCCTCGGCATAGGCGGCAAGGCAGGTTTCCGGATCCTCGGCCTTGGTGAGGTTGAGGCCGGACTTGCCGGCCATGAGGAACTTTCGGGCCGGGGATGGCTTGGCCTCGGCCACGGTGACGGGCACGCCCGCCGAGGCGAGTGCGTCGGCGGCCATCAGGCCCGCCGGCCCCGCGCCGATGACGAGCGCGTCGGTCATGCGCCGGGGGGTGTCGCGGTGCCGAGCCCCTTGTGATGCACGACCTGCTGCGGGAAGGGGATTTCGATGTCATGCGCCTTGAGCGCGTTCCAGATGGCGAAGAGGACCTGCGGGGTGAAGCGGTTCTTGCCGTCGTCGATGCCGTTGACCCAGAATTCGACGGCGAACTCGACGCCGCTGTCGCCGAAGGCGCGCAACTCGCAATCGGGGCCGTCGGGTTCTTGCAGGATGAAATCGAGCTTCGAGACCGCCTCTTCGATGATACCCGGCACGAGGTTGATATCGGTGTCGTAGCTGACCGAGAAGGGCGCCTCGTAACGGTTGGCGCTGCCCTGATCGGAGTAGTTCACAACACGGGTGGTGATGAAATCCTCGTTTGGGACCACGATCCAGCGGCCATCGAAAGTTTCTAGGAACATGGCGCGGGCGGTTGTCTTGACGATCGTGCCCGCCTCGCCGTTGTCGAGTTCGACATAGTCGCCAACGGTGGCCTGGCCTTCGAGCAGCAGGATGAGACCCGAGATGTAGTTCGAGGCGATCTTTTGCAGGCCGAAGCCGAGGCCCACGCCGATGGCGCCGCCGAGGACGGCGAGCGAGGTCAGCGGGATGCCGAGGAAGTTCATCAGAACGAGGAAGGCCGCGCCGAAAATGGCGATCTCGGCGGCCTTGGCGGCAAGTTGGCGCGTGGCCGGGCGCATCTCTTCCTGCGACTGGATGTAGGTGGCGGATTGCTCGTTCGACCAGCGGCCCAGCCAGAAGGCTATGGCGCCCGCCACGACGGCCTTGATCAGCCACAGAAGGTCGAAGGACATGTTGCCCAGGGGGACGATGGTGGACTCGAGGCGTTCGGTCACGGGACCCAGCAGGTTCAGCACGTAGAGCGCCGCGACAGGGATCAGGACGTAGCGGCCCAGCAGTTTCAGGAACGGGTCCGAGATGATGTCGCGCACGAGGGCGCGGACCGCGAGAAAGAGGAACAATCGTTGGCCAAAGGCGATGACGGCGCCGGAGCCGAAGACCGAGCGGGTCACGTTTTCGCCGATGCCGGTCAGGACATAGGCCAGCAGCGGCAGCAGCAACGGCAGGAAAAGCAGCAGGAACCGGCGCGCGCGGGCGAGGATATGAACCTGGTCCTCGGGTGGGGTCAGGACGCGGGCAAGCGCCGGGCGCAGGCGGCGGGTGATGAGCCAGGCCAACAGGAACGCCGCTACGAGGATCGCGAATTGCGACCAGGCCGCGGGGCTGAGCGCCCATGTCTGCGCGATGTCCCAGCCCTGGCGGGCGTATTCGATGCCCTGCGCGACAAACGCGGGCGGGTTGTCCCAATCCATGGCAGCCCCCTTGCCATTCTTCGTGGTGCCTCCATCCTCTTGCCTGTCGTGGCAAAAAGATCAAGGAAAAGCGATGGACGACCCGGTGTGTCCGTTGTGCGGACGGCCCATCCCGCCCGAGGCAAAGCAGAGCCTGCATCACCTGGTTCCCAAGCTGAAAGGCGGCAAGGGCGGGCCGGTCGTGCTGTTGCATCAGATCTGCCACAACGAGATTCACGCCACGCTGACAGAGGCGGAGCTGGCGCGGGACTATGCCACGATTGAGGCGTTGCGGGCACATCCCCGGCTGGAAAAGTTCATCCGCTGGGTGGCCAAGCGCCCGCCCGGGTTTCATTCGAAAACACCGGGTGGGCGACGGAAACGTTGACTTCGCGCAAGGCGGGGCGTGCCGGGATGCGGTATGCTTGGCGCGGGAGGATTTCATAATGACCGTCAAATATATCGAAGATGCCGATACGAAGACCGTCGAGTTGACGGTGTCGGGAAAGGTCACGCGGGAGGATTACGACCGGATCGCTGACCGGATGCAGAGCTTTATCGACGCCCAGGGCACGGTGAAGCTGATCGAGGTGATCGAGAGCCTCGATGGGTTCGAGCCCTCGGTGATCTGGCCGGGGATCAAGTTCGATTTCAGGAATCTGCGCCATATCAGCCATGTGGCGGTGGTGTCGGATATCGGCTGGATCGGGCCGGTGTCCAAGGCGGCGGGGGCGCTGATGTCGACCAAGCTGCGGACCTATGATCTGGCCGATCTGGACGCGGCGCGGGAATGGGTCGCGGCAGCGTGACTTGACCGCGCGCCGGGATGGGGCACTCTTGCGGGCGTGGAAACATACGAGGGCAAGATGGATCTGACACGGCGGGAGGTGATGGCGCTGGCCGGCGGGCTGGTCGGGGCACAGGTTATGCCGGGGCCGGCGTGGGCCGGTGACTCGCGCCACCTTCTGACCGCGGCGCCCGCCGAGGTTCAGCTGGCGCCCGGCGAGTTTCCGAAGACGCGCGTATGGTCCTACGGTGGGCAGGTGCCGGGGCCGGTGTTGCGCCATAAGCAGGGCGAGATGTTCGAGGCGCGGCTGGTCAACGGGTTGGAGCAGGAAACGACCGTGCATTGGCACGGGTTGCGCCTGCCCAACGCGATGGATGGCGTGCCGGGCATGACGCAGGCGGCGGTGCACCCGGGCGAGAGCTTCGACTATCGGTTTGCCCTGCGCGATGCGGGCACGTTCTGGTACCATCCGCACGCCAATTCGCTGGAGCAGATTTCGCGCGGGCTGTCCGGGGTGCTGGTGGTGGACGAGGCGGAGCCGCCGGAGGTGGATGCCGAGGAGATCGCGGTGCTGGACGACTGGCGGCTGACCGAGGACGCGCAACTGCATACCGAGTTCGGCAATCGGCACGACATGTCCCATGCCGGACGGCTGGGCAATTATATCACCGTGAACGGCGCGGGCGAGCTGCGGCGCAGCTATGCGCGGGGCACGCGGCTGCGGCTGCGGCTGGTCAATGCGGCGACGGCACGGGTGTTCCGGCTGGTATTTAAGGGGATGAACGCCTGGGTGGTGGCGCTGGACGCGATGTCGGTGGAGCGGCCCGAGCGGGTCGAGCAACTGGAACTGGGACCGGCGCAGCGCGCGGACCTGATCGTGGACATCACCGCCGAGACCGGGGAGGAGGCGATCATCGGATCGGTGGAGCGGGACGGGACCTATGCGACGGTGTCCGTGTCGGTCGACGGCGTGGAGCAGGCCGTGCGAGACGCGCCGCAAGCACTGCCACCCAACGACCTGCCAGAGCTGGCGTTGAAGGATGCGCGGCAGGTGCCATTGGTCATGGAGGGCGGCGCGATGCGGGGCCTGCCGGAGCGGGTCATGTGGCAGGGATCAAAGATGGAGGCGCGGGCGCTCTATGAGGCGGGGCAGTTCTGGGCCTTCAACGGGCAGGCCGGGATGGATGATAAGCCGCTGGTCGAAGCTAGCCTAGGAGAGACGGTGCGGGTGCCGATGGAAAACCGGACGGCGTTTTCCCATTCAATGCATCTGCATGGGCAGCATTTCCGTGAGGTGCTACCCGATGGGCGTCTGGGGCCGTGGCGTGATACGCTGGTGATCCATCCCGACGAGACACGCGAGATTGCCTTTGTCGCCGAAAACCCGGGCGACTGGATGTTTCATTGTCACATGGCCGCGCACCAGATGTCGGGCATGATGAACTGGATACGGATCACGTAGGCGCCGTTTTCCGCGCGGAAAACGGGATAGAAAATACTTATTCTCTATCCCGGAATTTTCGAAAATTCCGGCGCGCTCAGGGGCGGCAGAGGTGCTTGATGCCCGCCGCGTGGTCCGGTGTGGCGCCGAGCGCATCGGTGGCGAGCGTGCGCGCAGTGTCGAGCAGGGCATCGGGCTCTGTCACCTGGTCGATCAGGCCCCAGTGATGCGCGGTTTCCGTGTCGATCTTCTGGCCCGCCATCAGGATCATCTTGGCCCGCGACGGGCCGATCAGCCGCGTCAGCCGCCCCGGGTCGGAGGGTTGTGGCAGGAACCCAAGTTTCATCACCGGGTAGAAGACCTTGGTGCCGGGCACCGCGATGCGCAGGTCGCAGGCCAGCACCATGCCCATGGCCCCGCCCGCGACGGTGCCATTGAGCGCGGCGATGGTCAGGCAGGGCAGCGCAGAGAATGCGCCCGACAGGCGCTCCCACACCGGGTCGGTTGGCAGGCCCGATTTGGCGGCCTCGAGGTCCATGCCCGCCGAGAACGCCTTGCCGCGGCCGGTCAGGACCAGCGCGCGGGCCTCGGTGGCGGCCTCGGCGATGTCGGCCAGCTCGGTCAGCATGGCGCGGGTCAGGGAATTGGCCTTGTCCGGCCGGTTCAGTGTGACGGTCCAGAGGCCGTCATCGGATTTGTCGAGGTCGATCATGTCAGGCCCACCGTGAGACGGATATCCTCGTTGCGCAGGCTGATGTCCTGACCCAGCCAGCCATCTGCCTCGGCCGTGCACATCCACGCCAGCGCCCGCGCGGGCCAGTCGGGCGGGATGTGGTCGGACCAGTCGAGCTGGGCCACTGGGTTCATGCCGCTGGCCTTGATCTGGTGCTGCATGTCGGTGGCCACCGTGCCGGGCGACAGGCCCAGAACGCGGATGCCGTGATCGCGGTTTTCCTTGTCGGCGGCGCGGGTCAGCATCAGCGCGGCGGCCTTGGAGGCGCAGTAGTGGCTCCAGCCTTCGAGCGCGCTGGTGGCGGCACCCGAACTGATGGTGATGATGGTGCCGGAGCCGGCCTGTTTCATGACCGGCAGGGCGGCGCGCATGCCGTGGAAGACGCCCTTGAGGTTGATGTCGATGACCGTGTCCCACTCGTCGGGATCGACGTCGGACAGGTGCGCGATGGGCTCGATCACCCCGGCGTTGCCGATCAGCACGTCGAGCCCGCCGAAACGGTCGGTGGTCGCGGCCACCGCGGCGCTGACGTCGTCGTAGCGGCTGACGTCGCAGGATACGGCCAGGGCGCGGTCGCCGATCTCGGACGCGATCTCCTCGATCGCGGAGGTGCTTCGCGCGGCGAGCACCACATTGGCCCCCAGCGACGCGAAATGGCGGGCCGCGGCGGCGCCGATGCCGCGGCTGGCGCCAGTGACGAGGACAGTCTTGTCTTGCATGGGATTGAACCTTTTCGCCGCTGCGATGACTAAGTCTTGATGCGAGAGCTATCGCGCGTGGCGGGCAAGGTCCAGCGGAAGGCGGGAATTACCCCCCTTGACCATGCCTGCGCTACGGCGGAAGCTATGCGCGACCAACGATTTCAACACGAAAGGATTCTTCATGAAAATGTTCGGTTTGACAGGGCGAGCCCGGTTCGGGATGACCACTGCGATGAGCATCGCGCTGACAGCGGGTGCGGCGCAGGCGGACGTCACGCCGGCGGATGTCTGGGCCGACTGGCAAGGCTACCTGTCGAGCTCCGGCTACGAGGTGAGCGGCGAAGAATCCCAATCGGGCGACGCTCTGACCGTGTCGGACGTGACCATGTCGATGGCTGTTCCCGAAGAGGACATGACGGTTTCCGTCAACCTTGGCGAGATAACTTTTACTGATAACGGCGACGGCACGGTTTCGGTGTCGATCCCCGCCTCGATGCCGATGCAGATACAGGCCTCTTATCCGGATGCCGAAGAGGTGGCAATCGGGTTGGAATACAACACGACCGGTTTCGAGATGACCGCATCGGGCGACCCCGATGACCTGCTGTACAATTATTCAGCCAGCGAGATCGCGATCATCGTGGGCGACGTGGTCGCCGAAGGTGAAACCGTCGATATCGGTACGGTGGAGTTCCGCATTGCCGATGTCGAAGGGACGACCACGATGACGGTCGGCAACCTGCGCACATCCGAGCAGAAGATGACCGCCGGCCCGGTGAACTACACCATCGACGTGGCCGACCCCGAGGGCAGCGACGGCCAGTTCACCTGGAAAGGCCAGTTCGCCGGCATGACGGTCGCTGCCAATGGCGCGATGCCGCTCGAGATGGACCCGGGCAATTTCGCGGCCTCGATCGAGAACGGTTTCGATGCTGATGCAACGATCACCTATTCCGAAGGATCGAGCGAATTCGAGATCGTGGAGCCGTCGCAGACGACGCAGGGCACCACCAGCTCGGACGGAGGCGAGATCACCGTGGCGATGGGCGCTGATGGCCTGACCTACGATCTGTCGGCGAGCAACATGCAGCTGAACATGACCGGCGGCGATATTCCTCTACCGATCGAGGTCGGGTTCGGCACCGCGGCCTTCAACCTGACCGCCCCCATCGTCGAGAGCGAGGAGGAACAGGATTTTGCGCTGGGCCTGACGCTGGGCGATTTCACCATGTCGGACATGATCTGGGGCATTTTCGATCCCGCAGGCCAGTTGCCTCGTGACCCGGCGACGATCGACCTGGACCTGACAGGGACGGCCAAGCTGTTCTTCGACCTGTTCGACCCCGAGCAGATGGAAGCAGCGGAAACCGGCGAGTTGGGTGTGCCGGGCGAGCTGAACACGCTGGATATCAACACCCTGACGGTCAGCGCAGCGGGTGCGGAACTGACCGGCGAAGGGGCGTTCACTTTCGACAACTCCGATCTGGAGACCTTCGACGGAATGCCGGCGCCGGACGGGTCGGTCGACCTCAAGCTGACCGGCGCGAACGGGCTTCTGGATACGCTGATTGCCATGGGCATTGTCCCAGAGGAACAGGCGATGGGCGTGCGCATGATGATGGGCATGTTCGCGGTTCCCGGCGACGGCGAGGACACGCTGAACTCGACGATCGAGGTCAAGAGCGACGGACAGGTCCTTGCGAACGGGCAGCGTCTGCGCTGAACCCGACCGAGGTGAAGACATTTGCGGGGGCCGGACGATCCGGCCCTTCGTGCTTTTGACGATTGAGCTCTGATGAAAGGTGAGCCTATGACGTATTCCCGTGTTTTCCCCGTGATCCTGAGCGCTTCGGCTGTGGCGCCGGTGACGGCGCTGGCCGATGTGACGGCCGACGACGTCCTGACCAACATGATGGCGCCGGCCCGGGCCTTTGGCTTTGAGGTCACTGCCGAGCCGGTGCGCGAAGGCGACAGCCTGCGGGTCGACAGCATGGTCATGACCTATGCGATGCCGATGGATGCGGGCGTGGCGCGGCTGAGTTCGAACGGCTTCACCCTGACCGAACAGGGCGACGGCAGCGTGGCGCTTGCCTATCCCGATGGAATGACAGCGGAGATCACCTTCACCTTGCCCGAGGAGGGTGAGGTGATGTCCGCGTCTCTGGTTTACGAAGGGTTCGACACTCCGACCATTGCCACCGGCTCGCCGGGGCAGGTGAGCTATGACGGGGCGTTCGAGAACGCGCGGTTCGCCTTGACCGACTTCACCGTGCCGGACGAAGGCGTGGTGGATGTTTCGGTCGAAGGCACTTTGACCGGGACCAGCCAATACGAGATCATCGAGGGGGATATCGTGAGGGTGTCGATGTCCACCACCTCGGACAGCATGACCTTCGACACGAAATTCAGCGATCCGCAAGGCGCTGTGTCGAGCGGGCAGCAAAAGATGACTGGCGGGACCTCGGAAGTGGAACTGGCGATCCCGGCCGGGCAGGTTGACCTGCTGAACCTTGACGATGCGCTGCGCGCCGGGCTGATGCTTTTGGCCAAGACCGGGGGTATGCAGGTGGACGGCACCACGGTGACCGCGGTCGAGGACATGGAGATGCGCCAGACCACGGCCTATACCATGGAGAGCAGCGATGTCGCGCTGAGCGAAGACGGGCTGTCGGTGGGCGGCGCCTATACCGATTTCGCGTTCGAGTTCGTGATGCCGCCGGAAATGCCCTTTCCGATTGCGGGCCAAATCGGACGCAGCGAAGGCCAGATCACGGCGCCGGTGACCGAGACCGATGGCGCGGTGCCGGTCGAATTTCTTATGACGCTGGAAGAGGTGACCCTGGACGAGGCGATCTGGGCCCTGTTCGATGCAGAGGAACAACTGCCGCGCGACCCGATGACGGTGGTTTTTGACCTGTCCGGCGAAGCCGTGCTGAGCCGCGATCCGCTGGATATCATGCGGATGATGAACGTGTCCCCGACAGAGGAGACACTGGACCGGATCGAGAACGTTCAACTGAACGACCTGGTGGTGCGAGCCGTGGGCGCGGAGCTTACCGGCAGCGGTGCTTTCGAGGTCGATAACGAGGATTACGAGACCTTCCCCGGCATGCCCGCTCCGAATGGTAGCGTCGATCTGCGCGTCAGCGGTGCCAATGGCCTGATCGATACACTGGTCGCGATGGGACTTGTGCCTGAGGAGCAGGCCATGGGTGCCCGCATGATGATGGGCATGTTCGGCACACCCGGTGAGGGCGAGGATGTGATCACCTCGACCATCGAGGTGACCGAGGATGGACAGGTGCTGGCCAACGGCCAGCGGCTGCGGTGAGCCGGTGAGGGTCTGGCAGGGAATCGCGCTCGCGGCGCTGTGCGTTCCGCGCGCTGCGCTTGCCGACCTGACGGTCGAGGAGGCGTGGGGCGTCTGGACGACCCAGTTCGAGGCGCTGGGCCTTGATTGGGAAGCCGATGTTGTGCCCGAGGGCGATGCGCTGGCGGTGGGACCGATCTTTCTTTCGATGCAGTTTCCGGGGCTTCCGCTTGAGATGACCCTGCAACTGCCAGGGCCCCGTTTCGTGCCCGATGCCGGGGAAATAGTGGTGCAGTTGCCCACCTCCGAGGCCATGCCGTTCAGCGTGGCTACGACCGGCGACGCGGAAGACGGATTTAGCTCGTCCGGTGCGTTCGCCTGGCGAATGGAAGACGTCAGCGTGCGGATGCGGCAGACCGACGCCGGGATTGAGACACGCTGGAGCGGCGAAAACTTCGAGATCGACATGACCGAATACGGTATTGGCGGTCAGCCCTTTCCGGCTGAGTACCGGTACGTTCAATCCGGTTTCGACATCACGCAGATCAGCCGGATCGACGACGCTTGGCTGGACTTCACGCGCCGCGGCGTGGCCGGGCAGGTGGTGATCGACTATGGCTATGGGGACCAGAGCAGCCCGGAGGGTCTGGCCGGTACGCTGAGGCGTGACGAGGTCGAAACCCTGACCGAGCTGCGCCTGGCGCGCGGCGGGCCGACGCTGGACCGCCTGCCGGAGCTTGCCGAGGCCGGCATGATGTTCCGACACGAGGCCGCGGCCAAGTCCGGCTTTGACGAGGACGACGAATGGTATGCCGGCGAGCAGATCGCTTCCAGCGAGACCCGGTGGACCAACATCACGGGCCTTTTCACGCTGAAGGGCGACGGTTTGGGTGTCGTGTCGGGGGCGGACGCGGCCGAGATGCAGATGACGGACGAGTTATTGGGCATCAGCGTGGACGTTGAGGCGGCGCGAATCCTTTTGGACCTGGCAATGCCGGTCTTGCGGGCGGTCGAGCCGCAGGATTACGCGCTGCGGTTCGAATTGGACGGGCTGACACTGTCGGAAGAGACCTGGACTGCGTTTTTCATGTCCGACGCGCTTCCGCGACAAACGGCGGATCTGAAGGTCGATCTGGGCGGCGAGGCGATCCTTCTGGAGACGTTGTTCGACCTTGCCGCGTTAGGCCAATCGTTCAACGGACCCTTGCCGGTGTCGATCGAAACGCTGGACCTCAGGGCGCTGGACGCCCGGTTCTGGGATGCGGAACTGGCGGGAAAGGGCGCGGTGAGATTCGATCACAGCGCGCCGCAGGCCTTCGACGGGTTCCCGGCGACGGAAGGCGACGCCACGTTCGAACTGATCGGCGTTCAGGGCCTGCTTGACCGGCTTACAGAGGCCGGCGTTCTGACGATCGATGACGCTATGTCGGCGCGGATGATGATGGGCATGTTCACCGCACCGGTGGATGGCGAGGACGACGCGGTGCGTGCCGAGGTAGAGCTTTTCGGCGACGGGCAGGTCGTGGTGAACGGGCAGCGCCTGCGCTGACTGCCCGGCGCCCATGCCTTGCGCCCGTTTCGGCAGCGCAGTAGATCGGGCCCTGACCAAATTCTCACACGCCTGCGCGACGTCGGACGCGCGCAGCATACAGGAGAGCTTTATGCCCGTGACACCGGAAAACCTGACCGAAGCGCTTTTGGCGGCGGCGCATAAGGCCGGGGCCGACGCGGCAGATACGGTGGCCGTCGAGCGGCGATCCCAGAGCATCGGTGTCCGGGCCGGAACCTTGGAACAGGCGGAGCGATCGGAACGCGTCGAGGTCGGCTTGCGTGTCTTCGTGGGGCAGCGTCAGGCCTGCGTCGGCGCGTCGGACACACGGGAAGAAACCCTCGTGATGTTGGCCGAACGCGCGGTGGCCATGGCCCGCGAGGCGCCCCAGGATCCGTTCGCCGGGCTGGCGGAGCCGGACCAGCTGGCGCAGAGCTGGGATGTCGCGGCGCTGGAATTGCACGACCCCGGTTCAGAACCGGCAGCGCCCGACATGCAGGAGGCCGCGTTGGCGCTGGAGGCTGCTGCGATGGCCGTGGATGGCGTGACCCAGGTTCAGGCGTCGGCCGATCACGAGGTCGAGCATATGCACATGGCGGCGACCAACGGCTTTTCCGGCGGGTTCACCAGCAGCGCTCGCAGCCTGAGCGCAGTTGCGATTGCCGGGCAGGGCACGGGGATGCAGCGTGACTATGATGCGGATACGCGCGTATTCGCCGCCGACCTGCGCACACCGGAGGAGATCGGGACGCGGGCAGGGGAACGTGCCGCTGCGATGCTGGACGCGAAGAAGCCTTATACCGGGTCCTATCCGGTGCTGTACGACGAGCGCGTGGCCGCGAGCCTGATCGGGCATCTGCTGGCCGCGATCAACGGTGGTGCGGTGTCGCGCGGGGCGTCGTGGCTGATGAACCGGATGGGCGAGCCCGTGCTGCCTGACGCGCTGTCGCTGACCGACGATCCGCTGCGCCCGCGCGCGCTTGGCTCGCAGCCTTTCGATGCCGAAGGGTTGCCGGTGGCAAAGCGGGCGCTGGTCGAGAACGGGGTGCTGAAGTCGTGGATTCTGGACCTGGCCACGGGGCGCAAGCTGGGGCTGCCGTCGACGGGTCATGCGCGGCGGGCGCCATCCTCGGTGCCGTCGCCTCTGTCGACCAACGTGGCGCTGACGCAGGGCGACAAGAGCCGTGAAGAACTGATGGCGGAGATGGGAACGGGCCTGTTGGTGACGTCCATGATCGGCTCGACGATCAATCCCAATACGGGTGATTATTCCCGCGGGGCGTCCGGGTTCTGGATCGAGAAGGGCGAGATCGCGTTCCCGGTGAACGAATGCACCATCGCGGGCAGCCTGCCGGAGATGCTGCGCGGGATCATTCCGGCCAATGACGCGCGGCCCTGGAAATCGCGCGTGGTGCCGTCGCTGCTGGTCGAAGGGCTGACCCTTGCCGGCAACTGAGCTGGATCTTCTGATTTCTGCGGCACGGGCGGCGGGCGAGGTCGCCTGCCGCTATACCGGTCCCGAGGCGCGGGTCTGGGACAAGCCGGGCGGCGCGGGGCCGGTCACCGAGGCCGACCTGGCGGTGAACGAGGTGCTGGCCGAGCATCTGCGCGGCGCACGGCCCGAGTATGGCTGGCTGTCGGAGGAAAGCGCCGACACGCCCGAGCGGCTGTCGCGTGACCGGGTGTTCATCATCGACCCCATCGACGGCACGCGCAGCTTCATCGAGGGCACGCGGACCTGGGCCCACGCGCTGGCCGTCGTCGAGCGGGGCGCGGTGGTGGCGGGCGTGGTCTATTTGCCGATGCGGGACATGATGTATGCCGCCGCGGCCGGGCAGGGGGCGACGCTGAACGGCAAGCGCCTGAAAGTCAGCGATGCCGGGGCGCTGAACGGAAGCAGCATGTTGGCGGCGAAACCGAATTTCGACGCGCGGCACTGGCGGGCCGGGCGTCCGCCCGAGATGGACCGGGGGTTCCGCCCGTCGCTGGCGTATCGGCTGGCGCTGGTGGCCGAGGGGCGGTTCGACGCGATGATGACCCTGCGCGGCGCGTGGGAGTGGGACATCGCGGCGGGTGACTTGATCTTGCGCGAAGCCGGCGCGGTGACTTCGGACCGGGAAGGAAAGCCTCTGCGGTTCAACAACCCGATGCCGAAGCTCGACGGGGTTCTGGCCGCGAATCCGGTGGTGCATGGCGCGCTTCTGGAGGCGCTGGCGCCCGGGGCTGCGATCTGATCCGAGTGTGCGGCTGCGCCGCGCAGGTTTGGTTTTGTTCGAGTATTTTCGGAAGGATGAAACGCCAGCTGAGCGACAGATTGGCGCGTTTCTCCGCTTGCCGTCGAACCGCGTTCGGCCCGACCTAGGTTCCCGTTTCCAAGATGGGAGACGGTATATGGACGGACAGACGATCGAGCAGGACGCGCGGACTGCGGAATACCTGCGTCAGAAGGAGATCTTCGAGCGCAGCATGGCGGACCTGCGGCGGGACTGGCGCAAGCGAGAGGCGGGGGGCCATGCGGTGATGGCCGTGGCCTACAGCCTTGAAGGTGCAAGCCGGAAGGAGACTTGGCTGGGCAAGGCCGTGACGGTGTCGAAATACGCGCTTATCACCTTTGCCGCGGTGCTGCCGAACCTGGCGATGATATTGATGCTGGCGGACTGACGCGCTTGGCGCTTGTACCGGGGTCGGCGCCGGTCTAGAGCCGGGGCATGACACGTTCCGAAAACCTGACCGGCGCCTTGCTGATGATGGCGTCGATGGCGTGCTTCACGTTCAACGACACCGCGATGAAGGCGATGGCGGGGGACGTGCCGCTGTTCCAGTTGCTGTTGTTGCGCGGGATGATCACGACCGTGCTGGTGGCCTGTATCGCGTGGCGCATGGGCGCGTTGAAGGCGAGCCTGCCGCGCCGGGACTGGGGGTTGATGGCGTTGCGTACGGCCGCCGAGGTCGGCGCGGCCTATTTCTTTCTGACGGCGCTGTTCAACATGCCGCTGGCCAACGTGACGGCGATATTGCAGGCCCTGCCGCTGACCATCACGCTGGCCGCTGCACTGTTCCTGCGCGAGCCGGTGGGGTGGCGGCGGATGGTGGCGATCCTTGTGGGCTTTGCCGGTGTGCTGCTGATCGTGCGACCCGGGACGGATGACTTCAATTTCTATGCGGTTTACGCGCTGCTGGCGGTGGGCTGTGTCACCGTGCGGGACTTGTCGACGCGGCGGTTGTCGAAGGACACGCCGTCGATGTTCGTCACGCTGCTGACATCCATCGCAACGATGACGATTTTCGGGCTTTTGAGCCTTGGCGTCGACTGGGCGCCGATGGGGATGCGGGAGGCCGGTCTCGTCGGAACCGCCTCTTTGTTCATCATCGGCGGGTATCTGTTTTCGATCATGGTGATGCGGGTGGGCGAGATCAGTTTCGTCGCCCCCTTCCGCTATACCGGGCTGTTATGGGCGATGCTGCTGGGCTTCGTGGTATTCGGGGAATGGCCCGCGACGCTGACCCTGCTGGGGGCTGCAATCGTGGTGGGCAGCGGGCTGTTCACCCTTTACCGCGAGTCGCAGCTGGGACGGAAAAGGCCGCTTGCACAGCCGCCTCGTCGACATTGAAGCGGGCCTTGAAAAAGGCGCGCTGATCGTCAGTCAGGGGCGCCAGCCCCTTGGTGCTGGTCCGCGCGTGGCTGTCGTTGTCGTCATGAAGGGCGCGCAGGTACATGTGGGTCTCGGGCTCAATCAGGGTCGGCATGGAATGGTGCAGCTTGTGATGGCCGTAATTCATCACCGTCTTGGGGTCGCCGGGGCGGAAGAGCACGGCCAGACCGCAGGCCAGGAACTGGCCCTGGATGTCGTGGGCGAGGATGCCGTCGGGGGTCAGCTTGACGGAATAACCGCGGGAATATTCGATCACCATATTCTGCCACCCGGCACGTAGCTTGCCGGCCAGCCGGGCGGTGCGGCGAATGCCGCGGATGAAGTTGGTGCCCACGGCGTCGTCGTCATCGAGGCGAAACTGCAGGGACTCGTCGTCGTCGCCCGCGGCAAGCTCGTGCTGAATGGCCAACTGCATCGCGGTGCGGTGTTTCATCGGCTCGGCGGTGACGATCTTGATCTGCTCGACCGGGGCGCAGATGTCGTTGAGCCGGTCCCACCAGGGCTTGGGCATCCGCTCTCCGGTCAGGACGATGAAGGTAAAGCGCTTGTCCTTCTGCCCTGCAATAGAGGGCAGGGTGAGCGCCTCGAAGTGGCGAAAGCGCAGCTCCATCCGCTCGGGCGCATAGAGATAGGCCTCGCGCTCCTCGACGGTGTCGTGCATGCGTTTGAAGCCGCCGAGCGCGGGATAGGAAAAGCGGCATATACCGATTGCGCGCATGGAGCGGGGCACCTTCGAGACGTGGTGGCCGCATGGTTGCAAATGCGCGTGAGGCGGGCAAGCGGGAAACCGGGGTTGCCGGTGGCAGTGCCGGGCGTTAGGGCGTGTTGGCGGTGGCGTGACAGGTTTCCTGTCCTGCGCATCCGGGCTTTTTTGTTAGGGGCATACCGTGTCGCCATCCAGGGCGGATGGGAGTGTTGACAGCCGTCCCGACTCCCCCTATACGCCGCTCATCTCGACCTCGGGGGCCGCCCTGAATGTCGAACTCAAAATTCTAGTGGACAAGATCCGGGCCGTTTGAGTGCCCCGATCCTCTGGGAACCCGCCGCGTCGTTTACCTCGGAATGGAAACGATTGCGGTATTTGCGCATTGCGGACGCGTTATGTGCGAGGAACTGAAACCGCGCGGGGGTGACCCGGTGCAAACACATGTGTTGAGAGACGGGAAAGAGACCCTATGCCAACGATCCAACAGCTGATCCGCAAGCCGCGGCAGCCGAAAACAAGAAGCCAGAAGTCGATGCACCTGCAAGGGTGCCCGCAGAAGCGCGGCGTGTGCACGCGCGTCTACACCACCACGCCCAAGAAGCCGAACTCGGCCATGCGGAAGGTTGCCAAGGTGCGCCTGACCAATGGTTTCGAGGTCATCAGCTATATCCCCGGCGAAAGCCACAACCTTCAGGAGCACTCGGTGGTCCTGATCCGTGGCGGCCGTGTGAAAGACCTTCCCGGTGTGCGTTACCACATCCTGCGCGGTGTCCTGGATACCCAAGGCGTCAAGGACCGCAAGCAGCGTCGTTCGAAATACGGCGCCAAGCGTCCCAAGTAAGAGGAATTTCAGATGTCTCGTCGTCACGCCGCTGAAAAACGTGAAATCCTGCCCGACGCCAAGTATGGCGACCGGGTTCTGACCAAGTTCATGAACAACCTGATGATCGACGGCAAGAAGTCGGTTGCGGAGAAAATCGTCTACAACGCGCTCGATCGCGTCGAAGACAAGGTCAAACGCGCGCCCGTGGAAATCTTCCACGAAGCGCTGGACAACATCAAACCGTCGGTCGAGGTCCGCTCGCGCCGTGTCGGTGGTGCCACCTACCAGGTTCCGGTCGAAGTTCGCCCCGAGCGCCGCGAGGCGCTGGCGATCCGCTGGCTGATCACCGCCTGCCGTGGCCGCAACGAGAACACGATGGAAGAGCGCCTGGCAGGCGAGCTTCTGGATGCCGTGAACTCGCGCGGGACCGCCGTCAAGAAACGTGAAGACACCCACAAGATGGCCGAGGCGAACAAAGCCTTCAGCCATTACCGCTGGTAAAACCCTAGAGGCATTTGCATCATGGCACGCGATTATCCGCTCGAACGCTACCGCAACTTCGGCATCATGGCCCATATCGACGCAGGCAAGACCACCTGCTCGGAACGGATCCTGTTTTACACCGGCAAATCCCACAACATCGGTGAGGTGCACGATGGTGCGGCCACCATGGACTGGATGGAGCAGGAGCAGGAACGCGGGATCACCATCACGTCGGCCGCCACCACCACCTTCTGGCAGTGGCAGGAAGACCCGACGAAAGAGGGCACCGACGACACCAAGTTCCGGATGAACATCATCGACACGCCCGGCCACGTCGACTTCACCATCGAAGTCGAGCGTTCGCTGGCGGTGCTTGACGGCGCGATCTGCGTGCTGGACGCCAACGCGGGTGTCGAGCCCCAGACCGAGACCGTCTGGCGCCAGGCCGACCGCTACAAGGTGCCGCGCATCGTCTTCGTCAACAAGATGGACAAGATCGGTGCCGACTTCTTCAACTGTGTCGAGATGATCGAAGACCGCACCGGCGCGAAAGCCGTGCCGATCGCCATGCCGATCGGTGCCGAGAACGAGCTGGAAGGCATCATCGACCTGGTCACCATGGAAGAGTGGACCTGGAAAGGTGAAGACCTGGGCGCGTCCTGGACCCGCCAGCCCATTCGCGACGACCTCAAGCAGCTGGCCGACGACTGGCGCGCCAAGCTGATCGAGAACGCCGTCGAAATGGACGACGACGCGATGATGGAATACCTGGAAGGCAACGAGCCCGACATCCCGACGCTGCGGCAACTGATCCGCAAGGGCACGCTGTCGCTGAGCTTCGTTCCGGTTCTGGGCGGTTCGGCGTTCAAGAATAAGGGTGTGCAGCCTCTGCTCAACGCCGTTGTCGACTATCTGCCGAGCCCGCTCGACGTGGTCGACTACATGGGCTTTGCCCCCGATGACGAGACCGAGACTCGGAACATCCCGCGTCGCGCGGACGATTCCATGCCGTTCTCGGGCCTGGCGTTCAAGATCATGAACGACCCGTTCGTCGGCTCGCTGACCTTCACGCGCATCTATTCGGGCGTGCTGAACAAGGGCGACACGATCCAGAACTCGACCAAGGGCAAGAAAGAGCGCATCGGCCGAATGATGATGATGCACTCGAACAACCGTGAAGAGATCGAAGAGGCATTTGCCGGCGACATCATCGCGCTGGCCGGTCTGAAGGACACCACCACGGGTGACACGCTGAGCGATCCCAAGGAACTGGTGGTTCTGGAAACCATGACCTTCCCCGACCCAGTGATCGAGATCGCAGTCGAGCCCAAGACCAAGAACGACCAGGAAAAGATGAGCCAGGGCCTGGCCCGTCTGGCCGCCGAGGATCCGTCCTTCCGCGTCGAGACCGACATGGAGAGCGGTCAGACCATCATGAAGGGGATGGGCGAACTTCACCTCGACATCCTGGTTGATCGCCTGAAGCGCGAATTCAAGGTCGAAGCCAACATCGGTGCGCCGCAGGTGGCCTATCGCGAGACCATCAGCCACGAGATCGAACACACCTACACCCACAAGAAACAGTCGGGTGGTTCGGGTCAGTTCGCCGAGGTGAAGATGATCATCTCGCCAACCGAGCCGGGCGAAGGCTATTCGTTCGAAAGCCGCATCGTCGGTGGTGCCGTGCCGAAGGAATACATCCCCGGCGTCGAGAAGGGCATCGAGAGCGTGATGGATAGCGGCCCGCTGGCCGGCTTCCCGGTCATCGACTTCAAGGTCGCGCTGATCGACGGCAAGTTCCACGACGTGGACTCGTCCGTGATGGCCTTTGAAATCGCGGCACGGATGGGCATGCGCGAAGGTCTCCGCAAGGCCGGCGCGAAACTGCTGGAGCCGGTCATGAAGGTCGAAGTGATCTCGCCGGAGGAATACACCGGCAACGTGATCGGCGACCTGACCTCGCGTCGTGGGCAGGTTTCGGGACAGGAGCCGCGCGGCAACGCCATCGCGATCAACGCGAACGTGCCGCTGGCCAACATGTTCGGTTACATCAACACGCTGCGTTCGATGTCGTCGGGCCGTGCCCAGTTCACCATGCAGTTCTCACATTACGAGCCTGTGCCGTCGAACATCTCGGAAGAGATCCAGGCGAAATACGCGTGACCTCGGAAGTGACAAGAGCGAATACCGGTATGTTGAGAAGAACTGTTCTGTTTGGTGTAATGGCGGTTGGCTTGGCAGCTTGTGCCGGGCCAGCCCCGAAAGAATCGCTGCTGAACGAAGCTTCGCGGTCGAACCTTCGCATTACAGAGGTCGTCGTTGATGTGAGTAATATGGGTGAGAAAACCAAAGGCCGGGCGGTCTCGTCTGAAAGCGTCAAGTCGTTGGTGACCCAGTCGGCAAATGTTATGCTGCGCGGGCAGGGCAATGGCCCGCGTGCGGCGCGCGCCGAACTGTCTGTCGATGATGTGAATATCATCACGGCCGGTCAGTCGATGCTCATCGGAGGTGAAAGCACGATGACCGGAAGTCTGTCATTGGTTGATCCTCGCACCGGTGACGTTCTGTTGCCGCCCGCGAAGGTTTCGTCGGGTGGCGGCGGTTGGGCTGCGGGAGGCATCATCGCCGTCGCTACCCGCGACGACGCCTCAACTGAATTGCGCCAAATGTCCCAAGAGTTTGTCGCAAGATCCCGAATCTTGGTTTTCGGTGCACCTCCGGGTCAAGCGCCTTCCACGACATCGCGGAATACCATTTCGACCTCTTCGGGATCATCTTCGGAACAGGTGTCCGGTAACGATGCCGCAGTGCGTCGCGCGGAACTCGAAGCGCGGGCCAAGCATGACGGGCCGTGTCACACATTGGCCTGTGAGCAGGACATTGCCCGGGCGCGAAAAGCCGCGAAACAGAACAGCAACTGAAACACAGACAAACGTAACACGATAATACGAAGGAAAGGGAACTTCCCATGGCAAAGGAAAAGTTTGACCGTTCGAAACCGCACGTGAACATCGGGACCGTTGGTCACGTTGACCACGGCAAGACGACGCTGACGGCGGCGATCACGAAGTATTTCGGTGACTTCCGCGCGTATGACCAGATCGACGGTGCGCCGGAAGAGAAAGCGCGCGGGATCACGATCTCGACCGCGCACGTGGAATACGAGACCGAGAACCGTCACTACGCGCACGTCGACTGCCCCGGCCACGCCGACTACGTCAAGAACATGATCACCGGCGCCGCCCAGATGGACGGCGCGATCCTGGTGGTGAACGCGGCCGACGGCCCGATGCCGCAGACCCGCGAGCACATCCTGCTGGCGCGCCAGGTGGGTGTTCCCGCGCTGGTAGTGTTCCTCAACAAGGTCGACCAGGTCGATGACGAGGAACTGCTGGAGCTGGTCGAGATGGAAGTGCGCGAGCTTCTGAGCTCGTACGACTTCCCGGGCGACGACATTCCGATCATCGCGGGCTCGGCGCTTGCGGCGATGGAAGGCAACAACCCCGAGATCGGCGAAGAGAAGATCCGCGAGCTGATGGCGGCGGTCGACGACTACATCCCTACCCCTGAGCGCGCCGTGGACCAGCCGTTCCTGATGCCGGTCGAGGACGTGTTCTCGATCTCTGGCCGCGGCACGGTTGCCACGGGCCGGATCGAGCGTGGCCTGATCAAGGTCGGCGAAGAGATGGAGATCGTGGGCCTGAACAAGAACAAGAAGACGACCTGCACGGGCGTCGAGATGTTCCGCAAGCTTCTGGACCAGGGCGAGGCCGGCGACAACGTTGGTCTGCTGCTGCGCGGTATCGAGCGTGATGCCGTCGAGCGCGGCCAGGTGCTGTGCAAGCCGGGTTCGGTGACGCCGCACACGAAGTTCGAGGCCGAGGCGTATATCCTGACCAAGGAAGAGGGTGGCCGTCACACGCCGTTCTTCGCCAACTACCGTCCGCAGTTCTACTTCCGCACGACGGACGTGACGGGCACGGTGACGCTGCCCGAGGGCACGGAGATGGTGATGCCGGGTGACAACCTGAAGTTCGAGGTCGAGCTGATCGCGCCGATCGCGATGGAAGACGGCCTGCGCTTCGCCATCCGCGAAGGCGGCCGCACCGTCGGCGCCGGCGTCGTGTCGAAGATCGTCGAGTGATCTGAGGCAAAGCGTCATCCCGGG
Source organism: Roseovarius sp. THAF9 (assembly GCF_009363715.1). Classification (NCBI taxonomy): domain Bacteria; kingdom Pseudomonadati; phylum Pseudomonadota; class Alphaproteobacteria; order Rhodobacterales; family Roseobacteraceae; genus Roseovarius; species Roseovarius sp. THAF9. The sequence continues at coordinate 686,677 of NZ_CP045404.1, forward strand.
CAAGGTCCGGGGTGATCCAGAGTTACCGGGTGCTGACCGAGGTCGGCACCCGGCCCCACTTTAGGCGCGACGAAGGGCGGCAATTCCGCTTCTCTTCCTCTCCGCTGGAACCCTGTTAGGGATAAGAAAAATGGCCGTAGCTAGCCAAAACATCCGTATCCGCCTGAAGGCGTTCGACTACCGTGTGCTGGACGCCAGCACGCAGGAGATCGTGAACACCGCCAAGCGGACCGGCGCAGACGTACGCGGGCCCATCCCGCTGCCGAACAAGATCGAGAAGTTCACCGTTCTGCGTGGCCCCCACGTGAACAAGAAATCGCGCGATCAGTTCGAGATCCGGACGCACAAGCGTCTCTTGGACATCGTTGATCCCACGCCCCAGACCGTCGACGCGCTGATGAAGCTCGACCTGGCTGCCGGCGTGGACGTGCAAATCTCGGTTTAAGGAGGGCAGGACATGTTGCGCTCTGGTGTAATCGCAAAGAAAGTCGGCATGACCCGGCTTTTCATGGAAGACGGCAAGCAGATCCCTGTGACCGTTCTTCAACTGGACAAACTGCAGGTCGTCGCCCAACGCACGCCCGAAGAACACGGCTATGCCGCTGTTCAGCTGGGTGCAGGGACCGCCAAGGCGAAACGGACGTCGAAAGCCATGCGTGGCCATTTCGCCGTCGCCAAGGTGGAACCCAAGCGCAAGGTCGCGGAATTCCGCGTGGCGCCCGAGAACATGATCGACGTGGGCGAGGAAATCACCGCGAACCACTATTTCGAAGGTCAGTTCGTGGACGTTTCCGGCACCTCGATCGGTAAGGGCTTTGCGGGTGCGATGAAGCGGCACAACTTCGGCGGTCTGCGGGCCAGCCACGGTGTGTCGATCAGCCACCGCTCGCACGGCTCCACCGGTCAGTGTCAGGACCCCGGCAAGGTGTTCAAGGGCAAGAAGATGGCCGGTCACATGGGTGCTGCCCGCGTGACGACGCAGAACCTGCAAGTGGTGAAAACCGACGCCGACCGTGGCCTGATCATGGTCAAGGGCGCGGTTCCCGGCTCGAAAGGTGGTTGGGTGACGATCAAGGATGCGGTGAAGAAACCGTTCCCGGAAAGCGCCATTCTGCCCGCCGCTCTGAAATCGGCCGCAGCCGAAGCAGAGAAAGCCGCGGAAGAAGCCGCAGCCGCCGCAGCCGCCGAGGCCGAGGCCGAAGCACAGCGCCTGGCCGAAGAGCAGGCAGCCCAGGAAGCCGCCGCGCTGAAAGAGGCCGAAGCCGATATCGAGGCTGAAAAGTCCGATGATGCCGGCGAAGAGAAGAAGGACGGTGAGGAATGAAACTCGACGTGATCAAACTCGACGGCGGCAAAGCCGGTTCGGTCGAGCTCTCGGGCGAGATCTTTGATCTCGATCCGCGTGCCGACATCCTGCACCGCGTGGTCCGCTGGCAGCGCAATAAGGCGCAGCAGGGCACTCACAAGGTGAAAACCCGGTCCGAGGTCAGCTATTCGACCAAGAAGATCTATCGCCAGAAGGGCACCGGTGGCGCACGCCACGGCGACCGCGGCGCGCCGATCTTCCGCAAGGGCGGCATCTACAAGGGCCCGGTCCCGCGCAGCCATGCGCATGACCTGCCCAAGAAGGTGCGTCAGCTGGGCCTGAAGCACGCGCTGTCGGCCAAGGCCAAGGCGGGTGAACTGGTCGTGATCGAGGCCGCCGAAGGTGCCGCCAAGACCAAGGAACTGGCCAAGCAGGTCAAGGACCTGGGCTGGAAGCGCGCGCTGATCATCGACGGCGCCGAGGTGAACGAGGGCTTTGCCCGCGCCGCGGCCAACATCGACGGTCTGGACGTGCTGCCCAGCATGGGCGCGAACGTATACGACATCCTCAAGCGCGACACGCTCGTGCTGACCAAGGCGGGTGTCGAAGCACTGGAGGCTCGGTTGAAATGAGCGCGAAAGCAGAACATTACGATGTGATCCGCAAGCCCGTGATCACCGAGAAGGCCACGATGGCGTCGGAAGCGAACGCCGTTGTTTTCGAGGTGGCCATGGACGCCGCGAAACCCCAGATCAAGGAGGCCGTCGAGGCGCTCTTTGGTGTGAAGGTGAAAGCGGTCAACACGTCCATCACCAAGGGCAAGCAAAAGCGGTTCCGTGGCATCATGGGCCGCCGCAAGGACGTCAAGAAAGCCTACGTGACGCTCGAAGAGGGCAACACGATCGACGTGACGACCGGGCTTTGAGGTTTGGTGGGTTGAAAACCCACCCTACGAGATTGGCCCCCGTCGAGAGATCGGCGGGGGTTTTCCGTTCGGCGCGTCCCGGCGTTTTATCGCCCGAAATCAACGGACCAGCGGGCGCGGACCGTGATTTTCATTGACGTGAATCACCTGAGCGCCCATATGGACGGTGCTACGTTACTACCTATCGACCCTTTCTCCTTTACGGCGACTGGCTTTCGATCTTGTCATGACGCCGCCAAGCTGCCGCATACTGCGGGCAGCAACATCTAAAGGAGACACGGAAATGGCCAACGGCACCGTGAAATGGTTTAACACCACCAAAGGCTACGGCTTTATCGCACCGGAATCGGGCGGCAAGGACGTTTTCGTTCACATCTCGGCCGTCGAGCGTTCGGGCCTGACCGGCCTGGCCGACGATCAGAAGGTCACCTATGACCTGGAATCCGGCCGTGACGGACGCGAGAGCGCCGTCAACATCGCGCTGGCGTAAGGGCTCCTGGCGGCATTGCCGCCGGCCTTTGAAAACCGTGAACCCCGGGCGCAGGCGTGGCCGGGGTTTTTCTTTGGGAGAAAGGCTTGACCCCAAGGGTGGTCTTTCGTACACGACCCCATCCGCAAGGCCCCGGATTCGTCCGGGGCTTTGCCGTTGTTCGCGAGAACACCTGAGCCGGGCACCTAAGGGGGCCTATAACCATGGTGGGTTTTCACCCACCCTACATAGGTGGAGCTGGACATTCCGGTTTCGCCGTTTGCTAAACGGAAGACAGAAAGCATGGCACTCAAGTCGTACAAGCCGACGACGCCGGGCCAGCGCGGGCTGGTGCTGATCGACCGTTCGGAGCTGTGGAAAGGACGTCCCGTCAAAGCCCTCACCGAGGGTCTGACGAAATCGGGCGGCCGGAACAACACCGGGCGGATTACCTCGCGTCGTCGCGGGGGTGGCGCCAAACGCCTTTACCGGATCGTTGATTTCAAACGCAACAAGATCGACGTGGCCGCAACCGTCGAGCGGATCGAATACGACCCGAACCGGACGGCATTCATCGCGCTGATCAAATACGAAGATGGCGAGCAAGCCTACATCCTGGCGCCGCAGCGCCTGGCCGTGGGTGACAGCGTCGTCGCCTCGCCCAAGGCCGACATCAAGCCCGGCAACGCGATGCCGTTCCAGGGCATGCCGATCGGCACGATCGTTCACAACATCGAGCTGAAGCCCGGCAAGGGCGGCCAGATCGCACGTGCTGCCGGCACCTATGCCCAGTTCGTGGGCCGCGACGGTGGCTATGCCCAGATCCGTCTGTCCTCGGGCGAGTTGCGCATGGTGCGTCAGGAGTGCATGGCGACCGTTGGTGCCGTGTCGAACCCCGACAACAGCAACCAGAACTACGGCAAGGCCGGCCGCATGCGCCACAAGGGCATTCGCCCGTCCGTGCGCGGCGTGGTCATGAACCCGATCGACCACCCCCATGGTGGTGGCGAGGGCCGAACCTCGGGTGGTCGTCACCCGGTGACGCCCTGGGGCAAGCCGACGAAGGGTGCGCGCACCCGTAACAAGAACAAGGCGTCGCAGAAGCTGATCATCCGCTCGCGTCACGCCAGGAAGAAGGGCCGTTAACACATGAGCCGCTCTGTATGGAAAGGCCCCTTCGTCGATGCCTACGTCCTGAAAAAGGCCGAAGCATCGCGCGAGTCGGGGCGCAACGAAGTCATCAAGATCTGGTCGCGCCGTTCGACGATCCTGCCCCAGTTCGTGGGCCTGACGTTTGGCGTGTACAATGGTCACAAGCATATCCCCGTCAACGTGTCGGAAGATATGATCGGTCAGAAATTCGGTGAATACGCGCCGACCCGTACCTATTACGGGCACGCCGCCGATAAAAAAGCGAAGCGGAAGTAAGTCATGGGCAAGGAAAAGAACCCCCGCCGCGTGGCTGACAACGAAGCGATGGCAAAACTGCGCATGCTTCGCACCAGCCCGCAGAAACTCAACCTGGTGGCCGCGATGATCCGTGGCAAGAAGGTGGACAAGGCGCTGAACGATCTGACCTTCTCGAAGAAGCGGATCGCGCAGGACGTGAAGAAATGCCTTCAGTCCGCCGTGGCCAACGCCGAGAACAACCACAACCTCGATGTCGACGATCTGATCGTGGCCGAGGCCTATGTGGGCAAGAACCTGATCATGAAACGCGGCCGTCCGCGCGCCCGTGGTCGGTTCGGCCGGATCATGAAGCCGTTCTCAGAGATCACCATCAAGGTGCGTGAAGTCGAGGAGCAAGCCTAATGGGTAACAAAGTCAATCCGATCGGCATGCGCCTGCAGGTGAACCGCACCTGGGACAGCCGCTGGTACGCCGATACCAAGGATTACGGTGATCTTCTGCTGGAAGACATCGCGATCCGTGATTTCATCAAGAAAGAGTGCAAGCAGGCCGGCATCAGCCGCGTGATCATCGAGCGTCCGCACAAGAAGTGCCGCGTCACGGTGCACACCGCGCGTCCAGGCGTGATCATCGGCAAGAAAGGCGCCGATATCGAGACCCTGCGCAAGAAGCTGGCGGCGATGACCGACAGCGAACTGCACCTGAACATTGTCGAGGTCCGCAAGCCGGAACTGGACGCGGCCCTGGTGGGTGAAAGCATTGCCCAGCAGCTGGAGCGTCGTGTCTCGTTCCGCCGCGCGATGAAACGTGCCGTGCAGAACGCCATGCGCATGGGGGCCCTGGGGATCCGGGTCAACGTCGCGGGCCGCCTGGGCGGTGCCGAGATCGCACGGACCGAATGGTACCGCGAGGGCCGGGTTCCGTTGCACACGCTGCGTGCCGACATCGATTACGCCAATATCGAGGCCAGCACGCCCTACGGGATCATCGGCATCAAGGTCTGGATCTTCAAGGGCGAGATCATGGAACATGATCCGGCAGCCCGGGATCGCAAGGCGCAGGAACTTCAGGACGGCCCGGCACCTCGTGGTGCTGGTGGCGGCCGCCGCTGAGGAGGATGAGAAATGCTTCAACCAAAGCGCACTAAATTCCGTAAGATGTTCAAGGGCCGGATCAAGGGCGAGGCCAAGGGCGGCTCTGATCTGAACTTTGGCACTTACGGCCTGAAAGCGACCACGCCCGAGCGCGTGACCGCCCGTCAGATCGAGGCAGCCCGTCGGGCCATGACGCGTCACATGAAGCGTCAGGGCCGCGTCTGGATCCGGATCTTCCCGGACACGCCCGTGACATCCAAGCCCGTCGAAGTTCGGATGGGTAAAGGTAAGGGCTCGGTCGATTTTTGGGCCTGCAAGGTCAAGCCCGGCCGTGTGATGTTCGAGATCGACGGGGTCGGCGAGGCGGTTGCCATGGAGGCCCTGCGCCTCGCGGCGATGAAACTGCCGGTCAAGACCCGCGTCGTGGTTCGGGAAGACTGGTGACGTCATTCGCGTGCGAATGACGCGTGCGGGAAAGCGATTGACGCAGTCAATTGCGGTCGCAGTCCAGTAAGAAAAAAGAACCCTCGTCGAGTGATCGGCGGGGGTTTTTTGTTGGCCTTGGGGGCGTGGAGTTGAGCGGCGCTACGTGAAGAGCGTTACGTCCCTATCCAGATCGAGGCCGAAGGTGTCTTGCAAAAAGACGGTGGCGACAATCTGGTAGCTGGCGTCGGGGTCTTCGGGGCGTGCGGAGTCGAACGTCATCCGCAAAGCCGTTCCATCTGCAGTTTCTTCAGAGTCCACCAAATTCAGCGTGTGCGCGCCGCTGATCTCGTCATGCGTGTCGCGCAGATCAAGTTCAAGCTGATCTACGCCCGGCTCGAAGTCGGTGAGTATTGCGATCGTGTCTCTGACAACCGGCGTTTCGACTTCGCCGATGACATTTCCGAACTCGTCGAATTCGAACAGGAGTTCCTCGGGCAACTGGGTAAAGGCGTAATCCGTGGTGGTGACATCCAGAGTAATAGTATCGGCACCCTCGCCGCCGCTCAATTCGAAGGCTGAGGCGCTGGGATCCGTTGCCACCTCGTAGTTCAGGATGTCGTCGCCCTCGCCGCCGGAGATGAATGACGGCCCCGAAGTTATGAACGGGCCGTTGGCGGGTGTGGACGACTGGTTGAACGATTGCGAGACATTGATCACATCGTCGCCCGCATCACCATTGACCCACGAGGATTGGGGGCGCAAGTTCATTTCATCATCGCCTTCACCGCCCGAAATGGTGGACTCGAACGTGACTGCGTTGATCGTGTCGTTTCCGTCGCCCCCATCAATCTGGGCAGTGTCGGCGAAGGCAAGGTCGATCAGATCGTTCCCACCGCCCGCCGAAAGTGAATCCAAGGCCAATGTAGGTTCGCCGCCCGAAATCGTATCGTCGCCCTCGGAACCTGTGATCGCTTCCTGATCTGTCACATCGATCTCGTCACCCTCTGGGAGCGCCTCAGCCTGGTCATCGTCCGAGCCATCGAAGATCATTGCGCTTGCGCCAATGCCAAGCAATGCCAGCAGAATAAGTTCCATAATATCCTCTCGTTACAAACCTTTATGACGGGTCGCATAACTCAATCTTAGAAACAATCTTAGGTAGTATTGCGTTCAAAAAATCGCAACTATGTGACATATCTAACATGGGAAGGGCATGGTTACCCAAACGACCTATCCGCCCATTATCACGCGCACCTGTGTTGCATAGGCGTCATAAGTCATCGTTGCCTTGTTGCCAGCGACCCCGTCGTAATAGCTGCGTCCCGAAGGGATGGGCAGGCCGGCCCAGATCTTGGCAAGGTTGAGCATGAAAGTGTCGACGCTCATCTCGCCCGCCTTGACCTTCATCAGCCCTGCGTCCCCCAGCAGAAGGTCGGCAAGCCGGTCCTGCACCGCAGGGCTGAACCGGGTGCTGGCGGGCAGGTCGAGGCGCGCGGCGGAGTGGCGCAGCGTCGGTGGGATGAACTGGTATCGTCCGATTGCGTGGGGCTGGCCGGGGGTGGCCTCGATCCAGTCGTATATGTCCTGCAATGTCATGTCGGTGGGACGGCGGGGTGGCTTGACGCGCGCGCCGTGCTGAACCGCGTCATAGTCCGCGCGCCCGGCCTCGGCTCGCGCGATCAGGTCGCGCAGGCGGGCGGCCTTGGTCCCGCCGTGGCGCAGGGGTGCATCGAGGCGGCCCGGCAGGGCAGCGAAGAGACCGCCGTCGGCCCTGTCCACAAAGAGGCTGGCGGAGGATATGGCGTCTCTGGGTTTCGACTGGGTCGAGAAAAGTGGCTGACGCGCAGCGAACAGGCTGCCGGTGGCCGGGTCCGCCGCAACGGGGCCTGCAAGGCCAAGGCCGACGCAGAGGCTGGATACCGCGATGGTTCGGATCATGCTTGCCCCCTTCTGGTGCTGGGGGCGTTATGGAGCAAAGATCTGAAGAAATCCTTGCCTTCGGCCCGCCGCGCGGTAAGACGCGGGGCATGGCTGATATCAAATCTCTCTTCGTGACCCGCCTTTACCGTGCCGCCCTGTCGGAGCATGGCCCCAGCATTGATCCGGATGAAATGGAGGCGTCGTGCTATGCCATCGCCGAAGATGACGAGGCCGGACAGGAATGGTGCGAGGAGAACGGGTATCCCGGCTATACGTCCTATGCCTCGCTGACCGACTTGCCGTGGCGTTTTCCGATCTTTGCCGATCTGGTGAAGTCGCTGGACGCGCATGTGGCGGCCTTCGCCGAGGACCTGGAATTCGATCTGGATGGTCGCGACCTGAAGCTGGAGGATATCTGGATCAACATCCTGCCAGAGGGCGGAACGCATTCATCGCATTTGCATCCGCATTCGGTGATTTCTGGGACGACCTATGTCGCGATGCCGGATGGCGCCAGCGCGCTGAAGCTGGAGGACCCGCGCTCGGCCCGGATGATGGCGGCGCCGGGGCGGAAGAAGGACGCGCGGGAAGAGTTGCGGACCTTTATCTATGCCAAGCCCAATGTGGGTGACGTGCTGCTTTGGGAAAGCTGGCTGCGGCACGAGGTGCCGATGAACATGTCCGAGGAAGAGCGGATCAGCGTCAGTTTCAACTACGCCTGGGGGTAGGCCCCGCCACCGCTGCGGCGGGGCGCAAAGGTCAGGCGGCCGGTTGCGGCCAGCTGAATTCGGGGCGCAATCCGTCATAGACGGGGCGGCCATCGTCTGGCTTGGCGTAGCCTTTGCTTTCGTCCCAGAACGCGTGATAGGTCGCATCGGGGAAGGCGGCGTCGTCATAGCCCATGACGTTGGGCACGGCCACGCGGATACGCTTTTGCTTGTCGTCCAGCATCAGCGCGGCGCCGCAATCGGCGCAGGTGCACAGCTCCAACGGGCCGTCGGGGTTGTCGGCGTTGAAGGGCTGGCGTTTCATGTCGCCGCCCTCGGCCTTGAGGTCGCCCCAGTTGAAGAAGGCCACGTGGGTCGTGTGCTGGCCGGTAACGTTCTTGCAGACGTTGCAGTGGCACTCGTGATTGTCGATCGGTTCGGCGCTGGCGGTCACCTTGACGTGATCGCAGCCTCCGGAATACGGGCTGGACATGGTTTTCTCCTCCTCTTTTGTCGGGCGCAGACTAAGCGCGCCCGGGGCCTATCTCACGCGGGCAGGGCGGCGTCTGGCAAGATAGACATTGGTGGTGCGGCAGGCGCGGGGTGTCGGCGCGGCGGGCAAAGGGGTATTTCGCCAAACTTTCCCTTGCCCTGAACCCGCACCTCCCTTATACGGCCCAAATCCACGGGTCCCCGCGTTTTGCGGGGATTCGTTTTTGACATTCATCCACCGGGGAAACCGTGTGACCCTGAGCCATCGAGCAGGGGCCGGCCGGTGTTTTGAGAAGGGACGATGGCCATGAACGCCACCGAATTGCGTGATAAAACGCCGGACCAGCTTCGTGAGGAGCTGTCCAACCTGAAGAAAGAGCAGTTCAACCTGCGCTTTCAGGCAGCGACCGGGTCGCTGGAGAACCCTGCGCGGATCAGAACGGTCCGTCGCGATGTGGCACGTGTGAAAACCGTGTTGAACGAAAAAGCCGCCTCGGCTGCTGAATAAGGAGAGCCACCATGCCCAAGCGCATCCTGCAAGGCGTCGTGACCTCCGACGCAAACGCCCAGACCGTCACCGTTTCGGTCGAGCGTCGCTTCAAGCACCCGGTGCTGCAAAAGACCATTCGTAAGTCCAAGAAGTACCGGGCTCACGATGAGAAGAACGCTTTCAAGGTCGGTGACTCTGTTCGCATCATCGAATGTGCGCCGAAATCGAAAACGAAACGCTGGGAGGTTTTGGAAGCCTAGGCTTTCGAACCTTTCGGTTTGATCGAAACCATGGGGCCAACACGCCGGAAAGGCTGACCCCTTAGGTCGGGAGAAACCTAATGATCCAGATGCAGACCAATCTGGATGTTGCTGACAACTCCGGCGCACGCCGGGTGCAGTGCATCAAGGTCTTGGGTGGTTCCAAGCGCAAATATGCGTCCGTGGGCGACATCATCGTCGTCTCGGTCAAGGAAGCCATCCCGCGCGGCCGCGTGAAGAAAGGTGACGTCCGCAAGGCCGTCGTCGTGCGCACCGCCAAAGAGATCCGCCGTGAAGACGGCACCGCCATCCGCTTTGACCGCAACGCCGCCGTGATCCTGAACAACGCAGGTGAACCGGTGGGCACGCGTATTTTCGGACCGGTGGTTCGTGAGCTTCGCGCGAAGAACTTCATGAAGATCATTTCGCTCGCCCCGGAGGTGCTGTGACATGGCTGCCAAACTGAAAAAAGGCGACAAGGTCGTCGTCCTGTCCGGCAAGGACAAGGGCAAGGAAGGCACGATCACGTCTGTCGATCCCAAGGCCGGCAAGGCCGTGGTCGACGGTGTGAACATGGCCATCCGCCACACCCGCCAGAGCCAGCAAAGCCAAGGCGGACGTCTGCCCAAGGCGCTGCCGATCGACATCAGCAACCTGGCTTTTGTCGACGCCAACGGCAAACCCACCCGCGTCGGCTTCAAGATGGAAGGCGACAAGAAGGTGCGTTACGCCAAGACCACGGGGGACGTGATCGATGCTTGATACCGAAAATTACACCCCGCGTCTGCGCCAACAGTTCCGCGACACGATCAAGGCGGCGCTGAAGGAAGAGTTCGGCTATACCAACGACATGCAGATCCCGCGCCTGGACAAGATCGTCCTGAACATCGGCTGCGGCGCCGAAGCGGTGAAGGATTCCAAGAAGGCCAAGTCGGCCCAGGAAGACCTGTCGACCATCGCCGGCCAGCACGCCGTGATCACGACGGCCAAGAACTCCATCGCCGGGTTCCGGGTGCGTGAAGGCATGCCGCTGGGCGCCAAGGTGACCCTGCGCGGCAACCGAATGTACGAATTCCTTGACCGTCTGATCACCGTGGCCATGCCGCGGATCCGCGACTTCCGCGGTGTGTCGGGCAAGTCGTTCGATGGCAACGGCAACTATGCCATGGGTATCAAGGAGCACATCGTTTTCCCCGAAATCAACTTCGACAAGGTCGACGAAGTCTGGGGCATCGATGTCATCATCGCAACCACGGCGCCGACCGACGCTGAAGCCAAGGCGCTGTTGAAGCACTTCAACATGCCCTTCAACAGCTAATCGCGAGGAATTTGAAACATGGCTAAGAAAGCAATGATCGAACGCGAGAAGAAGCGTCAGCGCCTGGTGAAGCAATACGCCGCCAAGCGGGCCGCTTTGAAAGCGATCATCAACGATCAGGAAAAGCCGATGGAAGAGCGCTTCCGGGCCTCCCTGAAACTGGCGCAACTGCCGCGCAACAGCTCGGCCACCCGCCTGCATAACCGCTGCCAGCTGACCGGCCGGCCGCATGCCTATTACCGCAAGCTGAAGATCAGCCGGATCGCTCTGCGCGACCTTGGCTCGTCGGGTCAGCTTCCCGGTATGGTCAAGTCGAGCTGGTAAGGAGGGATATGAGATGAACGATCCTATCGGCGATATGCTCACCCGCCTGCGGAACGCAGGTATGCGTGGCAAGTCCACCGTCATGGTCCCCGCTTCCAAGATGCGCGTGCGCGTTCTGGATGTGCTGGCCGACGAAGGCTACATCCGTGGCTACGAAAGCGCCACGGACGACAAGGGCCACCCGGCCCTCGAAGTGAGCCTGAAGTATTTCGAAGGCGCCCCCGTGATCCGCGAGATGAAGCGGGTCTCCAAGCCCGGCCGCCGGGTTTACATGGGCGTCAATGACATCCCGTCGGTCCGTCAGGGCCTGGGCGTGTCGATTGTCTCCACCTCCAAGGGTGTGATGTCGGATGCGAACGCGCGCAGCCAGAACGTTGGCGGCGAAGTGCTTTGCACGGTATTCTAAGGAGGCCTGTGTAATGTCTCGTATCGGTAAACAACCCGTGGCCTTGCCCGATGGCGTTTCCGCCACCGTTTCGGGCCAGACCATCGAGGTCAAAGGCCCCAAGGCGACCAAGAGCTTCACGGCGACCGACGACGTGTCGATCCAAGTGGGCGAGGGCGCCATCACGGTGACGCCGCGCGGCAAGTCCAAGCGCGCCCGTCAGCAGTGGGGCATGACCCGCACCATCGTCGCCAACCTGGTGCACGGCTCGCGCGAGCCGTTCAAGCAGGAGCTGGAGATCCGCGGCGTGGGCTACCGGGCTCAGATGCAGGGGAACATCCTGAAGCTGAACCTCGGCCTGAGCCACGATGTGGATTTCGAAGTTCCGGAAGGTGTGACTGTCACGGCCCCCAAGCCCACCGAACTGGTGATCGAGGGCCATGACAAGCAACTCGTCGGTCAGGTCGCGGCCAATATCCGCGACTGGCGGCGCCCCGAGCCCTACAAGGGCAAAGGCATCCGCTACAAGGGCGAGTACATCTTCCAGAAGGAAGGCAAGAAGAAGTAAGGACGCGAGAAAATGGCAAACAGCAAGAGACAACTGTTCCAGAAACGCCGCATGCGCGTCCGGAGCAAACTTCGCAAGGTCAATGCCGGCCGTCCCCGTCTTTCGGTGCACCGTTCGTCCAAGAACATGAGCGTGCAGCTGATCGACGATCTGAACGGCGTGACCCTGGCCTCGGCCTCGACCCTGGAAAAGGACCTGGGCTTTGTCGGCAAGAACACGTTGGAAGCGGCCGCCAAGATCGGCGCGACCATCGCGGAACGCGCCAAGAAAGCAGGCGTGACCGAAGCGCAGTTCGACCGTGGTGGGTTCCTCTTCCACGGCCGGATCAAGGCGCTGGCCGATGCCGCCCGTGAGGGTGGCCTGAAGATCTAAGTGTAGAGGCCCCGGATCGTGTCCGGGGCCTCTCGATGATCCGGGCGCCGGGCCTGATCCGGTGCACCAGGGTTGAACAGACTGGGCTTGAGAGGCCCGCCATGAAAGGACGCCGAGAATGGCAAGAGATGACAATCGCCGTGGGGGTCGCGATCGCGACGAAACCCCGGAATTCGCCGATCGCCTGGTTGCGATCAATCGTGTTTCGAAAACCGTGAAGGGTGGTAAGCGCTTCGGCTTCGCCGCGCTCGTCGTTGTGGGCGACCAAAAGGGCCGGGTTGGCTTTGGCAAGGGCAAGGCCAAGGAGGTCCCCGAGGCCATCCGCAAGGCGACCGAGCAGGCCAAGCGCCAGATGATCCGCGTGCCGCTGCGCGAAGGCCGCACGCTGCACCACGACATGGAAGGTCGCTGGGGCGCCGGCAAGGTCGTCATGCGGACCGCGCCGACCGGTACCGGTATCATCGCCGGTGGTCCGATGCGGGCCGTGTTCGAGATGCTGGGCGTGCAGGACGTTGTTGCGAAGTCCACGGGCTCGCAGAACCCCTACAACATGATCCGCGCCACCCTGAACGGCCTGCAAAAGGAAAGCAGCCCGCGCATGGTCGCACAGCGTCGCGGCAAGAAGGTCGCCGACATCCTGCCCAAGCGTGACGAGGCCCCGGCCGAGTCGTCCCACGTCGCAGAGGAGGCGTAAACCATGGCAAAGACCATCGTCGTCAAGCAGGTGGGCTCGCCCATCCGCCGCCCCGAGATCCAGCGCAAGACGCTGATCGGGCTGGGCCTGAATAAGATGCACCGGACCCGCGAGCTGGAAGACACGCCGTCGGTCCGTGGCATGATCAACAAGATCCCGCACCTTGTGGAGATCGTTGAAGAGAAGGGCTGAGGCCCCGGTGGGTTTTTACCCACCCTATGGAAATAACGCCCCGGTCAGGGATGGCCGGGGTGTTTTTTGTCTTAGGAGTCAAAGTGTATTTTTATCCAGCGAGAAACGCTTCCGAGCCTATTATGCTCACCTGCAGCCGAAATTCTTTTGAAAATTGATAACAGTACGTTCACTAACTCGCGTGATCTAATTCATCGATCATCGTGTGATCATAACCAACGTCGAGCAGTAGGGTCTTCACCCATTGTTCCATTTCATTTTGAGAAGGCAAACCTCCATTTGTTCTTATGAATTTATCAGCTTCAAGTTTAAGTGCTGTCCGAATTTGAGACTCAATTTCTGAGTTGCTGCTCTTGAGAAGGCGGCTTAGGCCGGTTGCATCGCGATCTACAACAACCGTATCTTCATCGATTTCCGCGGAAAGAAGCTGCAATTCTGGCAGTTCCACGTCAAATCCGCCGGGCGCGCTTTCGTTGCGAATTAGTTTCGCCAATTCAAGGTCGACACCATACGAAAGAGTAACTGTTCCGTACGCGAGTGTTTGATCTTCGCCAAAGAAAGTTTCGCTGTCGTCTCGGGTCACGATTGAGTTTGTGACTATCCGTTGTGTCGTGAGCTTGGCCACTGTTTCGCTTCGGATCAACTGCGCGGCACCAGAAAAGGTGGGAGGGCCGAAAACCGCATTGAAAGCAAGTGCTCCGCATGCGCCTACCGCGATGGCGCAAACCGAAAGACCGTACCAACGAAGCTTACTTGCCATCGGTTTCATCTAAATTGGAACAAACCGAAGTATTGCAAAGACTGCGACGACCACCAAAAGAATAGAAAGTAACTTCACCTGAAGCGCTCCCAGTACGACATATCGCTCCTAACCTAGACGCTGAGTTCTCTCTAGTTAATACTTCATGAATATTTCTTATTCGAACTGGAAAAAAGCTAAAACAAGAGTTCACACCCTAGCCGACCAGCGCGCATCCCAACGTCTTGCGCAGCGCCTCGGTCAACTCGTCCACCGTTTCCGTCGCCACGTACATGCCGCCCGTCTGATCCGAAATGCAGCGCGCGATTGAGGAGCCGTCTTTGTAGATCCTGGCCTCGGGGCTGTCCCAGGCGAAGGGGTCGGGCACCACGCGGAAGCCGATGACGTGGACGGTGAGGTTGGCGGAGGTGGCGGCAAGCTCGGCCCCGAGCGCACAGGGGCGACCGCCGCAGGTTTCGTTGCCGTCGGTCACCAGCACGATGATGCCCGGCGTGGTGGTGTGGTTCAGAACGCGGGCGGCCTCGGCCACGGCTTCGGTCAGGGGCGTCAGGCCGGCTGGGTCCATCAGGTCGAGGGCGTTGATGATGGGCTGTGCCGCGTCCGCGACCGGCGGGAACTTGAGGTTGATGCCATCGCAGGAGCCTTCGGGGCCGGGACCATAGGTCAGAAGGCCCACGCGGCGCATCGGCGCGATCTGGGGCAGGGCGCGGCGCAGGGCGGTGCGGGCGTCCTCGATCCGGGTGGGGGCGGTCTGGTCGAACCCGACCTCTGCCATGGAGGCCGAGCCGTCAAAAACCAGCATCGCGTCGCGGCTGCAGTCCTGCGCCACGGCCCGCGGCACGACAGGAAGCGTGCAGGCCAGTGCAGTAAGCGTTGTCAGCAGGGCGCGTTTCATATTCAGATGAGACATCGCGGCGGGTCTGAAATCAAGGCTGGCCCTTTTTAGGAGATACAGGATGTTCGTTAAGACGTTGGAAGACGTGATCGGTACCGAGGACCATGCCAAGGGCGAGGCCTTTGAAAGCAGGCGGCTTTTGCTGGCCCGGGATGATCTGGGCTATTCGTTTCACGACACGATCGTGAAGGCCGGGACCGTGCAGCTCTTGGAATACAAGGACCACGTTGAGGCTAATTACTGTATCGAGGGAAAGGGCGAGGTGGAGAACGAGACCACCGGCGAGGTCTGGCCGCTGGAGCCGGGCGTGATGTACGTGCTGGACCAGAACGATCCGCATATCGTGCGGGCGGAGACCAACCTGCGATTCATCTGCATTTTCACGCCTGCCTTGACGGGCCGCGAGGATCAGGACAAGACCGAGGCGGCACCCGATCCGGAGTGATGATGCGCGTCAATCACACAGGCGCGTATAGCTTTCGCGGCTGAAATCATAGCGTGAATTGATGCCATAGGGTGACGTGTAAACATCTGATTTTTCGGTCGGTTCACAAGTTTCGTCGCCCAGGCGGCAATTGGGACGGATCTCGGTGCGGGAGACCTGGCATAACACCTGTTCTTGGGTGCGAGGGGCCGCCGCTGTATCCTGGTCGAGGTCCATTTCGGTGAGGTCGACAAGGTGGCCGGCCTTGCGCCCGATACCGCGCGTCTCAAACGTGAGCGGGTTGTCGAGGTGGAGGGTCTTCTGGCCGGCGAAGCTTTCCTCGGCGCTGTGCCAGACCGTGCCGTAATCGAAACGCACGCGGTAGGTTCCGGGAGGGACGAGAACGCGGAAGAAGACGCCGCCGCGGATATAGGCGGCAAGCGCCGGGGTGGCGGTTTCGGTGTCTGTCAACGTGACGATATAGTCCGCGCCGGGCGGGCTTTTGACCTGCAAAGGAAAGGTGAGGGGCAGGCCGGTGCGGTTCCACATCAGGCCGGGATCGGGCCGTTCGTCAGCGGCGAGGACGGTGCCGGACGAAAGGAAGGCAAGGGCGGTGAGGACAAGAACGACGCGCATGTGATGAATGTAGGGGCGGGCGGCCGGAAGGGCAAAAGCTGTCTGGCGACTCGAGCGTTAACGCCGCGAGAACGCCGAAAGCCATGTCGGTATTGCGTCGGTATCCCCAGCCGTATCGCGACGGAGCCTTTGTTGGGGCCCTTCCGATTAACGGGCCGAGCTGTGGTGGTGGCCGAAGAGGTGATCTTCGAGCAGCCCATAGCTTTGGCAACGAAGTGCCGGCTGGCCTGTTACGGGGGATGTCCGACCGGCGCGACCCGGTGCCGGAGCCGCAGTCGCAGCGGTTGGTTTTCGTGGTCAACCAGGGCGCTGGGCTGGACGAAATGAACCCGGACAATAACTCGGCCCGTCCTGAGAGCGCGGTCGAGAGCCCGGTTTTGCCACAATTTCCTCGGAGACTCTCCCTATGCATCTCTCATTAGCCGGACATTGAAATCAGTACCTTGGGAATTCTAATGGCGATCGGGCCTGAGCCAGACCCGCGTTTTGCGGTAACGCTGGACTGACCCGAGCAAAGGCAAACGGGCAATGGCGACCTTATATAACCTGATCGAGGTCACGAGCATCAGTGCGGGCACGACCTATTCGGAGGAGAATGGGAACCTGCTTGGCGTCGTCGACGGTGCCAGCGGATCGAGCATCACGCGATCAGCGCCGCGTCGTTGGCGCGAAATCTGCATGTGCGCCCAATCCGCATCGCGGCCGTGGCGCTGGGGCGGGGCCTGCCCGAGGCGCGCGCAAAGCGTCGCGCTTGCGATGTTGGGTGCCAGCCGTAATGCGGCCAAGGGCGATGGTCCCGCGCGGCTGTTCGCGTAGGGCGGACGGGGCCGGTGGCTGGTGGAGCAGCATCTAAAGGACGCGCGGGCGTTCGCCTGAGGGGATTCGGTATTTGAGGAGGGCATGGCGGGGTTTCACCCACCCTACGGGCCTATTCGTCTGCGGGGGGCCTGTTGGGGTTCGCGGAGATCACCCCGAAATCCTTGGAGGCCGAGCCGCCACCGGCGATGCTGAAATACCCTTCGGCGGCCAATCCGCGCTTGAGCAACTCGCGCACGGCGGCGGCCCGGCTGGGCATGTGAGCCTTGAACCGCCAATCGTCAAGCGCCTTGAGCTCGTCCTCCGAGATCATGACTTGTAACCTTTCCAGGCGTTTGGAACTGGAATTGGGCATGCGTGCGTCCTTACGGGATCTCGGCGATCGACCTAGGTCTATCCTCAAGCCAATCAAGCTGCGTCAGTTACTCAAGATACGCAATTTTTGCACATAACTCTACTTGAGAAATGTTGTCATATTAAGACAATGAAACCATTGGTAAAATTCCGGGAGGTGGTTATATGCTGTCTTATGAAAGCACATTCCGAAAATGACGTTCAAAGTTTAGTTTCCCGACCGGACGCGCAACCGGACGCTGAAAGCGACGGCAGCATTGCAGCCGTCGCCGCGCCGCCGGGCGCGCCCGGCCATGGTGTGCTGCGGCGGGTCCTGGTGGTCGAGGATGATCCGTTGATCGGCGAGGACATCGCCTGCACGCTGGACGAATGCGGGTTCAGCGTGGTTGGCCGGGTGCAGACGCTGGGCGACGCGATGCAGTTTGTACAGGATCGTGCCGGGCAGTTGGACTGCGTCGTGTTGGATATCGACCTTGGCGGACAAAGTTGCCAACCGCTGGTGGCGTTGCTGGAGACGCAGAAAGTGCCCTATGCGCTGATCACGGCCCACAGCCAGGATGTGGTGCACGAACTGGGGTTCAAGGCCCCCGTGATCGAGAAACCATTCCAGACGGCGCACTTGTCGACGCAGCTTTCGGGGCTGTTTCCGCAAGAGCGGCCAGAGGCCTGACGCGGGCGGGGACATCGCCCCTTGATCGGTCGGCGCAACGGGTCTATACGCCCCCGGTGGTCAGACATGACCCGATTCACATGAACCAAGACATGCCGTGGTTGGCCCTATCGCTTCGGGGGTCACATCCGGCTTAGGAGAAGCGACATGAAACTGAATGAACTGCGCGACAACGAAGGCGCGACCAAACGCAAGAAACGTATCGGCCGTGGCCCCGGCTCTGGCATGGGCAAGACCGGTGGCCGTGGTATCAAGGGTCAGAAATCCCGTTCGGGCGTGGCGATCAACGGCTATGAAGGCGGTCAGATGCCGCTTTATCAACGGCTGCCCAAGCGTGGCTTCAACAAGCCGAACCGCAAGAAATTCGCCGTCGTGAACCTGGGCATGATCCAGAAATTCGTCGACGCCAAGAAGATCGACGCAGGGTCCACCATCACCGAGGACACGCTGGTGGAAAGCGGCCTGGTGCGCCGCAAGCTGGACGGCATCCGCGTTCTGGCCAAGGGCGAGGTCTCGTCCAAGCTGACGCTGGACGTCACCGGTGCTTCGAAATCGGCGGTCGACGCGGTCGAGAAAGCCGGTGGTTCGCTGAACGTGGCGAGCGCAAAGGCGGCTGAATAAGAGGTTGTGAGCGGGCGTCTCGCCCCTTACATACACCCCTAGTTTTCCTTATAAACGCCGCCTGGCCGGAAAACGGCCTAGGCGGCGTTTGCATAAAAAAGAGATCCGCATGGTATCTGCAGCAGAACAAATGGCGGCGAACACGAGCTGGTCCGCCCTGGGCAAGGCCACCGAGCTTCGCAAGCGCATCTTCTTCACCATCGGCCTGCTTATCGTCTACCGGATCGGGACATATATCCCGGTGCCGGGCATCGACGGGGCAGAGCTGCGCAACTTCATGGAAGGCGCGGCATCGTCGATCGGCGGGATGCTGTCGATGTTCACCGGCGGGGCGCTGGGGCGGATGGGTGTCTTTGCGCTGGGGATCATGCCCTATATCTCGGCCTCGATCATCGTGCAGCTGATGACGGCGATGGTGCCGGCATTGGAGCAGCTGAAGAAAGAGGGCGAGCAGGGGCGCAAGAAGATCAACCAGTACACGCGCTATGGCACGGTGTTCCTGGCCACACTGCAATCCTATGGTCTGGCCGCGTCGTTGCAGGCGGGGGATCTGGCCTCGGATCCCGGGTTCTTCTTTATCGCAAGCTGCATGATCACGCTGGTCGGCGGCACGATGTTCCTGATGTGGCTGGGCGAGCAGATCACCGCCCGCGGCGTGGGCAACGGTATCTCGCTGATCATCTTCGTGGGCATCATCGCCGAAGTGCCTGCCGCGCTGGCGCAGTTCTTTGCCAGCGGCCGGTCGGGCGCGATCAGCCCGGCGGTGATCATCGGCGTAATCGTGATGGTCGTGGCGACGATCGCCTTCGTGGTGTTCATGGAGCGCAGCCTGCGCAAGATCCACATCCAGTATCCGCGCCGGCAGGTGGGGATGAAGGTCTATGACGGCGGGTCGAGCCACCTGCCCGTCAAGGTGAACCCGTCGGGCGTGATCCCGGCGATCTTCGCCTCGTCGCTGCTGCTGTTGCCGGCCACGGTCAGCACCTTTTCGGGCAGCGACACGGGGCCGTTCATGTCGACCCTGCTGGCCTATTTCGGGCCCGGGCAGCCGCTTTACCTGGTGTTCTTCACGGTGATGATCGTGTTCTTTGCCTACTTCTACACCTACAACGTGGCCTTCAAGCCCGATGACGTGGCCGACAACCTGAAGAACCAGAACGGGTTCGTGCCCGGCATCCGCCCCGGCAAGAAGACGGCGGAGTATCTGGAATATGTGGTGACGCGGGTCCTGGTGCTGGGCTCAGCTTACCTTGCGGCAGTTTGTCTCCTCCCGGAGATCCTGCGTGGACAGTTCGCCATACCTTTCTATTTTGGCGGCACTTCGGTCCTGATCGTGGTATCGGTGACCATGGACACGATCCAGCAGGTCCAGTCGCATCTTCTGGCGCACCAGTACGAGGGCCTGATCGAGAAGTCGCAGTTGAGCGGCAAGGGCCGTAAACGGTCGCGCAGAAAAGGGACAGGACGTCGATGAATATCATACTTCTCGGACCGCCGGGGGCCGGTAAAGGCACGCAAGCGCATATCCTCGTGGAAGAGCGGGGCATGACCCAGCTGTCGACGGGCGACATGCTGCGCGAGGCCAAGGACAGCGGCACCGAGATGGGCAAGATCGTGGCCGACGTGATGGCCCGCGGCGACCTTGTGACGGATGATATCGTGATCGGTCTGATCCGCGAGAAGATCAACGGCGACAAGGGGGGCGGTTTCATCTTTGACGGCTTCCCCCGGACGCTGGCCCAGGCCGACGCGCTGGCCGAATTGCTGGCCGAAACGGGCGAGACGCTGGATGCGGTCGTCGAAATGCGGGTCGATGACGAGGCGCTGGTGCAGCGCATCACGGCACGCTCGACCTGTGGCGGGTGCGGTGCGGTCTATAACGACATCACGAAGCCCTGGCCCGAGGATGGCAAATGTGCCAATTGCGGCTCGACCGACGTGAAGCGCCGGGCGGATGACAACGAGGACAGCCTCAAGCAGCGGCTGATGGAATACTACAAGAAGACCTCGCCGCTGATCGGGTATTACTATGCCAAGGGCGATCTGAAAACGATCGACGGGCTGGGTGAGATTGACGAGGTCAAGGCGGCGATTGCGGGCGCGTTGGAAGGCTGAACGCCGCCTGTGCGCCCATGCAAAATGGCCTTTAAACCTTGAGGTTTTGCCGATGCGCACAATTCTCTTGACAGAGGGTTGACGCCTCGGGCGTTTGCTTCTAGACGACACCATCTCTGACGAGAACATGATTCCCGCGCGGGTCGCGCCCGTGCTCGAATCGATCACCTGAATTCAGCTGCGGCCCGAAGCGTAACGCCTCGGGCCTACGTTGTGAAAAAAGGGTCTGGAGCTACGGACCCGCAACGAAAGGACATGACACGTGGCACGTATCGCCGGCGTTAACATCCCGACCCACAAACGGGTCCCGATCGCCCTGACCTACATCACCGGAATCGGCCAATCCTCGGCCAAGGCCATCTGCGAGGCCGTCAATATCGACCTGACCCGCCGGGTCAACGAGCTGAGCGACACCGAAGTGGTCGCCATGCGCGAGCATATCGACGCCAACTACATGGTCGAAGGCGACCTGCGCCGTGAAGTGCAGATGAACGTCAAACGCCTGATGGACCTTGGCTGCTATCGCGGCCTGCGCCACCGCCGGAACCTGCCGGTTCGCGGCCAGCGCACCCATACCAACGCACGCACGCGCAAAGGCCCCGCGAAGGCCATTGCCGGCAAGAAGAAGTAAGGGAGGGCTGACAGAATGGCACGAGATACCCGCCGGACCAAGAAGAAGGTCTCCAAGAATATTGCCACGGGCGTGGCGCATGTGAACAGCTCGTTCAACAACACCAAGATCCTGATCTCGGACGTGCAGGGCAACGCGATCGCGTGGTCCTCGGCCGGCACGATGGGCTTCAAGGGGTCGCGCAAGTCGACGCCCTATGCTGCCCAGATGGCCGCCGAAGATGCCGGCCGCAAGGCGCAGGAACATGGCATGAAGACGCTGGAAGTCGAAGTGCAGGGGCCCGGGTCGGGCCGCGAGAGCGCGCTGCGTGCGCTGGCTGCCGTCGGCTTCAACATCACGTCGATCCGCGACGTGACGCCGATTGCCCACAATGGTTGCCGCCCGCCGAAGCGTCGCCGCGTCTAAGACCGATTTTCTGGGTGGGGCCGCGTGAATTTTCACGGCCCCATTCCGTTATTTTGAAACCTCGAGCGTCTCGGAGGCCTGTGGACATGGGGCCGGGGACAAGGATGGAGGGACCGCATGATCCACAAGAATTGGGCAGAATTGATCAAGCCGACGCAGCTTGAGGTGAAGCCGGGCAACGACCCGCTGCGCCAGGCGACCGTCGTGGCCGAACCGCTGGAGCGTGGCTTTGGCCTGACGATGGGCAACGCGCTGCGCCGCGTGCTGCTGTCGAGCCTTCAGGGTGCGGCGATCACCAGCGTGCAGATCGACAACGTGCTGCATGAGTTTTCCAGCATCGCCGGTGTTCGTGAAGACGTGACAGATGTGGTGCTGAACCTCAAGGGTGTCGCGATCCGCATGGAAGTCGAAGGGCCCAAGCGCCTGTCGATCTCGGCCAAGGGGCCGGGCGTAGTGACCGCCGGCGACATCGCCGACAGCGCGGGCATCGAGATCCTGAACAAGGAACACGTGATCTGCCACCTCGACGAAGGCGCGGACCTGTTCATGGAGCTGACCGTGAACCAGGGCAAGGGTTATGTCGCCGCCGACAAGAACAAGCCGGAAGACGCGCCGATCGGCCTGATCGCCATCGACGCGATCTATTCGCCGGTGGTGAAGGTCAGCTATGACGTGCAGCCCACGCGCGAAGGCCAGGTTCTGGACTATGACAAGCTGACGATGAAGCTGACGACCGATGGCTCGCTGACGCCGGAAGACGCCGTGGCCTTTGCCGCGCGTATCCTGCAGGACCAGCTGTCGATCTTCGTAAACTTCGAAGAGCCGGAGTCGGCGCAGCGTCAGGACGACGACGACGGGCTGGAATTCAACCCGCTGCTGCTGAAGAAAGTGGACGAGCTGGAGTTGTCGGTGCGGTCGGCGAACTGCCTGAAGAACGACAACATCGTCTATATCGGCGATCTGATCCAGAAGACCGAAGCCGAGATGCTGCGCACGCCGAACTTTGGCCGCAAGTCCTTGAACGAAATCAAGGAAGTGCTGTCGGGCATGGGTCTGCACCTTGGCATGGATGTCGAGGACTGGCCGCCGGATAACATCGAAGATCTGGCGAAGAAGTTCGAGGATCAGTTCTGAGACAAGGTGGGATGAAATCCCACCCTACGTAGGGTGGGTTTCAAACCCACCCTCGGGCGCAACGCCCCAAGGAGAGCCGGTGACACGCATCGCCGGTCGGACAAAGCAAAACAGCCCGTAGAGGGCACCAAATGGAGTAAGAAACATGCGTCACGCACGAGGCTACCGCCGCCTGAACCGCACCCACGAGCACCGCAAGGCGCTGTGGGCGAACATGGCCGGCTCGCTGATTGAACACGAACAGATCAAGACCACTCTGCCGAAAGCCAAGGAGCTGAAGCGGGTCATCGACAAGCTGGTCACGCTGGGCAAGCGCGGGGACGTTCACGCCCGCCGCCAAGCCGCCGCGCAACTGAAGCAGGACATGCATGTCGCCAAGCTGTTCGACGTGCTGGGCCCGCGTTACAAGGAGCGCCAGGGCGGGTACGTCCGCGTGCTGAAGGCCGGTTTCCGCTATGGTGACATGGCGCCCATGGCGATCATCGAATTCGTCGAGCGCGACCGCGACGCCAAGGGTGCCGCCGACAAGGCCCGCGTTGCCGCAGAGGACATGGACGGCGAGGCGTAAGCCCCTGTTTCTGCCGACTGGAAACAGAAACGCCGCCGGGGACAACCGGCGGCGTTTTTCGTTGTCGTCGATGTTGCGCGATCAGGCGCTTTCAAGCTCTTTCTTGACCAGCTTCTCGATCTCGTCGACGGGATGACCCGCGAGGTTCTTGGGGATCTCGCTGACCACTTTCGACGTGACCTCCTTGTGCATGTCGTCGCGTAGATGGCCCAGCACCTTTGGCGCGGCGACGAGAATCAGGCGGTCATATTCGCCTTTGTGCGCGGCGTCGTAGAGGATATCCGACAGGTCGGCGGCGAAGCGCTCCTTTTGCAGTTCGTGCCAGTCAGTGTCATCCATCGCCGACATCTGCTGAACCCCGGTGTCCTGCATCCGGCCGGGGCGGTTGGCCGATTGCTCGATATCCGAGGGGTTTTCCTGCTCCTCGGTGTCCATGACCTCGAGGTTGGGGTCTTGGTGGTCGGTGAGGTTGCGCAGGAAAAGCGCCTTTTCGCTGTCGGTCACCACGACCCATGTGCCTTGCTTGAGTTCAGTCATCGCGTTTCTCCTTGCCGGTGCCGTGATGGCCGCCGAGATTGCCTTCGCCCTTTTCGTCTTCCTTGGTGACGCGGGTCGCGCCGGCGTCGTCATTCGTTGCGCGTTTGAGCGAGTCGCGCGTGCCGACCTTGCGTTCGAGATTGCCGTCGGCGCGGCCTTGCTGGTCGGGGGTGGGGACGTCTTCGACGAACTCTTCGGTTTCGCTTTTGCCGTCCTTCGATCTGTATCGTTCAGCCATGGTGGTACCTCCTGTCTGGAAAACGCCGCGTGGGGCGGCGGGTTCCATCGGGCGATGCGGTTGTCGGGGGCGGGAGCGAGGGGCCAGCCCCTCGCGCTCCCCGGAGTATTTCGGGAACGATGAAGGGCGGGGCTTGGATGCTTGCATCAAGGGCGCTGGGGGCGCATATCACGGGGTATGGTGAAATGGATATATGCCCTAGTCCTGTCCGTAACGCTGGCGGTGCCGGCGGAGGCGGAGATGCGCGTGCCCAAGAGCCAGGGCGAGATCAGCATGGGCTTTGTGCCCGTGGTGAAGGAGGCAGCCCCCGCGGTGGTGAACATCTATGCCAGGCGGGTGGTGAACACGCGGTCGAGCCCGTTCCGGGGAGATCCGTTCTTCGAGGACTTCTTTCGCGATTTCGGCGGGCCAAGGCAGCGGGTGGAGAACTCGCTGGGATCGGGCGTGATCCTGAGCGCGGACGGGATCGTGGTGTCGAATTACCACGTGGTGGGGATGGCGACGGACATTCGCGTGGTGCTGAACGACCGGCGGGAATTCGAGGCGCGGGTGCTTTTGTCGGACGAGGAGAGCGACCTTGCGGTTCTGAAGCTGGAGGGCGCGGCAGACATGCCGGCGCTGGAGTTGCGCGACAGTGACACGGTCGAGGTGGGAGAGCTGGTGCTGGCGATCGGCAACCCGTTTGGCGTTGGACAGACGGTGACCAGCGGGATCGTGTCGGGGCTGGCGCGGTCGGGGGCGGCCACGGGCAATGCACGGGGGTATTTCATCCAGACGGACGCGCCGATCAACCCCGGCAATTCGGGCGGGGCGCTGGTTGATATTCGTGGCCGGCTGGTGGGGATCAATACGCGGATCCTGAGCCGATCGGGTGGGTCGAACGGGATCGGGTTTGCCATTCCTGCCGCTCTGGTGGCGCAATTCGTGGCGCAGGCAGAGGCGGGAAACACCGTGTTCGAGCGGCCCTGGGCCGGGATCAGCGGCCAGCCGGTGACGGCGGACATGGCCGAGGGGATGGGCCTGAATGTGCCGGGCGGGATCATCATTTCGCAGCTTCATCCCGCGAGCCCGTTTGCCGAGGCCGGATTCGAGGCGGGCGACGTGATCACCGCAGTGGACGGGCAGGCGGTGAATGCCGCGCCGGAGATGATTTACCGGATGTCGGTGGCCGGAATCGGCGGCGAGACGCGGGTGACGCGGGTGCGGGACGGCGTGGCAGAGGATGTGGTCCTGAGGCTGGGGGCCGCGCCGGAGGAGCCGCCGCGGGAGGTGACCGAGACCGGGGCGCGGAGCGTGATCCCGGGGATGGTGCTGGGCAATATCAACCCTGCCGTCATTGCAGAACTGGGCCTGCCGCTGATGGCGGACGGTGTCGTGGTATTGGAGCCGGGGCGTGCCGGATTGCGGGCCGGGTTGCGGCAGGGGGACATCCTGCGAGGGATCAATGGCGTAGCCGTCGAGGCCCCCGGCATGGTCGAGCCGCTGCTGGAGGCAAGCGGACGGTGGCTGAGCCTCGACGTGCAGCGGGGCACGCAGCGCAGCACGCTGCGATTCAGGCTGTAGCCATGGGAGATCTGTTCGATACCGGCGCGAGTGCAAGCGACGACAAGGCGCATGACAGCGCGCCGCGCCCGTTGGCCGACCGTTTGCGGCCCAGGGCGCTGGCCGAGGTGATCGGGCAGGAGAAGGTGATCGGGCCGGATGGGCCGCTGGGTGTGATGCTGGCCTCGGGCAGCCTGACGTCGCTGGTGTTCTGGGGGCCGCCGGGGGTGGGCAAGACCACCATCGCGCGGCTGCTGGCGGATGAGACGGACCTGCATTTCGTGCAGATCAGCGCGATCTTTTCCGGCGTGCCGGAGCTGCGCAAGGTGTTCGACGCGGCCAAGCACCGGCGGGCAAACGGGCAGGGGACTCTGCTGTTCGTGGACGAGATACACCGTTTCAACAAGGCGCAGCAGGACGGGTTTCTGCCGCATATGGAGGACGGGACGATCCTGCTGGTGGGAGCCACCACCGAGAATCCGAGTTTCGAGCTGAACGCGGCCTTGCTGAGCCGGTCGCAGGTTCTTGTGCTGGAGCGGCTGACCCTGGCGGAGCTGGAGCGGCTGGCGCAACGGGCGGAAAAGGAGCTGGACCGGGCGCTGCCCCTGGACGGCGAAGCGCGCGAGGCGCTGCTGGAGATGGCGGACGGGGACGGGCGCGCGCTGCTGAACCTGATCGAGCAGGTGGCGGCGTGGAAGACCGATGCGAAGCTGGATACCAATGCCCTGACGGCGCGGCTGATGAAGCGGGCGGCGCAGTACGACAAGTCGGGCGACGCGCATTACAACCTGATATCCGCGCTGCACAAGTCGGTGCGCGGGTCGGACCCGGATGCGGCGCTCTACTGGTTGGCGCGGATGCTGGACGGGGGCGAGGACCCGCGATACCTGGCGCGGCGGATCACGCGGATGGCGGTGGAGGATATTGGCCTCGCCGATCCGCAGGCGCAGGCGGTGTGCCTGCAATCGTGGGAAACCTACGAGCGGCTGGGCAGCCCGGAAGGTGAGCTGGCACTGGCGCAGGCGGTGACCTATCTGGCGCTGGCGCCGAAGTCGAACGCGGCCTATGTGGCCTACAAGGCGGCGATGCGGGCCGCGAAGAAGACCGGCAGCGAGCCGCCGCCCAAGCACATCCTGAACGCGCCTACAGGACTGATGAAGGAGCAGGGATACGGATCGGGCTATGCCTATGACCACGATGCCGAGGATGCGTTTTCTGGGCAGAATTACTTTCCCGACACGATGGAGCGGCCCGAGTTGTACAAGCCGGTCGAGCGCGGGTTCGAGCGGGAATTGGGCAAGCGGGTGGCCTATTTCGCCAAGCTTCGGGCGCGCAAAGACGACGCGGGGGGCTAGACGATTCCCACGCGGCGATTGTTGCCGGTGCGCGGAAATGTCGTTTTTTGAACAGTCGGTCATTAACCCGCGTCAGGGCGCGAAAACGCCTTGATTGCAAGCGGTTCAACAGTGCTGGCTAGCGTTTTGAACGTGCGAAAAAATTTCGTGATCCGCCATATGAAGGCTGGAAGCGACATTTTTTTCGTGTTTTGGTAACATCATGTCGTAAATGAGCCGCCCGTTCAGGGGAAACGACGCAAAGCTGCTTCGAAGGGCCGCGAAAGATGGCCTGGGAACAGAATAGTCATAGGGAGACATCATGACTGATATCAAAGATCAACTTCTGCTGGATCGACTGGCAGACGCGGCCCGCGAAGGGAAGATCTCGCGCCGGTCGTTCATGCACTACGCCGCCGCCGCGGGTCTGACCACCACGGCTGCGACCGGCCTGTGGACCGGCGCCGCGAAGGCGCAGCCCGCCAAGGGCGGCACGTTCCGCCTTGGCATGCACGACGGTAACACGTCGGACACGCACGACCCCGGTACTTACGTGACCTTCTCGATGATCCAGGTGGCGCACACCTACCGATCCTACCTGACGCTGATCGAGCCCGATGGCTCGCTCGGGCCGGACCTGGCCAGCGAGTGGAGCGCGAGCCCGGATGCGAAAGAATGGACCTTTAAGATCAACGACAACGCCACGTTCCACAGCGGCAACAAGGTGACGGCGAACGACGTGATCGCGTCGATGAACCACCACCGCGGCGAAGAGACGACCTCGGCGGCGAAGGCGCTGCTGTCGGATGTCGAGGAGCTTATCGACAACGGTGACAACTCGGTCACCTTCGTGCTGGCTTCGGGCAATGCCGACCTGCCGTGGCTGATGACCGACTATCACCTGGCGATCGTACCGGCGAACGAGGACGGGTCGGCAAACTGGCAGTCGGGCGACGGTTCCGGCCCCTACAAGATGGAAGAGGCCGAGTTTGGCGTGCGCTACAGCCTGACCCGTCACGAGGGCTGGCATCTGGAAGGCGCCTACTTCGATGACCTGCAACTGATCGTTCTGAAC
Source organism: Roseovarius sp. THAF9 (assembly GCF_009363715.1). Taxonomy (NCBI): domain Bacteria; kingdom Pseudomonadati; phylum Pseudomonadota; class Alphaproteobacteria; order Rhodobacterales; family Roseobacteraceae; genus Roseovarius; species Roseovarius sp. THAF9. Next base: position 714,784 of record NZ_CP045404.1, read on the forward strand.
GACCCGAACGCGCGTCAGACGGCGCTGGTTACGGGCGACGTGGACGCGGTGACGCAGCTGGAGCTGAAGACGCTGTCGCTGTTGCAACGCGACCCCAACATCGAGATCGACGACGTGCCGTCGGCGGCGGCCATCACCATGCCGATGCTGTGTGACACGGCACCGTTCGACAATGTGGACGTGCGCAACGCGCTGAAGCTGGCGCTGAACCGGGATGAGCTGATCGAGAAGATCGCGTTCGGTGCGGCCACCAAGGCGAACGATTTCCACCATTCGCCCGCGATGCCGTACTTTCCGGAAGGCATCGAGCAGCGTGAATACGATCCCGATCAGGCGAAATCGCTGCTGAAGAAAGCCGGCGCCGAGGACCTGACGGTGAACCTGAGCGTGGCCGACTCGGTCTTCTCGGGCGCGGTGGACATGTGTGTTCTTTACGCCGAGCATGCCAAGGCCGCGGGCATCACGATCAACGTCAACCGCGAGCCGAACGACGGTTACTATTCCGACGTGTGGCTGAAAAAGCCGTGGTGCGCGGTGCAGTGGGGCGCGCGTCCGACACCGGACGTGATGTATTCGCTGGCCTACAAGGACGACGCGGCCTGGAACGAGAGCCGGTGGCAGAACGAACGGTTCAACGAACTGCTGCTGCAGGCCAAGGCCGAGCTGGACGATGCCAAGCGCGCGGAAATGTACCGCGAGATGGCGATCCTGGCGAAGGACGATGGCGGTACCGTCATCCCGTTCTTCCCGAACTTCGTCTACGCGCGTCGCAAGAACGTGCAGCACGGCGAGAACCTTGCACCCAGCTGGCAGATGGACGGCGCGCGCGCCTGCAGCCGCTGGTGGTTCGCCGACGCATAAGAGGTTTTGCCCCGGTACCAAGGTGCCGGGGCAAACTTTTGGAGGGGGCGGGACACCGCCCCGTCCGGGCCGACGGGACGGCCAATAAAGCGCAGCAATAGCGCATGGGGCACGTCACACCGTCATAACATAATAAGCTGTGCGGATGCGGCCCGGGGACGGGCAAGGCGGACGCCCAACAGCAGGAGGGACATATGGGAGACATCTTAACGCTTGTCGGCAAGCGTCTCGGTCTCGGATTGATCATCCTATTGGTGATCTCGTTGATAATCTTCTTCATGGTCGAGCTGCTGCCCGGTGACATCGCGCAAGCGGTGCTGGGGCAGTCGGCGACACCGGAGAACCTTGCGGCGCTGCGCAGGGAAATGGGCCTCGACCAGCCCGCGATCGTCAGATACCTGGCTTGGCTGAGCGATGCCGTTACCCTGGATTTCGGTAGCTCCATCGTGACCGACGCGCGGGTGACCGAGATCATCGGCGAGCGGTTCATGAACACGCTGTTCCTTGCGGCCTATGCGGCAGTGATCGCGGTGCCGGTGTCGATCATCCTCGGCGTGATCGTGGCGCTGTTGCGCAACTCGATCTTCGATCGGGTGGCGAACGTCGTCTCATTGTCCTTCATCTCGTCGCCGGAATTCTTCCTGGGCTACATCCTGATCCTCTATTTCGCGGTCAAGTGGGGCATGTTCCCGGCCATCGCGAGCCTGAGCGAGGGGATGAGTTTCCTCGATCTGCTGGAACGCACCTTCCTGCCAGCGCTGACGCTGGTGCTGGTGGTCATGGCGCACATGATGCGGATGACCCGCGCGGCGATCATCAACCTGCTCGCCAGCCCCTATATCGAGATGGCGCGCCTGAAGGGCGCACCGCCCTGGCGGGTGATCGTGAAACACGCGCTGCCCAACGCCTGGGCGCCGATCATCAACGTGGTCGCGCTGAACCTCGCGTACCTGATCACCGGCGTGGTGCTGGTGGAGGTGGTGTTCGTCTATCCGGGCATCGGCCAGGCGCTGGTGGACGCGGTTTCGAAACGCGACTTCCCCGTAGTGCAGGCCTGCTGCCTGATCTTCGCGGCGACCTTCATTCTTCTCAACCTTGCGGCCGACGTTGGTGCGATCCTCACCAACCCGCGTCTGCGGCACCCGAAATAAGGAGGGCGGACCATGGTATTTGTAATCCTCTACTTCGCCCTGCTGCTCCTGCTGTCATGCGGGGCGGCCTATTACAATCAGCGGTCGGCGTTCCTGCTGCTGTTCTCGCTGACGCTGGTGTCGCTGGTGCTTGCGATCATCGGGGGCATTCCGGCGCTGCGCTTCGTGGCGATTGCCGCGGGACTGCTGCTGGCGGCGGGCATGATGTCCTACGCGTTCCGCGAGTTCCTGACGGCGCTGGCGAGCGACGAGATGGCCAAGGAGCTGCGCACCGCGCCGCTGACCGCGGCCTTCGGGATGTTCGTGATCTTCGTCGTGGCGATCATGGGCATCTTCGCCCCGGCCATCGCGCCGCATGGCGAGGCCGAGATCATCAGCCAGGCCTTCGCGCCGCCGGACAACAACATGCTGCTTGGCGCCGACCAGCTGGGCCGGGACATGTTCAGCCGTATCATCTATGGCGCGCGGAACACCGTGGCGCTGGCGCTGTGCGGCACGGTGCTTGCGTTCATCCTGGGCGCGATGGCGGGCCTGTTGGCGGCCACGAAAGGCGGGTTCTTTGACGGCACGATGGGCCGGATCGCGGACGTGATCATGTCGATCCCGTCGCTGATCTTTGCGCTGCTGATGCTGTCGATCTTCGGCGGGTCGCTGGCCGCGCCTTCGACCAGCTTCTGGCTGCTCTTTGGATTTGCCGTGGTCGTGGGGGCGCTGTTCCTCATGGCGGCGGCGTATTCGGCGATCAGCTGGGTGGTCGGCGCCGCGATTGTCGCCGGTGTGGCCTTTGCCTTTGCGCTGGCGGGCACGTCGCTGTTCGACGCCTCCGAGATCATCCTGATCCTTGTGGTCGCGATCATCTACTCGCCGCGGGTCTTCCGCCTGACGCGGGCGGTCGCGGGCAACGTGGTGGTGATGGACTATATCGAGGCCGCCAAGCTGCGCGGTGAAAAGAACTGGTACCTGATCCGGCGGGAGATCCTGCCGAATTCGACCGCGCCGCTGGTGGCGGAGTTCGGGCTGGAGTTCTGCTTCGTGTTCCTGCTGATCGCGGGGCTCAGCTTCCTTGGGCTTGGCATCCAGCCGCCCACGGCGGACTGGGGGTCGATGGTGCGGGAGAACGCGACGCTGATCTCGTTTGGTGAGATCACGCCGCTTATTCCGGCCGCGTCCATCGCGCTGTTGACCGTGGCGGTCAACTTCGTGGTGGACTGGATGCTGCACCGGTCCTCGGGCTTGAAGGAGTAAAACGACATGGGCTTGAAAAAAACAGATGTCCTTCTGAAAATCCGGGACCTGAAGATCCAGGGCTACTCGGACGAAACCTGGGTCGACATCATCAAGGGTGTCGACCTGACCCTGCATCGCGGCGAGGTGATGGGCCTGATCGGGGAATCCGGGGCGGGCAAATCCACCATCGGCGCGGCGGCGATGGGCTATGCCCGCGACGGCACGCGGATCGTGGAGGGCTCGTCGATCGAGTTCGACGGGATCGAGCTGACCACGTCGTCGGAGGCCGAGAAACGGGCGCTGCGCGGATCGCGCATCGCCTATGTGGCCCAGTCGGCGGCGGCGTCGTTCAACCCAGCGCACAAGCTGATCGACCAGCACACCGAGGCGCCGGTGCAGTACCGCATCAAGAAGCGGCTGGAGGCGCAGGAGGACGCGGTCGAGCTGTATGAGCGGTTGCGCCTGCCCAATCCGGGCGAGATCGGATTTCGGTATCCGCACCAGGTGTCGGGCGGCCAGTTGCAGCGGGCGATGACGGCGATGGCCATGTCGTGCCGGCCCGACCTGATCATCTTTGACGAGCCGACGACGGCCTTGGACGTGACCACCCAGATCGAGGTGCTGGCGGCGATCCGCGATATCGTGGATCAGTTCAACACTGCGGCGATCTACATCACGCACGATTTGGCCGTGGTTGCGCAGATGGCCGACACGATCAAGGTGCTGCTGAAGGGCGAGGAGGTTGAGGAAGCGCCGACCGACCAGATGCTGGAAAATCCGCAGGAGGATTACACCAAGTCGCTTTGGGCGGTGCGCAGCTTTACCAGCCCGCAGAAGCATCGCCCGACGGATGGCACGCCACCGCTGATTTCGGTCAAGAACGTGGATGCGTCTTACTCCAACGGGCCCAAGATCCTCGATGACGTGTCGTTCGACATCTACGAGGGGATGACGGTGGCCGTGGTGGGCGAATCCGGGTCGGGCAAGTCCACGACAGCGCGGGTGATCACCGGGCTGTTGCCGCCCTCGAAAGGCGAGGTTCTGTTCAAGGGCGAGCCCTTCCCGGCAAGTTACAAGGACCGCTCGAAGGACCAGTTGCGGCAGTGCCAGATGATCTATCAGATGGCCGATACCGCATTGAACCCGAAGGTGCAGATCTCGGAGATCATCGGGCGGCCGGCGCAGTTCTATTCGGGTCTGAAGGGCACGGCGCTGAAGACCCGTGTCGATGAATTGTTGGACCTGATCGAACTGGAGCCGTCGAAATACTACAACCGGTATCCGCCCGAGCTGTCGGGTGGGCAGAAACAGCGGATCGGGATTGCCCGGGCGCTGGCGGCGGAACCCACCTTTATCGTCTGTGACGAGGTGACCTCGGCGCTGGACCAGCTGGTGGCGGAAGGCATCCTGCGGCTGCTGGACCGGCTGCAGAACGAGTTGAACTTGGCCTATATGTTCATCACGCACGACCTTGCCACGGTGCGGTCGATCGCCGACGAGGTGGTGGTGATGCAGAACGGGCAGGTGGTGGAGCAGGGGCCGAAGGACGACATGTTCACGCCGCCGCACCACCCCTATACCGACCTGTTGCTGAGCTCGGTGCCGGAGATGGATCCGAACTGGCTGACGACGCTCTTGGAAGAGCGCGGCGTCGACAATATCGGCGACGCGGCCACGGCCAAGATCGACCCGGACGACGACAAGGTCGAGGGCACGCAGGTCTGAGCCTGGCGGTCAGCAACAAAAAACGGCGCCCCGGAGACAGGGCGCCGTTTTCTTTTGATGAATTCGTAAGGTGCGTTAGCCGGTGATGGCCATGCCCGACAGGACCATCGCGCCGACGATCAGGGCGTAGACGATTACCACGGCCTGCCACGTGGCGCTGTGGGCCTGCAATTCGCGGATCAGTTGGTCACGGTTCATGGCGGGTATCCTTTTCAGAGACGCCAAAGGCGCTAAACGAGTCTCACGTTCAACGCCGAAGGGATTGGTCGAGATGTTCTGGTGTGGCGCGGGCGCCGGGGTGTCGGGTTAGCTGATGATGGCGGAGGCCGACAGGATCAGCGTACCGACGAGGATACCGTACACAAGAACCACCGACTGCCAGGTGGCACTATGCATACGAAGTTCCCGGTTCAATTCATCGCGGGTCATGTTTGGCCTCCTTTGGCTAGCGGTCGCTCAAGCGGAACAGGTCGTTTGCTCCTACAATCCATCTAGTCAAAAATTATGGCGGCGCAATCCAAATTCGTTTCGGATTCTATGAAAATTTTGCATAGCCGATCTGGCCGCAGGACATGGCTGCGGGGGTTCTGGAAAGATATAATGTTTTCAAACTCTTGCGCGGGTGCGCTCCGCGCAAGGAAATTTTGGTCAGGCGGTGCCCTGTAGCGGCATTACCACAAGATCGCCTTCCTGCCGGGCCTTCATGGCCAGTGCGGCGGCATGAGCGGCGGCGGCAGTCGTGTAATAAGGGATCTTGTCGTAGAGCGCAACCGAGCGAATCTCGCGGCTGTCTTCGACGGCTTGTATACCCTCGGTTGTGTTCATGACAAGGCTGATCTGCCCGTCCTTGAGCATGTCGACCACGTCGGGGCGGCCCTCGTAGACCTTGTTGACGACCTCGCAGGCGATGTCGTGGCCTTCGAGAAAGGCCGCGGTGCCGCGGGTGGCGACGATGGCAAAACCCAGATCGACAAGAACCTGTGCGGTCTCGACCAGTTGGGGCGTCTTGTCGTCGTCCTTGATCGAGAAGAAGACCTTGCCACCTTCGGGGAACTCGACGCCCGCGCCCATCTGGGCCTTGAGGAAGGCGCGGGGGAAGGAGACGTCCCAGCCCATGACCTCGCCCGTCGAGCGCATTTCAGGGCCGAGGATCGTGTCGACGCCGGGGAAGCGGGCGAAGGGCATCACCGCCTCCTTGACCGAGAACCACGGCATCGCGGGATCTGCTAGCGTCATCTGGTCGGCCATGGGCAGGGTGCCGGGCTTGGTATCCGACGGGTAGGCGCCGCGATGGGGGAAGGCCGAGAGCGGCTCGCCAGCCATGAGGCGCGCAGCGATGGAGGCGATGGCCGAGTCCGTGGCCTTGGCGACGAAGGGGACCGTGCGGCTGGCGCGGGGGTTCACCTCGATCAGGTAGATATCGTCGCCCTGGACGGCGAATTGGACGTTCATCAGGCCGACCACGTTCAGCGCCTTGGCGAGCGCGCGGGTCTGGGCGTCGATCTCGTCGATGATGGGCTGGGGCAGGGTGTGAGGCGGCAGGCAGCAGGCGCTGTCGCCCGAGTGCACGCCGGCCTCTTCGATATGTTGCAGGATGCCGGCGACATGGACGTTTTCACCGTCCGAGAGCGCGTCGACGTCGCATTCGATGGCGCCCGAGAGGTAGCCGTCGAGCAGAACGGGGCTGTCGCCCGAGACGATGACGGCCTCGTTGATGTAGCGCTCCAGTTGGCCCATGTCGCGGACGATTTCCATGGCGCGGCCGCCCAGCACGTAGGAAGGGCGGATTACAAGCGGGAAGCCGATTTCCTCGGCGATGGCCAGCGCCTCGGCATCGGAATGGGCGATGCCGTTCTTGGGCTGCTTGAGGTTCAGCTGGTTCACTAGCGCCTGGAACCGCTCGCGGTCTTCGGCAAGGTCGATGGCGTCGGGCGTGGTGCCGAGGATCGGGATGCCCTCGGCCTCGAGGTCGTTGGCGAGTTTGAGGGGTGTCTGGCCGCCGAACTGGACGATCACACCGTGCAGCGTGCCGTTCTCCTGCTCGACGCGCAGGATTTCCATCACGTGCTCGAAGGTCAGCGGCTCGAAATAGAGCCGGTCGGAGGTGTCGTAGTCGGTCGAGACCGTTTCGGGGTTGCAGTTGACCATGATGGTCTCATAGCCGGCATCCGTCAGCGCGAAACAGGCGTGACAGCAGCAATAGTCGAACTCGATCCCCTGGCCGATGCGGTTGGGGCCGCCGCCGAGGATGACGACCTTCTTGCGGTCGGAGGGGCGCGCCTCGCATTCCACCTCGCCCATCATGGGGGCTTCGTATGTGGAGTACATGTAAGGCGTCTGGGCCTCGAATTCGGCGGCGCAGGTGTCGATGCGCTTGAACACGGCGACGACGCCTTGCGCGTGGCGGGCGCGGCGCACGTCGGCCTCGGTAAAGCCGGTGAGCTTGGCGAGGCGGGCGTCGGTGAAGCCCATCATCTTCAGGCGGCGCAGACCCTTTTCGTCGGCGGGCAGGCCGTCCTGCCGCACGGCATCCTCGGCCTCGACGATTTCGCGGATGCGGGCGAGGAACCACGGGTCGAACTTGGTGGCGGCGAAGATCTCGTCATCGGTCAGACCGTGGCGCATGGCCTGGGCGATGGTGCGCATCCGGTCCGGGGTCTGCTGGCTGATCGCCTTGATGACGGCGGTCTTTTCCGGCGCGCCGTCGATTTCGATCTCGTCAAAGCCAGTCAGGCCGGATTCCATCGAGGCCAGCGCCTTTTGCATCGATTCGTGGATGGTGCGGCCGATGGACATCGCCTCGCCCACGGACTTCATCGCGGTGGTGAGGTGAGGCTCGGAGCCGGGGAATTTCTCGAAGGCGAATTTCGGGATCTTGGTGACGACATAGTCGATGGTCGGCTCGAAGCTGGCCGGAGTCACCTTGGTGATGTCGTTGTCGAGCTCATCCAGCGTGTAGCCGACGGCCAGCTTGGCGGCGATTTTCGCAATCGGGAAGCCGGTGGCCTTGGACGCCAGCGCCGAGGAGCGGGAGACGCGGGGGTTCATCTCGATCACGACCATGCGGCCGTCGTCGGGGTTGATGGCCCATTGCACGTTGGAGCCACCGGTCTCGACCCCGATCTCGCGCAGGACGGCAATACTGCCGTTGCGCATGATCTGGTATTCCTTGTCCGTGAGCGTGAGGGCAGGCGCGACGGTGATGGAATCGCCGGTATGCACGCCCATCGGATCGACGTTTTCGATGGAGCAGACGATGATGGCGTTGTCGGCGCGGTCGCGCACGACCTCCATCTCGTATTCCTTCCAGCCCAGCAGCGACTCGTCGATCAGGATCTGGCTGACAGGCGAGGCGTCGAGGCCGGATTTGCAGTAATGTTCATAGTCGGCGCGGTTATAGGCCACGCCGCCGCCGGTGCCGCCCAGCGTGTAGGCGGGGCGGATGATCGCCGGAAGGCCCACATGTTCGAGGGCGGCCATGCATTCTTCCATGGTCTCGGCGATGGTGGCCTTGGGGTTTTCGATGCCCAGACGGTCCATCGCCTCGCGGAAAAGCTTGCGGTCCTCGGCCATTTCGATCGCTTCGCGGTTGGCGCCGATCAGCTCGACGCCGAATTTCTCCAGCACGCCCATGTCAGCCACGGCGAGCGCCGTGTTGAGGCCGGTCTGGCCGCCCATCGTAGGCAGGAGCGCGTCGGGGCGTTCCTTTTCGATGATGCGGGCGACCACTTCGGGGGTGATGGGTTCGATATAAGTGGCGTCGGCGAGGCCCGGATCGGTCATGATCGTGGCGGGGTTGGAGTTGACGAGGATGACGCGGTAGCCTTCCTCGCGCAGGGCCTTGCAGGCCTGTGCGCCGGAATAGTCGAACTCGCAGGCCTGCCCGATGATGATGGGGCCGGCACCGATGATCATGATCGATTTGATATCGGTTCTTTTCGGCATGTGATCCCCCGGTGCGGCGCAAATTGTTGGCCTTATATTCATTACGCGGGACAGCGCAAGGGGCATCGGTCTTTGCACGCAGTGCGACGTATTTGGCAGTGCACTCCGGGCCGCGATTGCATAGATATCCAGCCAAACAAAGAGGACGTCTGGTGCGAATCCGTTTCGATCATGGCCCCGAGGGGAGCGAATGCGCGTTCGAGCGCCCGGTCGAGGTGATCTCGGCGCGGGAAGCGGAGGACGTGCCGGCAGCCTTGGAGGCGATGGATGCGGCGCGGGGCGCGGGCCTGTGGCTGGCGGGATTCGCCAGCTACGAGCTTGGCTATGCGTTGGAGCCGAAGCTGGCGCCGCTGATGCCGGGGCGGCGGCGGGTGCCGTTGTTGCAGTTCGGGGCGTTCGAGGGGCCGGAGGCGGCGGCGGCGTTGCCGGAGCCTGCCGGGCGGCTGGACCATTTCGTGCCATTGTGGTCGGAGGCGCGATACACGCAGGCGTTCGACGCGGTGCATGCCCATATCTGTGCGGGCGATTTCTATCAGGCGAACCTGACATTCGCCTGCATGATGGAGGCGGTGGGCGCGCCGGGTGAGATTTACGCCGCGCTGGCCGCGATACAGCCGGTGCGGTTCGGCGCGATGATCGAGGCCGAGGGGCTGCCCGCGATCCTGTCACGCTCGCCGGAGTTATTTTTCCGCACCGATGGCGCGGGCGGGATCGAGACCAAGCCGATGAAAGGCACCCAGCCGCGCAGCGAGGACGTGGACGAGGACGCGCGGCGCTGCCGGTTCCTGATGGAGGATGAAAAGAACCGGGCCGAGAACCTGATGATTGTGGATCTGTTGCGCAACGATCTGGGGCGGATCTGCGAGATCGGCAGTATCGAGGTGCCGGAGCTGTTCACGGTCGAAAGCTTGACGACGGTGCACCAGATGACCTCGCTTATCCGGGGGCGGATGCTGGAGGGCACGGCGTTGTCGGGGGTGTTCCGGGCGCTGTTTCCCTGCGGATCCATCACAGGGGCGCCCAAGATGCGGGCGATGGAGATATTGGCGGGGCTGGAGGACGGCGCGCGCGATGTCTATTGCGGTACCATCGGCTGGGCCGCGCCGGACGGGCGGTCGGAATTCAACGTGGCGATCCGCAGTTTGCTTGTGGAGCAGGGACGTGCGACGCTGAACGTGGGCGGCGGCGTGGTCTATGACAGCACCGCCGCGTCGGAATATGAGGAAGCCCTATGGAAAGCCCGCTTCGCCCGCCGGCTGATTCCGGATTTCGCCTGATCGAGACTGGACTGTGGACGCCTGAAGCAGGTTTGCGGCTGGCCGGTTTTCATCTTGATCGGCTGCGCGCGAGCGCGGCGCGGCTGAGGATCGAGATGGACGGGCTGGATGCGGCGCTTGAGGCGGTCGAGGCAGACCGGCCAAAGCGGTTGCGCCTGACGGTGGATGCGGGCGGGCAGGTGGAAGTCACGTTGCATGAGTTTACGCCTGAACCCGAAGGCCGGGCATGGCGGCTGGCGGTGTCCGAGACGCGATTGATCGCGACCGATCCGTGGCTGACAGTGAAGAGCACCGAGCGTCACCTGTATGACCGGACGCGGGCGAAGTTGCCCGAGGGGGTGGAGGAAGTGATCTTTCTCAACTCCGATGGCGCGGTCTGCGAGGGGACGATCACCAATATCTTTGTCGACCGGGGCGACGGGCTGGAGACGCCGTCGCTGAGTTCGGGCGTGCTGCCCGGCGTGTTGCGCGCAAGCCTGATCGCGGAGGGCCGGGCGCGCGAGGCGGTGCTGACGCCGGAAGACCTGACCGGGGCGCGGGCGCTTTACGTGGGCAACGCGCTGCGCGGGCTGATCCCGGCGCGGCTGGTCTGAGGTTTATTCCGCGGCGTGGCGCAGGTCTTTGGCGGCGTCTTCGCTGTAGAGGTAATCGCGTGTGAGCGGCACGGCGTCCTGCTGCCGCGACAGCTGGAACTGGAACACGACCTGGCTGTTGTAGCGGAACGTCGCCTCGCAGGCGATGAGGTAGTAGCGCCACATCCGGCAGAAGCGGTCGTCATATAGCTCGCGGGCGCGGTCGATATTGGCCATGAAACGGTCGTGCCAGTGGCGCAGGGTTTCGGCGTAGTGCAGGCGCCAAACCTCGATATCGCAGGAGTGCAGCTGGTTGACCTCGATGGCGCGGGTCGCCTCGGACAGGGCCGGACAATAGCCGCCGGGGAAAATGTACTTCAGGATCCAAGGGTTGGTGGTGCCGGGCTCGTCCGTGCGGCCGATAGTATGGATGAGGGCGACGCCGTCCTCGGCCAGAAGGTCGTGCACATTGCGGAAATATTCGCGGTAATGCGGCACGCCCACATGCTCGAACATGCCGACCGACACGATGCGGTCGAAGGTGCCGGTGACAGCGCGGTAGTCCATCAGGTGGAACTGGACCTTGTCGGACAGACCCGCCTCGGCGGCGCGGCGCGTGGCCAGTGCGTGCTGTTCTTCGGAGAGAGTGACGCCCACGACTTCGGCGCCGTAGTCGCGCGCCAGCGTCAGCGCCATGCCGCCCCAGCCGCAGCCGATATCCAGCACGCGCATTCCGGGTTTGAGCAAAAGCTTGCGGGCGATGTGGTGTTTCTTGGCCACCTGCGCCTCTTCCAGCGTCATGTCGGGGCGGGCAAAATAGGCGCAGGAATATTGGCGGTCTTCGTCCAAGAACAGATCGTAAAGCTCGCCAGAAAGGTCGTAGTGATGGGCGACGTTGGCGCGTGACCGTCCCACCGGGTTGAATTGTTTCAACCAGCGGCTGGCATGGCGCATGAGGCCCAGCGGGCGGTGGAACCATGGGCTGCCTTGCCGGGCGATGTTGTCGACCGCGAGGTTGAGAAAGCCGCGCAGGTCGTCGTCTTCGATTGTGATCGTGCCGTCCATGTAGCCTTCTCCGACGGCCAGTTCGGGCGACAGAATGATTTTGCGCGGCAAAGCAGGGTCGTGCAGCGTCATCGCAACCGATGGCGTGCCGCCGTCGCCATAGCGCCGCGTCGTACCGTCGGGATAGGTCAGGCTGAAATCGCCGTTTCGGAACAGATGTGTGACAAACACATCGAGCATCTTGGTCCACATGGCTCACCCCATTCTTGTCGCGCCCACAGAGGCGCATGTGCTGGTGTGAAACCTGCCGGTGTCGCGGTTTTCCCGCGTGTTTTCCGCTCGATAGCCGGAATCTTTGCGCAAAATTAACTTTCTGTAAATCTTTTAAGACGGGCCTTGGTTCCGCGCAGGCGGGAAATAGCCTTGCAGGCCTTGACTTTGCCGCCTTGCCAAGGTGTATCGGCGCGAACCGAATTGCACGCGAAATGGGCAGTTTCAGCCGCCCGGAGAGGACCTCATGCACGCATATCGCAGCCATACCTGCGCCGAGCTGACGAAATCGAATGTCGGGGACACCGTTCGCCTGTCGGGCTGGGTACACCGGATTCGCGATCATGGCGGGGTTCTGTTCATCGATCTGCGCGATCATTACGGCATGACGCAGGTGCTGTGCGATCCCGACAGCGCGGTGTTTTCCGAGGTCGAAAAGCTGCGCAGCGAGTGGTGCATCCGCATCGACGGCGAGGTGAAGGCGCGGGATGAGAGCCTTGTGAATCCCAAGATCAAGACAGGCGAGATCGAGGTCTTCATCCGCGACATGGAAGTGTTGGGCGGGGCCGGGGAATTGCCGCTGATCGTCTTCGGGGACCAGGAATACCCGGAAGAAACGCGGCTGCGCTATCGCTACCTAGACCTGCGGCGCGAGGCGATGCAGGAGAACATGAAGCTGCGCTCGGACGTGGTGGCCAGCATCCGGCGGCGGATGTGGGATATCGATTTCCGCGAGTACCAGACGCCGATCATCACCGCGTCGAGCCCCGAGGGCGCGCGCGACTTTCTGGTGCCCTCGCGCCTGCACCCGGGCAAGTTCTATGCGCTGCCGCAGGCGCCGCAGCAGTTCAAGCAGCTGATCATGGTCAGTGGCTTTGACAAGTATTTCCAGATCGCGCCGTGCTTTCGCGACGAGGACCCGCGCGCGGACCGCTCGCCCACGGATTTCTACCAGCTGGACATGGAGATGTCGTTTGTCGAGCAACAGGACGTGTTCGACACGATCCAGCCGGTGATCAAGGGCCTGTTCGAGGAGTTCGGCGGCGGTCGCGCGGTCGACCAGGAATGGCCGCAAATTTCGTACCGGGATGCGGCGCTGTGGTATGGCACCGACAAGCCGGACCTGCGCAACCCGATCAAGATGCAGGATGTGAGCGAGCATTTCCGCGGCTCGGGCTTTGCCATCTTCGCCAAGCTGCTGGAGCAGGATGGCACGGAAATTCGCGCCATTCCCGCACCCTCGGGCGGCAGCCGCAAGTTCTGTGACCGGATGAATGCGTTTGCCCAGAAAGAGGGCCTGCCGGGGATGGGGTATATTTTCTGGCGGGACCAGGGTGACGGGATGGAAGCCGCAGGGCCGCTGGCCAAGAATATCGGGCCGGAGCGGACGGAAGCCATTCGCGAGCAGCTGGGGCTGGGCGTGGGCGATGCGGCGTTCTTCCTCGGTGGCAAGCCGGCCGCGTTCGAGCGCGTGGCGGGCAAGGCGCGGGTGACGATCGGCGAGGAACTGGGGCTGACGGACGAGAACCGCTTTGCCTTTGCCTGGATCGTCGATTTCCCGATGTACGAGGCGGATGAAGAGTCGGGCGAGATCGACTTTTCGCACAACCCGTTCTCGATGCCGCAGGGCGGGATCGAGGCGCTGGAGGGCGACCCGCTGGAGGTTCTGGGGTATCAGTACGACCTGAGTTGCAACGGTTATGAGCTGGTTTCGGGCGCGATCCGGAACCACAAGCTGGAGACGATGATCAAGGCGTTCGAACTGGCGGGCTATGACGAGGCGGAAGTGCGTAAGCGGTTCGGCGGCATGGTCAATGCGTTCCAGTACGGCGCGCCGCCGCACGGGGGCTGTGCCGCGGGGATCGACCGGATCGTGATGCTGCTGGCGGACGAGCAAAACATTCGCGAGGTCATCATGTTCCCGATGAACCAGCGGGCCGAGGACCTGATGATGAATGCGCCCTCCGAGCCGACGAGCGACCAGTTGATGGAGTTGGGCCTGCGGGTGATCCCGCAGGAGGATTGAGCAGGCGCGGGGTGGGTTTTCACCCATCCTAAGTGACTGGTGAGAGGTCCCGGATCAAGTCCGGGACAGGGGTGCCGGAATGTCGCTTGCCGTCTCAGTCTTCCAGGCTGTCCTCACGCTTGTCGTCGATCAGTTTGCGTTCCTTCGACTTGCGATCTTCGAACCGCTGGCCGTAGCCTTCGATCTCGTCTTCGGGGATCACTTCCTGAGCGCGGGCAAAGACCTCGTCCTCTTCCTCGTCCATGTGGTGTTCGTAATCGTGTTTCAGCGTCTTGAAGCGGTTGAGCCAACCGGGTGAGGCCATGTCCGTTTCGTTCAGCTCTTCCATGATGTCGTCAAGTTGCTGATGTTCATGGACCGAGTGGCGGGCGGCGTCCTGGCCCCAGGTCTTGGAGATGAGCTTGGAATAGAACGTCTCTTCCTCGGCCGCCGCATGGGACTTCACGTCTTCGTAGAATTCCTGCCACGCGGACTTGCGGTCGTCGCTGTCGCCGGAGGTGTCTTCGATCCGGTTCAGCAGGGCGCGGTGGTTGTCGTGATCGGCGCGGATGGCGTCGTAGATATTGGGCATTGGCTGGTCCTCGGGATTGGCTTTCGGGAGCGAACGCGCGGCATGGCAAGGGGGTTCCCGATCGATGCGTAACTTGTTGCCGAGCCGCGAGGGGAGATGGAGCATGGCGCGTGGGATCCTGTAGGATGTCCCCCATATGAATCGCATGCTCGTTGCCGGAGAAAATGCCGATGCCGTTTGAGCCCAACCGCGCTGCTATTCGATTTGGCTGTGGTCTTTCGCCGAAGATCGCTGCGCCGTTGAATGTGGACGCGATGCTGGCCGCGCTGGAGGGGCCGGACCGCGCGGCAGAGCGGTTTCCGGTGGCCGGGTTCGAAGTGGTGGGACGCGCCACAATTGCCGTACAGCAGGCCGGGCGTGATTTCCGCAACGCCAAGAGCGAAGACGCGCGCGTCGCAGCACGTGAGGCGCGGAAAATGCACCTTCGCGGCCTGCGCGAAAAGGCCGGAGGTTGGGTTCGCAATGTGCTGTTGCGGCGGGCGTTGGCGCAGGACGGGTTCCGTGAACGGCTGGCATTCTTCTGGTCAGACCATTTCACCGCGGTTGGCCGTGCGGGGCCGCTCAGCCTAGGCTACCTGCCCTATGTGGAGGATGCGATCCGCCCGTATCTTGACGGGCGTTTTGCAGACATGTTGAAGGCTGTGATCACGCATCCGCATATGCTGATCTATTTCAAGCAGCATGTCACGGTAGGGCCCAACAGTGCCTTGGGCCAGCGTCGAAATCTGTCCCGGGACCTGAACGAAAATCTTGGGCGGGAACTGATCGAGCTGCACACGCTGGGAGTTGGGGCGGAGTATAGCCAAGCGGATGTGCGTGCCCTTGCGGAATTGCTGACGGGGATGTCCGTTGAACGCGAGACGAAATTCATGTTCCGACCGCGCTTTGCCGAACCTGGTGCGCACAAGGTGCTCGGCCGGGTCTATGGCGGCGCGGAGCTGTCTTTCGACAGGGTCGCGGCTGTGTTGGAGGACCTGGCCGCGCATCCGGCGACGGCGGCGCATCTTGCGCGCAAGCTGGCGGTGCATTTCACAGGTGACAGCCCAGATCCCGACATGGTTCGCACGATGGCCGAAGCCTACCGCGCCAGCGATGGGCACTTGTTGGAGGTCTACCAAGCCATGCTGAGGCATCCGGCGGCATGGCACGCCGGGCCGGGCAATGTGAAGCAGCCGATCGATTTCGTCGGCTCCAGTTTACGGGCCTTGGGTATTGCGCCTCGTCACGTGCCGGACGACCATCGCAAACTGAACCAGATCGTGCTGGGACCGATGGTGTTGATGGGCCAGACCTGGGGTGCGCCGCTGGGGCCGGATGGCTGGCCCGAGGCGGATACGGCGTGGATCACGCCGCAGCGGATGGCCGCGCGCCTGCAGTGGGGCATGACGGTGCCGTTCCGCCTGATGCGGCTGTTGCCGGACCCGCGCGAATTCGTCGAGGCTGCGCTGGGCCCGGATGCGCCGGAGCCGGTGCGCTTCGCCGCGAAGGCAGCGGAAACGCACGCCGAGGGCGTGGGGCTGGTGCTGGCGTCGCCGGCGTTCCAGAGAATGTAGGACAGGAGACCCGAGCATGACCGATACCTCACGTCGCGCGTTTCTTGGCCGGAGCCTTGCGCTGGGCTGTTCGCTGGCGGCCAGCCCGCTGGTGACGCCGGTGACCATGGCCAGCGCGCCGTGGGACACACGGCTGGTGGTGATCATCCTGCGCGGGGCGATGGACGGGCTAGACGTGGTGCGCCCGGTGGGCGATCCGGGCTATGCCGCGTTGCGGGGCGAGGCCGCGCCGCAGGGCGGTCTGGCGCTGGACGGCATGTTCGCGCTGCATCCCGGATTGTCCGGGCTGATGCCGCTTTGGGAGAAGGGCGAGCTGGGGTTCGTGCACGCTGTTTCGACGCCTTATCGCGACAAGCGCAGCCATTTCGACGGGCAGGACATTCTGGAGGCCGGCACGGGGCAGGACGCGCTGGGCGGTCAGCGCGACGGATGGCTGAACCGGATGTTGCAGGCGATGCCGGGGATCACCGCCGAGACGGCCTATGCGGTTGGGCGCGAGGACATGCTGATCCTGTCGGGGGACGCGCCGGTGGCGAACTGGTCGCCCGAGGCGGCGCTGGCGCTGAGCCCGCAGGCGCAGCGGCTTCTGGAGAGGGTGATGCATGACGACCCGCTGTTTCGCGCGACATTGGACGAGGCGATTGCCCTGTCGCAGACCGGTATGGCGGAGCTTGCGGGGGGCGGCACGCTGGACGCCGCTGACATGATGAACGCGATGCAGGACAACATGCGTCCCACGCGCGACCGTGACCGCGTGGGCAGCGTTGTGCGCTTTGCCGCCGAGCGGTTGCGGGGCGACAGCCGGATCGCGGCCTTTTCGCTGAACGGGTTCGACACCCATGCGCACCAGGAGCGGCATCTGGCGCGCGCGCTGGCGCCTTTGCAGGAGGCGGTTCTGACCTTGCGCGACGAGCTGGGCGATGTCTGGGGCAAGACGGCGGTGCTTGCGATGACGGAATTCGGACGCACGGCGCGGCTGAACGGCAGTCGGGGCACCGATCACGGCACGGCGGGGGCGATGCTGCTGGCGGGCGGGGCGATTCGCGGCGGGCAGGTTCTGGGCGACTGGCCGGGGCTGGCGGAGGCGAACCTGTACCAGCGCCGTGATTTGATGCCGACGCGGGACGTGCGCGCCATCGCGGGCTGGGCGATGCGCGGGCTTTTCGGGCTTGATCGGGCGCATGTGGAGGGCACGATCTTTCCCGGGCTGGAGTTGGGGGCCGACCCGAAACTGATCCTGTGACGTTTCGCTTTCCACTCAGAGCCGTGTCTGGCTATTGTCCGGCGGGAAAGATGAGGCGCAGATGACAGATGACCGCCCGGTGGGGCCGAAGATCCCCGATTGGACTGTGCCGCCGGTGCCGGGCATGGCGCCGTTGGAGGGACGCTACGTGCGGCTCGAGGCACTGGATGCGGATCGCCATGCCGCGATCCTGTTCAAGGCTTTCGACGGGCATGACCATGTGTGGGATTACATGCCGGTGGGGCCGTTTGCCTCGGCCGCGCAGTTTCACCGCTGGATGCGGGACGAGACGGCCAAGACAACGATCCTGTTCTACGCGATCTATGACAAGGACCGGGGCGCCTATGGCGGGTTCGCGTCTTACCTGCGGATCAAGCCCGAGTCGGGGTCGATCGAGGTGGGCTTCATCGCCATGGCGCCGCAGCTTCAACGGACGCGGGCGGCGACCGAGGCGATGTTCCTGATGATGCAATGGGCGTTCGACGCCGGTTACCGGCGGTACGAGTGGAAATGCGACGCGCTGAACATGCCCTCGCGACGGGCGGCGCAACGATTCGGCTTTACCTTCGAGGGGGTGTTCGTGCAGGCCTCGGTGGTCAAGGGCCGCAACCGTGACACCGCCTGGTTCGCCGTCATCGACAAGGACTGGCCGGCCCTGATGGAAGCCTACCAGTTCTGGCTGGCGCCGGAGAATTTCGACCAGGACGGCCGCCAGAGAGAACGGCTGGCCGACCTGACGCGGCTGGTGCGCCGGGGCGGCGACCCGGCGCAGGGGGGCTGACACGCCCCGGTTTGCAGGGGATCAGATGGCGACCCGCCGGCTGATCCGGTCCTGAACCATCGCGATCAGTGCTTTGACCGTGGCGTTGGGCGTGCGCCCGCGGGCGCGAAGCTCTGCCAGGTCGTTCGTGGCCTGCAAGAGCGCTTTGTCGTCGGCCGAACGGGCGACGCCATCGAGAAACTGCGCCACGTAATCCAGTACCGGGCCATCGCGATGATCTTCCAGCAGGTTGGCGGCATGGTTCATGTCGTCGCGATAGGCCATCGGGTCCGGCGTGATTTGAACCTGCGCCACAGCGCGGGGGCCGGCGGGACGGTAGGTTTCGGGCAGGGCCGCCAACACGCCCTGCTGAAAGGCCGCGAGGCTGTCGAGCGGTTTGTCGAGAAAACCGTCGGCGCCGGCGTTGATCGCCTCGGCCGCCATGTCGGTATTGCCGCTGAGCCCCAGAAGGCCTGTGACGCGTGGAATGGCCGAGGCCAGTTCCGCGATCAGGTCGAGGCCGGAGCCGTCGGGCAGGCCCAGATCGACGATGACCACGGAGGGGCGATAGACCGAAAGGTGCCGCCGCGCCGAGCGCAGGCAGTCGGCCCGTCGGATACGCGCCCCGCTGCGCAGGCACATCAGGCGGATCGCCTCGCAGGCGTATCGGCTGTCCTCGACCACGAGGATGGTCAAGCCCAGAAGCGGGCGTCGGGCAGTCGGCGTCTTGGTAAGTGTCAGGCTGTCATTTTCATCCATTGTGCTGCTCCATTCCGGCACCAGGTGAGTCGAAGCTAGGCAGGGTTGGCTAACGAAGGGTTAAGCGGTCGGTGAAAATTTTCGGGATGGCATGATTTGGCAGGTTGCGTCGGCGTGTCGCTTGCCCCCGGCGCACGTGCGGCCCATAACGTGGGCAAGAATTGACAGACCAAGGAGAGCGCCATGATCGGACGCCTTAACCACGTGGCAATTGCCGTGCCCGACCTCGAGGCGGCGGCGGACCAGTACCGCACCGCGCTGGGCGCCAATGTGGGCGCGCCGCAGGACGAGCCGGATCACGGGGTTACCGTGATCTTTATCGAGTTGCCGAATACCAAGATCGAGCTGCTGTATCCGTTGGGCGAGGACAGCCCGATCAACGGGTTCCTGGAAAAGAACCCGGCGGGGGGCATTCACCATGTCTGTTACGAGGTCGAGGACATCATCGCCGCGCGCGACCACCTGAAGGAAAGCGGGGCGCGGGTGCTGGGTAGCGGCGAGCCCAAGATCGGCGCGCATGGCAAGCCGGTGCTGTTCCTGCATCCCAAGGATTTCAACGGCTGTCTGGTCGAACTGGAGCAGGTCTGATGGGCATTGCGTCGGGTATCGTTCTGTTTCTTGTGATCTGGTTCATGACTTTCCTCGTTGCCTTGCCGATCCGGATCCAGACACAAGGCGAGGCGGGCACGACCGTGGAGGGCACGCACAAGGGCTCGCCCGAGAAGCATCACCTGCGTAAGAAATTCAAGATCGTGACGGCGGTGGCCTTTGTGCTGTGGGCGATTGCCGCCTATATCATTCTGGGCGGGGTAATCACGGTGGAAGACATCGACTTTTTCGGCACGATGTCGGGCGCGCGGAACTGAGCATGTCGCTCAAAAGTGGGAACCGGTTTTGAGCTTCTCGGACATGCGGCTGCAAAGACTCATAGCGGCAGGGCCGTGGTGTCCTTGATTTCCTCCATTACAAAGCTGGCCGAAACGTCGCGCATCGGCACGCGGGCGACGAGCGCCTGATAGAGGCGGTCGTAATCGGCCATGTCGGCCACGCGGGCGCGGATCAGGTAATCGAGATCGCCGGTCATCCGGAAGACGCCCATGATTTCCGGCATGGCGCGGGTGGCGCGGGCAAATGCATCGAGCCACTCGGCGTCATGCTGGGCGGCGCGGACCTGGATGAAAACGGTGAGGCCGAGGTTCAGCTTGGCGGCATCCAGAAGCGTGACGCGGGCGCGAATGATGCCGGCCTCCTCCATCGTCTTGATGCGGCGCCAGCAGGCGTTGCGCGAAAGCCCGACGCGGGCGCCGATGTCCTCAAGGCCGAGGGCGGCGTCGCGTTGCAATTCGCGCAGGATTTTTCTGTCAAGGTTGTCGATTTTCCACATAATAGGACTTTAGTGGGAAAGTCTCGCAAATAACAAGGATTTTAGTCAAAGATTGAGAAAACGTCTCGAAGAGGTGCTGCTAGGTTGTTGAAAGCCGAACAACAGGAGGCTTCCATGCTGACCCGTCTTTTCCTTTCCCATCCGCAGAAGGTCGATGAGACCTATTTGGAACATGCCCGGTTCGCGGGATCGTTTAGCGTTAAACTATTTGTCGCCGGGGTCTGTGCCCTGGTCCATGCGGTTCTGCCCTTCGCGTTCGAGAAGACGGCCAGCCGGATGATCGCGGAGATGTATGCCAAGACGCATGGGCGGGGAAAATAAGGGCGCAGGGGCGCGTGGGTTTCACCCACCCGCCGGATTTAGTTCGCAATATAGCGCTTGCGGTTATGGTTAAAGGTGATCACGAGGTTGAGCACCAATGCGCCCAAGAGCGACCAGCCCACCACGCTGAGCGGGAACAGGAGCGCGGCGACCGTGAAGATCACGGCGTCGGTCATCAGCTGGACGTAGCCCGCGCGGAAGCCTGTCTTCTCCTGCACCCAGAAGGCCACGACGCCAAGCCCGCCGAGCGAGCTTTTGTGGCGAAACATCGCTAGAAGCCCCATGCCGACCGTCGCGCCGAAGATCACCGCGCCGAGGGCGGGGTGCAGGTGGTCGATGGTGAAGCCGAGCGGAAGGAGATCGGTGACAACAGAGAGCAGCGCGACCGAGACGAGTGATTTCACGGTGAATTCCAGCCCGAGCTTGCCATAGGCCAGCGCGTAGAAGGGCAGGTTGATGAGGAAAAAGACCACGCCGAAGGACCACCCCGAAAGATAGCTGAGGATAACGGCCACGCCGGCGGTCTGGCCGGTGATAAGGCCCACGGTCGTTAGGATGTGGATGCCGACCCCGCAGAGGATCACGCCGAGGGCGATGCCTTGGGTGTCTTCGATCGGGGAATGGGGTACGGTGGGAGGGTCGGTGCTGTTCATCCGGGTGAGATAGGGCAGGCAGGCTGTCATTTCCACGCAGACGTGCCGCGATGCCCCCGTCTTTCGGGCCGATGCCGGATAAAGTTGCGTATCGTTCAAAGGTTGGACAGGTCTTGTAAAAAAAGCCGCCCCGGTGTCCGGCCGGGGCGGCTTTGATTTTACTATAGGCGGCCGGTTATTTGCCGATGATGCCATTCAGCGTGGGGCTGGGGCGCATCACGGCTGCAAGGCGGCCTTCGTCGGGGTGGTAGTAGCCGCCGATATCCGCCGGGCTGCCCTGGGCCGCGGCGAGTTCCGAGACGATCTGGGCCTCGTTCTCGGCCAGCGCCTCGGCCATCGGCGCGAATTCCTCGGCCAGTTTGGGATCTTTAGTTTGCGCGGCCAGCGCCTCGGCCCAGTAGCGGGCGAACCAGTAGTGGCTGTCGCGGTTGTCGGGCTCGCCGACTTTGCGCGAGGGCGAGCGGTTGTGGTCGAGGATGCCTTGGGTGGCTTCCTCGATGGTCTCGCCGAGGATGCGGGCGCGAGCGTTGTCTTTGGTCTCGCCCAGGAACTTGAAGCTTTCGCCAAGAGCGCAGAACTCGCCAAGGCTGTCCCAGCGCAGATGGTTTTCCGACTGCAACTGCTGAACGTGCTTGGGCGCGGAGCCGCCAGCGCCGGTCTCGAACAGGCCGCCACCATTCATCAGCTTCACGATCGACAGCATCTTGGCCGAGGTGGCCAGTTCGAGGATCGGGAAGAGGTCGGTGAGGTAGTCGCGCAGCACGTTGCCGGTGATGGCGATGGTGTTTTCGCCCTTGGTAATGGTTTCCAGTGACGCGCGGGTGGCCTCGCGCGGGGCCATGATCTCGAACTTGTCGGCGACGCCTTTGGATTCGAGGATGGGCTTCACGAAGGAAATCAGCTCGGCATCGTGGGCGCGATTTTCATCGAGCCAGAAGATCGCGCGGTAGCCCGTGGCCTTCTGACGTTCGATGGCGAGGTTAACCCAATCCTCGATCGGGGCCTTGCGGGCCGAGGCGGAACGCCAGATGTCGCCTTTCTTCACGTCATGCGAATGCAGCACGGTGCCGTCGTCGAGGATCATCTTGACGGTGCCGTCCTCGGGGATCTCGAAGGTGGTGGGGTGGGAGCCGTATTCCTCGGCTTTTTGCGCCATGAGGCCCAGGTTCTGAACGGTGCCAGCGGTGGCGGGGTCCAGTTTTCCGTTTTCCTTGAAGAACTTGATGGTCTCGTCATAGACCGGCGCGTAAGAGCTGTCGGGGATGACGCAGACGGCGTCGTGTTCCTTGTTGTCCGGGCCCCAGCCCTTGCCGCCCGAGCGGATGAGCGCGGGCATGGAGGCGTCGATGATGACGTCGGACGGCACGTGCAGGTTGGTGATGCCGCGGTCGCTGTCGACCATGTACATGGGCGGGCGCGCGGCACGGCAGTCCTCGATGGCGGCCATGATTTCGGCGTCGTCCTTCACGCGCTCCAAAAGGTCGCCCATGCCGGAGGCGGGGTTTACGCCCAGCTCCTTCATCCGGTCGCCGTATTTGTCGAACACCGGTTTCAGCCATTCCTTGACCGCGTGGCCGAAGATGATGGGGTCGGAGACCTTCATCATGGTGGCCTTCATGTGGAGGGAAAAGAGCACGCCCTCTTCCTTGGTCTTTTGGATCTCGTTGGCGAGGAAGGCGTCGAGGGCCGAGGCACTCATGTAGGTGGCGTCCACGACAGTGCCGGCGGGATAGCTGACGCCGTCCTTGAGGACGGTTTCGCCGTTGGTGCCTTCGAGCACGATTTTCGCGGTGGCGGCGCCGTCGAGCGTGGCGGATTTCTCGTTCGAGAAAAAGTCGTTGGCGTCCATCGAGGCCACGCGCGTCTTGCTGTCCGACGACCAGTCGCCCATGCGGTGCGGGTTGTTCTGGGCGTATTTCTTGACCGGCGCGGCGGCGCGGCGGTCGGAGTTGCCTTCGCGCAGGACGGGGTTCACAGCCGAGCCCTTGATCGCGTCATAGCGGGCGCGGACCTCTTTTTCTTCGTCGGTTTCCGGCGTCTCGGGGTAATCGGGAATATTATAGCCCTGACCCTGAAGTTCGCGCACGGCGGCGACGAGCTGTGGCACGGAGGCCGAGATGTTGGGCAGCTTGATGACGTTGGCGCCGGGTTGCTTGACCAGTTCGCCCAAGGCGGCGAGGTCGTCGGAGACGCGCTGGTCGTCTTTCAGGTGATCGGGGAAGGTGGCGAGGATGCGCCCCGCCAGCGAGATGTCGCGGGTGCCGACGGTGATGTCGGCGGCGGTGGCGAAACTTTGGATGATGGGCAGGAGGGACGCGCTGGCCAGCTCGGGGGCCTCGTCGACCTTGGTGTAGACGATATCGGGATTGGAGGTGTCGGCCATCGGAAATACCTTTCGATCAGGACATGACAAAGCGTGAGTCTTGCGCGCGTCATAGACCATGAAAGCGGTTTTGACCAGACGGTATGCGACAGTATACCGATTAAATTGTCGGCGGTCAGTGTACGGGGCTTTGCTCTCGGTCCAGCTTGCGCATGAATTGGGTTAGCAGGAGCGCCAAGCTGGCGAAGATCGCGACACCGATCAAGAGTGGCAGGGGGGTGCCGTTGAAGGCGAGGCCCACCGGGACGGCCAGCAGGATCGAGCCAACGGTAGCGAGACCGGCGGTGATCGAGGCAGCCATGCCCGCAATATGACCCAGCGGTTCCAGCGCGAGGGCGTTGAGGTTGCCCAAGGTCAGACCGATCTGGAAGAACACCGTGACCTGCCAGACGAAGTAGACCGGGAAGCTGCCGTAGCCGGAAAGGAAAGCGGCCAACACTGCGAGGGTCAGCCCGGACTCGATCATCAGGGCCATCTGGATCAGGCGGCGCATGCCCAGCCGCATCACGAGAGCGGCGTTCACGACGCTGCCGACTGCAGCGACGGCGGCAATGGCGGCGAACCAGAAGGGAAATTCCTCGGCCCGGTCATAGGTGACGTCCATGATCTGCTGGATCGAGCTGATCGAGGAAAAGAGCATGGCAAAGCAAAGCGTCTGCACGGCCATGGACAGGCGCACCATGGGATAGCGGAAGACCTCGGCGGCGGCGCCCAACAGCTTTTGCGGGCGGAAGGCGACGCGGCGGTCATGAGGCAAAGGTTCGGGCAGGCGGGCGGCCATCCAGAGCACGCTGATGCCCGAGAAGACGAGGAAAGAGACGAAGATGCCGCGCCATTCATAGAGTGCTATGATGCCTGCGCCCGCCATTGGGGCGATGGCAGGGACAAGGGTGAAGACCAGCATGATGAAGCTCATCAGCCGGGCCATTTCGCGGCCCTTGTAGAGATCGCGGATTATGGCCATGGCGACGACCCGCGCCGCGGCGGCGCCCAGCCCCTGCAGCACGCGGGCGGCCAACACTGTTTCGAGCGTAGGCGCCAGAAGGGCCAGCAGCGCACCGGCGCAATAGACGCCCGCGCCGTAGATGATGACCCGCTTGCGGCCGTAGGCATCGGACAGCGCGCCGACGAAGAACGTGCCAACGCCGAGGCCCAGCACGAAGCTGCCGATCACCAGCTGCGCCTGGTTCGGCGCGTCGGGCGACAGCTCGGCCCCGATGGCGGGCAGGGCGGGCAGCATGGCGTCGATGGTATAGGCGACCGTGGCCACCAGCATCGCCATCATCGCCACGAATTCGGCCCGTCCGATGACGGGTGCGGCGGAGGCGGCGGGATGGTCGGTGGGGGCGGTCATGACCGGGCGCTATCACGGTGCCGGGATGTGCGCCAGAGCGAGGCATGCACAGAGAGGGGGCCGTTTTCGCACAGCCCTGTCAGTCGTCGGGGCGGCGGTCGATATTGGCTTGTGAGCGTTCCTCGTCCGAAGGGCGGGGCGGGCCATGATGCAGCTTGCCCACCAGCCATTCGGTGTGTTCCTCGCGCTTGCGCATGGCGAAGGCGCCGATCTGTTGCACGGCGATGGCAAAGACGCCAAGGCCCACGAAAATAAAGACCGTGGTGCCGATCTTGCCCGCCGCCGTGGCCGGAACGAGGCTGCCGTAGCCCACGGTCGAAAGGGTGATGACGGTGAAGAAATA
The DNA here is from genome assembly GCF_009363715.1 of Roseovarius sp. THAF9. Taxonomy (NCBI): domain Bacteria; kingdom Pseudomonadati; phylum Pseudomonadota; class Alphaproteobacteria; order Rhodobacterales; family Roseobacteraceae; genus Roseovarius; species Roseovarius sp. THAF9. Next base: position 740,167 of record NZ_CP045404.1, read on the forward strand.
GCTGTCGAGCCAACTCCATCCTTCGATGTAGTGAAAGAACACAGTGCCGCCGAGGATGATGCCAGGCAGGGTCGAGAGTAGCAAAAGAAGTCGCAATCCGCGCATGTCAGCCCTCCATTCGGTGTCGCCCTCCCCAAAGGAACAGGGCTGCCGCCCAAATGGCAAGCTCTGCGAGGAAAATCGGGTGCAGGATAAAGCTGAGGATCCAGTGGCTGTGGACGGCGGGAACGGTGACGAGGTGGAAGAAACGGTCCGAGTATGGCCAGAGCCACTTGATGTCGCCTGCCAAGGTGTCGAGCAGCAGGTGCACGATGATCGAGGCGAAGAACGCGAACGCCGGGCGAGACCAGCAAGGACCGCGCGACGCGGCAGTGGCAGAAAGATGGCGGCGATCGCCGCCCAGAAGGCGGGTATGTGGACCCAGTAGTGATGATGGTGCAAGGCACGGTCGTCCACAAGGTAGAACCAGATCAGATCGAGGTCGGGCAGGATGCCACCAAGCATAGCGGACCAGAGGACCGGCCCCGAGTGGGCGAAGGCGCGGCCAGTGACGTAGCCGGCGGGCAGATGGGCGGTAATCATGGCCGCAGCCTGGGCCGGTCAGTGCGGATTAGTTTCGCAGCGATTCATGATTTTTCGCGGATCGCCTGCGCCGTTTGCACGTTCATGGGCGTCGCGGCGGTTCAGGCCTCGGATTCGTTTTCGAGGTTATCGACGATCTCGTCGATGACCTTGATCCAGAGGTCGGGAGCCTGACAGCCCGGCACGGCATGCTTGCCTGCGACGATGAAGCAGGGCACGCCGGTGACGCCCATTTCGCGGAAGGCCTCGTCGCGGCCCGCGATGCCTTCGATATCGGCGTCTGAGGCCAGTAGTTTCTGGACCACGGCGGCGTCCATCTCGGCGCTGTCGGCGATATCGCCCAGAACCTCGTGATCGCTGATATCGCGCCCGTCTTGGAAATAGGCGCGGAAGAGCGACATGGCGACGGCCATCTGGCGGCCCTCGATGCCCGCCCAGTGGATCAGGCGGTGGGCGTCCATCGTGTTGGGCGTGCGGGTGATCTTGTCGAAATTGATCGTCAGCCCCTCGGCCTCGGCCCGTTCGGCGATGGGGGCGTAGGCCTGAACCGCGCCCTCTTTGCCGCCGAACTTTGCTTCGAGGTATTCGCGCCGGTCCATGCCCTCGGGCGGCATGTCGGGATTGAGCTGGAACGGATGCCATTCGATCTCGAACGGGTGGCCGGGGCGTTCGGCCAGCGCCTTGTCGAGGCAGGCCTTGCCGATATAGCACCACGGGCAGATCGGGTCGGAGACGATATCAAGCTTGACCATGCAGGTCCTTGTAGATCGGCCGCAGGGCGCGGCGCAGGAGTTTTCCGTTGGCGCCTGTGGGCAGCGCGTCGAGGTGGAAGAAACCACGGGGGCGCTTGTAGGCGGCGAGGTTGTCGTTGACATAGGCCTTGAGCGCGTCCTCGGCAACCGGGGCGGGGGCGGTGTAGAAGGCCATGATAAGGCGGGCGTCCTCTTTGACCTCGATCTCGGTTACGGCGGATTGGGTGATGTCGGGGTGGGCGTTCAGGACCGCCTCGACCTCCATGGGCGACACGCGGAAGCCGCCGGCGTTCATCATGTCGTCCGAGCGTCCCAGATAGGTGATATCGCCTTCGGGGGACATCACGCCCTGATCGCCGGTAACAAACCAGTCGCCCTGGAAGCGGTCTGCGGTTTCCTTGGGCTCGTTCAGGTATCCCAGCATCAGGCCTGGGTCGGAGCGGTGGATGGCAATGGTGCCTTCCTCGCCCACGGGGACCGGGCCGTCTGGGCCGATCAGCGCGACGTTGCGGCCCGGCTGGGGGCGGCCCAGCGTGCCGGGGGCAGCGGGGTGATCGGGGCAGCCTGAGATGAAGGTGGAGCATTCGGACATACCGTAGGCCTCAAAAAGAGGCGTACCGGTCGCCTCGCGCCAATGGGCGTCGATTGTGGCGGAGAGCTTTTCGCCGGCGGTCAGGCCGTGGCGGAGTTTCGGCAGGTCGAATGTCTTGCCGGGGGTGACGAACTTGCGGAAGACGCCCGGGGCGGCGGCGAAGATGGTGGCGTCGTGGCGCTTCATCAGCAGCGGCAGTTGGTCGGGCGTGACGGAGGTGGCCGGGATGAGGGCGGTGGCCCCTGCCGTCCAAGGGTCCATCAGGCCGGTGCCGAGTGTGTAGGTCCAGTTGAACGCGCCCGCGTGCATCAGGCGGTCGTCCTGGCGCAGGCCGTACCAGCCGTCGACCATCATCTGCCGCGCCCAGATGGCACGATGGGCGTGCATGACCGCGCGGGGCGTGCCGGAGGTGCCGGAGGTGTAGATGATGTAGGCAAGCCGGTCGGGATCGCCCATGTCGAACGCGGCCGGGGTGTTGTCATGCATGGCGCGCAGTGCGTCCGTGCCGATGACGGGGATATCCGTCTCGGGACAAGGGATGTCGGCGCCCCGCAGGATGGCTTTTGGTTCCGTGGTCTTGAGGATGCCGGCGACCTCGCGCGCGGTCAGTTGCGAGGAAGTGGGGATGGGCACGAGACCGACGGCGATGGCGCCAAGATACGCGATGGGAAAGTCGACCGTGTTGCCGAGGCGCATGAGGACACGGTCGCTAGGTGCAAGGCCATGCTCCAAAAGGCCCGCGCCGGTGCCCAGGACAGCGGATTTCAGGCGCGCAAAGCTGTAGCGCTCGGAGCCCGAGAGCCCGAGGATTGCCAGCGCGATCTTGTCGGGCAAGTCGTCGGCATGGCGCAATACATGAGCGGCCAGGTTGAAAGGCGCTGGGCAGGGCGGAAAGGCGGTGGTGTCGGTCTCGGAGCGCATGGCCCGGAGGATTATGGCTGCCACGGCGAAGTTGCAAGCCATGGCGGCGCTGCGTATAGCGTAGGATATGGAAGACAGATCGCCCGTGAGCCTGATCAGGCTGGCCCGTGAGAGCGGGGAAGAGGACGCGGCCCAGCCGCTGAACCTTGCCGAACGGGTGCGCGATTTGCGCAAGTCGCGGGGCTGGACACTGGAACAGGCCGCCAAACAGGCGGGGCTGGCACGGTCCACCCTGTCGAAGATCGAGAACGGCGTGATGTCGCCCACCTACGAAGCGTTGAAGAAGCTGGCGGTGGGGCTGGAGATTTCCATTCCGCAGCTGTTCACGCCGCCCCAGCGCGAGCAGGTGAGCGGCCGAATGGCGGTGACCAAGCAAGGGCAGGGCACGGCGCAGGCGACCACGACTTATGAGCATGAACTTCTTGGCGATGCGCTGTTGAAGAAGCGGATGCTGCCCTATCGCGCCCGGATCCGGGCCCGATCGGTCGAGGAGTTCGATGGTTGGGTGCGCCATGACGGCGAAGAGTTCTTGTATGTCCTGACGGGGGTTGTCCGGCTTTATACCGAGTTCTACGAGCCGATCGAGATGCGCCGGGGCGACAGCGCCTATTACGACGCCACGATGGGGCACAACGTGGTGTCGGTGAGCGACGAGGATGCGACGATCCTGTGGGTGACGTCGCTGGCGTGATGGCGATGGTGCGCGTGGACGCGTGGGCTTTCGCCCACCCTACGAGCCTGTTCCTCGCGGTTTTGTGATCGCAGCGCGGACGCACTCGCCCGTGGCCAAATGACCCTTGGCCTGTTCCTCGGGACCTGCTGCCCTAGTTCGCCCTACTAGCCCGGTTAGATGGACCCGTGCGTGCGCGCGGTGTTTGACATCGGCGTGTGACCGTTCGGAGGTAAATGATTTGGGTAAGGTTTTCAGGGTCATAATCGGCCTTTGCATCGTGGCCGCCTGCGCCGCAGCGGGGATTTGGGGTACGCAGCAGATCCTGTCGCAAGGCGGATCGGGTGAAGCCGCGTCGGCGCCGCCGGCGGTGCGCGTGGAATTGACCCGGCCCGAGACGCGCCAGATCGAGGACCGGGTAAGCGGGGTCGGTACGCTGATCCCGGTGCGCTCGGTCGAGCTGGTTCCTACGGCGGCGGGGCGCGTGACGGGCGTGCCGGTCTCCTCCGGCGAAGAGGTCTCGGAAGGTGAGATCGTTGTGCAACTGGACGACCGTGCGGCCCGAGCGGCGCTGGCCGAGTCCGAGGCGACCTATGCCGAAGCTGAAGATGAATTTCGCAGGGTCGAGGAGCTCACTGACAGCAATGCCGCCGCCGAGGCGCGGTTGGAAGAGGCGCGTGCTGCCTATCGCCGGGCGGAAGCCGCGATGATGATGGCGCGCGCCGACTTGGAAGACCGGACGCTGGTGGCGCCGTTCGACGGGGTGCTGGGATTGATCGACATCGAGACGGGAACCTTCCTGAGTGGAGGCATGGCCGTCACGCGGCTGTCGGACATCACTACGATGGAACTGACCGTGTCGCTGCCTGAGCGGTATTTCGAGCGGATCAAGGTGGGGCAGGCCGTGAACGTGACGACGCCGGCCTACCCGGATGCGGAATTCGACGGTGAAGTGACGGTGCGCGCGCCGGAGGTGAACCTGGAAACCCGCAGTTTCAACATCCGAGCCGAGATCGACAATGCCGACGGCCGGCTGGTGGGCGGCATGTTCGCCGATGCCGAGATCGTTCTGGACACCTATGAGGGGCTGGCGATTGCGGATGACGCGATCATCAGCGAAGGGCTGGCGAGTTATGTCTATACTGTCGCGGACGGGGCTGCGGTGCGCACCGAGATCGAGCCGGGACAGTCGCTGGGTGCGATGACCGAAGTGCGCGAGGGGCTGAGCCTGGAGGACAGGGTCGTCGTCGCGGGGTGGGACAACCTGTCGGACGGGGCCTCGGTCGAAGTGGCCAGCGAGCCAGACGAGAGTGGCGATGCCGCACCGCAGGGCGACGCGGAGGCCAACACGCAATGACGCTGCCCGACCTTTGCATCAAGCGGCCCGTGCTGGCCACCGTCCTGTCGATCCTGATCATCGTGGTGGGCATTGCCGGGCTGACCCGGATGCCGGTGCGGGAATTGCCCGACACCACGACGGCCGAGGTGACAGTCAGCGTGCCCTATATTGGCGCCGGTCCCGGCGTCGTAGACAGCGAATTGGCCACTGTGATCGAAGGCGCGTTGTCGACGGTATCCGGCATCGACAGCATGAACACCGAATCCGAACTGGGCGGGCTGCGCACGGTCATCACCTTTCGCCAAGGCCGGGATATCGACCAGGCCGCGGCGGATGTGCGGGCTGCGGTCGAGGGTGTGGCCGGCGACCTGCCCGAAGAGGCCGAGGAACCGCAGGTGGAAAAGAACGACAGCCAGGGTGACCCCATTCTGTGGATGACCCTGACGTCCGAGAACTTGTCGGCCTCGGAACTGACGGATTACGCCGATCGGTTCATCACGGATCGGCTGGAGACGCTGAGTGGCGTGGCGGCGGTGCAGATCTATGGCGACCGGGCCTATGCAATGCGCGTCTGGCTGGACCCGCAGGCGATGGCGGCGCGGGGCGTGACCGCGAACGAGATTGCCGACGCGCTGCGCGCCAACAACCTGGAACTGCCGGCGGGGACGATCGAGAACGAGGCGCGGACATATCTGTTGCGCACCGAGACGCGGCTGTCGAGCGTCGAAGAATTCGAGGACCTGATCGTGCGGTCGGATGAAAATGGCCGGGTGCTGTTGGGCGATGTGACGCGGGTCGAGCTGGGGGTCGAGAGCGACGACAGCGAGTTCCGGGCCAATGGCGAGACGGCGCTGGGGCTTGGCGTGCTGCGGCAGTCCTCGGCCAACACGCTGTCGATTTCGGCGGCGGTCGGGGAAGAGGTGGAGCGGATCGCGGCGGACCTGCCGGGTGGGACGGATCTGCAGATCACCTCGGACGACGCGGATTTCATTTCTAATTCGATCCGGCAGGTTTTGACCACGCTGGCCATTGCCGTGGGGATCGTGGTGGCGGTGATCTACGTCTTCCTGACCTCGATCCGTACGACGGTGATTCCGGCGGTGACCATCCCCATCGCGCTGCTGGGGGCCTGTGCGGGGATCGCGCTAGCCGGGTTTTCGATCAACATCCTTACATTATTCGCGTTGATCCTGGCCATCGGGCTGGTGGTGGATGACGCCATCGTGGTGCTGGAGAATATCGAGCGCAAGGTGGAGGAAGGCGAGGACCCCAAGGAAGCGGCGCGCACGGGCGCGAACCAGGTGTTTTTCGCCGTGGTGTCGACCTCGGCGGTGCTGATCTCGGTCTTTGTGCCGCTGTCGTTGCTGGAAGGCGAGTTGGGAAAACTGTTCCGGGAATTCGGCGTGACGCTGGCCATTGCCGTTGCGCTGTCGACCTTCGTGGCGCTGACGCTGTGCCCGGTGATTGCCAGCAAACTTTTAAAGAAGGGCATGAACGACACGTGGTTTGCGCGCGGTGTGAAGCGGGTCACGAAGAGCGCCTCGGAGGGGTACCGCAAATTGCTGACCCGGGCGATCGGGGCGCCGCTGGTGGTGCTGGCGATTGCGGCGGGACTGACGGGCATGTCCTGGACGCTGTACCAGCAACTGCCGTCGCAGCTGACGCCGGCGTCGGACCGGGGCATTTTCTTCGTGTCGATCCAGGCGCCGCCGGGATCGGCCCTGCCGCTGACCGACAATGCGGTGAGCCAGGTCGAGGACCTGATCGCGCCTTACCGAGAGGACGGCGTGGTGGAGGATACCATCGCCATCGTCGGGCAGAATGGCGAGTCGGGCCGCGCCTTCGTCGTGGCGGTGATGTCGCCCTGGGGTGAGCGTGAGATGGGGCCGCGGGACGTTCTGGCCGAGCTGCGGCCTGAATTCGGCAAGATCACCCGCGCCAGTGTGCGGGCCTTCGCACCCTCTGGTCTTGATGCCGGGAGCGGATCTGGGCTGGAAGTGATCGTGACGGGGCCGAGTTTCGAAGATGCCGCCGAGTTTTCACGCCAGATGGAAGAGGCGATGCGCGCCAGCCCCGATCTGACCGGGGTGCGGCGGGATTACGAGATCAACACGCCGGGCTTCGACATCAGCGTGAACCGGGCGATGGCCCGGCAGATCGGGGTTGAGGCGCGGGATATTTCGGACGCGGTACGCACTTTTTTTGCATCGGCGGAGGTTACGGAGTTCATCTCGCGCGACCGGCAGTATCCGGTGATCCTGCAGGCGCCGGACGCGCGGCGGACCAACACCGCGGATCTGACGGGCGTCAACGTGCGAACCGCGACCGGCGAGTTGGTTCCGCTGGACGGGTTGGTGACGCTGGAGCGGCGCGCCTCGGTCAGGGCTTACAATCGGTATAATCGGCAGCCCTCGGTCGAGATCAGCGCGTCGCTGGTGGAGGGCGTGGACCTCGGCTCGGCCATCGCGACGGTCGAGGAGATTGCCGAGGACATGCCCTCGGCCATGCAGATCAGCTATTCGGGGCAGGCGGAAAGCTATCAGGAGACGTCGGGGGGTATCGCGCTGACATTCGCGCTGGCGCTCCTGATCGTGTTCCTGGTGCTGGCGGCGCAGTTCGAGAGCTTCATTCAGCCGGTGGTGATCCTGTTGTCGGTGCCGTTGGCCGTGGCCGGGGCGCTGCTGACGCTCTTTGCGCTGGGCGAGGCGATCAACATCTACACGCAGGTGGGGATGGTGATGCTGATCGGGCTTATGGCTAAGAACGGCATTCTGATCGTGGAGTTTGCAAATCAGTTGCGGGAAGAGGGCCGCAACGTGCGCGATGCGGTGATCGAGGCGTCTGCGGTGCGGTTGCGCCCGATCCTGATGACGGTGATGTCGACCGTGCTGGGGGCCGTGCCGCTGGTACTGTCGACGGGCGCCGGGGCGGCCAGTCGGTTTTCCATCGGGATCGTGATCATCGGCGGGTTCATGTCGGCGTCGGTGCTGACCCTGTTCCTGACGCCGGTTCTGTACGACCTGCTGCAGAAGGATCGGGAAAAGGCCGATGCGCCTGAGGGTGCGGGTGCGCAGCCGGCGGAATAGCGGTGCAGAGCCTCAGGGAGAGGATTTGGCCACGCGGTGATAGATATGCGTGAAGGTCGCCGCGCCCAGGATCGGGATCACGAGGTTCACCAGCGGGATTGACAGGGGCAGCGCCATCAGCGTTCCGGCCATCCAGATCGTGCCGCGATGTTCCTTCCGCAGCACCTTGGCGTTGGCGCGGCCGACGCGGCGCATCGCCGCCAGTTGGAAATACTCCATCCCCAGCAGATAGCCGTTCACGCCCCAGAAGATGAAGGGCGTGGCGGGCGGAAAGAGGGCGTAGAGGATGAAGGCCAGAAGGTTGGCCGCGACGATGACGCCGAGGAAGTTCACGCTGTCCTTTAACCCGTCGAAGAAGGGCACTGGCGGGACAGGGGTCAGGTTGGGATAGTGCCGGTCCTCGACCGCCTGTGCGACCGTGTCGAGGAAGAGCGATGTGATGGCCGAGGCGACGGGCACCATCAGGAAGACCGACAGGATCAGCATCAGGAAGAAGCCGGACCAGCCGAGCAGGTCGTCGATCCATTTCACCTCCCCGATAAGAGGTAGCGTCGTGCTGTCGCCGGTGACCCACTGGATGAACATCAGGAAGGCGGCAGTGGTGGCGACGAGCAGCAGAAACGATAGCGCCACGCCGAGCCAGAACACCTTGCGAAAGCGCGGGTCGCCCAGCTGACCGAGGGCCTTGAAGAAGGCTGTGAAGATCATTCGGTGACCCAGCTGGTGATGCTGTCGATATCCGGGCGCGGGCGTTCGGGCGGGGCCGCTGTTTCGGTGCCGAGAAAGATCAGGCCGGCGATGCTTTCGTTGTCGGCAAGCCCGAGGCCCTGGCTGATGAACTCCCGGTCATGCGTGGCCCAGCCCGTGAGCCAGTTGGCGCCCCAGCCCGAGGCCAGCGCGGCGTTCAAAAGCGCGAGGCAGACGGCCCCGGCGCTATAGGTCTGCTCGATTGCGGGGATTTTCTCGGACGGTTTACGCACCTCGACCACGGCGACGGCAAGCTGGCCATCCTCGTATTGCTTGGCGGCCTTGGCGATGTCCTCTTCCGACTTGCCCAGGGCGGCGCCGCGGTCGCGGGCCAGTGCGGCAAGGCGTGGCATGGCGGCACGATCCAGCACGATGAAGCGCCACGGTTCCAGCTTGCCGTGATCGGGCGAGCGGGCGGCGGCTGTCAGGATGGGGCGAAGCTCTTGCGCCGTGGGCGCCGGGCCGGTCAGCGTCTTGGCCGGGCGCGAGCGGCGGGTCAGCAGGAAGTCCATCGCGGCAGGATTGGGATCGGGCATGGGGGTCTTTCGGTCGTTGGTCGTCGGTGGATATGTCGGGCCGAGACGGGCGGGCGTCAACCGGTTTCGGGTATTCGCGAGAGGCAAGGAGGCTATGTGCGCCAGCGCCAGACGCGCGGCCTAGAGCCGCGTCGCATTATTTTTTGTCGCGCGACAGGGTGTAGACCCCCTCGGGCAGGTTGAGGGCGGCGCCCAGATCCTGCAGTTGGGTCATCGACAGCGTCACCTTCTGCACCCGGTCGGTGCGCGGGTCGAGCTGTTCGATGGTCACGCATTCCTCGAAGGCGTTGATGGTGACGTCCTCTTGCAAGGGCGTGCTGCCCTCATCGATCAGGGTAACAACGGTGGCGTCGAATTCGTGCTCTATCGAAAACATGCGGCCACAGTAGCGCATGGTAGTCAGAGCGCAATCGGCTTTGCGCCGCACGAGCGCGTGAGGGGGACTGGCCCTCGGCGCAAAGCCTGCTAGAACTATGGCAAAGGGAGCAATTGCAGGTGAGACAGATGCGGTGGAAGGTTCTGATTTGTGCGGTTTTCTTGGCCGGTTGCGAGGTCACGACCACGGGTGGCGAAGCGCCGCAGCCCCGGCCGACGGCCCAGCAGCAACAATCGGTCAATGCACCCTCGGGCACGCAATTGTCGCGATTCCGGCAGGTCGTGGCACGGGTCGAGCCGGTGGCCGAGCGTGAGTGCCGGGCGCGGGGTGGCAACGTGAACTGCGATTTCAACGTGGTGCTGGACGATCGCCCGGGCCGCCCGCCCAACGCGTTCCAGACGCTGGACCGCAATGGCCGGCCGATCCTGGCCTTTACCGCGTCATTGATCGCGGATGTGCGCAACGAGGACGAATTGGCCTTTATCTTCGCCCATGAGGCGTCGCACCATATCCGGCGGCACATACCGCGCCAACAGCAGAGCGCCGCGGCGGGGGCCATCCTGCTGGGCGGGTTGGCGACGCTGGCCGGGGCCGGGACGGGCGCCGTGGACGCGGCCACCAATGTGGGCGCTTCGGTGGGCGCACGCAGTTACTCCAAGGAGTTCGAACTGGAGGCCGATGCGTTGGGAACGATCATCGCCAAGAAGTCGGGCTATAACCCGATCCGGGGGGCAGAGTATTTCACGCGGATTCCGGACCCTGGCAACCGGTTTCTGGGATCGCACCCGCCCAACGCGCAGCGAATCGAGACCGTGCGCCGCGTAAATTCGCAACTCTGACGGGGTGTCATGCTGCAACTGACCGGCGTGATTTCCGACCGGGGGTCGAAATATGCCGTGTCGGGCGGCGCGGCGCAAGACCGCGCGGCCGTGGATGCCTTCCTGAAAGAGCTGAAACGCGACAAGAAATTCGCCAAGGCCACCCACAACACTTGGGCGATGCTGGATGCCGAAGGCACGGCGCTGAAATCCGATGACGGCGAGGCCGGGGCAGGCATGGTGATCGTTCGCATGCTGGAACGGGCCGACCTGCGCGAACACGTGATCGTGGTCACGCGCTGGTTCGGCGGCAAGCATCTGGGCGGCGACCGGTTTCGGCACGTGCAGGACTGCGTGACGGCTTACATGGAGGCGCTGGAGCGCGCTTGATGCAGATCAAGGCGAATCCCGGACGGTTGGGCCAGTTTCGGCAGCAGAGGTGCCCCGCCAACCTGCGGCAATAATGCCGGGCCGGCAGGCGGCGCCCTTTCGACAGGAGAGCCGCGATGCCCCAGACGAAGACGATCAAACGCCACACCGAACTGGTGGACCGGATGGCCCGCACCCTGGGTTTGGACCTGGAAGAAGAGGTCTATGCCGGGCAACTGGACCCCGAAACGCTGTGCGATACGGTGCTGCGCTGCACCGGGTGCACCGACCCGGATGGATGCGAAGCGTGGATGGCCGCGCAGGCGGGGCCGGTGGAGGCAACGCCGATCATGTGCCGCAACGGTGAGGTTTTCGCCGCGCTTAAGGCGGGGCGCCGGATCTGAAGTCGTTGGGCCGGACGTGCTGCGTTAAAGCGGTACGATGCTCTTTGCCATGGCGCCGGAGATCCCGACGAAGCAGCAGGCGGTGGCGATCAGCACGCAGGCATGCCAGATCGCGTTGCTGAATTTCAGCGTGTCCCAGCAGTAGAACACCACCGCGCCGGAATAGATGATGCCGCCTGCGAAGATCAGGGTCAGGCTGTTGGCTGGAAGCGATGGCCAAAGCGGGACGATGATGATCAGGCCCATCCAGCCCAATAGGACCTGAGGCAACCAGTGCGTGCTCATTTTCCCGCGTTCCGCCAAGAGTTTGCGCACAGCGCCCGAGAGTGCGAGGAACCACACAAGCACCAACACGGTATAGGCGAAAGGTGTGCCCAGCAGAACAGCGAGTGGTGTGATCGTGCCCGCGATCTTGACGTAGATGGCGGCGTGGTCGATCCGGCGCAGTAGCGGGCGGAAGGGCGTATGCGCGGCGAGGTGATAGGCGGCCGAGGCGCTGAGCATCAGGATCATGGCAACGCCGTAGACGACGGCCGCCGTCATCGTCCCCGCGGTCTGCTGACCCGCGTTGGCGGCGATCAGGAACGCGACCGCGACAAGTGCGCTGCCAACCCCCAGCACGTGCACGGCGCCATCGGCGATCCGTTCTGCGCGTGTGTAACTGGGGTAGGACATGTCGCGGTCCTCCGGGCTGTGGGTGTCCTGTGGTTTCGTGTCGATCATGACACTGAGATGTCTCTATTATGTTTCAGTTTCAGGGGTTTTCGTTCAAAATTTATGTGACAAGACCGTAACCAAAATGGAAACAAGGGCCTGGTCAGGCCCTTGTTTGTTGCCTTTACAGGGGGTTAGCGGGTTTGAAGCCGCTCAAGATAGACCACGGTTGACGCTGCGGCAATGCCGTAGATCACGTGTCCCACAAGCGCCACCCAAGTGATGCCGGTGAAATTCAGGAAGAAAGGCAGGCCCGCGATGCTGGTGATGCCGCCGATGGCGAAAACCCAGAGGCCGACGCCGTAAATGGCCGAGGCCGGAAGCCAGTGGAGACCGGGCAGAACACGCTTTAGTGCGGGGCGGGCGATGAAGAGCCAGCCAATCGGGTACGCCAGCAGCCCCACGAAAAAGAGGTGCATCAGGTGGCCGTAGGGCGCGGCGTTGGGTAGGCCCAGCGTTCCGAGCAGGCTGCGGGCAAGGCCCACAGGGGCGAGATTGGCAAAGCCGAGGATCGGCGAAAGCGCCTGGCCGAAAAGGTCGAAGGCGACAGTAGCGGCGGCACCGGACAGCAGGATAAGCAGTACAGTGTCGACGGAAACGGCGGGAAGGGTGCGGGGGGTGTCGGTGGTCAGGGAGGTCATGGATCGAGGTCCTTGTCAGGCTGAGGTTGCGTTTGTGCGGACAAGCTGCGGCCGAACAAGATGACAATCAACTGACAGGCCCGTGAGGACACGGGTTGGTGTAAATACTTGTGAATGTTGAAATATTTCAGGATTTCACGGGGGTGTCAGGCGCTCCACGAAACCTGTAACACTAGAGGTGTCGACCCCAAAGATCATACTCTCCAGCTTCGTCCACCTCGACGGTGACGATCTCGCCCACGGTCAGTCCCTCGGTGTTCTCGTCGATGAAAAGGCAGCCGTCGATTTCGGGCGCGTCGGCCTTGGTGCGGCAGGTGGCGACGCCGTCTTCGTCGATATCGTCGATGATGACGTCTTGCACGGATCCGACCTTGGCGGCCAGTTTATCCACAGAAATGGACTGCGCCTTTTCCATGAAGCGATCCCAGCGGTCCTGCTTGACCTCTTCGGGCACGTGGTCGGGCAGATCGTTGGAGCGGGCGCCCTCGACATTCTCGTATTTGAAGCAACCGACGCGGTCGAGCTGTGCCTCGTCTAGCCAGTCGAGCAGGGTCTGGAATTCGGCCTCGGTTTCGCCGGGATAGCCGACAATGAAGGTCGAGCGCAGGGTCAGGTCGGGGCAGATCGCCCGCCATGTAGTGATTTCATCAAGGGTTTTCGCGCCCGCGGCGGGGCGGGCCATGCGTCTCAGAACGTCCGGATGGGCGTGCTGGAATGGAATGTCGAGATAGGGCAGCACGCCGTTGTCCGGGTCGGCCATGAGCGGGATGAGCTCGCGGACATGGGGATAGGGATAGACGTAATTCAGACGGACCCAAGCGCCGAGCTCTCCGAGTGCTTTGGACAGATCGACGATATGGCTGCGTAGATCGCTACCCTTCCAAGGGTTCACGTCATACTTTCGATCCAGCCCGTAAGCGCTTGTATCCTGTGAGATAACCAAAAGCTCGCGCACGCCACCCTCGACCAGTTTCTCGGCTTCGCGCAGAATGGCATGGCCGGGGCGCGAGGCAAGGCGTCCGCGCATGTCGGGGATGATGCAGAACTTACACTTGTGGTTACAACCCTCTGAAATCTTGAGATAACTGTAGTGGCGGGGAGTCAGCTTCACGCCCGCCTCTGGCAGAAGGTCAATAAAAGGATCGGGGCTGGGCGGCACGGCGGTGTGTACCGCGTCGAGCACCTGTTCGTACTGGTGCGGGCCGGTGACGGCCAGAACGCGGGGATGGGTGCCGGTGATGTACTCGGGCTCGGCCCCCAAACAGCCGGTGACGATGACACGGCCGTTCTCGGTCAGCGCCTCGCCGATGGCGTCGAGGCTTTCGGCCTTGGCGCTGTCGAGAAAGCCGCAGGTGTTCACGATCACCGCGTCGGCTCCGGAATAGTCGGGCGAGATTCCGTAGCCCTCGGCCCGCAGGCGCGTCAGGATGCGCTCGCTGTCGACCAGCGCCTTGGGGCAGCCCAGCGACACCATGCCAATGACCGGCTGGCCCTTGCGGGGGCTTTCGGTGACGCGGGCTTTCGCGAGATCGGGGCGCAGATCGGGTGGGTTGGTGCTCATCCGCGGCGATATAGTCCCCAAAGGCCACCCGATAAAGCGGAAAAGCTGTTGTTGGGCGCAAGGCCTGCGCCTAGTCTGAAAAGAAAACGGTGGAGAGCGGTATGCGGTGGCTCATTCGCATTTTCATGATCGTGCTGGCGGCGGCGGTTCTGGGGATCGCTGCGGTGTTCTTTCTGCCCGGCGAGCGGATCGCCAGCATCGCCGCAGACCAGTTGAGCCGGATGACCGGCCGCGAGGTCACGATGAGCGGCGAGACGACCATCAGTTTCTATCCCGTGCTGGGCGTCAGTACCGGCGCCGTCACGGTGGCCAATGCCGACTGGGCTGGCGAAGCGCCAATGTTTAAAGCCAAAAGCCTGAAGATAGGGGTTGAGCCGCAGGCGCTGTTCGGCGGGGATATTCGCATCACGGGGCTGGAGGCCGTGGGCCCGCAGATCAACCTGCACCGGGCCACGGATGGGCGCGTTAATTGGGAGCTGAACATTGAGGGCGTGGCCCCGTCGGGGCAGGGCGAGGGCGGCAGCGCATCGGCGCGGTCGAACCGGTTGTCGCTGACGCTGGACCGGGCGCTGATCCAGAATGCCTCGCTGGTCTACGTGGACGAGGTCGAGGGCACCACCGTGCGCCAGTCTGGCGTGGATTTCGATCTGCGCTGGCCGGATTACGAGGGTGCCGCCGATTTCGACCTGACTTTGCGTCCCGGTGGTGAGGTGGTGGAGATATCGGGCACGCTGGAGCGTGTCGGGCATTTCATCGACGGCGGCGTGTCGGACGTGCAGGCGCGGATCTCCACCAAAGCGGGCACGGCCAGCTTTGCCGGGCGTGCGGGATCGGCGCCGGAAGTCGCGGGCCGGTTGAGCGCGGACCTCGAGAGCACGTCCGATTTCATGGCGTTGATCGGGCAGGGTCCGATGGACATCCCCGACGGGCTGGGCCGTGCTGCTGCGCTGGAGACGGATCTGACGTTCAAGGACGATCGGCTGTCCCTGCGCAACACGGCGCTGGGGTTGGATGGTAATCGGTTTACAGGAGCGGCGGACGTAAATCTTGGTGAGGACAAACCGCGTCTTAATGTGCAACTGAATGCAGGCGCCCTGGACCTGACCGGATTGAGCGCCGACGACACCGGGAGCGAAAACAGCAGCGGCAATAGTGGTGGCGTGGCAAGTGACGGATGGTCAAAGGCGCCGATCAACGCGTCGGGGCTGGCGGCGGTGAACGGAGAGTTCGCGCTGGTCGCAGACAGCATCAACTTGGGCGATTTCAAGCTGGGCAAGGTGCGGACGCTGGCCACGCTCGACCGCTCGCGGCTGGTCTTTGGCCTGCGCGAGGTGCGGGCCTATGACGGGCTGATCACGGGGCAGTTCGTGATGAACAACCGCTCGGGCCTGTCGGTGGGCGGCGACATGATTGCCACGGGCATCAACCTGAAGACATTTCTGGACGACGCGATGGATATCTCGCGCTTCGAGGCGAAGGCCGATGGCGAGGTGGATTTTCTGGGTGTCGGCGAAAGCGTGCATGCAATCATGAATTCTCTGAGCGGCGGCGGTGCGTTCAAGACCGGGCGCGGCGTGATCTCGGGCTTCGACCTCGACCGGCTGATGCGCTCGGGGAGCGGCACCGGGGGCACGACGGTGTTCGACACGCTGTATGCCACATTCACGATGGATGAGGGCAACCTGTTCAACGACGACCTGACGCTGAAACTGCCGCAGGCGAGCGCGGCAGGCGAAGGGCGCGTGGGGATGGGGGCGCGGGACATAGACTATCTGTTCACGCCGCGTCTGCTGGATGGCGGAAGCCGTGACGGGTTGGCCATTCCGGTCAAGATCCGGGGGCCGTGGGCCAACCCGAAGATCGCTCCGGATCTGGAAGCGGCAATTGACCTGAACTTCGAGGAAGAGAAGAAAGAGCTGGAGCGACAGGCCCGGGACGAGATCGAGCGCGAGGTCGAAAAACAGCTTGGGATCGAGCGGCAGGAGGGCCAGTCGCTGGAGGATGCGGCGAAGGACGCGCTGGAAGACGAGCTGGAGCGCGGCTTACTGAAGCTGTTCGATTGACGGTGCCGGAGCCACAGCCTAATCCGGTTTGCCCTTTGCCTGGAACATTTCCGAAAGGCGAATGTCGAGCTACGCTCGACTGGCGCGCGGCGTTTCGCGAAAATCTGTGGTTCAGGTTTTTCGCGAAACGCTTTAGGAGCCGGGCATGACACTGAATTCCGTGACCGAAGACTTTATCGCCCGCCTGCGCGGCGTGCTGCCCGAGGCGGCGTTTCGCGAGGTCATGCCATCCTACCTGGAAGAGCCGCGCGGGCGTTGGCAGGGGCAGGCGGGCGTGTTGGTCGCACCGGGAAGCACCGAGGAGGTCGCGGCCGTGGTGCGGGCCTGTGCCGAGGCTGGTGTGCCGGTGGTGCCGTATGGCGGTGGCACGGGGCTCGTCGGTGGGCAATTGTCGCCCGAGGGGCCGGTGCCGGTGCTGCTGAGCCTGGAGCGGATGCGGGCAGTGCGCGGCGTGTGGCCAGAGGAAAACGTGATGGTGGTCGAGGCGGGCGCGATCCTGCAAGACATCCATGCCGAGGCGGACGCGGTGGACCGGTTGTTTCCCTTGTCGCTGGCCGCCAAGGGCAGCGCGCGGATCGGGGGCAACCTAGCGACCAATGCGGGCGGTGTGAACGTGCTGCGTTATGGCAATGCGCGGGATCTTTGCCTGGGGCTCGAAGCGGTGCTGCCGGACGGGACGGTCTGGCACGGGCTGAAGCGGTTGAGGAAGGACAATACCGGCTATGACCTGCGCAACCTGCTGATCGGGTCCGAAGGCACGCTGGGGGTGATCACCGCGGCGGCGCTGAAGCTTTTCCCCAAGCCCGCCGGGGAAGGCACGGCTCTGATGGTGGTGGACAGCCCCGAGGCGGCGCTGAAGCTTTTGTCGATGGCGCGCGACCACATGGGCGAGGGGGTGTCGGCGTTCGAGCTGATGCATCGCGCCGGGTTGGACTTTTTGGCAGAAACCATGCCGGACATGCGCCTGCCGTTCGCCGAGTCGCCCGAGTGGTTCGTCCTGATCGATATCGGCTTGGCCAAGGGTCTTGATCCGGCAGAGGCGCTGGAGGCGCTGTTCGTCGAGGCGGCGGAGGCGGGATTGGTCAGCGATGGCATGATTGCCCAGTCCGAGGCGCAGCGGCAGGAGTTCTGGGAGGCGCGCGAGACGATCCCCGAGGCCAACCGTCGCATCGGCTCGATCAGCAGCCATGACATTTCCCTTCCGCTGAGCGCGGTGCCGGATTTTATCGGCAAAGGCAATGCGGCGCTGAAGAAGCTGGGGCCGTTCCGCATCAATTGCTTCGGGCATCTTGGCGACGGGAACCTGCACTACAACGTGTTTCCGCCCAAGGGCGAGGCGCGCGAAGCCTATACGGACCAGCGCGACGCCATCAAGCGGCTGGTGCATGATCTTGTACACGAGATGGACGGGTCGGTTTCCGCAGAGCACGGGATCGGGCGGCTGAAGGTCGATGACCTGGAGCGCTACGGCGATCCGGCGAAGCTGGCGGCGATGCGGGCGATCAAGGCGGCGCTGGACCCCGGAGGCATCATGAATCCCGGCGCGATTTTAAAGGCTTCATCAGATCGACAGTGAGTATTTTTGGAACAGTGAAAGCCGGGCGGGCGCTTCTGCTTCACTGTTCTTCAAATACTCATTCGACAGGCGCTGCCGCAAGGGTCAGTGCGTCACGATGCAATGTTTCCCGAGGAGGACGCATGGACGACGAGATATCCTGCGCGCCGCAGGCGCTCTGCCGGATCACTCGTCTAGGCTGCCGTGGATGGCGAACTGTTCCAGCCCGGCATCCTGTGCGGCGATGGCGCGGTAGGTTTCGCGCACGCCGGCCTCGGCCAACTCACGCGCGACCGTCAGGAGTGTGTTGGGGTCGTGCTCGTCGCACATCTCGATCATCTGTCCGATCTCGTCAGCCGCCACCGGGCGGGCGGCGTCGATGTCGGGCGCGCCGTAGACCGAGACGAAATGCTGCGCCAGCGCGTCGGTCAGCGCGGCGCGTTCGGGCTCTTCGATCTGCGTGACAGCAACGAAGGTGACGCGCCCGAAGGTTTCCAGCCCCAGCCAGCCGTTCGAGAACGCCTGCCGTTGCTTGCCGCTGAGGTCAGCCTCGGACCAGTTGGAAAACTCGAACCCGCCGGAGATGCACCATTCGCCGGTGCGGGCAGGCGAGGGATAAACGCGGGTGTCGCTCTCGTCGAAGTGAATGGCGCGGGCGAGTTTCATGTCTCAGTCTCCAGCACTGTGCTGAGCGGGATCAGGCGGGTCTCGCCGCCTGTCCGCAGCAGCAGTCCGAAATTTTCGTCGACGCCCATGTAGGTGCCTGTCTGGCCGTCGATGGTGGTGTCTTCGCCGATGCCGTGCGCGAGGCCGCGCCATTCGGCATGCAGGGTGCGGGAGCCGTCGTCTTCCCAGCGGGTGATCCAGACCAGCGTATGGCGCGCCCAGCCTTCGAGCAGGGCGACAGGGTCCACATCAGCGCAGCCTTCCTCATAGAGCGCAGTGCGGTCGGGGGCGTCGCCCGGCACGGCGTCGGTCAGCATCAGCGGCAATTCCAGCCCCACCACCAGCCAGCCGGGCATGGCGGCGGTATCGGTCGTGCCCGCCATCGTGCGCAGGCGCCCGCAGGAGGCGCCGTTGATGCGCAGGCCCCCGGCCCACTCCAAGTGCACCGCCACTTCGGGCGGGGCGATGGCGCCGAGCGCGTTCTGGAACCCGACGCCGCAGGTGGGCAGCATCGCCATTGCCTGTTCCAGCGGCACCTCGGGGGCCATGATCAGCGCCGCGGCCAGCCGGTTGGCGCCCACGTTGTGCACGATGGTCCCGGCATCGCAGCCAAGGGCCGCCATTGCGCAGGCTTTCTCGAACGGGTCGATGCCAGCGTCCACGGCGTGGCCCTGCATCAGGGGCGGGAAGGCCGGGTCGCGCGTCATGCCACGCCCTGTGCCACCAGCGCCCGCGCGATGTCACGAAAGGCCTGCGACTGCGGCGCGTCGGGTTTGGAGACCACGATGGGGGCGCCGCCGTCAGAGGCCGTGCGGATGTCGATATGCAAGGGCACCTCGGCAAGCAGGGGCACGCCCATTTTCTGTGCCTCGGCCGCGACGCCGCCATGGCCGAAGACGTGTTCCTCGTGGCCGCAGTTGGAGCAGATATGCGTCGACATGTTTTCGATCATGCCGAGGGTCGGCACCTTGAGCTGGTTGAACATGTCGATCCCCTTGCGCGCGTCCAGCAGAGCGACGTCCTGTGGCGTGGAGACGATGATCGCGCCGTCCACGTGGGCCTTTTGCGCCAAGGTCATCTGCACGTCGCCGGTGCCGGGCGGCAGGTCGACGATCAGCACGTCGAGCGCGCCCCATTGCACCTGCATCAGCATCTGTTGCAGGGCACCCATCAGCATCGGTCCGCGCCAGACCACGGCCTGGTCCTCGTTTGTCATGAGGCCCAGCGACATCATGGTGACGCCATGGTTGCGCATCGGCAGGATCGTCTTGCCATCAGGCGAGGCAGGCCGGCCCGAGACGCCCAGCATCCGGGGCTGCGAGGGGCCATAGACATCGGCATCCAGCAGGCCAACGCGGCGGCCCTCCGCGGCCAGCGCGCAGGCGAGGTTGGCCGACACGGTCGACTTGCCCACGCCGCCCTTGCCGGAGGCGATGGCGATGATGTGGTCGACGCCGGGGACACGCTGGGGGCCCTGCGGTTCGGCAGGTTTGCTTTTCGTCTGGAGGTCCGGCGGGGCCTTGGCGGAGTGGGCGGTCAGCACGGCGGACACCTCCGTCACGCCCTCGACGCCGCGCACGGCCTCCTGCGCCTCGGCCAGCACGGGCTCATAGGCTTTCGACTTGGCAGGGTCGATTTCGAGCACGAAGCGGACGGTGCCGCCCTCGACATTGAGGCCGCGGGTCACGCCCGCCGACACGATGTCATCGCCCGTACCTGGGTCTTTCACGTTCTTCAGCGCGGCGAGCACGCTTTCCCTTGTTGCCGTCACGTTCACCCGCCCTTGATCGTGCCGGTGACCACATGTTCGACATCGAGACCGTCCACGGTCAGCACGACCTTGGCTTCGAACGTCTTTCCCTCGGTACCTTCGGTGTTGCGCATCCCTTCCTCGATCGCCTGTTGCGAGGTCACGCCGACCTGCTTGAGGAACTTGCGCATGGACATGTTGAAATCGTCGCTCATTTTACTCTCCTTTTTCCAAGAGTGTTGACGCGTGGCCCGCGTGCTTTCTAGGCTTGGGCCATGCGCGGGCAAATGTTAACCCTTATTATTGGCGTGATTGTGGTGGTCTGTCTCGGGATGTCCACCACAGAAGGCCGCGCGGCAGAGGATTTTCGCCTTGGCGCGCCGCCACCGCTGACGGAAAGCGGGTTGCTGGACTACGTATTGCCGCGCTTTTCGCTGAAGACGGGGATAAGGGTCGAGGTCGTGGACCTCAATGAGGGCGGCGATATCCTGTTGGCGCCCGATGCCGAGGGGCCGCGTGTCTTCGACGGGCCACAAGCGAAGTGGCGGATGCAAATCAATACGCCGAGCCACGAGGGTGCGGCGCGGTTCGCAGACTGGTTGACCTCCGAGATCGGCCAGCGGACGGTGACCAGTTATGAGGTCGAGGGCGCGGCGCCGTTCGGCCTGCCGAAAGCGGACGCGCAAGAGGTGGCCGAGGTCAGTTTCGACGGGGATGCGGGCCTTGGGCACGACCTGTCGGTGGCGCATTGCGCCCGGTGCCACGCGGTGAGCGAGGCGACGCGGATGAACGCGATGGCCTCGACCCCCAGTTTCGCCGTGCTGCGGGCGATGGCGGACTGGGACCGGCGGTTCCAGACCTTTTATATTCTCAATCCGCATCCGGCCTTTACGCAGGTCGAGGACGTGACCGAACCGTTTCCGATCAACCGTCCGTCGCCAATCGCCCCCATGGAGATAACCATAGACGAATTGCAGGCCATCCTGGCCTACGTGTCCGGCGTGGAGCCGGCCGACCTTGGAGCGCCGATCGAGCATCAGTGATCCCGGCGTTTCGAGAAATAATCGTCGGTGGTGCGGACTTGCGGGCGCTCGCCACCCGCGAAGGGATTGTCCTTTGAGTGGAACTGCGCCTTCACCCGGCAGTCGTCGCACATCTGGATCAGCCGCGCCGCCGAGTCTTTGCCGAACATGGAATGTTTGCCCGCCAGCTTTTCGGTGATCCGGTCGATGGTGGATTTCACGCCGAAGGGCACGCCGCATTCGATGCACTGGGCCGGTTCTTCCTCGTTCAGCACGACCTGGCCCATGGCTTCGTCCGCGAGGTTGAGGCGCGGCTCGTAGCCGATGGCGTCCTCGGGGCAGATATTGGCGCAGAGACCGCATTGCAGGCAGGCGTCTTCCTGGAATCGCAGCTCTGGCTTGTCGGGGTTTTCCACGAGCGCGCCAGAGGGGCAGAGCGAGACGCAGGAAAGGCAGAGCGTGCAGGCGTCGGTGTCGACCAGAACGGCGCCATAGGGCGCGTCGTCGGGCAGGGGCAGAACCGTCTCGTCGCCATGCAGGGCCTTGGCGGCAAGGCGCGCCACCTGCCGGCGGCTGCCCATGGGCAGAACGGGCTCGGCCACCGGATCAGGGCGGGCCGCATCGGTGTAGAGCGCGTCGCAGAGCGCATCGGGCTCGGCCACGTCGAGCAGGGCAATGCGGTTATCGCCCGCGATGGCGCGTGCCAGGGGAATTTCCCGGTCGAGCGCGTCGCGTTCCGTTGTGGGCGACAGCAGGATCGTCACGTCTGTGAAACCGGAGGCAAGCGCCGCCAGCATCTCGGCATGGCCGAAGCCCGAGAGCGCGGGCACTTCCAGCGGGATCACGTCGGCGGGCAGGCCGCGGGAATAGCGGGCGGCGAGGCTGATCATTTGCTTGCCGTGGTTTTCGTCGCAGACCAGCAAGCGCGGGGCCGTGCCGCCGGCCTTGCGAAAGGTCGCGGCCAGCGTCTGGATGCGGCGAAAGAGCGTGGCCGGCGCGGGCGCGTCATAGGAGATGGCGCCGGACGGGCAAAGCGCCGAGCAGGCGCCACAGCCCGCGCAGACCATCGGATCGACGGTGACATGCTCGCCAGCGGGGGAAATTGCGCCGGTGGGGCAGACGTCGAGGCAGTTGGTGCAGCCGGTCTGCTGGGCGCGGGAATGTGCGCAAAGCAGTGGTTCGACCGCGACGTAGAGCGGTTTTTCGAACGTTCCGATCAACTGGCTGGCCTCGAGAATGGCGTCTGCCACGGCCGGAATGCTGCCGGGATCGGGGCGCAGGTAGCCTTCGCGCTTTTGCGGGGCGGGAAAGAGTGGTGTGCCGCCGGTCAGGTCGAGGATCACGTCGCATTCGGTGCGGGCGCCATCACGCGGGGCGGTCCATGTCAGGGCGCCGCGGCCCGACGGGTCGACCTGTTGCAGAGCGTCGATCTGGACAGAGAAGCCGCCCAACGCGCCGGTGGCGCGTTTCAGCGTGCCGCGAATGACGTCGTATCCCGTTGGATCGGGGGCATCGGCGTCATCTGTCATAAGGACGGTGACGCCAAGGATATCCTTGAGCTTGTTGGCGGCGGCTTGGGCCGTGTCCGCGGGACCGATGATCAGGCACAAACCCTCGGACATGACGTCGACGGATTTGCCCGAAGGCACGTCCAGCGTCGCCTCTGCCAGAAGGGCGGCCATTTTGGGTAGTTTGCTGGCGGGGTCGTCGGACCACCCGGCCCGGTTGCGCAGGTCGGTGACCGGCGGTTCGGGCATGTCCATCTCGGCGGCCAGTTCAGCGAAGAGGCGCTGTTCCTGGCGACAGCAGAGGATGGCGTCGCCAGCGGCGATGGCCTGCGCGGTGGCGTCGGTCTGGGTGGTGCACAGGCCGGAATGTACCGCGCTACAGGTGAGGCCGGTGGCGGCTTCGAGCGCGTCCTTGTCGAGCTCTTGCGAGCCCGCACAATTGCACAGAATCAATTGCTTAGTCATGATTTGCCCCGGCTTTCACTGGCGGGCCGCGCCTTGGTTCGGCGCGACGGGCTGATGGATTGCAATGCAGATCTCTCCTCATGATCCTGCAGGGGCCTTACGCCACCTTTTCTGACAAGCATGGTCAGGAATTGCGGGCGTTTGGCCTGCGATTCTTCTGCCCTTCGCGACGCTGTTGCAAGCAGGAAACCTGAGCATTTTTCTCGTCCGGTCATTCTGTCCGTCGCCCTTCCGAATTCGATCCGTGGCTGCCCAAATTGTCCAGATTCAGGTTCCGTCCACAATTGCATGCTTTTTTTCTTTGAGACGCCGGTGCAGTTGGCACAAGATAAGCGCACGGGAGGACACCAGCCACACATGATCCACAATCCGGACATGTACGCCACTATGCCTTTGGGGATCGTCATGCGCCGCACGCCGGGCGTGACGCGCTGGGCTGCGTGGGCGTGGAAGGCCGTGGCGGTTCTGCCGGGGGCCGGTCCGGCCGCGTGGCGTGTGCTCCGCGAAGAGGGCGATGTCACCGAATATCACGCCGCAACGATGACGCTGGAACTGCACGGGGCGGAAACCGAAAGCTATCTGCACGGTCTGTCGGCGCAGGTGCCCTCGGTCTACGCGGTGTTCCGCAAGACCGGCGCGGGGGAGTGCCCGCTGGAGGCGGTGCTGGTGACGGCCTCGCCCTACGAGGCGCAGGATTACGAGGATAACGGCGAGGATATCGTCGAGAAGATTCCGATGCCCGAGGGGCTGATCGCCTGGGTCCGGGACTTTGCCGAGACCTACCACACCGAAGAGGAATTCAAGAAACGCCGCCGCGACCGGGTGAAGGTCGATGCGCATGTGGACGGGATCGGCGACCCGCGGATCGTCCAGCAGCGCGACATCTACCGTTCGCCAACGCTGCGGCGGAAAGGGCGGATGCAATGAGCGCACGCGAGGATTTCTGGTCGCGCCGGAAGGCGCGGGTGGCGGCAGAGGATGCCGCCGAAGTCGAGGCGCGCGAAGAGGCGCAGCGGGCCGAGGCCCGCGCCTCGCTTGAGGAGAAAAGCGACGCCGAGGTGCTGGAATTGCTGGGCCTGCCCGATCCCGACACGATGAACCGTGGCGACGATTTCAGCGCTTTTATGGCCGAGACGGTGCCGGACCGCATTCGGCGCTGGGCGCTGCGGCGGCTGTGGGGCACGAACCCGGCGCTGGCCAACCTGGACGGGCTGTTGGATTACGGCGAGGACTTTACCGACAAGGCGATGGTGATCGAGAACATGCAGACTGCCTATCAGGTGGGCAAGGGCATGCTGACCCATGTGCAGAAGCTGGCGCGAGAGGCCGAAGCGCTGAGCGCGATGACCGATACTGAGACCGAGGATGAAGCCGGCACCGACGCAGCGGAGGCGGACGTCGAACAGGCGAGCGAAGAGGCGGACCCGCCCGGGGTGGCCGAGGCCGCGCCGGTCTACAGCTATGAGACCGCCACGCAAGAGGCGGACGCGTGGGCCGCACCGCAGCGCCGCCGAATGCAGTTCACCTTCGACGACACGGCGGAGCCCGGCACATGAGCAAGCAGGAGACGGGGATGACCACAGAGGCACGTGCCCAGATCGCGGAAGAGGACCGGCTGCGCGCCGATCTTTACGATTTCCTGGGCGTGTTGCTGGCGGCCCCGCCGTCCGAGGCTTTGTTGTCGCAGACGGCCAGTCTTTCGGGCGATAGCGAGACCGATCTCGGCGTTGCCGTCGCGGCGCTGTCGCGCATCGCCAAGCACACCAAGCCGCAGGCGGTGGAGCGCGAGTTCAATGCGCTTTTCATCGGGCTGGGGCGCGGCGAGCTTTTGCCCTATGCCAGCTATTACCTCACCGGGTTTCTGAACGAAAAGCCGCTGGCGAGCCTGCGGCGGGACATGGCGGCGCGCGGCATGACCCGGGCGCAGAACGTATACGAGCCCGAAGATAACATCGCGTCGTTGATGGAGATGATGGGCGGGCTGATCACTGGGCGGTTCGGCAAACCGGCCAGCCTGAGTGATCAGAAGACGTTCTTCAACACGCATATCGGCCCATGGGCCGGGCATTTTTTCACGGATTTGGAGGCTGCGAAGAACTCGGTTCTCTATGCTTCGGTCGGCGCTGTCGGCCGGGTGTTCATGGAGATCGAGACCGAAGGTTTCCGGATGAGCGCGGAGGGATCCGCATGAACCGGCAGGGCGACCTGTCATCACCAGAGAGGAGGACTCTCATGAGCGAGAAAACGCAAGGCAACAGCCGTCGCGATTTTCTGAAGATGGCCGCCGCAGGTGCGCCCGCGGTCGCGGTCGTAACGGCAGCCAGCACCGGCACCGCCGAAGCGGCGGAACCGGACCTGTCATCGGACAAGATGCAGGACACTGCGCACACGCGCGCATACTTCGATAGCGCCCGGTTCTGACCGGACGTGATCACTTGACCTGCCGGCGACTGGTTGCGGGACGCCCGACTGTCGGTGGATAACCTTAGTACCCAGCAATCCCAGTCGGGAAAGCTCGGGAGGAGAGAGAAACATGCTTAGGAAAAAGACCAACGGGGTTGCGCGACGCCCCCAGCGGACAAGTATCCTGTCTGAGGTCGGGGGAAAGACCATCGACCGCCGCGCGTTCCTGCGCGGCTCTGGCCTGGCCATCGGCGGCCTGGCCGCGATTGGCGCAACGGGGGGCAGTGTCACCCGGGCCAACGCGCAATCGTCCGCAGCAGCGGCGGTTGAGACAGTCAAATCGGTTTGCACGCACTGCTCGGTCGGCTGCACGGTCGTGGCCGAGGTAAGCGACGGCGTCTGGGTGGGCCAGGAGCCCGGCTGGGACAGCCCGTTCAACCTGGGTGCCCATTGTGCAAAGGGCGCCTCGGTGCGCGAGCACGCCCATGGCGAACGCCGCCTGAAATACCCGATGAAGAAAGAGGGTGGCGAGTGGAAGCGCATCAGCTGGGAACAGGCGATCAACGAGATCGGCGACGGCATGATGAATATCCGGGAAGAAAGCGGCCCGGACAGCGTCTACTGGCTGGGCTCTGCCAAGCATAACAACGAACAGGCCTACCTGTTCCGCAAGTTCGCCGCCTACTGGGGCACGAACAACGTGGACCACCAGGCCCGTATCTGTCACTCGACTACCGTGGCCGGTGTTGCGAACACCTGGGGCTACGGCGCGATGACCAACAGCTACAACGACATCCACAATTCCCAAGCGATCTTCATCATCGGCGGCAACCCGGCGGAAGCACACCCCGTCAGCCTGTTGCACGTGCTGAAGGCCAAGGAACAGAACAACGCGCCGCTGATCGTGTGCGACCCGCGTTTCACGCGCACGGCCGCCCACGCGGACGAATATGTCCGGTTCCGTCCGGGTACGGACGTGGCGCTGGTCTGGGGTATCCTGTGGCACATCTTCGAGAACGGGTGGGAAGACAAGGAATTCATCCGCACTCGTGTCTGGGGGATGGACCAGATCAAGGACGAAGTGTCCAAGTGGACGCCCGAGGAAGTGGAACGTGTGACCGGCACACCCGGCAGCCAGCTTGAGCGGGTTGCCCGGACGCTGGCCAACAACCGTCCGGGCACCGTGATCTGGTGCATGGGTGGCACGCAGCATACCAACGGCAACAACAACACCCGTGCCTACTGCATCCTGCAGCTGGCCCTTGGCAACATGGGCACGTCGGGTGGCGGCACCAACATCTTCCGCGGCCACGACAATGTGCAGGGCGCGACGGACCTTGGTGTTCTGAGCCATACGCTGCCGGGCTATTACGGCCTGTCGAATGGCGCGTGGGGGCACTGGGCCCGTGTTTGGGGCGAAGACCCCGAGTGGCTGGCCAACCAGTTCGTCACGACCAAGACCAAGGACGGCAAGGACCAGAGCCTGCAGAACCTGTCTGGCATCCCCGTCAGCCGCTGGATCGACGGTGTGCTGGAAGATCCCGAGAACATGGACAACCCCAACAAGGTGCGGGCCATGGTTCTGTGGGGCCACGCGCCGAACAGCCAGACCCGCATGACGGAAATGAAGACGGCGATGGAGCAGCTCGATATGCTGGTCGTGGTCGACCCGTATCCGACCGTTTCGGCCGTTCTGCATGACCGGACCGACGGCGTCTACCTGCTGCCGGCCTGTACGCAGTTCGAGACCTATGGCTCGGTCACCGCGTCCAACCGGTCGCTGCAATGGCGCGAAAAGGTGGTCGATCCGCTGTTCGAATCCAAGTCGGACCACGAGATCATCGGTCTGTTCGCGCAGAAGTTCGGCTTCCACGACCGGATGTTCCGTAACATCAGCATCGAAGATGACGGCGTGACGCCGAACATCGAGGACACGCTGCGCGAGATCAATCGCGGCATGTGGACGATCGGCTACACGGGTCAAAGCCCTGAACGGCTGAAGATGCACATGGAGAATCAGCACACGTTCGATCGCACCACGCTGAAGGCGCTTGGTGGCCCGGCTGATGGCGACTATTACGGTCTGCCATGGCCAAGCTGGGGCACGCCCGAGATGAAACACCCGGGCACGCCGAACCTCTATGACATGTCCAAGCCGGTGGCCGAAGGTGGCCTGACCTTCCGCGCGCGTTTCGGCGTGGAGCGGGACGGTGACAACCTGCTGGCCGAAGGCGTATACAGCGTCGGCTCGGAAATCCAGGATGGATACCCCGAGTTCACCTACCAGATGCTTGTCGACCTGGGGTGGGACAGTGACCTGACCGAGGAAGAGAAGCGCGTCATGGGCCGCGTGGCCGGTGTCGAGGGCATCGACGAAGACGCGTCGGTGGGCAACCAGGACGACGGCGAGGAAGCGCAGAACGCGGTTCCGACGGAGGGCGGTCAGACCGAAGAGGTTCAGGACACCGCCGAGGCCCAGAACCTGTCGCAGCCCAATGGCGAGCAGGGGGCCGACGAGGAAGTGGGCGAGCAGGCGATGTCGCCGTTCCCGTCCGACTTCAACGAGCAGGTCTCGGCCGTGAACTGGAAGACCGACCTTTCGGGCGGTATCCAGCGGGTCGCCATCAAGCATGGCTGTGCGCCCTTCGGCAACGCCAAGGCCCGTGCCGTCGTGTGGACCTTCCCCGACCCGGTGCCGCTGCACCGCGAGCCGCTCTATACCTCGCGGCGCGATCTAGTCGAGGACTATCCGACCTACGAGGACCGGCATGCCTATCGTCTTCCGACGCTTTACGCCTCGATCCAGAAGAACGACTTTTCGAAGGACTTCCCGATTGTCCTGACATCCGGTCGTCTGGTCGAGTACGAGGGTGGCGGCGACGAGACGCGGTCGAACCCGTGGCTGGCCGAACTGCAACAGGACATGTTCGTGGAAATCAACCCGCGCGACGCCAACAACCTTGGTGTGCGGGATGGCGAGCAGGTCTGGGTCGAAGGGCCCGAAGGCGGAAAGGTCAAGGTCATGGCCATGGTAACCAACCGGGTGGGCGAAGGCGTGGCCTTCATGCCGTTCCACTTTGGCGGGCATTATCAGGGCGAGGATCTGCGGTCCAAGTATCCGGACGGCGCCGACCCCTATGTGCTGGGTGAATCCACAAACACCGCTCAGACATACGGCTACGACTCGGTAACCCAGATGCAGGAGACGAAGGCGACTCTCTGCAAGATCACAGCAGCATAAGGAGAAGATGGAATGGCTAGAGCTAAATTCCTGTGTGACGCCGAACGCTGCATCGAGTGCAACGCCTGCGTGACCGCCTGTAAAAACGAGCACGAGGTGCCGTGGGGCATCAACCGGCGCCGCGTGGTGACCATCGAAGATGGGAACCCCGGTGAACGCTCGATCTCGGTGGCCTGCATGCATTGTTCCGATGCGCCGTGCATGGCGGTCTGTCCGGTAGACTGTTTCTACCAGAGCGAGGAAGGCGTCGTCCTTCACTCCAAGGACCTGTGTATCGGTTGCGGCTATTGCTTTTACGCGTGCCCGTTCGGCGCGCCGCAATTCCCGCAGGCCGGCAACTTCGGATCGCGTGGCAAGATGGACAAATGTACCTTCTGCGCCGGTGGCCCCGAAGAGAACAACAGCCAGGCCGAGTTCAACAAGTACGGGCGCAACCGGATCGCGGAAGGCAAGCTGCCGATCTGCGCCGAGATGTGTTCGACCAAGGCGCTGCTGGCCGGTGACGGGGACGTGGTCGCGAATATTTATCGCGAGCGTGTCGTGTCCCGTGGCTTCGGCTCGGGCGCCTGGGGTTGGGGCACGGCCTATGACCAGAAGGGCGGCTGATCGCCGTTCGACGTCACCTTGAGACCAAGTGAAAGAGGCGGGTGTGTCCCGCCTCTTTCACCCCGTCCCGTAAGAGGGAATGCCGAGAGTATCTTGAGAAACGCACTTTGACCCGCGTGGCGGCACGCCGCAAAGTCCGTTTCCCAAAATATTCGCAATACACCGCGCAGAGGTGAGGCCCGCGACGCCGGGCAGGGTAGAAAGGAAAAGACATGCAAAAGCTGTTGCTGATTTGTCTTCTGAGCTTGACGATGCTGGTCGCTCCGGGCGCGCAGGCGCAGGAGGCCGGCGAGTTGACCGCGCCCGAGGCCGCGCAGACCGACCGTTCCGCCACGGGCGGCGCGCAGACGCTGGAAGATATCCTGGCCCGGCAGCGCGGCGAGGAGGTGCCGGACCGCGCACGTGCGGGCGAGGATCCCGACAGCGCGGGCGCCATGGTCGGACAACTGGGATCGTTGGGCGGTGCCTCGGATTCCGACGTGTGGAGCGCCCTGCGCTACGGCACCGCAGACGTAACCGTGTCCTCGGGTGGGCCCGAGGCGCGCGTTCTGGTGCAGGATGGCGGCATGTGGTGGCTGGATTTCCGCCAAGGGCCGCTGATCAAGTATGGCGGCTGGCTGCTCTTGGGGACGATCGCCCTGCTGGCGCTTTTCTTCGTGATCCGGGGCCGTATCCGTATCGACGGTGAGAAGACCGGCCGCACCGTGACCCGCTTCAAGTTCTTCGAGCGGTTCGCGCATTGGCTGATGGGCGGCTCCTTCATCCTGCTGGCGATCACCGGCCTGCTTGTGTTGATGGGGCGCAAGTTCATCATCCCGGCCTTCGGGCACGAGGCCTTCGCGACCGCCGCCGTGGCCTCGAAGTGGGTTCACAACAATGTCAGCTGGGCCTTCATGCTGGGCCTGATTTTGGCCTTCATCTTTTGGGTCGTGCACAACATCCCGAACAAGACCGACCTGAAATGGATCGCCGTTGGCGGCGGCCTGTTCAAGAAAGGCGTCCACCCGCCGGCGAAGAAATTCAACGCGGGTCAAAAACTGATCTTCTGGTCGGTGATGATCCTCGGCGCGTCGATCTCGGCGTCGGGTCTGTCGTTGCTGTTCCCGTTCGAGTTGCCGATGTTCGCCAAAACCTTCGTCATCCTGAATGATATGGGCCTGCCGCAGGCGCTGGGCTTTGGCGCGCTGCCCGAGCAGTTGGCGCCGCATGAAGAGATGCAATACGCACAGTTGTGGCACGCCATCGTCAGCTTCGTGCTGATGGCCATCGTGATCGCGCATATCTACATCGGCTCGGTCGGGATGGAAGGCGCCTATGACGCGATGGGATCGGGCGAGGTCGAGGAACAGTGGGCGCGCGAGCACCACAGCCTTTGGCTGGACGAAGTGAAGCAGCGCGAAGGCGAGCCGAAACCGGCCAACACCGCGACGACGCCCGCCGAATAGATGCGCGCCCTGATGCTGGCATGCGCGGGCCTGCTGGCCGCCGGTGTGCCGGCGGCGGCGCAGGAGTTCACCACGCTGAAAGGGCATGGCGGGCCGGTCATGGGGATCGACTTGAACCCGGAAACGGGCCAGGTCGCCACGGCCAGCTTTGACAATTCCGTGGGGCTTTGGGAGGGCCGGGAGCCGCGATGGCTGGAAGGGCATGACGCGGCGGTGATTACGGTGCGGTTCCTCGATGAACATACGGCAGCTTCGGGCGGCGACGATTTCGACGTGATCTTGTGGTCCTTGCCGGACGGCGCGGCGACGCGGCTGGAAGGGCACGAGGGCAAGGTCGCCGAGATCGCACTGTCGCCGGATGGCGAAACGCTTGCGACGGCCAGTTGGGACGGTTCGATCGGGCTCTGGTCGCGCGACAGCGGTGCGGCGCGGTTCCTTAAGGGACACAACGCGTCGGTCAGCGACGTGGCCTTCAGCGCGGACGGCACGCGGCTGTACTCGGCTTCCGCGGACGGGACGATCCGCCTATGGCAGGTAAATGAACCGGACGGCGCGTCTCGCGTAGTGGTGAATGCCGGCTTTGGCGTGAACCGGCTGATCCTTGATCCGGACGACCAGTGGCTGGCCTACGGCGCGGTCGATGGCGTGACGCGGGTCGTGCACCCGATGTCGGGTGAGACGATCCGGGACTTCTCGCTCGACCGGCGGCCGATCCTGTCGATGGCCTTTCACGATGTTAGCGGGCAGTTGGCCGTTGGCGACGGGCACGGCTTTATCATGATGATCGACACGGAAGCCTGGCAAATCGTGCGGGATTTCCGCGCCATGCGGCGGGGGCCGGTCTGGGCGCTGGAGTTCTCGCCCGATGGCACGATGATCTACGCGGGCGGGATCGAGGACGTGGCATTCGGCTGGCCCGTGGCCGACCTTGACGCGTTCGACCCGGCGGGCAGCGACCAGCGCACATTCCTGCGGGACCCCGAGGCTATGCCCAATGGCGAGCGACAGTTTATGCGCAAGTGCAGCATCTGTCACGCGCTGACCCCGCCGCCCTCGCGGAAGGCGGGGCCGTCGCTGCACGGTCTCTTCGGTCGCAGGGCGGGCGCGGTGCCGGGGTATCCTTATTCGGAGATCCTCGACGGGTCTGATATCGTCTGGAATGAAGAGACCATAGATGCGCTTTTCGATATCGGCCCGGACCACTATATTCCCGGATCGAAGATGCCGATGCAGCGCATCACCGCCGGGCAGGACCGGCAGGATCTGATAGATTACATGCGCGAGGCGACGGGGCCTTGAGGCGCGCATTGAAAGGGAGAACGGAGCAATGAAAGCGATGCTTTCCGCCTTTGTCGCCACGGCCATCATCGCCGTGGTCGCGTGGTACGGTCTGCACGAGGCGGGATTTTCCGCCGGTGAGCAGAATGCCGGGGAGTCGGTTCGACTGGGAGACGAGTAAGGCATGTCCAAGCCCGCCGCCGTGCCAGCGCCCGGAGGCCCGGCCGAAAAGGCGCGGGACGATTATGGCGAGAACCTGCAACTCGCCTCGGTTCTGGTAATCGACGACGAGCCGGGGATGCGCAATTTCCTGACCAAGATCCTCGAGCCGCGGGTCAAGCGGGTCGAACAGGCGCGGTCGGCCGAACAGGCGGCGGAGATCCTGGACACTGCGCATTTCGACCTAGTGATCCTGGACAACGTCATGCCGGGCAAGACCGGGTTGGACTGGTTGTCTGAGCAGCGGCGCGTGGGGCTCTTTGCCGACACGATCATGATCACAGCCTATGCCGATCTGGACACGGCGATCCGGGCGTTGCGGACGGGCGTGGCCGATTTCGTGTTGAAGCCGTTCCGCGCCAACCAGATCCTGAACGCGATCGCCCGCGCGCTGGACCGCAAATATTTGCGGCGCGAGAACTTTCTGCTGAAGCACGAGTTGAGCGAGGGCGGGCAGGCGGCGCGCGGGCGTCTGTTGGGCAATTCGCCGGCAATCCAGCAGGTGCGCGACGTACTGGCCAAGCTGGCGCCGACGCCGGCCTCGGTTCTGTTCACCGGGGCTAGCGGCACAGGCAAGGAGATCGCCGCGCGGACGCTGCACACCATGTCGGACCGCGCCAGCGAGCCTTTTGTCGCGGTCAACTGTGCCGCGGTGTCGCCCGACCATATCGCCGAGGAACTCTTTGGCGTCGTCGAGGGACGCGACCGGACCCGCGACGGGCTGTTCCTGCATGCCGATGGTGGCACACTGTTCCTGGACGAGGTGGCGCAGCTGCCCGAACAGGTGCAGGCCGGGCTGTTGCGGGTGCTGGAGGATCGCCGGATCCGTCCGCTTGGGGCCGAGCGCGAGATTCCTCTGAACCTTCGGTTTTTCTTTGCCACCAACGCCGATTTGCAGGCCGAGGTCGATGCGGGCCGGTTCCGCGCAGACCTGTATCACCGCATCAACGTGGTTAACGTGGACATGCCGCCGCTGGCCGACCGCAGCGAGGATATCGTGGAACTGGCCGCGCTGTTCATGAGCGAATTTTCCCGGGCGCTGGCGCTGCCCGCGCTGGACCTCAACGAGGAAATTCTGCTGAAGCTGAGCCGCTACGACTGGCCCGGCAACGTGCGCGAGCTGCGCAACCTTGTCGAGCGGTCGGTGATCCTTGGCCAGTTCCCGGAGGAGTTTGCGGGCCACGGCACGGTGACGGGACAGGAGGCGATCGAGACATTGGCGCTGGTGGAGCAGCGGCATATCATGAGCGTGCTGGACGCCTGCGACGGCAACCGTGCCGAGGCGGCGCGGCGTCTTGGGGTCAGCCGCAAGACGGTGGACCGGAAATGCGCGGCCTGGGATATCTGACCGGATAGGGCGCGGAGCCGGTCACGACACGTCGCGATCCTCGGGTAGCCAGACGGTGAATTCCGCGCCGCCCGCATCGCGGTTGCGCACGGTGATAAGCCCGCCGGATTGGCGTATCAGGGTCTGGCTGACAGAAAGGCCAAGGCCGGTGCCTTCGCCCGGTTTGGTGGTGTAGAACGGGTCGAACACGGTGTTCAGCCGCTCATTCGCGATACCGGGCCCGGTATCGGCCACCACGAGCGCCGTGCCGGACCGCCTGTCGCGCCTCTCGGCGCGGATCGACAGCGACAGCTCGCCCGGCCCGTCCATCGCCTGCACCGCGTTGACGACAAGGTTGATGATGACCTGCTGCAACTCTCCGGGATTGATGCGGACCGGTGGGGCGTCGTCGGCGCGATGGGTGGTGACGGTGACATTGCGACGCGAGATCACGTGATCGACCAGCACGAGGCAGTCGTCCAGTACGGCGGCGACGTCGACATGCTCTGAAAAGGCGTTGAATTCGCTTGGACGGGCGAATTGAAGCAGCTTGCCGACGATGGCGTTGATCCGGGCGATCTGGCGGTCGATCAGGTTGAGTTCGGTCATCAGCGGCTTGGCGTCGTCGCCCAGGGTTTCGCGGATGACGTCAATATTGCCCTGGATCACCGCGACCGGGTTGTTGATCTCGTGCGCGACACCGGCCGTGATTTCACCAATGGAGGCCAGTTTTTCGCTCATCACGAGCTGCTGGTAGGTGGTTTCGAGCTTTTCGTTGGCGTCGCGCAGCTCGGCTGTACGGTCTTCGACCCGCGTGTTCAACTCGTCCGCCCAGGAGCGTAGGGCGCGGTCGCGTTCCTGCACCTGGTCGAGCAATTCGTCGAGATGCGCCGCCACCTGGCCGATTTCGTCGCGCGAGGACACCGCGCCGATGCGCGCGTCGAGCTGGCCGCCCTCGACCCGTTTCATCGTGTGGTTCATGCGTTCGAGCGGCGAGAAGATGCCGCCTGCCATGCGCAGGAACAACGGGATGGTCAGCAGCAGAACCCCGACGAAGGCCGAGAAGACAAGGATGAAGGCGCTGCGCTTTTCCGCGACGAAGGGTGCTTCTAGAAAGCCCACGTAGAGCATTCCGACGCGGCGCGAAAAGCTGTCGGTCAGAGGCAGGTAGCCGGAGATGTACCAGTCGTTCACCACGAAGGCGCGGTCAAGCCAGGTGCGGCCTTCATTCAGCACCCGGTTGCGCACCACCGCAGAGACGCGGGTGCCGAGCGCGCGCTCGCCTTCGAAGAGGCGCACGTTGGTTGAGACGCGCACGTCTTCGAGAAACAGGGTCGCGGTGCCTTGGCGCTCGACATCGGCGGCATCGTCTGACTGGTAGACGAGGGCGTTGATCGTGTCGATGAAACCGAGGTTTCGGTTGAGCAAGATGCCCCCGACCAGAACACCCGAGCCGCCCGCCGCCCGCAGGTCGGTCGCCGTGTGTACGACCATGCCGCGGTCCTCCACCGTGCGGTCGGTGGGCACTGCGGCCTCGGTCGGGATCAGAGGCAGCCGCGCGCGCGCGGCTAGGGCCGGATCTATCCCGGCAAGTTGGTCGTCCGACAGGATGTCGATTTCCGTGGCGCTGCCGCCTTTGAGGGCAGTGGCGATGACCGGCCAGTTTTCGGCGGCGGTCTGGGCAGGAGAGTCCGGTAGGTAATAGAGAAAATCCAGCCCCAGCGCCCTGCGTTCGGCGTCGAGAAACCCTGCCATGCTGGAGCCGGGGCCGGCCATGGCCTCGCGGAAACGGGTGGAGCGGGCCAGCGCGGCGACGTCGCCGCCGGTAGTTGCAAGGATCTGGTCAAGATACTGCTCGGCAATGCGCAGATCGCTTTCGACATTGGCGATCAGCAAGTTGTCGTAGTTGGCGGCCCAGCGACCGACCGCAAGCCACAACAGGAGCGGCAGCAGGACCACCAGCGGCAAGAGTGCCAGGATAAGCAGGCGCAGACGAACCGATGTCATGCCGGGGGTTGGCCCTTTGTCGTTGTGCCAAGACCTTAGGCGAAGGAGGAATGGGCGTCCATTCCGGCGGTGTGAGGTCAATTGGTTTTGCTGGCGTGACGTACGTGAACCAACTTTGAGACTCCAGTCTGTAACGGCAGGGCAAATCTTTTGTCGAAAAAGATTTGCCAAAAGCTTTGAGAAAGCTTTTGGGGGCGCCCCGAAACGAGTGGAGCCGTCGGGAACACGGGAAGCGGTTGCGATGTTTCCCCTAGCAACCCCCGAAGCGTTAACCTAAGTTTCGGGAGAGAAATGCGACATCGGACGCGGGAGTCGGCACGGCATGACGCGACTTATCATGCTGGTATTCTTGATTGTTGCCGCGGTTGCTCTGGCCGCGGTAGCCACGTCTGCTGTGGCGCGGGCGGTACGTGATGCCGGCGCGACCGGGCGTGATATCGCGGTCACCACGAGGGGAACCAGCATGCAGAAAATCGCCTACGTGGCCCTTTTTATCGTGATGCTGGGCGTCACCAGCGGCCTCCTGGGAGGGTTGTGACGCGCATGGCACGGAAGTTCGGCGGAAAATATAGCCCCGATGGCGGCGGCTCTGAGGTGGCGAAGCCGAGGGATACCTCTTCCTACCGTGGCGCGACGGTCGAACCGGCGGGCGCGCGGGCGAACCTGATGTTCGTGCCTGCCGCGGTGGTCCTGTTCACCTCGCTGACGTCAGGCGCGACCGGGCTGGCGCTTGGCGTGGTTTCCGCCGCGGTGCTGGCCCTGTCGGCGTGGCTGTTGCGTGACGGACTGAAGGCGGAGTCAGCCTATAACACACGCAAGGTGGCGCGACGGCCAGGCATCCCACGCAAACTTTTCTCGTCGGTACTGGCGGGGCTGGGGATTGCCCTGGCCGCCTACAAGGCAGAGCCGGGGCTGGTGGCGCCGGTGATCTTTGGCGTGGTGACGACGGCGCTGCATGTCTTTTCATTCGGGCTGGACCCGATGAAAGACAAGGGCATGGAAGGCGTCGACAGGTTGCAGACCGACCGGGTGGCGCGGGTGGTCGACCAGGCCGAGACCTACCTGAGCGCCATGTCCGACGCGATCCGCCGGGCCGGGGACCGTACGGCGGAGGCCCGATTGGAGCGGTTCCAGGTCAGCGTGCGCGACATGCTGCGCACCGTCGAGGACGACCCGCGCGATCTGACGGCGACGCGCAAGTACCTTGGCGTCTACCTGATGGGCGCGCGCGACGCGACGGTGAAGTTCGCCGATATCCAGTCGCGGGCACCCGACCCGAAGGCGAAGGCGGATTATCTTGAATTGCTCGGTGATCTTGAGGCGAATTTCGAGGCCAAGACCAAGACGCTTCTGGCCGACAACAACAGCGATCTCGAGATCGAGATCGAGGTTCTGCGCGACAGGCTGGCGCGCGAGGGCCTCAGATATGACACGACCCAGGAATTTCAGGAAGGACATTGATCATGTCAGAAGACGTACGCACGAAGGCCGAGGCCGCCCTGGCGGAAGTGGAAGAAGTGAACCGCGTGGTTCTGCCCGAGCCGAAGGAGGCCGGCGTCGTGGTGCCGCTGTCCGAGGCGGAGCCCGCCGTAGGTGCCGAGATCCGGCAACGGATGGACGAGATCGACATGGCCGACACCAATTCGATCGTGTCGTTCGGGTCGGCCGCGCAGGCGGAATTGCAGGAAATCTCGCAATCCATGCTGCAAGGCGTGCGCAACAAGGACGTGGGCCCGGCGGGCGACAGCCTGCGCGGCATCGTGACCACGATCCGGGGCTTTTCGGTCAGCGAGCTGGATGTGCGGCGCGAGCGATCGTGGTGGGAAAAGCTGATCGGTCGGGCCGCGCCTTTCGCCAAGTTCACCGCGCGGTTCGAGGACGTTCAGGGCCAGATTGACAAGATCACCGACGACCTTCTGAAGCACGAGCATATCCTGCTTAAGGACATCAAGTCGCTGGATCTGCTGTACGAAAAGACGCTGCAGTTCTACGACGAACTGGCGCTTTACATCGCGGCGGGCGAGGAAAAGCTGAAGGAATTGGACGAGACCGACATCCCGGCCAAGGAGGCCGAGGTCAATGCCGCGCCCGAGGACGACCAGGTGATGAAGGCGCAGGAATTGCGCGACCTGCGCGCCGCACGCGACGACCTGGAACGCCGGGTGCATGACCTGAAGCTGACGCGGCAGGTCACGATGCAGTCGCTGCCGTCGATCCGGCTGGTTCAGGAGAACGACAAGAGCTTGGTGACCAAGATCAACTCGACGCTCGTCAACACCGTGCCGCTGTGGGAGACGCAGCTGGCGCAGGCCGTCACTATCCAGCGCAGCGCCGAGGCCGCTGCGGCGGTGCACGAGGCCAATGATCTGACCAACGAGTTGTTGACGGCCAATGCCAAGAACCTGCGGGACGCCAACAAGACGATTCGCGAAGAGATGGAGCGAGGGGTCTTCGACATCGAAGCGGTCAAGCAGGCCAATGCGGACCTGATCGGCACGATCGAGGAGAGCCTGCAAATCGCTGATGAGGGCAAGGCGCGACGCGCCAAGGCCGAGCAGGACCTGCAATCGATGGAAAAGGAACTGCGCGACACGCTGGCTGCAGCCAAGTCGCGCCGCGATGGTGTGGGCGAGAATACCGGCGGCTCGGTGCCGGCATGATCGGTTGTGGGTGCCTTGCGTAACTTGTTTCGATATTTCCCCGGCGTCCTTGCGCTGGCTGGTGCACTTGCACTGGCCGGATGCGATGACCTGGTTACAGAGGATCCCCCGACCAAGCCGCAGGCGCGCCCGAACGCGATGGTGCGTGCGCCGCAGCCCAGCGGCCCGTCTGAGGCCAGCCAAGACCTTGCACGATATTACAGTCGGCTTGAAAACGACCTTGTCGTGCAGGGGCTCATGCGCCGGGATGGAGGTGGAGTCGACACGCCGTTCACTGACAACGACCTTTTGCGGAACTTCGTTCGGATCGGGTTCTTCGAGGAATACCAGCGCGACAAGGGCTTGCTGCCGTCCCAAAGCGGGCCGGTAGCGATCAAGAAATGGACCGGTCCCGTGCGGATCGGGGTCGAGTTCGGTCGCAACGTGCCGGCGGATGTAAAGTCCAGCGAACGCGCCCGGGTGGCCGCATATGCCAGCCGTCTTGCGCGGATCACAGGCCATCCGATCACGGTCAGTAATGCCTCGCCCAACTTCGTTGTGCTTTTCATGAGCAATGATGACAGGGCGCAATCTAGGGCACGCGCGTTGGAGGTGATCCCGGCTATTGCCAAGTCGAACCTGGCGATCATCACCAACTTGCCGCGGTCGACCCAGTGTTTCGTGATTTCCGCCGGAGTCAGAAGCGAGAACGATCTTGGCGTTGCGCTGGCCTATATCCGGTCGGAGTTGACCGACCTGCAACGGCTGGCCTGCATTCACGAGGAAATAGCTCAAGGTCTGGGCCTGACCAATGACAGCCCCCGGGCACGGCCCTCGATCTTCAATGACGACGAGGAATTCGCGCTGTTGACGACCCATGACGAGATGTTGCTGGAGGCGCTTTACAATCCTGCCCTGAAGCCGGGAATGGGGCTGGAGGAGGCGCGACCCATCCTGCGGCGTCTGTTTGAGAAGGGGGCGTCGTGAGGCGCGCGATGGCGAGGGTTGTGGCGTCGTCGCCGCTTGGGTTTATGATACAGGCAGATGTCCGCTTGCCGGACGGGAACTAGCGCACGGAGATTACCATGGGCATTTTTGATTTTCTTTCAGGCGAATTCATCGACGTCATCCATTGGGTCGACGATACCCGCGACACGATGGTCTGGCGGTTCGAGCGGCACGGCCACGAGATCAAGTACGGGGCCAAGCTGACCGTGCGCGAGGGGCAGGCCGCGGTTTTCGTGCACGAGGGGCAACTGGCGGACGTGTTCACGCCGGGGCTTTACATGCTCGAGACGAACAACATGCCGATCATGACGACGCTGCAGCACTGGGATCACGGCTTTCAAAGCCCGTTCAAGTCCGAAATCTATTTCGTCAACACGACGCGCTTCACGGATCTCAAATGGGGTACGAAGAACCCGATCATGCTGCGCGATCCGGAATTCGGGCCCACGCGCATTCGGGCGTTTGGCACCTACAGCACGCGCGTGACGGACCCGGCGAAGTTCCTGACCGAGATCGTCGGTACGGATGGCGAATTCACGATGGACGAGATCAGTTATCAGGTCCGCAACATCATCGTGCAGAGCTTCAGCCGGATCATCGCGGGGTCTGGTATTCCGGTACTCGACATGGCGGCCAACACCGCCGATCTGGGCAAGCTGGTCGCCGCCGAGATTTCCGCCGTGGTGGCGGACTACGGGCTGACCATTCCGGAATTCTATATCGAGAACATCTCGCTGCCGCCCGCTGTGGAAGAGGCGCTGGACAAGCGCACGTCGATGGGCCTGGCCGGAGATTTGGGCAAGTTCACGCAGTATTCGGCGGCCGAGGCAATGACGGCGGCGGCCAAGAACCCCGGCGGCGCCGGGGGTGGCATGGGCGCCGGGATCGGGGCTGGTCTGGGCATGGCGATGGCGGGTCAGATGGCCGGGCAAGGTGGTCCTTGGGGGCCAAGCGCTCATCAGCCGTCACCGGCTGCCTCGCCCGCGCCGCCCCCGCCGCCGGTTGAGCATGTCTGGCATATCGCGGAAAACGGCCAGACCCACGGACCCTATTCCAAGGCGGCTTTGGGCCGGATGGCGAGCGACGGAAAGCTGACCCGGGACAGTCATGTCTGGACCGCCGGGCAGGACGGTTGGCTGAAAGCCGGTGACGTGCAGGAACTGGCCCAGCTCTTCACCATCCTGCCGCCGCCGCCACCCGGGGCGTGAGGGTATTCAAGGCACGGCGGTTGGTCACGCAGGTTCTACATTGGACAACCGGCGTTCTTTTGTACCTTTTATTGTCCGTCGATGACCAGATCTTCGGCGTGTTGGGCTGGGCCTTTGTGGTGTCGGGCGGGTCGCTGTGCCTGCTTTGGCTTTGTTTCGGCCTTCTGAACAAGGGGCCGGGCCCGGCGCTGGACGGCGTGTTGCGCACCGCGCATCCGTGGCTGAGCCGGGGCATGTACGTTCTGCTGGCCTGGGCCGTGGTGGCACTGGCCGCCGGCGCGCTGGAGCGGCCCTTGCCGGGGCCGGAGGCGCGGACCGCCTTGCTGGTGCTGGGCGCGGCGGCGCTCTTTCACGCGATATTCCACCTTTGGCGTCACACGGCCTTGCGGGACGGCGCGCTGCGCCGCATCATCCCGGCCAAATTCCACAAGTACCTGTAGCCATATGCTCGATTCGCCGACCGTCGAACAAGAACACCGCTTTCCCTGCGACCAGTGCGGCGCCGATTTCAGGTTTGATCCCCAGGCGGGAAAGCTGATCTGCGACCATTGCGGTAACGAGGCCGAGATGGAGCAGGCGGGCCCCTGGGCCGCGCCTCTGAAAGAGCTGGATTTCGGTGCTGCGGTGAAGGGCGAGCTGGACGCGTCGGAGATCGAGGAGACCCGCGTCGTGACCTGCCCCAACTGCGCCGCGCAGGTGGAGTTCGATGCGACCGTGTACGCAAGCGAGTGCCCGTTCTGCGCAACGCCAGTGGTCACGGATACCGGCACGCATCGGCATATCAAGCCGCGCGGCGTCTTGCCGTTCAAGGTGGATGAGGAGGCGGCGCGGGGCGCCATGACCGAGTGGCTGGGCCGGCTGTGGTTCGCGCCCAACGGGCTGCAGGACTATGCCCGCAAGGGGCGCAGGATGCAGGGCATCTACGTGCCCTACTGGACCTATGATGCCGACACGAAGTCCAGCTATACCGGCGAGCGCGGCACGGTCTATTACGAAACCAGGACGGTGATGCGCGACGGCAAGCGCGAGCAGGTGCAGGTGGCCAAGGTCCGCTGGACGCCTGTGCGGGGCCGGGTGGCGCGGTTCTTCGACGATGTGCTGGTGCTGGCCTCGAAGACATTGCCGAAGCGCTACACGGATGCGCTGGAACCTTGGGAGCTGGGCGAATTGCAGCCCTACAGTCCCGAGTTCCTAGCCGGGTTCCGGGCCGAGGGGTATCAGGTGGAGTTGGAGGACGGGTTCATGCAGGCGCGGCAGATCATCGATGCCCGGATTGCGCGGGACGTGCGGTTCGACATCGGTGGCGACCGTCAGAGGATTCACTCCATCGACACGGCAGTCAGCGACGTTACGTTCAAGCATATCCTACTGCCGGTCTGGCTGGCGGCGTACAAGTACAGGGGCGAAACCTATCGCTTTGTCGTCAACGGTCGCAACGGCAAGGTGCAGGGCGAGCGGCCCTATTCGGCGATCAAGATCGCGATTGCCGTGGTGATCGGGGTCATCGTGGCGGCAGCGGTGGGTTACGGCGTGGCGATGAGCCAATGAGCGCGGATGGTGACACCCTGAAGCGGCTGATGCAGGCGCGGTATTCGTGCCGCGCCTTCCGGCCCGATCCGGTGGCGGACGCTGTGATCGAGCGGACCGTCGACACGGCGCGACACACCGCAAGTTGGAACAACACACAGCCTTGGGAACTTTTGGTGACGCGGGGCACGGAGACGGGGGCGTTCCGGCAGGCTTTGCTGAGGGAGGTGCAGACGGGAAAGCCGGGGCCGGATATGGACTGGCCAGAAAGCTATCCCGGCGAACTGGGCGAGCGGCGGCGGACCTGTGGTTATGCGCTTTACAACGCGGTCGGCATCGCGCGAGAGGATCGCGAGGCGCGGGCGCGGCAGTCGATGCGGAATTTCGAGATGTTCGACGCGCCGCATGTCGCCATCCTGCATATCCCGCAAGTCTTGGGCCCCTATGGTGCGCTGGATGCGGGCGGCTTCCTGACCGCTTTCATGCTGGCGGCGACGGCGGAAGGATTGGGAACGATCGCGCAGGCGGCGGTCGCGGCCTATCCGGATGTGATCCGGCGACATTTTGGCCTGCCGGAAGACCATGCCATTCTGTGCGCGATTTCCTTCGGCTATGCCGACGAGACGCAGCCGGTGAACCAGTACCGCACCGAGCGCGAAGACGTCGGTGCGATCCTGTCCTTCAGAGGCTGAGGCCGGGGCGAGGTCGCCCCGGCGCGATGCGCACGATCAGGCCGTCTTGATCGACACCTTGCGCGCCTCGGGCGCTTTGGGCGTCGTCTTGGGCACTGTGATGGTCAGCACGCCGTCCTTCAGCGCGGCATCGACCTTGTCGCCATCCGCGTCGGCGGGCAGGCGAAAGGTGCGGCTGAACGAGCCGAACTGACGTTCGGAAAAGAACCAAGTGTCGCCTTTCTCTTCGCGTTCGGCGGATTTCTCGCCCTTTACGGTCACGATACCATCATGGATCGACAGCTCGATGTCTTTCTCCTCCACACCGGGAAGCTCCATCTGGATACGGTAGGTGTCCTTGTCGGCTTTGGCGTCGGAGGCTGGCGAAAGCCATTCAGCCATGCGGGTTCCGAAATGCCGGAAGGGTTCATAAAAGGCAGGCCACAAACCGGTGGATTGAGACTTTTCAACCATTGCAAAACTCCTTTCCATAGCCCGCGCCGGAATGGCACGGGCGGAAGGACTTTATATGCAACTTGCAGGACGCTGCCTTGATCCCGGTCAAATGCCGTGTATCACGCTGCGTTGGCGCTGGTCTTGGTGTCATCCCACTCCCAGGGGCGGGTGAATTCGCCCAGGCATTGCGAGATGGCGGCCTCGTCCGCATCGCCGGTTTTCGACAGGCGGGCCACGAGGCCGCGCTTTTTGTCGTCGATCACCTCGGTCACCTCGGCGTTGATGCCTGCCTCGGCCAGCGCCGCGTTATAGACCCGGGTGATCGCCCGCTTGCGCAGGTCAGGCTTGAACACCTTGCCGACGGCGGTCTTGGGTAGCTCGTCCAGCACCTCGATATATTTCGGGATGGCCGCGCGTTCGTGGACGTGGACCTTGCAATGCTCGCGCAGGGCCTCGGCGTCGACCGAGCCGCCGTCGACCAGTTCGACATAGGCGCAAGGTAGTTCGCCGGAATGCGCGTCGGGCTGGCCGATGGCACCCGCGCCCGCGACCTCGGCATGGGCCATCAGCGCCTCTTCGATATCCGCGGGGTCAATGTTGTGGCCACCGCGAATGATCAGGTCCTTCGCGCGCCCGGTGATCCAGAGGTAGCCGTCACCGTCGATCCGGCCCAAGTCGCCGGTACGCAGATAGACCTCGTGATGATAGAGGTCCTTGTT
Organism: Roseovarius sp. THAF9; assembly: GCF_009363715.1. Taxonomy (NCBI): domain Bacteria; kingdom Pseudomonadati; phylum Pseudomonadota; class Alphaproteobacteria; order Rhodobacterales; family Roseobacteraceae; genus Roseovarius; species Roseovarius sp. THAF9. The sequence continues at coordinate 784,058 of NZ_CP045404.1, forward strand.
CTTCGCCGCTTCGGTATAGGTGTTGCCGGCAAAGACGCCCGGGTTGGCGATGCAGATCTCGCCCACCTCGTCAGGGCTGCATTCGGTGCCGTCGGTCTTGTAGATTTTCACGTCGGTATAGGGCAGGGGAACGCCGACGCTGCCGACTTTCTTCTCGCCGGTTGGCGGGTTGCAGGAGACAAGGCAGGTGGCCTCGGTCAGGCCATAGCCTTCGATCACGGTCATGCCCGTGGCGGATTCGAACCGCTTGAAGAGTTCCAGCGGCATGGGCGCGGAACCCGAGAAGGCGTTCTTCACCTTGGAGATGTCGGCATTCACCTTGCGCTGCATCAGCGCGGCGGTGGCGGTGGGGACGGTGATGACAAAGGTCGTGCCCCAGCGTTCCAGCAGCTTCCAGAAATTGTCGAATACGCCGTCGCCGCGATACCCGGCGGGGGTGGGGAAGACCACATGCGCGCCGGACTTGATCATCGCCATCAGGATCACGTGGCAGGCGAAAACGTGAAACAGCGGCAGCGGGCACATGATGCTGTCATGTTCGTCAAAGAGCAGGCGATGGCCCAGCCAGCCGTTATAGACCATGCCGGAATACTTGTGCTGCGCGACCTTGGGCATGCCGGTGGTGCCGCCGGTGTGGAAATAGGCGGCAACGCGGTCGGCCTGCTTGTCCTCGAAAGACAGCGTCTTGGGATGCTTGCGCGCCTCGGCATTGAAGTTCTTCACGTCGGCGTGGTGGTTGTCGGGGTTCTTGGGACGGATCAGTGGGACGATCCAGCTTTTCGGGGGCGTCAGGTAGCTGACAAGATCGACCTCCAGCACGGTATGCACGCGCGGCGCGTTGCGCACGGCCTCGGCCATTTTCTGAGCCACGTCGGTTTTCGGGAAGGACCGCAGGGTCACCACGACGCGGGCGTCGGTTTCGCGCAGGATGGCACCGATCTGTTCGGGCTCCAACAGCGGGTTGATCGGGTTGGCGATGCCCGCGACCATGGCGCCAATCGTGGCGATGGCAGTCTCAAGGCAGTTGGGCATGACGAGCGCGATCACGTCATCCTCGGCAATCTTCAGACTGCGGAAGAGGTTGGCCGCCTGGCAGACACGCTCATGAAATTCGGACCAGGTCAGCGTCTGTGCCTTGTCGGTGGGCCCCGACAGAAGTTGGTAACTGACGGCCGGACGATCCGGGAAGGCGGTTGCGGTATCGGCTAGCATCTGGTGCACCGTGTTGGGCAGGTCACGTGCCTCCCACGGCATTTCGTCTTGGATACCGATCACGTCGTGACGTGTGGAAAATGTCATGTTGTCTCCTCCCGCGGCGCGTCGTCATGCGCCCTATTCTCCCGTCCGGGCAGCATGATCACGAATTGCAGGGCGCGCAAGTTTTACGCTGCGTTTTCTTGTTGCTTGCCGGGTCGTCAAAACGTCTCTTGACTCTTTTTGTCGGAAAATTCATCAATGGCTTACAAATTCACTCAGAAAAAGAAAGGCTGTTTGTTGATGGCTTATCTGACCTCTCGTTCCCTCGTTGCCGCCTTGGCGCTGACTGGTGTGGCCGTGCCCGCCGTCGCGCAGGAGGTGAACGTGTATTCCTCGCGTCACTACGACACCGACGAAGCGCTCTATGACGCATTCACCGAGGAAACGGGGATTACCGTGAACCGGATCGAGGCCGATGCGGACGAGTTGATCGCGCGGCTGGAAGCGGAAGGCGAGAACAGCCCCGCCGACGTGCTGATCACCGTGGACGCGGGCCGCATGGCGCGGGCCGAGGAGCTGGACCTGCTGGCCGCATACGAGTCGCAAACCATCGAGGACCGCATTCCCGATCACCTCGAGCATCCCGAGAATCTTTGGTACGGCATCGCCCAGCGCGCGCGCATCATCTATTACGACAAGGAAAAGGTGGAAAACCCACCGCAGACCTATGAAGAGCTGGCCGATCCCGCTTGGGAAGGCAAGATCTGCATCCGGTCGTCCTCGAACATCTACAACCAGTCGCTGATGGCCTCGATCATCGAAACCCACGGCGAGGAAGCGGCCAAGGAATGGGCGCAGGGCATCGTCAACAACATGGCACGGGACCCGCAGGGCGGCGACACCGACCAGCTGCGCGGGATTGTTTCGGGCGAGTGTGAAGTGGCAGTGGGCAACCACTACTACTTCGTGCGCGGATTTGAGTCGGACGTCGAGGGCCTGAGCGACGATATCGACAAGATCGGCTGGGTCTGGCCGAACCAGGACGGGCGCGGCACGCACGTCAACCTGTCCACCGCGGCGATGCTGAAGACGGCGCCGAACCCGGAAAACGCAATGAAGCTGATGGAATATTTCACCAGCGACACCGCGCAGACCAACCTTGCGACGGGCAATCACGAATACCCCGCCGTCGAGGACGCACCGGGCACGGCGACGACCGAGCGCCTGGGTGACTTCAAGGCGGACGAGACCACGCCCACTGCGGCCTTCAGCCGGAACGCGGCAAAGGCGCAGGAACTGTTCAACGCGGTCGGCTGGGACTAAGCAATTCGAGCAGGCATTTTATGCGGCGTCCCCAATCGGGGGCGCCGCTTTCTTTTGCAGGAACATCCGCTGAGTTTTCGGAGTGTGCTCGGTTATAAGCCGCGCGCCAGCCTCCTGCCTGGCTGCCTCGCCCGGTCTTATCCGGGCGAGGCGCTGTGGTCAGCTGACGTCCTTGTAGCTGACTTCCTTTTCGTCCTCACCGAGCTTTGCACGGCGGGTCAGAAGACGGTTAAGGGCGTTGATATACGCCTTGGCACTCGCGACCACGGTGTCGGTGTCCGCCGATTGGCCCGTGGCGATGTTGCCGCCTTCCTCCAGCCGGACGGAGACGGTCGCCTGCGCGTCGGTGCCCTCGGTCACGGCGTGGACCTGATAGAGCGACAGGTGGGCGTCATTGGGATGCAATTCGCGCACGGCCCTGAAAGTGGCGTCGACGGGGCCGTCGCCCTGTTGTGTCGCGGATTTCTCGGCCCCGTCGATGGACATGACCATCTCGGCCTCGGCCTGCCCCCCGGTGCCGCAGACCACGCGCAGGGATTTCAGCACAAGGCGATCATTCTCGGCATCCTCACCGGCGGTGACCAGCGCGATCAGGTCTTCGTCGAACACCTCTTTCTTGCGGTCGGCCAGTTCCTTGAACCGTACGAAGACATCGCCAAGCTGGTTCTCGGCCAGGTCAATCCCAAGGTTTTTCAGCTTCGATCGCAATGCAGCGCGGCCGGAGTGCTTGCCCATGACGATGTTGGTCTCGGTCAGGCCAACATCCTCGGGGCGCATGATCTCGAACGTCTCGGCATTCTTGAGCATGCCGTCCTGGTGGATGCCGGATTCGTGGGCAAAGGCGTTCTTGCCGACGATGGCCTTGTTGGGCTGCACCTGAAAACCCGACACGGTGGCGACCCGGCGCGACAGGTGCATGATCTTGGTGGAGTCGATGCGGGTGTGATAGGGGATGATGTCGTTGCGGACCTTCATCGCCATCACCACTTCTTCCAGCGCGGTGTTGCCCGCGCGTTCGCCCAAGCCATTGATCGTGCATTCAATTTGCCGCGCGCCGCCTTCGACGGCGGCCAGCGAGTTGGCCGTGGCCATGCCCAGGTCGTTGTGGCAGTGCGTGGCAAAGACCACCTCGTCGGCACCGGGCACTTCGGCGATCAGGCGGCGGATGAGGTCGGCGCTTTCTACCGGCGCGGTGTAGCCCACGGTATCGGGGATATTGATCGTGGTGGCCCCGGCCTTGATCGCGATTTCCACGACGCGGGCAAGGTAATCCCATTCCGTCCGGGTGGCATCCATCGGAGACCATTGAACGTTGTCACAGAGGTTGCGGGCGTGGGTCACCGTCTCGTGGATGCGCTCGGCCATCTCGTCCTTGTTCAGGTTCGGGATGGCGCGGTGCAGGGGCGAGGTGCCGATGAAGGTGTGGATGCGCGGCTGGGCGGCGTGCTTCACCGCGTCCCAGCAGCGGTCGATATCCTTGAGGTTGGCGCGCGCCAGCCCGCAGATCACGCTGTCCTTGGAGTTCTTGGCGATCTCGGAAACGGCCCTGAAGTCACCCTCGGACGCGATGGGAAAGCCCGCCTCGATAATGTCGACGCCCATTTCGTCCAGCAAGCCGGCGATCTCCAACTTCTCGGCATGGGTCATGGTGGCGCCGGGGGACTGTTCGCCGTCGCGCAAGGTGGTGTCGAAGATCACCACGCGGTTCTGTTCGGAATTGGTCATGTCATGTCTCGTATTTTGGTCCTAAGCCTGTGGCGCGAAAGGCTACTCCTCTGAGCGGTCGCGCCGGATCAGGGCACGCTCAGAGGCGGCTTAGGAGCAGACGCGCGGAAAGGCAAGCCGCAGGGACGGGGCTTGCGAGGCCGGAGATATGGCAGCGCCTAGACATGCGGCAAGCATAAGGACGATGGGCGGCTTTGAAAACCCCCGATCTGGCGGCGAATTGCGCCTTGAAGCTGGTCTGCCGCCCGCTAGCTTTTGGCGTCATGAAAGATGCATTGGTGATAGGCGCCTCGGGCGGGATCGGGTCCGCGCTCGTGGCGGAGTTGGAAAAGCGTGACGTGCGGGTGACCAGGCTGTCACGGTCCGGCGACGGTTTGGATGTGACGGACGAGGCGTCGGTCGAAGCGCATCTGGGGTCTTTGGACGGCGAGTTCGACCTTGTTTTCGTGGCCACGGGCGCGCTTGAGTTGGATGGCCGTGGCCCGGAGAAGTCTTTGAAAGAATTGAGCGCTGAAGCCATGGAGGCGCAGTTCCGAGTAAATTGCGTGGGACCATCCTTGGTCTTGAAACATGCGGTGCGGCTGCTGCCGCGCGACCGGGAATGCCGGTTTGCCGCCCTGTCGGCGCGGGTGGGGTCGATCGGGGATAACGGTCTTGGCGGGTGGTACAGCTATCGCACGGCCAAGGCGGCTGTGAACCAGATGATCCATGGCGGGGCGATCGAACTGAGCCGCACGCACAAGCAATCGATCTGCGTGGCGTTGCATCCCGGCACGGTGGAGACGCCACTTACCGAGAAGTTCGCGGGCGGGCATAAGACGGTAACGCCCGAGGCGGCGGCGCAGAACCTTCTGGATGTGCTGGCGGGGCTAACGCCCGAGAATACCGGGCAATTCTTTGATTGGGCTGGGGAACCGGTGCCGTGGTGAAGCGTCTGATCCTGGTGCTGGGGGACCAGCTGAGCAATAACCTGTCGGCGCTGCGCGAGGCGGACAAGGAGCGTGACCTTGTGGTGATGGCCGAGGTCGCGGACGAGGCCAGTTACGTGGGTCACCACCCGAAAAAGATCGCGCTGATTTTCGCGGCCATGCGCCATTTTGCGCAGGAATTACAGGACGATGGATGGCAGGTCGCCTATTCGCGGCTGGACGATGACGACACGTCGAAATCCATCGTCGGCGAGTTGATGCGGCGGGGGCAGGAGCATGACACGACCGAGGTGATTGCGACCCAGCCCGGGGAATGGCGGCTCGTCGAAGCGCTGGACGATGCCCCGCTGACCGTGACGGTGCTGCCCGATGACAGGTTCGTGGCCTCGCTGGATGAGTTCAACACATGGGCCGAGGGCCGCAAGTCCTTGAGGATGGAGTATTTCTATCGTGAGATGCGCCGCAAGACCGAGCTGATGATGGACGGGGATGAACCGGCGGGTGAGAAGTGGAATTACGACCATGAGAACCGCAAGCCGGCCTCGGGCGACATGCTGCGCTCGAAGCCCATGGAGTTTACGCCGGATGATGTCACGGACGAGGTTCTGGATCTGGTCGAGGAGAAATTCGGCAATAATTTCGGCGCGTTGCGGCCGTTCAGCTATGCCGTGACACGTGGCCAGGCGCTGCGGGCACTGGACCATTTTGCCAAGAATTTGCTGGATTGCTTCGGCGATTATCAGGATGCGATGTTGCAGGATGACCGGTTCCTCCACCATTCGCTGTTATCGCAGTATTTGAACATCGGACTGCTGGATCCTGTGGAAATCTGCACCCGTGTGGAAGAAGAATGGAAGGCCGGGAACGTGCCGATCAATGCGGCTGAAGGCTTCATCCGGCAGATCATCGGCTGGCGGGAATATGTTCGGGGGATCTATTTTCGGGAAGGTCCGGACTATGCCACGCGCAATGCGCTGGGGCACAAGAGGGACTTGCCGTGGATGTATTGGGGTGGCGAGACGCATATGAATTGTGTCGCTCATGCCGTTGATCAGACACGGGAATTGGCCTATGCGCATCACATCCAAAGACTGATGGTGACGGGCAATTTCGCCCTTCTGGCGGGGGTGGATCCGCACCAGGTGCACGAGTGGTACCTGGCGGTTTACCATGATGCCTATGAATGGGTGGAGGCGCCCAACGTGATCGGGATGAGCCAGTTTGCCGATGACGGGATCATCGCGTCGAAGCCTTATGTGAGTTCGGGCAATTACATCGACAAGATGTCGGACTATTGCGGTTCCTGCGCCTATTCCGTCAAGGAGAAAACAGGCGAAAAGGCGTGTCCTTTCAACCTGTTGTATTGGGATTTTCTTGTGCGGCACCGGGAAAAGTTCTCGAACAATCCGCGCATGGGGCAGATGTATGCCACCTGGGACCGGATGAAGGATGATCGCAAGGAGGCCGTTCTAAAAGGGGCGAAACGCATCCTCGATCGGCTGGATGCGGGAGAGGTCGTTTGAGGGCGCGACTCAAAAGTTAAGGGCGCGAATAGCGGCGAAATTGGGATGTCGGTATTGCGTCGGTATCCTGGTGGTATCGCGACGGTGCGAATTCTAGCGTTTTGCCGGGTTAACGGGACGCGCGGTGTTTCCGGTTGATTGACCGGGGCGCGCGTGGGTTTTCACCCACCCTACGAGGTCCCTGATCAGGTCCGGGACGGGCGGAGCGCGGGATCAGTTGCTCTCTTCGGTTGTCGGGTCGTCGGTGGTCTCGGTCTCTGCCGAGGTTCCGGTTTCAGCGGCGTCGGACGGCTCCGTGCCGGTCTCTGCGCCGGAGGCGTCTGGAGTGTCTTCCGTGTTGGCCGGTTCCGCCGCGGCGTCCTCTTCGGTGACTATGGTGGTCTGCTCGGCCAATGCGCCATCGGACCATTCGCCCGACGCCTCTTCGCCGGTAGCGTAGCGCATGGTGCCGGTGCCCTGGCGCTTGCCGTTCTCGAACGTGCCCTCGTAGACGTCGCCGTTGGTGTAGGTCGCCACGCCCTGGCCCGAGATTTCGCCGCTTTGCCATTCGCCTTCGTAGACGAAACCGTCGGGCATGGTGATCTTGCCGGTGCCGTGGCGCTGGCCGTCTACGAATTCGCCCTCGTAGACCGTGCCGTCGGCGTAGGTGGCGGTGCCTTGCCCGTGCCTCTGGCCATCCTGCCACGCGCCCTCGTAGCGGTAGCCGTCGGGATAAGTCATCACGCCCTGGCCGTGGTTCTTGGCGTTCTGAAACTCGCCTTCGTAGACCAGACCGTTGGGATAGGTCGCCTTGCCCGTGCCGTCGATCACGCCGCCGGACCACTCGCCTTCGTAAGTGGAGCCGTCGGGATAGGTGACCTTGCCCTGACCGTTGGCCAGATCGTCGCGGAACTGGCCTTCGTAGACCGAGCCGTCTGGATAGGTGACGGTGCCTTCGCCCGAGATCTTGCCCGCGACCCAGGAGCCTTCGTAGCGGTAGCCGTCGGAGCCGGTGAAGGTGCCCTGTCCGTGGCGGCTGTCGTCCTGAAACTCGCCTTCGTAGACATCCCCGTTGTTGTAGACCACGCGGCCTTGGCCCTCGCGTCGGCCCGCCACAAGCTCGCCTTCGTAGACGTCGCCATTGGGCTGGGTCAGCTTGCCGGTGCCGTTGATCTGGCCCTCGGCCCAGGTGCCTTCGTAGATCAGCCCGTCGGGCATGGTGAGCGTACCTTCGCCGTCGCGGGCGCCGCGCTTGACCTGGCCTTCATAGACCGCGCCGTCGGGATAGGTGATCGTCGCCATCCCCTCCTTGACGCCGTTCACCCAGTCTCCGTCATAGATATAGCCGCCGGGGCTTTCCATGCGGCCGCGACCGTGGTGCTGGGCGTTGCGAAAGCCGCCCTGGTAGCGCACGCCGTTGGCATAGACGGCGACACCCTCGCCGTTGATCTTGCCGTCTTCCCAGGTGCCCTCGTAGGTGCCGCCGTCGGAGAAGGTGATCTTGCCTACGCCCTCGGGCTTGCCCTTGGCGAACTCGCCCTCGTAGACCGAGCCATTGGGGAAGCGGGCGGTGCCGGTGCCGCGGATCTCGCCATCGACCCATTCGCCGGAATATTCATAGCCATTGGGCAGCGTGTAGGTGCCGGTGCCGTGCTGAAGGCCGTTGCGGAACGTGCCCTCGTAGATGCCGCCGTCGTCATATTGCTTGGTCTGGACTTCGTCCTCCTGCGACAGGGCGGGACCGGTCAGCCCGAGCATCGCGGCGAGGACGATAGATGTGACGGTTCTGCTTTGCATGTCGGCCCACTCACCCCGGTTCTGCGACAACCCCCCAACGGGTCTGACGAAACGTAATTGACCCGGGCAGGGGTGACAACGGCTTTTCCCGGTTTCGGCTTTCCCTCGCGCGTTCATCTGTTAAATCGAAAGGGAGCGATGAATTGCGGGGGTTTGAGGGCGCATGGCGGATCGGTTTCGCGTGACATTGGCACAGCTGAACGCCACGGTGGGCGACCTTGACGGCAACGCCGCGCTGGCACGCGAGGCGTGGGAGGCGGGCAAAGCCGCCGAGGCCGACCTGGTGGCGCTGCCCGAGATGTTCATCACCGGCTACAACACGCAGGATCTGGTGATGAAGCCGGTGTTTCACCAGGCGGCGATCGCGAAGATCGAGGCGTTGGCGAAGGACTGTGCGCTTGGCCCGGCGCTGGCCATCGGAGGCCCGGCGCTGGAAGGCGCGGAGCTGTATAACGCTTACTACATCCTGAAGGGCGGCAGCATCACCGCCTGCGTGCTGAAGCATCACTTGCCCAACGAGACGGTGTTCGACGAGGTGCGGCTTTATGCGTCGGGCGACGTGATGGGGCCATATGCTGTGGGCAATGTGCGCATCGGCTCGCCCATTTGCGAGGACAGCTGGCACGAGGACGTGCCCGAGACGCTGGCCGAAACGGGGGCGGAGTTTCTGCTGGTGCCGAACGGCTCGCCCTATTACCGCGGTAAGCTGGCGCATCGGCATCAGTTGATGGTGAACCGGGTGGTCGAGACGGGGCTGCCGTTGATTTACCTGAACCTGGTGGGGGCGCAGGACGACCAGGTGTTTGACGGCGGCACCTTTGCGCTGAACCCCGGTGGCGGGCTGGCGGTGCAGATGCCGCTGATGGAAGAGGACATCGCGCATATCGATCTGGTGCGCGGGGAGGATGGCTGGCGGATCGAAAAGACCGACCTGGCGCATATCCCCGACACGCTGGAGAGCGACTACCACGCGATGGTGCTGAGCTTGCGCGATTACATGCGCAAGACGGGGTTCCGGAAAGTGCTGCTGGGGCTTTCCGGCGGTGTGGACAGTGCGATTGTCGCGACCATCGCGGTGGATGCGCTTGGGGCGGAGAACGTGCGTTGCGTGATGCTGCCGTCGGAATATACCTCGCAGGCTTCATTGGACGATGCCAAGGAATGTGCCAAGGCTTTGGGCGCGCGGTATGATTTCGTGCCCATCGCCGAAGGGCGCGCGGCGATCACCAACACGCTGGAGCCCTTGTTCGAGGGCACCGAGCCGGGGATCACCGAGGAGAACATCCAGTCGCGGCTGCGCGGGCTTCTGTTGATGGCGCTGAGCAACAAGTTCGGGGAGATGCTGCTGACCACTGGCAACAAGTCCGAGGTGGCGGTGGGCTATGCCACGATCTATGGCGACATGGCGGGCGGCTATAACCCGATCAAGGATCTCTACAAGACGCGGGTGTTCGAGGTGTGCCGGTGGCGGAACGCCAATCACCGGGAGTGGATGATGGGACCTGAGGGCGAGGTGATCCCGGTCAACATCATCGAGAAGCCGCCCAGCGCGGAGCTGCGTGAGGACCAGAAGGACAGTGACAGCCTGCCGGATTATCCTGTGCTGGACGGGATCTTGCAGATCCTGGTGGACGAGGACGGCTCGATCGAGGATTGCGTCGCGGCGGGGTATGACCGCGATGATGCGGTGCGGGTGGAGCACCTGATCTACATCAGCGAATACAAGCGCTTCCAGTCCGCCCCCGGCACGCGGTTGTCGAAACACGCGTTCTGGCTGGACCGGCGCTATCCCATCGTGAACCGGTGGCGCGACGGGGGCTAGGGCTGCCGGTTTTGCATGGCCGGGAGGTGTCTGTTACGATCCGGGCAATAGTATTTGCAGGAGTTTGATATGACACGTTTTTTCACCGCAATTGCCGCGATGCTGCTGGCCGTGCCGGCCTGGGCGGCGGAGCTGAGCGAGGCGTACGAGGCCATCGGGACGATGACCGTCACGCTGGATGGCGAGGTGACGGAACTGGTCATTGCCTATGACATCGAAGGCGAGGAGGCTTACGCCGAGCAGAAGATGATCATGGGATCGTCCCTGTCGGTCAACGCCATGGGGCAGACGGTCGGCGAGGACGGCACGCCGGGGCGCCCCATGGTGCAGGTGACTCTGCTGGAGGAGTTCGGCGAGATGCGGTTCCTATCGGCGGAGATGTACGACGACCAGGGCTATGACGCACCCTTGGCGATGGGAGCCGATGGCGGTGATGGTACGCTGACCGGCTACGAGATGACGGATGACAACGTGGTCACAGTGACCGTAGAGGGCAATTTCCTGCGGCTGACGAATTACATGGATGAGCCGCGCGTGGCCGACGGGGCCGAGCCGGTGGCGGTGACGATCAGTTACGAGGCGGAACTGGAACCGCTGGAGTAAGGACGGACGGGCGTGACATCGCTGGCGTCATTGGCCTCCGCGTCTCGCGCTTGAAAGCAAAGCCGGCGTGGGAAGGCGTGCCGCGCATGTCCGGTTGCGCGTTTTATTCTGCTGCACGCGGCTCTTTGCAAGCATGCAAGCTGTGTCCGCGGAGGTGGACGTGATGCGGAGCGCAGCGAAAGTCTGGGTTGAGCCCAAACTACTGAATTTCTGCTCGGTAGCGAATGGCTGCTCTCGCCGATCAGCCGCTTGCCATACCGGCAATCATTGCGCCTAGAGCGACAAGGTGGACAAGCATGAGCGCCTTGTCGTTCCAAAGTGCGCCGACGGCGAACCATCCCACGACACCGATGAGAAACAGGTACAGGTTCCAAGGTGTCCAGCCAAACCCTGTCGCGGTATATCCCATGATCTGAACGGCGGAAGCGCCCCACTTGACCGCGAAGACAAAGCGCTCGCGCGGCAGTCCGAGGGCCAGGGTGTTAAACGGCACGGGTCAATCCTCCGTCTAGACGCAGGTTTTGTCCCGTCATGTAGCTGCCATCTTCCGACGCGAGCCATGAGATGAGAGAAGACACCTCTGATGCGAAACCGTAGCGCCCCATGGGAATACGCGCTTTGCGGTCTTCGGTTTCGGGCAAGCTGTCGATGAAGCCCGGAAGGACGTTATTCATTCGGATATTCTCTGATGCATATTTGTCCGAGTAGAGCTTCGTGAATGTGGCAAGCCCGGCCCGGAAGACCCCCGACGTTGGAAAAAGTGGGTCGGGTTCGAATGCCGCAAAGGTTGAGATGTTGATGATTGCCCCGCCGCCATGCTCCTGCATCAGTGGGGTGACAAGCCGTGTCGGACGGATCACGTTCATCAGGTAGACTTCCATCCCTTTATGCCAATCTTCGTCACTGATCTCGAGAACCGGACCTTTTGGTCCGTGGCTAGCAGAGTTCACCAACACATCGATGCGGCCCCAACGATCCTTCGCACCCTCGACCAATGCGTTCAGCGCTTGTCCGTCAAGGTTGGAGCCCGTTACGCCAAAGCCGCCAAGTTCGCCGCCGAGCGCCTCACCCTTGCCGGACGAGGACAGGATGCCGACTTTGAACCCATCTTCTGCCAGTCTGCGGGCTGCATCCGCACCCATGCCGCTGCCGCCTGCTGTGATAAGAGCTACTTTTTCTGCTGTCATATCGAGCATCCTTTCTTGGTTGAGCCATACATGATGATTTCCGTGGCAGACTTCGATTCAGAATTGATGTTATATGGCAGTAGAATTACTATTGCAGAATGTCCGAACTTCCCCCGCTCAACAGTTTGCGTGCGTTCGATGCAGCAGGCCGCCGCCTCAGTTTCCGCTCAGCCGCTGATGAACTGGGCGTTACGCAGGGAGCCGTCGCGCAACAGGTGCGCCAGCTCGAAGCGCTGCTTGGTGTGGTCTTGTTTGAGCGGGTACCGAAGGGCCTGGCTTTTACGCCAGTCGGGCGCAGCTATCACAACCGGATTGCCGGAGTGTTCGCAGACCTTCGAGCCGCAACTGCCGAACTGAAACCAGAGCCGAACAAAGTTCTTATCAGTGTCACACCGACCTTTGCTGCGAAATGGCTGATCCCCAATCTTCCGGACTTCACCGCCGCACACCCGGACATCGATTTGCGGATCATGGCGACCGAAAGAGTTTCCAGCTTCCACAGCGACGGAATAGACCTTGCAGTGCGCCAGGGATCGCCGCCGTTCGGCGCATCATTGGACGTCACGCTTATTTTTAAGCAATCACTGATCGCAGTCGCCGCGCCGAAGTTTGCAGACAAAGGCGACGCTCTTCTTGATCCAGATAAACTTGCAAGAATGCCGAAGGTCCATGACACTCATGACCAATGGCCCAGCTATCTCTCGTATTTGGGTGTTCAGGAACAGTCTCCTCGTCACCTTCATCTGAGCCAAACTTCTCTTGCGGTCGATGCCGCTATCGCCGGACAGGGTTTGGCCTTGGTAAGCCGGTTTCTGGTGGCGCAAGACCTTGAGGCCGGACGTTTGGTGGAGGTTGGCGCAGCTTGGGACGCGGGCGGCAGTGATTTCTATGTCCTCATGCCGCGAACCGCCAAAAACAATGTGTCGGTCGTCAAGGTAATGACGTGGCTTACGGCTCGTTCCGCCGAAGTTGCCTGACTGCCTTGAACCATGAGCGGCCATTCAGATCATTCGAGCGAAAGTCAGCTCTGTCCCGCATTGCAGACCTTGGACGGATCGGTTTCGCATGTCTGCTCACGGCCCAAAGCCGCCCTTGGTTTTTTGCAATGCCGCTGCGCCGCAGAATACTCAAAGCTGACCTCAGTGATGCCAGCATGCTTCACTGGCTAAACCCAGTTTTTGATACCAAGTTGGCAACTCATCGAACCACACGGTAGATTTGGAGACCTGTTCGACCGCCCGCTTAAATCGATACCTATATGACCAAGTCCCCGCTCATCGCGGATTGCCGTATGCGCGTTCTTTTTCCAATAGACCCTGCCGCCTCTAATCGGGCTCAGAACTTCATCAACGTCTTGAACCGTGTTGGCATCACGCCAGAACGGCCAAAAAAGCTGCTTCGTGCTTGTGCTAAAGTCTTGATTTTGGAAATCAGATTTTCATCAGCTGACAAACCGCCTTGACTCCCGACCGACCCGCCTATGAACCTCGGGTATGCCAGACGCCTACACAACGGAGGCAAGCACAAACGCCGAACACTCCGAGAGACCGGTAACCGGCACGCGGCGTGTAACGGAAAATTCGCGTGCTATCGGCACAACCGGGCGGTCATTTGAAAGCCCGGTAAGTTGACCATCGCGAACATCAACAGGGAGACTTAGATGAAAAAGACACTGACAGCCTCAATTCTGTACCTCGGGCTTGCGCTGCCGACAGTGGCCCAAGACTCCGGCGGCCGGCTTGACATCGTGGTGCAACCCGAACCGCCCAGCCTGATGCTGGGTCTCGTGCAGAACGGACCGACGCAGCTGGTCGCGGGCGACATTTACGAAAGCCTTCTGCGCTATGACACCGACCTGAACCCGATGCCGTCGCTGGCCAAGTCGTGGGAAATTTCCGACGATGCGCTAACCTACACATTCACGCTTCAGGACGGGGTGACTTGGCATGATGGAGAGCCTTTCACCGCCGAGGACGTAGTGTTTTCGGTCGACACCTTCCTGCGTGAAACCCATGCGCGACTTCGGGTCAGCTTGGAACACGTTGAATCCGTGACCGCGCCAGACGATCACACCGTCGTTTTCAAGCTGAAGAACCCTTTTGGTCCATTCATCGGCGTCTTCGAGGCGGGAACCATGCCGATGATCCCAAAGCATATCTACGAGGGGACAGATTTCGCCAATAACGAAGCGAACAACACGCCGATCGGTACCGGCCCGTACAAGTTCAATGAGTGGGAGAAAGGCAGCTATATCCACCTTGTGAAGAACGAGGATTACTACCTGGACGGACAGCCCTATCTGGACGAGGTGTTCTACCGCGTCATTCCCGACGCCGCCTCGCGTGCGGTAGCGTTCGAGAATGGCGAGGTCGACGTGCTGCCCGGTGGCTCTGTCGAAAACTGGGACGTGAAACGCCTGACCGAGATGGAAGGCGTCTGTTCTACCGGCAATGGGTGGGAGTATTTCGCGCCCCATGCGATGGCGTGGATGAACAACCGCGAAGGGGCCACGGCAAACAAGGATTTCCGCAAAGCTGTGATGTACGCCATGGACCGCGAGTTCGTGAAGGACGTGATCTGGAACGGGTTCGGCACTGTCGCCACCAGCCCGGTATCGTCCAAGACAAACTTCTACACCGCCGACACGATCATGTACGATCATAACCCCGACAAAGCACGCGAGCACCTGGAGGCCGCAGGCTATGACGGGGAAACCGTGCGCATCTTGCCTTTGCCCTACGGCGAGACATGGCAACGCTGGGCCGAGGCGATGAAACAGAACCTTGAAGAGGTGGGTGTCAATGTCGAAGTGGTGGCAACCGACGTCGCTGGCTGGAACCAGAAACAGGCCGAGTGGGATTTCGACATCGCCTTCACCTACCTCTACCAGTACGGAGATCCGGCCTTGGGTGTCGCGCGCAGCTATCTTTCGTCCAACATCGCCAAGGGCAGCCCGTGGAACAACGTCGCCGGGTATGAAAACGCGGAAGTGGACGAGATGTTCGCCGAGGCCGCCATCGCCGCCACCCCGGAAGAGCGTCAGGAGATCTACACCGAGGTCCAGAAACAACTGGTCGACGACGTGCCGGTCGCCTGGCTTCTGGAGATCGAGTTTCCAACGATCTATCGCTGCGACGTGAAGGATCTCGTGACCACCGCCATCGGTGTGAATGACGGGCTGCGCGACGCGTGGGTCGAGCAATAGATCCAAGTGAGGATGCAAAGCTGGCCCGGAATGACCCGGGCCAGCCTCTATTCCGCCCCTGACGACCACCGCGAACCGAGCAGGCCCAGACAATGAACCTTGCCGCCGCCATATTTGGCCGTACAGCCAAAGCCATCATCACGCTTTTGCTGGTAGTCGTGCTGAATTTCTTCCTGATCCATGCAGCCCCCGGCGACCCGGCGATGGTCATGGCAGGCGAAGCAGGCGCGGCGGACGAACAATTCATCCAGCAACTGCGCCAGCAGTTCGGGCTGGATCAACCGCTCTACGTACAGTTCTGGAATTATGTCTCGGGCGTCGTGCAACTGGACCTTGGCTACTCCTATCGTCAACAGATGCCCGTGCTGGACCTGATCCTGGACCGGTTGCCCGCGACGCTGTTACTGACGATGACAGCCTTCGGCATGTCCCTGCTTCTGGGAATCGTGTTCGGCCTTGCCGCTGCCGCACGGCAGGGCAAATGGAGCGATACCGCGATCACCACCATGGCATTGCTGTTTTATGCCACACCGCTTTTCTGGGTGGCGCTGATGGCCGTCGTGCTGTTCTCGGTGCATCTGGGCTGGTTCCCGGCCTTCGGATACGAAACCGTTGGCGCTGAATACACCGGCATAACCGCTGTGCTGGACCGGCTGAAACACCTGTTCCTGCCGGCGCTGACGCTTGGGCTTTTCTTCATGGCAGTGTACCTGCGGATGACCCGGTCCTCGGTTCTCGAAGTCAGCCAGATGGATTTCGTCAAGACGGCCCGCGCCAAGGGTCTGCGCGAGGGAACCATCCGGCGTCGTCACATACTGCGCAATGCCCTCTTGCCCGTCGTCACACTGGCCGGTCTTCAGGCGGGGCAACTGGTGGGCGGTGCCGTTCTGACCGAAACCGTGTTCGCATGGCCCGGCATCGGTCGCCTTATGTTCGAGAGCTTGACCGCGCGTGACTATAACACGCTCCTCGGTGTGTTCCTTGTCTCGGCGGCCATGGTGATCGCCTTCAACATCATCACCGATATCGTGTATCGGCTGATTGATCCGCGGATTTGAGGGGACACGCATGATCGATTTCCTCAAAAGATTCTCCCGCAACCGGGGCGCGGTGATCGGCGCGGTGATCCTGACTTGCGTTGTTCTCTTGGCCATCTTCGCGCCTCTGATTTACCCAGAAAGCCCGTGGAAGATGGTGCAGCGGCCCTTCCTCGAACCGTTCAGCACCGAGGGCTTTCCTCTGGGCACCGATACGTTGGGCCGCGACGTGGCGGCGGGGTTGGTGCATGGCGCGCGCGTGTCGCTGATCGTGGGGCTGGTGTCGACCCTGGTGGCGCTGTTGATCGGCGTGCCGCTCGGGGCATTCGCGGGCTTCTACGGAGGGCTGGTGGATGACGGCGCCATGCGTTTTACCGAGTTTTTCCAAACCATCCCGAACTTCGCGCTGGCCATCGTCCTGGTCGCGATTCTGGAACCGACGCTGCCGACGATAACGCTGGCCATCGCCATTGTCAGCTGGCCACCCGTCGCCCGCCTCGTGCGGGCCGAGGTACTGTCGCTGCGCAAGCGTGAGTTCGTCGATGCCGCACGGCTTGCTGGGCTATCAAACGCCCGTATTCTTTTCGGACATATCCTGCCCAACGCGATGTCACCGATCATCGTCATGGCCTCTTTGATGGTGGCAACGGCGATCCTGCTGGAAAGCTCGTTGTCCTTCCTCGGCTTGGGGGATCCCAATATCATGAGCTGGGGCTACATGATCGGCGCGGCGCGCACGGTGATCCGCACGGCCTGGTGGCTAAGCTTCATTCCGGGCGTGGCGATCCTGCTGACGGTTCTGGCCCTGAACCTCATTGGCGAGGGGTTGAACGACGCCCTGAACCCCCGGCTGGCAAGAAAGGGGCGCTAAGATGGAGACCGTTCTGTCGATCCGCGAGCTGGCGATATCCCTGCCGCCCGGCGCGGACCGGGACTATGCAGTTCAGAACGTGGACTTCGACCTGAAGTCCAGCGAAATCCTCTGTGTGGTCGGCGAATCCGGGTCGGGCAAGTCCATGACCGCCAACGCACTCATGGGCCTGCTGCCCGATCAGGTTGAGGTCGCCCAAGGCTCTGCCGAATTCGAAGGGCGCGACCTGCTGGCAATCCCGGACCATGAAAGGCGCAAACTGCGCGGCGACCGGATCGGCATGATCTTCCAAGAACCAATGACGGCACTCAACCCGCTGATGCGGATCGGTGACCAGATCACCGAGGTCTTCGAGGCGCATGACCGGCACAGCCCGGCCGAGCGGCGTACCAAGGCGCTGGACCTGGTCCGCGAGGTTGGCCTGCCCGACCCCGAGAAGATCATCCGCGCCTACCCGTTCCAGTTGTCGGGCGGGCAACGGCAACGTGCGATGATCGCCATGGCCTTGGCTCTTGATCCGGCAATCCTGATTGCCGACGAGCCGACAACCGCTCTGGACGTCACCACGCAGGCCAAGATCCTCGACCTTATCAAGACCATCCAGTCCCGGCACGGCATGGCGGTGATGTTCATCACACATGATTTTGGTGTGGTCGCGGAAATCGCCGACCGGGTGATCGTGATGCGCTATGGCGAGATCGTCGAGCAAGGCTCGGCGCGCGAGGTTCTGGCCAATCCGCAACACGCCTATACCAAAGCCCTGCTAGAGGCGATCCCGTCCGATCACGTGCCGACGCCGGAGCCTGTACGCGCGCAGCCGGTGTTAGAGGTCCGCAACCTGTGCAAGACCTTTGTCACCTCGGGCGGACTGTTCAAAGCCTCCCGCAGCGTGACCGCAATCGACGATGTCTCTTTCACCATCGCACGCGGCGAGGTCTTGGGGATCGTCGGAGAATCCGGCTCGGGTAAGTCCACCGTAGGCCGTGCAATCGTCCGGCTGGTGGAGGCTGACAGCGGCGAAGTCATCCTTGACGGCCAAGACATGAACGGCCTCACGGCTCAGGAGCTACGCCACGCCCGCTGCCGGGTTCAAATGATTTTTCAGGATCCTTATGCGTCACTTAATCCCCGCAAGAAGATCCTCCATGCGCTCTCCGAAGGCCCCATCGTGCAAGGCGTGTCCAAAGAGAAAGCCCATGCCCGCGCACGTGAACTGCTGAAAATCGTCGAGCTGGATGCAGGGGCCGCCGACCGCTTTCCACACGAGTTTTCCGGCGGACAGCGACAGCGCATCGGGATTGCCCGGGCCTTGGCGATGGATCCAGATCTTATCATTGCGGACGAGGCGGTTTCGGCGCTTGACGTATCCATCCAGGCCCAAGTGCTGGGCCTTTTGCGAGATCTACAAAGCCGACTGAATCTTTCGTTGATGTTCATCACTCACGACATGCGCGTCGCGGCCCAACTTTGCGATCGAGTGGCCGTGATGCAAAAGGGCAAGCTGGTGGAGATCGGCCCGGTGGCCGAGGTTTTTCTCGATCCCAGAGAGGATTATACGCGCAGCCTTCTGGCGGCTGTGCCCGGCACGACATGGGATCGACAATTGGCATGAGCGATCCTTGGACGAGGATCAGTCCAGATCGCGGCGTCGTCCAAAGCAGCAGGGTTTCGAGATACGAGGTTTGACACTTCGGCGCCACGTTCGTAAACGCCTTGGCAATTATCCAAGCGGTGGCGACTTGAATGAAAGGACCGTGCTGCGCAGGCGGTCCTTGGCTGACGTCTAGACCTTCGAACAGTGCGGTGAAGCAGTTCTCGAGCCCGTATTCTCGAGTTTGCTTATGGCTACGACAACGGGCCGATTGCAACTCTTGGATTAACGCGGCAGACCTCGCAAAGACAGTGTCGCTGCACGTAAATCCGGTCCTGTTCCAAAGACTTGCGTTTGTAAGCGCCGTCTTGTCTAGCGGATTGTGGAAAGAATCCTGAAAATAGGGCACAATCAACCTGTCCTTTATTTAGGCCAGGTATTCATCATGAGCATTTCAAAATACAAAGTACTACAGTTCGTATTTTCCATTATCGAAGCGATACCGCCATTAGACAGACTGGCAAATCGATGGGCCATAAACAGGGTCGTCAATAGGGCGCGCAACCGTCCGCATCCCTTAAGTACGGTACATGATTACGTGTCCTGGAGGGGCCTGACGGACCGACGGTGGAGCGGTCGGCACTTGCCACCGAAGGTGAAAGACGACCTTCCAGACCCAGAGACGCTCAAGGTGCTTTTTGAACGTCCAGACGGCAACCAGAGAATGTGCCCCAAATCCACAAGTCTTTTTCCAGCCTTCGCGCAGTATCTGACCGACGGATTTCTTCGAACAGAATCCGATGGCATTATTACCCCATCACTCAAAGAGTTGCTCGATCCTGAGGACTTCGACACTCGCACCCGTCTTCGTCGCAACACTTCGAACCACGAGATTGATCTTTGCACGCTCTATGGTCGGACGCATATGCAAACGCTTGCGCTCCGCCTCCGATCTGAAGAAGCCGGTCAAAAGGGGCGTTTGAAGTCGCAGATACTGAATGCAGAAGAGTACCCGCCGTTTCTTTATTCACTTGGGGATACTACGCCGCTTGAGAAATTCTCGGTTCTTGACGGCCCTTTGGTAAGCGAGGATCTGGACCAAGAGAAGCGCGATGCCTTGTTTGCCGTCGGTGGTGATCGCGTGAACTCTGTGCCTCAGACGTCAATGATCAACACGCTGCTCTTGCGTGAGCATAATCGCCTCGCTGCAGAAATTGAGACTGAAAACCCGACGTGGGACGACACACGGGTTTTCGAGACAGCGCGAAACATCATGATCGTACTCTTTATCAAGATTGTCGTCGAAGAATACATCAACCATATTTCTCCCCTGCCTTTCAAAATCCGGGCTGACCCGTCGGTTGCATGGGATGCGCCATGGAACAGGCCCAACTGGATCACCACGGAATTCAGTCTACTCTATCGATGGCATGCCTTGATCCCCGACAACGTCACCTGGGGTGGCACGTCCTACCCGATTGGGAAGACAATTCAAGACAATCGCTTCCTGATCGCTAACGGCCTGCTGAAGTCGTTCGTCGAGGTGAGCGACACAGCGGCGGCGGAGCTTGGCCCGCAAAACACTGCAAGAGAGCTCTTGGACGTAGAGGTTAGCTCGATAATGCAGGACAGAGCCTGCGATCTTGCCGGCTTTTCAGACTATTGTGCGTACCTCGGACTGGATCGACCAACTTCGACACGCACGATCTCTTCTCGCCCAGACGTCGCCGAGAAGTTGTCAGGCGCTTATGACAATGTGCGCGACGTTGAGTTTTTTGTTGGTCTTTTTTGCGAGGACCGTGTTCCGAACAGCCCGCTCCCGAGACTCGTGCTTGCCTTTGTCGCATTGGACGCCTTCAGTCAGGCGCTTACGAACCCACTGCTTTCCAAGCACGTTTTCAAACCTTCTACGTTCTCCAGAACGGGGTGGAAAACCATTCAGAAGACGTCATCAATCAGAGACCTGCTGGCGCGCAACATTCCCGAGAATATAGGCGACGCGTTCGTGGGTATGACGCGACGCGACTGGGTCCCCGAGTAGTCGAAATCAAAGCTGTTGCGCACGGCTCTGATTTCAGAAATGAAAACGCTGATGCACGATCGCACCCCACCCATTCCTGCCATTCAATATGCTCTGTTATACCGCCGTGCGGCCCGTCATCCGAGGCATTCGCCGCGCCTGCAAAACCAAACCCGGGGGAAATCACTTGATGCGGGACAATCCTCCCTTTCAGCGGCCAATCGAGTGTCGACCAAAATGGCAGAAATGAAGCTCCGAGGCGATTGTGCCAAGCGCGATCAATGCCGTCGTGCGGATCCTCGTGGCTCTCATCCTGTGGCCGCGCGCCTGTCCAAAAGGAACACCGCGCGAATGAACCAAGCATAGGAGACCGCGAACATCATCCGCAGACGGTAGTGACCAAGGGAACGCCAATCGCAATGATCGCGGCGATGGCGTCAATCAGTCTGCCTCGCCAATCTTCGTTTGGGCGCTGGATCAGACGTGAAACAACCCCGATCTTGAAGGCAAAACCCATTACGCTCGCCAACGCGGCTTCCCATCTCAGCGAACCTGCGCAGACCCTTGGCGAGGAATTGTTCCGAGGGCAGTCACCTGATCCATTCCATCGTTGATTCAGAAAAATCGACCCTGCGACACGGAATTCAGAGCGGAACGAATGCTTCACGCGTCCAATGGCAAACTGGGCTCACCCCAGTCCCGACAATGACCCTCCCACCTCAGCGGGTGCTTGGGAGTGACCCTGGTTCAACGCAAATAACAACTTTCCGGCATTTTTTTGCCTCATTGCGATATTTCAATAGGCTGGGGTTCGCTCATTTCGCATGCTGACGTGCTCGGTGCACAAACTTGGCCTCTCATGAACTTGTATCGCTTGCTGAAAGCTGTAGTACCTCTCTTATTCCGAGTGCTAGGCGTTCACGAGCAGAATGTTTCGACCAGACGTAGGGATGAGGTCCCACATCAGTAAAGCATAGCGCAAAGGCGGATCTGCCGACTTTGCGCTTCCCGCTAGGGTTTGCCCGTGCAAGCCCGAGGAAAATTCGTGTCGCGGTGTCACCGACCAGCGGCCAAATGGAAAAAAGAGAACTCAATGCCAACACACATGATCGCCGAATCCGATCTCCCTCAAACCCCTGCAGAGGCTGCAGCGTTTGTTGCTTCAGTGATGTCTGAGCCTGACATGCACATGCATGACATGGGTTCGGACATGGCGACGGAGCACATGCAGTTGATGGACCTCGTGGAGCGGAGCGAGGCGACGCATGTGGCGATTGCGCATGGGGACTGGTTTGACCCTGCGACCTGGCATGAGGGGCGTATTCCGGATGCAGGCGCACAGGTTCTGATCCCGCACGGCATACATGTCAACTATGATGGCGAGAGTGATGCCTCGCTGTTCACCGTGCGGGTCGACGGCCAGCTGGCCTTTGCCACAGATGCCGACACGCGCATGGAGGTCGACACCTTCGTCGTCGCTCCAAGCGGCCGGCTGGAGATCGGGACCGCCGACACGCCCGTCCAAGCCAATGTGAACACCGAGATCATCATCGCCAACAATGGCGACATCGACGTCAACTGGGACCCGACGCTGCTCTCGCGCGGCCTCATCTCTCATGGCGAGGTGGAGATCCACGGCGCAGAGAAGACCACATTCCTCAAGGTCGATGACGCGCCCATGGCAGGCGACACGCAGATCACGCTGGAAGAAGTGCCAGAGGGCTGGCAGGTCGGCGACACGATCGTGATCACAGGCACTCACAAGCAGGGCTGGACCTGGGACAACGACGTGCGCCGCGTCGTCCATCGAGAGAGTGAGGACGAGGAAGTCACCATCACCGCGATCAATGGCACCCAGATCACTATCGACCGCCCCCTGGAGCATGATCACGACACCCCGCGGGAGGATCTCGCAGCCTATGTCTCCAACATGTCGCGCAACATCACCGTGCGCAGCGAGGATGGCGAGGGCACCGAGGTGCATCACCGCGGCCATGTCATGTTCATGCATTCCGACGATGTCGATGTCCGCTATGCCGCCTTCGACGATCTCGGCCGCACCGACAAGTCCTTCGCCGCCGCCGATGTGGGGACCTTTTCGACCATCGAGGCCGACAGCAACGTCAAGGGCCGCTACGCAGTGCACCTGCATCGCACCGGCACGGAAGATCAGGAGTCCCCCTCCTTCCTCGTCGGCAACGCTGTCTCGGGCTCGCCGGGCTGGGGCATCGCCCATCATTCCAGCCATTCGGTCATTGTCGACAATGCCGTCTTTGATGCCTTCGGCGCGGCCTTCGCCGCCGAGGATGGCGACGAGACCGGCGTCTGGGGCGGCAATATTGCGATCCGCTCCGAGGGCATCGGTTATGGGGACTGGACAGCAAAGGATCAGAACGACGTGCAGCGTCACGACAACGGCCGCACGGGTGACGGCTTTTTCTTTGCTGGACGCCTGGTTGAGGCCAATGACAATGTCGCGGCCAATACCACCCATGGCTATGTCTGGATGCACCGCTCCGCACCAGCTGCTGCACTTTCCGATAATCTCGACCAGCCGGAAGTTGCCTATGGCGCCGGAACGATACGGCCGGACCTGGCACCCATTCAGGGCTTCGATGACAATGAAGCGTTTGGCACCCAAGTCGGACTCATTGTCGTTAAAGCCAACCACCGGCAGGAGCACGAAGTGCGCACCGTCATGGATGGATTCCTGAATTGGGAGACATCGGCAGGCGTAAATCTGTCTTATACTTCGCACTATACGGTCAAGAACATAGATCTCATCGGCACAGAGAACCGCGAGGAGCCCGCCAATGCTGAGTATGGTGTGCGTTTGGGCAACAACGCTTACGACATGGTCGTCAACGGCGCCGCAATAGATGGCTTCGCCACCGGAGTGGATGTCAGCACCAATGGCTACACGCTCCCAATTACCACTGCCGATGCCCAGAACTTCTTCATCGATGTAGAGGTTACCGATACAAATCGGGAATATATTGGTTTGGACGAGAGTCGCCACCAAATCATGAGTTCTGACGAACTGGTTCAGGACCGACTGGACTTCACCATGGGTGGAGACCTCACCCTTTCCCAAGGTGAAACCTTGTTTTTTGATGGTGTCAAAACCGACTCTATCGGTAGCCGAGACCGGCAGTTCTCCAGTATGGACGAATTTCAAGCGGCATATTTCTATGAAAACATCGTCCCTCTGCTACAAAACGAAGGCTACTACACTGCTCCAGATGGTCGGCACATTCTACTCGTCGAAGACTTCGTTGCGGACAGAGCAACGGGTGAGCTACTGAAATTTGCACATCGCGTCACGCTGCAGATGTCAGATTCACAATTGGCCGCCTGGGGCGCTGTCAATAACGGTCCGATCGACCTCACAAGCAGTGCCCCTATCGCTCGAAATGACACTGCAACCGTTGCACCAGGCCAAGCGGTGCTGATCGACGTTCTCGCGAATGATAACGATCCTGAGGGCGATGCAATCCGCATCGACGGCATGACCCAGCCCGATCAGGGCGGCGCACAGATGGGACCAGACGGCACCATCCTCTTCTTTGGGGGGCTGAATAGCGAAGGCACGGAAACGTTCACTTATTGGGTTACCGATAATGCCGGGAATTATACGCCGGCTGAGGTCACGGTTACTATTGATCCCACCGCATCACCCACACCTCAACCAGATCCCGACCCTCAAACCAATGTGGACCCGGACGCCGTCGACGAAGCGGTCACGACCGATGAAGACCAGGCCATCACCATCAACGTCCTGTCCAACGACCAGGATCCCGACGGAGACCCGCTGGTTGTCACATCTGTCGGCACGGCCGCGAACGGAATGACAACAATCAACGCCAACGGCACAATCACCTACACCCCAGACCCCGGCTTCAACGGAAACGACAGCTTCACATACACCGTGTCGGACGGACAGGGGGGAACAGACAGTGCCACGGTTTCGATCTCAGTGAGCGAAGGCAATAGCCCGATCAACGGGAGCAATCTGAACGACACGCTTAACGGTACGAGCGCGAGCGACATCATCGACGGCTTCGGCGGTAACGATCTCGTATATGGGGGCCTCGGGTTCGACAGTATTGTCGGTGCGGAAGGCAACGACACGCTCTTCGGAGAAGTTGGCTTCGACACGCTCGAGGGGGGCGTGGGCGATGACGAACTCCACGGCGGAGACCAGGCCGACCTGCTGCGTGGCGGCGCCGGAGCGGATTCGCTTATCGGCGGCGAGGGCGCGGACCATCTTCATGGCGAGACCGGCAATGACACGCTGCTTGGGGGCAGCGGCGCGGACCGTTTCTTCGGCGGTGACGGCGCCGACTGGATCGATGCCGGCTCTAACTTCGGCAATTCGGTGGACGGAGTCGAGGGCGGCGCCGGCAACGACACCATCTTCGGCGGCATCGGCTTTGACCTTCTTCAAGGCGGCGATGACGACGACGAAATCGACGGCGGCGATCAGGCCGACAATCTTTATGGCGAGGACGGCAATGACACCCTGAACGGCGGCAACGGGTTTGACCGTCTCTTTGGTGGCGAAGGCGATGACTTGCTGGAAGACTTCGAAGGCTTCGGCGGCCAGTTTGGCGGCGGCGGCAACGACACGATGCGGGGCGGTGACGACAACACCAACTTCTTCGGTCAGTTGGGCAACGACCTGATCGAAGCTGGCGGTGGCGATGACCGGATCGGTGGCAACGCCGGTTTTGACATCATCGACGGCGGTGCTGGCAACGACCTGATGTTCGGTGATTTCAACGCCGATACGTTCGTCTTCCAGAACGGCCACGGCGTGGACACGATTGGCGATTTCGATGCCCTCAATACCTTTGAGCGGATCGACCTGAGCGCTGTCAGCACGATCACGTCGCTGGCGGATCTGGACCTTGGCTCCGCCTCGACCGGGGCGGCCACACAGATGGGCGCGGACGTGGAAATCGACACAGGCGGCGGCAACCTCATCATCCTCAACAACGTGTCCATAGGTGATCTCGACGCGACTGATTTTCTTTTCTGAGGCGATAATGATGTTCTGTCTTACCCCCTGTCTCTGGGCCACTCAACTGGGCTCTCTCTAACAAGGGTTCTGTCAGACGGTTTCGAACTCGTCTCGGTTGGTCCCGTGATGTTGTGCTTTAGACCACGCAGAGATTGCGCCATTCTGCGAGAGCAGCAGCGCGGGTCCGTTTGAAATTCTGTCGGTTGTAGAGGCTGCGCTCCGCATTGAACCAGTTGTGGATTGAAGAGTGGACGGCGGCGAATTTCTGCAAACTTCGCATGCGCCGGAAGCGGGACATGGCACGTTTGGACCTGTCCCGCTTTCGTTCCGCTCCGATTGCTCGTCTATGCTGCCTCTGCTTCGAAGGCCAAGGGGCTTTTCCGGCCAAGAGCTGAGTGCCTGCGTCGTGGATTGTAGAAGCTATTGATGTACTCGAAGATGGCGATCTCAGCGTCGCGACGTGTGCGCCAGGAGCGTTGCCACAGCAATTCAGCCTTGATCGTCTCGAAGAAGGTTTCGACCGCTGCGGTGTCGTAGCCGGTCCCCGTCCCACTCATAGATGCCTGGAACCCATGCTTGCGCAGGATTTTCTGGTAGTCGTGAAACCAGTATTGGCTGCCACGGTCGGTGTGATGGATGCAGCCCTTCGGCGGTCGCCGCAAGGCAATGGCCATATTCAGGGCCCGGATCGCCAGATCGCGCTTCATTCGGTTCGACACGGCCCAACCGATCACGCGCCTTGAATGCAGATCGAGAAAGACCGCCAGATAGAGCCACCCCTCTCGGGTCCACACGTAGCTGATGTCGCCTGCCCATTTCTGATCGGCCAACAGCAGCTCCGTCCCGCCAAGCAGACTGACACGTACCTTGCGGCAAACGTCCAGCCTGGGTCTGCTTGCCTAAAAGGGCGGCGGTTGGACGGCGCAGCTTTAAGTGCTAGGTGGCCGCCAATGTTCAACCAGAATACTGCCTCACATTCGCGCCGCGCAGCCTGTGCGATTTGGGGCCGGGTCTTTGCGAAGACCGATTCATTCGAAGGAGTCACAGCATATGACAGATACATCGTCCGATGAACTGGACATTCCCTCGCCCGAAGGCAAAGTCAACACGATCGATACCAGCTACGAGGTGGGGCAGGACAATATCCAGCGGAATATTGGCCCGCTCACCTTTGACATTCACAATCCGGTCTTCCTGATTTCCTCGCTGACGGTCGTTGCCTTCGTGCTGGTGACGTTGATTTTCCAGGAGCAGGCATCGGCGGCGTTCGGCTGGCTGTTCGACTTCGTGACCAAGACATTCGACTGGGCGTTCCTGTCCGCGGCCAATATTTTCGTCCTCTTCTGCCTTTTCCTGGTCGTCAGCCCGTGGGGCAAGGTCAGGCTGGGCGGCACGCAGGCGGAGCCAGATTTCGGCTATCCCTCGTGGTTCGCGATGCTTTTCGCCGCCGGCATGGGCATCGGCCTGATGTTTTTCGGCGTGCTGGAGCCGGTCTATCACATGCAGGTCTCGGGGCCGCTGGGACTGGAGGGACCGATCAATACCGAGACCGGCGAGATCGACCAGGCCGCCCTGGCTGACGCGCGCGGGCACGGGCTGGCGGCGACGATCTTTCACTTCGGCCTGCACCCCTGGGCGGCCTATGCCGTCGTGGCGCTGAGCCTGGCGCTTTTCACCTATAACAAGCAGTTGCCGCTTTCGATCCGTTCGGCCTTTCATCCGCTGATGGGCGACCGGGTCTGGGGCTGGCCGGGGCATATCATCGACATCATCGCGGTATTCGCGACCCTGTTCGGTCTGACCACGTCGCTGGGCCTTGGGGCGCAGCAGGCGACCTCGGGGCTGCACTACGTGTTCGGTTTGCCCGAAACGCTGAATACCCAGATCTTCGTCATCATAGGCGTCACGACAATCGCGCTGATCTCGGTGGTGCGGGGCATCGACGGGGGCGTGAAGGTGCTGTCGAACGTCAATATGTGCTTTGCGGTGCTGCTCTTGTTCTTCGTGTTCTTCGCCGGCCCGACGATGCAGATCCTGAGGGATTTCTGGTCGGGCCTGTCGAGCTATGTGCAGGATGTCGTGCCGCTTTCGATGCCGTTCGGGCGTGAGGATGACACGTTCCGCGAAAACTGGACTTCGTTCTACTGGGCCTGGTGGATTTCGTGGTCGCCCTTTGTCGGCATGTTCATCGCGCGGGTCAGCCGGGGCCGGACGGTGCGGGAGTTCATCACCTGCGTGATGCTGGTTCCGACGCTGGTGGGGGTCTTCTGGATGGCGACCTTCGGTGGCACGGCGATCAGCCAGGTGGCCAGCATGGGGGCTGAGAGCGGCGTCTACCAGAACGTCATCTCGGAATATAACGACTCGCTGGCGATGTTCGCGATGTTCGGGGACATGCCGCTGACCTACGTGACCTCGACGCTGGGGATCATCCTGGTGCTGGTGTTCTTCATCACCTCGTCGGACTCAGGGTCTCTGGTCATCGACACGATCACGGCCGGGGGCAAGACGGACTCGCCAGTGGCGCAACGGGTGTTCTGGGCCACGACGGAAGGCATTGTCGCCATCGTGCTGTTGATCGGTGGCGGGCTAACGGCGCTTCAGGCGATGGTGAATGCCACGGGCATCATCTTTACCATCGTTCTGCTGTTCCTGTGCGGGGCCATCGTAAAAGGCCTGCGCGACGAGCCGCGGTAACAGACGCCCCCTTCTTCGCAAGGGGGTCGCCAAAGAAAAAAACGGGGGCCGATCGGCCCCCGTTTCCCGTCCCTCGCCGACTGGCTTATTTCTGCAGTTCGGTCCAGATCGCGGTGTAGAATTCCTGCGCCTCGGCGGGGCAGGCGGTGGTGAAACGGCCGGCGGCCTTCAAATCCTCGGGCACGACGATCTCGGGCGCGGTCTTCATGTCCTCGGGCATGAATTCCTCGGAGCCGTCGATGCCGTTGGCGTAGCGCGCGAAGGATGACAGCATGGCCGCGTTTTCCGGGTCCATGATGAAGTTCAGGAAGAGCTTGGCGTTCTCGACGTTCTGCGCATCCGACAGGACCGCGGCGCTGTCCATCCAGACCGGGTAGCCCTCTTTCGGATAGCCATAGGCCACGTCCTCGTTGTTGTTGCGGGCGCGGAAGGTCGAGCCGTTCCAGTTCACCGAGGCCATGACGTCGCCGTTCGACAGCTTTTCGGTCATGCCGTAATCCATGCTCATCCACTTGGGCTTGGCCTCGATCAGCACGTCGCGGGCTTTCTTCAGCATTTCCTTGTCGGTGGTGCAGGGCTCGCCGCCGACGTAAAAGAGCGTGAGGTTCATCACGTCCTGCATTTCCGGCACGACATTGACCTTGCCCACCAGTTCCTCGGGCGGATCGAGGAAGATGGCGGAGGTGTTGATGTCGCCGTCATAGGCGGACTTGTTCACCGCGACGCCGGTCGTGCCCCATTGCCACGGCACGGAATACTCGCGGTTCGGGTCCCATTCGACGTTTTTCCACTGGTCCGAGATGTTGCCGTAGTTTTCCATCTCGGGGATGCCCGGCTTCATCAGGAGGCCCTTGTCGATATAGACGCCCATGTAGCTGTGGGTGGGCACGACGATGTCGAAGCCGTGGCCGCCGGCCTCGATCTTGGCAAGGGCGGTGGTGTTGCTGTCATAGTCGGTGATCGTGACGTCGATGTCGTATTCCTGTTCGAACTTCTCGATCATCTCGGGGCTGGTGTAGTTGCCCCAGTTGTAGATGTTGAGCGACCCTTCGGCATGGGCCGCGCCGGCCAGTGCGATGGCCGCGACTGTGGTGGTCAGGTATGTTTTCATCGTCATTCTCCCTGTTGAGGTTGTGCGCGGGTTAGTCCCGCTTTCGGTTCAGTATAAAGAAGGCGGTCAGCAAAAGCACGGTCAGCGCCAGAAGGGCCGTCGAGATCGCGTTGACCTCGGGTGTGATGGCGCGGCGCAGCTGGCCCAGCATGTAGGTGGGCAGGGTGTCCTGCCCGGCGGATTTGACGAACTCGGTAATGATGACGTCGTCGAGCGAGATGACGAAAGCCAGCATCGCACCGGCGGCGATGCCCGGCATCATCAGCGGCAGGGTCACGTGGCGGAAGGTCTGCCAGGGGCGGGCGTAGAGGTCGGATGCGGCGGTTTCCAAGGCAAGGTCCATGCCTTCCAGCCGAGCGCGGATGGGCAGGTAGGCAAAGGGCACGCAGAAGGCCGAATGCGCGAGGATGAGGTAGGCGAGCCCGGTATAGCCGGTGGCGACCTTGATCGAGGCGAAGAAGATCAGCAGCGCCACGGCGGTCACGATTTCGGGCACCATCAGGGGCTGGTTGATCATCACGTAGATGAGCGTCTGGCCCTTGAACCGGCCGCGCCGCGTTGTGCCCAAGGCCGCCATCGTGGCGACGGTGGTGGAGATGAGCGCGGCGGAGACGGCGATCACGAGCGAGCGCACGGTCGCCTCTTGCACTTGTGTGTTGTCCCACGCCTCGACGTACCAGCGGACGGAAAAGCCGCCCCAGAGCGCGACGGATTGCGAGTCGTTGAACGAATAGATCACCATGGTGACGATCGGCGCGTAAAGCAGCACGAAGGTCGTGAGCGCGATGGCGGTGAAGCCGGGCAGGGTGGTGACGGAGAAGCTCTTGTTCCTAGCCATTGGTCTGGTCCCGTGACGTGACGCGGACATAGGCCAGCAGGGCGACCAGCACGATCATCAGCAAAAGCAGCGACAGCGCCGCGCCAAGGGGCCAGTTGCGGCCCTGGCCGAACTGAAGCTCGATGAAGTTGCCGACCATCATGTTCTTGCCGCCGCCCAGGATGCGGGGGGTGACATAGGCGCCCAGCGAGGGCACGAAGACGAGGATCGAGCCTGCGACGATGCCCGGTTTGACGATGGGCAGGATGACCCGGCGCAGCACCTTCATGCGCGTGGCGTAGAGGTCATAGCCTGCTTCCACGAGACGGAAATCGAAGCGGTCGATGGCCGCATAGAGTGGCAGCACCATGAGCGGCAGGTAGACATAGGCCATGCCGATCAGCACGGCGGTGTCGGTATAGAGGATCTGCAGCGGTTCATCGATAATGCCGAAATTCATCAGGAAGGTGTTCAGCAGGCCCTGATTGCGGACGACTTCCATGATCGCAAAGGTGCGGATCAGCAGGTTTGTCCAGAACGGAATTGTGATCAAAAACAGCCAGAAGCCGCGCTTGTTGGGCGGGCGCGTGGCGATGAACCACGCGGTGGGAAAGCCGATGGCGAAGGCGATGAGCGTGGTCAGAACCGACAGTTTCACCGAGCGCCAGAAGATCGTCAGGTGCGCGTCGGCAAAGGTGACGGTGTCGTCGAAGATGTCCCGCTCGAAGAAGACGCGAAACCACGCCTCGGTCGTGAACTCCCACACCACGCCGGAATACTCGCCCGGTTCGAGAAAGGCGTAAACCACCACGATCAGCAGCGGCCCGGCGGCGCCCAAAGCCAGCAGGATCAGCGCCGGGATCGACAGGATCCAGCCGGTACGTCCGCTGCCGTGGGTGGTTCCCGCCATGCTAGTCCTCCAGCACCCGGACGGCGCCGGGGACGAAATCGAAGGCGACGGTCTGGCCTGCGGTCAGGCCGGTGTCGCCCGAGGGCGGGCTTTGCATTCGGGCGACCACCTCGGTGTCGTCGGACATGCGCAGGTGGCAATGGGTGTCGGTGCCGAAATAGACGGTTTCGGCCACGCGGCCCTGAAGCGCGCCGTCGCCGATGCGGACCTGTTCGGGGCGCACGGCAAGGCTGACCCCGGCGCCTTGAGAGGCGGCGTCGAGGTTGTCCACGCTGATCACGTCGCCGGTGGGCAGGCGGACGCCGCCTTGTTCAACAGTGCCCGTCAAGACGTTGGTTTCGCCGATGAAATCCGCGACGAAGCGGTTGACGGGCTTGTTGTAGATCTCGCGCGGGCCGCCGATTTGCAGGATCACGCCGTCGCGCATCACGCCGATGCGGTCGGACATGGTCAGCGCCTCTTCCTGGTCGTGGGTGACGAAGACGAAGGTGATGCCGGTTTCGGTTTGCAGGCGCTTGAGTTCCAGCTGCATTTCCTTGCGCAGCTTGAGGTCGAGCGCCGAGAGCGGCTCGTCCAGCAAGAGCACCTCGGGCGCGGGGGCAAGGGCGCGGGCCAGCGCCACGCGCTGTTGCTGGCCGCCGGAGAGTTGCTGGGGTTTGCGGTCTGCGAAGGCTTCGAGTTTGACCAGCGCCAGCATTTCGGCCACGCGGGCGTCGACCTGTGCCTTGGGCGTGCCCTGCATGGTCAGGCCGAAACCGATATTGTCGGCCACGCTGAGATGCGGGAAGAGTGCGTAGCTTTGGAAGACCGTGTTCACGGGGCGGTCGTAGGGGGCCATCGTGCTGATGTCGCGCGCGCCCAGCAGGATCGTGCCCGATGTGGGCGATTCGAACCCGGCGATGAGGCGCAGAAGGGTCGTCTTGCCACAGCCCGAGGGGCCCAGAAGGGTGAAGAATTCGCCCTTGCGGATCACCAGGGACACGTCGTTCAGGGCGCGGACCAGCTTGTCGCCGGTGCCGTATTCCTTGCGGGCCGATCGGGCCTCGACCGCGGCTTCGGTCATGCAGTGTCCCCCATGCTCACCCGGTCAGTGTTTCCCGACACCCCGGCGAGATTCAAGTGTTTTCAGTCGTCTATTCCGGTCAGGGCGGGAATTTGATCAAACCATGGGCGGGCTCGTTCCAGATCAGCGCAGAGGGACATGAGGGCGGTGTCGGCCCCGAACCGGGCGGCGAGGTGGATGCCGATGGGCAGGCCGTCGGCGCCCCGGCAGAGCGGCAGGGAAACGGCGGGCTGGCCGGTGGCGTTGAAGGCGGCGGTATAGGGCGAATAGGCGAAGATGCCATCCTCGCCCATGCGGTAGGCCACGTAATCCTCGGTGTCGTGGGCGAAGCGGCCGATCTCGGCCGGTGGCTCGGCCATGGTTGGGGTCAGCAGGATATCGTGGTCTTCGAAAAAGGCGGCCATCTGGCGGCCATAGGCGTGGACGGTTTCCACGGCGTCGAGGTAATCGGTGCCGCTGACGGTCTTGGCGTAGTCCACCGCCCCGCGGGCGACCCCTTCGAGGTCGCCCTGGCGCAGCTCGCGGCCCTGTTTGGCCAGCGCGCGGCGCACCCAGGATGAGGTGCCACAGGCGACGATCTTGGTCCAGGCGTGCATCATGCCGGTCGTGTCGGCGGTCGGGCGGGCCGGGGTCACGTGGTGGCCCATGTCGTGCAATAGCGCGGCGGCGTCCTGCACGGCGACCTGGCATTCGGGGTGGATGGGCTCGCTGGTGAGGGTGGTGTCGCAAAGGGCAATACGCAGGGGCGTGTTGGGGCGGTCGAGCGACTCCATGAAGGTGCAAGGCATGGGGGGCGCCACGTAGGGCGCGCCGAGGTCGGGGCCGCACACGATATCCAGGAGGAGCGCGGTGTCGCGGACCGAGCGGGTGAGAAAGCCCTCGATCGCCATGCCGGCCCAGCCTTCGCCGGCATAGGGCCCGTCGGGGACCATGGCGCGGGTGGGCTTAAGCCCGACGAGGCCGCAGTTCGAGGCCGGGATGCGGATCGAGCCACCGCCGTCGCTGCCATGCGCGCCCGGGACGATGCCGGCGGCCACCGCCGCGCCGGAGCCGCCTGACGAGCCGCCGGGGGTGCGGCTAAGATCCCAGGGGTTGCGGGTGGGGCCGCCGTAGACCGCGGCCTCGGTTGCAGCCCCCACGCCGCCTTCGGGCGCGGCGGTGCGACCGAAAGTGACGAGGCCCGACGCCTCCAGCCGGTCGTAGATGGTGGAATTCATCTTGTAGCTGGTATTGGCCAAGAGGCGCGAGCCGAGCGAGGCGGGATGCCGGGTGGATTCCGCGCCCATGTCCTTGAGCAGAAAGGGCACGCCTGTGAGCGGTCCCTTGGGCAGGCCGTCGGCGATCATGCGGCGGGCGGTGTCGGAATAGTCGTGCACCACGGCGTTGAGCGCGGGGTTCACGGCGTGCATCCGGGCTAGCGCGGTGTCGAGGAGGTCGTCTGGCGTGACCTCGCTCTTGGCGACGAGGCCGGCGAGGGAGGTCATGTCGTGGGCGCGGTAATCTTGCATGGGGGCAGAATGCACGGGGGGCACGGGGGTGCAACGGGAATGTTGGTGAGGGATGAAGAGGAGGTCTCGGGTCAGGCCCGGGACGGGGGAGGTGTCTGGCCGCGCGATGGCCAGACCGCGGGCTGGCGATGCAGCTGTGTTTCAGGGTGCTTGATGGTTGCCGTGTCCGGAAAACCTCAGATCGACGCGCCTGCGGAGGCCAATCGCCAGCCCGTCCGGGCGGTCTGGCGATCGCGCGGCGGCGCAGCTTGCTGCGCCTTGATTCCGCGCGAAGGGCTTTTGGTTATGTGTTATCCAAGACTTCATCCGAGATCTGTTTTTCCGCGAGGTCCCGGGTCAGGCCCGGGACGGGGCTATCTATTCCCACCAGCGGTCGATGCTGGCGATGTCGTCGTCGGACCAGCCGAAATGGTGGGCGAATTCGTGGACAGTGACGTGGGCGACGAGATCGGCGAGGTCCACGTCGCCACGGTCGCGCCACTCGGCCAGGATCGGTTCGCGGAACAGCCAGACGATGTCGGGGCCGGTGGGTTGATCGAAGACCGACTTTTCCGTCATCGGGATGCCGTCATAGAGCCCCGTCAGCTCGGTCGGGTCTGTCATGTCGAGGCTGTCGAGCATCTCGGGGTCCGGCCAGTCGGCGACGTGGATCGCCACGGCCCGCGCGGCCTCGGCGAATGCCTGTGGAAAGCCCGCCACGGTGCGGCGGGCCACGTCTTCCATCCAGTCGAGCGAGGTGTCGGGCGCGGGCATGAGCTTGGTCTATGCCGCGCGCCCCAAGCTGGCAAGCGGTCAGAGGCGCAGTTGATAAGAGCTGGGCACGTAGGCATAACCGCTGTCCGATTTCTCGACGAAGCCGGTGGCGGGCCAGGGCATGTGGTAGCCGATGAAGGGCATCTTCTCGGTGGCCAGCATGTCGAGGAGCGTCTTGCGGGTCTGGCCGGCGGCGGATTTGTCCATGTCGAACTTCACCTCCCAGTCGGGATGTGCCAGCGACCAGACGTAATGGTTGGCGAAATCGGCGGCGATCATCAGGCTTTCGCCCTCGCTTTCGATCAGGTGGACCATGTGGCCGGGCGTGTGGCCGAAGGCGGCCATGGCGGTGTGGCCGGAAAAGCCCGCATCGCCGTCGCCGATCATGGAGAATTGCTCGGCCAGCGGGCGGACTTTTGCCTCGAAAGTGTCGTTGCCGGCGGCGGCCCAATGGTCGAACTCGGCGGATCCGGTGACGTAGGAGGCGTTGGCGAAGGTGGGCGTGTCGCCGTTCATTAGCCCGCCGATATGGTCGCCGTGCATATGGGTGATGACGACCGTGTCGATCATGTCGGCGGTGTAGCCTGCGGCATCGAGCGCCTCGGTGATGCCTTCGGCATTCAGGCCCGTGTCGAAAAGCACGAGTTCCGAGCCGGTGTTCACCACGGTGGGGGTGAAGAAGAACTGTGCCTGATCGGTCGGGATCATCGCGGCCTCGGAGACGGCGTTGAACTCGTCTTCCTCGACATTCAGGCCGAAGATCGTGTGCGGATCGGGGCGCGTGGCCTCGCCCGCCAGAAGGGTCGTGACCTCAAAGCTGCCCAGCTTGAAGCGACGGAAGGGCGGCGTGGCGGCGCCCAGCATAGGCGCAGCGGCCCAGGCGGGCAGGGCGGGCGCGGCAGAGAGGGCGGTGGCCGAAGCGATGAAGTTGCGGCGGGAAAGGCGGGTGGACATGTGAGACCTCCTGTTGTTGTGGTGCTGGTAGATAAAGCGCATTCGTGAAAAGGCGCGCATGTGTCGTGCGCCTTTCACGGGGTTTTGAGGCGTCGCGCCGCCGTGGCAGGCCGGAACGCCCGTGATACTGGACAAGCGCCCCCCCTTGTGACATTTGGCGCGGCAACAGGAGACACCCCATGACAACCACCCGTTTCGCGCCATCCCCCACCGGGTACATCCATATCGGCAACCTGCGCACCGCGCTGATGAACTTCCTTATTGCCCGCAAGAACGGCGGGACGTTCATCCTGCGCATCGACGACACCGACCCGGAGCGGTCGAAGCAGGAATACGTGGACGCAATCAAGCAAGACCTGGAATGGCTGGGCCTGACCTGGGACCGGGTCGAGCGGCAGTCGGAGCGGCTGGACCGCTATGCCGAGGCCGCCGACAAGCTGCGCGGGATGGGACGGTTCTACGAGGCGTTCGAGACGCCGACCGAGCTGGACCTGAAGCGGAAGAAACAGCTGAATATGGGCAAGCCGCCGGTTTATGACCGGGCGGCGCTGGAGCTTTCCGAAGAGCAGAAGGACGCGCTGCGCGCCGAGCGGGGCGACGGGGTCTGGCGGTTCAAGCTGGATCACGAACGGATCGAGTGGGACGACGGTATCCTGGGGGATATCTCTATCGACGCGGCCAGCGTGAGCGACCCGGTGCTGATCCGGGGCGACGGGCAGGTGCTGTATACGCTGGCCTCGGTCGTAGACGACACCGAGATGGGCGTGACCCATGTGGTGCGCGGGTCAGATCACGTGACGAATACCGCGACGCAGATCCAGATCATCGAGGCGCTGGGCGGCAGCGTGCCGCAATTCGCGCATCATTCGCTGCTGACTGGGCCGCAGGGGGAATCGCTGTCGAAACGGCTTGGTACGCTTTCCTTGCGCGATCTGCGGGCGCAAGGCGTGGAGCCGATGGCGCTGTTGTCGCTGATGGCGCGGCTGGGCTCGGCCGATCCGGTGGAATTGCGGACGGACATGGCGGAGCTGATCGAGGGGTTCGACATCTCGCGCTTCGGCTCGGCGCCGACGAAATTCGATGCGGATGATTTGTTCCCACTGACGGCACGGGTGTTGCAGGGGCGCGATTTTGCGGACGTGAAGGCGCATATCGTGGCGCTTGGCGTGCCCGAGGATCAGGCCGAGCGGTTCTGGAGCGTGACGCGCGAGAACATCACCACGCTTCATGACCTGGAAGGCTGGTGGATCATGTTCCGCGACGGGGCCGAGCCGGTGATCGACGACGAGGACCGCGAATTCGTGGCCGAGGCGCTGGCGCTAATGCCCGAGGGGCCGCATGACGGCGAGACCTGGGGCCAGTGGACGGCCGCGGTCAAGGAAAAGACCGGCCGCAAGGGCAAGGGGCTGTTCATGCCGCTGCGCAAGGCGCTGACCGGGCAGAACCACGGGCCGGACATGAGCCAGGTTCTGCCGCTGTTGCAGGTTATCAAGGCGAAGGGCTGAGGCGCTGGGCCGCGCTGAGACGAGGCCTTGTGAAACATCGGTGTCGAGGCCCCAGCCGGTTAACAGCCGCGCAGCGGCCCGGCTATCGTCAGCCCCTCCCTCGGGCTGGCGATTTGGCTGAGGTTGGGCGCAACGATCTTTCTGGGGATGTGCTTGGCAGGCATAAAGTGCTTCGTAAGTGCCGTCGGATCGCCACCCCAGGGGCTGACGATTGCCTCCGTCGTGAACGGCAGAAACTCCGCATAGCAGACGCTCGGTAACGGCGTAGCAAATGGCCAGAGACCCTGTTTCGCCGTGTACTTGTCATCGAGGCCATCATACTGGCGGCAAGTGACCCAGGTCAGACAGGCCGTCGGGCAAAAAACGCGGCACCTTGGCAGCTGATAGGTGCTTCTTTGCCGATGGCCTGCGTATTTGGGCAACACATCGATGCGGGTGTGCGCCGAGAGGCTTGTTGCCGGCCCTGATTCCACCTCATCAAAGTGGCCTGCCATTACCGCTTGCCTGGGATCGAGACATGTCTAGCGCCATCGTACTGATCGGACTTCTGATCGTTGCCGTTCTTTTGTTTGTATTGCTGGCGACGTCGGCGCGGGATCGCGTCTGACGGGTTTGCCTGTTGCATCGGCGGAAATCTCCCCCGATGGGTCTCGTCGTGCGAGGTAAGGCAATGCCGACGCTCGCGCGGGGTGCGACTTAGTCCCTGAGAGGGCTGAAGGTCGACACCGGCTGCACCTTGGCGCCGACCCGATCCAGCATGTCGTTCACCAGCGCCGTCTCCTTGCGCTGTAGCTTTTGGTGGCGCGGGTAGAGCGGGCGGCGGCGGTCGTCGAGGATGGGGGCGTCCCAGCCGTCGGTCGTATCGAAGAAACGCTGCACGCCATCCTCGCCGAAGACATGCAGGTAGCCCTGCACCACCACGTCGATATAGCTGAGCAGCACGGGGCTGACCGCGTCGGGGTTCTGGTGCTGGCCGTCCTCGATGGCAAAGACCACGAGGTCGGCGTCCTCCGGCAGGTGGGTGCGGACCTGGTGACGGGCGGGCACGCGCCTGTAGGCCCGCTCGCGCGCGTCGAGCGCGGCCCATTCCGCACCGGGCACGCCGGCGACGAGGCCGTCGATCTGGGCAGTGGTGTCGGGCACGGCCGTGAGATACGCCACCTCGCGCAGGGTCGTCTTGCGCCAGGCCCGCCGCCAGCCCGAAAGCTGCGCGGGGTGAGCATCTTCGTAAGCATGGGTGCCGCGATTCACAAGGCTGCCATAGCCGAAGAAAAATCCGGGTTGCACGTAGGGATCCACCTTTCTCGATTGCTCCTGATGTCAACAGGCGTGGCGGCGAAGGTCAAGGCGGACCGTCAAACTGTGATCGGCGCCTGTCATTCTGCTTGCAGAGGTCCGGGGCGGTCACTACGCTACTAAAGTATCGGAACGGGAGAACCGGCGTTGCCGGTGCCGAAGGAGCAACCGCCCCGGAAACTCTCAGGCGCAAGGACCGGCCGATGGAAGACTCTGGAGAGATCGCGGGAGTTTCCGCGGCGCCGAAGGGATAGCGATCTCAGGCGGAAGGACAGAGGGGGCATCGGTCGCGTCATGCGAGACGCGGAACGGATGCCGGTTGCCCAGCCAGATGCGCCCGGTGCGAGATGCGAAGGAGAGCCACTTGGACGATCTGCGCGAAACGCCGCTGACGGGCCTGCACAAGGCGCTGGGCGCGAAGATGACCGAGTTCGCGGGCTATGACATGCCGCTGCAATATGGCTTGGGCGTCATGGGCGAGCACTTGCATACGCGGGAAAAGGCGGGGCTCTTCGACGTCAGCCACATGGGGCAGGTCCTGATCCGGCACGAGGCGGGCTATGGCGGCGCGGCGCAGGCGATGGAGCGCTTGGTGCCGGTCAGCCTGTTGGGGCTGGGCGAAAAGCGGCAGCGTTATGGGTTTTTTACTAACGATGCGGGCGGGATCCGCGATGATTTGATGCTGACCAACCGGGGCGATCACCTGTTGGTCGTTGTGAACGCGGCCTGCAAGGCCGACGACATCGCCTGGATGCGCGAGGGGCTGCCCGAGTGCGAGGTCGTCGAGGTCACGGACCGCGCGCTGATCGCGTTGCAAGGGCCGAAGGCGGTCGATGCGCTGGCCCCGATTGCGGGCGGATGCGAGATCATGAAGTTCCTGGATACTGGAATTTTCACCTCCGATTATGGCGAGCTGTGGATCTCGCGCTCGGGCTATACCGGCGAGGATGGTTACGAAATTTCGGTGCCCGAAGCGCAGGCTGAACCGCTGGCGCGGGCGCTGTTGTTGCACGAGGCGGTGGAGCCCGTGGGCCTGGGCGCGCGCGACAGTTTGCGTCTGGAGGCGGGGTTGTGCCTTTACGGACAGGATATCGACGAACACACCACGCCGGTGGAGGCGGGGCTGAGCTGGGCCATCCAGAAAGTACGCCGCCGGGGTGGGGAGCGCGAAGGCGGCTTCCCCGGCGCCGACGTCATCCTGGACCAATTGGAGAACGGCATGGCGCGCTGCCGCGTGGGCCTGCGCCCCGAGGGCCGTGCACCGATGCGCGCAGGGACGCAAATTTTCGGTAGCGAGACGGGCGGCGAGGCCGTGGGGCACGTCACCTCGGGCGCCTATGGGCCCAGCATCGAGGCGCCGATGTCGATGGGATATGTCGCGGCGAGCCACGCCTCGGCCGGAACGACGCTTTATGGCGCGGTACGCGGCAAGCGCCTGCCCGTCCGGGTGGCGA
Organism: Roseovarius sp. THAF9; assembly: GCF_009363715.1. NCBI lineage: Bacteria > Pseudomonadati > Pseudomonadota > Alphaproteobacteria > Rhodobacterales > Roseobacteraceae > Roseovarius > Roseovarius sp. THAF9. The sequence goes on from NZ_CP045404.1 coordinate 823,958, forward strand.
AGTTGCCGTTCACGCCGTCAAATTTCAAACGCTGAACTTCAGGGAGACTTGCATGAAATACACCGAAGAACACGAGTGGCTGGACCAGGACGGGGACATCGTCACGGTCGGCATCACCAGCCACGCCGCCGAGCAACTGGGCGATATCGTTTTCGTGGAACTGCCCGAGGTGGGTGCAGAGGTCACCAAGGACGACGAAATCGTGGTGATCGAGAGCGTCAAGGCGGCCTCGGACATCCTGGCGCCGCTGGATGGCGAGATCGTGGAAGTAAACGAGGTGCTGGCCGACACGCCCAGCAAGGTCAACGAGGATCCCGAGGGCGATGGCTGGTTCTTCAAGATCAAGCCGTCGGATACCTCGCCGATGGACGATTACATGGATGAAGCCGCCTACAAGGATTTCATCGACTGATCCGCGCCGCCGGGCGCAAAATTTTTGAAAAATTTTGGCAAAAATCTTTTGAAGATTTTTGTGCCTCCGGCGGGGATATTTTGAGCCAGAGGAAGCGGGGGCGGTGCGGCCGCCCCGGCACAATCTTTTGTCCGACACCCGGGAGTGCCTGCCATGCCGTTCGAGCCCACCGATTACCTGCCTTATGATTTCGCCAACCGGCGCCATATCGGGCCGTCGCCCGAGGAGATGGCCGAGATGTATGCCGCGTTGGGGGTCAAGGATCTCGATCAGCTGATCGAAGAGACGGTGCCGAAGTCGATCCGGCAGGCGGAGAAACTGGATTTCGGCAAGCCGAAGTCAGAGCGCGAACTGATGCACGAGATGCGCATGGTGGCGGGGCAGAACAAGGTGTTGGTCAGCCTTATCGGCCAAGGCTATCACGGCACCGTCACGCCGCCGGCGATCCAGCGCAATATTCTGGAGAATCCGGCGTGGTATACCGCCTATACGCCCTATCAGCCCGAGATCAGCCAGGGGCGGCTGGAGGCGCTGTTGAACTTCCAGACGATGATCTGCGATCTGACGGGGCTGGAGGTGGCCAATGCCTCGCTCTTGGACGAGGCGACGGCTTGTGCCGAGGGGATGACCATGGCGCAGAGGGTGGCCAAATCGAAGGCCAAGGCGTTCTTCGTCGATCGCGACTGTCATCCGCAGAACATCGCGGTGGTGCAGACGCGGGCCGCGCCGCTGGGGATCGAGGTGATCGTGGGCGACCCGGAGAAGATGGAGGCGGACAAGGTCTTTGGCGCGCTCTTTCAGTACCCCGGGACCTATGGCCATGTGCGGGATTTCACGCCGCAAATCGAGGCGCTGCACGCCGAGAACGCGATCGGGATCGTGTCGGCGGACCCGCTGGCGCTGACCCTGCTGAAGGAACCCGGCGCGATGGGCGCGGATATCGCCGTGGGCTCGGTGCAACGGTTCGGCGTGCCGATGGGCTATGGCGGGCCGCATGCGGCCTACATGGCGTGCCGGGATGCCTACAAACGGGCGATGCCGGGCCGGATCGTGGGGGTGTCGGTGGATGCGCATGGCAACCGGGCCTACCGCCTGTCCTTGCAGACGCGCGAGCAGCATATCCGGCGCGAGAAGGCCACGTCGAACGTGTGCACCGCTCAGGCGCTCTTGGCCGTCATGGCGTCGATGTATGCCGTCTTTCACGGGCCGAAGGGCTTGCAGGCCATCGCGCAGCGTATTCACCGCAAGACCGTGCGGCTGGCCAAGGGGCTGGAGGCGGCGGGATTCAAGGTGGACCCGCAGGTCTATTTCGACACGATCACGGTGGATGTGGGCCCGTTGCAAGCGGCGGTGATGAAATCCGCCGTCGACGAGGGGATCAACCTGCGCCGCGTGGGCGAGCACCGCGTCGGCATCACGCTGGACGAGGCGACGCGGCCCAAGAATATCGAGGCGGTCTGGCGCGCCTTCGGGATCGAGAAAGCGGACGAGGATTTCAAGCCCGAGTACCGCGTGCCGGAAAAGATGCACCGGAAGAGCAAGTACCTGGAGCATCCGATTTTTCACATGAACCGGGCCGAGACCGAGATGATGCGTTATATGCGGCGGCTGGCGGACCGGGATCTGGCGCTGGACCGCGCGATGATCCCGCTGGGGTCGTGCACCATGAAGCTGAACGCGGCCGCCGAGATGATGCCGATCAGTATGCGGGAATTCGCGCGGTTGCACCCGTTCTGCCCGAAGGACCAGGCCGAAGGGTACCGCGTGATGATCGACGATCTGAGCGCGCGGCTGTGCGAGATCACCGGCTATGACGCCATGTCGATGCAGCCCAATTCGGGCGCGCAGGGGGAGTATGCGGGGCTGCTGACGATCGCGGCCTATCACGCCGCGAGTGGCGAGGGGCATCGTAATGTCTGCCTGATTCCGATGTCCGCGCATGGCACCAACCCGGCCAGTGCGCAGATGGTGGGCTGGAAGGTGGTGCCGGTGAAGTCGGCGGCGAACGGGGATATCGACCTGGAGGATTTCCGCGCCAAGGCGGAGGCCAATGCCGAGAATCTCGCCGGCTGCATGATCACCTATCCCAGCACGCATGGCGTGTTCGAGGAAACCGTGCTGGAGGTGTGCAAGATCACCCATGATCACGGCGGCCAAGTCTATATCGACGGGGCGAACCTGAATGCCATGGTGGGGCTGTCGCGGCCCGGGGATTTGGGCGGCGACGTCAGCCACCTGAACCTGCACAAGACTTTCTGCATTCCGCATGGCGGGGGCGGGCCCGGCATGGGGCCGATTGGCGTGAAGGCGCATCTGGCACCGCATCTGCCCGGCGATCCGCGCGGGCAGGAAGACGGGCCCGGGCCGGTGTCGGCGGCGCCTTACGGGTCGGCCTCGATCCTGCCGATCAGCTGGGCCTATACGCTGCTAATGGGCGGCGATGGGCTGACCCAGGCGACGCGGGTGGCGATTTTGAACGCCAACTACATCGCCAAGCGGCTGGAGGGCGCGTATGACGTGCTGTACCGGGGGCGCAATGACCGGGTGGCGCACGAGTGCATCCTGGACACGCGGCCTTTTGCCGAGAGTGCGGGCGTGACGGTGGACGACATCGCCAAGCGGCTGATGGATTGCGGGTTTCACGCGCCGACGATGAGCTGGCCCGTGGCCGGGACGCTGATGATCGAGCCGACGGAGAGCGAGACCAAGGCGGAGCTGGACCGGTTCTGCGACGCGATGCTGGCGATCCGCGAGGAAATCCGCGCCATCGAGGATGGCACGATGGACCGCGAGAACAATCCGCTGAAACATGCGCCGCACACGATGGAGGATCTCGTGCGGGAGTGGGACCGGCCCTATGACCGCGAGCAGGCCTGTTTCCCGCCGGGCGCGTTCCGGGTGGACAAGTACTGGCCGCCGGTGAACCGGGTCGACAACGTCTTTGGCGACCGGAACCTGGTGTGCACCTGCCCGCCGATGGACGAATATGCCGAGGCGGCGGAGTGAAGAAATAAGGGGCGGCCGTGAAGGTGGCCGCCCCTGATCGGTGCTGAAATAACTGCCTTAAATGAGCGGGTCCGGCCCGGGACAGGGGCGGGACCCTCGTTCGGAAGGTGGGAGAGCCCTTCGAACGATTGCCTATGGGTCGCGGCGGGGGCGCGATGGGTTCAAATTATTTTGCGGATGTGCAGGCGGGGTGCAGGAAAGGTGTGGGGCTTGCGGGTTTCAAGCCGCGCCGCCACCCGCGCTGCGTCTGACGGACGAGCGGGCTGCGTGGTGCAGGGGGTCCCGGATCGGGTCCGGGACGGGACGGCACCAGGCTTGCAGGTCTGGAGCGAAGGCTGAACGTTAAGCGGCGTCGTCCTCGACCAGTATCGCGAACGCTTCGTGCAGCTTTTGCCAGCTGGCGTCGTTCGCGGCGGCGAGCAGGTAGCCGGTTTCGATCCCGGCGTTGTAATCGCGGCCGTCGAGCATGCGCGCAACGCCGCCGGCGCGTTGGACGATCAGCGCACCGGCCGCATGGTCCCACGGGTTGAGCGTGGACGACAGCAGGAAATCGGCGTGGCCCTGCGCCAGCATCCGGTATTCATGGCACGAGCAGCGCAGCGAGCCCGTGCGGCCGAATTTCGGGATGAGCGGTGCCAGCTGTTCCTGTACCGCGCGGTCCATCAACGAGAAGTGAACGTAGCCCGAAAGGCTGTCGATCTCGCCGCCTTTCGAGGTCGAGACCGGGCGGGCGCGGCCCGTGGCGCGGGTCATCTGCGCCGGGCCGTCCTCTTCGGCGGCGATGAAATCGTCCATGACGGGATCGTAGAGCAGGCCGAAGACCGGTTTGCCGAAGCGGGTGACCGAGACGATGACGCCGAACACTGCCAGACCATTGACGAAGTTCCACGTGCCGTCGACGGGATCGAGGATGAAGGCAAGCTCGGCCTCGGCCAGCTTGCCGCGCAGAGCAGGGTCGGCGGCGGCGGCTTCCTCGCCCACGACGAGGGCGTGGGGGAACATTTGTTGCAGGCCGCGCGCGATCATTGCCTCGGCGGCGTGGTCGGCCTCGGTCACCAGGTCGTCGGGGCCGGATTTGGTGGTGACCTGGGCGCTGGCGAGGTTGCGGAAGCGCGGCATGATCTCGGCCCGGGCGGCGCGGCGGACAAGGTTGATGAGTGCGGCCTTCTGCGCCTTGGTCAGCGGCGATGAAACGGGGATGGGCAGGGTTTCCGTCATTCGGGCGCTCCTTGGGCGACTCAGGGGTGTTTGAGTTGGTGATGAAGTGCCACTGCGGTGCCGGGACCGCAACCGGGTGAAGGCCATTTTCGGGCGGTTATTCGCGGCTGCGCAAGACCTGTGCAGGGCGGGCGGAAATGGGGCCGAGAGCGAAGGCGAGACCCGCCAGCAGGCTGATGAGCGCACCACCCGCGACGATGCCGAGGGCGGGTGGCCAGGCCACGGCGAAGGAGGTTTCCATCACATAATGGCTGACGGCCCAGGCGCCCGCGATGCCCGCGCCGAGTGCGACGCTGCCGGCGGCCGCGCCAAGGAGCGCGGCGCGCAGGGACAGGCCCCAGAGGATGCGCGCGCGGCTGGCGCCGAGGACCTTGAGGATCGCCGCCTCGTAGCTGCGGGCGCGGGCGTCGGCGGCGGCGGCGCCGATCAGGACCATGAAGCCGGTGAGCAGCGTGGCGGCGGCGCCCCAGGCGGTGGCCGAGGCGAGGCTGCCCAGAAGGTCGCTGACGCGGGAGACGGCATCGCGCACGGAAATGGCGGTGATGTTGGGGAATTGGCGCGAGAGGTCGCGGAGGATGGCGGTTTCCGACTCGGCGTCGGAGTAGACCGTGGCGATATAGCTGTGGGGGGCGTTCACCAGTGCGGCCTCGTTCAGGATCATGATGAAGCCCATGCCGGCGGTGGAAAAATCGACCTCGCGGAAGGAGGTGATTTCCGCCGTCAGGTCGCGGCCGAGGATGTTGAGGGTGATCTCGTCGCCCAAAGCGAGGCCCATCTCCTCGGCCTCTTCGGCGGCGAAGCTGACCTGGGGCGGGCCATCGTAACCTTCGCACCACCAATCCCCGGCGGTGAGGGTGCTGCGATCGGGCAGGGCGGCGGCATAGCTGACGCCGCGGTCGCCTTGCAGGACCCAATGATCGCCTGCCACCTCGGCTGCGGGCTGGCCGTTGATTTCACTGATGATGCCGCGCAGCATGGGTGCCGCGTCGACGCGGGTAACGCCGGTGTCGCTGTCCAGCCGGGCCGAGAAAACGGGCATCTGGTCGCGCTGGATATCGACGAAGAAGAAGCTGGGCGCGCGGGTGGGCAGGTCGCGGGTGATGGCGTCGCGCAGGTTGCGGTCGACCTGACCCACGGCGGCCAGAACCGACAGGCCGAGACCGAGCGACAGGACCACGGCGCTGGCGGTGCTGCGCGGCCCGCCGATGGCGCCGAGCGCCCAGCCGAGCGCGGTGCGGCCCCGGGCCAGCGGGCGGATTTTGCGGGCGGCGGCACGCAGGGCGAGGCCGGCCAGGGCCAGCACGACGAGCGCGGCGGCGATGGAGCCTGCCGTCCAGTAAGTGAGTGTTGAATTGCCCGAGAACCACGCGGCGACCCAGACGAGGGCGGCGACGAGGGCGGCGGTGGTCAGGATGAACGCAGCCCCGGGGATCGTGCCGGAGGTGTCGGCATCGCGGTAGAGCGCGGCGGGGCGGATATCGCGGGCCTGGGCCAGAGGCCAGAGCGTGAAGATAAGGATGGTGAGGGCGCTGTAGATCGCAGCCTCGGCCATTGGCCCCGGATAGGGCGCGAAGACAGCCGGCACGGGCAGTTGCGCGGTGATGATGGGCGACAGGAGGACGGGCAGGCCGACGCCAAGGGCGAGGCCGAGGGTGATGCCAAGCGCGCCCAGAACGGTGACCTGCATCAGGTAGGTGAGGAAGATCGTGCGTTGGTCCGCGCCGAGGCTGCGGAGGATGGCGATGGTCTGCGTCTTGCCCGACAGGTAGGCGCGGAGCGCGGCGGATATACCGACACCGCCAACGGCCAGACCGGAAAGGCCCACGAGGATCAGAAAGGCGCCGAGGCGTTCGACAAATTCGGCCACGCCCGGCGCGCCGTTGCGGGCGTCAGACCAGCGCATGCCGCTGCCTTCGAGGGCTTGCTCGGCCTCTGCCCGTGTGCTGTCGAGGTCGGTGCCAGGGGGCAGGTCGAGGCGGTAATGCGAGGAAAAGAGCGTGCCGGGTTCAAGCAATCCCGCACCGTCTAGCGCGCTGCGCAGCACGATGGTGCGCGGGCCAAGGCCGAAGCCGCCGGTGCGGCTGTCGGGTTCGCGCTCGATCAGGGCGCGGAGGGTGAAGGATTTGGACCCGAGCGTGACGGCGTCGCCGGGGGTGGCGCCGAGGCGGTCGGCGAGGGTGGGGTGCATGACGAGGCCGTCATCCGCCAGCGCCTGATTTAGGGGGATGTCGGGCGAAAGTTCCACCGTGCCCACAAGGGGGTAGGCGGTGTCGACGGCTTTCACTTGCGTCAGGCTTCGTTCCTCGCCGAAGACGGCCATGGAGCGGAAATCGGCGATTTCGGACACTTGTGTGGCGGTGTCTTGCATCCACGCAAGCTCGTCCGGGGTGGCGAAGCGGTAGGTCAGTTCGATTTCGGCGTCGCCGCCGAGAAGCGTGGCGCCTTCGCGGGCGAGGCCCTCGGTGATGCTCTGGCGCACGGTGCCGACGGCGGCGATGGCCGCGACACCGAGGATGACGCAGGCGAGGAAGATGCGGAAACCGTGCAGGCCGCCGCGCAGTTCGCGGGCCGCGAGGCGTGCGGCGAGGCGGAGTTTCATGCGGTCCGGGCCTTGGGGGTCTGACGCTCGGAAAGGTGGCCGTCGCTGAGTTCGGCCACGCGGGCGCAGCGATCGGCAAGGCCGGGGTCGTGGGTTACGAGGACCAGCGTGGCGCCGTGACGGTCCTGCAGGCCAAAGAGCAGGTCGATGATGGCGGTGCCGGTGGTGCTGTCGAGGTTGCCGGTGGGCTCGTCCGCCAGCAGGATATCAGGGCGCGGGGCGGCGGCGCGGGCCAGCGCGACGCGCTGCTGCTCGCCGCCCGAAAGCTGCGAGGGGTAGTGGTTCAGGCGTTTGCCCAGGCCCACGGCGGTCAGCTCCTCCTCGGCGCGGGCTAAGGCGTCCGCGTTGCCAGCCAGTTCGAGGGGTGTGGCGACGTTTTCCAGCGCGGTCATGGTGGGGATGAGGTGGAAGGACTGGAAAACCACGCCGATATGGTCGCGGCGCAGGCGGGCGAGCGCATCCTCGGACATGGTCGTGAGGTCCTGGCCCAGTGCCTTGACCTTGCCGCCGGTGGCGCGTTCCAGCCCGCCCATCAGCATCAGCAGCGAGGATTTGCCGGACCCCGACGGCCCCACCAGCCCGAGCGTGTCGCCGCGGTGGACATCGAGGCTGATAGCCTCAAGTATGTCGACGGGGCCGGCATTGCCTTGCAGCGAGAGTGCGGCCTCGCGTAGCGATAACACGGGGTCTGTCATGGGGTTCTGCCTGTCTGCTTTTCGTCGTTTCACATATGGGGTCCGGGCCTTGGCGGGCAAGGTCGCGGCGCTTGTTTTCCTTGGTTTGCCGGCATTTGGTGAAGGGCCGGTGACGATCCTGGCGCTGGGTGACAGCCTGACGCAGGGATACGGGCTGGCGCAGGAGGACGGGTTCGTGCCGCAGCTGGAAGGTTGGCTGGAAGAGAACGACGTAGCCGCGGAAGTCATCAACGCGGGCGTGTCGGGAGACACCACGGCAGGCGGCGCGTCACGGGTCGAATGGAGCCTGACGCCCGAGGTCGACGCGATGATCGTGGCGCTGGGCGGCAACGATATGCTGCGCGGGCTGGACCCGGGCGAGGCGCGGGCGAACCTGAGGACGATCCTAGAGGTGGCCGAGGGGCAAGACCTGCCGGTGCTGATGGTGGGGATGCAGGCGCCGACGAATTTCGGGCCGGATTACAAAGCGGCGTTCGATGCGATGTACCCGGAGTTATCCGAGGAGTTCGGCGCGCTTTATTTCGAGAGCTTCTTCAAAGGGTTGGGCGAAGGGGAGCCGTCCGAATTGCAGAGTTATTTCCAGTCGGACGGGATACATCCGAACGCCGAGGGCGTGGCCCGGATCGTAGAGGCGATTGGGCCGGCTGTGGCGGAATTAGCAGGCGGGATCGAGTGAGGTCTCGGGGCTTTCATCCTTCGCGAGATTTCAGTCTTCACCGGAGTAAGAGGTCCCGGGTCAAGCCCGGTACGGGGAGCTTCGAGAGGCGCGGCACGCCGCGCCTCGTATTCCGCACAGTGTCCAGTGTCTTACAGAACGGTGACCACGGTGCCCAGCGGCACGCGTTCGTAGAGGTCGATCACGTGATCGTTAATCATGCGGATGCATCCATTCGACACCGAGCGCCCGATCGAGCGGGGTGCGGTGGTGCCGTGGATGCGGAAATACGTGTCACGCCCGTTCTGGAACAGGTAAAGCGCGCGCGCGCCCAGCGGGTTGCCTTTGCCGCCCGGCTGGACGTAATCGTTGCCCTTGAACTTGGCATAGGTCTTGGGCTCGCGTTCGATCATTTCATTGGTCGGGCGCCAGGTGGGCCACTTTTTCTTGACGTCGATGGTGGCGCGGCCGGTGAATTCCAGCCCGGCGCGTCCTACGCCGACACCGTAGCGGCGGGCGCGGCCCTGCTCGGTGATCAGGTACAGGAAATGCGCCTTGGGCAGGATCAGCATCTGGCCGGGGGTATACTTGGCCGAGATGTTCACATCCTGCGGCATGTATTTCGGAGCGATCTGGAACGATTGCGCGGCGGCAGGCAGTGCAGGCGCAGTGGCGGCCGCGGCCGCGGTGGCCACGAATTGGCGGCGATTGAACATGTTTTCTTCCCCTCGAAACGGCGGCAGGTGACTATGGCGATATTCCGCCACATGAGCATTTAGAAATCAAAAACAAGTGAATATCAGAAGGGCAAGTGATTCTGTGCCCGTCAAGTCTCAGTTTCCCGAAGCTGCGGCAGAGAGGTAACGGAGCGCCGCACGGGGCAGGCGCAGGGCGGTGCGGCGCAAGAGGGCGGGATATTCCGTGTCGCCCGAGAGCAGGTGCATGTAATCGCGCTTGAGCGTCGTGGACGCGGCGAAAGTGCGGGCGAAGAATGGTTGCAGGGGCCTGGCAAAGATCAGCGGCCGCAGCATCCGGGCCTGCGCGATGGCGCGGCGAATTGGCTTTGTTGCCGTTGTGTAAAGGGGCAGAGCGCGGCTGGCATCCCCTTGATCCAGCGCAGTTTTCGCAGCACGGGCGGCCAGCGCGCCGGAGTGGATGGCGTGGCCGATCCCCTCGCCGGTGATCGGATCGACGAGGCCGGCGGCATCGCCCGCCAGCAGGACAGTGCCCTTGCCGGGCGTGGGCTTGGGCGCGCCGAAGGGCAGGAAATGTCCCTTGACCTTGGCATCCTCGCCCGTGCCGAGCTTGGCCAGATAGGCGGCGAGGTGCGATTTCATCTCGGGGTTCCGGGCGTGCAGGCCGCCCAAGCCGATGGTGGTGCTGTGTTTCTTGGGAAAGGACCAGCCATAGCCCCAGTCGGCTGCGGCGAAGTCGATGCGGATGGGGGTGGCCTCGGTCGGGGCTTGCGCGGGGCCTTCGATTTCCAGTGCGAAACCGATGGTGTGTTGGGAAAAAGGCTTGCCGAACAAAGCCTTGGCGGTGGGGCTTTGAACGCCGTCGGCGGCGATAAGGAGCTTGTAGGTGAGGGTTTCGCCGTTGGCCAGAGCGACGGTATTGGCTTTGAAATCAAGGGCTTCGATGCGGTGGCCGGTATAGTCCGCGGCCCCGGCGGCAAGGGCCTGTTTCAGCAGGTGGTGATCGAAATCCCAACGCATGGTCAGGTGCAGGGGAGGGACATCTTGGAGGTCCCCAAGAGATTGATCTTTCAGATAGAATTCGAAATTTCGCCGCGTCTCGAAGAGATCGGCGGTGATCTGCATGCCGAAAATGTCGGACAGATGCGCCGCACAGCGACCCGTCACAAGCCCGCCGCAGAGTTTTTGGCGTGGAAACAATGCCTTGTCGACAAGCGCCACGCTCAGGCCCAGCGTGCGGGCCTGCATGGCGGCGGCTGTTCCGGCAGGGCCGGCGCCGAGGATGACAAGGTCGAAATCGGGCATCTTGGGACGGGGAGATAGAGCATCCCGAAGGCCGCGAAAAGACGTGTCGGTATCACGTCGGTTTCCGGGTGGTAACGCGACGGTGCGGTGAGGTTAAATTTCGGTAAGGGGCTTGGGCGAGGATGCGGGCTCGCCACAGAGGAGCCCGACATGCCCACCAAGACCGAACGCGCCGCCCGTGCCAGCCTGATGCAAAGCCTGATCTATCTGCAGCAGGAAAGCTGGATCCCCGACACGATCGCGGACGAGATCCCGGAGGCGTGGCACACGCTGGAGATGGACGTGCCGGTGGAGGAGCCGAAGGAGAAGGTGACGCTGTATCTGGACCGGTCCGTGGCGCGCTTCTATCGCGCGATGGGGAAGGGGTACCAAGGGCGGATCAACCGGCTGCTGGCGACGTATATGCAGATGCATCTGGCGAAGGAGGTGCGGTTGGAGGAGGTTTTAAGGGAGAGGGTTGGGATGGGGGAGTGAGATATAAACTGATCTCTAAAATGGTTTTGCAGCTTGATCACAATGCAATCTCTAGACCCGTTTCCTATATTCTTGTCGCAACAAGTACGGCGTCAACTATCTTCTTAGCATCTTCACAACGCTCTCTTAAGGTAGTCGCAGTTATTCCGCTATCTCCACCGTGAGCTACCGAGTTTCTAACCGAATAAGTTGAAGCTAAGGCTTCGACTTCTTTTTCACTCTCTTCCATAAATTTTTTGAATTCGTCTCGCCAGTTTACCTCAAATCTTTCAAGCAAAGTGGCTATTGCTTCGCAATTGTAGTTGGTACCCTTTTTGAAATGACTTTTGACAAAATTTATTACTTTTGGATGCGCTCTGTTGCGAAGTCTTTCTAACACAATGACTTCAATGGAACGTTCAACAAAACCGCAAATAAGCACGCTGCCAAATCGCCGCATATTCGCGGCAATTTCGTCGTCTTGAATATCACACGCCAAGGCAATTTGTGCCTCAAGTTTTCTAAAACGTTGTTCAATCGCATACATTTCAGATTTTTGAAAAAGCTTCTCTTGCGTGCTTAAGCCTCGTTTTTACTGACTCTTCATCAGCCGTGGAACGAACCCATCCTTCTCGAAACTCATCCGACTTTAATAGAGAATCGTAAGCTTTTTTGATTTCCTTAGCAGTTGGCTTAGGCCCTCTTTTGCGTAATCTACGAGCTATTTCCGACATTACGGCATCTAGCACAGCCGCGTTTAGGGATCGCACGGGCCTGAATGCGCTGCCATCCAAGGCTTGCCAGCACAGTTCAGTGGTCTCTTTAAAAGTGCTGCTTAGTGAAGCCAGTTTCTGTTGGCTGGCATCATTCATTTCTTTTGTGAACTTTGTAAGGAATGTAGCCATCGGACGTTCATACTGGTCGCCTTTTTCGAGTAAGGCTAGAACTCTCGTGACAAGCTCTTGATCTTTCGAGCGAGCGCTTGGTTTGCCGAAGATCTTACGCCAATGCTTGTCTTCATTCAGTTTGTGCGTGAGTTCCGTGAAGGCACCTTCTGCAATGCAGTTTCTAATTTCCTGCGCAGAGAGTCTAATGCCGCCAGAGTTAATCCTTTCGAACACAAAATGGATGCTGTCGATGGAATCTTTTGGACTTTCTTGACTGAAAACGACCGCATGCACGATTGAGTCGTCCAAACGCAACTGATCGTCTGGGTCTAGATCATCATAGGTTAGCCCATTCCAAGGCTCTCTTACGCCGATTAGCCGGAATGCTGTTTCTCTAAAAACGCCTTTGTAGAACGCTTGCAAAGTCTTGAGGCGTTGCTGCCCGTCAATAACGAGATTTTTTCCATCCTCCGGTCGCTTGTATAAGAAAATTCCGGGTACGGGCAGCCCCATAAGAAGCGACTCTATGAAACGTGATGCATGAGTTTTGGACCACACAAACCTCCTCTGGAAATCAGGCACAATGAAAGCGCCAGTATCCATTCGCTTAACTAATGAGTCTACTGTGTAATCAGCGCCGTAGCTTCTAATTGTGTATGAGCCTTTAGACGTGGACTCTTGCTCGGATTCGTCGTCAACGCCTTCTGCCAAAGACAAGTCCTCTTCATCTTCTGAAGGTACTTGATCGTCGATAGTTGTATCTGTTGTCATCGCGTTACCGTGCAAACTTCTTATGCTTGATCCTTTTCGGTTCTAACGCGTCTGGACCCAAACGTCTCTTCTTATCTTCCTCGTAATCCTCAAAGTTGCCTTCGAACCATTCCACGTGGGCCTCGCCTTCGAACGCCAGGATATGCGTGCAGATGCGGTCGAGGAAAAAGCGGTCGTGGGAGATGACCACGGCGCAGCCGGCGAAATCGACCAGCGCGTCTTCAAGCGCGCGGAGGGTTTCGACGTCGAGGTCGTTGGTGGGTTCGTCGAGCAGGAGGACGTTGCCGCCTTCTTTCAGGAGGCGGGCCATGTGGACGCGGTTACGTTCGCCGCCTGACAGCAGCGAGACCTTTTTCTGCTGGTCGCCGCCCTTGAAGTTGAAGGAGGAGCAATAGGCGCGGGAGTTCACCTGTGCGTCGCCCAGCTGGATGATTTCGGCGCCGCCGGTGATGGCCTCCCACACGGTGTCGTTGTCCTTGAGGTCGTCGCGGGACTGGTCGACATAGCTGAGTTCGACCGTGTCGCCGTAGGACAGCTCGCCCTTGTCCGGCTGCTCCTGCCCGGTGAACATCTTGAACAGCGTGGATTTACCGGCGCCGTTGGGGCCGATCACGCCGACGATGCCGCCGGGGGGTAGCGAGAAGGTTAGGTCCTCGATCAGAAGCTTGTCGCCCATGGCCTTTTGCAGGCCCTCGACCTCGATCACCTTGCCGCCAAGGCGGGGGCCGTTGGGGATGACGATCTGGGCGCGGGAGACCTTTTCACGCTCGGACTGGTTGGCCAGCTCGTTGTAGCGTTCGATCCGGGCCTTCTGCTTGGATTGGCGGGCCTTCTGGCCTTGGCGCATCCATTCCAACTCGCGTTCGAGGGTCTTCTGTTTGGACTTGTCCTCGCGCTTTTCCTGCTCCAGCCGCTTGGCCTTTTGCTCCAGCCACGCGGAATAGTTGCCCTCGTAGGGGATGCCGCGGCCGCGGTCCAGCTCGAGAATCCAGCCGGTGATGTCGTCGAGGAAATAGCGGTCGTGGGTGACGATCAGGATCGTGCCCTTGTAGTCGATGAGGTGCTGTTGCAGCCACGCGATGGTTTCCGCATCCAGGTGGTTGGTGGGCTCGTCCAGCAGCAGCATGTCGGGCGCTTCGAGCAGCAGTTTGCAGAGCGCGACGCGGCGTTTTTCACCGCCCGAGAGGGTGGTCACGTCGGCGTCGTCGGGGGGGCAGCGGAGCGCCTCCATCGAGACATCGACCTGGCTGTCGAGATCCCAGAGGTTGTTGGAGTCGATCTCATCCTGAAGGGCGGCCATCTCGTCGGCGGTCTCGTCCGAGTAGTTCATGGCCAGTTCGTTGAAGCGTTCCAGCTTGGCCTTGTGGGCGGCGACGCCGAGCATTACGTTTTCGCGCACGGTGAGGTTGGGGTCCAGTTCGGGCTCCTGCGGCAGGTAGCCAACCTTGGCGCCTTCGGCGGACCACGCCTCGCCGGTGAAATCGGTGTCGAGGCCGGCCATGATCTTCATCAGGGTGGATTTACCGGCGCCGTTCACGCCGACGACGCCGATCTTCACGCCGGGCAGGAAGCTGAGATGGATGTTCTCGAAGCATTTCTTGCCGCCGGGGTAGGTCTTGGAGACGCCCTGCATGTGGTAGACGTATTGATAGGCTGCCATGGTCCGTGCTCTTTTCGTAAAGGGGATACGTTGAGGCCCATGTAACCGCGCCGGGCGGCGAATTCAAACGGGATAACGCGTCAGGCGCGCGGGTGCAGGCGGGTGACGCGGGAGGTGTCCGGGTCCTTGCCGAAGTCCGCGGGCAGGGGCAGGTTGGCGGAAAGCCAGGCGATCATGTCGTCGCAGGGCTGGGGATGGGCCAGCACGAAGCCTTGGATCGCGGGGCAGCGGGCGACGCGCAGAAGGCGCAGCTGCTCGGCGGTTTCGACCCCTTCGGCGGTGACATGGGTGCCCAGCTTGCGGCACAGCTCGATGATGGATCGCACGATGGCGCGGTTGCGCGGGTCGGTGGCGATGTTGGCGGTCAGAGAGCAGTCGAGCTTGATCTCGTCCACCTCGATTTCCGAGATATGGGCAAGGCCCGCATAGCCGGTGCCGAAATCGTCGAGCGCCACGCGGGCGCCCAGGCGTTTCAGGCGTTCGACGGCGGTGGCGATGGTGCGCCCGCCGCCCTGCAGGATCGTGGTCTCGGTGATCTCGACGCAGATCTGCGCGGGCTTGAGGCCGCGCGATTGCAGCGCCCAGTCCAGAAGACCGGCGTAGTTCACGTCCGTGAGCGCCTCGGCGGAGACGTTGAGGGAGAGGGTCAGATCCTCGAACCCGGCCTCGTGCAGGCGTTTGAGCGCGTCGAGCGACAGGTGCATCGACTGGTAGTCGAGATCGGCCAATACGCCGGCGCGGCGGGCGGTTTCGAAAAACGCGCCGGGGGGCAGTTGGCCGAGGCGGGGATGGTTCCAGCGCAGAAGCGTCTCACACCCGGTGATGCGCCCGCGCGTGAGGTCAAGCTGGGGTTGCAGGTGCACGGTCAGTTGTTTCTCGGTGGTGGCGAGGCGCAATTCGCGGGCCATCCGGTTCTGCGCGATCTGAACCTGCCCCAAGGCGGGTGTGTAGAGCTGGACGCGGCTGCGGCCCCGGGTCTTGGCCTCGTAGAGGGCCTGGTCGGCGTGGTGGATGAGGGTTTCGCCGTTTTCGGTGCTGTCCTGCGCCAGGCAGGCGCCGATCGAGAGGCCCACGCGGATTGCCTGGTTGTTCCACATCAACGGGTCGTCGGTGGCCCCGAGCAGGAGTTCCGCCCGGGTCAGCAGCGCGTCCTCTGTCGCCATGCCGAGGCAGACCAGCAGGAACTCGTCGCCGCCGATGCGGCAGGCCAGATCCTGGGGGCCGCAGAAGCGGCGCAGGAGGTCGGCCACGTGAAGGAGTGCGGCGTCGCCGGCGGCGTGGCCCAGCGTGTCGTTGATTTCCTTGAACTTGTCGAGGTCCAGATGCAGTACGCCGACGCGCCGTTCAGCCAGGGCGCGGGCCACGATGTCGGAGGCGAGATATTGCGACAGTCGCTTGCGGTTGGCCAGCCCTGTCAGGTCATCGTGATGTGCGGCATGTTGCAGGCGGGCCTTGGCGCGGCGCAGGTGCTGTTCAGTCTCGACCGTGCCGGTCACGTCGCGGCAGGTGACCGCGATCTTGTGGCCCGTGGGCGTGGCCAGCAGCGTGAAGCTGTGCAGGTTCCAGAACGTCTCGCCATTCGCGCGCTTGTGCCGGGCAAGGTGGTCGCGGTCGAAGATGGCGCTTTGGATGTCATAGCGGAAGGCCGCCACCTTGGCGGGGTCGACGCGCGCGCCGTCGGGCAGAACATGGGCCATGACCTTGATCCCGCGCACGCGGTCGAGAGAAGTGGCGAACATCGCCTCGGCGGCGGGGTTCATCCATTCGACGTGACCTTCGATATCCTGGATGATGATGGCGTCCTGGGTCCGGTTCAGGAATTGCGGGCAGCAAGACAGGTCGGCCACCGGGCGCGACGGCGCGGACCCGTCCGCTGACGGACCCTGCGCCGCATCGGTGGGATGCGGGTGCGGTATGTTGCTCTGCTCTGCCACGCCCATACTCTTGCGGTACTCACCAAGTGCCGTCTTGCCACGCGGCGCTTAACATTCCGTGCGCCGTCAAAGGCTAAATCCCTAAAATTGCGCCGAATCCCGGCGCGGGGACGCGTGGTGAAAAGGCTGGACATCCAGTAGCATCCCGGCGATTTCAGGGGCGACGCAAAGGAAGAAGACATGCGTGTGCGCTTGCCGATGACGCGGCCCGGTATGGTGATCGGGCTTTTGGGGGGGTCGTTCGACCCGCCCCATGCGGGCCATGTGCATATCAGCCGCGAGGCGCTGCGGCGCTTCGGCCTTGACCGGGTGTGGTGGCTGGTGAGCCCTGGCAACCCGCTGAAGGCGCGGGGGCCGCAGCCGCTGGCGCGGCGGATGGCGGCGTGCCGGGCGCTGGTGGATCATCCGCGCATCCATGTCAGCGATTTCGAGGCGCAGGTCGGCACGCGCTATACCGCCGAGACGCTGGCGATGCTGCAAAGGATGCGACCGCATGTGCATTTCGTTTGGCTGATGGGCGCAGACAACCTGGCGCAGTTCGAGCACTGGCAGGACTGGCGGCAGATCATGGAAACGGTGCCGATCGGCGTGCTGGCCCGGCCTGGGCAGCGCATTTCGGCGCGGATGTCGAAGCCGGCGCGGATCTATCGCAGGGTGCGCATCCCGGCGCGGCAGTCGCGGGCGCTGCGCCTGGCCGCCCCGCCGGCGTGGTGTTTCGTCAATGTCCCGATGAGCGCGCTGTCGTCGACGGCGCTGCGGGCAAGGGGCGACTGGGCCGATATTTCGGAAAGTTGATCGCAAGACCGCGACATGGTGCCGGCAGGAGCGAATTGCCGATTGTGTGACATGCCGCGCTTGGTTTAATTGGGCCCATGCGTACGAAGATTTCCCGACGGTTCCTGTTGACGACGGCGCTGGCCAGCCTGGCGGGCGGCGCGATGGCGAATGCGCCCAAGGTGTCGCTGCGCCCGCAGCTGCGCCCCGAGGGCGGGGCCGAGGCGGCGCGCATTCGCTCGGTTCCTAGCGTCGACGCGCTGATCGAACGGGCCAAGCTGGGCGGCGACGTGGGATGTGCGGTCATCGACGTGAAAACCGGCAAGGTGCTGGAAGGCGTTGAGGCCGGCGAGGGCATGCCGCCCGCGAGCGTGATGAAGGCGATCACCGCGCTCTACGCGATGGAGACGCTGGGCGCGGGATACCGGTTCGAGACGCGGCTTGTCGCGACCGGGCCGGTCAAGGACGGTGTGCTGGACGGCGACCTGGTGCTGGCGGGCGGCGGTGACCCGGTGCTGGACACCAATGGGCTGGCCGACATGGCCGCGCGGCTGAAGCAGGCCGGGGTGAGCCGGGTGACCGGCAAGCTGCGGGCCTGGGACGGGGCCTTGCCCTTTACCCGGTTCATCGACGACGAGCAGCCCCAGCATGTGGGCTATAACCCGTCGCTGTCGGGGCTGAACCTGAATTTCAACCGGGTGCATTTCGAGTGGAAGCGGTCGGGCGGGGATTACACCGTGGCGATGGACGCGCGGTCGGATCGCTATCGTCCGTCGGTGCGCGTGGCGCGGATGCGCGTCGCCAAGCGCAAGGGGCCGGTTTACACCTACGAGGACGCGGGCGATCACGACGCGTGGACCGTGGCATCGGGGGCGCTGGGCAATGGCGGGTCGCGGTGGCTGCCGGTGCGGCGGCCGGGGGATTATGCCGCCGAGGTGTTCACCGCGCTGGCACAGGCACAGGGCGTGACGCTGAGCGCGGGCGAGATGTTCGAGGGCACGCCCGAGGGCAAGGTCTTGGTCAGTCACATGAGCGAGCCTTTGGTACCGATCTTGCAGGATATGTTGAAGTATTCCAACAATCTGACCGCCGAGCTGGTCGGGCTGACGGCCAGTGCCGCGCGGCTGGGCCGGCCTGTGGGTCTGGCGGATTCGGGTGCCGAGATGAGTGCCTGGGCGCAGGAGACGCTGGGCATGACGGGGGCCAGGCTGGTCGATCATTCGGGTCTGGGCGAGATGTCGCGGGTCACGCCGTTGGCCATGGCGCGGGCGCTGGCGCGGGTGCATGGCGAGGGGCGGCTGAAGCCGATCCTGAAGCCGTTTTTGATGCGCGACGGCAACGGCGGCATCATGCGGGACCATCCCGTGAAGGTCGCCTCGAAGACCGGGACGCTGTATTTCGTCAGCACGCTGGCGGGCTATGCCACGGCGCCGGACGGCACCGAGCTGGCCTTTGCGGTCTTCACGCATAACGCCAAGCTGCGCGAACCGATCGACAGCCGGTCGGACGTGAGCCCGCCGGGCGCAGCCAGCTGGAACCGGCGCGCCAAGCAGCTTCAGCAGGGGCTGATCGAACGCTGGAGCGTGATCTACGCGGGGTGAGCCTGGCCCTCCGGTCATGACGCTCAGAGGTTGCGGTGGCGGTGGGGCGCACGTCTGGCGCGGGAAAAATCCGTAAAATTGTCGATATTCCAGAAACAGTTACCTCAAATTTGCCTTAATTCGGGGCGATATTGACGCCGGAATTCAGCGCGAACAGGAGTAGCGATCAATGTCACGTATCTGGGTATTCGGATCTGTCCTTGTCACCGTCATTGCGGCCCTCAAGACCTTGCTGGTCGTTCATTTCGCCTTTGGGGGCGTCTCGGGCGCGCCGAGCCTGGTGGTGCTGTCGGGTCTTTTCGCGCTGTTCTTTGCGCTGACCGCGGTGGTGGCCTATGTCGCCTGCACGCAGCTGACCCGGCACGTGGTGCAAAAGCGCCGTGAAAAGCTGGCCCCGGGGATGAGCGAACCCGTCGCCAAGGAAACGGTCATCCTGCGCCATGCGCCGGACTGGGGCCTGTCGCAGGCCGAGGCGGACGTGGCGATTTTCGTGGCCAAGGGATTTTCCAACAGCGAAATAGCCGACATGCGCGGCAGCGCGATCACCACGGTGAAATCGCAGCTGGGCCGGATCTATCAAAAATCGGGGCTGGAATCGCGCTATCAGTTGATCGCCTTCGTCACTGACGAGGTCGTGTCGATGGCGCGCGAGGCCGAAGAACCCGTCGCAAAGGTCAGCACCAAGGATGCCCTGCCGCTGGTCGGGCGCCGCAAGCAGCACGCGGCCTGAAACGCCGGTTGGCATTACTGGACCAACCGAATGAGTTCGCAGTGATGCCCGGTCAGGGTCAGCTCACCCGATCCGAGCTCTAGCCCGACACTCTCCAACACACTGTCCACCACGCCGTCGACCGGCGTGGTGAGCGCGGCCAGAAGCTGGGCCGGAAGATTGGCGAGCAGGGTATTGACCACGGGGGCCGCGATTCCGGTCACGAGGCCCTGTTGATCGGGCTTGATCCGGATTTCAGTGTTCTCGGACGACAGGAGCGTGCTGACGGCACTGGTCGTCAGACGTTCCGAGCCGAAGCTGCGCACGGTGTCACCGGCGGCCACGTCGCCATGGGTGAATGTTATGCGGTCGGTGTTCGAGCTGCCTACGGTGACGTGACTGCGGGCCTGAACCACGAGGTCGGCCAGCACGAGGTCGGGCAGCAGCGCTACCGGGATGGTGATGCGCACGGTCAGCAGATCGGCAAAGCCGAGTGTGGCAGGGTCGATGGGCGCGCTGGCGCTGGTGCCTGCGGGCAAGGTGCCGAGGTAGAGCGCGGCGAGCGACGTGCCGTTTGCCGGATGCAGGGGCGTATGTGACACCAGAAAGGACGCGGCAGGATCGGACGGGCGCGAGGCGCTACAGCTGATCTCGTCCAGCGTGGCGGTGGCGCCGGCGAGTTCCACGTAGAGCGGCACATGCAGATCGGCGGCAGTGACCTCGCCGGCCAAGCCCGTCAGCAGGCCGGGATAGGCGTCGATATCGAGGCCAAGGCGCGCGGCGGCGCGGTGCAGTTGCACGCCTTCCTCGCCCAGGGCGACCCAGCCGGATTGCGCGGGCGGCTCGCCCGCCGTCAGTTGCGCGTCGACTCCGACGATGCCGGCGACATCCAGGTCCAACCCCAGGGAGGCGGCGTCGATATCCTCGCTGGCGACCACGGCCTTGACGATATCGAGGGCCGTGACGTCGATCTCGGTCAGGAAATCGGTGGCGGTCAGGCCCAGGCGGGTGTCGATGCCGCCCACGACGGCGGCCACGTCGATCTGTTGGCCCGTAGCGGCGCTGGCAAGCCCGGCGAGGCTGCCGGCGAGGGCGGGCGGCAGTTCGGAGGCCAGCGCGTCGAGCAGGGTGTCGACGGTGGTGACGGCGTCCAGCACCTCGGCGGGGTTGCGCGAGGTGCCGCCGGTGAGCGCGTCGAGGGTTTCCATCAGGGAGCCCAGATTGACCTGCGCGTCGGCGAGCAGGGTCAGGTCGCCCGCCCCGATCGCGGCACCGACGCCGTATTCCGCCGTCAGCACGGCGTCGAGCGCGGCAGGATCGAGATCGGCCAGATGGCTGTTCAGTGAAAAGCTGGCCGCGCCGGTCCGGGTGGCCATGGCGCTGCGGCTGAGGTCGACGGTGGGCGTCCCGCTGAAGATCTGGGCGAAATAGAGCGGTGAAGCGTCGCTGAGCGTGACCTGGGCGGCGTTCACGATCTCAGTCTCGTCGTCGAGCGGCACGAACCGCTCGGTCCGGGGAATGGCGGGGTTGCGGAAGTAGCGCCCGGTTTGCAACCCGGTGAGGGTGGAAGCGGCGCGGCCATTGTTCGTGATGGCGTCAACCGCGCGGGTCTCGGCGGCGGAGGCGTCGGCCACGGCGCTCATCGCGCCGAGGTCGCTGGCAGCCTGAAGCCGGGCGCGGTCGCGGTAGAGCGCGGCGACATCGACGCCGAGCGCGACGAAGCCGAAGAGCACGGTCAGCATCAGCGACACGATGATGGCCACGACGCCGGACTCGTCCCGGCGAAAGCGGGCAATGCGGTCAGTAAGCGACATAGGCCCGCCCCTTTATGGTGTCGATGTCGAGGCCGAGAAAGCCGTCGGCCACGTCCAGCAGCGTGCCCTTGGCGGCATAGGTGACGTTGACGGTGATGCTGCCCATCGCCGCGCCGGAATAGTCGAGCGAGGTGGAGAGCGCCTCGTCCGTCAGCAGGGGATAGCGGGTGGCGCCCTCGGCCAGATACGCGGTGGCGATGTCGCGGCGCTCGATCTCGTCCAGTCCGGCGACCGAAGCGCGGGCGGCCCCGGCGGCCAGCTGGTGCACGGAATGGCTGACGCCCATGTAGAAACCCAGCGTGATGATGCCGAGGATCAGCGCGAAGAGGATCGGCGCGATCAGTACGAACTCGATCGCGACGGCGCCGGTTGTGTCGCGGGCAAAGCGGCGGGCGGCGGTGGTGAGGGAAAGCATGGTCATGGTCTCAGCGCCCAGCGAGGATGTTGTCGAAGATCGAAAGCCCGGCGGGGCCCACCAGCACCACGAAGACCGCCGGCATGATGCAGAAGATCAGCGGGATGGTCATCAGGACAGGCAGGCGCGCGGCCTTTTCCTCCATCGCGATCAGGCGGTTGGCGCGCTGTTCCGACACGAGGTTGCGCATGGCGCGGGCGAAGGGCGTGCCGTAGGTGTCGGACTGGTCAAGCGCCTGGGTGAAAATGGCGATTTCGGGCAGCGGCACGCGCGCGCGCAGCTTGTCATAGGCGGTGCGGCGGTCGTTGGTCATGGCGATTTCGGACACCAGCTGGCGGGTCTCCGCGGCAAGCTCGGGGGCGCTGTATTGCAGTTCGCGGGAGACGCGATGGAGCGCCTGTTGCGGGCCTTGCCCGGCCTCGGACGCGATCACCAGGAGTTCCAGCAGGTCGGGAAAGCTGCGGCGGATCTGGCCCATGCGGGCGCGGCGGCGGGTATCGACCACCATGTCGATGCCCATCGACATGCCGAGCGCCACGGCCAAGACAATGGCCGAGGGGATGAGCGCAGGCATGCCGATGGGATAGACGGTCACCACCCAGACACCACCGGACAGGAAGGCGCCGACGGGCAGGACCGTTTTCAGGAAAGCGTAGATCAAAAGGGCGTCACGGCCCTGGTAGCCGGCCGAGCGCAGGTCTGCGGCGGTGTCGCGTGCCTCGCCGCCGAGGATTGCCGACAGACGTTCGCCGGCGCGCAGGACCACCCGGCGCAGCGCCGTGTGGATTCCGGCGAGCGCACCGGACCGGCGGGCCTTGCCCGTTGCAGCGTTGCGGGGGCCAAGGGCCTCGCCGTTCGCGCGGCGCAGGCGCAGCATCAGGACGGCGCGGCGGCGTTCGGTGTCGACCAGAGCGCCGAGGCCGAAGGCCACCAGCATCAGGCCTGCGAAGGCCATCCAGGACAGGATATCCACCGTGGACTCAGACATCGGGGCGCCCCATCCGGGTCATTACGAAGACCCCGAGTGCCACGCTGGTCAGAGCGCCCGCCGCCATCACCTGGCCACGCGGATCGGTAAAGAGCGGCTGGAGATAGGCGCCGTTCAGCACGAAGAGTGCCAGCGCGATGCAAAAGGGCAGGGCCGCGAGGATCATGGCGCTGGCGCGGGCCTCGGACGACAGGGCCCGGGCCTTTTTGCGCAGCTTGCGGCGTTCGCGCAATTGCCCGGCGAGGTTTTCCAGTGTCTCGACGAGGTTGCCGCCTGAATCGGCCTGAAGGGCGGTGGCCACGGCGAAAAAGCCGATCTCGGCGGTGCGCAGGCGCTGGTAGAGCGCCGCGAGACTGTCCTGAAGGGAGGTGCCGAGGCAGATCTCGCCATGGGTGCGGGCAAATTCGGCCTGCACGGGGCCCGTTGTGGTCTCGACCACGATGCGCAGGGAGTCCGCGATGGGCCGCCCGGCGCGCAGGCCGCGGGCGAAGATGTCGAGTGCATCGGGCAGCCCTTCGGTGAAGGCGGCCTGATAGCGGGCGCGAGCATGACGCAGCACGACCAGCGCCAGCAGGACCGGCAGGACCACGGCGAGCACCAGCGCGATGAGCGGGTTGAGCCTGGCGTAAAGCACCGCGAGGCCGTAGATCGACAGCGCGGCGATGGCGATCTGGATGCAGATGTCGGTGGGTGTGAGCCGCAGGCCGGTCTGGGCCAGCAGCGCCTCGATCCGGGGGGTGAGGCCGGTGATGTCGGGCGTGTCGCGAACTGTCCGGCGCGGCGGTTTGGGCGCCGTGGGGCCGGGGCCGGCGAGGCCGCGCTGCATCCGGGCCCGGTGGCGGCGGCGGGTGCGGTCGACCTGGACCAGCACGCAGAGCACGAGGCCGGTGAAGATGACGATAGAGGCGGTGAGGACGATCAGGAACAAGCTCATGGGTTATCCTCTCAGCACGGCGTCGAGGTCGGCGCTGACGCCGTAATCGGCGGCGCGGCCGGCGAATTTGGGGCGGTAGCCGGAATAGCGGTAGGTCCCGCGCACCTCGGTGCGGGTGCTGTCGGGATCGGTCTCGAAGGTGAAGAGATCCTGAAGGGTGACGACATCGCCTTCGAGCCCGGCGACCTCGGAGATCGAGGTGATGCGGCGGGTGCCGTCGCGCATCCGGGAAATCTGGACCACCAGATGCACGGCATCGGCCAGCTGGCGGCGCACGACACCGGACGCCATGTCGAAGCCCGCGAGCGCGGCCATGCTTTCGATCCGGGTCATCGCCTCGCGCGGGGAGTTGGCGTGCAGCGTGCTCATCGAGCCGTCATGGCCGGTGTTCATGGCTTGCAGGAGGTCGAGCACTTCGTCGCCGCGAATCTCGCCGATGATGATGCGGTCGGGGCGCATCCGGAGCGCGTTGCGCACCAGCGTGCGCATGGTGACCTCGCCCTTGCCCTCGACATTGGGCGGGCGCGTTTCGAACCGGACGACATGCGGCTGCTGGAAGCGCAGTTCGGCGGCGTCCTCGATCGTGACAAGGCGTTCGGTCGCGGGGATGAAGGCGGAAAGCGCGTTCATCAGTGTGGTCTTGCCCGACCCGGTGCCGCCCGAGACCAGAACGTTGAGGCGCAGGTGGGCGGCAAGGCCGAGAAAGCCCGCCATCTGTTCGGACAGGCTGCCGTTTGCCACGAGGGTTTCCATTTTCATGGGCGCGGCCGGGAACTTGCGGATGGTGATGGTGGGGCCGTCGATGGCGAGCGGTGGAATGGCCACGTTGACGCGGCTGCCGTCCTTGAGGCGGGCATCGACCATCGGCTGCGCCTCGTCGATGCGGCGGCCCACGGCGGCGACCATGCGGGAGGCGACGGCATGGACATGGGCGTTGTCGCGAAAGCGGATGGCGGTCAGTTCCAGCTTGCCGCGGCGTTCGGCATAGACCCGGTCGGGGCCGTTGACCATGATGTCGGTCACGGTTTCATCCGCCAGCAGGCGTTCCAGCGGGCCGAGGCCCAGCATGTCGGCCAGAACGGCCTGCACGAGGTCGGCGACCTCGCGCCCGTTGAGATGCATCTTGCGCTGTTCGGACAGGCCGTGGATCGCGTCGTGGATGCGGCTTTCCTGCTCGGAGCGGGGCAGGCCGGCCATCTCGGTGAAATCGAGCACGTCGGAGAGCGCCTGGATCATTTCGCCAGCCATGGCGGAGATGTCGGAGCTGGAGGCGGCGGCGGCGTTAACGGACTCGACCAGTGCGGGAAGTTTCGCCTTGGGCTGGCGCTCGGGCTCGGGCGCCGGGGGCGGTGCCGGATCAGCGGAGGGTTGCGCCTGGGCGTTCGCGGGGGTCTTCACCCTTGCAGACCCTTGCGGCTCTGCCGGAGCCTGCGCCGCAGGTGCGGTGCCGGAGGGCGCGTCGCCCCCCAGTTCGGTCACGGCCTGTGCCAGGAGGGCGCGTTGCTGGGAAAGCGGGATCGGCGTCTCGGCGGCCTCGACCACGAAGGTGAGCGCCGTGTTCACCTTTTCCTTGACCGACAGCCCGTCGGCGTCAATCTGGCGTGCGATCTGCAGCACCCGGTCGAGCGCGGCCCGGTTTTGATGTTCGATAACCTCGTGTTTCATCCGAACAGTCTTTTGCGGGACTTGGGTTGGGCCGTGGCGGCGCCGGCGGGTTGCGTCGCGGCGTCGAACACGGTGCGCACGGCGCGGGCCCATGGCGCGCGCGGTTGCAGGGTGACGAGCGGCTTGGCGGCCTTGTGCGCGCGGGCCAGCGCCGGGGCGCAACTGGGCAGGGTCGCCGTGAGCGGCATCTGAAGCGTCTTGGCGATGTCCTTGGGGCGCAGGCCCGCGTCCTTGCGGATGTCCGACAGCACGGCGAGGATCGGCAGGTCGGGGTGGTCGGCCCGGATTTGACCCAGCAGGCGGCTGGCGGCGTTGACCCCGGCAAAGCCCGCGGGCAGCACCAGCACCAGCCGGTCGAGCGTGCCGATCACGTCGGGCTGGCGCAGGACGAGGCCGCGGGGCAGGTCGACGATGACGGTGTCGAACGCCTCGCGCAGGCGGGGCAGGAGGGCGGCGATGCCGGGCTCGTAGGCGGCGGCGGTCTGGTCGCCGCGCACCTGCCCGGAATAGAGCGAGAGCGTGTCGCTGATCTGGTCCATGGTCGCGCCGATGAAGGTGCTGTCGACGCGGTCGGGGGCGCGCAGGGCATCGAAGAGACCGCGGGTTTCATCCCGGTCGAGGTCGATGGCCTGGCTGCCGAATTCCAGATCGGCATCCACCAGCGCGGTATTGCGCGCGGCGCCCTTTGGGGCGGCGGCGTGGGCGGCGAGGTTGAGGGCCAGAAGGCTGGCGCCGGTGCCGCCCTTGCAGCCGAGAACGCCGACGGTAAGACCCTGATGGGTTTCGGGCGCCGGGGTGGCCGGCGCGGCGGCGGGGCCGGGCGCGGGCGCGGTGGTGGCGGCGAGGATATCCGACGCGTTGGCCGGAAGGCAGAAATAGTCGCGGGCACCGGCCTGGCGCAGGGCTCGGTAAGTGGCGATGTCGTCGGCGGTGCCCAGCACGATCACGTCGATGCCGGCGCGGGCCAGTTCCTCGACGCATTCGGTGGCCATGGGCAGGCTGATCTGGCCCATCTCGGCCAGGATGCATTTCATCGGCGAGGCGTCGGTCAGAAGCCGCGCCGCACCGCTGAGTCCGCCGCCATGGATCGCCTTGGCCATCTGGCCGCTTTCAGTCAGCACGGCGCGGGCCGTAGCCGCGCCTGTGTCCGTGCAGACATAGGCCTGAAGCGCGGGGGCGATGCCGTCTTGGGTGTCGAAGGGCATGGGGCGGTCTCCGGTTGCGGTGGGATGGGAGAAGTGTGACTGGCGGCGCGGAGCGACCCGTTGGGGAAGAAGGGCCGCTCCGTCGCAGAGGCGGTTAGTCAGTACCTGAGCTTTGGGCGTTTTCGAGTTCGGTGTTCATGGTTTGGAAGCCGGTATTGGTGTTGGTGCCGAGCGTGGCGACGGTGCCGACGATAACGGCGCCCACGAGTGCTGCGAAGAGGCCGTATTCGATGGCGGTGGCGCCGTCCTCGTCACGGGCGAAGCTGCGGGCGATGGTCTTGATGGATTTGCGTGCGATGCTCATTGTCGTGTCTTTCTGTGGTTTTGATCAGGTTTGTGGTTGCGGGCCGGAACGACCCTGGTGTGCCCTGAACCTGACGCCTGCCGGGACAATGCGAAATCCTCCCTCGGTCGGTGGATGGCTTTACGACCCCATCGTCGGAAGGTCGTCCGACCAAGGTCGTACGGATTTCGGGACACATTCGGGCAGCTTTGTGGCGGTGCTGGCGTGCGGGTGGTTCGGCGTCCGGGGGGGGGTAGGATGCGGGACAACGGTTCTGGACGTGGCAGAAGTTGGAGATAGCCGCAGGTGGACAGATTTTCCGGCGGTGATCCGAATCGAGTCAGAGGTCCCGGGTCAGGCCCGGGACGGGTAGGCCCTAGCGGCTGCGGTCGAGCTTGGTCGCGAGGTGAATGAGCGATTCCGAGCCGCGCACGCCCTTGGCGTCGCCGATGCGGTCGAGCGTGTCGTCAAGCTCTTCGGTGGTTTCGGCCTCGAGCGTGACGATGAGGTCGAAGCGCCCGGAGGTGGTGTGGACGCGGCGCACGCCGGGCAGGGATTGCAGGCGCGACAGAACGGTGGGCTGGCTGCGGGCCTCGATCTGCACCAGCGCGGTCGCCCGCAGGGGGGCGCGGCGCGCGGCGTTGAGGCGCAGGGTGTAGCCCAAAATGACTCCGGAGGTTTCCAGCCGGTCGAGCCGCGCCTGCACCGTGGTGCGCGCAAGGCCCAGCCGGCGGGCGATCGTGGCCACGGGCATGCGGGCGTTTTCCTGCAAGAGCGCGATCAGGGCCTCGTCAAGTTCGTCTGTTTGCATGATTCCCTCGGCGTTGTGCCGAAATGATACTGCATAAAGTGCAATCTGCCCTGACAAAATCACCACGTTCCGCGGCACACTATGAAAAAGACGACCCGAGAGGCAGAGCGATGCAACATCAGACATCCCCGTGGGACACGCCCGTGGTACATCTGGCGCGCCAGAAACCCGATGCGCCGGTGCTTTATTTCAGTCCCGAGACCCTGCAGACCACCGCGCGGCGGTTCCTGAAGGGCTTTGACGGTCTGGTGACCTATGCGGTCAAGGCCAACCCGGGCGAGGAAGTGCTGGCGAACCTGGCCGCGGCCGGTGTGCGGGCCTTCGACGTGGCCAGCCCGGCGGAGATGCGGGCGGTGCGCGACGCGGCGCCGGATGCGGTTCTGCATTACAACAACCCGGTGCGGTCAGCAGCCGAGGTCGAGATGGCCGCAAAGATGGGCGTGGCGTCTGCTTCCGTGGATTGCGCGGCGGAGCTGGAGAAGTTGGCGGGCCTGCCGCGCGACATGGAGGTGACGGTGCGGCTGGCGCTGCCGGTCAAGGGCGCGGCCTATGATTTCGGCGCGAAGTTCGGGGCCGGGCCGGACGCCGCGGCGGGGCTGCTGCGGCAGGTCTCTGAGATGGGGTTTCGTCCCGGCCTCTGCTTTCATCCCGGCACGCAATGCGCCGATCCCGGCGCGTGGGGCGCCTATGTTCGGGCCAGCGCGGAGGTGGCGCGGGTGGCCGGTGTGACTTTGGAACGGCTGAACGTGGGCGGCGGGTTTGCCGCGCATCGCTCGGGCGCGGCGCCGGACCTGGAGGCGATCTTCGATCATGTGGCGGAGGTGAGCGGCGACGTGTTCGAAGTGCCGCCCCGCCTGGTCTGCGAGCCGGGGCGGGCGATGGTGGCCGAGGCGTTCACGCTCGCCGCACGGGTCAAGGCGCTGCGCCCGGACGGGAGCCTGTTTCTGAACGACGGCATTTACGGCGCGCTGGCCGAGGCGCGGGACATCGACGCGCTGACGCGGGTGCGGGTTGTCAGCCAGGACAGCGTGCCGCGCGAGGGTGCGCCGGTGGCGCGGGTGGTGTTCGGGCCGACTTGCGACAGCCTGGACCGGCTGCCCGATCCGCTGGCCTTGCCGGGGGACGTGGCCGAAGGGGATTACGTGCTGTTCGAAGGCATGGGCGCCTATTCGCGGGCGCTGGCGACGCGGTTCAACGGTTACGGTCCCGAGGGGCCGGTGACGGTGGCGCGGCTGATCTGATCGGGGGTGGACACCGCGCCGTCGGGCGTTAGGGTCGCGGTAGATTTCCCGCGCAGAGGTGTCCCCACATGACCGAGCAGCGCATGGCCAAGTTCGGCCGCTCGCAGCCTGTGAGCCGGATCGAGGATTTGCGGTTACTGACGGGGGGCGGACGGTACACGTCCGACCTGTGGCCCAAGGGGTGCTTGAGGGCCTTTGTCCTGCGGTCGGTCGAGGCGCATGCGGAGATTTCGCTGGATGCGCAAGCGGCGCGGGAGGCGCACGGCGTGCGCCTTGTGCTGACTGCGGACGACCTGACGGCGGCGGGGATCACCGAAGGGATGCCGGCGCTGTTGGTGGAAAGCCGGGACGGCAGCATGGGGTCGGCGCCGAAACGGCCCTTGCTGGCCGAAGGGCGCGTGCGCTTCGTTGGCGAGGCGATCGCGCTGGTGGTTGCCGACAGCCTGGACGCGGCGCGGGATGCGGCGGATTTGATCGAGGTCGATTATGACAGCCTGCCGGTGCACCTGGAGCGGGCGCCGGGCGGCGAAGCACTGCATGACGCGGCGCCGGAAAACCGGGCCTTCGATTTCGGCATGGGCGACGCGGACGCGGTGGAGGCGGCGGTGGCCGGTGCGGCGCATGTGGTGCGGATGCCGCTGGAGGACAATCGGGTGATCTCGAACCCGATGGAGACCCGCAGCGTTCTGGCGCAGATGGAGGAGGGCCGTCTGCACATCGCCTATGGTGGGCAGAACGTCTGGAACACCAAGGCGCATGCGGCACGGATCCTGAAGATGGACGAGGCCGATATCCGGGTCACGATCCCGGACGTGGGCGGTGGCTTCGGCACCAAGGCGCCGGATTATCCCGAGACCCTGCTGGTGGGACAGGCGGCGCGGATGCTGGAGGCGCCTGTGGCCTGGGTGGCGGACCGGACCGAGGGGATGCTGTCGGACACGGGCGCGCGGGACCTGGAGCATGACCTTGTGATGGGGTTCGATGACGAGCTGCGGATCACGGCCTACCGGGTGGACACGAGGATGAACCTAGGCGCCTATAACAGCCCGCTGGCGCAGAACATCCAGACCAACCTCTTTGCCAAGGTTATGATGGGGGTTTTTGATATCCGCGCGGCGTACCTGCATGTCGAGGGGTTTTACACCAACACCACGCCGGTCGATGCCTATCGCGGGGCCGGGCGGCCCGAGGCGATCTATGCGCTGGAGCGGTTGATGGACCACGCGGCGCGGGAGTTGGGCGTGGATGTGTGGGAGCTGCACCGGCGCAATTTCATCCGGCCCGAGCAGTTTCCCTATACCACGGCCTTTGGCGAGACCTACGACGTGGGCGATTTCGCGCGGGTGCTGGAGAGCGTCGCGCGGCACGCGGACCAGGGCGGGTTCGCGGCGCGCCGTGCGCAGAGCGAGGCGCAGGGCAGGCTGCGGGGGATGGGCTTGTGTTTCTATATCGAGAGCATTCTGGGCGACCCGGCGGAGGGCGCGCAGATCGAGTTTACGCAAGCGGGCGTGCGGTTATACGTGGGCACGGTCTCGAACGGGCAGGGGCACGAGAGCGTCTATGCGCAATTCCTGAGCGATCAGACCGGCGTGCCGGTGGAGCGCATCGAGATCGTGGCCGGCGACACTGACCGGATCGCGCAGGGCGGCGGCACGGGCGGGTCACGCTCGGTCACGGTGCAGAACAACGTGACGCTGGTGACGGTGGACGCGATGGTGGCGGCCTTCCGGCCCTATCTGGCCGAGAAGATGGGCGTCGAGGCCGACGCGATTGAGTTCGATCAAGAGACGTTCCGGGCGCCAGGGTCGAACCAGACGCCGACGCTGTTGGAGGCCGCCGCGTGGGCGCGGGCGGACGGGCGCGACGATTTGCTGAGCCACGAGAGGCGCGCGGAGCTGGAGGCGCGGTCCTTTCCCAACGGCGCGCATGTCTGCGAGGTTGAGGTCGACCCCGAGACCGGCGCGGCCACGGTCGCACGCTACACGGTGGTCGACGATTTCGGGAACCTCATCAACCCGATGCTGGTTGAAGGACAGATTCATGGCGGCGTGGTGCAGGGCATCGGACAGGCGCTGTGCGAGCGGGTGGTGTATGACGAGGACGGGCAATTGCTGACGGCGAGTTTCATGGATTACGCGATGCCGCGGGCGGACAATGTGCCGATGATCGGTTTCGAGACCGAGCCGGTGCCGTCGACCACCAACGTGATGGGCATGAAAGGCTGTGGCGAGGCCGGGACCGTGGGGGCGATGGCTGCCACGGCGAACGCGGTGTTCGATGCGCTATACGAACGGGGCGTGCGCCGGGCCGACATGCCCTTTACCCCGCACCGGGTTTGGATGATGTTGAACGGATATGAGCTGGACGAAACGCGTTAGCCGGGCTGTCCGGCGGCTGGTTGGCCTGACCCGTGGCGAGCGGGCGCGGATCAAGCACGGCCCGCGCGGGGCGGTGACTCATGTGATCATCCTAGATGGCACGATGTCCTCGCTCGAACCGGGGCTCGAGAGCAATGCCGGCCTGACCTTCAAGCTGTTGAACGAGGAGGTGGGGGCGGCTCTGTCGCTCTATTACGAACCGGGGGTGCAGTGGCCGGACTGGCGGCGGACAGGCGACGTGATGCTGGGGCGCGGCATCAACCGGCAGATCCGGCGGGCCTATGGCTATCTGGCGTCGCGCTATCGGCCCGGCGACCGGATCTTTCTGATCGGCTTCTCGCGCGGGGCCTATGCCGTGCGGTCGCTGGCCGGGGTGATCGACCGGGTAGGGCTGTTACGGGCGGAACACGCGACCGAGCGGCAGGTGAAGACGGCCTATCGCCATTACCGCGACGAGGCCAAGAGTAAGGCTGCGGCGGTCTTTACCCGGGAGCTGTGCCATGAGTCCTCGCCGATCGAGATGGTCGGGGCATGGGACACGGTGAAGGCGCTGGATTGGTCCGGCCCGTTGATCTGGCGGCTGCTGACGCCGAAGAACGCCTTTCACAGTCATGCGCTGGGGCCGCATATCCGGCACGGCTATCACGCGCTGGCGCTGGACGAGACGCGGCAGGTCTATACGCCGGTGATGTGGGAAACCGGGCCGGGACGTGCTGCGGGCGAGGGCCGGGTGGAGCAGGTCTGGTTCCGCGGCACTCACGGCGATGTGGGTGGGCAGCTGGACGGTTTCCACGCGGCACGGCCATTGTCGAACATCCCGCTGGTCTGGATGCTGGAGCGGGCCGAGGCGCATGGGCTGACCCTGCCCGAGGGGTGGCAGGCGCGGTATCCGACGGATGCGCAGGCGCCGTCGGTCGGCAAGTGGCGGGGCTGGGGGAAGATATTCCTGTTTCGCAAGGCGCGCGTGGTCGGTCAGGATCCGTCCGAGAGACTGCATGAGAGCGTGCAGGGCCGCGCCGCACCCGATGCCCCGGATGCGCAGGCGGTGATTTAGGCGGGCAAAACTTTTGAGAAAAGTTTTGGCAAATCTTTTCTGAAAAGATTTGGCGCGCGGTGTCAGGCGGCGTCCATGATCAGGCAGGTGGTGCTGGAGGTGGCGTAGAGCTTGCCGTCTTCCTTGCCGCGCAGTTCGCCAACCGCGGTGGCGGTGCGGCGGCCGCCGTGCTGAGTGGTGCCGGTGGCCACCGCGGCCATGCCCATGGGCAGGGCGCGGGTGAGGTTCACCTTGTATTCCAGCGTCGTGTAGACCTGGCCCTTGTCCAGCAGGGTCATCACCGCGCAGGCCATGCAGGAGTCGAGGATCGCGCCGTACCAGCCGCCATGCACGCCGCGCATCGGGTTGAGGGCGTTGAAACCGGGGGTGCCTTCGAACACGACGCGGCCCGTATCGGCCGAGAGGGCGGTGAAGCCGAGCGTGGCGCCGATGGGCGGGGCGCTCAGGCGACCCGCGATCATGTCGCGCATGAAGTCGAGGCCCGAGCGGGACAAAAGCGCGTCCATGTCGGGCATCTGTTCAAGGGACGTGGCGGTGAAGGGGGTTGGCGTGTCGGTCATGACGGCACGCTAGCCCGCGGCGCGATGGGTGGACAAGCCCGCCCGGATCTTCGGGCGGGCCTGACGCGGCGTCAGAGCACGAGATCGTCGATGCCGATCAGGTGCATGGCATCGGTCTTGACGATGTCGACGGACCAGTCGGCGGCGCCGTCGCCGTCGTGATCGACCTCCAGCGTGGCGCTGGCATCGCCAAGGGCCTGAAGGACGCGGACCTGCGGGCCGGTGGCGTCGAAGAGGCCGGTTTCGCTGAAACTCAGTGGACCGGTCGCGTTGTAATCGAAGATCTCGATCAGGTCGCCCTCGGCGAAATCCATGATCGTGCCGCGATGGCCCGTGTCCGAGTAGGGGTTGGATTCGAACACGAACACATCATCATCCGCGCCGCCGGTCATCTCGGCCACGCCACTGCCGGCGCTGGCGATCAGCCGGTCCTCGCCCGCGCCGCCCATCAGGGTGGCCTCGCCCGAGTTGGAATAGAGGAAGTCGTTGCCGCCGCGCCCGTCGAGCAGGTCGTCGCCGCCCATGGAGTAAAGCGCGTTGTCGGCGCCGTTGCCATAGATCTTGTCATTGCCGTCGCTGCCGATGACGTCCTCGATATCCCAGACTTTCATTTCCCATTCCGGCCAGACCGGGGTGTAGGGGCCCGAACTGCCTCCGCCGGGAAGATAGCCTTCGAGATCGGGCTTATCCTCAAACCCGGGAATGTCGGGCAGGCCGAAATCGCCGAAGGCCTGCATGACCTTTTCGCTGCCGCCGAACATGCGGGACAGGAATTCGAGTTCTTCCGCCTCGATCTTCACCGGCTCGTTGGGGAAGGGCCAGAGGCCGGCGTCCTCGATCGGCTCCCGTGTCAGGTCGTCAGACCGGATATCTTCGGTACGCGCGCGCGTGTCGGTTTCGGCGTCGGCCTTGCTGTCGGCGTCCTTGTCGCTGTCATCCTTGCTGACCTTGAAGAGCGGCTTGGCCTGCGTGCCGACCTCCTTTTGCAAATCGACAGTCCAGCCCGCGCCGCCCTCGGACATGTCGAGCTTGAGCGTGTCGTGGCCCGTGCCGCCAGAGACGGTGGCGTCGCCCTGGCCGGGGCGTAGGAAGTCGTCACCGTCGCCGCCGTAGAGTTCATCGTTGCCCAAGCCGCCCAGAATGTCGTCGTTGCCGCCGTGGCCTTCGAACCGGTCGTCGCCGTCGCCGCCCGAAAGGATGTTGGCGCCTTCATTGCCCTGAAGCCAGTCGCCATAGTCGCTGCCGGTTAGGTTCTCGATGTTCAGGAGCGTGTCCTGGTCACCGTCGAGGATGCTGTAGCCGGGAGGCACGTGGGACAGGGCGAAACCGGTCTGAAGCGAGGCCCAGACAAGGCTGTTGCTGTCGGAATAGTCGGCGGTGTCAATGCCCGCGCCGCCATCCATCGTGTCGTGGCCCGCGCCGCCGGTCACAGTGTCGTCGTCGCCGTTGCCGAATATGCTGTCGTCGCCGTCGCCGCCGTCGAGGTGGTCGTTGCCGTCCCCACCCTCGATGGTGTCATTGCCGGACTGGCCGAAGGCCACGTCGTCGCCGTCGCCTCCCTTGATGTTGTCCATGCCCGCGCCGCCATAGATCCAGTCGTTGCCGCCATTGCCATATATAAAGTCACTGCCGCCGAAGCCCTGGATCAGGTCGGCGGTCTCGATGCCTTCGAGAAGCTCGGCCAGGTTGGTGCCGTAGATGAAATTCATGAGAA
Organism: Roseovarius sp. THAF9; assembly: GCF_009363715.1. NCBI lineage: Bacteria > Pseudomonadati > Pseudomonadota > Alphaproteobacteria > Rhodobacterales > Roseobacteraceae > Roseovarius > Roseovarius sp. THAF9. The sequence continues at coordinate 858,394 of NZ_CP045404.1, forward strand.
ACCCCTGTCATGCTGTAAATGTGTTGGATGCGCATGGGTCGGGGCGCTTAAATGGGACGTTCAAAAGAAAAAGCCCCGCCTTCGGGGGAAGGCAGGGTCAGGCTGTTGCGACAACCCCGGGTAGAGGCATGTCACAGGGATCGGGGGTGTGTCAGGCGACGTCGCGCAGTTCGACCTTGGGCGTGATGCCGAGCGCGTGACAGACGTCGCGGGTCAGTTCGGGGCGATTGAGCGTGTAGAAATGCAGGTGCTCGGCCCCGCCGTCGATCAGCTCGCTGCACAGCTCGGTGGCGAGCGCCGTGGCCAGCAGCGTTTCGCGGTCGTCGCGGGCGGCCTTGGTGAACGCCTCGTCGAGCCATGCGGGGATCTTGGTGCCGCAGGCGGCGGCGAAACGCTTGGTGCCGGCCCAGTTCTCGATCGGCAGGATGCCGGGGGTGATGGGCGCGTCGATGCCCGCAGCGGCACAGGCATCGCGGAAGCGGAAGAACGCTTCGGTGTCGAAGAAGAACTGGGTGATCGCCTCGGACGCGCCGGCGTCGATCTTGCGTTTCAGGTAGTCGATATTGGCCTGGGCATCCGCCGCCTCGGGGTGCACTTCCGGATAGGCGCCGACGCGGATCTTGAAGCGGTTCATGTCGGCCAGCGCGGAGATTAGCTCGCAGCTGTCGGCAAAGCCGTCGGGGTGGGGCGTGAAGCCGTTCGAGCCCTTGGGCGGGTCGCCGCGCAGGGCGACGATCTCGTTCACGCCGGCCTCGGCGAAGTCTTGGGCGATGGCGAGCGTCTCCTCGCGCGTTGCCTCGACGCAGGTGAGGTGGGCGGCGACGTTCAGGCCGCTGGATTTGTGCAGCGTGGCCACGGCGTCGCGCGTCAGTTCGCGGGTGGTGCCGCCGGCGCCGTAGGTCACGGAGACGAAGGTGGGGTCCAGCGGGGCCAATGACTGGACAGTGTCCCAGAGGCGGAACGACGCCTCCAGCGATTTCGGCGGGAAGAATTCGAAGGAAACGGTTGGGGTGCTCATGGCGGGTATCCTGCAATCTGTTGTTGGGTCTCTTGTCGCAGGTGCGCGTATGTGAGACAACTTCATAAAATTCATGGTTTGAATGAGGCGGGCTAATATTCATGCATATCGACTTTCGTCATCTACGCACGATCCGGGCCATTCACCAGGCCGGCGGGCTGGCCCGTGCGGCGGAGCTGTTGCACATCACGCAGTCTGCTTTGTCTCACCAGATCAAGGGGTTGGAGGATCAGGCCGGGGTCGAGCTGTTCGTGCGACGCTCGAAGCCCTTGAAGCTGTCGGCGGCGGGGCTGCGCCTGTTGCGCGTGGCCGAGAAGGTGCTGCCCGAGGTCGAGGCGCTGGAGGCGGAATTCAGCGGATTGCGGCAGGGCAGTGCGGGGCGGATGCATATCGCCATCGAATGCCACGCCTGTTTCGAGTGGCTGTTCCCGGTGCTGGAGCGATTCCGGCAGACTTGGGCGGAGGTGGATATCGACATCCGGCCGGGACTCGCGTTCGACGCGCTGCCGGCGTTGCAGAAAGAGGAGGTGGATCTTGTGGTGTCGTCGGATCCCGAGGACCTCGACGGGGTGATCTTTCAGCCACTCTTTGATTACGAGCCGCTGTTCGTGGCCTCCAGCCAGCATGTGCTGGCCAAGAAGGATTACGTCGAGGCGGACGATTTCCGGGACGAGACGCTGATCACCTACCCGGTGGATCGCTCGCGGCTGGATATCTTCACCGAACTCTTGACCCCCGCGAAGGTCGAGCCGCGCGCGGTGCGGCAGATCGAGCTGACGGCGGTGATCCTGTTGCTGGTGGCGTCGAACCGCGGCGTGGCGGTGCTGCCGGACTGGGTGCTGCGCGAACAGCGGACGAGTTCGGAGTATGTCACGCGGCCCGTCACCAAGGACGGTCTGACCAAGCGGCTCTACGCGGCGATCCGCGAGGATGAGGCGGACAAGCCCTACATGGCGCATCTTCTTCGGCTGGCGCGGGAGATTCCGCTGCGGATGCAAAGGCCGGTGGAGACGGTCGCGGAGTGAGCGCGATTCCGGTGATGAGCCGCGGGGCCGGGGCCGGTAGGGTGGCGCCGAAACCGATCTGGAGAGTGAAGTACGATGAAGATTGCGAGTGCCGCCTATCCGATTGACGCGTTGGACAGCTGGCAGGGCTATGCCGACAAGATCGAGGCCTGGGTGGCCGAGGCCGCCGGGCAGGGCGCCGATTTGCTGATGTTCCCCGAATATGCCGCGATGGAGCTGGCGATGCTGGCCGGGCGGGATGTGGCGACAGACCTGGAGCCGTCCTTGCGGGCGGTCTCGGACCGGATGCCCGAGGCGGATGCGCTGAATTCCAGGCTGGCGGGCAAATATGGCGTGCATATCCTTGGCGGCTCGGCGCCGGTCTATGACGATGCGATTGGCCCGCGTCCGGTGAACCGGGCGGCGTTCTTTGCGCCCGGCGGGGGCAAGGGCGTGGTCGACAAGCAGATCATGACACGCTGGGAGCGGGAGCCGATGGCATGCGTGGGCGGCGGGCCCTTGAAGGTGTTCGACACCGCGCTGGGGCGGATTGGCGTGCTCATTTGTTATGATTGTGAATTTCCGCTTCTGGGGCGTGCGTTGCAGGATGTGGATGTCCTGTTGGTGCCGTCCTGCACCGAGACGCTGGCCGGGTACTGGCGGGTGCGGATCGGGGCCATGGCCCGCGCGCTGGAGCAGCAATGCGTGAGTGCTATGTCGTCGCTTGTGGGGCCTGCGGATTGGTGCGAGGTCTGCGACGTGAACACCGGCGCGGGCGGCATATTCGGCCCGCCCGACAGGGGCTTTCCGCCGACGGGCGTGCTGGCCGCAGGTGACCTGGACGCACCGGGATGGACCTATGCCGAGGCCGATCTGGAAAAAATCGCGGAGGTGCGGGCGGATGGCGGCGTGCTGAACCGCACCCACTGGACCGAGCAGGCGGGCCGTGACGGCGCGCCCACAGTTGAACAGCTGCAATGATATTTGACTTGAAAAGCTGGGGGAATAGGGCCATTTAAACGCCTGTCCTGCAACCGGCAGGGCGGAAACCAAGGAGAGACCATGGCCAAGGAAGATACGCTCGAATTTCCAGGTGTCGTGAAGGAACTCCTGCCGAATGCGACATTTCGGGTCGAGCTAGAGAACGGCCATGAGATCATCGCCCACACGGCAGGCAAGATGCGCAAGAACCGCATCCGTGTTCTGGCAGGCGACAAGGTACAGGTGGAAATGACACCTTACGATCTGACCAAGGGTCGGATCAATTATCGCTTTAAATGACGTGAACCGCAGGTTTGCGCCGTGCGCGGAAGCGTTTCACCTGACGTGAGATGCGTGCGCACCCCGTTGACTATATGAGAGCGGAATGATGCAGCCGCCACGATTGATCCTGGGGTCCGGTAGCCCGCGACGCCGGGATCTGCTGGCGCAGATCGGCGTCGTGGCCGATGACGTGCGCCCGCCGGATATCGACGAGACCCCCGAAAAGGCCGAATTGCCACGTCCCTATTGTGTGCGGATGGCGCGGGAGAAGGCGCTGGCCGTCGAGGCCGGGAGTGACGATATCGTGCTGTCTGCCGATACGACCGTGGCGCTGGGCCGGCGCATTTTGGCCAAGCCCGAGGATGCAGGCGAGGCGGAGGCGTTCCTGCGCAAGATGTCGGGGCGGCGGCACAAGGTGATCACGGCGGTCGCGGTGCGCCGCGGTGACCGCATTTGGCAGCGCGACGTGGTCAGTGACGTCAAGATGAAGCGGCTGGATGACGACGAGATCGCGTTCTACCTTGGCACCGGCGACTGGCGGGGCAAGGCCGGGGGCTATGGCATCCAGGGGCCTGCGGGCGCGTTCATTCCTTGGATTCAAGGATCGTTCACGGCCATCGTGGGCTTGCCGTTGAAGGAAACCGCGGGGCTTTTGCTGGCCGCGGGATACCCTGTCTGGAAAGGAAAGACATGAAGGGACGCGTGGTGGCGCTGGGCCAGCTTGGCGCATTCGAAGCGGCGGCGCTGATGGAGGATGGGGTGCTGTCCGATCTGCTGGTGGACACCGATCAGCCGCGCCCGGGCACGATCTATCGCGCGGTGATCGAGCGGCCGGTGAAGGGGCAGGGTGGGCTGTTCGTACGCACACCCGACGGCAATGGGTTCCTGCGTCAGGTCAAGGGGATGAGCGCCGGTGGCACCGTTCTGGTGCAGGTGATGGGCTATGCCGAGCCGGGCAAGGCGATCCCGGTGACGGCGAAGGTGCTGTTCAAGAGCCGTTATGCGATCGTGACGCCCGGCGCGCCGGGGATCAACGTGTCGCGGGCGATCAAGGATGACGACCTGCAGGACCGTCTGATGCTGATCGGCAAGGACGTGATGGCGGGCGACGACAACGGGTTGATCCTGCGCTCGGCCTGCGAGGGCGCGGATGAAGAGGCGGTGGCCGAGGACGTGGCGCGCATGGCCGAGCTGGCCCGTGCGGTCATGGCCGACGCGAGCGGCAAGCCGGAGAAGCTGGTCGAGGGGCCGGGGCCGCACGAGCTGGCCTGGCGCGACTGGCCGGAACCGGAGATCTGGGACGAGGACAAGCAGGCGTTCGATCATCACGGAGTTCTGGATGCGGTCCATGCGCTGGGCTCTCCGCGCGAGGACCTGCCGGGGGGCGCTAGCATTTACGTCGAGCCGACCCGGGCGCTGGTCGCGGTGGATGTGAACGCGGGCGGCGACACCTCTCCGGCGGCGAGCGTGAAGGCCAACATGGCCGCCGCGCGGGCCTTGCCGCGGGCCTTGCGGCTGCGGGGGCTTGGCGGGCAGGTGGTGCTGGATCTGGCGCCGATGCCCAAGAAGGATCGCAAGACCTTCGAGGCCGCCCTGCGCGCCGCGTTCCGCCGCGACACGGTCGAGACGGCCCTTGTGGGATGGACGCCCCTTGGGCACTATGAGTTGCAACGAAAGCGAGACAGGCTGCCGCTGCCGAAAGCGGTTCGCCATTGACCTGAGACATCAGCTTATGACGAAACGCTTTAAAGGTGTGATATGAGTTGCCCGATTTGCGGGGAAGATACGGTAAGAAAGTACCGCCCCTTTTGTTCCGACCGCTGTGCGAACCGCGACCTAGGCGCGTGGCTGCGCGGGGATTATGCCATTCCCTCCAGCCGGTTGGACGATGCCGAGGAGGTCGCCGACGCACTGGAAGAGGCGCAGGACGCGGGCGCGGGAAAACCCCACTGAAAAGTGGCAAAAACCCACTGGACAGTCGCGTGGCCCTCGCCTAGAAAGCCCAAACCCGAACGGCGCGCCCGTTCACCCGTGCCCGGGTAGCTCAGGGGTAGAGCAGTGGATTGAAAATCCTCGTGTCGGTGGTTCGATTCCGCCCCCGGGCACCATTTTTTCGGCATTGGGTTTTATTAAGTATCTGATATCCCTCAGGAATTGCCTGTGCTTGGGTTCATAGAGCAGCGCTTTGCTCCACAACTCACTCCACATTTTGCTCCGCATTCCGCCGACTGGAGGCTTCCCTCAGGCTTGGGTATCGACATTTTACCGAGTTGCGTTTACCCAGCGTTAGAACAAATGTGGAACATTCTTCAAGAAAGGGCTTCACAGGCCCGGCGGGACGATTTATGACAGATTGACAAGAATCAACACAATGGGGCGGCAGAAATGAATCAGACAACCGGGGATTTTGCGACTCTTCTGGCGAAAGCCGGTCTCGGGATTGAGGAGGCTGCCGAACTTCTTGACATGAGCCCGCGTTCCGTCCGCAGGCACATTAAAGGGGAGAGCAAAAAGCTTGATCGCATTCGCTTGGAGCGGTTGCGTGAGATTGCTGATTCCAGGTGCTCTGGCGAGAGGCCCGATGGCTTTCGGTTCATCGACCTCTTCGCTGGTATTGGAGGGCTGCGCAAGCCGTTCGAAGAGATCGGTGGACGCTGCGTGTTCACTTCCGAGTGGGATCGGTTCAGTCAACAGACTTATGCCGCCAACTTTCCCGAACCGGCGGACAGCGATCATATCAGCGTCGGAGATATCCGCCCCTATGCCGATGACCCTTCGAAGGTTCCGGCACACGATGTTCTGTTAGCCGGGTTCCCCTGCCAGCCTTTCAGCATCGCGGGTGTCAGTAAGAAAAACGCCTTGGGGCGACCGCACGGCTTTCTTTGTGATACGCAGGGGACGTTGTTCTATGACCTCGCAAAAATCATAAAGCACCACCAGCCTCCTGCCTTCCTTCTTGAGAATGTGAAGAACCTTGAACGCCACGATGGAGGCAAGACCTTTGCCACAATCATGAACGTGCTGAAGAACGAGTTGGGCTACACCGTTCAAAGGCGTGTCATTTCATCGACACCTTGGGTGCCGCAGAAGCGGGAGCGCATTTTCATCGTCGGTTTCAAGTCCGAGGAGATTCCATTCAACTTCGATGATCTTGTTGTCCCCGAAGGCGATGGCCCGACACTGGGCAGCATTCTCGATGACGAGGTCGATCCGAAATACACCCTAACGCCAAACCTCTGGAAGTATCTGCAAGGCTACAAAGAGAAACACAACAAAGCCGGGAATGGCTTCGGTTTTTCTCTTTTCGGACCTGGCGATGTAGCGCGCACCTTGTCTGCGCGCTACTACAAGGATGGGTCGGAAATCCTGATAGCGCAGGACGGCAAGCGGCCCCGACGCCTTACGCCGCGTGAATGTGCTCGTCTGATGGGCTTCGAGAAGCCCGGTGAGGCAAAGTTCAGAATCCCGGTTTCCGATACGCAGGCATATCGCCAGATGGGCAATGCCGTTGTCGTGCCTGTCGTTCGTGCGGTTGCACAACTGATGAAACCTTTCATAGCAGAGGCACTTGCGCAGGAGGGCCGGGAGGTTCCCGAACTGAGTCAGCGAGACCTTCCGCTTGCGGAGCCGGTCGCCGGGCGCTGAGCGTGTGCGCAGACCGCGTGTCAACAACTGTCCGCAGCCGCATGATGGCGGGCATCAAGGGCAAAGATACAAAGCCCGAGAGGCTGATCCGCTCCGCTCTACACTGTCGTGGTTTTCGCTTCCGTTTGCATCGGAATGACCTGCCTGGAAAACCCGACCTCGTTTTCCCGAAATGGGAAGCCGTAATTTTTGTGCACGGGTGTTTCTGGCACGGTCATGATTGCCATCTCTTCCGTTGGCCGAAGACCCGAACAGAGTTCTGGAAGGACAAGATCGGCAGCAATATCCAGCGGGACAGCCGACAGATTGACCAACTTCATGAGTGTGGATGGCGTGTCGGTATTGTCTGGGAATGCGCACTTAAAGGCAGATATCGACAACCCGTTGAGCGCATAGCCGAAATCTGTACTCTTTGGCTGGAATCAGAAGAAACGAAAATGCAGGTGGCAGGCAATGAAGCGAGGGCAACTGATTGACTATTTCGCGGGCATAGGCGTCAAGCGCCTATCCGCTGTGGACACAGAGCCGAATAGATCGAAACAGCACGAGATCGGAACTACCCGCGACATGCGCGACCAGTTTCTTGGAGAGGTTCAATACGAGCGGTATCGTGCAATCTACATCTGGCTCGGGGAGGATCAGGAGGGTTTCACCGTCGAGGGAACAGCGACCCACTATGATGCTCGCGAGGCTATTCCTGGGCGCACCGAATGGCGGCTCTACTATCCGTCGAATCCGGTCACTGACACCATGAAAGAAGGAGATACCTTGTTCCTGGCAAAGGATAGGGAGGGTATCCTGTATTTCATTGTCGCCCCGGAGCACTCGACCAGCGAGGCGCAGCTCTTTTGGCTGTTTGGCTTGCGCCCTGCTGGGCGCTCGTTTGTGTCGCGCAAGTTTTCCGAGGAAGAGCCGGAGTTGGACTTTGCCGCTCGTTTCATCTTGGACGAAATCGGTATCGAGTTCGAAGAGCCAGCGGCGGATAAACTCGATGATATCATCGAAAAGTTCGGCACGACATTTCCGAGGACGATGGAGTTTTCGGCACTCGCGCGACTGACACTTCCGGAGGTCCGTGCAGAAGACGATCCGGATGCTGCTCTTGTCGCTTGGCTCGATCATGAGGAAGCCCTGTTCCGAAGGCTTGAGCGTCGTGTCGTAGCGGAACGGCTCGAACAGGGTTTCGTGACCCCTGACGGAACCGACGTAGATGGCTTTATTAGTTTCTCACTCGGGGTCCAGAACCGGCGAAAATCCCGGATGGGGCATTCCCTCGAAAACCATATTTCGGCGGTGTTCGACGCGTTCGGCCTCGCCTACGCTCGCGGGGCCGCGACAGAGCATAATCACAAGCCCGATTTCTTGTTCCCGGACGCGGAGACTTACCACGCAGCGCCGCCGGAGGGCGACGGACGCCTGATGATGCTCGGTGCGAAATCCACGTGCAAGGATCGCTGGCGGCAGGTGCTGGCGGAGGCTGCGAAGATACCGGGCAAGCATCTTCTGACCTTGGAGCCGGGCATATCCGAACCGCAAACTGCCCAGATGGATGCGTCGAGCTTGCAACTCGTCGTGCCCCGCCCGATCCAAGAAACCTACACCGTCGATCAACAGGCATGGCTCTGGGACCTTTCGCGGCTTGTCGAGACTGTGCGCGAACGCCAAGCCTGACGCATCGTTTTCTTGCGATTTGGATTCTTTGCCCAGGCACTATTTCTGATGCGGGCACAGGTTCGTCCTCGCTTGTGCCTCCTTGCCTCGACGCGCGATAAGCGCGACCTACGCTCCAAGGCCGCCAGCCGCCTTGGGGCGTTTCTTTTCACACTGCTTCAGCCGCTCCACGGATTTCTCGAAATACTCCGGATCAGGCTCGCAGCCGATATACGCTCTGCCCGTGTTGAGCGCGGCGACGCCGGTGGTCGCTGACCCCGAAAAGCAATCCAGAACGGTGCCGACCTCGGGTGCATAGACGCCGATGAGTTCTTCGAAGAGCGGCAGAGACTTCTGCGTCGGATGGAACCGGTCCTTGCCGTGGTGGATGGGGTAGGGATAGACGCCGAACTCGCGCGCATCCTCGATCCGTGGCTTGCCGCCGGGCTTGTGCGCAACCAGCGCCATTTCGCGTGCATTCGTCAGAAAGTTGTGGCGGGAGTTGATCGGCACCGGGTTCGTCTTCTGCCATTCAACAACGTCAATACCCTCGAAGCCTTGGCCTTCAAGCATGTCCCAAAGCGTGCTGAGTTTCCAGATATCGAAGAAGATGAGGGCGGTTCCGCCCGGCTTCAGGACGCGCTTCATCTGGCCGATGATGCCTTCGAGATCTTCTATGCTGAACTCATCGCGGTCCCACGCGCCGTAATCGGTCGAATAGTTGTTGAACTTGCCATCACCACCTTTTGAAAACCCGGAATCCTTTGAGATTATGTAGGGTGGATCGGTCATCACAAGATCAATCGAGCCCGGCTCCAGGAGGTTCAGGACTTCCTCCGCCGTCGCGTTGTGCAGTTTGACCTCTTCGGTAGAGAAAACGCTGTGCTTTGTCATTTCGCTTGGCCTCTTTCTAAGTTGTCCGCCGGAAATGTGGTCATCCCAAAAAAGAAAAAACGATTTTTCTTTGTCTCCCGTTTGGGTCGCCAACGGGAGATTTCTACCTCCTTAGAGAAGGGATGCGGAAACCGCCGGAGCCCTTCCCGGCGCAACATTGAGGAAGACATGCTTAAAGTAATCGACGGACCCAAATCCAGCACACTCAACGACAACGCAGACGGCCCGTTCGCCTTCGCGGATCGTTCTCAACTCGCCGCGCACGCGGCTACCGAATGGCTCTACGAATACGCCGCCGACAACGTCAACGCCCATGACGGGTCTTGGAGCGACTGGAACAGCGCCGAGGACATTGCCGACACTTACTGCGTTGTTCTCGAAGACGAGCACGGCAACACGCTCGAGGAACATCTCGAAGTCGCAGACCTGACGCCGCGCGGCGCGGAGATCTTGAATGCGGCAATCCGGGACGAAGGCGAAGGTATCGAGGATCTTCTCGACGCTTGGGCCGAGGACATTTGGGAAGAATCCAACCACGCCGACTAACCACCACGCCGGGCCTCCGGGCCCGGTCATTCTACCAACATTGGAGTAGCCCCATGCTTTCAGCACACGAAAAACTACAGATTGCCGCTTGGAAAGCCGAAACAGAGGCGGCGAAAGACCGCGTCCATGGCGAAGACGCGCCGAAATGGCTGATCAGCGCCGCGTATCACTTCTTTTGCGAACGAGAAAGACGTCTCGAAAAAGCAGAGAGGAAAGGCCAGTTGGTTGATGCGCAGATTGCTCATTGCTTAAAGCTTCGGGCACTCGGTGAAAGCAAGCGCGCGGACATTTTGGATAAAACCATCGACGAATACTTCGAGCGGGAGTTGGCGGCATGACTGACTTCGACGATTTCGAAGCGTTGATGGCCGAGATCGAAGGCAAGCCCACCAATCGTGCAGCAGTGCGTCCGGAAGAGCCATCAGCCATTCCGGACATTCCAGACGCTCCCGGAGCGGATGAGGATCACAAACACGACCCTCGAACCGTCCGCGCCGCAGTATTGGGGGTGCTCGGCATCATGCACGCAGACCTCGAAAATGACGGCCCGGCAGACGGGAGCGACTGGCGCGAAGCCTACAACGCCGCCGCGCAGACCCTCGCCGATGCCATCGGATGGACACCCAAAACAGAAAACAGGGAGACCTGACATGTTCAAGATACTCAATCCCGTTCGGCACTGGCAGCGCGGGAAGGCAACTCGCGCCGTGCTTGCGAACACCCCCGTCGTGCGCACCGGATATCGCTTTCCAACTGCCCAATCGTATGCCGAAGATGTCGCCCAGGATGCAATCTGGGGCAACGGCCACGCCAGCCGTCCGATCTTCGCTTTCAAAGACAAACACACGACTGAACATCGGATATCTTTCCTCGTTCCCGAGGAACAGTGGCCGGGCACGCCGACGCCCGTTGAGATTCTGCGGGTCGAGATTCCGGATTGCGGGAGCCGCGAAGCCCAGGAGTTCGTTGCCGGGCTCGCCGTCGCGTTGCGCCTGTCCGGCGCCGACTTCGCGGCCCTCATGCCGACGATCCGCGCGGCCCTCGATGCGGTGAAGCAAGCAGCCGATGTGTTCCCGGAGGAGGTTCCTCAATGACCTGCAATCATCCCAAAATCCCGGTGGCACTGCGCGAGAGCGCCGGAAAACGGGCCCGGCGTATTGCTGGGATCGTCGGCAACATGAAGCACCGCGATCTTCGGAACTATATCGATATAGATCATGACGGGGAATACTCGTGGCCTGTCGTGCGCGTTGCCTTGCCACTGACTGTCAGCGAGCGCGGCTATTTCGTGAGTCTCCGCGCGGCGAGACTTCTGCGCCCGGGTGAAGATGGCAGTAGCTCCGTAATCTCCGCGCTTGATCTGCGCGACGGGCGTAAAAGACACATCTCCAAGATCGAAAACGATGTGCTCCACCATTTCGAATGTCTCGCTGAAGAAAGGAGAACCCAATGAATCTCTCAAAAACCGCACTCGGCGCCGTCTGCGCTCTCACCTTGCAAGCAACGGCGAGCCAGGCCGAAACCAGGTCCCAGTTCATCGCCAGAAAATGCACGCAGAATGTCGTCGAGATGATGGCCGAGGCCGGAAGCCGCTGGTCTTGTGCAGAAGTCCAGAGTTGGCAGTATGACGAAGAAGCTAAGCTGAGGGCGAGAGGAAGGGCGCAAAGAGAACGCAATCGTAAAATTCAGGCATGCTACGAAGCACGCATGAAGAATGTCAATTCTATCAGGACATATGACCGGATTATGAATGAAGTTCTTGATGAATGCGGTGCGAAATACCAGTAGCGACCTTTCGCCAAATCAGACTTTCTTCAGCGCCGAGTGCAGTCTTTTGAGCGTTTCGGCAACTGCCGGCTGATCCCTTTCGTCGAGAGTGCGCATGATCCGGGGCACAATATCCCGGGCATCTTCGGGCGCGGTCTCGATAAGTCTTTCAACACCAGACCCGAGCAATACAAGACGCCGCGTTCGCGCGCGGCGGTCTTGCTTCTTTTTCTCCGCTCTCGCGCTTCGAAGCTGCTGTTCGAGACTTTCTATTTTCTGTTCAGGCGTTTTACGGGGCATTGCCGGAACCTCCTTTCGTAATGTTGGATACGGCTTTGGCGGTGTTGCTGGCTTTCACGGCTTGTGCGGTGTTGATAGCCGCAGAAACCGGGCATGTATCTTTCAAGCGCTGGACACCCGCCCCCAAGACATTCTTATTCTGGAAAGCGCCGACAGCCGCATCCAAGCCCCGGGCAGTGCTCGCCGCGCCCCGCGCGGTGGACATGCCTGCCCTGCCGGTCATCCGGGCGACGACCGGCGAAGCGGCGATGGATGACATTCCTACACCCATGCCTGCGGTCTTCGCCATCCTTGTTGTATTGTCAGCGAATGCCGAGAGTCCGGAAACCGACATGGCCTGTTCGATGTTGCGGATAATGACAACGCCGAGCCCTGCAATGAAGACATTGTAAGCGACCATCCACCAGACCAGAGGCGACCAAAGCGGCATCGGGATACCCTCCTCGCCCTCTTTCAATACCTTCGTGCTCATGCGCCGGATAAGCTCGCGTTGCTGATCCAGCGCTCGGTTGCCCGTCTTGACCGGAGGATTTTCCGGGATCGGCGTCAGAGTGATTGTTTCATAGCGCGCATCCATGAGTGCGCGGTTCTGATTGTATACTTCGACACCGAATGTCGTCATGACATACGCGGTGAGGGCGAGCAAAGACAGACCAAAGACCTTCATGCAGGTTGCCGCAACGAAGCGAACCGCGGCCCCCGCAAAAGACCGGGTTGTATCGAAGAGCAGACCGGCGAGAATGAGGGGACCGAAGGCGGCGATAATCAGGACGCGGACAACGGCGCCGATCACCAAAGCAATGATCCAGATCAGCGTCATGAGCGCTGGAATCAGGATCAGGAAGATGGCGAAGAAGATCTTGACGAGCGCAGCGAGCGCCGATGCAACCGTATCGGTGAGACGTGAGAAGAAACCCCCGGAGTCTTCTGTGTAGAACGCGCTCTCGACGATGGCGAAGCCACCGGCGATTTGCATTATGAACGAACGCTCAAAAACACAGATCATTTTGAGCGGAGCGGCATATGCCGCTTCATTGCCCAAGCTCAAATCTTCGAGTAGTTCGGTGCCCGAGCACCCGAGGTCTGCAGCGCCGGTGCCACCGGAAAATGCTCCCGACACTGCTTCCATTCCCCCGGTTCGCGCTGCGTCAGCATATCCGAATGAGAACTCGATGACGCCCGGGCCCATTGTGCGGTATGCGCTCGGAACCGGGCGGCCGTCGAATGTCGTCTGGACCGCAACAAGCGGGAGCCATACCAAGACGAAGATTGCCATCTTTTTTGCAATCCGCTCGATGAAGTCGCGGCCATTCTCTCCGGCTTTGAACATCAACTTCGCGGCTTCGAAGCCCAGCCAGATCATCATGATGATGGGCAGAAGGGCCTTCAGCACAGATGCTGTATAGATGAAGAACGCTTCTACGACCCGGAATACTGCAACAAAGAAGTAGCCGATGAAGTTGCACGAAAAGCAGGAGGGTCCGAAGTCTGAAAAGACACCGGTGCTATAGTCGAAAAGCCAGAGACTTGCCCATTCCATCCTATCGCTCCCTCATCTGAACACCGACGGACGATACGCTGCCGCGAGGTGTATCTCGCCAGTGGAAAAGGGCGGGTGGTTTCCGAAGTAGTCGGCATTGACACGTTGTTGCATCGCGCAACGCTCACGGTGTTGCTTCATGGAGAAGGTTGTCAGGTTCCCAGCAACGGCAAGGGAAACACATTCCCGGAAGGCCCGGCGGTCTGCGTTTTCGTGGGTTCTTTCGAACACTTCAAACACCGCCCAAAGGGTAGTGGAAAGCGCCAATGCGACGGCGGCTATGCGGGACAATGAAGCGATCATTTTGCAGTCCTTTCCGGTCCTGGAAAGGAAGTAGGGAAGGGAGTTCAGGGAACCAAACCGAAGCAGGCTGAAAGTCTGTAAGGCGCAGATATGCAAACTCCGTTTGCGGGGTTGCCGTGGGCACCCCCTGCGCCCTGCGGGGCGATGAACTCGCTGCGCTCGTCGCCTACGGCGTCATCAATAACCGGCGGTGCCCGCCGGGGACTATCTCCCCTTCGTTCAACCTGAACGCCGAAGGAGATCACATTTGTCTGCACCATTTGCACCCGTCAGCCGCGACGGCTGGCCGCTCAACGACACAATCGGGCGTCCGAACACCAGGGTTGTCAAAAGAAGCGAGGGCAAGAGCGCCGTGCGCGCCGCTGCATACCAGGCCCGGGCCTGTCTCGATGATCAACGCACAGGCGAGCGCTTCGATTACTCTTGGAGGGACGACTTGGAAGCCGTCGAAATCCGGGGCTGGGATGGCGATATGGTGAGTCTCTGGAACGCCGCCGAGCGCGCGGAAAATCGGAAGAACAGCCAGACCGCGCGGACATCGACATTGCCTCTTCCTGCCGATCTTTCCGACGAGGGCCGGGCCGCGTTGGTGCGTCGGTATTCGAAGTGGCTGAACGATGAATACGGGATCGCCGTCATGTCCGCGATCCACCGCCCCGATGGCTACAAGCGTGATCCAGAAACAGGCGCAGTCGATCACGGGAACCGGAACTGGCACGCGCACTTGATCGAGACCACGCGGCGCGTTGAAACCGGTGCCGATGGGACGCAACGACTCGGTGAAAAGGCCCGGGAGTTGTCGGACCATTCCAAGGGCAAAAACGGCGAAGTCCCGGTCAAGGAGAACATGCGCAAGCGCCGCGATGTCTGGTGCGAGATGATGAACGACGCGCTCGAAACCGAGCAGATTCCATATCGTGTCGATTTCTCATCCTACGCCGAGCAGGTGGAAGAAGGGCGGCGGGCTCCTCAGGAACCGACGCAGCATCTGGGGCCGGAACACCACCGGGCGGCGAAGGGCACGACGACTCGCAAAAAGACCGAGAACCAGCGACGGCGGAAGCGCAACAGCGTGCATGCCCGGGCCGTTCAGTCGGTGCTTGAAGGTGCCATGCCCATCGGCGCTTACGCAGCGTCGGCAGAAGAGCAAACCGAGCGCGAAATCGAGGAGTTCTTCCGGAAAATCCGGTGGAGTATGCGGCGCGTGAATGCCAGGCAGAAAGCCGGGGCGCTTCCACGGGAACGATCGGCGCAGACGACTTCCAGACAAACACCCAAAACCGAAGAACAGAAGATGGAAAACCGGCGGCGAGCCGCGATTACTCGGCGGGCAAATGAACGCAGGAAGTCCTTGCGAGAAAAGTCCGATGATCAGAACCGCTAAACCTTGGCGTGTCTTTTCCAAGTGGTCCAACCAAGAGCGGTGATGATGCTACTGCCAATCCACTTTAAGTTCGTCATCATACTGAAGTGGCAGTAGCATCATCGCCTCATGAGACGCAAAAAGACGCCCTAGCCTGTTCCGCTTGATGTCAAAACCAAACTCGCTGTCATCCATCAAAAACTCGATTTCCTTGCGGGCATTAGATTCCATAAGCCCGAGGACGTATTGAAAAAACGAGTGCACATCGTGGTAGCGACGTAGCACCCCCGAAATGTCAAAGACAGCCTCCTTCTTTCTGAATAACTCAAGAATAGGGTCTGCACCTTGCTCATACAGCGGTGTAAACTTATCAAAATAGACGGTTTCGATTGCATCCTTCGCTGGATCGATATTTCCGTGCAAGTTGTAGTTTCGCCGATCCATCACGCGCTTGAATGCCTTGTAGTCTTCGTGTTCAGGATCGACGCCGGCAGTGAAGGCGTCGCACTTTAGGTGCAGATCGAAGACCCTCGTATCAATATGTTGTCGAATATATTGTTCGTATTGCCGTGGGTTGCGTTTGAGCTCATCTTTGCGTGCCAGGAAGATAATCATGTTGACGAAGGACTCTGCGAGCACCGGGGTAATGAGATCAAGGGATAATGAAGCGCTGAAGACGCGATTTGCTCTCTCACCGATCTTTTCTATTTGTCGTTGATATCGCTTTATTCCGGCTTCTGTCCTTCGTTTTTGGGGGGTGAAATCAGGTGCTTGGGCTTCATCTGTCAGCAGATCGTGAAACTGGGCACAAGCATCCGCGACCATAACATAACGATTAGAGACGATGTTCCACTTCTCCAGTGCCGCGGCTACCTTGCTCATTTCAGCGCCCCATCGCGCAAAATCACTCTTCAATGTCTTTGCAAACCGGACCCAGTCTTTTGGTTTCATTTTCTTGCCAGAGACATGGACGTGCACGTCGCGATTGCCTCCTTGGATCCACAACATGAGCGGCCCTGCTTTGATCAAATAGTCCCAATGGAATAGGTTGTCGCTATCACCTTGCCTCTTTGCGAGTGTCTGGAAGCCATACGGGGCGCCAAACCTCGCCACTAAATATTTGTACACCGATAGTGGGGAAAGGTGTCTCCGGAAGACCAAAATACTCCCAGACGGATTGCCTTCCGGCTCTTTTATCCGATGAATAAAGGCAATCATCTCGTCAGGAGAGGGCTTTCTCCACTGTTCAACGTCAAAAATCATTCTTGGCAGCCTATGTTCAGTGCAGCAGAGACCCCTACACGTGTTTCACATCTCAGTTTTCCTGAGAATGTTAAAGTTTGTAGGGCCGCCTGATTTGCATGAGCAAGCCAGCAGTAGGAAGGTATCGCAATCCATTCTGTAGCATCGATGAAGTCCTTCAAAACTTTCAGGTTTGGGTTTATGACCTATGAGATTTTTCCCTACTTCCGGCTCAACCAGGAAAGGATAAATCATGACGCTACAAGAGATTGCAGATGGCTGCTGGAACATCGCCAACATCGCTGCCGATGCCGGGGCTGATGATCTCCGCAACAGGGCACTTGAAATCGGCGACACGGCATCGGAGCAAGACAAAGAGGCAGGCGACAGTGTGTCCCCATCTCTTTGCGCAATCATCGAAATGGACTTCGAGCGACTCGAGAAAGACGCAGAAGATCACGGGGTAATCTGACCCTACTCACCCTCATCACAGACGCTCTCTTCTGCATCCTGACCCCGGCCTTCGCGCCGGGGTTTCTCGTTCTTGAACGGGCCGTTTCAGTGCCGCGCGAAAGGGAACCATCTCCCTCATGTCCACTTACGAGGAGATCCCAAATGACGAAGCCGCACAAACAGAAACGCGACATCGAGCAGGAAATCACCGACAAGATCATCGGCGCGCTCGAAAGCGGCACCAAGCCGTGGCATTCGCCGTGGAACTCCGGCGTTGCGCCGGTGCCACGGCGCTCGACCGGCCAGCCTTACCAGGGCATCAACACCCTCTTGCTCTGGTTGGAAGCGTCCGAGAAAGGCTATCAATCGCCATACTGGATGACATTCAAGCAGGCCAAGGAAATGGGCGGCGCCGTTCGCAAGGGCGAGAAGGCGACGCAGATCACCTTTTTCAAAGTCTTTGAGAAAGAGGACGCGCAGACCGGCGAGGATGTGAAAATCCCGCTCCGCCGGGGCTATGTGGTCTTCAACGCTGACCAGATCGACGGGCTTCCCGAGAAATGGCACCAGGAGCCAGAGAAGGAGGCGCAGGGAGCAAAGACCGAGGACGATATGGAGCGGTTTTATCAGCGCGCGGGCGTATCCGTCGAAACCGGGACGCCGGAGGGCGGTGCGAAATACACACCCATCACCGACGTGGTGCAAATGCCGCCAAAGGCGTCCTTTCATTCAACGGAGGGATACTATCAAACCCTCGCACATGAAGCAGTGCATTGGACGGGTGCCGAAGCAAGGATGAACCGGCCCTTTGTGGCGGAGATGGCGAAGGGCACACGCGGCACAAAAGCCGATTATGCTCGTGAAGAACTGGTTGCCGAGATCGGAGCCGCTCAGACCCTTGCGAAACTCGGGCGCGCGCCGGACCTCGATCAATCCGCCGCGTATGTGGAATCCTGGCTGAAGGCATTGCGCAACGACAAGAAGTTCATTTTCCGGGCAACATCGGATGCCCAGAAAGCCAGCGATTTCCTGATCGAACGCGGCGCACCCGAGATCGCAAAAGAAAGCCAGCACACCCAGAGGGGCAGCGTGGCGCAGGCGCAACGATCAGAGAAGCCCAGCGGCCAACCCGTCGCGGCCATGAGTGCGGCGGGGGACCGGGCCGAGGAACGCCGTGCCGCGATGACTCACCGACAGCAGCAGCGGCAACAAGCCCGCAAGCATCCGCGCGCGGCCAGCCGATAGGGAGGAGATCATGGACGATACTGAAACGGGCCAGAAAATCCTGGCATTCATCGAAAAAGAAGAAGCTTCACGCGGGGCGCACATCGCTGGCGCGCTGATATTTGCGATCCTCGACCGGGACGAGCCGCTGGGTCGCATCATTTTCCGCGATCTGTCGCGCGAAATCCTGCGCGATGACGACCTTGCGAAAATTGCCGATCTTGCAACAGACCAGCGTAGCAAGGGCCAGTCCGATCAACCGCCGATACCGGGGGATCCGGCCAGGGACAGGCATGTTCGCGTTCTTAACGCGACAATGCGCCGTTCAGGCATGATACCAGACCCGGACGACAGGAAAGAAATCATCGGTGGTGCGCTTCTCGCGCGCGCGGAAGTCGATCCGGACAGCGCGGCGGGCATTCTTTCTAAGTGTAGGGAAGACCTGCGTGCAGCAGTGCGAAGCGCGGATGATGCGGAGCGCAGGGCCGAGGCGGCGCGCAAAACGCGCAGGTGAGAGATGCACAAAACGACAAGAGCCCCGGCACTTGGCCGGGGTTCTTCTGGGCTGGCAGGGGCGCGAGTATCAATCAGTTTGGCCGTTGCCCCGTGATCGGGTCATCGGATGGCAATGCCGGGCGGGAGCAAGTGATAGCCTCGAAGACCTCGACCGGGCTTTCAGCGCCCAGCATCCCAGCATAGCCCGCTGTTCCCGGATTACCCGTGTATTCAAAGAGCAGAGCGTTGGTGTCAAAGCCATCGGAATGCGCAATGGTTCTCGTAGTGTAGGAGATTTCAACCTCCGATGGATCGACGCCCGGCGCTTGCCGGAAGTTTTCCCGGTCGATGAACGCGCAGAGATTGTCCGCACGCGGAGCGCTTTCGGCTACGTGAAAACCGGACTGGGCGAACGGGTTGAACCCCAGTTCATCCGGCGTGTCCGAGAGGTTCGGAAAACCAGGCTGGTCCGGAGCATCATGACGGCCCGGGATATAGCCTTGGTCTCGTGGCAGCCAGATTGCAGCGTCTGGGGTTGAACCGCCGAAATACACCATCGCGTATGTCCGTGAGAACCGCCCCACGTCCGTCCCCGCCGTGGGCCAGTTGTGCCCGGGATTGAGCGGCTGGTATTCAGTGGGAGGTGTTTGCGACGCGCCTGTTTGCCCAACGTCCGAGCTTTCCTGCGCATAAGCTACCGAAGACGCAAGAATGCCACCGGATGCACTCAAAGCATCTCCAGTGGCCCCCCCGAAGCTTGCGGCCAGAGGGGCGGCAAGAGCCGCAACCAACCCGGCAACCATCATGTATTCCGTGGCACCCGCGCCGTTTCGATCATTCAATATTTTTCGCATCAGTTTGTCCTTTGTTGTCTCTAAAGGAGATAGAAATCTCCCGGGCGCCTCCCAAACGGGAGACGGAAAAAAGGCGTGTGATGGCAAGAAAAATGAAGAGGCAGGAAGGATGAAGGCGGAAGGCCTGAAAGTGGCTCCATGAAGAGGGAGAAGAAAAACTATCTAAGCCATTGATTTTATTGGGTGTAGATTCTCAAAATTGAGAGTCCAGCTATCAGTTTTGAACATTCTACTCTCAAAATTTTGGGTTCTGTTGAGAGTCTTTCTATCTCCGTTTGAGAGCGACTGAAGATCAATGAGGACCGAGCCATGAAGACAGGTAATGATAAAACAGCACCGATCATAGACTATGTAAAGCCGGGAGAGAACTGGCGGAGAGAAGGTGCGCATGCGCCGGAAAGATCGCCGATTGATTTCGAGGTGAACGAACAGGGCGAAACACTTTGGAAATCGAACCCGTTCTGGACCGCATTTGAGTTGCCCACGAAGAAACAGAAACACCAGATCAATGAAGACAATGTTGTTGCGGTGAATACGAGAACCGGCGACGAGACGAATACCGCCGCGATCACCAAGATCATCGAAGTGGATTCTGACCCGTTCGTAAAAGTCTTCACAAGACACCTGACGGTGTTCTTCGATTTGAAAGGGCCAGGGCAAAGGTTGGTTCAGTATCTCTTTGATGAGATCGGCAGCGATCCAAACGAAGATCATGTCTATATGTCTGCAAAAGCGGTTGTGGATTATCACAAGCGCAAGAAAGCCGAGGGCAGGGGCAAGGGGTTCAGTGCTGCGTCTTACTATCGCGGCAGAACTGAACTCATAGAGAAAGGCTTCATCGCTGCATCGACTCGCACGCACGTATACTGGTTCAATCCTGCGCTGTTCTGGAACGGCGACAGGATCAAGTTCATTACAGAGCTGAAGGCTCCCAACCAGTTGATTGAGCCTGGAGTCGCACCGGAGTTTGGTGCCGACGCCGTGGATATCACGGGAGACAACAAGCTATGAACGAACAACAAGAGTCGAAAGTGCGAGCATGGTTCGCCGAGACAATCGCGGTCTATGATGCTTGGCTTGCGGATGACGGCCAGGTGAAAGACCGGGCGGCAAGAACTTGGTTGCGCGGAGTTCAGGAGCGTATTCTCGCAGCCGCAAAGTCTGGCTCCTTTCGTCGGGCCGTAGAGGCGTATTCCGAGTTTTGCGAAGTGCTTCAGGAAGTCCCCACCGAAAAGAACCAAACGGCAGCAGAGATACCAGATGACCATACCCCCGCCACATCCTGGGCAGTCCCGCAGTCGCCAAGCAATCGTGAGCTGATACAAGCTGCCGTTCGCCTGGACGATCTGGCGCGGACGAAGGGGAAGGTCGCCGTGGCGGCTGGTCAAGTGATGCTCTTTGCGTTCGCACCGAGCCACAGTGAACCTCTAAAGCGGCGGCACTTACTGGAGTTGCAAAGACAAGATCGTGCCGCCGCTCTTTGCTTGATCGAGGAAGCCGCGAAACGCGGCGGGAAACTACCAAATATCTGGCGCGTTCGGAGAGGCTGAACGCGTTTCCGGGCCATTTTCTTTGAACCCATTTCCTGACCTCAACTAAAATGAGGTCAAGAAAAACAATGTCTTACAAGAAATCCAGCCCGTCGCGCTCCACGAAGATCGAGCAGATCGAGGAGGCCATGGCATTCTTGGAAGACGCCATCGAAGAAGGAACCGATGGCGATGCTCTGGAATGCATCTACGAGCGATTGGAGAGGGAGCTTGCCGAGTTGATCGCAAAAAACAATACAAGGGATAGAATCCGGGAACGGCGAGAGCGCCGCACTATGCTTGCTGCGTGAACATGATCCGGTGATGCCATTCAAGTTTTCTTCGGAGGTCCATTTCGTCGCCGTATACTTCTCTGCCGCGAGCCTTCTTTACAGAATGCCCCATCAGTTCCGCACGGTCGTCGTTCTCGATGAGTGCCACTTTCAAGCGAGACTCGAAACTATGCCGAAGGCCACCAATGGTGATGTTTTCGGGGAGAACATTGTGGGCGTGCAGGGCCTTATTTGCGGTCGCTGAATATGTGCCCTTGTGTCGATACTGCGGGAACCCTTCCGGGTTTCTACGCATGGCTTCCAGGGCAACACCCACCAGCGGGATTTTCCGCTTGCTCTGCTTGTTCTTGATCTCGCGTGCCCAGATGCCAGTTTCTCGCCGAATCCAGACATGGGGCACCGGCGAGTCGAGGAAAATGGAGTGCGGCGGAAGGTCGGTGATCTCCGACTGCCGAGCACCGGTTTCCGTCAGGACCAAGGTGATATCCCGGGCTTGCGGAGGCATGAAGTCCAGCGCGCCTTCGGGCACAATCCTTTCTTCTATGATGTTCAAGGGCACTTGGAGCTTCCGGCCCTCTTCTTCATCGAGCCTGCTGAAACCTTTGCCGAGACCCGAAAATGGAGAAAACGGCAACTCACGCTCATCGACGCCCAGCGACTCGTGAAACTTCTGCCACATCAGGTTCAGGAGTTGGATCTCCTTTTGCGCACTGCGCCCCAAGATGTCGCCATCTATAATCCGATCCCGCAGGGCATCCCGGAATGAGAGGGCGTCGCTCCGTGGGATATCTGTGAATACCGGATCAAGGCCCAAGAGTTCGACAACCTTCGCTGCTGGACGTGTCCAGCGGGAGCACCACGTCCCCTGCTGACGTTTGCTTTTGTGCACCACCTCTTCCGGAAACCTGCTCGGCATTGAATCCGCGACTTCCGTTATCGTGAGACGGGGGCGTTCTACGGCGCCCAATAGAGCAGTCGCAGCCGTTGAATCCGGGGCATCTTTTGCGGACTTCAGGGAAGCAAAACGCGGAAGGAGCTCGTCCAGCGGACCAGCGGCAAGTTCCTCTGCCGTGCGGTAAACAAAGCCACGGGAAGTAGCGAGTCCGCTGACCGCCTCGAAATGCTCCCTTGACCCAGGAGAAGAACGTCCAGCAAGCAATAAGTCCAGTTCCGCGAGGATCTGCTGCTCCTTCACAAGGAGCTGTGCGCGTGCCAGCTTCTCGTCGCCGGTTCGCAGGCTTCGCTGGATTTCGTGCTTGCCGGGCATGACGGAGGCATAGCGACGGGGCACCCGCATTCGCAGATGATATGTATCTCCACGCTTGACCAGTCCCGCCATGTTTTGCCCTTCCTTCGTGTAGCTGTCGGATATAAATGTGGGCGGAGAGACCTCCACCTTGCACTCCACATTTTGCTACACATTCTTTTTGGTGCGTTGTCTGAAATAATCAGTAAAACAAGGGGAATAGCAGGGCAAGTGTGGAGGTGGAGATTCCGCCCCCGGGCACCACTTCAACATCCGAGATAGTCCAGCGAAGTCTTAATCGTCTGTTAAATCAGTCGTTTCTGCTATTGGTTGTCCGGCGTGTTCCGTTCTTGTCCGCCTCAAGCCGCCATCTGTCCCAAAATCCCTGAAGACGGACAGGGGAGGATCAGATGCCCCAGATCATTTTCTGGATGACCGGAGGCAGGTTTCCGTCAGTCGTCATCATCGACAGAACGACCGTGCCTGCGTCCGCCGAGGTCACTAGGAATATGAACCGCCGCAATGCCGCCAGCAACGTCGTGCCGGGAAGCGGGCGCCGCCGCGCCTGTCCTGCCTGTTGCGTCATGCGCTGATCCGGTCGATGATCCACGGAAATGACCCTCGGAACGCAAAGCGACACGGCGCCTGCGCCCTTGCGAATGGTGATCCTCACCGGCATCGCCCTGACTGTCGGCGGGGCGGCGTCAATGGCGGCGATTGCTCTTGTCGATCTTGTTGCGCTTTTGAACACGGTTCTGCTGGTCGAACCCCGGGCGCGGGTGCAATGGGAAAGCGTTCCGGGTTTCGTGGCCGTGATGACGATCCTCGTGCCCACGCTCGGCGGTCTGATCGTCGGGCTTATCCATCGACACCTGTCGCCCGCCGGACGACCGCTTGGCCCGCCTGACGTGATCGAGGCGGTGCAGTTCCACAAACCGCTTCCCGATCTGCGCAGCGGGCTGGTCTCGACCCTGAGCGCAGCGTTGTCGCTGGGCACCGGGGCCTCGGTCGGGCAGTACGGGCCGATGGTCTATCTTGGCGCGATCTTCGGCGGGTTCGCGCATCGGCTGCGCCTGGGTGTGCCGAACCTGGCAAGCATCGCCGTCAGTTGCGGCGTGGCCGCCGCCATCTCGACCGCGTTCAACGCACCGATCGCGGGCGTGCTCTTTGCGCACGAAGTCGTCCTGCGCCACTACGCCACCCGGGCCTTTGCGCCGGTGACGGTCGCGTCGGTCGCCGGCTATGTGATTGCCAACGTTATCTTTGAACGGCCCGCCTTGTTCCGGATCGAGTTTCCGGGAGTCGCCCACGGCTACGAGTTTGGTCTCGTTGCCATTCTCGGCCTATTTGTAGCATTGGCGGCAATCGTGTTCATGCGCCTGCTGCTGGCCATCGGACCGGCCCTCGCCCAGCGGATCCGGTGGCCAGAGGCGCGCACGGCAATGGCGGGCCTTGCGGTGGGGCTTACGGCGCTTATCTTGCCCGACGTGCTGGGGATTGGCACCTCGACCCTGCGCTTTGCCACCATCGACGGCGCCTTCGGGCTTGGCGAACTGATCGTGCTGATCGCCGCCAAGATCATCCTGACCGCACTGTGCATCGGCGCGGGCTTCTCGGGCGGCGCGTTCAGCCCGTCGCTCCTGATTGGGAGCCTGATCGGCGTGCTCTTCTGGACGTTGGCCTCGGGTCTGGCGGGCGTGCCGACCTCGGGCGCGGCGATCTACGCGATCGGCGGCATGATGGCCTTTGCCAGCGCGGTGATCGGCGCGCCGCTGACCTGCATCCTGATCGTGTTCGAACTGACCCGCAATTACGACGTCACAATCGCCGCGATGGTGGCCGTGGTCTTTTCCAACCTCGTGTCACATCGCGCCTTTGGCCGGTCGCTCTTCGACGTGCAGCTTGCCCGTCGGGGCATCGATTTTTCCCTTGGCCGGGACCGGGCGCATTTCGCGGCGCTGAAGGTCGTCGATTTCCTGCAACCGCAGGCGGTGACCGCCACAGCGGATGACAGGCCCGCGGAAGTGGCCGAGCGTCTGCGCGCGCAGGGCTGGCGCGAGGCGTTCGTGCTCGACGCCGAAGGCCGGCTTCTGGGCGTTTTCAGCCCCGGCGCCCAGGAGGATCCGCCCCGAGTGGCGCAAGGCCTGGCCCCGGCCCGGCTGGTCTTTGACGACGCCACCGACCTTGCCGACGCGATGGAGCGCCTGCGCGGTTTCGTCGGCGACGCGGTGCCCGTCGTCTGCGGCGAAACGGGGCGCTACCTTGGCGCGGTGTCGGAGGCGGATCTGGTCTCGGCCTGGCTGGACGAAGGCGCGCGGCTGCGAAAGGAAGAAAATGCGTCGATCTGATCTCTTCCTGCTGATTTTTGCTATGGTCGCGACCCCGGCCCGCGCAGACGATCTTACGATCGTGTCCTGGGGCGGCGCCTACGAGACGGCGCAACGACAGGCCGTCATCGCGCCTTTTGCCGCGGAGACCGGCCTTGATGTCGATGTGGGCGTCTACGATGGAAGCTGGACGACCGTGGCCGAGCGCGGGGCGCCGGAGGGGTGGGACGTGATCGACATGCTGGCCGATCAGGCCCGTGTCGCCTGCGCGCAGGGGCTGCTGCTCAAGATCGACCCGGGCGCGCTTTTTGCGCCCGAGGCCCTGGCGGATTTCGCCCCCTTCGCGCCGGATGTTTGCGCTGTGCCGCAAAACGCCTATGCCCGCGTCATGGCCTTTGACGACCGCGCGTTTTCGGGGGTGAAACCGACCCGGATCGAGGATTTCTTCGACACCGACCGCTTTCCCGGGCCCCGCGCCGTTCAGCGCAGCCCGGACGGCATCCTGGAATGGGCATTGCTGGCCGAAGGCGTGCCGCCGGAACAGGTCTATGGTCTGCTCAGCACGGACCGCGGCCTGCGCCTGGCCTTCAGAAAGCTCGACACCATCCGCGATGACATCGTCTGGTGGCAGGACCCGGCCGCGCCGGCCGAGATGCTGGCGAATGGCCGTGCCGTGATGGCGGCGGGGTTCAACGGCCGGTTCTTCGACATGGCGCAGCGCGCGCGCGCACCGATTGACATAGTCTGGGACGGTCGCATCATCGGGATCGAGGTCTGGGCCATTGCCGCCGACACCGACGCGCCCGATGCCGCACGGGCCTTTGTGCAGTACGCCGCGGACCCGGCCACGATGGCACGGCTCGCGACGCAGATTCCCTACGGCCCGACGCGCCGCTCGGCCTTCGACAGGATCGGGATCAACCGGGATCTGGGCGTGCCGATGCGCGCGCATCTGCCGAACGCGCCGCAACACGGGGGGCGGGCGCTGGTACGGGACAGCGGCTGGCACGCGAATACCGAGGACCTGCGCCAGCGCCGCTTTCGCGACTGGCTTGCCAGTGACGACTGAGCCGGGAATGCAAATCGTCCGCTGGTCGCCCCGGGCGTGGCCTCGACCGGCGTGACGCAGTGTTGAGACGGGCGGGATTCTTTGATGCGCCGCGCGACCACCCGATGGCGGAAGTTCCGAACCTTCGGATTCATCAGGAAGGCCTTGATTTTGAGACAGTGGTGTTCGTCTGCTTAAAGCGTTTCGCGAAACACCTGAATCACAGCTTACCCGTGAAACGCTGCGGAAAACTCAATCGGTGCACGCGTTTCGTCTTTAGCTGATGGCTCAGCTTATCGGTGAAACGCTTAAATGGCCCAAAAATAAAGAACTCGACTGCGCAAACATGTGGTCGGACGTTACGTGAAGCCTGAACAGGTCAAAGAAACGCGGGCTTGTCCGTGAATGCGGAAACAGAAAGTGTTGCAAAACGCGCAAGACGATCTTGTGGCGCGCGGCAAAAGTCGTGCCCGGTATCGGCCAGCCATTGCGTCTGGCCGATACCGCAGCTTGGCGCGTCAGTGCCGGCCGGTGGCGCCTTGAAGGTTCATGGCACCCCAGACCGGCGAACTGCTGCTTGCGGTGGTACTCAGGCTGCCGGTAAGGCGATCGCCTTGGCTGCGTCACCGTCGCGCGCACCGTAGTGGACCAGCACCCGGGCCGCGCTTTCCGCCCCGAGCTTGCCAGCTTCTTGTACCGGCAGGCCGCGGGCCAGTGCCGCCAGGAATCCGCTCGCGTAGGCATCGCCCGCGCCGGTGCTATCGATGACGTCCGGCACGTCGACCGCCGGGATGTGGTGGCGACCCTCGGCATCGGCCACGATTGATCCCTTGTCGTGCTCGGTCACCGCCGCGATGGACACCCGCGTCATGGCCCAGCCAAGTGCAGCGTCCGCGCCGTCGCGTCCCGCCAGCGCGGCCACCTCGGCCTGGTTGCCGACAAGGATATCGACATGGCGTGAGACGAAGTTGCGCATGACGTCTATGTTACGCTCGACGCAACCGGCATCCGACGGTGTCAGCGCGACCTTCGCCCCGGCGGCCTGCGCCGCTTCGGCCAGGCGTTCGATCACCGCCGCGCCATGCGGGGCGTCCCATATGTAGCCTTCGATAAACAGGATATCGAACTCTTCGGGCAGGGCCGCTAGCGCCTCCGGAGGCATCAACGTGGTTGCCGCACCCAGGTAGGTGCTCATGGTGCGTTCGCCGTCCGGTGTGACCAGCACGACGCAGCGGCCGGTGCCGTGATCGCCGTTCTGTGCCACGGCAACCGGTGCGGCCAGTCCCATGCCCGACATCTCCTCGCAGAAGGCATCGCCGAGATCATCGTTGGCCACCTTGCCGAGGTAGGTTCCCCGGACAGGCGTGTCGGCCAGGTGCGCGATGGAGTTGGCCACCGATCCGCCGGACTGGCGGATACCGGGGCCGACATCCTCGAACAGGGCGTGGGCCGCGTCGGCATTCACAAGGTGCATGCCCCCCGGGGTCAGCCCGTGTCGCGTAACGACATCGGGCTCGACCGCGGCGACGACATCGACCAGCGCGTTGCCCAAACCCACGATATGCGGTGTTCGTTCGGTCATGTCTCGCTCCTCAATACCGGTAGTGTTCCGGCTTGTAGGGGCCTTCAGGCGAAACGCCGATATAGTCCGCTTGGTCTTTCGCCAGTTCGGTCAGCTTCACGCCGATCCGCTCCAGATGCAGACGTGCCACTTTCTCGTCCAGATGCTTGGGCAGGATGTAGACCTTGTTCTCGTATTCGCCGCCGTTCTTCCACAGCTCGATCTGCGCCAGCACCTGGTTGGTAAAGCTGGCCGACATCACGAAGGATGGGTGGCCGGTGGCGTTGCCAAGGTTCAGCAGGCGGCCTTCGGACAGCAGAATGATGCGGTTGCCCGAGGGCATCTCGATCATGTCCACCTGTTCCTTGATGTTGGTCCACTTGTGGTTCTTGAGCGAAGCCACCTGAATCTCGTTGTCGAAGTGGCCGATATTGCCGACGATCGCCATGTCCTTCATCTCGCGCATATGCTCGATGCGGATCACGTCCTTGTTGCCGGTGGTCGTGACGAAGATATCCGCGGTGGAAACCACGTCTTCCAGCGTCGTCACATGAAACCCGTCCATCGCCGCCTGCAGCGCGCAGATCGGATCGACCTCTGTCACGATCACGCGGGCACCGGCGCCTTTCAGCGAGGCGGCCGAGCCTTTGCCCACGTCGCCATAGCCCATGACCACGGCGACCTTGCCGGCCATCATCGTGTCGGTGGCGCGGCGGATGCCGTCGACAAGGCTTTCCTTGCAGCCATACTTGTTGTCGAATTTCGACTTGGTGACGCTGTCATTCACGTTGATCGCGGGAAACGGCAGCTGCCCTTCCTGCATCATCTTGTAAAGGCGATGCACGCCGGTCGTCGTTTCCTCGCTGACACCCTTGATCATCTCGCGCTGCTTGGTGAACCAGCCGGGGCTTTCAGCCATGCGCTTTTTGATCTGGGCGAACAGGCACGTCTCTTCTTCAGAGGTCGGCGTCTCGATCAGCTCGGTTTCACCGGCCTCGACCCGCGCGCCGATCAGGATGTAGAGCGTGGCGTCGCCGCCATCGTCCAAGATCATGTTGGCGCCGCCGTCCTCGAACTGGAAGATGCGGTCGCAATAATCCCAGTATTCCTCCAGCGTCTCGCCCTTGACCGCGAAGACCGGCGTGCCGCCCTCGGCGATCACGGCGGCGGCGTGGTCCTGGGTGGAAAAGATGTTGCACGAGGCCCAGCGGACCTCGGCGCCCAGCGCCACAAGCGTTTCGATCAGGCAGGCAGTCTGGATCGTCATGTGCAACGACCCCGCGATGCGCGCGCCCTTGAGCGGCTTGTCTTGCCCGTATTCCTCGCGCAGGGCCATCAGGCCCGGCATCTCGGTCTCGGCGATGTCCAGCTCCTTGCGGCCGAAACCGGCAAGAGCGATGTCACGGATCGCGCTGTCCGCGGGACTGACTCTCTCTGGCTTGTTCATGTCGCGTCTCCTTTCTTCGTTCTGGTGTTTCGGATCACTCTGCTGCGGCGGATACGCCGAAGGTGCGGGCCAGTTCGTCGGCCAGATCCGTGCGCTCCCAGCTGAAGCCGCCATCCTCGTCCGGAACACGTCCGAAATGGCCATAAGCGGCGGTGCGGGCATAGACCGGCTTGAGCAGGCCCAGATGCTCGCGGATGCCGCGCGGGGTCAGGCCGACCATCTCGCGAAGGGTGCTGGCCAGCTTGGATTCGTCGACCCGGCCCGTGCCCAGTGTGTCGACATAGATGGCGACCGGCTCGGGTACGCCGATGGCATAGGCCAACTGGATCTGGCACTTGTCGGCCAGCCCGGCGGCGACGACGTTCTTGGCCATGTAGCGTGAGATATAAGCCGCCGAACGGTCCACCTTGGTCGGGTCCTTGCCGGAAAACGCGCCGCCGCCATGTGGGGCGGCGCCGCCATAGGTGTCGACGATGATCTTGCGGCCGGTGAGGCCCGCATCACCGTCCGGGCCGCCGATGACGAAATTGCCGGTCGGGTTGACGATGATCTTGTCCTGCGACGGCAGGCTCCAGCCCTCTTCCTTGAAGCAGTCGGTGATGTAGGGCTCGACGAGGCTGCGCACGTCGTCCTGGCTCAGTCCTTCGGCATGTTGGGTCGAGACCACCACGGTGTCGAGGCCGACCGGCTTGCCGTTCTGGTATTTGAGCGTGACCTGGCTCTTGGCGTCGGGGCCGAACTTGGGCTGCTTGCCCGATTTGCGGTCCTCGGCCATCGTGCGCAGGATCTTGTGGGCGAACTGGATCGGGGCCGGCATCAGCTCTTCGGTCTCGTTGCAGGCGTAGCCGAACATGATTCCCTGGTCGCCGGCACCTTCCTCGCCTTTTTCGCCCTCGTCCACGCCCATGGCGATATCGGCCGATTGGGCGTGCAGGCGGCAGATGATCTCGGCATCCTTCCAGGAAAAGCCATGCTGTTCATAGCCGATGTCGCGGATCGCGTCGCGGGCGATTTGCTCGACATCCTTCAGCACGCTTTCCGGGCCGCGCACTTCGCCGGCGATGGTGACGTGGTCGGTGGTGGCCAGCGTTTCACAGGCCACGCGCGATTGCGGGTCAGCGGCGAGGTAGGCATCCAGCACCGCGTCCGAAATCCGGTCGCAGACCTTGTCGGGGTGCCCCTCGGACACCGATTCACTGGTGAATAGCCATGACTTGTCGCTCATAATTGGTCCTTTCTCCACTGTCGTGGGGTTGGGTCGCTTTTGTCAAAAATCGACTTTTTGCGGGCGTCAGGCGATCTTTCGATCGGCCGATGACTTGTCGGGCGTGTAGGACAGGCTGGGTTGCAGCCATGCCTCCACCTCGGCAATCTTCATGCCCTTGCGCTCGGCATAATCGGCCACCTGGTCGGGGCCGATCCGGCCAATGCCGAAATAGGCCGAGTCCGGGTGGGCGAAATAGAGGCCTGATACCGCCGAGGCGGGCCACATCGCGCAGCTTTCGGTCAGGGTGACGCCAGTATGCTCGGGCGCATCCAGCAGGTCGAACAGCGTGCGCTTCTCGGTGTGGTCGGGGTTGGCCGGATAGCCCGGGGCAGGGCGGATGCCGCGGTACTGCTCGCGGATCAGCGCCTCGTTATCCAGCGTCTCGTCCGCGGCATAGCCCCACAGGCTGCGGCGCACGCGGGCGTGCAATGCCTCGGCAAAGGCCTCGGCGATCCGGTCGCCCAGTGCCTGCACCATGATGGCGTCATAGTCGTTGCCCTCGGCCTTCAGCCGGTCGGCGATGTCGTGCACCTCGCGCCCGGCGGTGACGGTAAAGCCGCCCACCCAGTCCTCGGTGCCTTCGGGCGCCACGAAGTCGGCAAGACACATCTGCGGCTTGCCGTTCGACTTGCTGCGCTGCTGGCGCAGTTGCGGCATGCGGGCGGCAGCGTTCTTGCGGGTCTCGTCCGCCCAGACGACGATATCGTCGCCCTGCGCATTTGCGGGCCAGAGGCCCACCACGCCGCGCGGACTGAACCAGTCCTCTTGCTCGATCCGGTCCAGCATCTTCTGCGCGTTGTCGTAAAGCTCGCGCGCCGCCAGTCCTTTGTCGGGATCTTCGAGGATGCCGGGAAACTTGCCCTTCATCTCCCAGGTGTTGAAGAACGGCGTCCAGTCGATGAACTCCCGCAGCTTGGCGATGGTCATGTCGTCGATCACCGTCAGGCCCGGCGTCTGCGGGGCGGGGGGCGTGTAGCTGTCCCAGCCGCCGTCAAACCTGGATTTGCGCGCCTCGGCCAGCGCGGCGGTCGGCCGGTCGCCGGCGCCTTTCATCCCGTCGCGCAGCTTGTCCTGCTCGGAGACGACATCGGCC
The DNA here is from genome assembly GCF_009363715.1 of Roseovarius sp. THAF9. Taxonomy (NCBI): domain Bacteria; kingdom Pseudomonadati; phylum Pseudomonadota; class Alphaproteobacteria; order Rhodobacterales; family Roseobacteraceae; genus Roseovarius; species Roseovarius sp. THAF9. Next base: position 889,766 of record NZ_CP045404.1, read on the forward strand.
AGAAAGCCCGGTCGGGCCGTCTTGGACAGCAGCTTTGAGACCACGCCGACGGCCTTGGACGCATCATCGACATGGATCACGCCATGCTCATATTCCGGCGCGATCTTCAGCGCGGTATGCTTTTTCGAGGTGGTCGCCCCGCCGATCAGCAGCGGCAGGTCGAACTTCTGTCGTTTCATCTCGGCGGCCACGTCGACCATTCGGTCAAGCGACGGGGTGATCAGACCGGAGAGACCGATGATATCGGCGTTTTCCTTTTTCGCCGCCTCGAGAATATCCTCGGCCGGGACCATCACGCCAAGGTCGACCACGTCGTAGTTGTTGCACTGCAGCACGACGCCGACGATGTTCTTGCCGATATCGTGCACGTCGCCCTTGACCGTGGCCATCACCACCTTGCCCTTGGCTGAGGTGTCGCCCGACAGGCGTTTTTCCTCTTCCATGAAGGGCAACAGATGCGCCACGGCGGCCTTCATCACGCGGGCAGATTTCACCACCTGCGGCAGGAACATCTTGCCCGCGCCGAAGAGGTCGCCGACCACGTTCATGCCGTCCATCAGCGGTCCCTCGATCACATCGAGCGGCTTTTCGGCGCGTTGGCGGCATTCCTCTGTGTCGTCGACCACATAATCGGTGATGCCGTGCACCAGCGCGTGTTCCAGCCGCTTCTCGACCGGCAGTTCGCGCCACTTGGGATCTTCCTTTTTGGACGCCTCGCCGGTGCCCTTGTACTTGTCGGCAATCTCCAGCAAGCGCTCGGTCGCGTCGTCGCGGCGGTTCAGCAGCACGTCCTCGACATGCTCGCGCAGCTCTCCTGGGATGTCGTCATAGACGGTGATCTGCCCGGCATTGACGATCGCCATGTCCAGCCCCAGCGGGATCGCGTGGTACAGGAACGCCGAATGCATCGCCTCGCGCACCGCATTGTTGCCGCGAAAGCTGAAAGACACGTTCGAAAGCCCGCCAGAGACATGCACGTCCGGCATCGCCTCCTTGATCATTCGGGTCGCCTCGAAAAAGGCGTTGGCATAGTCGTTATGCTCCTCGATCCCCGTCGCCACGGCAAAGATGTTGGGATCGAAGATGATGTCCCAGGGTTCGAACCCGGCCTTCTCGACCAAGAGGTCGTAGGACCGCTTGCAGATGTCAAACTTGTGCTGCGCGGTCTCGGCCTGTCCGTTCTCGTCAAACGCCATGACGACCACGGCGGCACCATAGCGCCGCACGGTTCGGGCTTGTTCCAGAAACGCCTCCTCGCCTTCCTTGAGCGAGATGGAGTTGACCACGGCGCGGCCCTGTACGCATTTCAGCCCGGCCTCGATCACCTCGAACTTGGAGCTGTCGAGCATGACCGGCACGCGGCTGATGTCGGGCTCGGACGCGATCAGGTTCAGGAAGGTCGTCATCGCCTGCTCTGAATCGAGCAGCCCCTCGTCCATGTTCACGTCGATGATCTGCGCGCCGTTCTCGACCTGCTGGCGGGCCACGTCGAGCGCGGTGGCATAGTCGCCGTCCATGATCAGGTTCTTGAACTTGGCCGAGCCGGTGACATTGGTCCGCTCGCCAATATTGATGAAACTGGCAACTCCGGTACTCATGCTGCGCCCTCCTTGACGTCCGCGCCTTGTGTCTCGAACATCTCCAGACCGCTCAGCCGCATGCGCCTGACTTTCTGCGGGATCTTGCGCGGGGCCTTGCCCGCGACCGCATCCGCGATGGCGCGGATATGGTCGGGCGTGGTGCCGCAACAACCGCCCACGATGTTGACCAGCCCCGACGACGCCCATTCGGCCAGATGCTCGGCGGTTTCCTCGGGCGTTTCGTCATAGCCGCCCATCTCGTTGGGCAGGCCGGCGTTGGGATAGGCGCTGATGCGCGTGTCGGCCACCTCGGACAGGGTGCGCACGTGCTGGCGCATCTCGCCCGCGCCCAACGCGCAGTTCAGCCCGATGGAGTAGGGGCGCGCGTGGCTCATCGACACCCAGAACGCCTCGGGCGTCTGGCCTGTCAGGGTGCGTCCAGACCGGTCGGTGATGGTGCCCGAGATCATCAGCGGCGGAATGGTCAGCCCCTCGTCCGACAGGCTGTCGATGGCGAAAAGCGCGGCCTTGGCGTTCAGCGTGTCAAAGATCGTCTCGATCAGCAGCAGGTCGGCGCCTGCCTCGATCAGCGCGCGCGCCGCCTCGCCATAGGCGCGGGCCAGATCGTCGAATGTCACCGCCCGGAAGCCGGGGTCGTTCACGTCCGGGCTGATGCTGGCGGTCTGGTTTGTCGGGCCGATGCCCCCCGCGACCCAGCGCGGCCGGTCGGGCGTGGCGACCGCGTCGGCGGCCTCCCGCGCGAGGCGGACGGATTCGGTGTTCATTTCGACCACGAGGTCGGTCATGTCGTAATCGGCCTGGCTGATCGCGTTGGCGCCGAAGGTGTTGGTGCACAGGATGTCGGCACCCGCATTCAGGAAATCTTCGTGGATTTTCCGAATCATGTCGGGCTGGGTCAGGGTCAGCAACTCGTTGTTGCCGCCCACGTCGCTGGGATGATCCTTGAACCGCGCGCCGCGATAGGCGGCCTCATCCGGCTTTTCCTGCTGGATCATCGTGCCCATCGCCCCGTCCAGCACAAGGATGCGGTCTGCATTGGCTGTGGCTATGTCGTTGGTCTTGGTCATGCGTTCTTCATTCCTTCAAGCGGCGTTCTCGGCCATAATATCGGGTGTCAGCCCCAATGTCCTGCAAACGGCCAGTGTCACTTTCGGCTGGTTGAGCGTGTAGAAGTGAAAGTCGGTGATCCCGGCCTCCATCAGGCGGCGGCATTGCTCGGCGGCAACGCCCGTCGCGACCATCGCGCGAGTTTCAGGCGCTTCGTCCAGCCCGTCGAACATCTGGCCCATCCAGTCGGGCACCGAGGCGCCACAGCCTGCGGAAAACCGTTTCAGCCCCTCGAAATTGGCCACGGGCATGATCCCGGCCACGATCGGCGCGTCGATGCCCGCGGCCCGCGCGCGATCGACGAACCGCAGCACGGTGTCGGTGTCGAAGGCATATTGCGTGATCGCCCGTGCCGCGCCGTTGTCGATCTTGCGCTTGAGGTGGTCCATGTCAGCGGCGGCATCGCGGGCCTCCGGATGCACCTCGGGGTAGGCGGCGACGGAGATGTCGAAATCGCCCTTGCGGCGCAGCGCCGTCACCAGTTCGGCCGCGTCATTGTAGCCATCGTCTGGCAGGCTCTGGCCCTCCGGAAGGTCCCCGCGCAGCGCGACGATCCTGTGCATGCCGGTCTCCCAGAATGCTTCGGCCTGGCGGTCGATCTCGGCCCGGCTGGCGCCGACGCAGGTGAAATGATGCGCCACCGGCAGCCCCGTGCGGTTCGCCACCATCTCGACGATGCGCGCGGTGCGGTCCCTCGTGGTGCCCCCGGCGCCGTATGTGACCGAGAAATACTCCGGGTCGGCCGCACTCAGTTGCGCCACGGTATCGCGCAGTCGGGTCACACCGGCCTCCGTCTTGGGCGGAAAAAGCTCGAATGAAATTGACGGCGTGTCGGACGTACCTGTCATGTGCGTGTCTCCATCTCGGTGATCGGGAGGGAAAAGGCGGGGGCGCGCCACGGCGCCCCCGTCGCGGGGTTCAGTGTTTGACGGGTTTGCGGAAATGCTGGATGCCCCAGGCGAGGTGGCCGTCATCGGCGGCTTTCACCCAGTTCTGCAGGCCAACCGCCATCTTGTCGAGATACTCGGCCGAGCAGCCCTTCTCGCGCAGCTCGTCGTAATGCGCCAGAAGCTCCTCGCGAACCCGGGCATAGTGCGCCCGCAGGTCGGAAACCGCATCCTCCTGTTGTACCGTCTCGAAACCGAGCCCCTCGGCGGTCTGGCGGTAGAAGCCGGGCGAGCCCAGGCTGTTGAGCTGCAGCCGGTCATAGACGGGCTGAAGAACACCCTCGGGCACGTCATCGGCCTGCATCGGGTCGGTGAATATCAGGTGCCCGCCCGGTTTCAGCACACGGAACGCCTCGGCCAGAACCTGGTCGCGCTGGTCGGAATGCAGGAAGGCATCCTGGCTCCAGACAACGTCGACGCTCTCGTCGGCCTCTGGCACGTCTTCGAATACGCCGTGGCGAATGCTGATCTTGTCGGCCAGCCGCGCGGCGCGAACCTTGCCCAGGTTATATTCGTTCTGGGTCTCGGAGATGTTCAGACACACAGCCTCGCAACCGGTTTTCTTCACGACGGTGCGCATCGCACCGCCATAGCCCGCACCAAGGTCCAGAACCCGGGATCCGGATTTCAGGCCGGGCAGCGCCTCGATCATGCTTTCGATCGTCAGGTCGCTGGCTTCGCGGATGTTCTTGGTGGTCGCGTAACGCCCGATATGCAGGTCCTCGCCGCCCCAGATGGTCGAGTAGAACGTGTCGGCATCATCGCTGTCATAGTAGGTTTCCGCGACATCGCGGATGTCCACCCGACCATCGGCGCCGTTGCCTCCCCAGCGGGCCACATGCTCGGCCGATTTTTCGGCGACGTGGATGAAAAAGTCGGGCTCCTCCTCGGCATAGGTGTCCTGGAAGTCGCCATAGGTGCGCACCCGCTCGAACCCGGCTTCGCGGAACAGGCGGCGCATGTAATCCTTGCGGATCGGACAAAGGTTGAGCGTGTAGGACGCTCCGTCGGCGAAGTCATAGCGCATCCGGCACAGGCCTTCGTCGATATGCTCGGGCTCGGCGCTGACGTCATCGCCGCAATAATAATACTTGTGCTTGCTGGAAAACCCGCTGTCGAGCATCGCGTCATAGTTGCGCTGGTCGAGGATCAACACGCCATCATGCTTGAGCGCGGCGTAGAATTCGGCCAGGGCACGGCGGCGGTCCTGCTCTTCGTGGAGGTGAGTGAAAGAATTGCCAAGGCAGATGATTGCATCGTACTTGCCGTGAATGTCCCGGTTCAGCCAGCGCCAGTCCGCCTGAGCGGTCTTGAGGATCAGGCCGCGGCTCTGGCCGTTCTCGAACGCCTTGGCGACCATGGCCGCGTTGCCGTCGGCGGCGGTCACGTCGAAACCCGCCTCGGTCAGGCGCACCGAGTGAAAGCCGGTCCCGCAGGCCACGTCCAGCACGCGCTCCTTGCCGCGCGCCTTCAGGATGTCGATGAAGAACTGCCCCTCGCTTTGAGCGCGGCCGTCCCAGTCGATCAACTCGTCCCACTTGTCAACGAAGCTGGTAACGTATTCCTTGCGATAATGTCCCGTCTCGCGGTCTGCCAACGGATCCTTGCTGTAGGTCTGCTTGGTCATCGTCAGTTCGGCGTTGCCGGCGACGTCGCTGGTCATGTCTCTCTCCGTTTCTGATGACGGCAGCCCGCACTTGGCCGCAACCGGTCTTCCGGATTCCGCGGCGCGGAATACAGAGGCGGTGCCGTCAGGGTTGTCGTTGTTCAGTCCGCACGTCGTTGCGTGGGCAGATCCCTGTGATCAATGGCGGTCGGGTCAAATTGCGCCTCACCGCCCGGTCAGGGAACTTCGCTTGTGGAAGTTTTGACCGACCTTTGAAGTGTCTTCGGTTATCGGTTCCTAACGAGGATGATTCAACCTTTGTGTACGGAAATTACATAAAGTCGAGAGATTTCGGGTTCAAAGATTTATAAACAATGAATAATTTTTGATGCTGAAAAATTCATCGTCACAGCCACTATACCGAGAATACGGAGAATCATGCGAAATGCAGCAGGAATACATGCTTAGCTAAGCTAATTTTTACATGGGTGCCGGGCGATACCGGATGCCACATCGTCACCAATCGTCAGCTTCAAAACGTCTTCGTCCGGATGTCGTTTCCGCGCCATTACTGTCCCCTTTCGGTGCCCAATGGAATGGCCCGGTTTTAAGGGGAAAGGGCACGACTTGCGGGGTTTTATTCTCGGGGACCAATCTGGAGCGAACTTCCCCCAGCTTTCGTAGCGTGATCATGGGACAATTTCTGTCAGAACTCGTACGTGTGTGCCACGGAAGGTGAGATCCGTTTTAACCCCTGTGTGGCATAGCGGATATTGGCGTGACCGCGGCAAACCGGAACCAAGTCCCGCATAGCTGCCGGTAGGACGTGGACGCTGACATCCGGGGAGAAAGCTGTAGCGCAGATTTCTGTGTGGGGAATGTCCCGTTCAAAACCACATCACGTTCGGGGCGGGCCGAGGTTTCTTACGCTTCCGGGACGCGATGGACAGGGCCGATGAGCGCAGGCAAGGCATCCGGGTTAGGCTGCGGCCCATTCCATGCCTTCGATCTTTTCGCGGTGGGCGAAAGTCACGAGGTGGCTGTCGATGACGCCCTTGGCGGCGGGCACGTTTTCGTCCTTGTCCACTTCGAAGCGGATCGTCAGGCCCTGCGGGTCGGCCTCCATGATCGCGGGGCCGAAGGCAAAGTCTGCGCGGCCGTGGTTGCCCTCCCAGGTGGCGTCGATCTTGTGGGCGAAATGCTTGCAAAGCTGGGTAAGATATTTCGCGCCGTGCTCGGTTTCGATGCGTCCGATGAGGGTGGGCATGGCTGCCTCCTTTTCGTGATATGTTGGGCGTAGACTCTTCTTTCCCCTGCGGTTAAGCACAGCGGAGCAGCGCCTGCAAAGCCAGACTTCCCAGCCATGCAGGTTTTCAAGACAGAGGGAAGACATGCTCCGAAAATTCGCTTTTGCGCTTTGCCTTGCGGCAGGGCCGGTTGGCGCGCAGGATGTGACCGTCGAGACGTTTCGCGGTGCTGAGACCGTTGCGCAGACCCCGGAAACGGTGGCCGTCTATGACATGGCCGCGCTCGACACGCTGGAGGCGCTGGGTGTCGAGGTGGATGGTACGATTTCCAATGTCTACCTCGACTATCTGGAAGACGCGGCGGAGCGGGCAGCGCGGATCGGCACGCTGTTCGAGCCGGACATGGAGGCGCTTTATGCGTTGCAGCCTGACCTGATCATTGCCGGGGGGCGCAGCCATGACAAGGTTCCCGACCTTGTCCGGATTGCGCCAACCATCGACATGACGATCCATGTCGAGATGCTGGAAACGGGGCTGAAGCGGCTGGAGGCCTATGGCGCGATTTTCGGCAGGCAGGACGAGGCGGCGGCACTGGCCGAAGATTTGACGCGCAAGCAGGCCGAAGTGACCGAGGCCGCCGAAGGCGCGGGCCGGACGCTGATCGTGATGACGAACGGGCCGAAGGTGTCGGCCTACGGCCCGTCCGGGCGGTTCGGTTGGCTGCACACGGCCTTCGGGCTGGCGGTGGCCGCCGAAGAGGTGGCGGGCTCGGACCACGGCGAGGCGATCAGTTTCGAATTCATCCGTAAGGTCGATCCCGATGTGATCCTGGTGATCGACCGCAGCGCCGCGATCGGTGATGTGGAGACGGCGACATCGACGCTGGACAACGTGCTGGTGCGCGAGACGAAAGCGTGGCGCAACGGCAAGGTCATCACCCTCGATAGCGCGCCGATCTACATCGCGGCGGGCGGGGTTCAGGCTCTCAATGTCACCATGGACCAGTTGCTGGCCGCATTTTCCGGCACCTGAGCTGTGGGCAAGAGTGTCCTCGGGGTGGTGGCGCTGCTGGCGCTGTCGGTCGTGTCGCTGTTCATCGGCGTGATCGACCTGCGCCCGGCTGCGCTGTTGCAGGACCCCGCGGCACTGCAACTGATCGCGGTGAGCCGGGCGCCGCGCCTGTTTGCCGTGTTGATTACAGGGGCATCGCTGGCGGTGGCGGGGACGGTCCTTCAGATGCTGGTGCGCAACCGTTTCGTCGAGCCGATGACGGTGGGCAGCGGTGAAGGCGCGGCGCTGGGCATCTTGCTGGTCACGCTGTGCGCGCCGGCGGCAACGCTCTTTGCCAAGATCGCCATGGCGTCGGCGACGGCGTTCGCCTCGACCGCCGGTTTCCTGGTCATCGCCCGGCGGCTGCCGCCGACGCAGCCCTACATGGTCGCCCTCGTGGGGCTTGTCTATGGCGGGGTGATCGGGGCGGGCGTGACCTTCGTGGCCTACCAGAACGACCTGTTGCAGATGATCGGCGTCTGGGTGACCGGAGAGTTCTCGGGCGTGTTGCAGGGGCGCTACGAGACGTTGTGGCTGGCGGCCATCGCGGCGGTGCTGTGCTTCGTGGCCGCCGACCAGTTTTCGATCCTTGGGCTGGGCCACGCGGCCAGCATCAACCTTGGGCTCAATTACCGGCAGGTGATGCTGTTCGGGCTTCTGGCCGTGTCGCTGGTCAGTGCGCTGACAGTCGTGAGCGTTGGGATCATTCCGTTTGTCGGGCTGATCGTGCCCAACATCGTGTCCCGGATGATGGGCGACAACCTGCGCCGCACGCTGCCGGTGATCGCGCTGATGGGGGCGGGGCTGGTGCTGGTGGCGGATATCGTGGCCCGCGTGCTGCGCTATCCGTTCGAGATGCCCTCGGCCACGGTGCTGGGGGTCGTGGGCGCGGTTGTGTTCATTTGGCTGCTTTACCGTCCGGCGCGCCATGCACCGTAGGCGGCTGATCTTACTTGCGGTGCTGTTCGTGGCGTCGGCGGTGGCCTACATGACCATCGGCGCGCGCGGCAACTGGGGCTTCGTGCTGGAGTTCCGGGGCGCAAAGCTGGTGGCGCTGTGCCTTGTGGCGGTGGCGCTGTCGACCTCGACGGTTCTGTTTCAGACGATCACGCAGAACCGCATCCTGACGCCGTCGATCATGGGCTTCGACGAGCTTTTCGTGCTGATCGTGGCGATGGGCGTCTTCGTTTTCGGCATGACGGATGAGCTTGTCGTTACCTCCTGGGTTCAGTTCGTCGTGTCGCTGGTGCTGATGACCGGTGCGTCGCTGTTGCTGTTCGGGACGTTGTTTTTGCAGGAGCGGCCCGATCTGATGCGGATGATCCTGACCGGGCTGGTGCTGACCGTGCTGTTCCGGTCGCTGCGCACCCTGCTGGTGCGGATGCTTGACCCCAACGAGTTCAGCGTGGTGCAGGTGTCGTCCTATGCTCGGTTCCACCAGATCGAGACCGGCCTCTTGGCCATCGCGGCGGGGACCATCGGCGCGGCGTTGATCGGCGCATGGGCCATGCGGCACCGGCTGGACGTGCTGTCGCTGGGGCGCGAGGCGGCGATAAACTTGGGCGAGGACGTGCGCAGCGGCACGTTGCAGGTTCTGTTCCTGATCGGCGTGCTGGTGTCGGTGGCGACCGCGCTGGTCGGGCCGACGGCGTTCCTGGGGCTGCTGGTGGTCAGCATCGCCCACGTGGTGACGCCAACCGGGCGGCACGCGGTGCTGCTGGTCTCGGCCGCGCTGATTTCGGGCACGACGCTGGTCGGGGGGCAAGCCCTGCTGGAGCGCGTGTTCGGGCTGGTGACACCGCTGACCGTGGTGATCGACCTTGCGGGCGGCGTGCTGTTCCTGGTTCTGGTGATGAAAGGATTGAAGCGATGATTTCTGTGACGGGCGTGAGCCACGAGTTGGGCGGCAGCACGGTGCTGCACGATATCGAGCTGGAGATTCCGAAGGGAAAGGTGACTGCGCTGATCGGACCGAACGGGGCGGGCAAGAGCACGCTCCTGTCGCTGATCGCGCGGCTGGCGCGGCACCGCACGGGGCGGATCATGGTGGACGAGCTGGAGGTGGGCGTCTGCGCGTCGAACACGCTGGCGCGGCGGCTGGCAATCCTGCCGCAAAGTTCAGAGATCGCGCCGCGCCTGACAATCGCGGAATTGGTGGCTTTCGGGCGTTATCCGCACCACCTGGGGCGACCGGGCAGGGACGACCGCGAAAAGGTCGCCGAGGCGCTGACCCTGTTCGAACTGGATGCGCTGGCGCAGCGGACGCTGGACACGGTTTCGGGCGGGCAGCGGCAGCGGGCACTTCTGGCGATGATCTTTGCGCAGGACACGGAATACATGCTGTTGGACGAGCCGCTGAACAATCTCGATATCGCGGCGTCGCGGTCGCTGATGGCGCTGTTGCAGAGGCTGACGCGAGAGTACAGGCGCACGGTGGTGATCGTGCTGCACGACATCAACTATGCCTGTGCCTATGCCGATCATATCGTGACCATGAAAGGCGGGAAAATCGGTCCGCAGGGGGATGCCGAAACGCTGGTGGACGGCAAGTTGATGCAGGACATTTTCGGAACCGACGCGGTTTTCCACAAAGTCGGCGGGCGGACCTTCGTGGGGGTCTGAGCCTTCAGCACAGTGGCATTGATGCAAAAATGCCAGACCGGCCCGAGCTTTGCACGGGATGGTGCTTGCACTTTGCGCGCAGAGCCTTAAACGTCGCCGCATCACCGCCAGGGAAGCATGACCGCACGTACCCAGCTTCGACACGATTGAAATGGGACACAGTCATGAACCTCTCTCGCCTCGGTATTCTGCTGATCACGACCGCTTTCCTCCCCGTGCCTGCCGCCTTGGCGCAGGACGCCGAAGGCGCCACTTTCCTCGGGACGATCCGCATCGGCTCGCCGGAAGCGCAAGCGCTTCTGGGCAACGACGAGATCTCGGAAGAAGAGATCGAACAGCGCAACCCGCAATCCATCCGCGACGTGTTCGACGGGGAAACCTCGGTCACCACAAGCGGCGGGGCGGCGATTGCCAACAAGGTCTTCGTCAACGGTGTCGAGGAAAGCCTGCTGTCGGTTACCATCGATGGCGCGCGGCAGAACAAGTCGGCGTTTCACCATACCGGAAACGTGCTGATCGACCCTGCGCTGCTGAAATCTGTCGAGGTCAGCAAGGGGCTGGCGCCGGCGGATGCGGGGCCGAACGCGCTGGCCGGGTCGCTGGCCTACGAGACCAAGGACGCCGCCGACCTGCTGGAGGATGGCGACAATTTCGGCGGCATGACGACGCTGACTTTCGGCACGAACGAGGACCGGATCCGCGCCGGGCTGACGCTGTTCGGGCGCAGCGGCGGGTTCGAATACCTGCTGAGCGGCACGCGGTCGGACAGTGGCAGCTACGAGGATGGCAGCGGTGTGACCGTTCCCGGCTCGGAGGCGGATCTGACAAGCTACCTGGGCAAATTCGCCTATTCATCGCCCACGGGTCACCGGCTGGAATTCGCGGCGTCCCAGACCGAGGACACAGGGTTGCGGGCCGGGCAGGCGGGGCCGGGCGGCATTATCTTCATACGGCCCGACTTTGCAGGCGTTGTCGGACGGCCCAGTGTGCTTGTGCCGGCCCTGTCGAAGCGCACGTCCTATACGCTGACCTATACCAAGGACAGCGCCACGGACTGGTTCGATCCCTTCTTCCAGCTGAGCTATAACGAACAGGAGATCGACGCGTCGGGTGTCTTCGGCACGAACGAAAGCTTCAGCGGGACGTTCAAGAACCGCTTTGCCATCGCCGGCGGGGACCTGTCGGTGGGTGTCGACTTCTTCGACGAGTCCGCCTCGGGCTTCGGCCGTGGTCCGGGCCCGTTCGGCAGTTCGGGCCGCGAGGATCACTGGAACATCGGGATTTTCGCGCAGGCGCGGCAGGATGTCGGCGCGCGCGTGTCGGTGTCCTATGGCGCGCGTTACGACTGGCAGGAGTTCGAGGCCGCCAACGGCCAGACCTTCAAGGACGACGGATTCAGCGCCAATGGGTCGGTCGATTTCAAGATCATCGATGCGCTGACCCTGAACGCGGGCTACGCCCATAGCTGGGGCGGGTACGAGCTGGGCGAGGCGGCACTGATCAATTTCGGCGGTGCCTGGACCTATAACGGGTTCACCACGTCGCGGTCGGATGCGGGCCGGATCGGTCTGCGCTACGAGCGGGGGCCGTGGCAGCTGAGCGGGGCCTATTTCGAGACCTACGTGAACGACATCAACGCCGTGCTGCCCACCGGCGGCGACCGTGGTGCGATTGCCGACCTGTCCTCCAAGGGCTGGGAAGCATCGGTCGGGTACACGTGGGCCAACGGGTTCATCCGGGCCAACTATACCCATGCGGATGTCGACCTGAACGGCGCGACGATCGGCTCGACTGCCTATTACCTTGGCCGCCCGGTCGGCAAGGCGATCGCACTGGAAGGCGCCGTCGATGTCACCGACGAGTGGACCTTCGGCGGCACCGCAGAGGTCGCATTCAAGAACCGCGACACGCGGGCGCCACTGTCGGGCTACGAGGTGGTCAACCTTTACACGACTTACACCCCAAGCGACTTGGACCGGCTGGAAATGCGGCTGGAGGTGCGCAACATCTTTGACGAGACCTATACAAGCCGGTCGTCCGACGGGGTCGGGCTGGGTAACGTGATCGCGTTGACGGAGCCTGGACGCTCGGTCAGCCTGACGGCGAACCTCGCTTTCTGATCGGCTCGCGGCGCGCGATGACGTGCGGTGGCTTTTCCGGGCAGCGTAACGGGACTGTTGCCGGCCCGCGCGCGCCGGCGAGATCGAAGATGAGGGGCTTCAAACCGGCCGCATGAGTCTTGCGCGCTTCGGCCGGATCAAAGGAAGCAGTTTGTTAATTCCTGGCTGATAGGGTGCGCGGAACCCTGTCTTTGAAGGAGTGCCGGATGTTCGGGAAGAGAAAGCAAGACACCAAAGCGCGCGGCGACGTTGAGTTTGCGCAAGCGCTGGTATCTGTGATCGACCGCGCCCAGGCAGTGATCGAGTTCACGCCTGATGGCACGATCCTGAGTGCCAATGAGAATTTCCTGCATGTGTTGGGCTATTCTCTTGACGAGATCGCAGGGCAGCACCACGCCATGTTCGTGACGCCGGACTATGCGCAAAGCGAAGAGTACCGTGCCTTCTGGACGGCGCTGGCGAAGGGAGAGTTCTTCACGGACCAGTTTCCGCGCGTCTCCAAAACGGGCGAGATCGTTTGGATCAGCGCGACTTATGCCCCCGTCATAAGCTCCGATGGCACTGTCGAGAAGGTGATCAAGGTTGCCACGGACGTCACAGCGCGGCGTCTTGGAATCGAACGCATGGCAGAGGCGCTCAAAGGTCTGAGCGACGGCGATCTGGAGCATGAGGTCGCGCCGTGTGGCGTGACGGACATCGACCGGTTGGGCGATGCGTTCAATGCGGCCGCAGCACGATTGTCTGAGGCGATCATTTCAGCCAAAGAGGTGGCGGGGACCGTGGAGCGTACCGCCAGCGAGGTCGGCGAGGCGTCGATCGAGATGTCGAACCGCACCGAAAATCAGGCCGCGACCCTGGAAAGACGGCGGCCGCGATCAAGGACCTGACGGCCACGGCGGAATCCGCGGCGGAAGGCGCCAAGGACGTCGAAAGATCTGCCAGTTCCGCCCGCGTGACCGCCGAGCACGGTGGCAAGGTCGTCGAGAATGCGGTGAACGCGATGGCCAATATCGAAGAGTCGTCCAACCAGATCTCGCAGATCATCGGCGTGATCGACGATATCGCTTTCCAGACCAACCTGCTGGCGCTGAATGCCGGTGTCGAGGCGGCCCGGGCGGGAGACGCGGGACGCGGCTTTGCGGTTGTGGCCTCCGAAATCCGCCTGTTGGCGCAGCGCTCGGCCGAGGCGGCGGACGAGATCAAGACGCTGATCACCGACAGCTCGCAGCACGTCTCGTCTGGGGTGGACCTTGTCCACCAGGCGGGGGTGGAACTGAAGAAGATCGTGGCTGGCGTGGCGGATATCTATGCTCATATCAACAAGATTACCGATGGTGCTTCGGAACAGGCCGTGTCGTTGTCGGAAATCAACAGCGCGGTCGGGCAGCTCGATACCGTGACTCAGCAGAACGCTGCGATGGTCGAGCAATCCACGGCGGTCAGCAAGGTCCTGGCGTCGGACGCGCGGGAATTGTCGGTGCAGATGTCCATGTTCAGGACCGCCACGGCCGGACGTGCGGTGCAGGCCAGGCCGGGGATGGCGGCACAGGATGCGGCCCCGTTGCCAAGGGCGTCCTGAGCGGCTGATAAACCGGACCACGGGGAAGAAAGCGGGCGCACCGGTGCCCCCGGGAATGCTTGGCACCCCTGCGCGTTCGCCGGTGGCAGGCGCGGTGTTCGCTGTGTTTCAGCAAGATCCGGTCGGTCAGGTCGCGCCGTCGCTGGCGGGCTTTGGTTCTTTGGTCAGCCGTTATTGTGCGCGCAGCCCGGAAAAGTGCGATGCCTCTATGAGCTTTCCGAGAGACCATGTGCCAACTCGGACGTGATCGTTTCTGGAGATATGGATAGTGTTCCCAAGGTTTGGCTCGACTTGTTTCGCGAATGCGCGGTGGCAATAGGCACGGTTGAGGCCGGCGTTGGGACGGTATCATCGATCACGCCCACAGACGAAATGCCGGACCGAGGAGCGAAGGATTAGAAGAGCTGAATATCACCTTGCGCCGCGTTGTCGTCACGCGACTGTCGCGTGGCGACGGGCACAGCCGGGTCCGTCATGGTTGTCATGAAGCATTGCTGGACCCGGCCGGAAGCCGGCCAGAACCGAATCTTGCGACCGCGGGTGCCGCCCAAACAGCTGCCCGTCACGGTGAAGCCTTCGTTCTCGACGTACCATTGGGCGAAACTGGCATTCTTGGCCCCAATCCCGGCCCCGCCTTCGAACATCTTGGCACCGCCGAAAAGCTTAACCTCAAGCCGCCTGCGGTCGGCCCCCTTTTTCAGAAGGCCGTTGATCAGAAGTTCCATGGCATTCACGCCATAGCGCATGTTATCGCCACGGTCGCTGGTGGCGCCCGGCAGCAGGAAGTGGTTCATGCCGCCCACGCCTGCCATGGTGTCCCACATACATGTAGCGATACAAGAGCCGAGGATCGTGGTCATGATTTCGTCCCGCCGGTCCGAGATCCGGGTCTCACCCTGAAACAGCGGAATGAAGACGGCACCGTCAACGGAGCCTGGTGCCTGGCCGGTTGGACCGGCCGTTTCCGGCCGCGGTGCGTGGCGGTTGCCGAGATGCGTCATCCAGCCTCCCGGCCCCGCGTGACGGTGGAAGATCGATCAGAAGTCATGCCAGTCTTCCTGGCCGTTCACCGCCACGGAACTGGGCGCGATTGTGCTGACCGCGATGTCCGGCTTTTCCGGTGCGGCGTCTTGCGTTTCCGCCCTGGCGATTTCGTCTTCCCAGCCGGTTCTGACCGGTGCCGCGGCGAGCGAGCGTGCGGTGTCAGAGCCTGTTTCACGCAGTTCGTCGAGGTTGAACTGGCGCAGGATCTCGGACATGCGCTGTGCCTCGTGGCTGAGGCTGCGGCTGGCGGCCGAGGATTCCTCGATCACGGCCGCGTTCTGTTGGGTCACCTTGTCGAGTTCGGTCACGCTGTCCTTGATTTCGGCTAGATTGGTCGCCTGTTCGCTGGAGCCGGTGGCGATGCGCGACACCAAGTCTGAGACATGATTGACGCCGTCAATGATATCGCTGAGCGCCGTACCTGCTTGGTTGGCAAGCTCGCTGCCCTCGGTGACGTGCTCGCTGGAGCGCGTGATGAGTTCCTTGATCTCGTTTGCGGAATCCGAGGCTCGCTGCGCCAGGGCGCGTACTTCGGAGGCGACCACTGCAAAGCCGCGGCCGGAATCGCCCGCACGCGCGGCCTCGACGCCGGCATTCAGGGCGAGAAGATTGGTCTGGAACGCGATGTCGTCGATCACGCCGATGATCGCGGTGATCTGCTGCGAGGATTCCTCGATGTCGCGCATTGCCTTGACCGTGCGATCGACAACCGCGCCGCCGGTCGCGGCACGCTTCTTGTTGTCTGCAATCCGTTCGTTGGCGTCCAACGCCAGGGTAGCTGTCATCTGAACGCTGGTGTTCAGCTCTTCGATGGCGGCAGCTGATTCCTCGAGGGTCGCAGCCTGGGCCTCAGAGCGTTTCGACTGATCCTCGGCCACCTCGGAGATTTCCTTCGAGCTGGTGCGCACGCTGTCGGCGGTGGAGACGATTGTGGACAGCATGTCGCGCAGGCTCGAGACGACGTCGTTGAAGTTTTCGCAGATTTCGAGGTGGTCCGAATCGAGGCCCTCGAAATCGGCGGTCTCGATCTTGCAATCTGTCTGACCGGAAGAAAGCCGCGACATGTGTTCGCCCAACTTGTGCAGTAGTTTTTGCCGCAGCGCGGTATGCTCCTGCCGCTTGCGGGCCTCGGTTTCATCCCGGAGGAGAGTATCGCGGAACCCTTCCAAGCCTTGCGCCATCGTGCCGATCTCGTCGCCGCGGTGTACGCCGGGAATCCCGATGGTGTAATCGTGGCTGGAAACGGACTGCATGGCCCGGCTGAGTGCCTTGATCGGCCCGGTCACGAGATGCGAGACCGCAAAAACGATCATGATAAGCCCGCCGATGGCCACCAAGGCGCTGATACCCAGAACGGTGAGTATCTGCTTCTGCTGAGCGGCCAGGAAGACGCCGTTGTCCCAGGCAAAGCCGGCGACCCCTAAGAGTGTCACACCGTCCTTGGCCATAACCGGAACGGCGATTATGCCGAGATCCCCGCTTTTTTCCTGCGCCGGAGTCTTGGTTTCCATAACCCGGTTGAGCGTCTGCGACAGAAGCTTCGGCGGGGTGTCGCGCGCGTTGTGGGTGGCCAGTTGCTCGCCCGACGCGTGCCGAATGTCTATCGCGATAAGCGAGACATCTGTTTCGGTGGCCGACGAGTAAATTTCAGCCAGGCGCGCGCCGTCCTTGAACTGCATCGGTCCGCGCATCTGCTTGGACAGCATTTCGGCCAGAAACGCCTGGTCCGCCGCCTGTTTTTCAAGCGTCATGGAGCTGAGATTCTTGCTGAGCAAGGCAAAGCAAACCCCGAATGTAAGAAGGAAGCCCAAGGCGACGGCGACGGCGATTTTCGAGTGGATGCTCAGCGCCGAAAGGGGGGCAGTGACCCGGCCGAAACCGGTGTCCGAGGGTGCTGCGGTCGTGGTCATCACGGGCTCCCGTTTGGTAAAAGGTTCAGTTTGCGGAGGCGAGCATCTCGATATTGACGCCGACGGTAATCACGCCGACGAAGCTGCCGTCATCCATGATTGGAACGCTGACTTGGCTTTGGTAGGCTTGGCTGGATTCGTCGAATTCGACTTCGCCGATATGGATGCCGGACGTCTCGTGCGGCACCTGCCACTTGTCCTCGTCGCCTTGCCAGTAGTCGGACGTGACGCTGCTTTGGCCGACATTGAGGCCGCGGATATCTGTGACGAAGATCTCGGTGTAACGCCCCGCGCCCTGCATGTGGATCTCTTTGAGGTGCTTTGAAAGGTCGTTCGACAGCACCGAATCGATCAGGTCTCCGCCCGCGACGGTCTGTTGACGCCAAGTGGCGTCGAGCGCGATGATCTCGTGCTCGGTCAGGTCGGCGGTCGAGGCGTTCTGGGACCGAATGGCGCCCAAGACGACGGGATCGGTAACCCAAGCGGAGATTGTGCTGTTGGCCAAGTCGGTCAACGCTCCATCATAGTCGTTGGCGGCCTGGGCGCCGGCGACGGAAAATACCGTCGCGGCAAGTGTGGTGAGCGTGTGTTTCATGGATGCCTCCGGTGGTTGGATACAGTCAAGGTCAGCTGCATCATCGGCGATAAGATTTAAGAACCCCTGAACCGCCCCGGCTCAGAGCGATTTCGAGGTGGAGTCGATCTGGAATGCAGTGGCTGACAGGGTTGCCAGGTGCCGGTCGGTCTGGTGGTGCGCCTCCTCCAGGCGGCGAATGATGCCGACAAGGCCGCTATCGACATCGCTCATCCGGCCACTTTCGACCCGGCAGAGAAGCTTGACGAGGTCGAGGCCGTTGATCCGACGGCGCAGCTGACGGCAGACATCTGGGACGAGCTTGCCCATGTTTGCGACCTCGGACACCGCGATACGGCTGATTTCGGAGAGCGCCTCGGACTGGGCGTGCAGGATCTCGCGTCCTCCCAGGTTGCGTTCGGCTGCATCGTACTTGGCCGCGGATTGCCGTGCGGTCAGATCCATCAGGGTAGCGATCTGCGTCGCGCTTTTCGCCCGTCCGAGCGCGTTGCGCATACGCACCAGCAAGCCGGTCTCGTCGCAGCGCAGCCGCTCGATCATCTGGTACATGTCCGCCGACATCGTTTCATAGTTCTTGGAAATGGTGCCGATCGCGACACCGGCCCCTTCAAGCCGGCCGGACAGGATACGCAGATTGATCGGCTCCCCGCGGACCTTTTGGAATATGCCGATGATCTCCTGAACGAGGGTATCCGACTTGTCCATCAACTCGGTCAGGCGGACGATCTTGCCGAAGTCGGACTCGCTGCCGGTGTCGATATCTTCGCGGATCCCGAACTCGGCATCGAGCGCGGCGTAGGTAAAGGCGTCGAAATCGGGGTATCCGTGTTCTGCAAGGCGCGCGAGCATCCACTCCGCGCTTTTGTCCGGAGGCAGGCCGCGGGCCTCCTCAGTCACCATGGCGGCGTAGATGTCGCGGGTCAGTTCGAAGAATTCCGAGCGCGGCTTGATCCGAACTGAGAGATAGCCATCGCGCGTCGGCGTAACTGTTGCGAACACCCAGTAAAAGCCGCCATCGGCGGTGGAGTTCTTGACGTAGGTACAGACAGGAAGCTTGGCATGGAGCCGGTCCCACATCAGGTGAAAGAGGCCGCGGGGCATGTCGGGGTGGCGCACGACCTTGTGCGGGGCACCATTGATATACTCCTTCGACATGCGTGCGATGTCGCAGAATTCCTGATTGGCATAGTGGATGACGCCGCGGGCGTCGGTCGCGGAGGCCAACAGGTGCTCGGGCGGAAAGTCGACCTCGGCTCCGGTGGGCGCGGGATGGTCGGTTGCAGGGTCAGAGGCCGTTGCCGTGTGTTGCATCGCGAAAGGTCCTTAAAGAGGCGGCCGCTTCGGGCGTCGTGGAGGTTTCAGAACAGGATCGGCTTACCGTCACCGCACCCCAGATCGGGTTTCACGGGATCATTCAGTAACCGGTGCCGGAAATAGTCGAGGCGAACCTGGGTGAGCAGTAGGGTGATATCGAGCCGTGCCTCGGCTTCGACCGAGGTCGACACGGTTTTCAATACCCGCGAGATGTCGCGCAGGTGCTGCCAGAGTGCATCGACCCGCTGAAGGTCGTGCAGGTTGGCCGTCGCATTTTCAGGCAATTGCGCGACAAGTTCGGGAATCAGGTTATCCAGACTTTGCGCGATGCCCGCGAGGTCGTCGGTTTCCTCGGCGAGAATGTGCAGTAGGCGTGAAATGGGACGAGGCGACACGAAATGCTCCTGCTGGTTGACTGGTGCGGGGGGCTCAGAGACGGCCAACGACCTTCTCGATGCACGCCTTGAGTTGCGCGGTCTGGAAAGGTTTCTTGAGGTAATTGTTCATGCCCAGGCGGGTGCCGCGTTCGATGATTTCCTTGTCGGCTCGTCCGGTCACAAGGATGAAGCCGGTGCGGGCGATCGCACGATGCGAGCGGATCGCCTCGAGCAGTTGCAGCCCGTCCATGCGCGGCATGTTGAAGTCCGAGATCACTAGGTGCACGGGCTTGGCGGCGAGGCTGCTCCAGGCGGTGTGGCCGTCGGCCTCGGTGCGGTAATTCTTGATCCCCAACTCGTCGAGCGCCTGGGTCAAAAGCCCGCGGCTGGTGGACATGTCGTCGACGACGAGGATATGCAGTTTGTCTCTCAGGCTCATCCGAGGCCTCCGTTGCTGTCTGGGCGCTGGGCCTCAGCCGTGTTCAGATCCGCACCGCGGCGCTGGGTTCGAGGCGGGGCGTCGGGCGGAAGGCAGAAGGCGCCACGTTCCTGCTGGGTGAAGCGCATGGCGATGGATTCGGGTAGAAGCTCCGAGTGGCCAATATAGAGTGCGCCGCCCGGCAGGATCCGGTCTGCGAGCCGCTGCCACAGCCGCGCTTGCGTGTCCTCGTCGAAATAGATCGTGACATTCCGGCACATGATGACGTCGAAACCACCCTTGAAGGGCCACTCGCCATTGAGGTTCAGGCAGCGGAACGTGATCAGGTCACGTGCGCCCTGCGCCACACGCGCCATGCCGTTGGCGCCGGCCCCCCGCTCGAGATGGCGGTCGGCGAACCCGTCAGGAAGGTCACCGAGGCTCGCGGCGGGGTAGATGCCGGCGCGGGCGATGGAAAGGGCCGACTTGTCGATGTCGGTCGCCAGAATTCGCAGATTGAGTTGGGCGGCTTCGGGGCAGGCATCTAGCATGCGGAAGGCCAGGTCATAAGCTTCTTCACCGGTGGAGCAGGCGGCGGACCACAGCCGTATGCGCCCGCCCGCGCGGGCGGCGGCGGCAAGCCCGGGCAGGATATGGTCGGCAAGGTGTATAAAGTGGTGATCCTCGCGGTTGAACCGGGTCATATTGGTGGTTAGCGCGGAAATGAACGCGTCCTGCTCGGCGGCGTTGCCGGGCTGTTGCAGCCAGGTGCAGTAGACGTCGACCGAATCGATCTCCAGCGCCTTAAGTCGCTTGGCCAGGCGCCCTGACACCATCGCCCGCTTGTTGCTGCCGATATGGATGCCGGTCATGCGCTTGAGCAGGTCGGCGACGGTGGCGAATTCGTCGGGACTGATCAGAGGTGGTGCCACGGCCTGAGGGTGGTCTTTCATGCGCTCAACGGGGCCTCTCTTGGCAGAACCTCGCGGACATCGATTGCCCGGACGAGCTTGTCATCGAGTGAATGGACTCCGCGGATGAACGCCTGGGTTCGGGAGGAGGAAACATCGGGGGTCGCCTGCATCTCGGCTTCGTCCACGGTGATGATGTCGGACACGGCATCGACCAGGAAACCGATGATCTTGTGGTCGATCTGGGCGATGATGATGACGTGGCGCTTTCCCGGTTCGGTCTTGCCGAAGCCCAGCCGGAGCGACAGATCGACAACCGGAAGGACGGTGCCGCGCAGGTTCATCATCCCGACGACGAAGTCGGGCGCGTGTGGCAGGGTGGTGGTGCTTGTCCAGCCTCGGATTTCGAGAACATGCGATATTTCGATGCTGAAATCCTGGTCTTCGACGGTAAAGCAAACGATCTCGACCCGGTTGGCGGTTCTGGATCCGGTCTGGGTGTCATGCATGATGGAAGTCTCCTGTGGCGTCTGGCCAGGCGCGGTCGACCCATCCCCCCTGGCCGGGAGGGACGATCATCTGGTCGGTGTCGACGATGAGCGCGATCTTCCCGTCACCGAGAATGGTCGCAGCGGCGATGCCCGGGATTTTCTGATAGTTTTGTTCGAGGCCCTTGATCACGACTTCGCGCTGTTCGGCGATGCCGTCGACGGCGAGGGCGTAGCGATGACCGGAGTCGCCCTCGATCAGTAGCAGGGACTGGTTGCCGAGGCTGACAGGCGTGGAGCGGAAGCCGAGGGCGGTGCCGAGATCCCTGATCGGGACCATCTCGCCGTTGAGCGCTAGTACGCTGTCACCATCGCAAAGCGTGTGCACCTTGGCCTGGCCGGGTTGCAGCATCTCGCGCAGGGGCAGAGTGGGGACGATCAGCGACTGGTCTGCGATCTTGACGACCATGCCTTCAAGCACCGCCAAGGTCAGCGGCAGGGACACAGTGACCGAGGTGCCGCGACCGGGCATCGATTGTAGGCTGACGCGGCCGCCTAGGGACTGGATCTCGTTGCGGACGACATCCATCCCGACTCCGCGGCCTGAGAGGTTTGAGATTTCGCCGGCGGTTGAAAAGCCGGGGCGGAAAAGCAGGTTGTCGATGTCGCTGTCGCCGAGATCGTCCTCGGGTCTGATGAGCCCTTTCTCGATGGCGATCTGACGCACCTTTTCACGGTTGATGCCCGCCCCGTCGTCCTTGATGAGGATAACCACGCGGCCCGAGCGGTGGCTTGCCTCCAGCGTGACCGTGCCGCGTTCGTCCTTGCCGGCAGCGCGCCGCGCCTCGGGCGTTTCCAGCCCGTGGTCGATGGCGTTGCGGATCATGTGTGTCAAGGGTTCAACGAGGCGTTCCGTGACGGTCTTGTCCACTTCGGTCGCGTCACCCACGGTGACCAGACGGGCGGATTTTCCGGCCTCCCGGGCTGTTTCGCGGACAATCCGCGACATACGCTGAAAAAGGCTACGCACGGGTTGCGCGCGGATCGCCATGACGCTTTCCTGGATCGCACCGGAGAGCGTCTTGAGCTGGCTCATGGCCTCATCCACGCCGCTGTTGGCGGAGCTGGGCATTTCGTCCATCGACTGGCGCAACATCGCCTCGGCAATGACAAGCTCGCCCACGAGATTGATCAGCCGGTCGACCCTGTCCAGGTCGACGCGGATCGTGCTGGTGCGGGAACTGGCGGGTCGGGACGCGGCCGGGGGGCCGCTATTGGCCGGCGCCACCGCTTCGGATTGGTTCGGCGCCGGAGCGTCGTCGGCCGGTTGCGCCACCGCAGCTGCCGTGACCGTGTCTTTGGCCATGGCATCAGGCCGCAGCTGGATATCGGACGGCGCGGGCAGCGGCGGCAGGCCGCCGGGGCCGGTCTCGGCTGCGGAAATCTCGAGTTCGCACAGTCCCTCGACGAATTCGAAGACTTCGCGAATGGCGGCCTCGTCGACGGAGTCGTCGGCGGTGAAGGTCAGCGTCCAGCTGAGCGCGGGCTCGGACCAGGGACCGTCGCGAAGGGGCGTGAGCGCGGAGAGGTCGGCCTCGACCTCGAGCTTGCCGAGGGTTTCGAGGCTGCGGAACAGGATCGCGGGATCGTGGCCGTTGGCAAAGAGCTGTTGCGAGGCCTTGAACCGGATTGTTACCGGCGCATCAGACTCGGGGGCCGCCATGTCGTCGAGCGAGGGCAGGTCGCCATCGATCGCGAGAAAAGTCGGTTGAAAATCGGCTTCGTCGACCTCTTCAACGGTCTCTTGCTCGTCGCCGGAGGTGCCGTTGGCGGCGTTGCTGATATGTTTGAGGTCGCTGAGGATTGATGCGCCCTGTTCGGACGGCAGTTCGGTGCCCTGACTGGCGGCCTCGACGAGGTCGGCGAGGTGATCGCTGGCGGTCAGCAGCAGGTTGACGACATTGTCGCCCACCACCAGCCGTTGGCTGCGGATGTCGTCGAGCACGTTCTCGAACGCGTGGGCGAAGGAGACGAGTTGATCCAGGCCGAAGGCCCCGGCGCCACCTTTCATCGAATGGACGGCGCGGAACATGCTGTTGACGGTTTCTTCGTCGCCCGCGCCCGCCTCGAGGTCGTTCAGGCCGGAGGAGAGCTGTTCGAGCAGGTCGTCACATTCCTGAAAGAACATCTGGTTGAGGTCGTTCATGTGTTTATCCCTTCCTCAGACCACGAGACGCTGGATGATCTGAACAAGCTTCTCCTCGTCGAACGGCTTGACAATCCAGCCGGTGGCGCCGGCGTCGC
Source organism: Roseovarius sp. THAF9 (assembly GCF_009363715.1). Classification (NCBI taxonomy): domain Bacteria; kingdom Pseudomonadati; phylum Pseudomonadota; class Alphaproteobacteria; order Rhodobacterales; family Roseobacteraceae; genus Roseovarius; species Roseovarius sp. THAF9. The sequence goes on from NZ_CP045404.1 coordinate 913,006, forward strand.
GCGCGCGCTGCTTGAGCGCGTCGCCGCTTTCGGTGGTCAGCACCAGGATCGGCACGGTCGAGACCCGATCGCCCTTGCGCACCCCGTCGATGAATCCGAACCCGTCGAGCCGCGGCATGTTGATGTCGGTGATGATCAGGTCGGGATCGGCAGTTTCGAGGCGCTCGAGCCCGTCAACACCATCTTCGGCGAGTTCAACCTCGAACCCGGCGCCGGTCAGGGCCTGTTGCAACATGCTGCGCATCGTGCGCGAATCGTCGACAGCCAGAATGCGTGTCATGCGGGATCCTCTTGAACCAGGGCATTTCGAGGGATGCCGAGCAGCGCCAGCCCCTTGAGAAAATCGGGCGACGGGTCGATCAGGTCGAACGCGGTGCCGTCGGCCTGCCATTCCTGCCGGGCGCGCAGCAGAATCTCGGCCGCAAGGGCGCCGAGAAAGCCGACTTTGCCGGCGTGAAGGCGAAGTCGCGCGCCGCGGCGGTCATCGAGGCTGGCCGCCAAGGTTTCACAGGCGGCGAAATCCATGCGCTCGGGAAGGTCGAGCGGCGCGTCATCTGCTGGAGTGTCTGGTTCTGTCATGCGGGGCCCTTCACACTGCATATGCGTTACTGGCCGGATGCTAGGACGACCGGCTTAAAATGGGGTTAAGCGGCAAGCGATTGTTTTCGCGAGAAAACCCTGACCGCCCGTCCTGCAAAAGGAAGAGCAGCGCGAGTCGGGCCGTACCGCATCGGAGAAACAGAGCGCGCGTGCTGCGGGGGCTTGGCCTTGGACGCCGGGCGTGGTTTAACCCCGCGCCATCGGGCAGCGGATAGCGGCAGGGGACAGCGGCGCGGATGTCGAGCATTCTGATCATCGAACAGGTTCTGAACGGGCTTCAGTTCGGGGTGATGCTGTTTCTGATGGCCGCGGGCCTGACGCTGATTTTCGGGGTCATGGGGCTGATCAACCTCGCGCACGGGTCGCTCTACATGGTGGGCGCCTTTGCGGCGGCGGCGGTGGCGGCGGCGACGGGAAGCTTCCTGCTGGCGCTGGGCGCGGCGCTGGCCGTGGCGGCGGCGGTCGGCGCGGTCGTGGAAGTGGCGGTGATCCGGAGATTATACGCAACCGATCACCTGGACCAGGTGCTGGCCACTTTCGCGCTGATCCTGATCTTCTCTGAGGGCACGCGGTACCTCTTTGGCTCTTTCCCGCTGTACCTGGACATTCCTGACGCGCTGTCGGGGCCGGTGACGCTGCCTGGGGGGATACAGTATCCGCTGTACCGGCTGGCGCTGATCGGTGTGGGGCTGGCCGTGGCGGTAGGTCTGTGGCTGTTGATCGAACGCACGCGGGTCGGCATCCGTATCCGGGCCGGGGAGAACGATCGGGAGATGATCGCGGCGTTGGGCGTGGATATTTCGAAGCTGTACACGCTTGTTTTTGCGCTGGGTGCGGCGTTGGCGGGGCTGGCGGGCGCGCTGGTGGGCGCGATCCAGTCGGTGCAGGTTGGCATGGGCGAACCGGTGCTGATCCTGGCTTTCGTGGTGATCGTGATCGGGGGGATCGGGTCGATCCGGGGGGCCTTCGTGGGCGCGATCCTGGTGGGGCTGACGGACACGCTGGGCGGCATCTTCCTGCCCGAGCTCTTCAAGCTGTTCATGGAGCCGGCGGCGGGCACGCAGGTTGGGGCATCGCTGGCGTCGATGGCGATCTACATCCTGATGAGCGCGGTGCTGGTCTGGCGGCCCACGGGCCTGTTCGGAGCGCGGGCATGATCGGGGGAAAGCGCCGGGAATTCTGGGTCAACTTTGCGGTTCTGGCCGGGCTGGTTGCGGTGCCGCTTTGGGCGCTCGTGGCGGACGAGCCGTTCACGATCACGCTGGCGACGCGCGTGGCGATTTTGGCGCTGGCCGCGGTGGGGCTGAACATCGCGCTGGGACTGGGCGGGCTGGTGAGCTTGGGCCACGCGGTGTTCTTTGGCATCGGCGGATATGCGATGGGCATCCTGGCGCATCATGCGCAGACCTATACCGCGGTAACCGAGTGGCCGATGTTGATCGAAGGCACCAAGAACATGCCGGTCATATGGCTCGTGGCCGTCGTGGCCTCGGCGCTGGCGGCGCTGGTGATCGGGGTTCTGAGCCTGCGCACGAGCGGGGTCTATTTCATCATGATTACGTTGGCCTTTGGCCAGATGTTTTTCTACTTCGCGATCTCGTGGAGCGCCTATGGCGGCGAGGACGGCCTGTCGATCTATGTGCGCAACGGCTTTCCGGGGCTGAACACGCTGGTGCCGATCCAGTTCTTCGGCCTGTGTTTCGCGATCCTCTGTGCGGTGCTGTGGCTGAACGCGCGGCTGATGCGGTCGCCTTTCGGGCTGGCGTTGAACGCGGCACGGCAGGTGCCGGTGCGAGTGGAGACGGTGGGGCTGAACCCGATGCGTCTGAAGCTGGTGGCGTTCGTGATTTCCGGCGCGATCACGGGGCTGGCGGGAGCGCTTTTTGCCGATCTCAACCGGTTTGTCAGCCCGACGATGTTCAGCTGGCAGTTCTCGGGTGAGATCATCATCCTTGTCATTCTGGGCGGGGTTGGGCGGTTGTTCGGGCCGGTGGTCGGCGCCGCGGTCTTTGTGGTGTTGGAGCATTGGTTGGGCGGATTGACGGAGTTCTGGTTGATCTGGCTGGGGGTGATCCTGCTCTTGATCGTGTTGTTTGCGCGGGGCGGCATCGTGGGGCTCTTGGCGGGCAGGGCGGTGGCGCATGACTGAGCCGGTGCTGGAGACGCGGGGGATCACGAAGCGGTTCGGTGCGCTGACCGCGAGCGAGGACGTGTCGCTGGAGCTGAAGGCGGGGGAGATCCACGCCATCATTGGGCCGAATGGCGCAGGAAAGTCGACTTTGATCCAGCAGGTTTGCGGGCTTTTGCGCCCGGATGCGGGCGAGGTCTGGCTAGGCGGGACCGACGTGACCCGAACGGGAGCGGCGGCGCGGGCGCGGGCCGGGCTGGGCCGGACGTTCCAGGTGTCGCAGTTGGCGATGGAAGACACGGTGCTGCAGAACGTGGTGCTGGGCGCGCTGGGGGCCGTGGGGCGGCCCTGGCGGTTTTTCGGGGCGGCGTTGCGACAGGCCGATTTGCGCGACAGGGCCGAGGCGGCGCTGGCGCAGGTGGGATTGGAGGACGTGGCGGCGACGCGGTGTGCGGACCTGTCGCACGGGCAGCGGCGGCAGTTGGAAGTGGCGGTGGCGCTGAGCCTTGGCCCGCGGGCCTTCGTGATGGACGAGCCGATGGCGGGGCTGGGCGCGGAAGGCTCGAAACGGATGACGGGGTTCCTGAGTGAATTGCGCGGCACGGCGCCGATCCTGCTGGTGGAGCATGACATGGACGCGGTCTTTGCCCTGGCGGACCGGATCAGCGTGCTGGTCTACGGGCGGATCATCGCGACGGGAACAGTGGCCGAGATCCGGGCGGACCGGGCGGTGCGCGACGCCTATCTGGGGGAAGAGGCATGAGCCTGTTGCGGGTCGAGGGGCTGGAGGCAAGCTATGGCGCAAGCCAGGCGCTGTTCGGCGTGGACTTGGAGGTGGGCGCGGGCGAGGCCGTGGCACTGATGGGACGCAACGGGATGGGCAAGACCACCACCGTGCGGGCGATCTGCCGGATGATCCCCAGCCGGGGTGTCTTGCACTTCGACGGGCAGGATTTGCACAATCTGCCGAGCCACCGGGCCGCGCGGCTGGGCATCGGCCTTGTGCCCGAGGGGCGGCGGTGTTTCCGGGACCTGACGGTTGCGGAGAACCTGTTGGCCGCGGCGCGGCCCGGCCCGTGGGACCAGGCAAAGGTGGCGGATTTGTTTCCGCGGCTGGAAGAGCGTGCGGGGCAGGTGGCGGCGTCACTGTCGGGCGGTGAGCAGCAGATGCTGGCGATTGGCCGGGCGCTGATGACCAACCCCAGCCTGATGATCCTCGACGAGGCCACCGAGGGGCTTGCACCGCTTGTACGGGCCGAAATCTGGGCGGCGTTGGGGCAATTGCGGGATGCCACCGAGATGGCGCTTCTGGTGATCGATAAATCGGTGCGGGAACTGGCGCAGGTGGCGGACCGCGCGGTGCTGCTGGAGCGGGGCGAGACGGTCTGGAGCGGCAAAATGGGGGATCTGACGCCGGACGTGTCGGAGCGGTACGTGGGGGTGTGAGCCCGCGCAACCCCGGCCTTTAGGAAGCCCGCCTAGCCTCCAAGCCGGGGCCGTTTGATTTGAGCCTGGAGGTCCCGGGTCGGGCCGGGGACGGGTGTGCGCCGAGGCGCGCTGTCAGCGGGCGGCCGGTTCCAGGATATCGGCGAGTTTCAGGCGCTGGATCTTGCCCGAGGGGCCTTTGGGTAGTTCGTCGAGGAAGTGGATCTCATCGGGGGATTTGAACGTGCCGAGACGGTTGCGGCAGATCTCGATAAGGTCGGCGCCGTTTAGGGTGGAGCCGTCGCGAACGCGCACCGCCGCCTCGACGGTTTCGCCGTAGGTGGTGCAGGGCCGAGCGAAGGCGGCGGCCTCTATCACGTCGGGATGGGTGTAGAGCGCCTCGTCGACCTCGCGCGGGGCGATGTTCTCGCCGCCCTTGATGATCAGCTCTTTCAGGCGGCCGGTGACGAAGACGTAGCCCTGGGCGTCCATGCGGGCGAGGTCGCCGGAGCGCAGCCAGCCGTCGCGGAACGTGTCGCGTGTGGCATCCGGGTTCTTGAGATAGCCCTGCATCACATTGGGGCCGCGCACGGTGATCTCGCCCTCCGTATCGGCGGGGACGAGGGCGCCGGTGCTGTCCTGTATCTGGACCTCGCAGCCATAGGCCATGCCCGACGAGCCGATCTTGCGGGTGGCGGGCGGTAGCGGGTTCGATAGGATCTGGGCGGCGGTTTCGGTTAGGCCCATTGTTTCGATGATGGGTACGGAAAAGCGGGTCTCGAACGCCGATTGGGTCTCGACCGCCAGCGCCGAAGAGGCGGAGCGGCCGAAGCGCAGGCGGGTGCGGACCTCGAGGCTGGGTTCATCGGTGCCGTGCAGGAGGTGCGAGATGATGGTGGGCACGGCGGAGAACCAGGTGACTTCGGCCTCTGCCGCTTGGCCCCAGAAACGGGAGGCGGAGAATTTCGACGTGACGGCGAGCGAGCCGCCGGAGACGAGGCTGCCCATGACGGTCACGCAGAGGCCGTTGATATGGTAGACCGGCAGAATACAGAAGCCGCGGTCCGCTTGGGAAAGGTCGTGGGCGATGGCGGTGGTCCAGCCTCCGGCCAGAAGGCTGGCATGGGTGTGCAGCACGCCCTTGGGACGGCCCGTGGTGCCGGAGGTATACATCAGGAGGGCGTGGTCGTCTGGGGTGACGGGGTGCAGGTCTGCCTTGGCCTGTTCTGACAAGGGCACGGTGGCGATGCCGGTAGCGTTGGCGGCGGTGAATTGATCGGCGCAGGCGTCGTGGACGAAGGCGAAGCGAGCCTCGGAATGGTCGAGCGCGTAGGCGATGGCATCGCGGCCCGCTGCGAGGTTGATCATGGTGGCGCGGAAGCCGCCGGCAAGGGCGCCGTAAAGGGCAACGAGCCCGTCGCGGCTGTTAGGGGCCACGATGGCGACGCTTTCGCCGCGCGCGGCGCCCCGTGCGGTCAATGCCCGCGCGAAGCTGTGAGCCGCGTCCTGAAGGGTGGGCCAGCCGAGACTCGTGCCGTCCTCGGGGAAGACGATAGCGGTACCGCCCAGATCCGCGCGGGCGGCGAGCCAGTCGCGGATAGTGCCTTCGGGGGGTGTATCGCGGCTGAGCTTCATTGGCCCGCTGCCTTCCAGTAGTCGGCGAAGATATCTTTGAGCGCGGGCTCATTGGTGGGGATTTCGCGGACGATCTTGGTGGATTGCAGGAAATGCTTCCAATGGACGTTCTCGTCGATGGAGTTGCCGCCCCAGCTGCCGCAGCCCATGGAGAGCGAGAAGGGCATGCCGTTGGTGAAGGCGCCGCCGGTAGCGAAGGTATGCGCCTGGTTTACGATGATGCGGCTGGTGGGGATGGCGCGGGCCAGGGTCATGGGACGGGTGTCGTCGGTGCTGTGCAGACCGACGGAATGGCCCGCGCCCTGAAACAGCTGGATGTCGCGGGCAACGCGGATGGCGTCTTCGAAATCCGTGGCCGCGTAAAGCGCGAGCACGCGGCTGAGCTTCTCGCCGGAAAGGGGATGATCCGGGCCGATGCCGGTGGTGGGCACGGCGATATATTCGGTGCCCTTGGGGACCTTGCCCGAAAGCCCCAGCGCGTCGATCATCTTGTCGGCGTCCTGGGCGATGACGGAACGGTTGAGATGGCCGTCTGGCCAGAGTGCGGCGACAACGGCGGCCTCGTCCTCGACCACGGCGCCGCCGGCGCGGGCCATGGCCTTGACGAAGTCCTCACGCACTGCATCAACGACCACGACCGAATTTTCGGACGAGCAGGAGGTGGCATTGTCGAACGTCTTGGAGGCGCGGATCTTCTCTGCGGCGTCGTCGAGATCGGCGGTCTCATCCACGATGACGGTGACGTTGCCTGCGCCAACGGCGACGGCGGGCGTGCCTGAGGTCTGGGCGCGGTGGACGTTGTTCTGGCTGCCAGTGGCGACGACCATATCGCAGGTTTCCATCAGGCGCTGAGTCTTGTCCTTTGAACCTGGCGCGGGGACCATGCTGACAAGGTCGGGATCCTCGCCGATCTTTTCGAACTCGGCGTGGATGAATTTGATCAGTTTCTCGCAGCTGGGCACGCCCTTGGGCGAGGGAGCGACGACGATGGCGTTGCCGCATTTCAGCGCGTTGATGATGTTGTTGGCGGGCGTGGCGGCGGGGTTGGTCGAGGGCACGATCGCGGCAACAACACCCTTGGGGCGGGCGATTTCGGTGATGCCGGTGGCGGTGTCCTCGCGGATGACGCCGAAGGTGGTGACGCCCTTGATGTCGCGCATGAGGCCCAGCGTCTTGCGATGGTTCTTGGTTATCTTGTCGGGCACGTTCCCGAGGCCCGTGGTTCCCACGGCCAGTTCGGCCAATTCCCGGTTCCGGCCCGGTTCCATGATCGCCCATGCGACGGCCAGTGCGGCGCGGTCGTAGCGCTGTTGGCTGCCTTCGGCCTCGTACCGGCCTTGGGCGGCGCGGGCACGGGCGATGATGGCGTCCAGGTCTGCGATGGGGTCAGGGGCATTCATGGTGTGAAACCTTTCTGATGAGGGGCGCGCGGGTCGTGCGCGCCCCGTTGGCGTTCGACTTTAAAGACCAGCGAGGAGTTCCTTGAGTGTTTCCTCGCGGGCGGCCCACATCTCGATCACCTCGTCGCGGGACATGACGTGCATGGGCGAGCCGCCCGCTTCCATCTTGCCTTTGACGCGGCTGTTCTCGAACATGGTGGGGACGATCTCGGCCAGCTTGTCGATGATCGGTTGGGGCGTGCCCTTGGGGACCATCACGCCGCGAAAATTGACCGAGGCGTTGTCGATGTCATAGCCCTGTTCCTGCATCGTCGGCACGTCGGGCAGAAAGTCGCTACGCTCGTTGTCGAAGACGCCGAGGATCTTGACGTTACCGGCCTCTTCGGCGCGGAACGCGTCGGACAGGTTGTTGACCCCGCCCAGCACGTCACCGGCGATTACGGCCTTCATGGCGCCCGCACCACCCGCGTTGTTGGGGATGTAGGCCAGTTTGACGCCAGCGGCCTTTTCAAGCTGAAGCGCCGCAATGTGGTGGCCGACGTAAAGACCGGCGCCGGAAAAGGTGAGGCCGCCGGGGTTTTCCTTGGCGTAGTTCACCACGTCTTCCATCGAGTTGAACTGGCTGTCCGCGCCCACGACGAAAACCGCCGGGTCGGCGCCCCAGTTGGCGATGGGCTCGAAGCTGTCGGTGCCGTATTCGACGCCGCCCTCAATGGACTGGGCGATGAAGTGGGGCACGTTGTAGGCGCCCAGGGTGTAGCCGTCGGGCTCGACCTGCGTCGCGAGCCAGTTCCAGCCGACGCGGCCTCCCGCGCCGGGCTTGTTGACGATGGCGATGGGCACGCCGAGCGCGTCCTCGTTGCCTGCCGTCATGGTGACGATGCGCGCCTGAAAGTCGGTGGCGCCGCCGGCGCCATAGCTGACCATCAGCATGACGGGGCGTTCCGGGTAGTTGTCCTGGGCGCCGGCGGTGCCCGCCAGACCCATGAGCGCAATGGATGCGGCTGCAATCAGCTTCTTCATTTCTTGGTTCCTCCCTTGGAAAGTTGTCTTTTGCTTCTTGGTTTTCAGAAAAGGATCTCTCGCGGGGTGAAGACGCCGAGCAACAGCGCGAAGAGACCGTACATCACAGCCAGGAAACCGGCCGTGATCAGCACCCGTTTGACCCATGTACGCGCCGCGTCGTGGGGGGCGGGGTCGTAGAGGGACAGCAGGATGAAAAAGGCGATGGTGGACGCGGTGTAAAAGCCCAGTGTCTGCGCCGCCCAAAAGACGTAGATCAGCATGACCACGATTCCGGGCAGTATGTTCAAGGTCGCGATGCGGCCGAGGCCGGGGCCGACCTTGGTCTTGCCCAGCAGCGCCTTGCCAAAGGTCCAGACGGCCAGCGCCACGAAGGCGACCGAGATGATGCGCGGAAACAGAAAGGCGCGGGCGGGCTCGCCGGTGAAACTGAGCCAGGCGACCCAGACGCCCACGGCGGCGACAAGCCCACTGGCGACGATGTGCTGCGTGCGGGGTAGATTGGTCATGTGACCTGCTCCTCGCGTTCGAGAGTGTCTTCCTTGCTGAGGTAGCGGCGCTGGCGCAGTTCCATCCAGACCGAGTAGGCGATGGAGGCCACGACGATGCCGATCAGCGTAAGGTTCAGCGCGCCGGTGAAGAAATAGCTGCCCATGCTGGACGTGGCGTTGGCGATCATGGCGCCTTGCACGAAATTGGCCTCGGCAATGGGGCCGAGGATGAGGCCCAGCACTAGCGGCGCGGCAGAGAAGCCAAAGCGTTCGAGGAAATACATGCCGGTGCCGAGCGCGGCCATGATGTAGACATCGCCCATGGAATTCTGAACCGAGTAGCTGCCGAAGACCGCGAGGGCCAGCACCACGGCGGCCATGACCGCGTTTGGCACCTGCGCCACGCGGGCCGCCAGCCCGGCCACGTAAAGCCCGAAGACGCACATCAGGATCTGGCCGATCAGCATGGAGTTGATGAAGGTCCAGGCGACATCGGGATAGTTCTCGAACAGGTCGCTGCCGGGGAAAATGCCGTGGATCAGGAGGCCGCCTAAGAGCACCGCGGCGGTGGGCGAGCCGGGGATCGAGAGCGTCAGCAATGGCACCAGAGAGGGGCCGACCATGGCGTTGTTGGCACTTTCGGCGGCGATCACGCCTTCGCTGTGGCCGGTGCCGAATTTCTTTTGCTCGGGGCTGGTCTTGCGGGCCTGATCATAGGCCACGAGCCCTGCGATCTGGCCGCCGACGCCCGGTATGAGGCCGACGAACGAGCCGGTGAGCGTGCCTATGGAAAGCGCGCGCGAGCGGCGGAAGACCTCGCGGATCGAGTCCATGATGGGGCTTTTCTCGACCTTGAGAACCTCGGCGTCGTGCTGGTGCCGGCCCTTGGCGAACATGGTGATGACCTGCGGAATGGCGAAAAGGCCGATCAGGGCGGGGATGATGTTGATGCCGCCAGACACGCTGGAATGGAAAATGAAGCGCTGGGCCCCCATCACGTCGTCGAACCCGATGGTGGCCAGCCACAGCCCGATGCAGCCGGACAGAAGCCCTTTGACCACCGAACTGGAATCGAGCGAGCCGATGACTGTGACGCCGAGGATGGCCAGCCAAAAGAGGTGCGACGGCCCGAAGGCCAGCGCCCACTCGGCGAGTACCGGCGTGAGGAAGATCAGCAGCAGCACGCCGAAGACCCCCCCGATGGCCGAGGAAATGAACGACAGTTGCAGGGCCCTTGCGCCCTGGCCGTTCTTGGCCATGGTGTGCCCGTCCAGCGTGGTGGCGATGTTGGCGGGTGCGCCTGGGATCTTGAGAAGAATGGCGCTGACCGCGCCGCCCGCGACCGTCGAGGTATATGCCGCGCCCAAGAGGATAAGGCCCTGCGTTGCATCCAGCTTGAACGTGAAGGGAATGAGCAGGGCCACGGCCATCGTCGGCGAAAGGCCCGGCGTGGCGCCCAGGATCAGTCCGCCGATGGTGCCGATCAGAAGCAGCATGAAGTTGAACTGCGTAAACACGTCGCCGAAGTAGAACAGGAACTCCAAGCCGTATCCTCCCGTTGGCTTGTCGTGATTGACCTGAAAGGGTATGTAATGAAAACAATATTGCAAATGTTTTCATTTTTCATTGCGTGAGGTCGCGCAAGTGTCTGACAATACGAAAAGAAAAGTCGATATCATTACCGTGGCGAAGGCGGCGCGCGTGTCACCCTCGACGGTGTCGCGCAGCTTCAATCACCCGGACCTGGTGAAGGCCACGACTCGGAAAAAGATCGACGCCGCCGTGCGGCGGCTGGGTTATATCCGCAACCGCGCGGCGCAGACGATTCACGGTATCCGCAGCGGCACGATCGGGCTGATCGTGCCGACGGTGGACCAGGCGATATTCGCCGAGATGATCCAGAGTTTTTCCGAGGCGGTGGAGGAGCTGGGGTTCACCATCCTGCTGGCCTCGCACGGGTTCAACCTGGACCGCGAATACAGTCTGACGCGCAAGATGCTGGAACATCGGGTGGACGGCGTGGCGCTGATCGGGATCGCGCATACGCAGGACACGCTGGATTTGCTTGCGCAACAGGAGATGCCGACTCTGCTGCTGTGGAGCTTTTCGCCCGACGCGCCGTTTCCCTGCGTCGGGTCGGACAATTACGCCGCCGGAGCGCTGATCGGACGGCATGTGGCGGGGTTGGGACACCGCCGCGTGGCGGCGATGTTCCCGCCGGTGGAGGGCAACGATAGGGCGTCACTGCGGTTTGCCGGCGTGAAGGACGCGCTGGCGGAGGTGGGTTGCCGTATTCCCGAGGCGTGGCAGCTGGTGGCGCCCTACAGCGTGGCGACGGCGAAAAGCGCTGTGGAGGCGCTGATTGCCGAGGGCGATCTGCCGACGGCGATCATCTGCGGCAACGACGTGCTGGCCTGGGGCGCGCTGCACGCGCTGAACCGCGCCGAAATCGACGTGCCGGGGCGGGTGACGGTGACGGGGATTGGGGATTTCAAGGGCTCGAGGGAGTTCGAGCCGTCGCTGAGCACGGTGCGCATCCCGGCGCGGACCATAGGGGCGCGGGCGGCAGTGGCCATCGTGCAGCTGACCACCTCGGAGGCGGCGGTGGACGTGGCGGCGCTGATCCCGCCCGAGATCATTGTGCGCGCGACGAGCAGGCCGCCGCGCGCACAATAGCTATTCAGATACCGACAGGACGAGCTTGCCGACGTGACCGCCGGCCTCGAGCTCTGCATGGGATTCGGAGGCGTTGGCAAGGGGATGGACGGAATTGATCATCGGCTTGATCGCGCCCTGTTCAAGCAGGGGCCAGACGTGCGCGAGAAGATCGGCGGCGATGAGGCCCTTTTCCTGCGGCGTTTGCGGGCGCAGAGTGCTGCCGCACAAGGTCTGGCGCTTGCGGATCATGGACTCGATGTCCACTTGCGTTTGCCCGCCGCCGAGGAATGCGATAATGACCAGCCGCCCCGCGACGGCGAGCGAGGCGAGGTTGCGGGCGAGATAGTCGGCGCAGACCATGTCGAGGATGACATCCACGCCGCGCCCGTCGGTGAGGCGGGCGATTTCCTCCTCGAACCGGGTCGTGCGGTAATTGATCGCCTCTGTCGCGCCCAGATCGCGGCAGGCCTGGCATTTCTCGTCGGTGCCGGCGGTGGCGTAGACGGTGGCGCCCATGGCGCGGGCGATCTGGATGGCGGTTGTGCCGATGCCGCTGGCGCCGCCGTGGACGAGGACGGTTTCGCCCTCGGCCAGACGTCCGATGCGAAAAAGGTTGGTCCAGACAGTGAAGTAGGTTTCGGGGATCGCCGCGGCCTCGACCGCCGATAGGCCCGAGGGCCAGGGCAGGACCTGAGGGGCGGGGGCGACGCAATATTCGGCATAACCGCCGCCCGCGACCAGCGCGACGACCTTGTCGCCCTTGGTAAAGGACAGCACATCGTCGCCACAGGACACCACTTCGCCCGCCACTTCGAGCCCGAGCGCCTCGGTCACGCCGGGGGGCGGTGGATAGCCGCCTTGGCGCTGCAGCAGGTCGGGACGGTTGACGCCGGCGGCGGCGACGCGGATCAGCACTTCGCCCGGGCCGGGTTGCGGAACTGGAATGTAGCGGGCTTGCAAAACTTCTGGGCCGCCGGGACGTGTGGCGAAGACGGCTTGCATGGTCTGGGGCATGATGAATCTAACCTTATAGTGAGATGACTGTGCAGGTGGTGAGGAAGAGGCCAAGCGCGGCCAGCGACAGCGCGGTGAGTTTCAGGTTGCCGCGGCGAAGGAGCGGGGCGGGATCAAGCTGCATGATCCGGGTGGTGATCAGCACGTTGGCGGTGAAAGGCGTGGAGGCGGCGGTGAGGCCCCAGCCGAGGATCGCGGCAAGCGCCAGCCACATGAGGGCGGGTTCAGGCACCAGCGGGTGCAGGACACCCAGAAGGATGCTGGCCGAGACAATGGGGTTGAGCGCCGAGAGCCCGCCGATGACCATTCCCACGGGCACCAGCGCGATGAGTGCGGGCACCAGCGCGTCGGGTGGGGCAGGCAGGGCGCCGTCGAAGCTGGCGACAAACCAGGCGATGACCGCGCCGAGAAAGCCTGCGCAGGAGACGATGACGATCTCGTTGACGCCCGATTGCGCGGTTGCCGCCAGTTCGCGGTGCAGAGCGGGGGCCAAGCGCGCGACGACCTGGATCGCCCACCAGGCAAGCGAGAAGCCCAGTACCGCCAGCAGCACCGAGGCCGGCATGGAAAGATCCGCGGCCAAGTGCAGCGCGAAGGCCACCGCTACCAGCAGGGCGACGCGGGCGACGACGCGCAAGAGGATGATCTGATCGGGCACGGGGGGCATGGCGCGTGAGATGGTCGGCTGGTCCGCGTCGGGTGGCGGGACCGTGCGCGTGCCGCGCGACGCGAGATAGCCCGCGCCGAGATAGAGCGCGGCAGCGGCGAGACCGTAGGGCAGGATTTGGAAGTAGTCGACTTCGGGCAGGATCGAGAGAGTTATGATCGTCGAGAGCGCCAGCGGTGACCACATCGGCATGGCGCCGAAGCCGCGCAGCATCGAGAGGGTCAGATCCTCGACCGCGTTCTGTTTTTCCAGTGTCTCTCGGGTCTGGGCGAGCAGCGTGGCCATCAGGCTGGCGGCGCCGAAATTCAGAAAGATGCCGAAGATATGTGTGCCGAGCGTGACGAAGAGATAGCGTGCGCCGCGTGGGCGGTTTGCAACCACGGTGGCGGCCTTGCGGATATCGGGTGCGCGCGAGGCGGCGCGGCTGAGCAGGCCGAGGGCCACGAGGAATGCGGCGAGAAAAGTCATCCGCGCGAGAGCGCCGGTGGCGTCGATCCAGCCGCCGCCCCACCCCCAGAGAAAGAGCCCCAGTACCAGGCCGCCGATGATCCAGGCGGGGCGGTTGAGGCTGCGGTGGTTGAGCAGGGCGAGCGCCAGCAGGGCGAATACGGTGGGTATGTCCGGCACCGGGACGACGATGGCCATGGCGCCGGTGACCAGCAGGTAGAGCGCCAGAGCCGGGTTGAGGATCTCCCGGACTCGTCCGGGTATCACGGGTCCCTTAGCCATCGACGGCCTGACGGATGCTGGCCGAGAGGCCGCCGTCGACCACGAGTTCGGTTCCGGTGATGTAGCCTGCTTGGTCCGACGCCAGGAAAACCGCCGCCTCGGCGATGTCCCAGGCGCTGCCCATGCGACCCAGCGGGCACTGCGCGGCGCGGATGGCGCGCATCTCCGCCTCGGTTCGACCGCCGTAGCTGTTGGCCAGCGTGACGCCGATGCGGGGCGTGTCGATAAGTCCTGCGATGATGGCATTGACGCGGATGTTGTCGGGGGCGAGTTCCACGGCCAGGGCGCGGGCGAACTGGTTGGCGCCGGCCTTGGTCGCGGAGTAGGCGAGATGGGGATAGCCCACGTGCCGGATCGACGCGATCGAGGAGGTGACGGTGATGACCCCGCCGCCCCGGGCGCGCATCATCGGGATGGCGGCCTGCGCGGCCACGTGCAGCGAGGTGAGGTTGGCGTCGCTGATGCGGCGCCAGTCGGCGGGCTTGGTGTTTTCGGACGGTCCGCTTTTGCCCAGGCCCACGTTGCAGTGCAGGATGTCGAGGCGGCCGTGCTTGGCCTCAATTCCGGCAATCAGGGCGGTGACACTGGTGTCGTCGAGGACATCGACCGTTGCGGCCTCGGCGCTGCCGCCTGCGTCGGTGACGTGGGTCACGGTTTCGCGGGCCGAATCGAGGTCGTTGTCGGCGGCGATGACGTGGGCGCCTTCGCGCGCGAGGCAGATGGCGATGGCGCGCCCGATGCCGATGCCCGACGCGATAGAGCCTGCGCCGATGACAAGCGCGACGCGGTCCTGAAGGCCCGGGTCCGGCGCGCCGGTCATGCCGACCCCGAGCGCAGGGCGTCGCGCTTGGCGCGGGTTGCGCGCAGCTCGCGGCGGATGCCGACAAAGGCCGACAGGATGGTGATGACGATGAAGATCCAGCAGATCGGGCTACGAAAGAAGATCGTGATATCCTCCGAAATCAGGAACGAGCGGCGCAGGTTGTCCTCGAAAAGCGGGCCGAGGATGAAGCCCATGAGGAAGGGCGCCGCAGCCATGTCGATCTTCATCATGATGTAGCCCAGCACGCCGAAGGCCAGCATCACGCCCACGTCGAACATCTGGCTTTGCACAGCGTAGCTGCCGAACACGCAGAACATTAGGACGATGGGAAGAAGGATGTGCCGCGGGATGTCGGCGATGCGGGCGAAGTAGCGGATCGCCAGCTTGCCCGAGCCCAGAAGGACGACGGAACTGAGCATGATGCCGATGAAGATAGCGTAGATGATGGTGATATTGTCTTGGAACATCAGCGGCCCTGGTGTGAGGCCCTGAAGCATGAAGGCACCGAGAATGACCGCCGTCACCACGTCGCCCGGGATGCCGAGCGCCAAAAGCGGGATGAGCGTGGCGCCGGCGACGCCGTTATTGCCGGCCTCGGAGGCGGCGACGCCCTCGACATTGCTCTTGCCGAAGGTTTCGGGGGACTTGGACGTGCGGCGTGCCTCGCCGTAGGAGAGGAAGGCCGCCGCTGTGGCGCCTGCGCCGGGGATGGTGCCGATGATGACGCCGATGAAGCTGCCGCGGATGATGGTGACGAGGCTGGACTTGAGCTCGGCCAGGCTGACGCGGCTCTTGTCGGCGGTCTTGACCGTGAAGGGCGCCACCTTGCGGACGTAGAAGTCGATCACCTCGGGCAGGGCGAAGAGGCCGATCAGAAGGGGGATATAGCTGACACCGCCCATCAGGTTGAAATTGTCGAAGGTGAAGCGCTGGGTGCCGTAGACCAGATCGAGCCCGATGGTCGAGGTCAGCAGGCCCAGCAGGCCCGAGATCAGCCCCTTTGTCAGCGATGAGCCGGAGATCGATATTACCACGGTCAGCGAAAAGCAGATCAGCCAGAAATATTCCGGCGGGCCGAAGGCGAGAGCGAGGCCCGCGATGAGGCTGGCAAAGAATATTAGCGATAGGTTGGACAGGAAGTCGGCGATGCAGGACGCGTAAAGCGCCATGTTGAGCGCCTTGCCTGCCTGACCCTGTTGCGCCAGCGGGTAGCCGTCGAGCAGCGTGCAGGCCGCTGCCGGCGTGCCGGGTGCGCGAATGAGGATCGCCGTGATCGAGCCGCCGAAGACGCCGCCCTTGTAGACGCCGACAAGAAGCAGGATCCCGGTGACGGGATCAAGGTTGAATGTGAAGGGTAGGGCGAGGGCCACGGCCATGGTCGCCGTGAGGCCGGGGATCGCGCCCACGGTGACGCCCAGGCAGACCCCGGCGGTGATCGCCAGCAGGTTGGCCAGCGTGAAGAACATCTCGAAGCCGGTGGCAATATTCTCAAGCATGGATCACATCCGGTCTACGAAAAGGCCCATGGGCAGGGGTACCTGCGCGACGTGAGCGAAAAACAGGTAGACCAGCACCGGCACGGCGATGCCGACGCCCAAGAGGATGAGCGGGCGACGTTCGCCGCCGATGGCCATCAGTGCGATGGTCACAATGATCGCGGTAAGCGGCATTCCCAGCCGCCCGGGCATCAGAAGGTAGAGCGCCAGCAAGCCGACAAGCATCAGCACGCGGGATTTCCAGCGCGGATGTGTCCCGAGCGAGGCGTCGTCCTCGCCGGGGATATGCGCGGCGAAGATCGCCTCCAGAAGGTGGATCAGCGCGAAGATGCCCACGCCGATCGTCAAAACGTAAGGCAGGAAGACAGGGGACAGAGGCAGGTGTTTGACCGAAGCCGGTCTGGTGACGCCGTTCGGGATGACGACAAGGGCGAAAACCAACGCGGCCAGGATCGTGATCACCGCGAAGATGATTTCGCTGCCGCGGCCCCTGCGGGCGTCGGTGTCGGTATCTGGTTCGCTCATGGCTGGCCCTCCTCCATGCCGCCTGTGACGTGTGGCGGCCCGGGCGGGCCGCCACCTCGGAATTTTCGAAGGATCACTCGACCGTTACGCCGGCCTCGTCAACGACGGTCTTCCAGCTGGAAAGCTCGCCCTCGATGTAGGCGGCGAAATCCTCGGGGCTGCCGCCCTCGATCTGGCCGCCGCGCGTATCGGCGAATTTTTGGAAGCTGTCGCTTGCAAGGACCTCGTCCAACGCGTTGTTCAGCGTGGCGACAACCGCGTCGTCGGTGCCCGCGGGGGCCAGCAGACCGAACCACGAGCGCGCGGCAAAGCCGTCGAGCTCGGACACGTCCAGCTCGTCCAGCGTCGGCACGTCCTCGAGATGCTCGGAACGTTCCGGTGTGGTGACCGCCAGCGCGCGCAGGGCGCCCGACTGGATATGCGGCATCGCCGAGGGCAAGTTGTCGAACATCACGTCGACATCGCCCGACAACAGAGCCGGCACGGCCTCGCCGCTGCCGCGGAAGGGCACGTGGGTCATGTCGGCGCCGGTGCGGGCCTTGAACATCTCGCCCGAAAGGTGGATCGAGCTGCCCACGCCCGAGGACCCGAAGGTCATATTCTCGGACTTGGCGGCGTCTAGGAATTCCTGCGCAGTTTGATAGGGGCTGTCTTTGTTAACCACCATGACGTTAGGGATCGACAGGATCAGCTTGATAGGCGTGAAATCTTCGACCGGGTCGTATTGCAGGTTCTTGTAGACGGCGGGTGCGATGCCATGCGACGACACCTGCCCCATGAAGAGCGTATAGCCGTCGGGACGCGCGTTGGCCGCCTGGGTGGTGCCGAGCGTGGCGCCGGCGCCGGGGCGATTTTCGACCGTCACGGTTTCGTCCAGCACCTGCGCTAGGCCATCGGCGACTTGGCGGGCCAGAACATCGGTGGCGCCACCGGCGCTGTAGGGCACGATCAGCGTGATGCGCTTGCTCGGGTAGTCCTGTGCCATGGCCGGGCCGCCCACCGCCAGCATGGCGGTGGCGCTGACGGCGCCGATCAGGGTTCTGCGGTTGAGTTTCATCTTGGTCTCCTCCTTTGATGAAAAGTCTTGTCTTTCCTTGCGTCCGGATATTGTTCAGACGGATCCGATGGTCATGCCTCCGCAGACGTAAAGGACCTGTCCGGTCACGAACCCCGCCCGTTCCGAACAAAAGAACGACACGGCGTCGGCCACGTCCTCGGGGGTTCCGGTGCGCTTCATGGGCACCGTCGCGATGATCTTGTCGGTGCGCGGATCGCCCGGCGGGTTCACCTGGTTGAAAAGCTCGGTGGCGATGGGACCGGGGCCGAGCGCATTGACCGTGATTCCGTGCTGGCCCAGTTCCAGTGCCCATGTCTTCGTCATGCCGTGCAGACCCGCCTTGGTGGCCGAATAGGCGGTGCGCAGCTCCTTGCCCAGGGCCACGCGGCTGGAGATGTTGACGACCCTGCCCAGCCGCGCGTCCTTCATTGCGGGCAGGGCGGCTTGCAGGCAGACAAGCGGTGCGCGCAGGTTGACCGCCGCGACCTTGTCGATGGAATAAGGATCGGTCGAGGCGACATCCGCGGGCTCGACGATGCCGGCGTTGTTGACCAACCGCGTGACGCGCCGCCCGTCGCAGAATTTCTCCAGCGCGGTGCGCGTGGCCTCGACATCCGACAGCTCCAGCTCGAGCACCTCGTCGGCGTGGTCATGCTCGGGCGCGATCCGGTCCACCACGGCGATGCGCAGCCCGTCGGCCTTGAGCCGCTTTGCAATCGCCGCGCCGATGCCGCGGGCGCCGCCGGTGACTATGGCGAAATCGCTCATGCATCGTCCTCGAACGGCATGGCCTTGTCGATCGTCTCCCAGATGAAGCGACCGGAGGGTTTCTGCTGCTCTTCGGCAATATGCGCGACAAGGCCCGCGGCGCGAGAGATGACGGCGAAGCCGCGCATCAGGTTCACGGGGATGTCCATGTCACCCAGAAGCGCGGCGGTGGCACCAGTGGCGTTGATGGTGATGTGGCGGTCAAATTCCGAGTCGACGGCGGTGGACAGGGTTTTCAGGGCGCGCAGATAGCGCGGGTTGTCGGATTCCTTCTCGCCGATTTCCAGCAGCTTGAGGGCGCGAGGATCGTCAGGCTTATGCAGGTGGTGGCCAAAGCCCGGCAGGTGGGCCTTGCGGGCGCGATGTTCGCGTACAATCTCGACGGCGCGGGCGGCCTGCGCGTCGGCGTCGAGATCGACCAGTTCTGACAGGAGGCGGGCGTTGTTTTCGATCGTGCCTACGAATTGGCTGCCGACGGCCAGAAGCCCGGCGGACACGGCCCCCTGAAGGTTTTCCGGTGCCGACATGTAGATCGACCGGGTGGTGATGGCGCTGGGCGTGAGCCCGTGTTCCATCATCACGATCAGAATCGCGTTCATCACCCGTTTCTGGCTTGGCGATACTTGGCGGTTGAGGATATGCTGCATCATCACGGTGACGAAATCGCTGTCATCGGTCAGAAGCTCGTCCACAAGGTTGTGGTTGCGATAGAAGATCTCGGTGTCGGTGTAGCGGCAAAGCGAGGTCGTGGGGGCTGGCTTGGACATGTGTTATCCTTTTTCGAACGCGGCTGCATGCTCTTCGGCGAGCTGGTTTTTCTGAAGCTTGCCGATGGCGTTGCGCGGCAAGCTGTCGCGAAAATTCACGGATTTGGGCGTCTGGACAGGGCCGAGACGCTCGCGGATGAAGGCGATGATCTCGTCGCCGGTGACGGCCTTGGCATCGCGCACCTGAACGGCGGCATGCACCGCCTCGCCCCACTTGTCGTCGGGCACGCCGTAGACGGCGCAGTCGATGATCTCGGGGTGTTCGCCCATCACCGTTTCGACATCCGCCGGGTACACATTGAAGCCGCCGGTGATGATCATTTCCTTGGCGCGGCCGCGTATGAACAGGTAACCGTGCTCGTCCTTCTGGCCCAGGTCGCCGGTATGCAGCCAGCCATCGACCAGCGTCCTGGCGGTGATCTCGGGCTGGTCCCAGTAGCCGGTCATCAGAAGGTCACCGCGTATGACGATCTCGCCGGTTTCGCCGGGGGGCAGGATCTTGCCGGCCTCATTCATGATCTCGACCTGGCTGAGCATCGTCTCGCGGCCTACCGAGGCGCGCTTGGCGGGATCCTTGAGTTCCTCGGCCGAGATCATCGTGGCGATCTGCGGTGCCTCGGTCTGGCCATAAGTGGAGGCCAGGCACGGGCCGAAGATGCCTTGCGCGCGGCCGATGGCGTCGGGGCGCATGGGGCCTGCGCCATAGATCAGGTTCTTGAGATCTGCGTAATCGGCATCGCGGACGTTTTCGAGTTCCATCAGCATGTACAGCACGGTGGGTGGAACGAAAGTGGTGGTGATCCGGGCGTATTGCAGGAAATCCAGCGTCTGCTCGGGGCGGGGCCGGTCGAGCAACACGATCGTGCCGCCGGTGGCCAGCGTCGGCAAGATATAGGTGGAGGTGCCGTGGGTGATCGGTGCGGCGGCAAGGTAGCGCTGGCGTTCGCCCAGCGACCAGGCGGCGATCTGGGTGGCGATGTTGGTGTTCCAAGCACGGTAGGGCTGCATAACGCCCTTCGGCAGGCCGGTGGTGCCGCCGGTGAACTTGATCGCCTGGGTGGCGTCGAGCGGCAGATCGCACGAGGCAGGTGACTGCCCCATGTGTTTCCGGACCAGGTCGCCGGTGCTCCCGGGGCCGCCGGCGGGATCGGAGAACAAGAACGTGGTCTCGGCGCCGGTCAGCTTTTCGGCGGTTTCGGTCTGGACGATGACGATGCTGGCGCGGGTGAAGCCGACCGCGCGCACCAGCTCGGCGCTGGCGTTCATCGGTTGCAAAGGCACCCAGACTTTGCCCGCGGCCAGCACGGCCAGCCAGCAGACCAGGTGGTCAATGGTGTTGTAGCAGCAGATGCCGACGCGGCTGCCGAATTCGGGATCAAGCTCTTGCAGGCCGGTGGCCAGCGCCTGGACGCGGGCGTGCAACTGGGCATAGCTGAGCGCATCGTCGCCATGTTCGACGGCAATGTTATCGGGCCAGAGGTGCGCGGCGCGGTGGAAGAAGTGAATGGGATACATGGGTAATTCTTGCCTTACGTCGTGAAACCCGGCCGCGCGATTGCGCGGGTCATAACCGATACGATCTCCTTGCGCCGCTTGGGCGCGAGGCGGGATTTGAGCGCCGCGACCGAGATTGCCGCGCGCAGCTGACCCGATTGGTCAAACACGGCGACGGCGATGGCGCCGACGTCGGGGATGATGATGGAGGCGTTGATCAGCCAGCGATGCTCGCGCCAATGCCGCACCATGCGGCGCACGTCGGCGGCGTTGAGCTCGCCGTAGCGGCTGTAGATGTCGGCGTTGGCGGCGATTTGGCGGTCGCACTGGTCCTCGGGCAGGGCAGCGAGAAGCGCAGCGCTGCCAGCGCCTACGCCCAGCGGACGCCGCGCGCCGACCTGAAGGGTGTTGGCGCAAAGCGCGTGGGTTTCGCCAGCGGCGTCGATGCAGAGTGCCTCGTCGCCGAATGGCACGGAGAGAAACGTGGCCTCGCCGGTGGCGGCGGCAATTTCCGACAGGGCGGGCCGCAGTTCCATGCGCAGCGGATCGAACTGGCGAGGCGAGCCGGGGGCGCCGGCCAGATCAAACAAGCCGATGCCGAGAGTATAGATCTTGGAATAAGGGTCAAAGCTGAGCAGGCCGCCCTCGACCAGGCCCTGCAACAGCCGGCGGGCGGTCGCGGTCTTAAGGTTGGCCTTGCGCGCGACGGTCGAAAGGCTGACGCCGGTCGCGTTGCGGGCGGCCACGATCGGCAGCAGACGGATCGCCTTGGCCAGCGATGTCTCGGCTGTCTTGGCACTATCCGCAGCGGATGGAGCGCCGGTTTCAAGCCCCGTATCGGTCATATGTTCTCCCTTGCGAAGCCGGTTTGTTACCCGGTTTCGGACACAGACCGTCGGGGCCAGGCAGCCCGAAGTCCAGAGTAAAATGTTCAATATATGGAATTTTATTGCCAATATATGGTAATTAATTCACTATATATCTGATAAAAATTGTAAAAAGTAATTTACAAATTTCGTGATGGCTCCGCAATCAGAGCAATCGGTCTTCAGGTTTCGTTAATCCATTGGCGCTAAGCTCATGGACGAGGGCCAGCACAATGCAGGAGTTTGCTATGGAGATGTCGCCGATCGCAGGTGCGGATGAGGTGATCACCCGCAACCGGGACCAGTTTCTGCGAGAGTTGGTGAGCGAACTGGCGAACGTGTTGGAAAGCCGCGTCGGCTTGGAGGCTGCCAAGGGCTTTATCGGGCGGGTCGGATCGCAGATCGGCGAGACCATGAATGAAGAGTACCGCACGATCTTCGGCACCGAGACGTTGGATGCGAAGCAGGTGGCGCAGGCTCTGGTGGATTTGAAGAGCCGGATCGAGGGCGGGTTCAGGATAGAGTCGATCTGCCCCGACCGCATCGTGCTGACCAATTCCGCCTGCCCCTTCGCAGGACAGGTCGACGGCCGCGAGTCGCTGTGCATGATGACGACCAGCGTGTTCGGTCGGATCGCGGCCAGCAACCTGGGCTATGCCCGGGTCGAGAAGACGGCGACCATAGCCCGTGGTGATCCGGGCTGTCGTGTGGTCATTCACCTGACAGAAGGTGAGGCGGGCCGAGAGTTCTTTGGCTGAGGCGGCACGATATCCGCCTGCGGAAGTCAGCGCTTTTCGTGCGTTGCCCAAACACGTGATGCTGGTCGACCGCGCGGCCCGTGTTCAGGCGGTAAACGCCAGAGTGGAAAGGCTTCTGCAGCGACTTTTCGTAAACAGGCCAGTACCGGACGAATTGGCCTTGCCCGATGTGTTCGAGATTTCACGCGAGGAGGCGTTGCGCGAAATGATCATCGCGGCCTCGGGCGACGGTATTTTGTTACCGCTTCGCGCCGCAACCTCGGGATTGCCGCGCCGCATCCGGTTTCGCGTGGGTGCGATCCGGGATGGTGGCCGGGAAACAAGCGGGTTCGTTCTGGTCTCGGACAATGCGGATCCGCTTGGCAAGCCATTTCGGGAGTTGAACGCCGAACTGGAAAGCGCAAATGCTAAGGCGCGGCGCGAGCGGCAACACCGCCGGCTGTTACAGAAGAGCAATGACGACCTGTACGCGGCCAACGCGGAACTGAAATCCTTTGCTTACGCGGTATCGCACGACCTGAAATCGCCGGTACAGACGGTGTCGATGCTGTTATCCGAGTTGGATGAATTCGGCAGCGATAAGCTGGACGCCGAGAAGTCGGAACTTGTCAGTATGAGCCGCGAAACCCTGTCGCGCATGTCGGTGCTGATCGAGGATCTGTTGCGCTCCACGCATTTGATCGGATCGGAAATAAAACTTGCACCCTGTGCTTTGGAACGGACTGTCGAAGAGGTGATCGCAGATCTCAGGGCAGAGATCACGGGCGCGGGAGCGCGGGTGCAGACCGGCGCTTTGCCTGTCGTGCGGGGCGACGCGGTCATGCTACGTATCCTTTTTCAGAACCTTTTGTCGAACGCGATCAAGTTTCGGCACCCCGACCGCCGCCCGGAGATCGTGATCGGGGCTGGTCCGCCTGACGCGGAAGGGAGGATAAGAATCACGGTGGCGGACAACGGCATCGGGATATCGCCGGAACACCGCAGCCATGTCTTCGATCTGTTCAGCCGGCTGCACCGGCATGATGAGATTCCCGGCAGCGGGCTGGGCCTGACGATGTGCCGGCGGATCGTTCAGAACCTGAACGGCACGATCGAGGTTGACGAGAACACCGACGGCGGGTCGATCTTTACCCTCAGGCTGGAGGTTGCAGACGATGACTGACCTGGATGCCAAGTCGGATGCGGCCATTGGGACCGTAATGCTGATCGACGACGACACGTTTTTTCACGTGGCTTGCGAGCGGTTGATGCGCCGTAGCGGGCTGGTTAAAAAACTGTTGGCCTTTCCCATGGCCGAAGACGCGCTAGAGTTCCTTTCGCGACCCGACCGGCCCGAGATCGACGTGCTGTTTCTCGACGTCAACATGCCGCGCATGGGCGGCTTTGCTTTTCTGGAAGCGGCGGTGGCGCGGTTCGGCAAGGATTTTTGCCGGATGATCATCGTAATGCTGACCTCGTCGGTTGATCCACGGGATGTGGAGCGGGCAAAGCAGTTCCGCGCCATTGACGAGTTTGTCAACAAGCCGCTGGTCCACGCTCAGATCGAAGAGATCGCAGCTCGGCTGAAGTCTGGAGGCAGACCGGCCACCTGAGCATCAGTCGCCGGATGCGACAAGATTTTTGAAGTCAACCTTGCATTGCTTTGACGCCTTCACCGGGCGAAACAATGAAAGTGAGGAGGCCGGGCCGCTTGCGTTGGAAGCAGTGAGGTGTGGTATGCAGCCTGAAAGAGCCAGAGCGCGTTCAGGCTAAGGTTTTTGTTTTTGAGAACTGTCACTACCTTTTCTTCGCATCGGTATTGGCTTGGACTGGACATTGTTGTCTCCTTCGGTTGATCCAAAGTGGAGTTACGCTCCGAGAAAGACCCGTCAAAATTGCAGGATCACCCGTGAACGCTGCACCGACTTGTGCGATGCGCCGTAGCCGTCGGCTCTCGACGATGACGAGCGCCTTGCTGTCTTGGGAGTGGCGCCAGCGGAGGCTTCAGGCCTCAAAAAACTAAAGCACGTCCGCACGCAGACAGAGCGCCGTTCTGCGGAAGACATCGCGAGCCGCCGGTCGACCAGCGACTTCGACGAGTTCAAGCCTCTTTTCGAGGCCGAGAAGGCCGACATCGAGATTGGCAATCGCCAGACCCTGAAGTTCGAGCGGAAGTCCGAGATCGAGCCCGGCCGGTTCTTCATGGTCGACGGCTTGATGGCCTACGTCGCGCATGCAGGAGACGTCTTTACGAACGAACAGGGTAAACGCGATAGCCGTCTGAGGGTAATTTTTGATAATGGAACGGAGAGTAACCTTCGTGCCCGGTCCTTGCAGTAGGCGCTCACGCAGGACCCGGCGGTTCGTCGGATTACCGATCCGGACGCCGGTCCTCTCGTCAACAATGCCGCGGAGGGCGCCGGCAGCTACACAGGCACGATCTACGTTCTGCGCAGCAAGTCTGACCACCCGGTCGTCGCCGAGATCCGCCCTACAATGTAAAGACCGACGGCCATGTGGGCAGTTCCGGCAAGATCCAGCACCGCGAGTTCGCCATGGCCTCTGGCGAGATGACGGTCTCGGAGTTCACCGGCCTTTTGGAGCGCGCTTTTCGGAACATGGCGGATCACATCGTCGACGGTTCGGTCCACTATCTTTGCATGTATTGGCGGCACATGTCGGAATTGCTGGCCGCGGGGCAGGGGTTCTATGACGAACTGAAGAATCTGATCGTCTGGGCCAAGGACAATGGCGGGATGGGGACATTCTATCGCTTGCGCCACGAGTTGATATTCGTCGTCAAGAAGGGCAAGGCCGCGCACATCAACGCGTTCGAGCTAGGCCAGCACGGGCGGTACCGCACCAATGTCTGGGAGTATCGCGGGGCCAACAGCCGGCACGCGGGATGTATGGACCAGCTTGCGCTGCACCCGACCGTCAAGCCTGTGCAGATGATCGCCGATGCGATCCGGGACGCCTCGGGACGCAAAGAGATCGTGCTCGATCTCTTCGGTGGATCCGGTTCGACCGTGATCGCCACCGAGAAGACCGGCTGCCGGGGGTATCTTTGCGAACTGGATCCGATCTATTACGACCGTACTCGCCGTCGGCCCACAAACGCTGATCTGGACTAGTTGGCTATAGTGGCTCAAAGCAGAAAAATTGCGATCAAGAGGGGTAGGAAATGATCTAAAGGAAGCCCTCGACAGACATATTGTGCGACTGTTGTCTTGAAGCGATGAACCGCAGATAGTTGACGCTAAATCATCGATGCCGGTTTTTGAAAAACGTCGAGTTCTCAGGCAAAAGGTCGGTCGGATCAGTACGGCCATTAGTATGGCACTCTCAAAATCATGAAAAAACGGCAGTCCCTGAGCGAATGGGACTGCCGCGACTTTACATGAAAGGTTTAATTACCCACTCGTTACCCAGTGCCAATATGCCGTCACACGCTGCCGCGGGAACGACTTTCTTTGGGCATTAAAGCGAACTTTTGATTGTCTTTGGAAACGGTTGGTTTCTCTGCCTTGGCCAATTGCCGTAACGTGACACTCGGAAACAATCGTGCATGTGTCGCCTTGTCGGCGCTACCGAGACGCCTGTCTCATTCGACAGATCGTTACTCGCTCTTAGGAAAGGATTGCTACTTTGCCGCGTGTCTTGCAGCGATGAACTTCTGTTCCACGCTTTCGCCTGCCATCCATAAGATATCCAGAGCCGCTGACGGCAAGGACGTTCTCAACGGCACCTGGTTCCCAGCGAAAACGTGAATCCCGTAGTCTTCCAGATCGTTCAGGCGCGAGCCCAGACAAACGTTCAATTCACGCTCGAGGCTCCCGCTCGACTCGTGTACATGGTTATTCAGCAGGCAAAGGAACGTGCCGTTACCGCGATATGAAAGATAGTTCAAAGCGTTGTAGAACACTGTATTAGCGGCCTGGACCACTTCGCTCAGAAGTGGACCAATCGGCTCGAACCGAGGGTACGTTTGATTGCTTTGCGGACAGGCGATTTTTAAACCGATTGCAGCCGGGCCGCCATTGCGCGGTTTGGTCCTGTCGCGCATGTAGGCGCGCGCGGTTTCCTGCACGTAGTTCTCGAACTCAACAAAGGACAAGAGGCTTTTCACGTCCCCATCATCCGAAAGTGAAACAGGTCCGTCGTAGATCAGTTCACCGTTGACCCAAGAAAAACCGGAGCTGTTCTGGCTGTCCGGTATGGATTGCACTTCGCTGGCGCACATTTTGCCGGCCTCGAAGATCCTGCTTCGCAGCTCTCTGAAATTGAATGGCTTTGTGATGTAGTCGGTTGCGCCGGCCCGAAAGGCCATATCGAGATACGGTTTTTCATGCATGGCAGTGAGCATGACGACCGGCTTTCGTTCGCACCCTGCTATCCGCCGTATTATGCTAGTCAGATCAATGCCGTCGACTCTTGGCATCTGAATGTCCACGAGAAAACAATCGAACCCCACTTCCTCGGATTCAATCTTCTCCAACGCCTGCTCTGCGGAAATGGCCGTCGCTACGTAGTGGTGCGCCGAGATGCTCAGCGAATGATCGATAAGTTCCAGCATGCTTTCGTCATCGTCAACGGCAAGTATTCTCATGGTGTACTGCTTTCGGTTGAGGTGGCGGAGCTTGGCTATGCTGATCGGTGCAAGATACTTTCTATTGACGAAACAATAGGGTGATATTGCGCTTTTTTTTGGCAGGAAGTTCGGCAGATATCATTTCATGCCAAATGGGCTCTTCTTTGTGTCGCTTTTGACCTAGTTATTGCGCTTCGTTTGGCGCCGTGCCGAAAGTAGTGATCCAATTACAACAATCGAGATTGCCCGAGTTCCGCTAGATTAGCGGCATATTGCGACCACATCGCTGTGCAAATCTGAGCGTCTAGGGCAATCTAAAAAAGTGTGATCCACAAATGGCGCTTCTCGAAGCACACGACACTGCTGAAGCGGACGTACCGTCCGACGCCAGGCTTTTGCAGAACCTTAATGATTACACGTCCATCGCCTTTGCCTTGATTTGGCAGCGTCAGGCGATCTACTTGGCCGCAGCGGTTCTGACGGCTTTCTATGTCGATCCGACACATGCCCTGGTTTTCTATTTCGTAATCGTCCTGTGTGAACTTCAGGACGTGATCCTTGCGCGACGTGTCAAAGCGCTTAAACCTCACCAGTACCGCGAGATATACACCAATTATTACTGGATTCTTCTGAATACCGTTCTGAGTTCTGCAGCAATTTGCCTGTACGCGGTTTCAGTGGCCTGGAAACAGGAAGCCGGAGGGCATTTTGCCCCTTTGTTCTTTCTTTTCGCCGCCGCTCTGTTCGCTGCGATGAACAACCATCAATTGGTGCTTGCGCTCGCTATACGGCTCGCGATGTATGGCATTTCGTTTCTCGTCATCGTCTGCACGGACCTCTGGCTCGTGCGCCCGAGCCTCGACTCGTATATCTGGCTGCACTTCTTCACCGTGATCTTCGTGATGTATTTCCTGATCGACTGCTCGGTCGTGTTTCTGAAGCTTTATCGCAAAAACCTGGCGCAGCTGGAGGCGCTGCGGCAGGAGCACGAGCGCACCAAGGCGGCTTATGTCGCGAAGTCGCAGTTCGTTTCTACGGTCAGCCATGAATTGAGAACACCACTGACATCCATCAAGGGCACCCTTGATCTGGTCAATTGCGGCGCCTTGGGAGAGTTGCCGGAAAAGGCGTCCAAGTTGTTGGAAAGTGCTGGAAAAAACAGCGAGAGACTTGCCTGCTTGATTGACGATGTGCTTGATCTTCAGAGGATCGAAGCCAACGAAATGCAATATCGCAAAGAGATCCTAAGCGTTCAGGATCTGGTCGAAGATGCGGTCAATGGAAACCAGGGTTATGCGTCAAAGCATAACGTCTCGCTGGTCCAGGACGAAAACTCGGATAAGTCGTTGAAGATCCAAGGCGACCACAAGCGCTTGATGCAGATCATGGCCAATATGATCTCGAATGCCGTGAAATTCTCACCCGACGGCTCTAGAGTGACTGTGGGCTATGAGCGGGTCGACGCGGTGATTCGCATTCACGTTCGTGACCGAGGGTGCGGTATACCTGACGGCTCAGAGGACAAGATATTCGAGCGCTTCAGCCAGCTGGACTCGTCTGATCAGCGCAAGGCGCCGGGCAGCGGTCTGGGCATGAATATCTCCCGCGATATTGCCACACATCACGATGGCCGGATTTTCTATGAAAGCGTCGTTGATGAGGGGACGACGTTCTATCTTGAACTGCCGGACGCGACGGAATCCTGAGCCAAACGGGATCTCAGACCGGTGTCGCCTCAAGGATCATCGGACCGTCCGGGCGCATCGTGAAGGTCAGAACCGGGCGCGGTACAGGGGCATCGGTCAGTGAAAAGCGAATTTTGCGAACGACGGACGCGATCAGGATCATGATCTCGGTTTCGGCGTATTGCGCGCCGATGCAAATCCTCGGCCCATCACCGAATGGTATGAATTGCCCGCGCGGATAACTCTTACCGAGGAAACGCTCTGGCCGGTACTCATCTGGGTCTTCCCAAAGCACCGCGTTGCGATGCAATGAATAGACCGGGAAAAAGAGTGCATCGCCTTTCTTGATGGACACGTCCTTGATGGTGACGCTGTCGCTGGCGTCACGTGCGAAGAATGCGGCGGACGGGTAGAGGCGTAGCGTCTCTTGGATATGCGCCTTCAAGAGAGGCATCTTCTGCACATCTTCGAACGTGAGTGGCGCGTCAGGGTTGACCGACCGGATTTCGCTGCGGATACGCGACTGCGTCTCGGGAAAGAGTGCCAGCAGGTAAACGCCCCAAGCGATGGCGTTCGCGGACGTTTCATGGCCGGCCACGACAAACGTCAGCAGGTTGTCGACGGTGGTGTCGATATCTTCATGGTCCTCTTTCAAGGCAGCGATCATGAGGTCCAGAAAATCAAGCGGTACCGGCCGCGCCTGCGCCTCCCTCTCTTCGATCACGTGCCTCGCAAGCCTGCGCATGTCCGTCACCGGACCTTTGCTCTTCAGCCATTTTCGGCGCGGCAACCATTTGGGCAATTGCATCAGATCAAACAGAGAGATCTCGGAGATGTATTCGAAATAATTCTTCAGGCCTGCCCTGATGGTTTCGGCTGTGACCTCTTCATTGCCCGAGAAAATCACGCGCGAAATATTCGTCAGAGTCGATGCCGGCGCCATCTGCGTTACGTCGACGCGCCCGTGCCCCTCTGCCAGAGAGTCCGCCACTTCCATTCCGGTTTCTGCAAAATGTTGCGATAGCATCGGAAGGTTTCGCGCCGCGAAGAGCGGGGAATACCGTTTGCGTTGGTGTCGCCATTTGTCGCCTTCGGACAGGATCAGCCCGTTGCCGACTGCAGACCCGATTATATCCTTGGTGAATTTTGCTTTTGGGAAGCGCCGGCCTGGCCCTACGAGAAGTTCGGTGATCATTTCGGGATCGCAGATGTAATGGATGTTGAGAGGACCCCTGAGATAA
Organism: Roseovarius sp. THAF9; assembly: GCF_009363715.1. Lineage (NCBI taxonomy): Bacteria > Pseudomonadati > Pseudomonadota > Alphaproteobacteria > Rhodobacterales > Roseobacteraceae > Roseovarius > Roseovarius sp. THAF9. The sequence goes on from NZ_CP045404.1 coordinate 942,826, forward strand.
GTTTGCTGCGTCGTCTCGACCGGGATGACCTCAAGCATGTTTCGCCCGGCAAGCTTGGCGAAAGCCAAAAGATTGACGGAAGTCATCGCCAACTTGGCGGCGACGGGTGTGGGAACAGATAAAGCCTCAGCGTACATAGCCGACACTCCCCGACCGTTTCACTTACCCCTACACGTTCGTCAGCCAGCGCGTCATGGTACGGCCTCGCGCACGCATGAACCTCGAAACAATGGTTGGGATACTGCTCAAAAGTTTTTTGCCGGGCCCGAAAAGACCGGAACCCCGCGCGGATTTCTTTGAATGCGCTCTGTTGGGACCGATGGCGGCGATACTGCTACCTGAGCTGTAGCGGCGGGTGACTTTCAAAACAACAATTTAGAAAGCGCTTCGCCTGTTTTAGCGAAGCGTGTGATGCGAAAGCGCATCAGTACGTGCTTAACGTGAGATCAGATAGCTCTCTTCACCGAAAAGATCATGCAGCACACGCTCGTACATACGCTTTTCCGACTGCGGTTTCATGGCCGCCAGATGACCGATGTTTTCTGCCTGGGGAAACTCAGAGCAATTCTGCAGCGCCTCCTCCAGTTGCTTGACCGCTGTCACGGATTTCTCGATCGCGCCTTTGACTGCCGTTCGAGACAGCACGCTCATAGGGACAGGGTTACTGAGCAATACCTCTATGCGATCGTCATCGATGTAGCTACGGATCCGGGCCCCGAAGAGCTCTCCGAGGTTCATTGATTTCAGCGAACCACCCGAAGACCTCGTGCCGTGGACCACAATAAGAAATATCCCGCTGCCACGATAAGAGAAAACACAGTCGAACTCTTCGGTGGCGCGCTGGATCGAAAAAGCGATGCTCTGGATCGCATCATGAAACTTCGCGGTTCCGGCGAGGTCGTAAAATAGTTTCGCGTCGTGCAACATCACCGAAACAGCGTACGACCCGAAGATCTTGGCGCGGGCCAATTGTGATGTGTAGTTGTCGAACTCGATGTAACGCAGGAAGCAATCCACGTCCCTCATCGAAATCGGGTCATCGAAATTGAATTGACCAGTTCTTGAGGTTCTGAGCTTCAGTTCACTGAGGGTTTCAGTGCTTTTTGCAGCTTCACGTCGCGCCTGAACAAGCTCGTGCGCACATTTGATGCGGCTGCGAAGTTCGTGAAAGTCGAAAGGCTTGTTAATGAAGTCGGACGCGCCGGCGTGAAACGCGGCGTCGATGTACTCTCGATCACTCATCGCGGTCAGCATCAGCACAGGGGTTTCTGCGTATTCCGGCAACACGCGCAAGTCGGCAAGCAACTCGATGCCATCGATATCGGGCATCTGGATGTCCAGAACAACGCAATCGAACGGAACGTCTTCATCCAGGATGATCTCGAAGGCATCAGCAGCAGAGCTTGCGGTTAGGACGTCGAAGTCTTCAAGCGTCTCAAGCGCAGTTTTCACCAACTCCAGAATGCTGAGTTCATCATCGACAACAAGAACCCGAAACTTGGTCTCTTCTTCAGCTGTCTGTCGCAGCTTTTCCTGAAATCGCTCTTTGCTTTGATCTGCAACTGACATTTTCCACGCTCGCCAATTTCATGTGAACGCGAACAACTTGCTAAATCAATTTGCTCAATTTGAGGCGTAAATGTCGAAAAATACGGTCTATTGTGCCAGAAATAAGATGGCACACTAATACCGTTTCCACTATTGAAACGATGGGTTGGATTTCAGCGGTTTTGCGAGGTTTGGGGAAACTGGTTCTGGAAGTCGCCAACCTTGAACAGGACGGATTGGCTGGCGAAATTGTCGACAGTGAACTTTGCGCCAATCGGCGTGGCTTTCACTCCAAGTCGTCGCGACCAACGGGCCCAGACGGCGGGAACGATTCCAAGGACGTGTACCGCGCCGTTTTCCGAAGCGGCGAGGGCCATAGAAGCGAACAAATGCTTCTGCACTTCAAGCCTTTGTGCTGCCGACACACTGTTCACGATGAAGAATCGCGTCGCTTCCCAAACATTATGCTCTACTGGCGCTTCGAAAAACAGGATGTCGGTGGGCATACCGTCCAGCAAACCGTTTTGGGCGTCTCGCAACATGTAACTGTAGATTCCGCATTGCGCAGTTGTCGGCAGCATTCGGACACCTCCAAGAACCTCACCGAACCGATGGAGAATGATCCATTGTGCCTGCGGACTATCGTATTGGTCGAATTCCATCCCGTCTGCTTCGGCGACATGCCAACCGAGACCATCCAGAAAGATGTTCTTTCTGGCCTCCAGGTATTTTGTCAGCAGCGTACCGTACTCGTGCATATTTCTGAAAGAGAGAGCGTCCGACCTGATCTCTGCATAAGATCCGATCTTGGATAACTGCGTTCGACTTCCACTACTCGTTACGTCCGGCTTGGAACGAAGCCGGTCGCTATAGGGGAACCTTGCATGTTGCTGGGTTTCAGGTTCCGGAGATGCCGGGAAGGGCAACCACGACCGGTTCATTTCTGCTCGCTTTTATATTTTCAACCGTAGATTTAGTTATGCATACAGCATGCGGTAGAAGTCCAGCTTTGATAACATAGCTATGGTGTTTTGATGCTAGTTTTTCGAAATTCGCTGTGATTGCAGCAAATTTGAAAGCTGGATTTTCGAAAACCAGACGCCAGTACGGCAAATTGTAGTCGGTGGTTTAGTGTTCGGACGTGTTGAAAACTCGTTGCCATGCGCCCACGGCCTCGAAGATGTCCGAATTTGGAAACGCCGCGAAAATCCGATCGGTCCCGTCTTCTGCAATCAATGCTTGGTCATCCGGCGTGATCGCGAAAACCGAGCAGGAAGGGCACGCTGTTTCAATGCGGGGGGCGTTTTTCCGATCTTTTGCTTTCGAAATAACGATGTCGCGAAGGCTCTGCAGCTTTTTCATGATCTCGCCGTCATTGCCATGTGTCACGATCCGACCATCGCCTCCCTGAAAGATCCACCCCAGGGACTGCGCATGTGACCCCTTGAGAAAGGCCTTCATTCGGTTTTCGAAACCCGGTTGATGCGCAACCTGGCTGATGTGTGTGGCGGTGCAGGTCCTGCCTTGTGCCATGATGGCGGGCGCCCGTCCGACAAGGCGCAACCGCATCGGGCCGGATCGCAGGAACAGGGCCTTGATCGCTTTTGCATATTCTCGCGCGACGGCACCGGCGTCGCGATATCGCTCCGCGTCGAGTTCGACTTTCCGCTCACCGATTTCCAACGCAATCAGGCGTCGGTTGGAGATCACGACCGTCGCTTCTGTCCCGGTGTCGGAACATAGGGTAAAGGTGCGCGGCAACACGGTTTCATTGATCTCCTGCGACAAACGGCTGATCAACCGCGCGAAATCCCTCGCAGGCACGTCTTCGACTTTGCGCAATGCCTCGCTTGGTGTCATCACGCGGTCAAGCATGCTGCGCAGTAGCTGCGCAGCCGCTTCATCATTCATCGTGGGCGCGGATTTCGAATGTAGTTTCACATCGCCCCCGCCAGGTCACTCAAGATATTCCGGGCTGATCGAGTGGCAAGCGAAACATCAGATGCTTCATCGCAAATGCAGCACACAACGTCGGGATTGTCTGCAAGGGATCGCACGAATATCCGGATCTCGTCGGGCATGGCCAGAATCACCAGATCATTGTCGTCTGACATCAAATCCGACAACTCGAAATTCGCCGATGCCTGGCGCAGCACTTCGTCCAGATATTCTTGTTTGTAAAGGTCGGACGCACTGGTGCGCAGCGCAAGCCCCGTCGAGATGTCGCCGAACGAGGCAAGCGTGCAGCTTGGCACCACATGCCTCAATTCATCGAGGCGCTCAGAAAGGGACATCGAGTGATCCATGGGGCTCAGGTCTGCTAGCCAGTCGCCACCCGGGCCTTGGTTGGCCTTTCGGTCCGACCGCGCATCTGGGTCAGGACACGCACGCGCTTGGGAACAACGCTCGTCGTCTGTTCTGCAACGCACGATCCGCGGCCGACGTCATTGCCGTTTTTATCAGTAGAAAGCGCAGCAGGTTCGACAGTCGAAGCGCGAGCTTCCTTAGACGAGTCTTCCTGCGGACACTCCGCCGGTTCGGTATATGACAGCGCAGAGGCCGTCATCAGGTTTTCGACCAGGTCATTGATGAAGTCTGCGGCGCCACTGGCGCGCCACTTCGTTTCATCCTCTCCGGCGGCAATCGCTTCGGTGATTGAAATGGGGAACGTGCGGCTGAACAGCCCCTGAGTTTCCTTGCGCACACGCGTCATGACGCGATCAAGGTCCCTTTCGGAATGGAACTTGTCGACTTGCGTCACCAGAAGATAGTTCTCTCCGTTGGTGCGTTCCGAAATCTGTTGCCACGTGGCGGCTTCCGATTGCCGCCAGGCTTGCGTCGCTTGCGTGCACCAAACGACGCTATCAACCTCATCCATGACGGACATCCAGACATCCGACGACATGCTCGGATCCGAGATGCCGGGCATGTCGATCAGGTCACAGATTTCCAGTGTATCGCAGGGCTTGTAGAGCCGGATGAGGCGCGTCTCTTCCAATCTGACCTGTTCGATCTCGTCGATGTCGATGCATGTTTCGACTCCATCGTGCCCCACAGCATATGCGGCCTCTTCACCATGGCTGATCAGAACCGGGGGCAGACGCGTCGCAGTGATCTTGATCGGCAGGGGATGCTCACCGAGAAATAGCTTGATCAAGGTGCTCTTGCCGGCACTGAACTCGCCCATCAGGGCCAAACGGGTTTTGCGGGGCGTCCCGCCAGATACATCGTGGGTCACCGGTGTCTCCTTTGTCATGTCGCATAGCGCCGGAAAGTCCCGAGCGTATCCTCGAGCTTTCGTTCGCGGTTCTCATTTTCGGATGCGTCGAACAGGCGTTTGGCATCGCCTTGGTGTTCGGCGTCAGAGGTCAGGCTGATCAGTATGCTTCTCTGTTCTTCCAGGAAGTGTTCCAGTTCTTCCAGCAATTCCGCCTGAATATCAGCGGTTTGTACATCCTTCATCTGGGTCATGAAGTCTTCGGTTTCGGCGCTGATGAGGTCGCTGAACTTCTTTGCGAAGGCCTTGTAGCCGCGCATCCTGCGCCACCAAAGCGACCACCAGCTATCGTTGAAATCCAGCGCGATCGTCTGGCTTAGCGACACGGGTGCGGGCACCTGTGGGACGTCCGGCACGGCAAGCTGGATGCCTTCCACGACCGGACCAAAGCCCCGGAACAACAATTGAGCGATGTCGGTCACGGCCTGTTCGTATATGGCCTTTGCGGATTTGCGTGCCTGGTTGCCCATGGCGGAATAGGCCGATCGCAAGAGCACCCGAAGACCCGTCGGATCGTATTCCCAGACATGTTCGTCGCCGTAAGTTTCAAGGTGGCCGAGCAACGAGTGTGTCGCGCGTTCGACGAAATTCGCATGGGCTCGATCGGCGCGGATCCTGTAATGGTCGAAGATGCGTGAAAGCTGCGATTCAAGCGTGGCGACAGTATCTTCTGCCATGCGCTCGAACGTTGCCATTATCTGTTCCGAACTCAGTTCGCTCGCGACGCCTTCCACCTCGACCCGGACCGTCCGGACCGCCTGTTGCGACGTTGCGATCGTGGTGGCGGAGGATGCAACGCGTTTGAGGAACGGCGCGCCCAGACTGGTCACGATCTGGTCTGACACCGCCGCCATCAGTTGCGGCAGGCCCGACATTTCCCAGATGACGCCCACGGGTGTGTCGCGGCTGAACTTTTCGCCTAGGACCGCCCTGCTGAACGACACGAGCGCATCGGCGCTGGCCTTGTGCATCGACTGCAACTCGCCTGTAAGCACCATGTTTGCCCAGTACGCGCTTCCGAACACAAGCTGCGCGTTCTCAGGGCCACCATTGGCCTTCAGCGTTGCGCGGATACTCTGCTCTATCTCCGACATCTGGTTCGCCGGGTCCGAAAGTTCATCGATCCGGTTGACGAAAATGATAACTTCGCGCGATTTCAGGTTCGAGATCATGCGAAGAAGTGCCATGTCCACGGACGTCAGTGCCTGGGTGGCCGACAGCACAACGACGCAGACCCGGCTGTCGCGCAAGGCCTGGATCGTGACCAACTCGCGCACCATGAATGTGTCGTTCACACCGGGCGTGTCCCGGATACACATGCGGAACGGAACGCTCTGACAATTCAGAAACAGTTCGGCCGAACGCGTGATGTCGGCAAAGCGCCCCTGGTCGTCCGAAATCGCGTCCTGCGTATCGACGTCGAAATCGTCGCCAAGGCAGATATAGCGTTCCAGCAAATTCTTGTCGAAATAGCTGTATTCATGCTCCTGACCCATGAGGAGTTCGAAGTTCCGACCAAGGCGCGCCTTCGACATGGTGCGCATCCGCTCGATTTGCTCCTGTATCTTGGCCAGTTCGCTGTCCGCCCCGGCACGGTCCGCAAGTTCACCGATCCGCCCTCCCTTGGTGGTCAGACGCGCCCATTCGTCTTCGGTCATGAACCGGAACCGGGCACCTTTCTCGGCACGTTTCTTCGCCGGGGTCAGGTGCAGGGATGTCACCACGGATGTCCAAGGGTTCACGTCGGATGGCAATAAGTCGGACCAACCGGTGATCGCGTTGATCAATGCTGTCTTGCCGGCTTTTACCTGGCCAAGAACGGTCACGCGTGGCTCGAACGTGGCCAGCTCGCTCTTCAGGCGATCTACCGGTTTTCTGCTTTCTTGCCCAACAAGTTCGCCGAGCGTGTCGACCGCTTTTTCCAGCGTCTCTACATCCTGCGCGAAATCCGCGAGTTTTTCCATTCCCGCGCGCAGGTTGGATGGGCTCGACGAAGCCCGGATTCGTGTTGCAGTGTCAAGTTTCGCTTCGATGTTCATCAAGGCACCTGTTGTTCGCTCTTCGCGGCGATGTCTTTTGTCTTGTCCTGCTCGACGCTCGCGCTTGAGTAGAAAATGACCAAGAATTGTGGTTATAGTTGGACGGCTGTGCGAGAAAACATTGGCTCCCCGCAGCGTCAGACAACGGCTTTCTTTTCCATCTCCTTGCGAAGTTGAAGCACCAGCGCGACTGCATCGACGGCGGCGTCTTCGCCGCGTTCAAGTTGAAAGAGCATAAGCATCTCTTCGCCATCCTGCAGGTCGCCCTTCAGTGCGTCTGTTGCGGCATCACCTGGTCCCGACCCCAAAAGGGCACTTACGGAACGGACCGCGTCGCTGCAGCTGTCGATTATCTTTTCGCTGTCCACCTCGCCGCCTTCGTCGAGCGCGTCGAGCATCTGTCCCGCGTGGCGTTGCAGCACATCCACCGCCTCGGAAAGTAGGCCGATCGGTGCCTCGTGATCTGCGTTTTCATCATAAGCGGTCTCTATCTGGCTTGATTCAGCCACGTCCGCCTCGTTGGCCGCCACAGGCTGTGGCTTTGCTTTGAGGGTCTCTGGAAGCTGCTCTGTGTTCTGCGGAATTTTCAGTGCAAGGCGATCGAGGAAGACCCGCGCCTGGTCGATGTCAGCGGTTCTGCCGTGCCGGATGTGCCGCGAGACCACTTGCATCAGGGTCTTGCCCCCACTGGCCGCCCACAAAGGATCATCGACGTGCTCTGCGCCGGTTTGCGCGGTGACGCCCTGAATGGTTGCAACGGGGAACAGCCCGAGGAACTCGTTGCTGACGATGGGCTCCAGTCTCGCGATGTTGTCGCTCAACACATCACGCATCAGCAGCTGATCCGCCTTTGTCAGGACGAGAACACTATGATCCTTGATGTGATCCGGCACCGTGGACCAAAGCCTTTGTTCTTCTGGCGTGAAATCCTGGCTGCACCAGACTACGAAATCCGCACGCGCAATCACGGCTTCAAGAGCGCTCTGGCGTTCCGCCTCCGTGCTGCCGAGGCCGACTTCAATGTAATCCTGTTGAATCAGGTTCGGGTCGGGGAGTTCCTGGCGGACGCGCAAGGCGTCGCGGGGTATCTCGCACTGCTTCAGCAGCCCGTGCACCATCGAAACCGACCCGTCCGTGCGCTCGATCAGGGCCTGTTCGGTGTCGCCGTATGAAAGTTCGAAAACCGGGACCGTTTGGTCGTTTGCGACATCGGGGTGTGCCGACATCATTTCAAGCAGCTTGGTTTTTCCGCTTCCCGCGAAACCGGTCACGACAACCTGCACCGGCCTGGTCAGCAGCGACAGAAGCCGCGCTCCGCAACGTGCATAAGGAGGTGGCAGATTGCCACGGTCAAGAGCGCGTCCAAGACGATCGATGACGGGGTTCAGCTGCTCGGCAGTGTTCATGTTGTTTCTCCGATCTGCCCTACCCGGACGCGGTTTTGGATCTCCTGACGCGCGCCAGGATCGTAAGTGTTTCCGTTTTGCCGTTCTTGAGGCGTTCGACGGTTTCATGCACGTCCGCAGGTTCCGCCATTGCGCCTTTCTTCAGCACCTTCACGACGCAGATCGCCAGATTGTCCTGATCGGGATCATCCAGATTCTTGATCTCGTCGGCCAATACGGCGCTGATCTTCTCGGCAGAGTTCTTGTGCTGGAACCTCAGCAAGCCTTCGATTTGTTCTTCCGAAATGAATTGAAGCCCATCACTCGCCGACATCAGGATGTCATCCTCTAACAGCGTGAAAGGTACCTCGGGGCAGTCTATCTGGTTGATGTCCTTGCCAATCAGAACCGAGGTCAGACAGCTTTGGTCAGGGTGCTGCATCGCATCCGCGCGGCTCATGAGCCCGGACTCGACAAGGAAATCCACCTGCGACGACAGCGCATGATTGTCGTTCAGGCGCGTCAGGGTTCCGTTGCGGAAGAGGTACAAAGGAGAGTCCCCGACGGACAGCCAGTACAAACGATCCTCTATGAAGATGGTCGCGAGCAGCGTTGCCCCCATGCCGCGAGCCTCGGGATGGGACCGCGCGTAGAGCCCCACACAGTCGTTGGCGTTCGAAGCCGCGCCTTTGAGCGCGTCGCATACCCGCGCCTCAAGAAGTTCCGGGTCCCCGGATTGCATTTTCAGGCCACTGAAAACCTCGGTAACAACGATCTTGCTGGCAATGTCCCCGGCCTGGTGTCCTCCCATGCCGTCCGCCAGCACGACAAAACCGAATGATTCGCCCGATGGGAAATCCGAGGCGAGCGCATCCTCTTGCCGCTCTCGGCGCCCAAGCTCGGTGACCATTGCGGAATCGTAGGTGAAATCAGCCTCGGTTTGCATAGGCACGGCCCATCTCTGTTTCCTGATCCCAGGAAAAGTCCTGGCAGCACAGAGGAACAAACCGCAGCGAGGTTTCACCGATCATGATGGTGTCGCCCGCGGCCAGTTCCTCGGTGCTCAGGACAGGTCGGTCGTTCCGGCGAACGATGTTCGCCTTGCCCCCATGTCCGATGAAGAAGCCTTTCTGCCGAATGTCGTATGCAATCGAGGCGTGGCCGGCGCGCGAAATGCTGTTGTCGCCAAAGTCGAGGCGCACGGTCTGATCTTCGCCTCGGCCGATCGTGCTGACACCTTGAAACAAGGTGAACGCAGATCCACGCCCGGGTCCGTCGACGACAATCAGCCAGCCGACGGGAAACGACGTGTAGGGCGCCGCACCTGCCTTGTCGTTTTCCAACATCGGATCTGCGTCAGTCTCCATGGCTGTGTTGAAACCGAGCAACCTTGTCTTGACGCGGCCGTGACGGCTGGCGCCGCGTCCGACGGCCGGTTGCGGAACCTCGACAGCCGCGCGCGGCTGGGCGGCGTGTTGCGGGATCGGACCGGCGTCTTCCGTCGGCTCGGGCGGAGCCGAATGGTGCAAGGGGCGCCCGCGCATCGCCACACTCGGGCACGGCGCCGCAGGGCGCATCTCCGCGAGTTCGGGTTCTTCGGTGAATTGCGCTGTGCTGGTCGTGGCTTCGGCAGAATATGATTCCTGCCTCCCCAGGTCGTCATGTGCGCCAATCATGTCGGTCGTGTCCAGGTCCTCTTCCAAAAGCTGGTCGATGTGGTCCGACGTGGCCTGCATGGGGGACGCAGGCTCCATCTCTTCCTCTTGTACATCCGGAGTCAGCTCCGCGTCTGGGATATGGGCGGGCGCGGCCGCTTGACCGGAATGCGCGTCTGCGTCCGTTGCCGCGACCCCGGGCTGATCGAACGTGTCTTCTTCGACGTCCTCATAGTCATCGAAGGCCTCGTCATATTCGTCGAGAAAGAAATTCGACTCATCAGAACTGGCGAAAAACTTTGCGACCTCTTCGCTCATGCCCGGATCCGCGTCGGTCTCGTCCTGCGATTGCGCCGAAGTTTGGATCGCCGCACCAGACTTCAATCCCTTATCCGCGACGTCATTGCGGCACACCGCGACAGCGTCGGGTTCCTCGGATGGTAAATCTGGCTTGTGCGCCTCGCGTGCGGACCCGGTCGCCATCGGCATTGCCGAAATCGATGTCTCCGCCTGGCGTTTCTCGCCAATGATATCGCGAATGAATTTCATGTTTCTTCCTTTCGTATGTCTACTCAAGCCAACCTGCCGTTGCGTCTTTTCGTGAAGCGCCTCAAGACCCGCATAAGGCCATTTCCTGTCTCTTCAGGAACGCTCATCTGTGGTAACGCCGTAGCCACTTTCGGTTCGGAGCGAGGCTTCCTGCGGAGTTTCGGGCTGTCGTTTTCTGCCAGCCAAAGCTGCAAATCCTCGATCGGTTGACCAAAAATATCGACCAGCGGAGAGGGTTCTTCGCTGACCTCTTCCACCGGCTCCGCGCTTTGCTTCGCAAATTTCGGTTTGACCTTTGTATTGGTGTCTTGCACCAACCAAGAGATCGTCGAAGCAAGCTCCCCCTCATCTTGCAGGGCAGCCTGGCAGGGTGGGGAGGCCATGGTGACAGGCCGTGCAGGCGCCGCGATTGGTTTCACACCCGCAGTCAGGTCGATGGAAAGCTCCGCGTCACTTGTCGGGGCGCGTTCAAGACTGTCCAGCCATTCCTTCGCAGACTGAAAACGATCTTTCTGTGCCACGGACAGAGCCTTGTCGATGGCCGACAGGAAGGTCGCGTCGAACGCCCAGTTGCCTGCGGCGAGGGGGCGGTAGGGATCTGGCATGTCCGATGTCAGCGCGGCGACCCGTTTCTGACAGTCGGGCGGCGCGCTGCCGGTGATCAGGTGATAAAACGTGGCGCCGACAGAATAAATGTCGCTTGACGGTCTCTGGTCGCCATCCGTGTAATAGAACTCGTGCGGTGAATAACCGTCCTTGACGGCCATCATATGTGACAGGGCCCGGGTTTTTCGTGCTTTCTCTTCGCTTGCAGCGCCGAAATCAATCATGGTCAACTTGTTGCTCTTGTCGACCAACAGGTTGTCCGGTGATATGTCGCGATGCAGCATACCCGTGCCATGCAGGTATTTCAGCGCGCTGAGCGTTTCTCGAAGAAGGCTCTCGATCAGTTCGTCTGCCATTCGTTCGGGCTCGATCTCGAGCATCGTCAGAAGGTCCATGCCGTCCACGAAATCCATCGCGATGTAGGCCGTATTGTTTTCCTGGAAGACCTGATGAATCTTTACGATATTGGGATGGTCGAACTTGGCCATGCGCAGCGCCTCACGCAAGAAGCTGCGAATGACCTTTTGAAACTGCTGCTGGAACTCGGCCTTGTGCGGCCGAACCTCGCCGTTCACGCGACGGCAGATCGTGCTGGGAAAACACTCCTTCACCACGACCACGCGATCAAGGCTGTCGCGCGCCAGGTACGTCATTCCGAAACCGCCGCCGATCAGGTGCCGCTCTATCTTGTACTGGCCATGAAGCAAGGTTTGACCCGGCGAAAGATCGTCGGCGTCTAAGTGGCTCACTATGGTCGCGTTGCTTTGCACGTCGGAACTTTCCAGGGGTTCTCGGAGACTTCGAAAAAATTCAAACACTCGTACAGACGCGCTCAGGTTGAGCGGCCATTGTGATGAAAACGTGGCGGCAATAGTCCGAAGACTTGGCAATGTGAGAAAAAACGTCTCAAATCCGGGTTGGCCGGTCTTTGAATGCATCAGTCAGTAGCAGAGTGAATCGCGATTGTCGCTGCGAGGTTCGTGATCGCCGAACTCTTTCAATGCCATGCCCACTTGGTTCCCTTCTGCGCGAGCGAAGCGAAGATTTGAAAGAAGCGCCGGTCGCGGCCGAGGATCGGAGCGAACAGGATTTGTAGATCTGCTGCAGCTTTAATTCAAACCTCAGAAGGATTTGTGCCTGCGAAAACCGCAAAAGATGTCGATGACAGATCATGCTTCATCATGCAAAGCGGCGCACCAATACCTTGCGAAAGACACAAAGCTCCCGAAAGTTGACTAAATTTTGTCTACATTCTCGCGTTGATTGTACCGGAGTGTGTGGGCACACCAAACTGCGAATCGGGCCTCGAGAAACCTCGACCCTACGGGAGTGACGAAAATGCATATAATCGCCGTGGACGATGAACCGGCAATCCTGGAATTGCTTCAACTGATCGTCCAGACATTCGGTGACCATACGGTGGAGACCGCGTCTTGCGTTACCGATGCGCTGGAGCTTATTGCGCGACCCGACTGTCCGGAAATCGATTGTTTTTTGATCGACATTCAGATGCCCGATACCGACGGGATTGCGCTCTGCGAGATACTGCGCGATCATCCTCGTCACGCGCAAGCACCTATCGTGATGCTGACCGCGATGGCCGACAAATCCTACATAGACAAGGCGTTTGCGGCAGGCGCGACCGATTACATCACAAAGCCTTTCGACATTGATGATTTGCGTGGACGGATCCAGCTGATAGACGGGATGACCAGGCGAAATCAAACGGAGGTCAGCGTCGAAGAGACCGAAACCGACGCTGATGACTCACTGTCCACAACGCTTGCGCTGCATGAACCGATCTTCGTCAAGGACGTGGAAGGGTGCATCACATACGTGGCCCTGGAAAACTACGTGTCGTTGATGTCGCGAAAAAAGCTCTTCGGATCGTCCATCGTCGGCTTCACCATTCGAGAGATCGCGAAGCTTCACCGTGATCTGTCGCGATACGAGTATGAATGTCTCGTTACCGACGTGGCCGAGGCAATCTCGATAGCCCTGGAACACCATGAAGCCCTGCTATCCTACGCGGGCAACGGCACATATATTTGTGTCGTGCAAGACGGCGCACAACTCAAGCCGGACGCACTTGCCGATCAAGTAAACCTCACGCTTCGCAAAATGGACCTGTACTACAGTGATGGCGCACCAATGAGCGCCGCTGTTTCCGCCGGGGATCTGGTGCGTCTGGTCTGGAAGTCCGGTCGAAGTGCCGTCGAGGCGCTGGCTGTTGCGCACGAGAGCGCGGAGCGCGAAAGCGGCCGCCACGCCAGGAGCCTTGAAGACTTCTGGTACGACAAGCGAAGCGTGTAACCCTTTCGCTCCATTGGACTAGGTTGGCGCTGTGCCTTCAGGAGGGAGTTCAATTCATTTTGATTTGGATTGAGGGTGGACGGCAGCCAAAGGAGATAGTGAGTGCCCCGAACGGAGCGCTCCGGCTCAAAACAGGACAAACGCTTAGCGACCTCGCGAAGTGCCTCTTTCCGCAGCTGCGCGACCTCGCGCTTGAGATCAAACTGGGCGGACGGCTTCTCAGGATTGCGTAGATCCTGCGGGATCCAACGGCTCAGCGTCGAGAAGCCTACGCCAAAATCGGTGGCTACCTGTTTACGCGGCAAGCCGCTGGTCAATGCGACACGCACTACCTCTGTGCGGAATTCGGGGGTTGGGTTCGATGCCATGATGTCTCTTCTTTGTGGCAAATACCAAGTCAAAGGAGCGGAACAATTCCGTAACAGGTCCAGTCCACATCAAATTGGTAATATAAGAATGCGCGACTGAGACAGTCGGGCATTTTACCGACAGATTGTCTGACCGATTCCGCCTCTGCAAATCCATGAGCTCGTAAGTCACGGGATTCACGCGATATTATCGCGCAAGCCGGTGGATAGTCAGTATTGTAGATGTGGGTGGCAGCCCGTAGGGGAAAAACTGCACTCTACATGTGGTATGGATAAAATGTAGCGCATTGAAAATAAACAAAAATCAAATCCTTGATTCCATGATCCTCTATATGTAGGTGGATAATAAAGTGGATAATGGATTTGAGGGAATCGAAGATTGCCAACCGAAAAGCTTAAGCAGGCGGACATAAACGACGCCGTGAAGAACTTCACCAAGAAGCGCAGCCTTTCCGATGGCGGTGGCTTGATCCTTCTGGTCAATTCTCCAACCTCCGCAAGCTGGGTCTACCGGTACAAGCGGCAGAATGTAGAGAAAAGAATGGGCTTGGGCCGCTACCCGGACGTATCCCTGAAAGAGGCCCGGAAAATGGCGCATGTGGCTCGTGGGGAGAAGGCTAAAGGTGAAGACCCCATGGCGGTTCGTGCCGCCGTCAGGCGGCGAGGCGTGACGTTTGAGGAGGCGGCGCGAGAGTATTGGCAAAACCGCTGCCAGTCCCTAGCCAAGCCCTCGAACTGGATCGCCGGGATGGAGAAACACGTTTTCCCGACCATAGGCCGGAAGCCTGTCGTTGACCTGACGCCCGATGACCTGATCGCACTTCTAAGGCCGATCTGGGGGCGCGAGATGACTCGCAAGCTAGCTCAGTGGATCAATCAGGTGATCGTCTACATTTCGGTCGACGACCCTCGTGTCGATGTGACGCTCATGGATCGCGCCAAGAATAGGTTAGGCCCTCAGAAGATCGAACATGAGCACCACCCGGCAGTACCTTGGCGTAAAGTGCCAGCCCTTTACGACGCACTTCCTAACACGCTCGTGGGACTTTCAATGCGGCTCCTGATCATGTCTGCGGTGCGGGTGAACTGCATTACTCAGGCGACTTGGTCTGAATTCGACCTGAGAAATCGCGTTTGGACGATCCCGGCTGAGAGGGTGAAGGGGTGGGGCACTGGATATCGAGTTCCGCTTAGTGACCAGATGATGGACGCAGTGCGGATGGCCAAAAGGTTCAGTTCAGAAACGGATTTCGTGTTCGAGTCAAAGGATTCAGCTTCCCGCCATCTGAGCAACAATTCCCATAGGCTGTGGCTTCACGAGAAGGGTTGGAAGGATGAGAACGGAAGGCTTGCAACGGCGCATGGCTTCCGCTCGTCGTTCCGTGACTGGGCAGCGCACGCAGGCGTTGAATTCATGCTGGCGGAACACTGCGTCCAACATATTAAGGCTAAAGGTAATCAGACGGAGCGTGCGTATTTCCGTTCGGACCTCTTGGAGCAACGACGCGAGGTCATGGAGAAGTGGTCAGATTTCGTTTCCCGGATGGACCCCGAAGACCGTCGTGAGGTCAGGGGGGATGCATGGGAGGCGGCTGTCGTGCGTGAGCACGAACGCGCGGAGCGCGAGGGTGATATGACTCATGACCTGTGGGAGAAGCTTCGAGAGTAGGGGGGGGCTGCAGTTATTCAGTTTCTTGAAGTATGCGCCAAACGTCCAGAGGGATTTCGAACCTCCTGTAGCCGCCATCCATCCTGAAAGCGAGGCGGGTTTTGATGAGTCCTTTCTCGCGCAGGCTGATGATCTCTTTTCTGTCTTCTTGAAGCCTGAAGTGTCTGTCGTTTGTAGACTGGACAGCCCTTAAGATTTTCATTTCTTCCTCGGGTAGTGTTCGCAGTTCCTTCCTGATTTTCGCTATCCTGAATGGGCCAGCTACGAATGGCCACGCCCTTTTTAGTAGGCGCACTACTGCGATTGAGCCTGAAACCAAAGAGGCGACTCCGGTGAAGATCGCGAGGACCTTCAAGGCGGGCAAGACGAACTCGGGAAGTCCTGCGAAGTGCTCGGGCGCGTAGTGTTCTGCAGTCACAACGATGGTACAGGCGAGAAAGATCGTGAAGGCCACCCTGCCAGTAGCTCCGGCCATCTTCATTATCTGGTCGACCCAATTCACGCTTCATCCTCCGTTCCAATGTGAAGCCACGGCTGCGCTCCAAGGTTCTGGGCGAGACTGGCAAAGCAGGCCCTGTAAGTCCAGTTTGTCAGGCAGCACTTCATAACAGCGTCCCGCCATCACGTCGGGGCGCTTTCTTTTCTCTGACGTGACCCGTTTTTAGCGATTCGTTGACATTTGACCCCAGATATGAGAGAAAAAGTCAACCCAGAAAATTTCTGGATTACGAAATCTCCCCAAAAAGGAATGAGAAGTGCTTTACACTACCATTGACTCCTATGCGGAGGCGACCGGCGCAACCGCCCACACCGCATCCCGGCGGATGAAGGACCTCGCCTTTCGCGTCCCGTCGGGATCGAAGGGGCGGCGCAGCTACCCCCTTGCCGCGGCGGTCCAGACTTTCCGCCCCCGCGAAATCGACGCGGGCGCTGTGCCCGCTATCGCCCAGTCCGCGCATCGTCTCTCCGACACGCTTTATGTTGAAAGTGAGATGCTGCCCGCGGCCCGCGCTTTCGCGGAGTGGTTGCCGGACCCCCGGATGCGCAGCCGCCTCCTCCATATCCGCAATGCGTTCAGTATCGCCGTGGGTAACAGCCCGCTGTGTACGCCTTCGGTAGTCCGCGCCTTGGAGCCTCTCAAGAGCCTCTGGGCGCTCAACGCAGATGTGACGCGGTTCATTCTCGCGGGCGCTACCCCGCCTGACGTTGACAAGCTTGCGCCTGCGTTTGCGGTTTCATGCAACGAAGCCCTTCTCGAAAACTATTACGACAGCTTGATGGAGATCGCGGCATGACCGACCACACCAACTTTTTGAACATCGTCGAAGGCTCTGAAGCCGTGCGCGACCGCTGGGCCGCGCTCGTGGAACGCGCTGTCACTGAAGCATCTGAGAAGCATGGTGTGACGCTTGAAGAGACCGATATTTTGAACCTTAGGAGCGCCAGAACCGCCGCGTTGGGTGCCCCGCTGGATGAAGACATTTTCCAGAGCGAACTTCTGAGCTTGCCGGGGCTGTCCGATGCCAACCGCCGGAAGGCCATCTCCGAAGGGGACGAAGACGCCCGCGCCGCCGCCGTGGCGGATGTGAACCGCGGTAAGGATACCGTGCATCCCGACCGTTACGTTGACAACGCCGCCCGCCGTATCGCGCGTGCCCGCTCCTTGGGCGTGGCGACCGCACCTGCTGAGATGGCGGACTCCAGTCTCAGCAAGGAAGCTAAGCTCGAAATTATTCAGGACCTGCCGCCCCTTCAGCGTCTTCAGCAGGCACGCAAGTGGGGGCTGGCTCAGTGACGAAGGTCGAACGCATCATCGCCACGGTCCAGCACTGGCCGCGCGTCGTCGCTGGCGACTATGGACTCGTTTTCCGGCGTCGCACCGACCTGTCCGAGAGACCGGACGGCCCCCCTCTCTATCAGGGTGAAGGTTACATTTTCGCCCCCACGGGCGAGAGCCTGACCATCGAAGAGTACGAGGCCATCTGCGAAGCGCTTTCAGCGCCTGTGGAGGCCCCGGAACCTGCCCCGGCACTGGCAGCGCCCCTCACTACTGAGGATCGACGTAAGAACGACCTCCGGGCGCGTAGCGACGCCGCATCCCGCAAGGCAGGTGGTCGCTGAATGCCCGCAGTTTTCAACGACAGCAGCACCGTGATGTCCGAGGCCGGATGGGGCGGATCGACGTACGACGGCGACGACTTCCGTCACATCAAGGACAAGGAAGAACGCGCGGCTGCGAAGCGCAAGGCGGCGGCGCGTAGCGCCAAGATCAGGCGTTGGCAGGCCGTCCGTTCCGAGACCTTCACCGATGAAGACTACGCCGAAGAAGAAGCCCGCATCCGCGCGGAGATCGAGGAATGGGCACGGAACCGTGCCGCTTAGCAGGTTCTGACAAGGAGAGGTATTATGAATAGTCATGCTCTGGGCACACCCCGAACCTACGGAAAGTACGGTCAGCGCAGGCGCGGGGAGTCCGCGATGGTCACCGAACTGGCCATTGTTCTGCGCAGCGCCGTCGAACGGATTCCTCGCTTCCGCAGCTTGGGTTTCTATGTGCCCTTCAAGTGGGCCGTGGTTCATCTCGACGACGACCCCGACCTTGCTCGCAAGGTCCTGTCAGCAGCGAACTTCGTCCCGGACACAGAAGGCCGTTGGGTTTGGCGTCGCGGTCTCTATCCGCTGTCGAAGGTGACTGACATGAATGTCCTTGGCGATACGCTTGTGAGCGTCGTCGATTTTCATCGGCCCATTTCCGCAGCTTGAGACCCGCTTTTCGGCTTCAAGCTTAAGGCGAGAAACCGTCTGCGTGACAGATTTCAGCTTCAAGCCGGTAAGCTACTGTTTTATAATGATAAAATAGGATTATTCCCTTGACTCACGTGGCAATTTTTTTGTACTGACCGGACCTGTAGAAATCGGCGAAGGGACAAGAATTTGGACGAGATCATTCGGGGGGCGTACCGCCTTATCGAGGTGGTGGAGCAAGAAGAAGGGGCGGCGCTCGAAGGAGCGGGGCCGTTGCTGACGGAACTTGCTTTGCTCGTGGATCAGCGGCGAGGTGACCGCGGCGGAGACGTTGTGCCGCTTAGGTGAGACGTTTGCGCCCGCGTTAGCGGGCCTGACGACACATACGGGGGTGCGGGTCTGTTCTGTCTTCCTGCATCCCGACGCCGAAGAGATCGGCATGATAGACAGTTCTGAAGGAGGTGCGACATGCTAAGTAACTGAGAGAGAGATACAATAATGGTAGATGCTACGGCCAAGAAGGCCCCTGAATTCGTCCCGGCGTGGGGCGACCTCGACGAACAGTTTAACGACCCCGACAATTACGAACTTGAAGAGGTTTTCGACTCTTTGGTCGCACGGCAGGCCGATGAATACGAAGACCTGAAGGAGCCTTGCGAAGAGGCGCAGGAGCTTCTGGACCAGTGGAATCTTGATGATGACCACGACTATATGCCCAACTGGCGGGCGGCAGTTGCCCGGTGTCAGCCGGGGCTGGAGTCAGTTCCTGACAATCGACTGAATGACGCAGAAATTCGCGGTCGCGAGACCGATGGACTCGCCGATTTCCTCGCCCGGAATGCCACTTTCCTTTTGGGCGAACTGTGGGGACAGCGCGACCGCCGGAATACGCAGGACGGCGACTGGCAGGCGCAGACCCGCACTTGGGGGCAGTGGAACGAAGGACAGGAGGGCGACAAGAACCTGCCCGCGTGGGGCTTCTCACGGCACCCTGTGGGCAAGCACAAGGCAGGCTCCGCAATCGTCCTTGGTTCTTCCGTCGAAGGTGCCCGCAAGGCCGCTGCGATGGACACCATGTATGCCATTGGCCTCGACATCGACTCCGGTGCCAAGCTCGACGACGTGATCCAGATCATCGAAGAGAAGAACCTTCTGTGCTTCGTATACAGCTCCTATCGCCACGGCCTGTCCGAAATCGAACTGAAGCGCGATGAAGTTTTGCGCAAGCTTCAGATCAAGGGTGACCCGACGCTTGAACAGGTCCAGACGTTCCTGCGCGAGCACGCGAAGGACAGGTATGAAGAGTCGTTCGTGGACGCCGTGACGATCCGCGAACAGAAGCAGACCGCCAGCGGTATCAAGATCATTCTCGACACACCGCCGCTGGACAAGTTCCGTCTCATTTTCCCGTTGATGGACCCGGTCAAGTTCATGGCCCTGACTGACAAGCTGGGCACGCATCAGGCAGCACTGGACCTCTGGGAAGACAAGGTGACGGGGCTTGCCCGCAACGTCCTTGGTGTCCACTTCGATGTTTCCTGCACTGACCCCAGCCGTCTCTTCTATACCGCGCGGCACCCCAAGGGGGCAGACAACTGGCGTGCCGTGATCGTACAGGGGGACCCGCTGTCATTCGACGATATCACGCCGATGAAGAAGGCGGCGTACACGTCCAACCGGGACGGAAACCCGTTTTCTCAGGCTGGTGGAGAAACCGCAGGGTCTCGCCGGGAATACAAGACTCCGTCAGGCGCTTCTCTGAACGATTGGCACAGCGACGGTGGCAAGAACCGCTTCATGATTGCGGACGTGCTCGAAACCCTCTGCCCCGACAAGGTACGCGTTGCCGGGGGTGAAGCTCAGGGGCACGTTCACACTGAGTGCCCGTTTGAAGGGGAACATAGTTCCGAGGGCGGCACGGCCACCATGGCGATCAACTGCCTCGACGCCGAACCTTCCCCGAGTGGTGAATCGTACTGGACGATCTTCTGTCACCACGACGCCTGTCAGGGACGCCACAAGTTGGAATTTCTGGAAGAGATGCTTCGGCAGGGGTGGTTCGAGGAAGACGCCCTCTATGACCTCGACTCCGGCTTCCTGTTGGAAGCTGAGGACAGCGAAGACGACCCGCTTACGCCTCTCCCTGCTGAACCGGGCGACACCGACAAGACGCCGGAGGAACGCGCGGAAGCCTTCAATACGGAAAGCTCCGAAGAGGATATCCGCAAGTTCGTCAAGAGGTTGTTCCGCGAAGGTGTGGACCTCACGGTTCAGGCCAACGTCACCGCCGTCATCGCGAAGAATACCAATCTCGGAAGGCGCGAGGTCAAGAAGTTCTGGAAGGAACTGGAAGACGCACAGCAGAAGCGTGACCGGGACAAGGATGACTCCCATCTGGAAGGCGTCGCCGTAATCAACGAGTGGGGATTCGATCTCCTTCATGAGTACGGCGACAAGCGTATCCACGAAGCCAACCGTGAGCACCCCAAGGTCTTCCACTATGCCCGCGACCTCTGCGTGATCCGCGAGGATTCCAACGGTCAGTACGGTATCCATATTCTGAACAAGGGTGGGTTCGAGAACCATCTGAACACTGTCGCGCGGTTCGCCCGCGTTGGTGGAGAAGACCGCAAGGCTACGGGGGTGGCGGCACCGGATGACGTGGTCCGTTACCTGTTCAATGATGACTACGGCAAGTACCCGTCCCTGCGCGGTATCATCACCACGCCCAGCTTCACGGCTACGGGCGCACTGCTGACGCAGTCGGGTTACGACTGGGAAACGAAGCTGTTTTTCCAGCCCGACCCTTCCCTGAACATCCCGGACGTGAGCGACGTTCCGACCGAAGTAGAGGTATTCGAGGCCAAGCGGCTTCTGGTGCAGGAAATCCTTGCCGACTTCATGCCGGACGGGATGACCCGTGCAGAGGCCATCAAGGCGGCTCTGTGCTGCGAAGAGGTGGACGGCGAGTTGCGCCCCATCCCCGGCGCAGCCGTCGAACCGACGCCCAGCTTGGCCCATGCCATTGTCATGGCAGTCTTCCCGTTCGTCCGGGACATGATTTCTGGCAACGCGCCCGGTATCGCAATCGACAAGCAGAAGCCGGGGGCGGGTGCGGGCAAGCTGGAAGCCGCCATGAGCACGATCTATAGCGGGCGTGCAACCCCCGCCATGGCACTGCCTACCAACCCCGACGAAATGTCCAAGGTTCTGCTTCCTGCCCTGCGCAGCGGACGCCCGAACGTGTTCTTCGACAACATCAATGCGGCGGTGGACTCGGGCGAACTGGCGTCGGCGATGACGGCCCCGACCTATGAGGCCCGTATCCTTGGGAAGTCTGAAACGGTGGAGGTTGAAGTTCGCTGCCAGTGGGTCATCGCCGGGAACAAGTTGCGTCTTTCCGATGAGCTTATCCGTCGGTTCGTCCTGATCTACCTCGATCCCAAGACGGCCAACCCCGAGAACCGCACCGGCTTCCGTCATGGTGAAATTGAAGAGTGGGTGCGCGGGAGCCGGGGCCGTCTGGTCTGGGCATGCCTCACGCTGGTACAGAACTGGATTGCTGGCGGGCGTCAGCCCGGTAGGTACGACAAGGCCAGCTATTCCCAGTGGGCGCGGACCATGGGCGGCATTCTGGACGCCGCCGGTATCAAGGGCTTCCTTGGGAACGAGAAGGAAATGAAGGCCCGTTCGTCGGTCAGTGACGATCCTGTGCAGCAGCTTGTCCAGCGGTTGGCGGAGTTCGAGGACGGGCGGTTGTTTGTGACCGGAACCGTCGCCAAGCGGCACCCTGAAGGTACCCAGTCGGTCAAGGCCATTCTGGAAGGCTTCCATGAGGACGAAGAAGGTGACGCACAGGCGCTGCGCTTGCCGGGATGGGGATACGACCCCTTTGGTATCTACTCCAACGCTCAGAAGCTGGGCAGCGGGTTCAAGCGCGACGTTGCCGAGGAGCCGCATAAGGTAGGTGACTGGGAAGTGTCGTTTGAAGCGGTCGAAAACTCTTCCGGTCTGAACCTTTGGAAGCTGGTGAAGACGTGATGGTGCGGGGCGGCGTTAGCCGCCCTTTTTCTTTCTCGCGTGTCATTTTGCGGGACTTTGCGGGACTTACAAAAAGTCCCGCACGCCTAAAGCATTGAAATCGTTACGTTTGCGGGACTTGCGGGACTGCGGGACCTTCCCGGTCCTCCGCCCCCGGAAACATTTTATATTTAGCGAGGTGCCCCTGAGGTGGGTTCGCTATAAACCGTACAACCAAAATAATTTAATTTCTGTAAATCTATGAGTATTAGGTCCCGCAGTCCCGCAAGTCCCGCAAATCAAAATAATATTCAAGCAAAACAGATATTTAGGTAAAATCGAGGTTTGCGGGACTTTCGGAAAAGTCCCGCAAAGTCCCGCAAGGTTATTTCCAGACCTGCGACAGAACCACGTCGTCAGTCTTCAACCGCAACTCGCGCATAGGTATGTTCCAACGAGATCGAGCACAAAAAGGAAATCCACACCAGAATGTCCCCTCCCGAACTGAAGCAAGGGCACAAGTATATCTGTCGCCCGATCAAGCACCCTAGCGAACCTAGGTGTACCTTGGTCGTCGAAAATGGCGAGATTAAAGCTCGGTTTGTTAGTTTCGACGGCAAGATATCTTTTGATGATCGTCCAGTGTTTCTTCAAACTGAAGAGCTTTGGATCGCTTCGCTTCACCGAAACTACGCCTCGGATGGCCGTAGGTGGATGGGGGAAAGCACGGTGCATACCACGGACCTCTACTCGAACCTAATGCTGGTTGGACAGGATGCGTGGCGAACCGGTGACGGTGTCAAATCAGCTTGTTTTCGAATGCCGGGTGTGGAGAGCCTTTTCAAAACGAGTGATCGTTACAAGAAGATCATGGACGGCAAGGCTTTCGAAATTGATACCTTCGATATCCACGTTACCCAAACTCCTTGGTTCAATGTCCGGCTCACCTTCGCGGTAACTAGGGACGGATACTATGAGAACGTCTCCGAGGCCGTTCCAGAAATCGAGTTGATATTCAAAGAAGGAGTCGCTCTGTCGGAAATGCTCCGAGCCGTCACGTGTACAGAGAGGTTTTTCTCCTGCTTGAGTGGTCGTCTGCTTTTTGCAGATAGCCTTTCCGTCTCAAGACACTCACAGGAAGAATATCTCGATCTCGTGCAAAGAGGTGAACTCGTCTCTTATCACAGTGTCTACCGATACCATGGAAAAGACCAACCTAAGCCCGAAACGCTTGAACTCTACGCGGCCCCTGTCAATCTAGTTTCGCCGGAGGCACAGCAGTCATTCGACCGTGCGCTATCGTCATGGATACGGAACTACGACAAACTCGAATATCCAGCTTATACGATGATCGAGGCGTTGAAGTCTCGAAGAACAATCTCTCCGAACAGGCTGCTGAACGCGTGGAAGTGGTTCGAAGCGCTGCCCGAAACCTCTTCCAAACGAGTGGTTAAAAGAGAACACTCGAAGACCATAGCAAGCCTAGTTTCGACGGAACTGAAAAATCTGGGGTACGACGTCGATGTCGAACAACGGGCGAAAAGCGCCATTTCAAAGGTGTCTCTGGAGTCGAACCGGGATCGTTTTCTCAGACTTACGACACTGATGCAGAGAGAGTTTAGGCCCTCGTTTGTTGGTCAGAACATGGTCGATTGGCTCTGTAAGGCGTATGAATTCAGAGGAGGCGCTGCTCATGGCGGAAGAGGTATCTCTGAAGCAGACTTCGATCCACTGGAGCTATCGATTGATGCGCTTGAAGCTATGAATACATTGCTGCTTCTCAGCGTGCTCGATCTTGATGCAGAACCCAAAGAGAGAGTTGGACAACACCGGATGGTCGAGACTTTCCATTTTGGGGCCGCTAAACACGACCCAAGCAGCTTCGTCTGATACGTTTGACGCATCTTAGACGCCGTCGAACCCGCGTCGTACAACCTTCGCAAAACTGTACTAATCAGTTTACTTTTGGGTAATAGGTGCTGACCCATTTTCCAGCGACACATAAGCCGCCAAAGCGGCTAAAAACCCATTGTTTCCATGATTTACGGGGGACACGCCATCCTAAAGGTGTTATATCTCTCAGGTATCATAACGGAATCACCTGTAAGAGACTGAAATCATGATTAAAAACGGCGCTATCGCATATCTCAGAACATCCAGCGCAGCCAATGTCGGTGACGATAAGGGGAGTGGAGCACGCCAGCGGGACGCCATTGCCCGGTGCGCCAAAGAGAACGGCTTCCAGATCGTCGCAGAATACTATGACGAAGCGGTGTCCGGCGCAGAACTCATCGAAAACCGCCCCGGCTTCAAGGCCCTGCTGGAACACATTGCAGGCAACGGCGTCCGCACAATCATTATCGAAGACCCGTCGCGCTTTGCTCGAACCATGCACGCCAGCATCTTCGGCGAAGTGCTTCTAAAGGGCCTTAATGTACAGGTTATCTGCGCCAACGGCGAACCGCTCTTCGAAGAAGAAGACGACATGCGTCGTGCCATGTCGCAGATTGGCATGGTCTTTGCCGAACTCGAAAAGCGCAAGTTGGTAAAGCGTTTGAAGGATGGTCGCGACAGGCGCTCAGAGGCCGTAGGACGCCGGGTGGAGGGCGGGTCTCGGCAGTACAGTGAAGACACGCTCACGCGTGCCAAGGCCCTCTACAGAGCCGACAGGAAGGGGAACCGCCGATCCCTACGCCAGATCGCCACAGACCTCGCAAACGAAGGTTTCACCGCATCATCCGGCAAGCCATATCAGGCCAACAGCGTGCGACAGATGCTGGTGAAGGCCGGTGTCTATAAGCCGGATGCGGCGTGACGGCAGAGGCGCGGACAGGACTAAACAGGACATGGAAGGCCTGTGAGGTGGTGCAGGGCTGCGTCAGCAGCCCAAAAACCCTTGTTTCCTTGCATCAATCACTTGCGAATTAGGCTTATTTTTTGTTATAATTCCAACACTTAAAGGGACCCGCAAGGGGGTATGCCACCCCCTGAATCGGCGGCGCAGGTGCTGTCTCGATTCACCTATGCAACTTTTTCATGTCATGTTTTACAACTTTTTGCCCGAACCGGGGACCCAGCCCAAAAACGACCCCCGGCCTTCCCAGATCAGATACCCCGCTTCAAAATTATCCATCCCGACCGAGATGGAACTGCAGGCCTAGACCGCGACACACTCAACTTAAACGTGTGACCCGAAATCGCCGTTTCCTAGGTGCTGGGGCCGCATCGTGGTATCATGTGACCATCTCTCCAGCCGTGGTGGTTCCTCTTCTCCGCCACGCACTTGGCGAGGTCGCAGGCGCTCTTTTGGGCTGCCACCGGAAAGCCGCCCGCGACCTCGCCGCCCCTTTTCCAGCAGCCCAAAAAAGAAAGGCCCGAGAATGGCCGAAACTCATGAACTCCGTTTGAAGATCGACGCGTCCGCCGCAGAGGCGGGTTCGCGCAAGTTCACCGCCGCGGTCGCATCTGTCCGCAAGGCCGTCGAAGGCCTCGAACGTGATACGACCGGCGCTTTCACCCAGTTGAAGAACATCTCGCCTAAGGTCGATGTATCCGGTCTGAAGGCCGCAAGCGCAGAAGCGAACCGGTTGTCGAAGGCCACCACGGGCACCGCTAACGCCTCGGATCGTGCAGCAGAGAGAATCCGCAAGCTTGCCATCCAGAGCGCCAACAGTCTCCGCGTCTCGACGGATCAGGCGAGCAGACTCCGGGAGCGCCTTCTCAGCGTCGGGGATACCGCTGGACTCGCAAAGCTGGAAGCCGGTCTCGACCGTCTCCGCAATCGCCTGACCAACGCAACGTCCGGTCTCGACGTCAGGGAAGCTCGCGCGGGATATGCGGACCTCGCGAGTGAACTTAATCGAACCGCCCGCGCCTCGGAACGTCTTCGTGCTGAAGCAAGCGCAGCCGCCCGCGCCGAAGAGGAAGCAGCCGCCGCGGCTCGTAATCACGCCACCGCCCTCGATAACCTCCGCGCCCGCTATGACTCCACCTTCCGGGTCAGCAAGCAGTACGAAGCCGCCCTTCGTGACATCAACACGCTGGAACAGGCCGGGGCATTGTCGGCTGCGAAGGCGGCGGCGGCGAGACACGAGGCTAGTCAGTCATTGATGGCTGCGTCAGCAGCAACGGACAGCGTCACCCGTGCAAATATCGGCATGGGCCGTCAGTTGGGTCTTCAGATCAACCAGATGGGTCAGGTCGCCGGTATGGCTACCAGCATGGAACAGGCCCTGAAGGGCGTGTCTTATCAGGCCGCAGATATCGGTCTGGTGTTCGGGACCACGGGCATCGCAATCGGTGCCGTCGCAGGTGTTGTCCTGCCCCTGTTGATCGACCGTCTTTATGACGTCATCCCGCCCGCGAAGACCTTCAAGGACGCGCTGGAAGACCTTAACGAGTCAATCGACAAGGTACGTTCGACCGCGTCCCGTACCGACGACCTCGCCGCCCTCCGCTCGGAGTATGGGTTGCTGACGCAGGAGGTCATGCGCCTTATCGAGGTCCAGAGTCAGCTTGCACAGATCGACGCCGCCAGCGACCTCCGCGCCGCCCGTGACGCCCTCTTCTCGGACACCGCCGGAGTTTCTTGGATGGAGTCCCTCGCAGGCTACGCTGCGAACGCTGAAGGCCGGACGCGCCGTCTTCGTGATGAGCTTGATCTTACGAAGAAGGAAGCGGCATCACTGGAAGCGTTGTTTACGCAGTCTCGCGCAACCAACAACGCCGAAAAGCTTGCCGATCTCTATGCTCAGATGCGTCAGGAGATCGTCGCAGCCGCCGGGGGCGTCGAGAACCTGAATGACGCTCAGGCCGAAACTGTAAGGAAGCTGACCGAAGCTGAAGACGCCGCCCGCCGGACCACCGGAGCAATCGGCGCGGCGGTGTCCCAGACGAACGCATGGGCCGGTGCAATGAGCGGCGTTCGGGCTGAAATCAACGCTATCCTCTCAAGCTTGGCCAGCATCGGCGGCGGCGTCATCTCCAACGCCGCGAAGAGTGCGGAACTGACTGCCCTGTCCGCCGGGAAGAGCGTCAAGGAAGCCGCCGTTGCCCGTGTCCGTTTCGAAAAGGAGCGCGAGTTCGCAGCCAAGGAAATGAGCGCGAATTCAACCGGCGGTATCGCAGGATGGGCACAGGGCCAGCTTCTGGAAATGGAAAAGTATCAGTTTGAGCGCGGCCTTGCACTGGATTCTCAGCTTGATGCGGCTAGGGCATCGGCGCGAAAGGCGGCTTCTGCCTCCGCCGGTGGTGGTGGTGGAGGCTCTTCGCGGAAGGCCGCGCTCAGCGAAGAGCAGAAGGCCGTCGAAAAGTTGACCAAGTCCCTCGACCGAAGACTCCAGAGCCTGCAGCAGGAGAACGTTGCGCTCGAGCTGGTCGCGTCAGGTCAGTTCGCCACTGAAGAAGGCGCTCGCGCCATGGCGGAGGCCATGACCTCGGGAACCGGCGTCGTCGATCAGCAGACCGCCGCCATGGTCCGCCAGATCGACGCCGCAAGCGCCCTGAATGAACAGCTTAAGACCCTCGCAGAAGACCCGGTCAAGAAGTGGATGGACTCCGTTCCGAACTGGATCGAGGCCGGACAGCAGATCGAGATGGGCGCAATCAACTCCCTGAGGGATTCCATCTCAGAGATGATCAAGACGGGCAAGTTTGATATCGAAGCGTTGGGCGAGTCGATCCTCGGCGTGATCGCGGACATCGTCGCGGACAAGGCCGTCGCCGAACTGGCGAACCTCCTTGGGCGTGGCGAAGGCAACGGCCTTGGCGGTCTCCTCGGCGGTCTCTTCAACTCTCAGGGCGACGACCCTAGCGCTGGACAGGGCGCAGCCGTCGCCAACGGCGGTATGCAGGCGGGACAGCACATTTCAACCGCCATGATGCAGGCAGGCCAGACCGTGTCCCAGCAGCTTGCACAGGCGATGACTCAGGGCGGTCAGCAGGCAGGCCAGTTCACGCAGCAGGCGCACGCCGTAGGAGGCCAGCAGGCCGCGAACGCGACCCGCCTCGCAGGTGTCCAGCACGGGCAGCAGGTACGGATGGCAACCACCACCAGCGGCGGACAGCACGCGACCCGCGTCAGGACCGCGATTGAGGCAGGTGGCCAGCAGCATGCGTCGATGGTGCGTAGCGCGTCCGCTGGCGGTATCGGCGGCGGTGGTGGCTTTCTCGACAGTCTGGGCGGCGCTGGTGGTCTAATCAGCATGGCAGTAGGCGCGTTCTCCGAAGGTGGTTATTCCAACAGCCCGGTAGGTATGGCAAGCGCCCCGATTGGTGCTTTCAAGCACGCACCTCACTTCAGCGAGGGAACCCCCAACACTTCGGGGATTCCTGCGATTCTTCATGGCAATGAGGCAGTGGTAAACCTCACCAAGGGCAGAAAGATCCCGGTAGAACTCAACGGTGGCGCAGGCGCGAACGGTGCCCAGCCCATCATCCAGAACTTCAACTGGGACGTACGCACGCCCGACGCAGATTCTTTCCGTCGCAGTTCCTCTCAGTTTAACGCCGATATGGCCCGTGCTGGAAGCAAGGCCGTCCGGAAGAACGATTAAGGAGAAAGCAAATGGCAGGATACGTATCACCCCCGCCGCCCCATCCGCTGGGCCAGCGCCGCGCTGAGTTCGAAGAAATCAGGGAGAAGCGAGGTCTGACGCCGTCAGGCTATAGACAGGATGGAACGGACCCGGAGAAGTCGACGAAGGAAGAGTTGGAGCGGGAGATGTACGAACGCGCCAACTCCAAGGTAAGCAGCTTGGCGTCGGCACTGGGCGCTTCGACCGGACCCGGTGACGCGGAAGACACAGCCGAATAAAGCCCCGGCGGCAATCGCGCAGGGTGGGAGCTGATTACCTAGACAAATGTGCGGCGATAGGAGCGACGTCAGCGTCCGGGATCGTGGCCAAACCCATCTCGTTGAACATGTCTGTACCCATTGCCTGCAGTTTCATGGACTTCGGCTTCACATCGGTGGGACCGAAGGCAACTTCGCCACCAAAGTTAATGAGTGCCCTCTGGTAGAGGTCCAAGCACTCGTACAGGATTTGGTACTGCGCCTTATCGAAACGGCCTTGTCCCCTGTAGTCCGTCTCACGCAGGGCGTAGTTATCAGAGACTGCGGCCAACTTCATTATGCAGAGTTGTCGATACGTCATTGCATCTGCCGCCTTGACAATCTGGTGTGCGAGTTGTGCGCTGATCTCCGAATTAAAAGCAATGTTACCAATTAAATAGGCCATAAAAGGTATTTTTCGTTCTTCGGCTTCACGCTGACTGCGTAGAAGAACGTTCTCAGCTACTTCTTCGGCGTCGCTTCGCCCATGGTGACGATTTTCAAAGAACCCATCGGTCCGAAGCCTCTCCCCTCGTTTCGTACGTTGTTCAATGTGCGCGGCGGCTATTGCCAAAGCACCGCCAACCCGAACCTTTTCACGAGGTCCTAGAAGTCTACCGGTTGCTTCGTGACCGATCTTCCGGATTGCCGCAGCGGCAGCAGGGCCGCTTGCTCCGCCTACAGCCGCACCAGCCGGGCCACCCAAAAGAAAACCTATCGCCGCACCGACTGCGCCACCGGCAATGTCGCCTCCGGAGTTGATCATCGCATTAAGCTTGTCGTCGTCGTTCGGTACTTCCGTCATTGCGTCACCAGTTTAAGGAACTGGTTTCGAACATGGCATTCAGGGACGAGGTCTGCAACGGACTGTCGCGGTTACGATCACTCAGTCACACACCTGTTGCGCGGAGGAACGCTTCCCATTGATGCTCTGCGGGAATCGAAGCCCCACAGCGTTTCGCATGGCGGATAATGAGGGGGATAACGAGATTTCAGAAAAGCCGTTTTTGCGAGTATTTTCAGCGGCTTACGGGGTGAATGTGGCAGCCCGTAGGGGAATCGAACCCCTCTTTCCAGGTTGAAAACCTGGCGTCCTAACCGATAGACGAACGGGCCATGCCTTGGCGTGAGCGTGTAATTATGAAAAAGCCGCGACCGGCGCAAGGGGATTCTTGCATAATTTTGCGGGTATCGCGGAGGCTAGGCGGGGCGTGGCGCTCACGTGACGGGAGCGGCGTCTTCGACGCGGAGCTGCACGGTCTGGCGGCCTCCCCAGGTGTTGATGTCGAGGCGTCCGGCGAGGTGGAACCGTGCGCCGCCATGCTGTTCCAAAGCCTGGCCCATCGCGGTGTCGTAAGCGCCAAAGGCGATGGCGTCGAGACTTGGGCCCATGCCATCTCCGAAGCGGATCTTCAGGTGGCTTTCGCCGACACGCTTGGCGAAGGTGATGCCCATGTCTGAAAAGGCATAGCGCGGGCCGGGTGCGCCGGCGCCGAAGGGACCGGCCTGCTCGATCTGGCCAACGAGTTCCGGCGTGGCGGCGCCGGGCATCAGCAGGCCGTCAAGCGCCAGGTCAGCAGGGCCGGAGCTGCCTGCGCCCTGGCGGGCGAGGAGGTCGGAGAGGCGGGTCATCGAGGCCTCGAGCTTGTTCCTTGCCACGGTCAGGCCGGCGGCCATCTTGTGCCCGCCGCCCTTGAGCAAAAGCCCCTCGGCGGCCAGGCGCTGGATGGCGTGGCCGAGATCGACGCCGGAGACCGAGCGGCCCGAGCCCTTGCCTTCGTCTGCGTCAAAGCCGATGACGATGGCGGGGCGGTTTGTGGCTTCCTTGAGGCGCGAAGCGACGATGCCGACGACGCCCGGATGCCAGCCTTCGCCCGCGGCCCAGACAAGCGGAGCGTCGAGACCGCGCGCCTCGGCCTGATCGAGGGCGGCGGCGCGGACGGCGGATTCGACGTCGCGGCGTTCGGTGTTGAGTTCATCCAGTTTCTCGGCAAAAGACACAGCCTCGGCCGGGTCGTTGCAGGCCAGAAGACGCGCCCCCAGATCCGCGCGGCCCACACGGCCGCCGGCATTGACGCGCGGGCCGAGGACAAAGCCGAGGTGATAGGCGGTGGGCGCGGTATCGAGCCGCGACACGTCACCGAGCGCGACGAGACCGGGTCGTTCACGGCGAGCCATGACCGCAAGGCCGGTGCGCACGAAGGCGCGGTTAACGTCGCGCAGAGGGGCAACATCGGCGACGGTGGCGAGGGCCACGAGGTCGAGCATCGCCATGAGGTCGGGGCCTTTTTTGCCGGCTTCGCGCAGTTGTCGTCCAGCCTCGACCAGCATCAGGAACACGACGGCGGCGGCGCAGAGATGCGAGAGGTCGCCGCTTTCGTCCTGCCGGTTGGGGTTCACCACCGCGAGCGCCGGGGGCAGCGTTTCGCCGCCAAGGTGGTGGTCAAGCACGACGACGTCGGCGGCGGTGGCAGCTGCAAGGGCCTCGTGGCTGAGCGTGCCACAATCGACGCAGAGGATCAGATCGTGCGTGGCGGCCAGTTCGGCCATAGCGGGGGCGTTCGGGCCGTAGCCTTCGTCGATGCGGTCGGGGACGTAGAGTGTGGTGTTCAAGCCCATCTGGCGCAGCCAGTCGATCAGGAGGGCCGCCGACGCGCCGCCGTCGACATCGTAGTCGGCGAAGACGGCGATCTTCTCGTGCCGTTCGACCGCCTGAAGGAACCTAGCAGCGGCGGTTTCCATGTCCTTCAGGCTGCGCGGATCGGGCATGAGGTCGCGCAGCTTCGGGTCAAGATAGGCGGCGGCGTCGGAGGTGGCCACACCGAGGCGCGCCAGCGTCTGGCAGAGGGGACGCGGCAGGGTGGTGTCCTGAGCCATCGCCTCGGCCAGGCGGTCAGTATCGAAAGTGGGGCCGATCCAGCGGCGCCCGGTCAGGGAGCGCGCGACTCCGAGGTAGCTCATGAAAGGTCGCGAAGGATCGCGGCGACGGAGCGGGCCCGGCAGAACTCGCCATGCAGATGCGAGACGGCGGTGGCGTGGATCGGTTCGGGGTCCATCGGTGACAGATCGGGGTTCCAGCCGGTGTCGGCGGAGAACGAAAAGGCGGCGCAGGCATCGTGTGCGAGCGTTACGTCATAGCCGATATTGTCGGCCCAGCGAACGTTGGTGGAAACGCAGTGGGGCGTGGTCAGGCCGCATATCACCAGTTCGGTTGCGCCAAGATAGGTCAGGTGCGAGTGAAGCGCGGGGTCGACGAAGGCGGAATTGGTGGATTTTTCGAATATCGGCTCGCCGGTCAGCGGCATCATCTGCGGCTTGAACTCGCAACCGCCCGAGTCGGGATGGATCGGGCTGCCTACGACCTTGCTGAGGTGCAGAACGTGGCAAATGGGGGCGTCGCGTTCGCGCCATGCCGACAGGAGCTGAGACGCGCGATCCTCGGCGTCGGGGTTGTTGCGGGCGCCCCAGAAATCGGCGTCAAAGCCGGTTTGGAAGTCGATAAGGACGAGGGCAGGTAACATTGGTCTCACATCGGGTGGCGGCAGGTCATGATGCGGCGTTCTCCGGTAGAGGAACGCAGCAGGAGCGTTTGGGTTTCGATACTGTCGCCACGCGGCTTAAGCCCGGCGACCAGCGAGCCTTGCGTCACGCCGGTGGCGGCGAAGATCACGTCGGACGATACCATCTCGTCCCTTGTGTAGACACGGTCGAAATCGGTGATGCCGGCCTTTTCGGCGCGGCCCCGCTCGTCATCGTTGCGGAAAAGCAGCCGACCCCAGATCTGGCCGCCCAAGCATTTCAGGGCGCCGGCCGCCAGCACACCTTCGGGCGCGCCGCCAGAGCCCATGTACATGTCGATGCCGGTTGCCTCGGGATCGGCGCAGTGCATGACGCCGGCCACGTCGCCGTCGCCGATGAGGTATATCGAGGCGCCGGTGGCGCGCAGTTCCGCGATCGTCGCCTCGTGGCGGGGGCGTTCGAGGACGCAGACGGTGATATCCGAGGGGTCGACACCCTTCGCCTTGGCAAGGGCCCGGACCCGTTCGGCGGGAGACATGTCGAGCGATACCACGCCCTCGGGGTAGCCGGGGCCGATGGCGAGCTTGTCCATGTAGACGTCCGGCGCGTGCAGCATCGTGCCACGCGGCGCCATTGAAATCACTGTGAGCGCGTTCGGCATGGCCTTGGCGGTAATGGTGGTGCCTTCGAGCGGGTCGAGCGCGATATCGACCTCGGGGCCGTTCCCCGAGCCGACCTCTTCGCCGATATACAGCATCGGTGCCTCGTCGCGTTCGCCTTCCCCGATAACCACGGTGCCGGCAATGTCCATTGCGCCCAGCT
This sequence comes from Roseovarius sp. THAF9, assembly GCF_009363715.1. Taxonomy (NCBI): domain Bacteria; kingdom Pseudomonadati; phylum Pseudomonadota; class Alphaproteobacteria; order Rhodobacterales; family Roseobacteraceae; genus Roseovarius; species Roseovarius sp. THAF9. The sequence continues at coordinate 976,173 of NZ_CP045404.1, forward strand.
CCTGGCGCATGGCGTTCACGGCGGCCTGGTCGGCGGCCTTCTCGTCGCCGCGGCCGATCAGCGGGCGGCAGGCAAGCGCGGCTTGTTCGGACACACGGGCCAAGGCGAGCGATAGGAGGGCGTCGTTGAAAGGGGCGGTCATGAAAAAGTCCTTCGGGTCATGAGGCCGGTCCAGCATTAACGGCTGGCCCGGCATGGCACAAGGTCGGGCGCGTGCCTCAGACGCTTTCGATGCGCAGGGCGACGGGAGCGGAAGCGACGACATCGACCTGCGACAACGCCTCGAGCGCTGATGCCAGTGCAGATGGTGCGGTCTTGTGGGTGACGATCAGCACCGGGGCGGTCGCCTCTTCGTGACGGTACTGGCGCATCCGGTCGATCGACACGCCGGCGTTGCCGAGGATGGTGGCGACCTTGGCCAGCGCCCCGGGCTTGTCGTGCAGCGCCATACGCAGGTAGTAGGGCACCGCCGCGGCTTCGGACGCGATGGCCGGTTTGCCGAGGTCGGTTGCAGGAATGCCGAAGGTGGGCAGCTGCACGCCGCGCGCGATGTCCATCACGTCGCCCATCACCGCGCTGGCGGTCGGCCCTTCGCCGGCGCCCGGGCCGCGCAGGACGATCTGTTCCACGGCGTCGCCTTCGAGGACGACCATGTTGGTGCCGCCTTCAAGCTGGCCCAGCGGAGAATTTTTCGGCACCAGACAAGGTGACATGCGCTGTTCCAGCCCGCGCCCGGTCATCCGGGCGACGCCTAACAGCTTGATGCGGTAGCCCATGTCGGCGGCCTGCTTGATGTCGGCGATGGTGATTTTCTGGATGCCTTCAAGGCTGATGGCGTCGAAATCGACCTGGGTACCGAAGGCGATGGAGGCGAGGATGGCCAGTTTGTGGCCTGCGTCGATGCCGCCGACGTCGAGGTTCGGATCGGCCTCGAGATAGCCCAGCTGGTTGGCCTCTTCGAACACGTCCTCATAAGGCAGACCGGAGGATTGCATCCGGGTCAGGATGTAGTTGCAGGTGCCGTTCATCACGCCCATGACGCGGGTGATCTCGTTGCCGGCTAGCCCCTCGGTCAGAGCCTTGATGACGGGGATGCCGCCCGCCACGGCGGCCTCGAAGCGCAGGGTGCGGCCTGCGGCTTCGGCCTGTTCGGCGAGGGCATGGCCGTGGATGGCCAGCATCGCCTTGTTGGCGGTGACCACGTCCTTGCCGGCGGCAAGCGCGGCCTCGGTCGCGGCCTTGGCGGGACCGTCGGAACCGCCCATGAGTTCGATGAAGACGTCGACATCGTCGCGGGTGGCCAGCGCCACCGGATCGTCTTCCCACTCATAGCCCGATAGCGAGACGCCGCGATCCTTGTCGCGGGTGCGGGCGGACACGGCAGAAATCGCGATCGGGCGACCGGCGCGGGCCGCCAGCAGGCTGGCCTTCTGGCGGACGATCTTGACGACGCCGGCGCCGACGGTGCCGAGCCCGGCGATCCCGAGGCGAAGGGGGGTGGTCATGGGTGTATCCTTGAGATTTTGTCGAGGCGGGTTGGCTGGGGTTTAGCCGGTTGCGACAGGCCTTGCAACGCGGGTTTCGTGCTGCGCGAGACCGTTTTCTTGAAAAGAAAACGGATCGAAATCTTTGAAAGATTTCGGGCGCGCGGAGTGGCGGATGTTATTGCGGCACGTCGATGGTGATCTTGCGGTCGAGCCGCGCCCGCGAGGTACCGTCGATCACGGAGCCGCGCAGGCGAGCGGCGCGGGCGCGCAGGGCGGCGACGCGGGCCTCGAGCATGCGGGTGGTCTGCTCACTGGCGCGCGGCGCGGCGACGCGGGCGCGCAGGTCCTCGACAGGCAGCAGGTCGGGATAGGGTGCGCGGCGCGTTTCGAGCGACGTGCCGTTGTCCAGTTCGGGGAACTGGGTGCATCCCGACAGCGCGAGGGTCAGCGTGAGGGCCGTGAGGCCTATGAAACGGCGCGTCGTCGTCATGGTGCGTCTGTCATGCCACTGATCGCGGTCCACAGGCAAGCGGGGGTTTTATCTGAACGGTCGTTCAGTTACCTATATTGCATGGCACGCACGCAAGGTTCGCATTCCAAGACCACAGGCCCGCGGGTGCGCGAGTCCGCGCTGCGGCTTTTCGCGCGGCACGGGTTTGCTGCCGTGTCCATGCGGCAGATCGCGAACGAGGTTGGGGTGCATGCGGGGGCACTCTACAATTATACGCCCGACAAGCAATCGCTGCTCTTTGACCTGATGCGCGAGCATATGGACGCGTTGTTGGCCGCATGGCAGGTCGAGGACCCCGGAGGCGCCAACGCCTGCGCCCGTCTGGAGGCGTTCACGCGGTTCCACATCCGGTTCAACACGCGGCGGGCCGATGCGGTTTTCGTATCTTACATGGAATTGCGGAACCTGACGGCCGAGAACTTTGAAGCTGTCACCGAATTGCGCCGGGTCTACGAAACCCGGCTGGAGGAAATCCTGCGCGCCGGGCAGTACGCGGGAGACTTTACCCTGGCCGAGCCGCGGATCACGGCGATGGCGGTCATCGCGCTGCTGACCGGGGTCAATACCTGGTATCGCGACGCGGGGCGGCTGAGCCTGGACGAGGTCGAGACGCTGTATTGGGACATGGTGCGCCGGATGGTCGAGGGATAGCGCCGGGCGGTGTGTTTCTTTTCGCACTCGCGCCGGATCTGCAATCCAGCTATCAGTCCGCAAACCGATCATGGAGACGGCGGCGATGAACGACGACGAGGTATTGGCGGTCATGCAGGCATCGACGGGCCGGCGCGTGCTGGGCGTCGGCTGCCTGGGTCTTTTGGGCGCGGTGCTGATCTGGATCGGGCTGACGCGAAGCTTCGACTCGCTGGCGTGGAAACTGTTTTTGGTTGTGCTGGGCGCGGCGGCGGTCTGGATGGGAGACGCGATGCGTCGCGCCACGGCGCAGAAGATCGAGCTGACGCGGGCGGCTGTGCGCAGCAGCGACGGCGAGGTGATCGTGGCGATCTCGGATATCGAGACGATGGACCGCGGCATTTTCGCCTTCAAGCCGTCGAACGGGTTTCTGATCAAGGCGAAAACGAAAGCCCCGTCGCGGTGGCGGCCGGGGCTTTGGTGGCGGATGGGCCGCCGGATCGGGCTGGGCGGGGTCACGCCCGGACATCAATCGAAAATGATGGCCGAGATGATCGCCGCCCTGATGGCAGACCGCGCCTGAGTTGCGGATTATTTCTGAAGCCCGCAGACCCCTTCGTAACAGATCTGGGGCGCGAAGCGGATTGCGCTGAACACCCGGGTTTCGATGGTCACGTCGTTGAGGCCGACGTTGAAGAGCGGATCGTAGGACGAGGTGGATTCAACCAGGATGATCTCTTCGCCGTCCGCGACGTCGGGCAGGGTAGTATGCGAGTCCTTGACCTGCGCGGTGGTCAGCTGGGCCATGGGGCCTGTGCCGCGCACCTCGGACCAGACGATGCCGTATTCGTCCTCGTCGGCGTCGTAGGACACGATCGATACGCGGATCTGGTTGACGCCGTCGTCGTTGGTGATCTCGTCAAACAGGATCTTGGCGTTGTCGAGATAAATCGAAGTCAGGCCAGCCGCCCGCGTTTCGCGTGAGATCATGTCCGCGATTGTGAAAGTGCCTTTTTCGCGGACGCTCTTGTAGCGGTGGATCTCGAAGAAGTCGAAGGTGGCGGCCATACCCCAGAAGAGCAGCGGCAGCGACAGGACGGATTCGACCATAAGCGAGCCACGGGTTTCTTCCAGAAAGCTGCGCAGGGAAACTTTGAGACGGGCCATAAGCATCAGTTCGGTTCCTGTACGAAAGCGGTCATGGAGATAATCGAAGCCTCGCCGCTGCCATCCTTTTCAAGCGCCGAGCCCAGGAATTCTTCGGGGAAGAAGGGCTCGTACTTGTAGCAGGCACGCATCAGCATCAGCTGGTTGGCGACACCGGGCGTGAAGGTGCGTACGGGCTTGGCCGGTTCGGCTTTGTCGGTACAGTCGGCCGTCGTGTCCAGTGTTTGCAGGGCAAAGATGTTGGCCGGACGCATTTCCAACCGCAGCTTCTCCTTGCAGTTCAGAACCATGACGGCGTTGTCGCAGACAAGGTCCTTGATTTCGTCGTGCTGGGGTGCCGTGCCGGTCCCGAGGCGGACCTCGCGCACCGCGATGTCCAGGCCGCGTTCCAGCAGTGTGTGGCGCATCGTCACGAAACCCAGCTCGATCGACATCATGATGAACGAAAGGTAGATCGGGAAGATGATGACGAACTCGACCGATGCCGAGCCACTCTCGTCCGCTCTCAGCCGACGTAGGGCCGTTTTGAACTTGCGTATCATTGTGTCAGCCTCAGGGATTGCACGTTGCCCGCGATCGAGCCGAACGCGTCGGAGATGTCGAGGCCATCAACCGCATAGTAGTAGGCGGTGCTATCCTCGACGGAGTCATAACCTGTCGCGCATTTCTTGAGCGAGCTTTCCGCAGTGCCGTCCTCGGTCACCTCGTAGCCGATCGTGTAGATCACCACGCCCTGGTCCTTGGCGGCGGTACAGATCTTGTTCATGCGCTCGTTCTTTTTGGTGCCGTCGATATTCGAGGCGGAGTTTTCGTACTCATGATAAGCGTCGTAGATACCGGTGATGTCGCCATATTCGTCTGGAGACATCAGGCCCCAGGCCTCTTCCCAGCTGTAACGTTCGCGGGCGACGAAACCGTCCTGTTCATCGAGGTTCACGAAGTCCGTGCCGCTGATGATGCCGCCATCGGTGATGTTGATGTAATTCCAGTCATCCATCATCGCATCCCAGATGCTTTCCTCGAGCGTGCTGCAATTGTGGTTTTCCCAGGCTGAGGGCGGAGGGCCCTCTTTGGTGCCATTGGTGCCGTGGCCTGCATTGATAAGGTCTTCGCAAGCGGCACCGGCGGTTTGGAGACCTGCCGCAAGCGCAGTCTGGAGCGTGGTCAGCAGACCGGCCGCATGCACACTGTCGGGGTCGCGCATCACGTAGCTTTCGTAGGTGACGCTTTTGTATTTGCAACGGGCCCAGCTTTGGCTGCAGCGCCATTCGTTGCCGGAGCCGTACCAACGGTAGTTGGCATTGTAGATCCAGTAGGCGTAGTCGAACACCTCGTCCTGATACTCGACATAGAAGAGATCGGAGTTTTCGCCGCGGTATTCGCTGTCTTCGGGCAGGAAGTAGGTGGTGGAGTTTTCACCATCGCCCATCATCACGATAATCTTCATCGTTTCGCTGTCCGAGTAGTCCACGGGCACGGTGGTGCCGGTCACGTCGCGGAAGGACGGGTCGAGCAGGGCTGCGCCCCATTTTACGCCAAGGTCACCTGTGGTGTTGCCGTGGGCGATCATGTTTTCGATCTTGGTATGCAAGTCCGTCTCGGACGACGAGAAGGTCATGATGCGATAGCCATCCTCGGTGTAGCACGAGCGCCAGGGCCAGTTCAGGTTATCGAAATCGCCGAAGCGCGACGTGTAGATCGCCTGCGTCATCGGGATGAGTGACAGGTCATCGCTGGCGGCCGCATCGGTGGCGAGCGCCGTGCTGTCATAGTCGTCATCGTCGAAATTCAGGCAGTAGGAATAGTCATGGCGTTCATCGACCAGCAGGGCATCGTAGATGTCCTCGCTTGGGGTCACGGAGGTGGAGAACGGCACGATCGAGATCACGGCGTTGCCGGGATCGACGGAGTCGAGGATCGTCGTCACGAATTGCTTCGCGGCCGTTTCGAGGTTGTCGATCTTGTCCTCGCCATTGGTACCGTTCTCGTTCATCGAGTTCGATACGTCGAGCACGAGGGCGATTTCCAGCTTCGGAACGCGCATCTGCGCCGTCGATTCCGCGCTGGTCGACAGGCGGTCCACGCCCGACAGTTTCATCAGGTAGGTATCCATGTCGAATTCGGCGCTGGCGGTCACGTAGGCCGAGTTAAGACCGATATCGATGTCGTCCTCGCCGATGGCGTTTAGGTATTGCGACATGCCCGCCTTGGCGAAGTAATCCTCGACCACTTCTTTTGCTTTTTCGTCGGACGAGGCGCCGGCTCCGGCCAGAACGGCGGAGTCGAGCGTTGCCTGCAGGTGGGCGCGGTGCATCTCGTGCCGCATCGAGTCGACGCCCAAGCCAGCCATGACCAGCATGAACATGAAGATGAAGAGCGTCAGGATGATCATCGAGCCATCCTCGTCGCGGCGGAAATCCGAAACGCGGCGGCGCGCCATGGCGTATGTTGGCAGACAAGTGCTCTGTAGCGACCGTATTTTAAATTTCGACACGTTCATTTCTTTGACACCTCTTTGGACGGTTCCCGCCCCAGGAACGGATTAAATCCCTGCCTTTATCAAAAAGGTCTGTGGTCAAAATAAGGCGAAACCGGGATGAAATTGGCCCTATTGGCGCTGAACACGGGATAAATCCTTCTGATTTTCCGGACTGTTACGGAAAAAGTAACAACGCTTCGATTCGGTGCCGTCTGGCGCGCTGCGGACGCGTTTCAAACGTGTCGGGCATCTATGGTGGACAATTGGGACACTTCGCTTAACCATTGCGACATGCATGCGGGCTATGGGGAGTCGTGCCACATGCGCCAGAAGAGGGAGACCCGACCATGAATGCACCAATCAAGGAGCCGACATTTCGCGAAAGCGTGGACCTGATGTTCAACCGCGCGGTATCGCTGATGGATCTGCCGCCTGGCCTGGAAGAGAAGATCCGCGTCTGCAACGCCACCTACACGGTGCGGTTCGGCGTGCGCCTGCGCGGGCAGATCCACACCTTCACCGGCTATCGCAGTGTGCATTCCGAGCATATGGAACCCGTGAAGGGCGGCATTCGCTATTCCATGGCGGTGAACCAGGACGAGGTCGAGGCGCTGGCGGCGCTGATGACTTACAAGTGTGCATTGGTCGAGGCGCCGTTCGGCGGATCGAAGGGCGGATTGTGCGTGGACCCACGCGAATGGGACGAGCATGAGCTGGAGTTGATCACGCGGCGGTTCGCCTACGAGCTGGCCAAGCGCGACCTGATCCATCCAGCGCAGAACGTGCCCGCGCCCGACATGGGCACGGGCGAGCGCGAGATGGCGTGGATTGCCGACCAGTACCGCCGGATGAATACCACCGACATCAACAGTCGCGCCTGTGTGACCGGCAAGCCGGTCCATGCCGGCGGTATCCAGGGCCGGACCGAGGCCACGGGCCGCGGCGTGCAATACGCGTTGCAGGAGTTCTTCCGTCATCCCGAGGACGTGAAAGCAGCCGGCATGAGCGGGTCGCTGGACGGCAAGCGCGTGATCGTGCAGGGCTTGGGCAACGTGGGCTATCACGCGGCCAAGTTCCTGTCCGAGGAAGATGGCTGCAAGGTGATCGCGGTGATCGAGCGAGATGGCGGCCTTTACGACGAAAACGGGCTGGACGTCGATGACCTTCGCAGCTGGATCGGAAAGCATAGCGGCGTCGACGGCTACCCGAAGGGCAAGTACATCAGGGACGGGTCGAAATACCTCGAAGAGGACTGCGACATCCTGATCCCGGCCGCGCTGGAAGGGGTGATCAACCTCGGGAATGCCGACAACATCAAGGCGCCCCTGATCATCGAAGCCGCGAATGGTCCGGTTACGGCGGGTGCGGACGAGATTTTGCGCGGCAAGGGTACGGTGATCATTCCGGACATGTATGCCAACGCCGGCGGTGTGACGGTATCCTATTTCGAGTGGGTCAAGAACTTGAGCCACATCCGCTTTGGCCGGATGGGCCGTCGGCAGGAGGAAGCGCGGCACGAATTGATCGTGCAGGAGCTGAGCCGGCTGGACGATCACCTTGAAGGTGCGTGGTCGATGAGGCCGGATTTCAAGCAGAAGTACCTGCGCGGTGCGGGCGAACTGGAACTGGTGCGCTCGGGCCTCGACGACACGATGCGCGCGGCCTATCAGACCATGCGCGAGACGTGGCACGCCCGCGAGGACGTGACCGACCTGCGAACGGCGGCCTATCTTGTGTCGATCGACAAGGTCGCGACCAGCTATCGCGCCGCGGGCCTTTAGGCGCGGACACTTGGCCGCGACGGCGAAGAAGACCTGCCGCTGCGGCGTGGTCGAAGTGACACTCGCGGTGCCCGCCAGCGGGGCGGGCACCCGTGTCACGTGCTACTGCAAGGACTGTCAGACCGCGGCGGGCCTGTTCGGTCACGCAGACGAACTCCTGTCGCCCGGCGGCGGCAGCGAGATTTGGCAGACAACGCCGGATCGGGTCACGATCGACGCCGGGGCGGAGCATCTTGAAATCCTGCGCCTGTCGCCCAAAGGCTTGTTCCGCTGGCACGCACGATGCTGCGACACGCCGATCTTCAACACCATGTCGCGGGTGGCCTTGCCGTTTGTCGGCGTGGTTCTTCGGCAGGCAGAGTTGGATGGCGCTGCGTCCGGGCTGGGACGGTCGCGTTGCCAGGCGTTCACAAAACATGCAAGACCCGAGCCGGGCGCGCCCAAGTCCGACCGTGGATTTATTGGCGCAGGCCTGCGTGTTCTGAATCGTATGACTGGTGCGTGGACCAGCGGGCGGGCAAAGTCGAACCCGCTTCTAACTGAGGACGGTGCGCCGATCGCGCCTGTCTCGGTCATTCCGTTGGAGCAGCGCCAGCGGGCCACGCCTGACCACCTGCGCTGAACGGTCCCGTCTCGCCGGTCGCGGGCGGAGGGGCCAGTTGCCATTCCCCTTCGAACTTGCTTCACTCGCGCCCCTGGCGATGGAGATGACAATATGCGGTTTTCGGGGCTGCGCATCCTCAGGGAAGGTCTGACCGGCAATCGTGGCTGGCAGGCGCATTGGCGCGATGCAAGCCCTAAGGATGCCTATGAGGTGGTCATCATCGGGGGCGGCGGGCATGGGCTGTCGACCGCTTATTACCTGGCGCGCGAGCACGGGATCACCAATGTCGCGGTGCTGGAAAAAGGGTATCTGGGCGGCGGCAATGTGGGGCGCAACACCACTATCGTGCGGGCGAATTTCTTCCTACCCGGCAACTCGGAATTCTACAGTCATTCTCTGAAGCTGTGGGAAGGGCTGGAGCAGGAGCTGAACTACAACGTGATGCATTCGCAGCGCGGGCAGATCGTGCTGTTTCATTCCGACGGGCAGCGCGACGCGGCGATCCGCCGGGGCAACGCGATGCGCAATCAGGGCGATGATGCGGAACTGCTGAGCGTGGGGCAGTTGAAGAAGGTGCTGCCGTATCTCGACTACGAGCAGGCGCGGTTTCCCATCTACGGCGGGCTGTTGCAGCGGCGCGCGGGAACAGCGCGGCATGATGCGGTGGCTTGGGGCTATGCCCGCGGGGCGAGCGATCGGGGTGTGGACCTGATCCAGAACTGCGAGGTGACGGGGATCGACATCGAGGGCGGCGCGGTTACGGGCGTGCAAACCTCGCGCGGGGCGATCCGGACCACGAAGGTCGCGGTGATCGTCGCGGGCCGGTCGAGTCAGGTGGCCGCGATGGCCGGGCTGCGCCTGCCGATCGAGAGCCATGTGTTGCAGGCCTTCGTTACCGAGGGGTTAAAGCCCTGCATCGACCACGTGGTCAGTTTCGGAATGGGGCATTTCTATATCAGCCAGTCGGACAAGGGCGGGCTGGTTTTTGGCGGGGATCTGGACATGTATGCCAGCTATGCCGCGCGGGGGAATCTGCCGCTGGTGGAGCACGTGATGGAGGCGGGCATGACCCTGATGCCGATGATCGGGCAGGCCAAGGTGCTGCGCAACTGGGGCGGGATCATGGACATGAGCCCGGATGGCAGCCCGATCATCGACCGCGCGCCGGTCGAGGGTCTCTATCTGAATTGTGGCTGGTGCTATGGCGGGTTCAAGGCGGTGCCCGGCTCGGGGCACTGCATGGCGCATCTGGTGGCGACGGACCGCCCGCACAAGGCGGCGGAGCGGCTGCGGCTGGACCGGTTCCGCACCGGGCGTGGGCTGATGGATGAGGAGGGGACGGGTGCGCAGCATAACCTGCATTGAGGCGTTTCTGGCGGGCGTCGGTCCATGAGTATTTTTGGCAAGAAAAAGCCAGGGGTGGTGGCATGAGGCTGCCCTGTCCGATTTGTGGCGAGCGGGACCGCCGGGAGTTTTACTATGCCGGCCACGCGGTCGCGCTGGAACGCCCCGGTGAAGGCGCGGGCGCCGAGGCGTGGGACGATTATATGCACAACCGCGAAAATCCCTGTGGCGAAACGCGCGACCTGTGGTTTCACGAGAGCGGCTGCGGTGCGTGGCTCGTGGTGACGCGGGACACGGCCAGCCATGCGGTTCTGAGCGCGGTGCTGGCGGAAAAGGCGGCGCGATGAGGCTGGACGGTGATGGGCTGATCGACCGGTCGCGGCGACTGACCTTTACCTTCGATGGGCGGCAACACCTTGGCTTCGAGGGTGACACGTTGGCCTCGGCGCTGATGGGCGCGGGGGTCAAGGTGGTGGCGCGGTCGTTCAAGTATCACCGGCCACGGGGCATTTTCACTGCGGGCAGCGAGGAACCCAATGCGCTGGTCACCCTGGGGCAAGGCGCGGCGCAGGAGCCCAATGCGCGCGCCACGATGGTGGAGCTGCACGAGGGATTGCAGGCGTTCGGACAGAACGCATGGCCGTCGGTGGCGTTCGACCTGATGGCGGTGAATGACCTCGGTGCGCCGTTCCTTGGCGCGGGGTTTTACTACAAGACCTTCATGTGGCCGAAAGCGTTCTGGGAAAAGCTTTACGAGCCGGTCATTCGCCGGGCGGCGGGCTTGGGGGCTCTGTCGCGCGAGGTGGGTCCGGAGCGGTGGGAGCGCGCCTTTGCGCATTGCGACGTGTTGGTGATCGGCGCGGGGCCTGCGGGGTTGATGGCCGCGATGACGGCGGCAGAGGCCGGGGCGGACGTGATCCTGGCCGAGGAGGACACGCGGACCGGCGGTCGGCTGAATGCCGAGGTCGAGGAGGTGGATGGGCAGGCAGGTCATGCCTGGGTCGAGACGATGCGGGCGCGGTTGGCGGCGATGGGGAATGTACGGGTGATGACGCGCACTGCCGTGTTGGGGGCGTATGATCAGGGTACATATGGTGCGCTGGAGCGGCTGGCGCCTGAGGCGGGTCGCGCGTTGAAGGGATGTTTCTGGCGGATCGTCGCCAAGCGGTCGGTTCTGGCGGCGGGGGCGATCGAACGGCCCGTGGCATTTCCCAACAACGACCGGCCCGGTGTGATGATGGCGGGCGCCCTGAGAGCCTATGTGAACCGCTGGCGGGTATGTCCGGGACGCCGCGTGGCGGTGTTCGCCAACAGCGATGAGGCGCATCGGACAGCGCGGGATTTGACGGCGGCGGGCATTCACGTATCGGCGCTGATCGACGCGCGGGCGGATGCGGTCTGTGACCTCGACGTGCCGTTTTATGCGGGTGGGCAGGTCTGCGGTACCGTTGGGCGCAAGGCGCTGGAGGCCGTGCGCTTTCGGCTGGGCGACCGGATCGAGACGGTGCAGGCCGACGTGCTGGCCATCTCGGGTGGGTGGAACCCGAGCGTGCATCTAAGCTGCCACATGGGCGGGCGGCCCGTGTGGGACGAAGGGCTGGCGGCTTTCCTGCCGCGCGATGGCGCGGTGCCGGGGATGCGCTATGCGGGGGCGGCGACGGGGGTATTCTCGACCTGGGGATGTCTGGGAAGCGGTGCCGCGGCGGGCAGGGCGGTGGCGGAGGACCTTGGGCTTAATGCCACGCAAGTGGCTACGCCGAGCGCGGAAGATGGCGCGTACGAGATCACGCCGTTGTGGCATGTCCTGGGCAAGGGCCGGGCATGGCTGGATTTCCAGAACGATGTGACGGTGAAGGACGTGGCGCTCGCTGCGCAGGAAAATTTTACCTCGGTCGAGCATATGAAGCGCTACACCACTCAAGGCATGGCTCCCGATCAGGGCAAGAATTCCAACGTTGCGGCGCTGGCGGTGTTGGCTGATGCCACCGGGCGCGGGATTGCAGAGACCGGGACGACCACCTTTCGCCCGCCTTACGTGCCGGTGCCGATTGCCGCCATGGGCGCGGGGGCGCAGGGCAAAGGGTTCGCACCCGAGCGGTTCACCACCTCGCACGCGGCATCCATTGCGCGGGGCGCGCCGATGATCGAGGCGGGGCTGTGGTATCGGCCCAGCTATTTCCCGAAGGCGGGTGAAACGCACTGGCGGCAATCCTGCGACCGCGAGGTGCGGATGGTGCGCGACCGCGTCGGCATCTGCGATGTATCGACCCTGGGAAAAATCGACGTGCAGGGTCCGGATGCGGGAGCGTTCCTAGACTTTCTTTACACCGGCATGATGTCGACGTTGAAGACGGGGCGCCTTCGCTATGGCCTGATGCTGCGCGAGGACGGGCATGTCATGGATGACGGCACCTGCGCGCGGCTGGGCGAGACGCATTTCCTTGTCACCACCACCACAGCGGCAGCGGGGCAGGTGATGCGACACATGGAATTCGCGCACCAGGTGCTGCGGCCCGATCTGGATGTGCGCTTTGCCTCGGTGACCGAGCAATGGGCGCAGTTCGCGGTGGCAGGGCCGAAGTCGCGTGCTCTGCTGGAAGAGGTGATCGGGCAGGGACTCGGAAACGATGACTGGCCCTTCATGGCGTGCGGGGGCGTGCGAATTGATGGCATTGGGGCGCGGCTTTTTCGAATCTCGTTCTCGGGCGAGCTGGCCTACGAGATCGCGATGCCTGCGCGGTACGGTGCGGCGCTCTTTGACCTGCTGGTCGACAAGGCCGAAGCTATGGAGGGCGGGCCATACGGGATGGAAGCGCTGAATGTCATGCGGATCGAGAAAGGGTTCGTCACCCATGCTGAGATCCACGGGCGCACCACGGCGTTCGACATCGGGATGCAGGGCATGATGATCGACAGGAAGGATTTCATTGGCAAAGCGATGGCGGCGCGACCGGGGTTGATGGACGAGGCCCGGGCGCAGCTTGTGGGGCTGAAGCCGGTGGGCGCGGTGAAGGAACTGATCGCAGGGGCGCATCTGTTCGCGCCCGGTGCCGCGGCGGCGAGCGAGAACCACGAGGGCTACATCACCTCGGTGGCGTTTTCTCCGATGCTGGGACATGTGATCGGGCTCGGGTTTCTGGCTCGGGGCCGGGCGCGAATCGGTGAGCATGTGCGAATGGTGGAGCATCTGAAAGGCTCGTCGACGCTGTGCGAGGTGGTGGCGCCGGGCGGTTTCGATCCCGAGGGAGGTCGGATGCGTGGCTGAGTTGACGGCGCAGAGCCCGATGGACGGAATGCTGCCGACAAGGATCGGCGGTGTCGCGCTGCGCGCGGCCGACCTTGGCACGCTGACGCTGGTCATGCCCTATCGCGGCGCGGATGATGCGCTGTCGGGCGCGCTGGAGGCCGCGCATGGGCTGCGCTGGCCCGAGGCGGGGCAAATGACAGGAACGACGGAGCGCGGTGTGATGTGGTTCGGGCGCGCGCAGGCCCTGCTGATCGGTGTGGAGCCGGTTGAGGGACTGGCGGTGCATGCGGCGCTGGTGGACCAGAGCGATGCCTGGGCGGCGGTCGAGATCGAGGGCGACAGGGCCGCCGAGGCGCTGGCGCGGCTGACGCCGGTGGACCTGCGGCCAGGGGTGTTCGGGGTGGGGCACACGGCGCGAACGGAGGTGGCGCATATGGCGGTCTCGCTGACGCGCACGGGGGAGGCGACGTATCTTCTGATGGTCTTTCGGTCTTTCGTGCGGACGCTGGTGCATGAGCTTGGCGCGGCGCTGGAAGGGGTTGCCGTGCGGGCGATGCGTTGACAGAATTGGATCTGTATCGGGGCTTGCCGAAAGGACGGGCGATGTTTGGCAAGATGTTGTGGATGATCGGGGCGCTAGGTCTTGCGGTGCCGGTGTCGGTCGCGGCGGCGGTGGATAAGACGGTGATGTGCACCGAGACCGCGAAGGTCGTCGGAATTGCCGCCACCGAGCGAAAGGCCGGCAAGGACGCCGCGCGCATCAAGCGAGAGCTGACCAGCGGTGCCGGCAAGGTCGAGGCGCGGCTTACGCCCATGGTGCCGCCACTGGTGGATTGGGTGTTTACGATAGACGCACAGGAGATGGGCAAGCCGGGTGCGGCCCGCGTCGTGACAGAGCGCTATCGCGAAGGCTGTCTGGGGTTCCAGCCCTAAATCGTGCAAACCGCCTTGGCGCGGGCATTCGGTTGAACCATATTACAGGGATGAGCCTGCCACCCGGATTCCTTGACGAGCTGCGCACCCGCACCTCCCTCGTGCAGGTGGTGGGGCGCAAGGTCATGTGGGACAATCGCAAGTCCAATCAGGGCAAGGGCGACATGTGGGCGCCTTGCCCGTTCCACCACGAAAAGACTGCCAGCTTTCACGTCGATGATCGCAAGGGCTATTACTATTGCTTCGGTTGTCATGCGAAGGGCGACGCCATTTCTTTCGTGCGCGAGACCGAGAACGTGGAGTTCATGGAGGCGGTAAAGATCCTGGCGCAAGAGGCCGGAATGACCGTGCCCGAGCGTGACCCCCAAGCCCAGGCCAAGGCCGACCGGCGCACGCAGCTGGTCGAGGTGATGGAGATGGCGGTGCGCCATTTCCGCCTGATGCTGAAGGCCGGGGCGGGGGCCGCGGCGCGCGACTACCTGGCGGGGCGTGGCCTCGATGAGGCGGCGCAGGACCGGTATGACATCGGGTTTGCTGCCGACGCCTGGCAAAATCTGTGGGATCATTTGAAAGGCAAGGGCGTCGAGGACGACCTGATCCTGGGCTGTGGGCTGGCCAAGCCGAGCAACAAGGGCGGCAAGCCCTATGACACGTTTCGCAACCGCATCATGTTCCCAATCCGCGACCCGCGCGGCCGCTGCATTGCCTTCGGCGGGCGGGCGATAGACCCGGATGACAATGCGAAATACCTCAACAGCCCGGAAACCGAGCTTTTCGACAAGTCGCGCACGCTTTATCACCACGGCCCCGCACGCGAGGCGGCGGGCAAGGGACAGCCGCTGATCGTCGCTGAAGGATATATGGACGTGATCGCGCTGGCCGAGGCCGGGTTCGGCGCATCGGTGGCGCCCTTGGGCACGGCGGTGACGGAACACCAGCTGGCCATGCTGTGGCGCATCGCGGACGAGCCGATCATGGCGCTGGATGGCGACACGGCGGGGCTGCGCGCGGCCTACCGGGTGATCGACTTGGCGCTGCCGCTGCTGGAGGCGGGCAAGTCGCTGCGGTTCGTGCTGATGCCGGAGGGGCAGGACCCCGATGATCTGTTGCGCGCCGAGGGCGCGGGGGCTGTACAGGCACTGCTGGACAAGGCAATGCCGATGGTCGACCTGCTGTGGCAGCGCGAGACGGAAGGGCGCGATTTCGACAGCCCCGAGCGCAAGGCGGCGCTGGACAAGGCGCTGCGCGAAAAGATCATGACAATCCGCGACCCCAGCCTGCGCAGCCACTACGGACAGGCGGTCAAGGACCTGCGCTGGCAGTTGTTCCGGCCGAAGCCCAAGAGCGGCGGCGCATTCGCGGCGCGGGGTGGCAAGTGGCAGAAGATCGAGCCTGTGCGGGCGACGACGAAATCCTCGCTGCTGGTCGCCTCCGGCGATGCGGCGCACACCCATCTGCGCGAGGCGGTGGTTCTGGCCACGCTGATCCGCAATCCCGAGATCCTGCCGGAGTTCGAGGTCGACTTGGATCGGCTGCAATGTGAGCCGCCGCATCACGGGCTGGTCCGCGATGCGCTGCTGTTTCATCAGCCCGGCGGCACCGGAACGCTGGAATCCGAATTGTCGGAAAGACTCGGCCTCGACGTGGTTGAAAAACTGTTGTCGCTGCCCCATGTCGCCTTAGTTCCTGCCGTGCGGCGCCCGGGGGATGCGGAGCTTGCCCGCATGACCGTTGGCGAAACACTGGCGAAGCTGGAGGCGGACCGCGGATTGGCGGCTGAAGTCCGGGAGGCCGAGCAGGACATTGCTGGTGTTGCCGATGAAGCCGTCACATGGCGACTGAACGAGGCAGCACAGGCCCGCAACCGGGCGTGGACCAGCCAGCAGGAAGACAAGACGGAATATGAGCGGGGCCAAAACGGTGCCCCGGTCAACCGCGCAGAGAGAGAGCGATTCGATGCGTTGCTGGATCAGATCGGGTTCAACAAAGGGTCTGACGGGTAACGCTTTGAATGTTATCTTAAGCAATCTGGGGTTAAGGGTTTGCGAATCACCCCGTCGCCATGTTGATTCGTTTTAGCGAATCACCTTCACCCAGATGGGACCAGGAGAGCTGAATGGCCGCCAAAGACACCGACGACGATCAGAAGACCGAAGAACAGGACGCCGAAATCTCGCTCGATATGAGCCAGGCGGCTGTCAAGAAGATGATCGGCGAGGCGCGGGAACGCGGCTTCATTACCTATGACCAGTTGAACAAGGTCTTGCCGCCCGAACAGGTGTCGAGCGAACAGATCGAGGACGTGATGTCGATGCTGTCCGAGATGGGCATCAACATCATCGAGGAAGAAGAAGCCGAGGAAGAAGAGCAGAAGACCACCGCCGTTGCCGAGATCGGCAAGAAGGGCGAGGTCGCGCTTGGCTCGGGCAAAGACGAAAAGCTCGACCGTACCGACGACCCGGTGCGCATGTACCTGCGCGAAATGGGGTCTGTCGAACTGCTGAGTCGCGAAGGCGAGATCGCCATCGCCAAGCGGATCGAGGCCGGGCGCAACACGATGATCCTAGGGCTTTGCGAAAGCCCACTTACCTTCCAGGCGATTACGATCTGGCGCGACGAGCTTTTGGGTGAGGACATCCTGCTGCGCGACGTGATCGACCTTGAGACGACGTTCGGCGACCAGATGGGCGACGGCGAGACCGACGAGCCCGTGGTCGAGGCCGCCAACATCGCCAGCGCCCCGAACGAAAAGTCCGAGGACAAGAGCGAGCCCGAGCTTGACGCGGACGGCAACCCTATCGCCAGCGACGACGATGAGGACGACGAAGAACAGGCCAACATGAGCCTTGCGGCGATGGAAGCCACGCTGAAGCCGCGCGTGTTGGAAACGCTGGACAGGATCGCCTCGGATTACGAGAAACTGAGCGAGATGCAGGACAGCCGCATCTCGGCCACGCTGAACGAGGACGGGTCGTTCAGTGACAAGCAGGAAAAGACCTACCAGAAGCTGCGGTCCGAGATCGTGGAGCTGGTGAATTCGCTGCACCTTCACAACAACCGGATCGAGGCGCTGATCGACCAGCTTTATGGCATCAACCGCCGGATCATGCAGATTGACTCGGCCATGGTAAAGCTGGCCGACCAGGCGCGCATCAACCGCAAGGAATTCGTCGACGCGTATCGCGGTCGCGAGCTTGACCCCAACTGGCTGGAGGACATGGCAGCGAAGGACGGTCGCGGCTGGAAGATGTTCATGGAGCGCAGCCCCGAGAAGGTGGAAGAGTTGCGCGCCGATATGGCCCAGGTGGGCCAGTATGTGGGCCTCGACATCAGCGAGTTCCGCCGGATCGTGAATCAGGTGCAGAAGGGCGAGAAAGAAGCCCGCCAGGCCAAGAAGGAAATGGTCGAGGCCAACCTGCGGCTGGTGATCTCGATCGCCAAGAAATACACCAACCGGGGTCTGCAATTCCTGGACCTGATCCAGGAAGGCAATATCGGCCTGATGAAGGCCGTGGACAAGTTCGAGTATCGCCGCGGCTACAAGTTCTCGACCTATGCGACGTGGTGGATCCGCCAAGCCATTACCCGGTCGATCGCCGACCAGGCGCGTACGATCCGCATCCCGGTGCACATGATAGAGACGATCAACAAACTGGTGCGCACGGGCCGCCAGATGCTGCACGAGATCGGCCGCGAGCCGACGCCGGAAGAGTTGGCCGAGAAGTTGCAGATGCCGCTGGAAAAGGTTCGCAAGGTGATGAAAATCGCCAAGGAGCCGATCAGTCTCGAGACGCCGATCGGCGACGAAGAGGACTCGCAGCTGGGCGATTTCATCGAAGACAAGAACGTGATCCTGCCGCTGGATTCAGCCATCCAGGACAACCTGAAGGAAACCACCACGCGGGTCCTGTCCAGCCTGACGCCGCGCGAGGAGCGTGTGCTGCGGATGCGGTTCGGCATCGGGATGAATACCGACCATACGCTGGAGGAAGTGGGCCAGCAGTTCTCGGTCACGCGCGAACGAATTCGCCAGATCGAGGCCAAGGCGCTGCGCAAGCTGAAGCATCCCAGCCGGTCGCGCAAGCTGAGGTCGTTCTTGGATCAGTAGGTCGGGCTGTCGACGCCGGATTCCTGACAGGCGCAAATCCTTGACGGAAGTTGAACCTTGCGAGGATGTACGACGTCTCATGTCTGAGACTTGTATTTGCGACCTTTTAAGGAGATTGTCCGATGTCAGACCGCATGAACCAGAGCGCCGACGCCTTTATCTTCGTCGCCGTGTCGGGAGCGGAAAGCGGCGACGGTATGGAAGAAATGATCTGGATTGATCTAAATCCACCCGTTTCGAATCCGGTAGGTCACCGGGGGACCATACTGACAGCGGAAGAGGTCGAGCCCCTCGCTGAGGAAGTCGACCCGCAGCCATTGCTGATGGTTGTCGCAGACCAACAGGACTTCTGTTATTGAGCGGCCCGCGCTCGCGGATGGTCGAGGAACCGGTGGGCTGCGATTGAAAAGGCCCCCTTTGCAGTATTGACAAGGGGACCTTTGCTTCGGTTCGGTGGCAAATTCGGCAAGTCTAACAAATAGACACGCCGTTTCCGCATTGGCTTTAGTCGTCCAGCAGGAAGGTCACGGCGAGGTTCACTCGGAACTCCGACACATTCCCATTTGACACGCTGACGTTTGAATCCTTAATCCAAGCGCTTTCGATGTTGCGCAGCGTTTTAGATGCGCGCTGGATGCCCTGCTTGACGGCGTCATCGAAGCTCTCTTTCGAGGTCGCGGAAATTTCGGTTACTCGTCCGATAGACATTTTGGTTCCTCCTTTTCCGTCCAATAGGGCAACGCGTCAGGTCTGGGCTTTGTTCCTGGACGTGGCGCACTGGCGGTAATCGGCTGAGACGGGTAGAACGCAGACATGCAAACAGCGTTTACCATAGCGACGCGTGGGCAAGGCCTCTACGAGTTCACCGCCGACGTGACCGGGTGGGTGGCGTATCAGGGCGTGCAGAGAGGTCTTCTGACGCTCTTCATTCGTCATACATCCGCCAGCCTGCTGATTCAGGAGAACGCCGACCCCGAGGTGCAGACCGATTTGCGGAATTATTTTGCACGGCTGGTGCCGCCCACAAGCGATCCGACCATGGCATACCTGACGCACACCTATGAAGGGCCGGATGACATGCCTGCGCATATAAAGGCTGCCATGATGCCGGTGAGCCTGGCGATCCCCGTAAGCGACGGGCGGCTCGTACTGGGCACGTGGCAGGGAATTTACGTCTTCGAGCATCGCAATGCGCCGCACACTCGCAAAGTGGCGGCGCATCTGGCCTAAGTCTGGCCTGAGCCTTAGCCCGTGGGCATAACGACCATTTCCCGCACATCGGCGCGTTGGGGCTGGTCGAGGGCAAAGACCACGGCTTCGGCGATATCCTCTGGCTTCAGCTTGTCGGGTTTGGCTTCGTCGAAGAACGGCGTATCCACCATGCCGGGGCAGATCACGGTGCAACGGCCGCCCCATTCGCGCATTTCCTGGCTAAGGTTTCCAGCGAAGCCTTGGACAAACCACTTGGAGGCGCCATAAATCGAGCCGGGCAGATTGATCTTGCCCGCCACCGAGCCGGTAAGCACGGCGTGCCCCTTGGATTTTTGCAGATGCGGGAACGCGGCCTTAATGGTGTAGAGCAGACCGTTGATGTTGAGATCGAGCATCTTGCGCCATTCGTCGGGATCGCCGTTTTCAACGCCCGGCGTGTCGAGCCCGCGCCCGGCATTGGCGAAAACTGCGTCGAGGCCACCGAAATGATCGGCGGCGCTGTCGATGGAGTTTTTCAGTTCCTCCATGTCCGTGACGTCGCCGGCCAAGGCAAGAGCGTGGCCGTCCCCAAGCTCCGAAGCCAGCGCGTCGAGCTTATCCTTGCTGCGTGCAAAGAGCGCGACGTTCCAGCCGGATGCGACGGCCTTGCGGGCGGTTTCAGCGCCGATGCCGGTGGAGGCGCCGGTTATGAAGAGTGTCTTGCGGGGCATGATAATCCTTTTGAGTCGGGTTTATTTTGTTCTCTGGAATGGCAACGAACCAATCCGGAAAGCGTTCCCCGGGCGCTTCGTCGCAGCCACAAGGGCCCAAAACGACGCTCGATGTTGCGACTGAATTTGCCCTCTACCCAAAACTTTGCGGCTGCCCTATAGTAGCTGTGGATAATTGGGCAATAGACCCATGACCATCAGAGGCAGAGAAGAAAAGGGGATCGGCCGATGCGCTGCCCGTTTTGCGGAAATATCGACACTCAAGTGAAGGATTCACGCCCGGCAGAGGATCACGTTTCGATCCGGCGGAGGCGATTTTGCCCGGCCTGTGGTGGCCGGTTTACCACATATGAGCGCGTGCAGTTGCGCGACTTGGTGGTGGTGAAAACGAACGGTCGGCGCGAGGATTTCGACCGCGACAAGCTGGAACGGTCGATCCGAATCGCCTTGCAGAAACGCCCGGTCGAGCCGGAGCGGGTGGAGCAGATGATTTCCGGCATAGTGCGGCGGCTGGAAAGCCTCGGCGAGACGGATATTCCGTCAAAGACCGTGGGCGAGATCGTCATGGAAAGCCTGGCGCGGATCGACACCGTGGCCTATGTTCGCTTTGCCAGTGTTTACAAGAACTTCCAGGCGGCAGACGATTTCGACAAGTTCGTAAGTGAGTTGCGGCCCGGTGCGGTGGAAGAGCCCGGCGAGACGTGAGCTCGGACGGCATCCGCTTTCTCAGGCTGGCATTGGGCCTTGGGCGTCGCGGCCTGGGCCGGACCTGGCCCAACCCTGCCGTGGGCTGCGTGATCGTGAAGGATGGGCGCATCGTGGGGCGCGGCACGACGGGCCTTGGCGGGCGGCCGCATGCCGAGCGTATCGCGCTTGAACAGGCCGGCATGGCGGCAGAGGGGGCCACGGCCTATGTCAGCCTGGAGCCGTGCGCCCACCACGGACGGACGCCACCCTGTACCGACGCTATCATAGCGGCCCGGATCGCACGGGTGGTGGTGGCTATTGGCGACCCCGATCCGCGTGTCTCGGGCCGCGGTTTTGCAGCGCTGCGTGAGGCCGGGATCGTGGTCGAGATCGGACATTGCGCGGCGGAGGCCCAGTATGACCTTGGCGGGTTCCTGAGCCGGATGACGCGGGGACGCCCTGAAGTGACGCTTAAGCTTGCCACGTCGTTTGACGGGCGGATCGCCACCGCCAGCGGGCACAGCCAGTGGATCACCGGACCGCAGGCGCGGCGCTGGGTGCATGCTGCGCGGGCGCGTCACGACGCCGTCATGGTCGGTGCGGGCACGGCGCGGGCGGACGACCCGTCACTGACGGTGCGCGACATGGGGGTCGACCATCAGCCCGTGCGCGTGGTGGTGTCGCGCAGGCTGGATGTGCCGCTGATGTCGAACCTGGCGCGAACGGCATCGGAGGTGCCGGTCTGGATGTGCCACGGGCCCGACGCGGATGCCGCGTTGGTCGAGGCATGGCGGGGACTTGGCGCCGAAATGGTACCCTGCGGATTATCGGGACGGCAGCTGGATATGGGGTCTGTCCTGGACGAGTTGGGGCGGCGCGGGCTGACCCGGATTTTTTGCGAAGGCGGCGGGGCGCTGTCGGCATCGCTCTTGGCCGAAGGGCTGGTCGATCGGATGGCCGGGATCACGGCAGGGTTTGCGATGGGGGCCGAGGGCCTACCGGGGATTGGAGCGCTGGGGCTTGATCGGCTGGACGGGGCGAGCCGCTTCGATCTTGTCGAACAGACGGCGTTGGGTGAAGATGTTTTGCACGTCTGGGTTGCAAGGCAATCGGCCGAGTGCCTATAGAATGAAGGTGGTCCGGCGAAGGAGGAGCCGGGAATGATCAGGGGAACATGCGTAGCAATTGTGATGCTCTGGCTTTGGGTCGGGGCCGCTTTCGCGCAGGCTGCGTTTGACGCAGCGGTGGCGCTTTGGCTTTCGGGCGACGATTCCCAGAGCTTGCCGCAGCTGGCGCAGCTGGCCCGCGAAGGACACAGCGACGCGCGTATCCTGCTGGCCCGGATCGAGACGATGGATCGCGGACCGTCGCCCTATCGCATGCGGTTGGAGCCGGACGCGCGGCGGACGCTGTTTCGCGATATGTCGGGCAACACCCGGTTTGGGCGCAGCTGGCTGGCGGTAGAGTCAAACGAAGGCAACCGGCTTGCCGAGATGTTCCTGCGTTCGCGCAAGCCGTTCCTGCAATTGCAGACGCATTTCGCGTTGTGGCAGGCGGGCGAGCAGCAGGCCACGGATTATCCGACGCGGATCGCGGCGCTCTATGGGTCGCGCGCGATGCGCGAGAAACTGGTGGCCAGCGAGACGGTCCTGCCCGAGATGCGCCCCTACTTGGCCTTCCTCGCCGACACGCCCGAGCCGCAGGCCGATGGCATGGCGGCGTTGCGCCACATGCTGTCGCTGGGCCCGGAAGTGGTGAGCGCGGACGACCCGGAGACGCTGGGCATGGCGCAGTTCCTGGCGCTGGGCTTTGGTTTCGGGGACATGAGCGCGGGCAACAGGTGGCGCAAGCCGGTCGAGGATTGGGTGCTGCGGGACCTGTCGGCGCGCCCGATCGCCGATCTGTGCCGCGCGGAATGCCCGAACCAGGCCGGCGCCTGCGGGGTGGCGCTTCTGGCGCTGACAGGCGGGTTCTACGAGGTGTCGCGGCTCGACAGCCCTTATGAAAAGGTGATCCCGCAGGCGCAGTTCCTGAACAGCCCGCGGGCGCGGATCATGACTCTGCGCCGTGCCGCTCTGGCGCGCGACGAGCCGAACCAGAAATACCTGTCGGACCGTCCCGGGATGTCGCGCCTGTCAAGCTGTGCCGCGGTGCTGGTACTGCGCGAGCGGGCCGCCTACAAGCGGATCCGCTGAGCGCGCGGCCGTCAATCGAAAGTGATGTCGAAGAGTGCGCCTCGCTTGGACGGCAGCAGCGCGATGTCACCCCCGGCGGCGCCGAGCATGGTGCGCACGATGGCCAGCCCCATTCCGGTGCCACCCGTGGCGCGGCGGGTTGTGAAGAACGGCTCGAAAATGCGGGCGCGGTTGCCCTCGGCGATGCCGGGCCCGTCATCCTGCACGGTAAAGCCGTTCTCGGTGCCCGTGACCTTTAGCTGCCGGGCACCATGCGCGGCCGCGTTTTGGCCAAGATGGGTCAGGATTGCGTGCAGGGCGTCTGGGTCAATCGGTACGGCGCGGTCGCGGTGCAAGTCGAGCACCAAGCCCGCATCGACCTTGTTCAGCGCCACGGAGAGCCGCGTCGGGCCGTGCCCCAGCGGGTCGCGCGCATTGGCCAGCCGGCGCAGCGCATCGAGAAGCACCTGCATCTTCTGGGCCGAGGTGCGGATCGTCTCGGTCAGCTTGGCGCGATCTTCCGTGGGCATGTCGTCTTCGAGCAGTTCGGTGGCGCCGATCAGGCTGGTGAGCGGCGACTTGAGCTCGTGGGTGACGTGGTTTGTATAGGCGCGCAGGCCGGCCTCCCGGTCCTGAAGGGTGCTGCCCATGTCGAGCACCGCCTGGCCCAGAGCAGTCAGTTCCGGCGTGCCGAAATGCCGGGGCAGGGGGGCGTCGTCGCGCCCGTCCTTGACGGCCTTGGCATGGGCGGTCAGCGCGTAGACCGGTCGCAGGACCAGCCGCCACAGAAGAAAGGCCAGCAGAAGGGTCGTGACCACGGCCAGAGTGCCGATCAGCAGGGTAGTCTCGCCCCAGCCGAGGATAAAGCCCGCGACCTTGAAATAGCCGATGGCGATGACCGGAAGCACCAGCACCGCCGAGAGTGTGCCGCCGATCACAAGAGCCAGAGGCGGCCGCCATTTCCGGCGGATGCGCTGTTTTACGCGGTCTGGCATGCGCCCATCCGGATCCCGACCCCGTGCACTGTTTCGATGGCGTTGTCGCATCCCGCCTCGGCCAGCTTGGCGCGCAGGTTGCGCAGGTGACTGTCGAGAGTGCGGTCCGACACATGGATTGTCGGCCCATAGACCGCGTCGGTCAGTTGGGCCTTGGTGGCCACGTGAGCGGGGCGGGTCATGAGGTGTTCGAGCAGCGACATCTCGCGGGCCGTCAGAGCGACGGTCTGGGTGCCGAAACTGCACAGGTGCCGCTCGGGGTCGAGGCGAAGGGCGCCGTGGCTGAGCGGCTGGGTCACGCCGGTGACCGGGCCTTGTTCGGTGCGCTTGAGAATGGCGCGGATGCGGGCCACCAGTTCGCGCGGCGAGAAGGGTTTGGTCACGTAGTCGTCGCCGCCCAGCTCAAAACCGAGGACGCGGTCGATCTCTTCGTCGCGGGCGGTCAGGAAAAGCACGGGTGTGTCGTGGTCGGCGCGCAGGCGGCGGCACATCTCCAGCCCGTCCATCTCGGGCAGGCCGATATCCAGCACGATGAGGTCGGCCTTGCCGCTGCGGGCCTTGGCCAGCCCCTCGGCCCCGTCGCCGGCCTCGGCCACGTCGTGCCCTGCCTTTTTCAGGGCGATGCGCAGCACATCGCGGATCTGGGGGTCGTCGTCGACGATCAGGATATGGCTCATTCTTCGATCCGCAGGCGTACTGTTTCGGGCATGAAGCTAGGCGATCGGTCGGGTTTGGAAAAGCCCTGTCGTTCCGGCGAAGTCGCGTGGGTCGTGCCAGACATGGCGAGGCCTGACAGGATGACGAGGCCGAGTGCGAGAAGCAGGGCGCGGCGCTGCCGGAGCCGGGCACGGTGAACGCGGGGTTCGCATAGAAAGGCGTGTCGCATGGGGTCTCCTCTGGCTGGGAATGTGGTGTTTGTGGGGGCAGGCTAGGGCAAGGATGTGCACCGGTCGGCGGCGCGGTTGTGCAGGTTTTGTGCAGGTGCGCCTGCGCCCGGCTGCGGCTTGCCAAGGGGCGGCGTGCATGCGACGCTTCGCAGGTGATTTTCCATGCTTGAACGGTGGCCATGACGATCCGGACAGAGACCGCGCAGACGCATCTGCCGCAGACGCTGGAGCCGCGCAACGCGGGCGTGCCGCTGGATCTTGACCAAGTGGCGGCGGTCGCGGTGAACACTTCGGCGGTCGAGCGTCGGGCAGGCACGTTGCCGGGGCGTCGGACGGTCAAGAAGGACTACCAGGCGGCGTGGCTGTGCCGGGCGATCAGCTGTATCGACCTGACGACGCTTTCGGGGGACGACACGGCGGGTCGGGTCGCGCGGCTCTGCGCCAAGGCGCGCCAGCCGGTGCGCGCAGACCTGCTGTACGCCTTGGGAATGGAAGGGCTGAGCGTGGGTGCGGTCTGTGTTTATCACGATATGGTCGCGCCGGCCCGACGGGCGCTGGAGGGCAGCGGAATTCCGGTGGCCGCGGTCTCGACCGGTTTTCCGGCGGGGCTGTCGCCGTTTCACCTGCGGCTGGCGGAGATCGAGGCCAGCGTGGCGGAAGGTGCCGACGAGATCGACATCGTGATCTCGCGCCGGCATGTGCTGACCGGTGATTGGCAGGCGCTTTACGACGAGATGCAGGCCTTTCGCGCGGCCTGTCGCAACGCACATGTCAAGGCGATCCTGGCCACCGGGGAACTGGGCGGCCTGCGCAACGTGGCGCGGGCGTCGTTGGTCTGCATGATGGCGGGCGCGGATTTCATCAAGACATCGACCGGCAAGGAAAGCGTGAACGCAACATTGCCGGTGACGCTGGTGATGCTGCGGGCGATCCGGGCCTATCACGCCGCGACGGGGTATCGCGTTGGATACAAGCCCGCCGGTGGCATCTCGAAGGCGAAGGATGCGCTGGTTTACCTGTCGATGATCAAAGAGGAATTGGGCGATCGGTGGCTGCGGCCTGACCTTTTCCGCTTTGGCGCGTCGAGTCTGCTCGGGGATATCGAGCGGCAGTTGGAGCACCACGTCACAGGGCGGTATTCGGCAGGGTGGCGGCATGGCTTGGGGTAAGCGGATGGAATTGAATAGTTCGGGAACGATGAAGCTATGACCGTCAAGGAGATCTTCGAGAGCATGGAGTATGGCCCCGCGCCGGAAAGCGCCGCCGATGCCTATGCCTGGCTGGTGGACCAGGGCGACAGGTTTGGGCATTTCATTGACGGGGCGTTCACAGCGCCCGGCGCGGGGTTCGAGGCGAAGAACCCGGCCACGGGCGAGGTGCTGGCGCTGCTGAGCCAGGCCAGTGCGGAGGACGTGGATGCCGCCGTGGCGGCGGCGCGGAAGGCACAGCCGAATTGGGAGCGCCTGGGCGGGCCCGGGCGGGCGCGGTACCTTTATGCGCTGGCGCGACTGGTGCAGAAGAACGCGCGGCTTTTCGCGGTGCTGGAGACGCTGGACAACGGCAAGCCGATCCGGGAGAGCCGCGACATCGACGTGCCCTTGGTGCACCGGCATTTCTATCATCACGCCGGGCTGGCGCAGTTGCTGGAGGTCGAGCGGCCGGACCGGCGGGCGCATGGCGTCTGCGGGCAGGTGATCCCGTGGAACTTCCCGCTTTTGATGCTGGCATGGAAAGTGGCACCGGCGCTGGCGGCGGGCAACACGGTGGTCCTGAAACCTGCCGAATGGACGTCACTGACAGCCCTTCTTTTCGCGGATATCTGCCGGCAGGCCGGGCTGCCGAAGGGGGTGGTCAATATCGTTACCGGCGACGGGGAGGTTGGCGAGCGCGTCGTCAAGCATAAGGGCGTGGACAAGGTGGCCTTTACCGGCTCGACCGACGTGGGGCGACGCATCCGGCAGCAGACGGCGGGGCAGGGTAAGGCGCTGACATTGGAGCTGGGCGGCAAGAGCGCCTACATCGTGTTCGAGGATGCGGATATCGACAGCGCCATAGAGGGGCTGGTCGACGCGATCTGGTTGAATGGCGGCCAGGTCTGTTGCGCGGGCTCGCGCCTGCTGGTGCAGGAGGGGATCTCTGACGATTTTCAGGCGCGGCTGCGCGAGAGGATGGGCAAGCTGCGCATCGGCAACCCGCTGGACAAGTGCATCGACATCGGCGCGATGGCCGATCCGGTGCAGGTGGAGCGGGTGCGGCGACTGGTCGAGGGCAGAGCAGCGGGCGAGAGGTTTGCCGCGGCGGTCGAGATGCCGGAGACGGGCGCGTTCTATCCGCCGACGCTGATCTCCGGTCTGGCGCCGTCGGATGCGCTGATGCAGCAAGAGATTTTCGGCCCGGTGCTTGTCTCGACCACGTTCCGGACACCCGCGGAAGCCGTCGCTTTGGCCAACAACACGCGCTACGGGCTGGCCGCGTCGGTCTGGTCGGAAAGCCTCAACCTGGCGCTGGACGTGGCGCCGAAGCTGGCGGCGGGCGTGGTCTGGGTGAACGGGAGCAACATGTTCGACGCGGCGGCACCCTTTGGTGGTGTGCGCGAAAGCGGGTTCGGGCGCGAAGGCGGCTGGGCGGGGCTGGATGCCTACCTGAAGCCGGCGGGGGCGCAAAAGGCACTGCGCCCGATCGCGGCGTTCACGGCAGGCACAAACGGTGTGGTCGAAGGAATGGACCGGACACCGAAGCTGTATATAGGGGGCAAGCAGGCGCGGCCCGACGGGGGGTATTCGCGCGTGGTCTACGGCAAGTCGGGCAAGTCGCTGGGGCAGGTGCCGGTGGCCAACCGCAAGGATATCCGCAACGCGGTGGAGGCCGCGCGCGGGGCGGCGGCCTGGGGCAGGACCAGCGGCCATGCGCGGGCGCAGATCCTGTATTACATGGCCGAGAACCTGTCGGCGCGAGCAGGCGATTTCGCCGGGGTGCTGAACGCCATGAGCGGCGGGCGCAGTGGTGCCGGTGAGGTGGAGGCCAGTGTCGACCGGCTGTTCACATGGGCGGCCTGGGCGGACAAGTTCGCGGGCGAAGCCGCCGCGGTGCCGATACGGGGGATGGCGCTGGCGCTACGGGAGCCGGTGGGCGTGATCGGTGCGCTCTGCCCGGATGAGGCGCCCTTGCTGGGGTTGGTGTCGGTGCTGGGGGCGGCGATGGCGATGGGCAATCGCGCCGTGCTGGTGGCATCAGAGCCGTTCCCGCTGGCGGCAATGGAACTGGTGCAGGTGCTGGAAACCTCGGACGTTCCGGCGGGCGTGGCAAACCTGGTGGTGGGGCCGATCGCGGAGCTTGCGCCGCACATGGCCGGACATGCGGATGTCGAGGCGGTCTGGAGCTTCGCCTCGACCGACCTGTCGGAGGTGATCGAGCGGGAGAGTGCCGGAAACCTCAAGCGGACATGGGTGAACAATGGGTGCGGGCGGGACTGGACCGCGCCGGGCGATTGCCGTGCCTTTCTGGAGGCGGCAACCGAGGTCAAGACGGTCTGGGTGCCTTACGGGGAGTGAGCGCGAGGTCCCGGATCAGGTCCGGGACGGGTTACGTCTTGGGGCCGGTCGGGGTTTCGCGCAGGTGGTCGCGCTTGATCCAGACACGGGCACCGTCGGCTCCGACTTCGGCGGTTGAAGACGCGCCTTTCGGCAGGCGCAGCCAGCTGAGGCGCTTGAAAGTCTCGTCGCCTTCGGTGAAGCCGCCGTCGAGCACCAGCAGTTCCAGGCCGTCGGGTGCGTCGAGCGAGACGCGCGCCTGCGGCGCCCAGCGTTCCAGCGCGACATCCTCGCGGCCATCGGAAAAGAGCGGCATGTTCTCGACCGCGTCACGTTCGGGCAGAAATCGCATCTTGTTCGTGTCGATGCGCACATGGGTTCGGTCGCTGAGATCGAACTGCCACAGCTTCACGAGGATGGTGCAGCCGGGTTCGGACCCCGGCGTGTGGGACGATTCCGGCGGATTGCGAATATAGCTGCCTTCCGGGAAATCGCCGTGCTCGTCCGAGAAGACGCCGTCGAGCACGAGGAATTCCTCGCCGCCCGTATGGACGTGGGACGAGAACGCGCTGTTCGGGGCGTAGCGCACGATCGAGGTGGCGCGGGCCACCTCGTCACCGATGCGGTCGAGGATACGGCGATCGACGCCGGGCATGGGCGAGGCGATCCAGTCTTCATCGGCGGCGTGCACCACGGCGCGTTGGGTGAAGTCGCTGTTGCGGTCCATGTGATCCTCCTTGCCGTTCGTTGCATCCAAGATAAGGCAGCGGGCCGGATTGTCACCGCCAGAGGCTGGCGCGCGAGGCAAAAAGGCCCTGTAGCTTCGCCAGAAGGCGGTTGGCGGGACCGGGGGCGGGGATGTCGCCGGTGGCGAGGCGGTCCAGCACGACCTCGACCGGGCAGGGCTGCCCGGTGAGTGGATCGAAATAGCGCGGATAGTCGATGAGTGCGGCATGAACCAGGCCATGCAGCGTGGGCCGCGCGGCGCGGCGGGCGGGGACGTCGCCGGTATCGGTGGTCAGGCCCCAACCGGCATAGAACGGCGCGCCGGTGGTGGTGACGGGAACGCCGCGGAGGAGCGCCTCGAACCCCATGAGCGAGGTCATGGTGAAGACGCGCTGCACCTGCGACAGCAGCGCGGCGGGGTCGGTGTGGGGCAGGGCGATGGCATCGAGCCTGTCCAGATCGGCCTGGGGGATTGCGCCGTCACGCAGGCCCGCCTCGACATCCGGGTGGGGTTTGTAGAGCAGGACGGCATCGGGGTTTGCGGTGCGGGCCGCTTCCAAAAGGGCCAGGTTGGTCGAGATCCGGCCCGCCCCGGTGAGGATCGACGCGTCATCCTCGACTTGGCCGGGGACCAGCACGCGGGGTCCGTCGGGCAGGTCGGGCTCCGAGAGGCCGAGGTTGTATTTGCTGAGGCCCAGGGACACGAGGCGGCGGATCAGGCGTTCGGCGCGCAGATCCTGGTCGGCGCGCAGGTTTTCGCGCCGGATGATCCAGCGCTCCAGCCTGCTTTCGCGGGTCGGATCATAGTAGATGCCGAGATCGTCGCACACGAGTGACAGGGGCGGCACCAAGTCCGCGCCCAGACCGCGCGAGCGCAGGAAGCCATCCTCGACCCGGATGGCGGTCACGTCGGCGGGCGTCTTGCCGGCCCAGCACATATGGGCACGCCCGGTGGTGTCGGCAACGCGCGCGGCGTGGGCGGGATCGTCCTTGAAGATCACGCGCTTTTCGGCGCCGAAGACCTGTTGTAGGGAACGGCGTTTCCACAGGCGCATCCCAGAGGCGACCCAGCCCTGATGATCGGCGCGCCATGCCTTCGTGCGGGCCTCGAGGATGGATATCGCGTCTTCCAACTCGCAGAGCCGGTCGCGATGCGGATCATACCATGTGGGATAAAGGATCATCGCCGCGGCAAAGAGCTGGGCCCTTGAGAGGGCGCGGCCGCGCCGGGAGAGGGCATGGGGGTGGCGATCCTCGGTCAGGCCCCAGCCGGCATAGAAGGGCTGGCCGAAGACATGTGGTTTGTGACCGGCGAAGATCGACTCGAACCCGAGTTGGGAGGTGACGGCGTAGACCGCGACGGCGCCTTCCATAAGCTTCCACGGGCTGACGGGATCGGAAAAGAGCGTGACGCGGTCGGAGGTGTCATCGGGGCCGAAATAGCCCTGGCGATGGCCCTGCACGGTTTCGGGGTGGGTTTTGATCAGCACCGGGCAGCCGGGGTTTTCCTCCTGCGCGTAATAGAGCATCTCGCGGAAGGTGTTGGCGTCGGCCCCGCCATGTGTGACGGAGGCGTCGCCGCGGGTTTGGTCCAGCACCAAAACGTAGCCCGGCGCGGGGCAGGGCGCGGCAGGATCGAAGGCGGTGTATTTTGTCAGGTGTGCCTCGCTCATGCGGGCGATGCAGCCACGGGCCCGGTCCATGAGGGCGGTGTCGTCGAGCGGATGAGTGGCCAGGAGCGTTTCCAGGTCCGAGGGGGCGCTGCTGTCGAAATGCACGCCGGTATGGTCGATCAGCAGGCCCAGCGGCGGTTCGCCCGCGCGACCGGGATGCAGCGAGCGCAGGAAGGCGTCCTCGACCCGCACGATCCCGGCGCCGGTCTTTTGCGCCACCGCGTCGCCCCGCGCGGCATAAGGCGAGCGGCCCCAGACCGCGATCAGATCGTCCGCGCCGGGTTTGCCCAATTGCAGGGGAAGGCCGGCAAGGTCGAGGATGCGGCGAATGCGATTCTGGCGCAGGAAGCCCGCGTTAAAATAGAAAACCCGCCGGGACGTTTCAGAGCCGGCGGGTTCCAGGGGTGTGTTCTGCGTCATCAGTTCCCGCTGAGCGTATCGCCTGCGGTCGAGATGGAGCCGACCGCACTGAGCGTGCCGGTCAATGCGCCGATGACCTTGCTCCACTGGGTAAAGGGTGCCTCGGTCACATAGAGCGTGTCGTCGTCGCGGATGGCGAAATCACGGGCCATGAACATACCGTTGGGCCGTGTCAGATCCAACACGTAGACCATCCGCTGCGCGCCCACGAGGTCGTTGCGGCCAAGCACCTGGTTGGCGATTTCCGCGGGCTCGTTGCGCAGTACGAAGACGCCGGTCGGGTCGGCCGCGTTGGCCTGAAGTCCACCGACCTGGGCAATGGCCTCGATCGCCGAGATGGTGGGCGACGGGAAGGGCACGCGGGCCTGGCCGCCGGTGGCGCCGAGCGCGGTGAAGGCGCGGGTGTCTTCCTCGACCAGCACGCGGTCACCGCCGCGCAGAGCGATGTCGAACCCGGGATCACGAAACAGGTCCTGGAACCAGACCTTGGAGCGCATGGCGCCCCGGATGACAGTGACCTGCGCGATTTCAGGCTCGATCGTCACACCGCCCGCGGCGGCCAGCATGGTCGACAGCGTGCGGGTGGGACGTTCGATCGGGTAGACGCCCTGGCCACCGACCGCGCCGACCAGCGACACGGTTGCGCCATCGCCGGCAAGGCGGCGCACCTCGACCTGCGGGTCCGGGGTTTGTTCATCGAGCTTGGAAGTGATGATGCGACGGATCGCTTCGGGTGTGTTGCCGGCGGCGCGGATGCGCCCCGCGTAGGGCACGAAGATGAAGCCGGCCCCGTCGACCTGCACCTCTTCCAGAAGGGTCTGGTTGGCGCCCTCGCCGGCCAACAGGCCGTCATCGACGTTTTCCCAGATCGTCAGGCCGAGGGTGTCGCCGGGGCGGATCGTGTCGGAGCCGACGAGGCCCGCGTTCTTGAACGCTTCGGTGAAGCCGAGCGCGGCTTGTACGGCGGTCGCGCGGGTGACGCGGTCATTGACGGACACCACGAAGGCATCGCCGGATCGTTGCACGGAGCCGGAGTAAATTTGGCGTTTGCTGGGGCCTGAGCGGGGGAGGAAGCTGCACGACGCGACAATGCTTACGACAAGCATCAATGCGACGGACTTCGCCCATCGGTTGGATTGGATTTTCACTGCCCAGTCTCCTCGACCTGTTTTATCTGCCTCGATTTTTTGCGCCACGATAGCGCGAAGCGGCAAGAAAATCCAGTTTCTTAGGAGCGGGCGTTCAAGTGACCGCCTGCAACTGTTGCCTTGGGGCCGCGGTGCCGGAGACCAGGGCGTCGTATGGATCGTCTGGGCTGAGCATCATGTCGACCGTTTGGCGCAGCAACTGGCGGCGGCCACTGGAAGAATAGAAGCCACCCGCCACCTGGCTGGTTTCAAGCAGATAGCGGCGGTAGTCGCCGTATGCCTTGCGGTCGGGCCGTTCTGCCCCGGCGAAGAAATCGCGCAAGGGCTTTGTCGAGACGAATTCGGGCTTGGCATAGACCGCCTCGCCGAAGGTCTTGAGCGGAATTCCGCGCCACAGCACCTGTTGTGCTGCGGTGGAGTTTACCGTGACGGCGCTTCGGGCCTCGTCCAGAAGGCGTGCCAGCTTGCCGCCACGGACGTAATGCACGCGGTCGAAGACATTGTGCTTGCGGGCAAGGCGACGCAGTTCCGCGCGGATGGGGGTGCGGCCATCCTCGAGCGGGTGGGCCTTGACCACGAGGTGATGATGTTTCGGCGCGCCGTTGGCGAAATTCTCGGTCACGGTTTCGAGAAAGTCCGTCATCGTGTCGAACGGCGAGTGCTTTTGGAACGAGGCGTCGTGTTCCAGTTGCAGCAGCGCCAGGTGATAGGGAAAGCCGCCGTGCCGAATGCGCCAGGTGGCGATACGCCGGTCAATGGCCTGAAACGGCATGAGGAACAACCGCTTGAGATAAAGGGCGAATTCCTGCCGGACGGTCAGGGCGCGGTGGGGGCGGAAATTGCGGTACTTGCGGTTAAACAGCAGAACGCAACCGTGATAGGCCGCGCCGTAGAAGATATGCTGACGCATGTCGCCCCAGGAGGCGGGCGGCAGGGCGGTGTCCATGTCGGAGTTTTCCAGCGCCTTGCGCATGTCATCGACGCCCATCTCCATCAGGCGCGAATGGCCGTTGGAGCCGCCGCGTTCGTACGTCACCCAGTAAGGGCGCAGGTAGCCTTCCTCGAAGACGTGGATCGTCAGGCCCATGTCGCGGGCCTGTTCGATGGCCTGGGCGTGGATGGCGCGCGTGTCGCCGTAAAGCACGAGATCGGTCACGCGCTTGTCCTGCACCAGCGTGCGAAAGGTGAGCGGCCAGTCCTCGGCGGTGCCGGTGAAGGGAATATAGCTCGCCCGATCGCGCCAGAAGGCCGCGTCGCCAGCGTTGAAGCCCACGCGCCAGACATCCGCGCCAGCATGGCGCAACATTCGGCCGAGCTTGGAGAAAAACGGGCCGTGCGGACCTTGCAAAATCAAAAAGACCCGGTTGTCGCCGGTTGCTGAACTCATACCCTTCTGCCTCTTTCACGCATGACTGCGTTTAATCTTTTCGACTTTAATAGACCAGTATTTAGACGAAATTAAGGCCCGGAGCGATGGGCCGGTTCTTGCCTTGGGCGGGCTGGCCCGTTAGGTCGAAGCAGGACCAGAGGGAGACAGTCATGTTCACCGGGATCATCACGGATATGGGCGAGATACGCGCGTTGGAAAAGCGCGGCGATCTGCGGGCGCGGATCGGTACCGGCTATGACATGTCGGGCGTCGACATGGGCGCCTCGATCGCGTGTGACGGCGTGTGCCTGACGGTGGTGGACAAGGGACCGGACTGGTTCGACGTGGACGTGTCCGCCGAGACCTTGTCTAAGAGCAATCTGGACACCTGGGCCGAAGGCAGAAAAGTCAATCTTGAGAGGTCCTTGCGCGTCGGAGATGAACTGGGCGGGCATATCGTGTCGGGCCATGTGGATGGCTTGGCCGAGGTGGTCGGCGTCGAGGATGAGGGCGACAGTACGCGGGTCAGTTTGCGCGCGCCCGACGCGCTGGCGAAGTTCATCGCGCCCAAGGGATCGGTTGCGCTCAATGGCACATCGCTGACGGTGAACGAGGTCGACGGTGCGGTGTTCGGGATCAACTTCATCCCGCATACCAAGCAGGTCACGACATGGGGCCGCGTGGCGGTGGGTGACATGGTCAATCTGGAGATCGACACGCTGGCGCGTTACGTCGCACGGCTGGCGGAGGCGGGCTGAAGATCAGGCGGGTTAACGAGGCTGCTGTTAACCTTTTTCGCACGTCGGTATCGCGTCGGTATCCCGGTGGCATCGCGTCGGTGCCGTTTTCCCGGTGTGGCCCGGTTCATGGCGCGCGCGGTGGGCTTGCTGTTCTAAAACCTTCCCTTCTCGAATCGCGAAACGTGCGAACCGGCGTCGGGTCTGACGTTCGTCGGGTGCGGCGGGGTCGATTGTGATGCGGGATGGCAGTCCCTGCGGCCCGAGAAAATTCTGCGAATTTTCTGGCGATCAGTCGTTGTCGCTGAGACCGGCGCCGGCGCCGGTCAGGCGGCTGGCCTCGGTTTCGGGGGCATAGGTGCGCTGGGCGAAAGCGTCGAGGATCGCGACGGCCTGTGGCATGGGTGCGGCCCGGTAAAGGCGGGTGAGGACGGTGCCGTGACGGGCCGCTGTCGCGGAGAGCTGCACGGTTTTGGTCCGGGCGCAGTCGAGGGCGGCGCCGGGGTCGTCGAGACGCGTTTTGCCCTCCGCCCGCGTGATCGAGCAGCCTTGCCAGTGCAGAGTCAGAGGCGCGCCGGTGCGGTCTGCGGCCCAGACCATGTAGGGCACCAGCAGCAGCGGCCAGGCGACGGGCCCCGTTGTGACGGTGCGGCCCGCGGCCCAGTCGGCGGCGAGGTCGCAGAGCGTGGCGCCGGTAACGATGGGGCAGAGCAGGCCACCCGAGGCGCTCCATACCTCGCCCAGGGCCTGCGGGCCAAGCGTGGCGACGGGGGCGCCATCGTTGCGGGTTAGCACATCGGCCAGGGCAAGTGCTCCGGGCCAGCCCGCCGCGCAGGTCCAGCGGGCGGCGCGGCCGGCTTCCTCGGCCAGGCCCCAGGGGTATCCGGCGCCGCGGGTGGCCTTGCGCGAGAGCGCCTCGATTTCATTCAGGGACCACGTCATTGCACGCCCCTTGGCAGGGGCGGGAGGGTCCAGTCGTCGCCTGCCTCGGCCAGATCGTGCGGGAAGGGGGCGTGTTGGAACATGTTGATGCGCAGCCAGCGGTCCGAGCGGGGGTCGAAATGGCAGGCGCCGAAGAAGCTGAGCTTCAGCCGGAGCATGTCGACGGGCAGCATGTGAGAGCTGAGCGTGTTGTCGCGGATCTCGGCATAGGGCAGGCGGGCGGCGATCTGGGCACGGCGGGCGATGTGGCGATGCTGGGGGTGGGCCAGCAGGAATTCCGTCACGGTGGCCTGGGGCGCGTCCCGGAGGGCGCGGTACGCCAGCACGGCGTCGCGGCCGGGACCGAGGGGCTGTTCGTAGGGCTCGATCGGTTCCAGCGCGCGTTCGCCCAGGCGCGGTTCCAGCTTGGCCTGGGACGTGTACCAGACGCGGGCCTGTGCGTCGGGCGCGGTCCAGTCGGTGTCCAGCGCCCAGGCGTAGATGTCTTCGATGATCTGCCGCAGGCGGTCCGTGGACATGGTGCCGTCGATGGGGAAAGTGACCTGTTCGTCGGCAGCCATGCAGGTGGTGAGTTCATCGACCAGATCGCCATAGGGTTCCAGCAGCAGCGAGGCGAGCTGTTCCTGGCCTTCGAGCGACAGGTGCGCCTCGCCCCAGAGCCAGAGGCGGTTCCATGGGTGATCGGTCGTCAGGTCCGCCGTTTCCAGATGCGTCATGAGCGCGGTCATGTCCGAGCGCAGGTCGGTGCATTTCTGGATCTGCATGGGGTGGGCGGAATGCCAGCCCTCGGCGTGGATCTGGGCTCGGGCGGCGAAGCGGCGGAAGGCTTGCGCGGTGGCCTCGGGCGCGGTGGGTTGGGAGCGGACGCGGGCCAGCGCCTCTTCGCGCGAGGCGACCCAGGCGTTAAGGAGGGCCGGGTGGTTTACGAGAAAGGGCGCCATGCCGAGGCCGGTGGAATTGCCGATGCCGAAGCGGCGGCGCAGGGCCGGGTCGAGCGGCACGGCGGTCTCCGGCGCGCGGGCGCGGGCCATGTGCTCGACAAGGTCCATGACGAAGCAGCGGGTGAGGTAGACCGACAGCATCTCGACCTGGAACGGCCCGGCGCATTCGGGGCGGTGGCGGGTCTGTTCGCGGTCCGCCGCGCCGAACTTGCCCGAGCCGTAGACCGCCGTGGTGCGCATCAGGTAGCCGACGGCGCGGACTTGGTCCTCGTCCGGTTGGTGGCCCGCGCTGAGGGCTTCGACTACGTGATCCCAGAGCCGGACCGAGCGGTTGGCACGGGAGAGGGACAGTTCGCGGTCGGAGATGCGGCCGGCTTCCTGCAACGGCACGTTGTCGCGCAGGCGGGCGATGTCGGCCTCGGTCGGGATACCGTCGAAGAGCGTGAAGGTGGCGTCCCAGGCGGTGGCGATGACGCGGTCCGAGCGTTGGTCAGGCGGCAGGTCATGGGCGAAGGCGACGAGGGAATAGGCGTGCTCGGGGCCTTGGGCGGTATAGACGGCGTGACCGACGCCATTCGCGTCGATGTCGAATACCGTTTGGGTGATGGTCCAGTCGTCGCGCACAAGGCGGCGCAGAAGCTGGCGCATGAAAGAAAGCCGGGTCTGGTGGGCGGCGCCGAGACGGGCCAGCGTCATGACCGTGTTGGGGTCACGGGGCTGGATCGTTTGCTGTGCCACTTTTTCCATGCCGGCTCCTCCTTGCCGATGATAGGGGCATCGGGGCGATCCGTCCAAGGACCGCCCCGGGTGGTTGTGTCAGTTCGCCTCGCGTCCCTTGGCGAGCGTGATGCGCAGTGCGTCCCAAAGTGAAGGCAACAGCACCAGCGACACCGGCACGGCGGTGACGACGATGAAGCTTTGGAGTTTCGAGATGCCGCCCGAGCCGGTGTAGATCAGGATCAGGGCCATCACGCCCATGGCGATGCCCCAGAAGATGCGGACCGGCAGAGAGGGGATATCCTCGTTCGACATGGCGACCGAGATCACGTAGGTCATCGAGTCGCCCGTGGTGGCCACGAAGACCGTCGTCAGGATCAGAAAGAGGACCGAGACGATGAAGCCAGCGGGCAGCGATTGGGTAATCGCCAGCAGGGCGGCGGGCAGGTTGAAGCCCTCGAACGCCGACGAGATGGAGCCCTGGTTGTTGAGTTCGGCGCTGATGCCGGTGCCGCCGACGATGGTGAACCAGAAGCAGGTCACGATGGGGGCGATGATCGACAGCATGATGACGATCGAGCGGATTGAGCGGCCGCGGCTGATGCGGGCGATGAACATGGCCATCAGCGGGCCGTAACCCAAAAACCAGCCCCAGAAGAACACGGTCCACCAGCCGAGCCAGCCGGGATCACCGAAGATGGCGGCGTCACCGCGATAGAGCGCCATGCCGAAGAAATCGGTGATGTAGGTGGTCATGCCGCTGAAGAACCCCGAGAAGATGAAGCCGGTCGGGCCGGCGACCAGGATGAAGAGCAGCAGGAGCGCGGCGAGGATCACGTTGAAGCGGCTTAGGATCTGGATGCCTTTCGACAGGCCGGTGGCCGCCGAGAGGGTGTAGATCACGACAAGGCCGAGGATGACTGCGGCCTGCGTGCCGAAGGTGTCGGGGAGGCCGAAGAGCGCGTTGAGGCCGTAGCTGACTTGCAGGCCGAGAAAGCCGATGGGGCCGACGGTGCCCGCGACCACCGCGATGATGCAGGAGGCGTCGGCGATCAGGCCGATGGGGCCCTTGATGGCGGCGTCCCCGAAGAGCGGGTAGAGCAGGGTGCGCGGGGCCATGGGCAGGCCCTTTTCGTAGTGGTAATGCATCAGCATCACCGTGGTCAGCGCGCCCAGGATGGCCCAGGCGAGAAAGCCCCAGTGCATGAAGCTTTGCGCCAGTGCGGGCGCGACGACCTCTGCCGTGGCGCTTTCGGCGCCGAAATAGGGGGGTGTCGACAGGAAGTGGGCCATGGGTTCGCCCGCCGCCCAGAAGACGCCGCCGCCTGCCAGAAGCGTGCACATGATCATGGCGCCCCATTGGAAGACGGGGAATTCGGGCGTGCTGAGGTTGCCCATCAGGGCCTTGCTGCCGGGCAGGACGATCAGCACGAGGCCGATGAGGAATGTGGCCAGCAACAGGAGCTGCCAGTAGAGGCCGAAATACTTGGCCGAGACCGCGAAGCTGGTGTCGACCATGCTGGACAGCAGGTCGAGGTCGTAGAGAGCCACGAGGCAGAAAAGCACGATGAAGCCGCCGGTGATGGCGAAGAGCGGCTTGTTGATGTGGTGCAGGTGCGTTTCGGCGGCCTGCGTGTGGGTGGTATCGGACATGGGGGTCTCCCTGTGGACTGTCCCTGGAGTGGCGTTCTGCGCCCTCAGGAGTCCGGGTTTTGGTGTTCCGGGGTGAAGTTTTCTTCAAAAAAGCGCAGCCAGTTGTCGCCCATGAGGCCGGCGATCTCGGCTTGGTCGAAGCCGACCTTTTGCAGGCCTGCTGCGATGTTTGGAAAGTCGGTGTTGTCGGTGAACCAGTCGGGTTGCGGGGGAAAGCCGGGATTGGCGGCCGAGCCTTCGCCGTAGTCGATGCTCTTGGTCCAGCGGCCGGTGCGCATCCATTCGACGATGCTGTCGGGCTGATCCTGGCAGAGGTCCGAGCCGATGCCGAAATGCTCTGCGCCGAAACGCTCGGCCGCCATGGCGATCATCTCGCAAAAGCTTTGCAGCGTGCAGTCGGACTTGTCCTTGAGGTGATGGGGGTACATCGAAAAGCCCATCATGCCGCCATTGTCTGTCACCGCGCGCACCACGTCGTCGCGCTTGTTGCGCAGGGCGGGTTGCCAGCTGTGCAGGTTGGCGTGGGTGATGGCGATGGGGCGCTGGGAATGGTCCGCCGCTTCAATCGTGGAGCGGTCGGCGGAGTGGGACATGTCGACGACGAGGCCCACGCGGTTCATTTCGCGGATCACCTCGTGGCCCATGCGGGTGAGGCCCGCATCCTCGGCCTCGTAACAGCCCGTGGCGAGCAGGGACTGGTTGTTGTAGGTCAGTTGCATGAAGCGCGCGCCGAGATCGTGCCAGACCTCGACCAGGCCGATATCGTCCTCGATGGGCGAGGGGTTCTGGAAGCCGAAGAAGATGGCGGTGCGGCCGGTCTCGTGCGCGGTGCGCACATCGCCCGCCCACCGCCCCTTCATGATGAGGTCGGGATATTGTTCGAACCAGCGGTTCCAGCGTTCCACGTTGAGGACGGTTTCGCGGAAGGTCTCATGGTAGGCGATGGTGACGTGCACGGCGTCAAGGCCGCCCTTCCGCATCTGGCGGAAGATTTTCTCGGACCAGTTGGCGTATTGCAGGCAATCGATGCGGTAGGTCATGGCGCGCCGCCTTCCAGCAAGGGTTGACCGGTTTTGCCCGGCAATGCCTTCTGTCGGATCATCCCGGCGACCCCGCCGCGATGTAGGCGGTTTTCACGATGGTATAGAATTCGCGGGCGTGGATGCCTTGTTCGCGCGGGCCGTAAGAGCTGTCGCCGCGGCCGCCGAAGGGGACGTGATAATCCGTGCCTGCGGTGGGCAGGTTGACGGTGACGACGCCGGTGCGGGCGTTGCGGCGGAAATGGCTGGCGCGGGCGAGGCTGCGCGTGACGATGCCAGAGGTGAGGCCAAAATTGGTGTCGTTGACCACGTGGAGCGCCTCGTCATAGTTGCCGACCTTGATGACGGAGGTGAGCGGCGCGAACATTTCCTCGCGGTTGATGGCCATGTCGTTGGTGGTGTTCAGGAACACGCCCGGCGACATGTAATAGCCGTCATGGTCGAGCGTCAGGCGGGTGCCGCCGCAGGCAAGCTCGGCGCCCTCGGACCGGCCTTTTTCGACATAGGCGAGGTTCTCGTTGAGTTGAGTTTCGGACACGACGGGACCCATTTGCGTGCCTTCGGTGAGGGCGTGGCCGACCTTCATGGCCTTGGCGCCCGCGACGAGTTTCTCGACGAAGGCGTCGTGGATGCCGGCATGGACGACCAGGCGCGAGGAGGCGGTGCATTTCTGGCCGGTGCCGCCGAAGGCGCCGCCCAGGGCCAGGGAGACCGCGAGGTCGAGATCGGCGTCGTCCATCACGGCGAGGGCGTTCTTGGAGCCCATTTCCATCTGCAGGCGCGTGAAGTTCTGCACGGCGGAGACGGCGATGTGGCGGCCCACCGGGACCGAGCCGGTGAAGGAGATGGCATCGATGTCCGGGCTCTCGACGAGGCGTTGGCCGACCTCGCCGCCGGGGCCCATGACAAGCTGGAAGAGGCCGGCGGGGATGTCCTGTTTCGCGATGATCTCGGTCAGGGCGACGGCCGAGGCGGGCGTCAGGTTCGCCGGTTTCCAGATGACGGCGTTGCCATAGGCCAGCGCGGGCGCGATTTTCCACGACGCGGTGGCGGTGGGGAAGTTCCAAGGGGAAATGACCGCGACGGTGCCCACGGGTTCGCGGCGCACGTCGATTTCCACGTTGGGGCGCACGGAGTCGGCGTTCTCGCCCAGTTGGCGCAGAACCTCGTGGGCGGAATAGGTGAAGAATTGACCGGCGCGGTAGATCTCGCCCTTGCCCTCGGCAAAGGGTTTGCCCTCTTCGCGCGACAGCAGCGTGCCAAGTTCTTCGGCTCGGGCCATGAGCTCGGTGCCGATGGCCATGAGCACGGCCTGGCGGCGTTCGAGGCCATAAGTGGCCCATTCGGCTTGCGCGGTGCGGGCGGCGGCGATGGCCTCGTCCAGCTGCGCGGCGCTGGCCTGGGTGAAGTGACCGACCAGATCGGAGAGGTCCGAGGGATTGCGGTTTTCGATGGACGAGGGCCCTTCGGACCACTGGCCCGCGATGTAGTTCAGCTTGAGGTCGGTCATTGCGCATCCTTGGAATTTGATTGGCGGAGTGTTGCCAATGCATTGATTCAGGGCAAACGCAAAGTTCTGTAGTAAATTTCAGGTAATTTGAAATTTAGTATCAGTGGATCAAGGAGATCTCTTGCGCCCGGATGGTGCGGGCGAGGGCGGCGGCGGCTGGCGTCATCTCGGTTTCCGGCGGCGTCAGCATCCAGATCTCGCGTCGGATCGTTGCATCGGCCAGTGGCAGGAAAGCCAGGTCCGCCATGGTGTCGCGCATGGTCAGTTCGGGCAGAAGCGTGACACCCATGCCCGCGCGCACGAGGCTGAGGAGCGCGGCGGTGCCGGACACGTTGAGCTTGGCGCGGTCGAGGATCGGGCGGAAGTCGGGGTCGGTCACGTAGTGGCAGAGGCCGTTGGCGATGAAGGGAATATCGGTGAGGTCGGCCCATGTGAGCGCGTCCCAGTCGGCGGCGAGCGGGTGATCCGAGGGGCAGACCACGCCGAACCGGTCGGCAAAGAGCAGGTGGCGGTCGCACCCGGTTTGCGGGCCGAGAGAGGCGAGGGCGATATCGGCACGGCCCGCGGCGAGGTCATGGGCGATGGTGGCGCTGTCGGTGTCGCGCATGTTGATGCGCACGAGCGGGTGGTCCTGGGCGAAGCGGTGCAGAATGGTGGGCATCAGTATTTGCGCCACCGATGGCGTGACGGAGAGGCGGACATGGCCGGCCTCAGCCCGGGACAGCCCCTCGATGGCGGCGATGGTGCTGTCGAAATGGGCCAGTTCGCGTCCCGCCTCGACGCGGATCAACTCGCCCAGGCGGGTGAGGCGGGACTTGCGCCCGGCCTCGAACAGGGGCGCGCCGATGTGATCCTCGAACTGGCGCAGCATCATGGAGACGGCGGAGGGGGTACGGCCCAGAGCCCCGGCGGCGTCGGCGAGGTTGCCGCGTTCGGCCACGGTGAGAAAGCAGCGGAGCATGTCGATCTTGATGGCCATTGACTTCAGCTTTCCTTGATTTGACGGGGTGACTTACCGGTTTCACTTAAGAAAGCGCAGGGCGGGCGGTGTGTCCAGCTTGACGGCAATGGCAGGCGCGGGTTCCATGCGCGAAACATGACGAGGAGGCAGGCATGGCGCCGGAGATCGTGATCCTGAACGGAAAGGTGCTGACCATGGACCCGGGCCGCCCGCGCGCGGAGGCCGTCGCCGTCGCCGCGGGGCGGATCGTGGCGCTGGGCGCCAGTGCCGCGATCGGGGCCATGGCGGGGCCGGGGACCAAACAGGTGGATGCAGGCGGCGCGACGGTGCTGCCGGGGTTTATCGACAGCCACGTTCATCTTTTCGGCGGATCGGTCGAGATGGGGTATCTCGACCTTTACGGGATGCAAGGCGAGGAGGCGGTGACCGCGGCGGTGCGCGCCTATGCCGACGACTGCCCCGACGACCGGGTCGTGTTCGCGGTGCAGGCGGGCTACGACCTGATGGGGCCGGAGCGCGAGACCACGCGGCAGGAACTGGACCGGGTGCTGCCGGACCGGCCTTTGGCGGTCTATGCGCCGGATCATCACACGATCTGGGCCAATACCGCGGCGCTGGAACTGGCGGGGATCCTGCATGGGGGGCCTGTCGAGGCGGGGGCAGAGATCGTGATGGCCGAGGATGGCACGGCGACCGGGGCGCTGTTGGAGCCGTCGGCCTATGTTCACGTTCTGAAGCACACGCGGAATGGCGGGCGCGACATGGCGGGGCTGATTACGGGGGCCGATCCGGTTCCCGCACCGGGGCCGGATGCGCGCGCCAAGGACAAGGCGGCGCTGATCGCCGGGCTGAAGCATTGCGCGAGCCACGGGATCACCGGGCTGCACAACATGGACGGCAATTTCTACCAGATGGAATTGTTGGCCGAGTTGGAGGAAGAGGGCGAATTGATTGCCCGCGTGGAGGTGCCGTTTCACCTGAAAAGCCATGATCCGCTGTCCCGGCTGGAAGAGGCCGAGGAGATGCGGGCGCGGTATGCGAGCGACTACCTGTGGTGCAACCGCGTGAAGATGTTCATGGACGGTGTACTGGAAAGCCGGACGGCGCTGATGCTGGAGAACTACCCTGGAACGGACGGCGATGGCGACGCTGTGTTCACGGCAGAGCAGTTCAACGCGGCGTGCGCGGCGGCGGATGCCAAGGGGTTTCAGCTGGCCACACATGCGATCGGGGATCTGGCGGTGCGGCGGACGCTGGACGGCTATGCGGCGGCGCGGGAGGCCAACGGCGTGCGCGATGCGCGGCACCGGGTGGAGCATATCGAGGTCATTCATCCCGACGACCTGCCGCGACTGGGGGCGTTGGACGTGGTGGCGTCGGTTCAGCCCGGGCACGCGGCGTTCGGGCATGTGTTTCCGCCACATGGGATCAAGGACGTGCTGCGACCGGATCAGTGGCCCTATGCGTTTGCATGGAAAGCGCAGCGCGCGCATGCGGCGCGGTTGGTGTTCTCGACCGACTGGCCGGTGATGCCCGTGGACGTGATGCCCAATGTGCGCGCGGCGGTGGATCCGATGGATCTGGGGGAGGGCTGGCCGGACCAGTCGCAGGGGCTGTTGGAGACGTTGGAGAGTTACACGGCGGGGAATGCCTGGGTGGAGTTTTCCGAAGACCGCAAGGGGCGGCTGGCGGAAGGGTATTTCGCCGATGTCGCTGTGATGTCGCATGATTTGGAAGCGATGGAGCCTTCGGAGCTTGGGAGCGCGCGGGCGGTGCTGACGCTGTGTGGCGGGCGGGTGACCTGGGAGGCGTGAGGACGCGCCCGTGGTTTGCGTCGGAGTTTGAGTATTTGAAGAACAGTGAAAGCCGGGGCGGACGCGGTCCGGTGCGTTTCCGAAAAACATTGTATCGCTTTGCGCTGTTTTTTGAGGCGCGGAAAGCGATGCCTGTCTCAGACTGACTCGGAGACGCTCTAGCTGGCGGCGAGGATGCGTTGCAGCAGCTCGGTGGGGAGTTTGACCGGGTTGGCGGCCATGGAGCTCGAGGAGTGCGCCTCTGTGGCGATGGCCGCGTGGTCGGCGGGGGCGATGCCCAT
Organism: Roseovarius sp. THAF9; assembly: GCF_009363715.1. Lineage (NCBI taxonomy): Bacteria > Pseudomonadati > Pseudomonadota > Alphaproteobacteria > Rhodobacterales > Roseobacteraceae > Roseovarius > Roseovarius sp. THAF9. The sequence goes on from NZ_CP045404.1 coordinate 1,020,591, forward strand.
CTGTGCGAGGGTCGGCAGGCCGTGGTGGTGGGACCAGGCGGCGATGTCGGCGGTGCCGAGCGCCTCGGACGCGCTGACGCGGATATCGGCGATGCGGCGGGCTTGCAGGCTGTCCTTTGGCAGGGCGGCGAGATTGGCGGCGAGGGTCGCGGGCAGGAGCGCGCCGCAGACGGCACCGTGGGGGGCCGTGGGGACGCGGCCGCCGATGACACCTGCGAGGCCGTGGACGGCGCCGAGGCCTGCGTTGGCCAGAGCCAGCCCGCCGGCGAGGCTGACGAAGGCCATGTCGTCGCGGGCATCGGCGTCTTCGTTCTGCATCAGCTTGCGCAGGGCGCGCAGGCCGCGCGGAATGGCGGCGCGGCAGAGCGCGTCGGTGAGCGGGTTGGCGCGGGAGGAGATGTAGGGCTCGATCACCTGCGTGATGGCGTCGAGGCCGGAGGCGAGGGTGACGGATTTGGGCGCGCCGTCGGTGAGGGCGGGGTCGACAAGAGCGATGTCGGCGAGCATGGCCGGATCGCGGAGCGAGACCTTGCGGGCATGATCGGGCACGCCGATGACGGCGTTCTTGGTGGCCTCGGCGCCTGTGCCGGCGGTGGTGGGGATGGCCATGAAGGGGGCGGGGGGCGTGGTTAGGGGCTGGCCGTTGCCCACGACTTCGAGGTGATCGAGGGGGTCGGTTGTGGCGTTCAGGAGGCCCGCGACCGCCTTGCCGAGGTCGATGGCCGCGCCGCCGCCGATGGCGACGACGTGGGTGCACCCGGCGCGGCGGGCCGTGTCGAGCGCGGTTTCCAGCAGGGCGAGGTCGGGTTCCTTGGGGCAGGCGAAGGCGGTTGTTTCGAGACCGGGGGCGTCGAGCAGTGACTGCGCGTGGCGGGGCTTAGCGCCGTGCACGACGAAGGCGTGAGGGCCGAGGGTGGCGGCGAGATCGGCGGCCTTGGCGAACTCGCCGCGGCCAAAGAGGATGCGGGCGGGGGCGGCGAGGCCGAACGGCGCGATCATACGGACATCGTCGCTTCGACGGCGCGTTTCCAGGCGGCGTATTTTTCGTCTCGGGTGGTGGCGTCCATCGCGGGCTCGAACCGCTGGTCGAGCGCCCAGCCCTCGGCGAAGCCGGCCTGATCTGGATAGATCCCGGCCTGCATTCCCGCCAGCCAAGCGGCCCCGAGCGCGGTGGTTTCCAACACCTTGGGTCGGTCGACGGGCGCGCCGATGATGTCGGCCAAAAACTGCATCGCCCAGGCCGAGGCGGACATGCCGCCATCGACGCGCAGGACCTGTTTGGCCTCGTCCGAGGACCAGTCGGCGGTCATCGCCTCCAAGAGGTCACGGGTCTGGAAGCCGACGCTTTCCAGCGCGGCGCGGGCGAACTCGGCGGGGCCGGAATTGCGCGTGAGGCCGTAGATCGCGCCGCGGCAATCGGGCTGCCAGTAGGGCGCGCCGAGGCCGGTGAAGGCGGGGACGAGGATGACGTTCTGGTGAGGGTCGGCGCGGTCGGACAGCGTTTGGGTTTCGCCTGCCTCGCGGATGATCTTGAGCCCGTCGCGGAGCCATTGGACGACCGCGCCGGCGATGAAAATCGAGCCTTCGAGCGCGTAGGTGGGTTTTCCGTCAAGCTGGTAGGCTATTGTGGTCAGGAGGCGGTTCTGCGAGCGCACGGGCTCGTCGCCCGTGTTGAGCAGGGCAAAGCAGCCGGTGCCGTAGGTGGATTTCATCATGCCGGGGCTGAAACAGGCCTGGCCGACCGTGGCGGCCTGCTGATCGCCCGCGACGCCGAGGATGGGAATCTCGCGCCCGAAAAGGTCGGTGCGGGTGGTGCCGAAATCGGCGGCACAGTCGCGGACCTCGGGGAGCATGGACATTGGCACGTTCAGCAGGTCGCAGATGGTCTGGCTCCACCGGCCCTTGCGGATGTCGTAAAGCAGCGTGCGGGCGGCGTTGGTGGCGTCGGTGGCGTGGGTCTTGCCGCCTGTGAGCTTCCAGATGAGGTAACAGTCGACGGTGCCGAAAAGGAGGTCGCCGTTTTCGGCCTTGGCCCGCGCGCCGTCGACATTGTCGAGGATCCAGGCGAGTTTCGTGCCGGAAAAATAGGGGTCGAGCAGAAGCCCGGTGCGGTCGGTGATCATGTCCTCGTGACCGGCCTCGCGCAGGGCGCGGCAGGTCTGGGCGGTGCGCCGGTCCTGCCAGACGATGGCGCGGTGCACTGGCTTGCCGGTGGTGCGGTCCCAGACGATGGTCGTCTCGCGCTGGTTGGTGATGCCGATGGCGGCGATGTCCGAAGGGGTCAGGCCCGCGCGTTCGATGGCGGCGCGGCAGGTGCCGGCGGTCGTGGCCCAGATATCGTCCACGTCATGTTCGACCCAGCCCGATTGCGGGAAATGCTGGGTGAATTCCTCTTGCGCGGAGGCTGTGGGCGTGAGGGACTTGTCGAAGAGGATCGCGCGGGAGGAGGTGGTGCCCTGGTCGATGGCGAGGATGTGGGTCATGTCGGGAGCCTTGCCTGAACTTCGGTCTGTTGAGTGTCCAAGGGTAGAGGTCCCGGGTCAAGCCCGGGACGGGGATGGAAAAGAGGGCGGGGAGTAGCCCCGCCCTACGGTTTTCGCATCGGTGGGCCGGGGTGTCCCGGCCCAGGGCAGCCGTTACTGCCAGCTGGCGATCAGCTCGTCATAGGAGACGGTCTTGGGCTCTTCGTCCTCGTTCTCGAGCTTGGGATAGGGCGCGCCTTCCTGGTCGTACCAGTATTGCGGGTCGCGTTCCTCGTTCATGACGGGGCCGAGATCGCCCTGCACGCCGGCACGTTCGAGACGTTCCAGCACGCGCTCCTGGTCCGCGCAGAGGGCATCGAGCGCCTCCTGCGGGGTCTTGGAGCCGGACATGGCGTCACCGATATTCTGCCACCACAGCTGGGCCAGTTTCGGATAGTCCGGCACGTTGGTGCCCGTCGGCGACCATGCCGTGCGGGCGGGCGAGCGGTAGAACTCGATCAGGCCGCCGAGTTTATCCGCGCGTTCTGTGAAATGGTCGCTGTCGATGGTGGACTCGCGGATGAACGTCAGGCCCACATCCGATTTCTTGAGGTCCACGGTTTTCGACGTAACGAACTGGGCGTAGAGCCATGCCGCCTTGGCGCGGTCGACGGGGGTCGACTGCATCAGCGTCCACGAGCCTGCGTCCTGGTAGCCGATCTTCTGGCCTTCTTTCCAGTAGACGCCGTGGGGCGAGGGGGCCATACGCCACTTGGGCGTGCCGTCCTCGTTCATCACCGGCAAGCCGGGCTCGACCGTGGCGGCGGTGAAGGCGGTGTACCAGAACATCTGCTGCGCGACGTTGCCCTGCGCCGGGATCGGGCCCGCCTCGGAGAAGGTCATGCCAGCCGCCGCCGGAGGCGAGTATTTCTGGAGCCATTCGATCGCCTTGGTCACGGCATAGACGGCCGCGGGCGCGTTTGTGGCCCCGCCCCGATCGACGCAGGAGCCGACGGGCTGCGAGTTCTCGTTCACCCGGATGCCCCATTCGTCGACCGGCAGGCCGTTTGGTTCGCCCACGTCGCCCATACCGGCCATGGACATCCACGCATCGGTGTAGCGCCAGCCAAGCGACGGGTCCTTCTTGCCGTAGTCCATGTTGCCGAAGACTTCGCCCTCGACACCGAGGTGGCTGAGGTCGCGGCCGGTGAAGAACTCGGCGATGTCCTCGTAGGCCGACCAGTTGACCGGGACGCCAAGCTCGTAGCCGTATTCCTCCTGGAAGTCGGCCTTGTTCTTCTCGTCGTTGAACCAGTCGTAGCGGAACCAGTAGAGGTTCGCGAATTGCTGGTCGGGCAGTTGGTAGAGCTTGCCGTCGGGGCCGGTGGTGAAGGACGTGCCGATGAAGTCGTCGATATCGAGTGTCGGCAGGGTGACGTCCGCGCCTTCGCCATCCATCCAGTCGGTCAGGTTGCGCACCTGCTGATAGCGCCAGTGGGTGCCGATGAGGTCGCTGTCGTTTACATAGCCGTCATAGATGTTCTCGCCCGACTGCATCTGGGTTTGCAGTTTCTCGACCACGTCGCCTTCGCCGATGAGGTCATGGGTGACCTGGATGCCGGTGATGGCGCTGAAAGCGGGCGCAAGGACCTGGCTTTCGTATTCGTGGGTGGCGATGGTTTCCGAGACGACCTTGATCTCCATCCCCTCGAAGGGCTGGGCCGCGTCGACGAACCACTGCATTTCGGCTTCCTGCTCTTCTTGAGAGAGCACGGAGAGGCCGGCGATTTCGTTCTCGAGGAACTCCATCGCTTCTTCCATGCCGGCCCAGGCGGCACTGCCCGTCAGGGCGAATGCCGCGGCCAGCGCGGTGGTTGATTTCAGGTTCAGGTTCATTTGGTTCCTCCCATTGGTCTTTCTGAACTTATGTGTTTGTGGCGGCCCGCGCGTGGCGGAACGCCGGGGGTTTGCGCGCGTCTATACCCAGCGGAAGACCGCCGCGGCATAGATCGCGCAGACGATCAGCGCGTAGAGCTGGTTGGTGCCCACAAGGCCCAGCCACGCGAGATTGATGAAGGCGCTGCCCAGAAGCGTGATGAAGAGACGGTCGCCGCGCGTCGTCTCGATGCGCAGGATGCCGGTGCGGGGCGTCTCGGGGAATTTCAGCGCGAGGATCGTGAAGGTCACGAGGAGCAGCGCGATGACGCCGAAAAAGGCGGCGGTGGGCCATGTCCATGCCATCCATGCCATGTTCAGTTACCTCCGTTCGAAAAGTCGATGCAGCTGCAGGCCAATTCATCCAGTGCCGCGTTCTGGCAGGTGAGTTCGACCTTCGCGAGCAGCCAGTTTCCGGTGGGCAGGTTGACGTTTATGCCGTTGTTCTGCCAGCACCATTTGCCTTCGCCATGCGCGGCGTGAAACGCGTCGCAGGACTTGCCGAGGTAGACCGGCGCACCTGCGAACGTGCCGCGGGCGGCCGTGATGACATAGCCATTTGCGTTGCAGTCCTGGGCATAGTCCTGCGCCGAAGCCGGAAGGGCTAGCAATAGGGTCACCGCGAGGGCCGCGTATGTCAGTTTGCGCGGGGTCACGGGTAGAACTCGCACCAGGCGTTGTAGATCCAGCCGCGGAACTTCGCCTCTTTGCCGTTCAGGGCGCCGTTCTCGACGTAAAGCCATTTGCCCTGACCGCCGTAGATATAGGCGGCGTCGCCGTTATGCAGGCTGCCGATCTGCTGGTACTTGGTGCCGGGGCCAGTGCGCAGAGCCAAGAAGCCGTCTCCATTGGGGTCCAGCCCTTTGACGAGACAGCCGCTGTCGGTCGGGCCGCGATTGTCCGGCACGACGATGTTTTGCGCAGATGCCGTGGACGCGTGCGCGCCCAGAATGGCCAGCGATATCAATGTTTTCTTCATCAAACTCTCCCTAGAGCAAAGCCTTTGGCGATATAGTTGCGGACAAAATAGATCACGAGCGCGCCGGGCACGATGGTCAGCACGCCGGCGGCGGCGAGCACGCCCCAGTCGATGCCCGCGGCCCCTTGGGTGCGGGTCATGATGGCGGCGATGGGCTTGGCGTCGACGGTCGTCAGCGTGCGGCTGAGCAGCAGTTCGACCCACGAAAACATGAAACAGAAGAAGGCTGCGACGCCGATGCCGGATGCGATGAGTGGCATGAAGATCTTCACGAAGAAGCGGGGGAAGGAATAGCCGTCGATGTACGCCGTCTCATCGATTTCCTTGGGCACGCCGCGCATGAAGCCTTCGAGGATCCAGACGGCGAGCGGCACGTTGAAAAGGCAATGCGCCAGCGCCACGGCGATGTGGGTGTCGAAGAGGCCCACGGAGCTGTAGAGCTGAAAGAAGGGCAGGGCGAAGACCGCCGGGGGCGCCATGCGGTTGGTCAGGAGCCAGAAGAAGAGGTGCTTGTCGCCGAGGAAAGTGTAGCGCGAAAAGGCGTAGGCGGCGGGCAGGGCCACGGCGAGCGAGATGACGGTGTTCATCACCACGTAGATCAGCGAGTTGATATAGCCCGAGTACCACGCCGGATCGGTCAAGATGGTGGCGTAGTTTTCCAGCGTCAGGTCGTTGGGCCAGAGTGTGAAGCTGTTGAGGATCTCGGTGTTGGTCTTCAGGCTCATGTTCAGCAGCCAGTAGATCGGCAGGAGCAGGAAGATCAGGTAAAGGCCCATGACGATGGCGCGGGTGTTGATGCCCGCTCGGGCGCGACGGTTCTTGCCGCTGGGGGCGAGCTTGCCGGGGAGTTGGTCTGTGGTGGCGTCGGTCATCGGCTTATGTCCCCCGCTTGTCGAGATTGACCATCACGGTATAGAACACCCAGGAGATCAGCAGGATCACGAGGAAATACATCAGCGAGAAGGCGGCAGCCGGGCCGAGGTCGAACTGGCCGAGGGCCATTTTCACGAGGTCGATGCTGAGGAATGTCGTGGTGCTGCCGGGGCCGCCGCCGGTGACGACGAAGGGCTCGGTGTAGATCATGAAGCTGTCCATGAAGCGCAGGAGCACGGCGATCATTAGCACGCCCGCCATCTTGGGCAGTTCGATGTAGCGGAACACCTTCCAGCGCGACGCCTGGTCGATCTTGGCGGCCTGGTAATAGGCGTCGGGGATGGATTGCAGGCCGGCATAGGCCAGCAGGGCCACCAGCGACGTCCAGTGCCAGACATCCATGACGATGACCGTGACCCAGGCCGCAAAGGGGTCTTGCGTGTAGTTGTAGTCGATTCCCAAAGCGGCCAGAGTGTGGCCCAGCAGGCCGATATCGACGCGGCCGAAGATCTGCCAGATAGTGCCGACGACGTTCCACGGGATCAGCAGCGGCAGGGACATCAGCACGAGGCAGACCGAGACCCAGACGCCTTTCTTGGGCATGTTGAGCGCGACGAGTATGCCCAAGGGGACCTCGATAGCGAGGATGATGCCGGAGAACATCAATTGCCGCCCCAAAGCGTCCCACATGCGGTCATCTTCGAGCAGTTCGCGGAACCATTCGAGCCCGGCCCAGAAGAATTCGTTGTTTCCGAAGGTGTCCTGCACGGAATAGTTCACCACGGTCATCAGTGGGATGACGGCGGAGAAGGCCACAAGGATTAGCACCGGCAGGACGAGGAACCACGCCTTTTGATTGGGGGTCTTGTCCATCAGGCGGCTCTCCGTTCGGGCGTCACGCGCCAGTCGTTGGCGTAGACGTTGACATGGGCGGGGTCGAACGCGACGCGGGTGGCGTCGGCGCGTACTTCCTCGGCCTCGTCGGCGATGATGTTGATGGGCGTGCCGAAACAGTCGGCGCGGATGATCTTGTGGCGGCCCACATCCTCGACCCGCCGGACATTGACCGGCAGGCCCTCGCTGTCGGAGAGGCGGGCAAATTCGGGGCGCACGCCGATTTCGACACGGCCATCGAGGGGGGCGTAGGAATTGGCCAGCGACAGTTCGGCGCCGTTGATATAGGCTTGGTTTCCCTCGACCCTCGCGGGGATCACGTTCATGCCGGGCGAGCCGATGAAGTAACCGACGAAGGTATGCTCGGGTGTCTCGAACAGATCCTCGGGCGTGCCGATCTGGACCACGCGGCCGTCATGCATGACCACGACCTTGTCGGCGAAGGTCAGCGCCTCGGTCTGGTCGTGCGTGACGTAGATCATGGTGTGGCCGAACTGTTGATGCAGTTGCTTCAGTTGCGTGCGCAGCTCCCATTTCATGTGCGGGTCGATGACGGTGAGTGGCTCGTCGAACAGCAGCGCGTTGACGTCCTCGCGCACCATGCCGCGGCCCAAGCTGATCTTCTGCTTGGCGTCTGCCGTCAGCCCGCGCGCCTTGCGGTTCAGCGTGTCCTCGAGCCCGATCATGGTGGCGATGTCCTGCACGCGCTGGGCGACATACGCCTTGTCGGCGCCGCGGTTCTTGAGCGGGAAGGCGAGGTTTTCGCGCACGGTCATGGTGTCGTAGACGACCGGGAACTGGAAGACCTGCGCGATGTTGCGCTCGGTCGTGGGGGCGTGCGTGACGTCGACGTCGTTGAACAGGATGCGGCCCCGGCTGGGCTGCAAAAGCCCCGAGATGATGTTCAGGAGCGTGGTCTTGCCGCAGCCGGACGCGCCCAGAAGGGCATAGGCCTCGCCGTCGGTCCAGTCGTGGTTGAGCTCCTTGAGGGCGAAATCATCCTCGGAAGTCGGGTTGGGCAGATAGCTGTGCGCCAGGTTGTCGAGCGTGATCTTTGCCATTCCTGTCAGCCCCTCATGCGGCCAGCGCGTAGGCGGCGGGGGATACCAGATCGCCGTCTTCGCTGAAGATGTAGATATGGGCCGGGTCGAGATAGACCGGCAGGTCGCGGCCCGGCTGAAGGTCGTGGACACCGTGGATGACGCCGACCCAGCGGCTGTCGTGGTGGTCGAGGTGGATAAAGGTTTCCGAGCCGGTGAGTTCGGTCACGCTGAGCTTTGTCACGAAGCGCATGGCGGCGTCGGTGTGCTGTTCAATCTCGAGGTGGTTCGGGCGGAAGCCGGCGGTGTAGCGGCCCTCGGGCAAGTCGGCCATCTTGCCGGTGGCGGGCAGGGATTGCCCCTCGCCGAACATCAGCTTACCGCCGGTTTTGGAGATCTGCAGGAAATTCATCGGCGGATCGGAAAAGACCCGCGCGGTCGTGGCATCGGCGGGCTGGCGATAGACCTTCGGTGTCGCGCCGAATTGCGTGACGCGGCCTTCCCAGAGCGTGGCGGTGTTGCCGCCGAGCAGCAGGGCTTCTTCGGGTTCGGTGGTGGCGTAGACGAAGATCGCGCCGGATTCCTCGAAGATGCGGGGGATCTCGATGCGCAGCTCCTCGCGCAGCTTGTAGTCGAGGTTGGCGAGAGGCTCGTCCAGCAGTACGAGACCGGCGTTCTTGACCAGCGCGCGGGCCAGCGCACAGCGTTGCTGCTGGCCGCCGGACAATTCCAGCGGCTTGCGGTCGAGCATCGGGGTCAGTTGCAGCATCTCGGCGGTGTCGCGCACCGCGCGGTCGATTTCGTCCTTGGGCTTGCCCGACAGGCGCATCGGGCTGGCGATGTTGTCGTAGACGCTCATGGACGGGTAGTTGATGAACTGCTGGTAGACCATCGCGACGCCGCGATCCTGCACGCGCATGCCGGTCACGTCCGTACCGTCCCAGAGGATGCGGCCCGTGGTGGGGGCATCGAGGCCGGCCATCAGGCGCATCAGCGTGGTCTTGCCCGCGAGCGTGGGGCCCAGAAGGACGTTCATCGTGCCTTTCTCCAACGTCAGGTCGGTGGGGTGGATATGCGTTTCCGCCCCCACTTTTTTCGACACGTTGTCCAGAACCAGCGTCATGCGTTACGTCCTTATTCTGCCGCGGCGGCGATCACGGTGTCGCCGTCGGGGTTGGCCTGCATCCAGTTCTGCAAGTCATTGATTTCACTGTCTGTCATGCGCAGGCCCAGCTTGCTGCGGCGCCAGGCGATATCCTCCGCGCTGCGGGCGAACTCGTGGGTTGTAAGCCACCGGACCTCGCGTTCGGTCAGGGTTGCGCCGAAGTTGCGGCCGAGGTCGGCAGCGGCCTTCGCGTCGCCAAGAAGGGTGCGGGCCTCGGTGCCGTAAGCGCGGAGCAGGCGGTAGGCCCAGGATTCGGTCAAGAAGGGGTAGTCGGATTGCAGGTCGTCCGCCATGCGGTCGCGGTTCTCCACGGCGAAATCGCCGCCGGGCAGGGCGGCGTCGGCGGTCCAGTCGCCTTTGGCGTTCGGGAAATGGGCGGCGAGCTTGCCCACGGCGGCCTGCGCGAGGCGGCGGTAGGTGGTGATCTTGCCGCCGAAGATGTTGAGGAGCGGCGGGCCGTCCGTGTCTAGCTTGAGCACGTAGTCGCGGGTGGCCGCCGTGGCCGATTTGGCGCCGTCGTCATAGAGCGGGCGGACGCCGGAATAGGTCCAGACAATGTCGACGCGGGTGACGGGCGTTTCGAAATACTCCGAGGCGAAATTGCACAGATACTCTTGCTCGGCGGGGGTGCAGACGGGTTTCGTGCCGGGGTCCGGGTGGTCCGCATCGGTGGTGCCGATCAGGGTGAAATCCTGTTCGTAAGGGATGGCGAAGATGATGCGGCCATCGGTGCCCTGAAAGAAGTAGCATTTGGGGTGATCGAAAAGCTTGCGCGTCACGATGTGGCTGCCGCGCACGAGACGGACGCCCTCGCGGCTGTCGATATGGGTGACGTCCTGCAGGATGTCGCCAACCCATGGGCCGCCCGCGTTTACGAGCGCGCGGGCGCGGCGGGTCAGCAGATCGCCGGTGGCGGTGTCTTCGAGGTCGATCTCCCACAGATCGCCCACACGGCGGGCGGCGGTGACACGGGTGCGGGTGAGGATCTCGGCGCCGCGATCGGCGGCGTCCCGGGCGTTGAGCGAAACGAGCCGGGCATCCTCCACCCAACAGTCGGAATACTCGAACGCCTGTTTGAAATGAGATTTCAGCGGGGCACCTTCGGGCGTGCCGTCGAGCGAGAGTGAACGGGCGCGGGGCAGGATCTTGCGGCCCCCGAGGCTGTCGTAGAGAAAAAGGCCGAGGCGGATGAGCCAAGCGGGGCGGCGGCCGCGCATCCATGGCATGATCCGTTCCAAGAGGCGCGAGGTGGGGGTGCCGCCCTCGAAGCGCATGTCGCGGTGATAGGGCAGCACGAAGCGCATCGGCCAGCTGATATGCGGCATGTTGCGCAGGAGAACCTCGCGTTCGATCAGAGCCTCGCGGACGAGGCGGAACTCGAAATATTCAAGGTAGCGAAGGCCGCCGTGGAAAAGCTTGGTCGAGGCCGAGGAGGTGGCCGAGGCAAGGTCGTTCATTTCGGCCAGCGTAACCGACAGGCCGCGGCCGGCGGCGTCCCGGGCGATGCCACAGCCGTTGATTCCGCCGCCAATGACGAAAATATCGCTTATATTTTCGTGACTTGGGTGCATCCATCCTCCCCCAGATGCCGCCGGAAACCGTGCCCGGTAAATGAGCACGTTAAGGTTGATGGAGTCAAATGCTTCTTTCGTTTTTGTTCGTTTTTAGGAGAGTCATTTAAAAACAAAGGTATGCAAGCTTTTTGTGCAGTGCTGACTGGTCTTTCTGCGGCTGCGAAAGGCGGTCTGGCCCCGGATTTTCCTTTGACATACGCGGATTTTCCGCGAAAACGAAAATACCGAAACCGACGCCAAGGTGCATGTCACAAACTTTTCGCCATCCCGAGATCCTCGAGATCGCCCGCACCGAGGGCAAGGTCACGGTCGAGGACCTGGCCGTTCGCTTTGGCGTGACGGTGCAGACGATCCGGCGCGACCTGACGGACCTGGCAGAGGCGGGACGGCTGGAGCGGGTGCATGGCGGCGCGGTGATGCCGTCGGGCGTTTCCAATATCGGTTACGAGGAGCGGCGCGACCTGAACGAGGCGGCCAAGCAGGCGATTGCGCAGGTCTGCGCGCAGGAGATCCCGGACGGGGCGTCGGTGTTTCTGAACATCGGGACGTCGACCGAGGCGGTGGCGCGGGCGCTGCTGGCCCATCGCGACTTGATGGTCATCACGAATAACATGAATGTTGCCAATATCTTGGTGGCCAATGCGGAATGCGAGATCGTGGTAGCGGGGGGCGTCTTGCGCCGCTCGGACGGGGGGCTGATCGGCAACCTGACGACACGGGCGATCGAGCAGTTCAAGTTCGACTACGCCGTGATTGGCTGCTCGGCGTTGGATGACGAGGGCGACCTTCTGGATTTCGACGTGCAGGAGGTGCATGTCAGCCAGTCGATCATCGCGCGGGCGCGGCGGACCTACCTTGTGGCGGACCATTCCAAGTTTCACCGCACGGCCCCGGCGCGGATCGCGTCGTTGGGCGAGGTCGACATGTTCTTTACCGACCGGCCGGTGCCCGCGCCGGTGGCAGAGCGGCTGAAGGACTGGGATACGGTCTGTCGTGTCTGCCGTTGAGGCGTTTTCGGTTCGGGTTCGTTTTATGGATTGCGGGGCGGCGTGGGTTTTCACCCACCCTACGCAATACGGCAGGGTCTGTTGCATCAGGCGAAACTGAGCGCCGCATCCATTTTGCCCTGGAAGATGCGCGAATTGCCGCCTGCGCCGCAGCGTGAAGAGCTTGCCTTGGACCCGACGGGCGGCGAAAACTTGCCTGAGAGTTAATATCCGCAGCCCGTTTAAACTGTGACATTGACGGTGCTATTCACCGGCCTGAAACAAATGCCATGACGAAAGACTTCAAGACCCCGCTGAACATTCCCCTGACATCCGACGACTTGGAACTTGGCCTCAAGGTCGCTCAAGTCGGATTGGGCAAGGTGGATTACCGTGCCGACACGCTGCGCTGCGATGCGCTGGCGGCGGAATTCTTCGGGCTGGACGCGGGCGTTGAAGTGTCGCGATCGGAATTGCACGCGCGGATCCACCCCGATGATTGGCCCCAGGTGCAAGAGGGACTGGAATGCCTGCTGTCGCCGGGCGATCCGTTGCAGGTGCTGGACATGACGCACCGTATTCTGACGCCGGATGGCCCGTTGCGCTGGGTCAATGCGCGCAAGCAGGTGACCTATGATGCCGAGGGAATGCCGGTGGAAGGGGTGTTCGCCGTTGTCGATATCACCGCGCGGGAAATGGCCGAGCAGCGCGCGAAGTTCCTGATTGGCGAGCTGGGACATCGGGCGAAGAACCTGATCACGGTTGTATCGGGGATTGTCCGGCAGCTGGCGCGGCACTCGCCGCCCGAAGAGATTGCCGACCGCCTCCTGGCGCGTCTGGCAGCGCTGAGCCGCAACCAGGAAGCGATGATGCACGATGCCGGCAGCCGTTTCGGGCTGCGTCAGATCTTCACCGAGCAGGTCAAGCCCTTTGCGGGGGCGGCGCGGGAGCGGGTGGTGCTGAACGGGCCGGACCTGATGATTTCCAGCAACGCGGCGCAGATCCTGGGCATGGTGACCCATGAGCTGGCCACGAACGCGGCGAAATACGGGGCCTTGTCGGAGGCCAGCGGACAGGTCGAGATGTCGTGGTCGGTCGAGGGGGACGAGCGGCCGGATTTCACGCTATCCTGGATCGAGCGGGGCGGGCCGGAGGTGAATGCGACGGCCAAGCCGGGCTTTGGCACGCAGGTACTGACGAAGCTGACCGAGGCGTCGCTCGGCGCCGAGACGGAGGTGTCGCTCGATCCGGAAGGCTTTGCGTTTCGCTTGCGGGCGCCTTTGAAGGCTTTGTCGTCGGATTAACCGCCCTTGAGCCGGGCCAACAGGACGACCTCGCTGTCGGGCCGGATGGGCTGGAACCAGCTGTCGTTGTAGACACGCCCGTCGATGGAGACCGACACGCCGCGGTCAAGCTGAGGTTTCAGGCCGGGATATTTTCGCGCCAGCCCGTCGAGCAGTTGGCGCAGGTTGTCGGCCTCGATCTCGACCTCGCGCCGGTCGTCGGTGAACTGGGCAAGCGAGCCCCATATCGTGACTTGTACCATGCCGGGTATCTTGGGGCGGGGAGGCCCCTGGTCAAGCCCGGGACGGAGTTTGCGAAGCATCTGGGCGTTGGCGCGCGGGGGCAGGCCCGGGACGCCTCCGGCGGGAGTATTTGGGGAACAATGAAAGCCGAAGCGCGTGGGCGGCCCCGATCCGGGGGTGGGACGGGGCCGCGGTGGTCTTACGTGTCCTGCATCGCCTTCAGCACCTTGGGCGGGGACATGGGCAGGTCGGTCATGCGTACGCCTGCCGCCTCGGAGACCGCGTTGGCGATGGCCGCAAGGGGCGGTACGATGGAGGTTTCGCCCACCCCGCGCACGCCGTAGGGGTGGCCGGGGTTGGGGATTTCCAGGATCACCGCGTCGATCATGGGCAGGTCGGAGGCCACGGGAATGCGGTAGTCGAGGAAGCCTGCGTTTTGCAGCGTGCCATCCTCGCCATAGATATATTCCTCGTTGAGTGCCCAGCCGATGCCTTGCGTGGCACCGCCCTGAAACTGGCCTTCGACGTAATCCGGGTGCACGGCCTTGCCGGCGTCCTGGAAGACGGTGTAGCGCAGGATCTTCACCGCGCCGGTGTCGGGATCGACCTCGGTGTCGACCATGTGCGTGGCGAAGGAAACGCCCGCGCCTTCGGGGTTGGCCTCGTGATGGCCGGCGATGGGGCCGCCGGTGTTCGACGCGATGGCGGCGATCTCGGCGAGGGTCATAGGGTTATGGCTGCCTGCATTGTGGCCGGTGGGGTGTACCGCACCGTCGCGCCATTCCACCGCGTCCTCGTCGATGTCCCAGAGCTTGGCGACGCGGCGGCACATCTCGCGCTTGGCGGCGCGGGCGGCCTCGATGGTGGCGAGGCCCACGGCGAAGGTCACGCGGGAGCCGTCCGTGACCTCGTTCTGGCCCAGGCTGCCTGTGTCGGCGACGATGGTGCGGACCTTGTTGTAGGGGATGCCCAGTTCCTCGGCCGCCATCATCGACATGGAGGCGCGGGAGCCGCCGATATCGGGATTGCCCTCGGAGACCGTGACCGTGCCGTCCGGCGTGACGTTGAGCGTCACACAGGTGTCGCCGCCGAAGTTGAACCAGAAGCCGCAGGCGACGCCGCGGCCCTGATTGGGGCCCAAGGGGGCCGTCCAATGCGGGTGATCCTTGGCGGTGCGTAGCGTCGCCTCCAGCCCGATGGCGGGGTAGGTGGGGCCATAGGACGCCTTGGTGCCTTCGCGGGCGGCGTTTTTCAGGCGCACTTCAAGTGGGTCGAGGCCGAGGCCCTTGGCCAGTTCGTCGATGGCGGATTCCACCGCGAAGGCGGCCATGGGCGCGCCGGGGGCGCGGTAGGCGGCCTGTTTCGGGCGGTTGCTGACGATATCCCAGCCGACGGTTTTCACGTTTTCCAGGTCATAGGGCGCGAAGGCGGACATGGAGCCCATTTCCACGGGCGAGCCGGGATAGGCGCCGCCCTGGTAGCGCAGTTCGGCGAAGCCGGCGGTGATGCGGCCGTCCTTGGTCATGCCGATGCGGATATCGACCGATGAAGACGCCGTAGGGCCGGTGGCGCGCAGCACCTCGGAGCGGGTCATGACCATCTTGACCGGGCGGCTGGATTTCTTGGCCAGCATCAGCGCCACGGGTTCGAGGAACACGGTGGTCTTGCCGCCGAAGCCACCGCCGATTTCCGAGGCGGTGACGCGCAGCTGGCCCTGGTCCAGGCCCATGATGGCCGCGCAGGTGTTGCGCACCATGTAGTGCCCTTGGGTGCAGCACCACAGATCGGCCTGGCCGTCCTGGCTCATCTGGGCGAGGCAGGCGTGGGGTTCAATATAGCCCTGGTGCGTGGCCTCGGTGCGGTAGCTGCGTTCGATGACCTCGTCGGCTTGGGCCAGCCCGGCGTCGATGTCGCCGTGGCCGAACTCGTAGCGGGCCATGATGTTGGGCGAGGACCCTTCCGGCACGGATTCGTCGGCGCGGCCTTCGTGGAGGACGGGGGCGCTCTCGGCGATGGCCTTGTCGACGTCCGTCACATGATCGAGCACCTCGTAGTCGATCTTGATCGCCTTCAGCGCCTTCTTGGCGATGTGGCCCGAGCTGGCGGCGACGGCGGCGACGGCGTGACCGTCATAGAGCGCCTTTTCCCCCGCCATGCAATTGTCGAGAATGTCGGCGGTGGCATCGTCATCGGTGATCTGCGCGAAGTCGGCGCGGGTGACGACGGCGTGGACGCCCTCGATCGCTTCGGCGGCCGACGTGTCGATGGACTTGATCCGGGCGTGGGCGTGCGGGCTGCGCAGCACCTTCCCGATCAGCATACCCGGTGCGGTGATGTCGGCGCCGAAGCGGGCCTTGCCGGTGACCTTGTCGATGCCATCGGGGCGCAGGGGGCGCGTGCCGACGACCTTGAACTGTTGGGTGTCCAGAACCTGTTTGCTGTCGAGTGCCATCACGATGCCTTTCTGAGGTCGGCGGCCGTGTCGAGCACGGCGCGGATGATCTTGTCATAGCCCGTGCAGCGGCAGAGGTTGCCGGCGAGCCAGTAGCGGGCCTCTTCCTCGGTCGGGTCTGGGTTCTTTTCCAAGAGCGACTTGGCCGCGACGAGGATGCCCGGGGTGCAGATGCCACACTGAAGGGCGGCATGTTCGATGAACTTCTGTTGCAGGGGATGAAGCTGGTCGCCGTCGGCCATGCCTTCGATGGTTTCGATCTCGGCGCCTTCGGCTTCGGCCCCCAGCATCAGGCAGGAACAGACGAGGCGGCCATTGACGGTGACCGAGCAGGCACCGCAATCGCCGGTGCCGCAGCCTTCCTTGGAGCCGGTCATGCCAAGACGGTCGCGCAGGACGTCGAGCAGGGTTTCATCCGGCTCGCAGAGATATTCCGTGGGGTCGCCGTTGATCTTGGTGGTGACGTGGATGTTGCTCATGGGGGCTTATCCTTCTGCGCGGGTCTTGGCGATGGCTGCAGCGCGGCGGGCCAGCACGCCGGCGACGTGGGTGCGGAACTCGACCGTGCCGCGCTTGTCGGCGATGGGGGAGGCGGCGGCGGAGCAGGCCTTGGCCAGTGACTCCATCGCGGCGTTGTCAAGCTTGGTTCCTAGGATAGCCTGCGCCGCGGCGTCGACCAGCATGACCTTGGGGCCCACGGCGCCCAGCGAGACGCGGGCGTCGGTGCAGGTGCCGTTCGCATCGAGCGCGAGCGACAGGCCGCAGCCCACCACGGCGATGTCCATCTCGGTGCGCGGGATGAAGCGCAGGTAGGCGTCGCCCGAGCGGTCGGGCTTGGCGGGCAGGAAGATCGAGGCGACGAATTCGCCTTTCTCCAGCGAGGTCTTGCCGGGGCTGGTGGGAATATCCTCGACCGGCACGTCACGGGTGCCATTCGGCCCGGCGACGCGGGCGGTGGCGCAGACGGCGACCATTGCCGGGACGGAGTCGGCGGCAGGCGAGGCGTTGCAGAGGTTGCCGGCGAGCGTGCAGCGGCCCTGTATCTGGGTGGAGCCGATGAGGTCGGCGGCCTCGCAGACGCCGGGGTAGTCGGCCTTGAGCTCGGCGTGCTCGTTCATTTCGGCCGAAGAGACCGCGGCGCCGATGCGCCAGCCGCCGTCCTCGGGCGTGATCTGGCGCAGGTCGTCGATGCGCTTGATGTCGAGGATGCTGTCCGGCTCGGCGTCGCCGGAGCGCAGGCGGACGAGCAGGTCGGTGCCGCCGGCGAGCACGCGGCAGTCGCCGGGATCGCCGCTGAGCAACTGGATGGCGTCATCCAGCGTGGTTGGCGCGAGGTAGCGCATGGGGAGACCTCTTGGCTTGGGGTGAGTCTGATGTCGACCGACAGTTAAACAGGCGGCGCGGGGCTTGCCAAGGCGGTGCTGCTGCGCGCGTCGGATTTGAGCATGTGGGCGGCGAGAAATGCAAAGGTCGAGGCGCGAAAGAGGGCGGAGCGTGTCAGGTTTCGGCCCGCAGCAGGCTCTGGGCCAGTTGACGCGCGGCCGGTTCGGCGGTGTCGCGCAGGATGAGGTAGTAGCCGAAGGGCGTGGTGACGGCGGTGTCGATGGGGCGGACGAGGCGGCCGGTCGTCAGGTCCTCGGCCAGTTGGCCTTCCCAGGCGAGCGCGACGCCGAGGCCCGCGCGGGCGGCATCCAGAAGCGCCATGTAGCTGTTGGTGCGCATCAGCGTGGTCGCACGGGTGGGATCAAGCCCGGCCTCGGTCAGCCAGATGCCCCAGTTCATCCAGTTCCAGTGCGTGTAATCGAGGTCGATGAGCGGGGCGGAGAGAAGGTCTTCGGGTGTGCCGAGCGGGGTGTGCGCGAGGAAGTCCGGGGTGCAGACAGGAAAGACCGCGTCGGCGAAGAGCCGCGTGGCGGTGAAGCCGGGCCAGTCGCCCGCGCCGTGCAGGAGGGCGATATCCGCCGTCAGAAGCTCGGCTTCCGTGTCGGAGGCCAGCAGGTCGAGCATGAGCGGCGGGCTGTCTGCCAGGGCTGGTGCCAGGCGGGGGGCGAGCCAGAGCTGGGCCATCGAGGTATCCGCGCCGAGGCGTATGCGGGGGCGGTCGTCGCGCTGTCTGAGGGCGCGGGTGGCCGCCGTCATGTGCTGAAGCGCGGCGCGGACGCCGATCAGCAGTTCGCGGCCCTCGGGGGTGAGAGTGATGGTGCGGTGGCCGCGTTCGAACAGTTGCGTGTCGAGCAGGGCCTCGAGCTTGCGCACACGCTGGGAGATGGCGGATTGGGTGACGGACAGCTCGTCGGCAGCGCGCGTAAAGCTGCCGAGGCGTGCGGCGGCCTCGAACGGTTCCATCAGGTCCAGCGGTGGCAGATGTGGTTTTGGCATAAGCTTGGCTTGGGCAAATTCATGAGAAAAGAGCGTTTGTCATGATCCCCGGTAATGGCTGAGACTGTCAACAGCCAGATCGGAGTAAGCCATGACCCTGCAGACGTTGAACCTGATGCCCGGCGACATGCCGTTCCGGGCCGATCCGAAGAATTCCTATACCTTGCCGGCGCGGTTCTACCACGACCCGGATATCTGGGCGGCGGAGAAAGACGCGATCTTCTACAAGACCTGGTACTATGCCGGGCATGTGAGCCAGGTCGCCGAGCCGGGGCAGTTCCTGACCGTGAAGATCCACGAGCAGAACGTCTTCGTGGCGCGCAGCCGGACAGGCGAGCTGAACGCGTTCTTCAACGTGTGTCCGCACCGGGGGCATGAGTTGGTCAGTGGGACAGGCAAGAAGAACATCATCACCTGCCCCTATCACGCCTGGGCGTTCGACTTTGACGGCAACCTGCGGTCGGCGCGGAATACCGAGAATGTCGAAGGCTTCCGGAAAGAGGAGTTTTCGCTGAAGCCGGTGAAGGTGGAGGTGTTCTGTGGCCTCGTTCTGGTCAATCTGGATGAAAATGCAACGCCATTCGCCGAACAGATGGGCGAATTGGAGTCCGAGATCCGACATTATGTCCCTTCGGTCGACGATTTGCAGTTCGCGCAGCGCGACACCTACGAGGTGGACGCGAACTGGAAAGTGCTGATGGACAACTTTCTGGAATGCTATCACTGCGCGCCGGCGCATCATGATTTTGTCGATCTGGTGGACATGGACAGCTACCGCACGATCACTTGTGGCCTCTATTCCAGCCAATGTGCCGGGCAGCCGCGGACGATGAACGCGCGGGCCTACAAGTTCGAGGCGGGTGACGTTGATTTCGGGTATGCGGGTTGGTTCGTGTGGCCGAACTTCACCATCTGGGCCTATCCGGGCGAGGCGAACCTGTCGGTTTTGCAAATGAACCCTACCGCGCCGGAACACTGCGTCGAGTACCAGGACTGGTTCGTGAAGGACGGCGAGGTCACGCAGCAACTGCGCGATGCGATCAACTATCAGAAGGACGTGTTGCAGCCCGAGGATATCGGATTGTGCGAGAGCGTGCAGAAGGGGCTGAAATCCAGCGGGTACAACCAGGGGCGTTTCGTCGTGGACGAGGGGCTGACCGAGTTGAGCGAGCACGCGGTGCACCATTTCCAGAAGCTGGTGGCCGATGCGCTGGGCGCGCGGCTGGATCCGGAGGCGGGCGCATGATGATTTCGAGTGACGGGAAGACCCGGGACCTGATTACCTCGCGGCCCGGGGCCGGATGGGATTTCAACCTCAACCGTCATGCGTATCACGATATCGAGGCGAAACACGGCCCGCATTACTGCGTCTATAACCGCCGGTTCATGTGCGTCTACATGGACGATCTGCCGACCGACGAGGGGTATTGGCTGTTGCGGACCAAGGCCGCGTGCCTGCACACGGGCGAGTGGCCGATCGAGTTCAAGGGGCGGGATGCCGAGACGCTGATGGATTACCTGTTCGTGAACAATATCGCCAAGGTCAAGCCGGGGCGGTGTGGCTACGGGATTGCCTGTTTCGACCATGGTGGCCTGATCGTGGACGGGGTGTTCGTGCGGCTGGCCGAGGATCGGTTCTGGTACGCGCAGGCGGACGGAGATTTCGTCAACTGGGCGCGGGCACATGCAAAAGGCATGGATGTGCAGATCGCCGACCCGAGGGTCAACGTGAGCCAGATCCAGGGGCCGTTGGCGATGGAAATTCTGCAGGATGCGGCGAAGGACGGGATCCCCGACCCGTTCGGGTATTTCGGCAGCGCCTGGGTGGATTTCGGCGGGCAGGACGTGCTGATCACCCGAACAGGATACACCAATGAGCTGGGCTGGGAGTTCTATACCGAGCCGCATCATGACGCCGCCGCGCTTTGGGCGCATCTGGAAAAGGCGGGGGCGCCCTATGGAATGCGGATGTTCGGGCTGGATTCGATGAATATCCGGCGGATCGAGGCGGGTATCCTGAACGCCAATTCGGATTTCGACGAGACCACCACGCCCTATGACGTGGGTCTGGGCGGGTTCGTGGCCATGGACAAGGGTGATTTCATCGGCAAGGCGGCATTGGAGAAAGCCGACAAGGGGCGGCGTTTGCATGGCATCGTCTGCCCGGATGGCGAGCCGCGTGTGAATGGGCGCGTGGAGTGGAACGGCAAGGTTGCTGGCCGGGTGACGGCCGGGGCGACTTCGCCCTATCTGGGGCACGGCATCGGCTATGCGCTGATGGACAGCACCGAGGCCGGGCCGGGAACCGACCTGATGGTCGAGGGGCGGGACGGCAAGATGTATGCCGCGACGCTGGCCGAGACGCCGCTTTACGACAAGGCCTGTGAGATTCCGCGCGGCAAAATCGTGGACATACCTGACCGGGCGGCCTGACGCGACATTCGCGGCAGCGCGCGGTACGGATGCGGAGGCAGGGCCGGGGTGCCTTGCCTTTGCGCTTTGATGATGCCTGAGTGGCAATTGAGACACGCAACGAAGGAGATGCGCGGTGGCCGAGGGCAACAGCAGGGCGGTCCTGTCGGGACTTTTTGCCGGCTTGTGCTGGGGCATATTCTGGTTGCCGCTGCGGATGCTGGAGCAGGCGGGGCTGGATGCGCCCTGGGCGATGGTGGTGTTCATGGTGCTGCCCGCGCTGATGAGCCTGCCGGTGATGTGGGTGCTGCGCGCGGATTACGGCCAGGGACTGCGGCCCTTGTTGGGGGGCGTTCTGGCGGGGGTGGCGTTCGCGCTGTATGCTGCGGGGCTGCTTTACACCGAGGTGGTGCGGGCGGTGCTGCTGTTTTACATGACGCCGATCTGGGGCTTCCTGCTGGGCTGGATTTTCCTGGGTGACCGGATGACGTGGTATCGCTGGCTGTCGATCGGCGTGGGATTGCTGGGGCTGGTGGTGATCTTTGCCGATGACACGGGCCTGCCGCTGCCGCGCAATGCGGGCGACTGGTGCGGGCTGGTGTCGGGGATGTTCTGGGCGGTGGGCTGTACGCTGATCCTGACGGAACGGCGGGTGCATATCCTGACGCACGCGGTGAACTTCCTGGTGGTCGGTGCCATCGTCGCGGTGTTGGTGGCGGGGCTTGCCACGGCGCAGGGGATCGCGGCGGTGCCGGAGAGGGGCGCGGTGCTGTCGCCCATGGTGTGGTTCCTGCCGGTGGCGCTGATCCTGATCCTGCCCGGATCCTTTGCCACGATCTATGCGCCGTCGCGTTTGAACCCGGGGCTGGTGGGGCTGCTCTTCATGACAGAGATCGTGGTGGCGACGGTGACCGCGGCACTGTGGGCAGGTGAGCGGTTTGGTATACAGGAGTTGGTGGGTTTGCCGCTGATCCTGTCGGCGGGGCTGATCGAGCCGGCGGTCATGGCATGGCGGGCGCGGCGGGTGATCTGATCACCAGTGGGCGCCGGCGTTGATCTGGATGTCTTCCATGGTGAGGCCGGGGGCGGCGTCGGAGCACAGGAACGCGACGATGGCGGCGACCTCGTCCGGTTGGACGAGGCGGTTTTGCGGATTGGCGCGGGCCAGTGCCGCGATTTCATCGGCCTGTGTGGTGCCGTTCTGAGTTGCCATGGTGGTGGCCGACTCGCGCAGCATCTCGGTTTCGACCCATGTGGGGCTGACGGTGGTGCATGTGACGCCGTGGGGCGCGCCCTCCAGGGCGACCGCGCGGGAGAGGCCGAGCACGCCGGACTTGGACGCGCAATAGGCGGGGTGGTCGGCGACCGCCGATGTGGCGGCGGTCGAGGCGATGTTAACGATGCGGCCCCAGCCCGACGCCATCATGTCGGGCAGACACGCGTGGATCATCAGGAAGGTGCCGGTGAGGTTGGTCTCGATCACGTCGTCCCAGGCGTCGAGGTCGTGGTCGGAGACGGTCTGGTGCCGGGTGACCCCGGCTGCATTGACCAAGATCTGCGGCGTGCCGAACTGATTTTTGACGGAGGTGCAGAAGGCCGAGACCGAGCCGCGCTGGCGCACGTCGAGCGGGGCGACGAAAACATCTGCGCCGATCTTGTCGCGGGCCATATCCTGAAGCGATGTGTCGTCGCCGCGGCGAGCGCCGATGGCGACGGTATGACCGGCGCTGTGCAACAGGCGAGCGGTGGCGAGGCCGATGCCCGCCAGCCCGCCGGTGATGATGGCCGTTCGGTTCGTCAATGCGGCCTGCTCCTTGCGATCATGTCGGCGAGCCACGCATCCGCGTCGCCCAAACGGCGGCCACCGTCGCGGTATTCGTCGAGAATTTCAATCATCTTGTCCCTGCCGAAGGATTTGAAATGCCCCGCATGGACGGTGATGACGTCGAGCTCGCGCAGGCGGGCGTGGGAGTCGGCCAGCATCTCCGGGTCCGAATGGTCCATGTCGTCGATGAGGTCGCCGTCATAGACCACGTCACCGCTGAACAGCAGGCCGGTCTTGGCCTCGTGCAGCGCGATGGAACCGGGGCTGTGGCCGGGCAGGTGGAAGACGGTGAAGACGCGGTCGCCGAGGTCGATCACGTCGCCTTCGTCCAGCAGGGCAGAAAGGGGCGCGGGCTTGACCGTGTAGAGCTCGTACGAGAAGCCCTCGAACGGCAGCGCAGTGAAGGTTTCGGCGCGTACAAAGCCCGCGTCGGCGTAGGTGTTGGCGGGGGTGGGGTTGGCGATGATGTCAGACTCGGCGCTGTGACCGCAGCGATGGTCGAATTCGTTCAGGCCGCCAGAATGATCGAAATGCGTATGGGTAACGATGGCGCTGAGTGGGCGTTCGGTCAGCTGTGCCAGTTCCCGCGTCATCGGGCGCAGGCCCATGCCGGTGTCGATCACGAGGTCGCGGTCGCGCCCTTGGATGTGCCAGATGTTGCAGCGCAACCATGGCGCGACATGCGGTTCCCAGATGAGCGTGACGCCATCGCCCATGTCTCTGGTCTGAAACCATTTTTCGGCAACTATCAACGGCACGGCATCCTCCCTGTCGCTATGCTCATGAAACCGGCAGCCGCGCCGCGGACGCCTGATAGCAGCCTTGTTTTTATTAACTCATTGGTCAACAAACATTTCTGCTTGGGTCCACGTTGCGGACGTCGCATGATGGCGACCATGATCTGCATCAATAAAAACAGGGAGAGAACGATGAAGATGAAATCTGTCTTGTGGGCCGCGAGCCTGTCACTGGCCGGGGCCGGGATGGCGCAGGCCGAGACGGTGCGCATTCCGATCAACGAATGGACGGGTCAGCATATATCGGCGCATATCACCGGCACGCTGCTGAAAAAGGCCGGGCATGACGTGGAATACGTGACCGCCGGCGCGGTGCCGCAATTCGCCGCCATCGCCAATGGAGACCTGCATTTGCAGCCCGAGGTCTGGACCAACAATGTGGGCGACATCTATCCCAAGGCGGTGGAATCGGGTGACATCACCGTGGTGGGTCAACTGGGCCTGCAGCCGCAGGAAGGCTGGATCTATCCGCCTTACATGAAAGAGAAGTGTCCCGGCCTGCCGGATTACGAGGCGCTATATGACTGTGCACAGGCCTTTGCGGCCGCGGACACCTTCCCCAAGGGCCGCCTGATCACCTATCCCGCTGATTGGGGCACCCGGTCGAAAGACGTGGTGTCGATGATCGACATCCCGTTCGAGCCGGTCGCGGGCGGATCGGAAGGCGCGATGATCGCCGAGCTCAAATCGGCCACGGCGACGCAGGATCCGATCCTGATGATGTTCTGGCAGCCGCATTGGCTGTTTGCCGACATGGAGATGGAATGGGTCCAGTGGGACGCGGCCGACGGTGAGTGCGTCGAGGAAGAAGGCCAGGAGCGCGGGGCGGCTTGTGGCTTCCAACAAGCCTCGATCGACAAGATCATCAATGCCGAGTTTGCCGAGGCGAACCCGGGTGTGGCGGCGGTTTTCAACGAAATATCCATCGACAACGAGGTGCAGAACGCGCTGATGCTGGAGATCGACCAGAAAGGCCGAGATCTGGAAGAGGTTGTGGCCGAATGGATCGATGCCAACGAAGAGACCTGGGGTCCCTGGGTCGAGGCCGGAAAGGCTGCGCAGTAAGGTGCGCGTGGACGTATCGGAAAGGCCGGGGGTTCTGACGCCCGGCCTTTTCGTATCAGCGGGGACAGGAGCAGTATGAGCGACACGCATGAGAGCGATGGCGCCGGGACAGAACAGCCGAGGCTGTCCTGTCGTCACATCTGGAAGGTCTATGGCAAGAAACCGGAGCAGTATTTTCCGGGCGGCCAGCCGGCCGACGAGACACCCGCGCTGGCCGAGCGCATCCGCGAGGACGGGGCCATTCCGGCGGCTGCCGATGTCAGCTTTGATGTCGCGGTGGGCGAGATTTTCGTGATCATGGGGCTTTCGGGCTCGGGCAAGTCGACGGTGGTGCGCTGCCTGTCGCGGCTGGTGGAGCCGACGCATGGCGAGATCCTGCTGGGTGGCGAGGATCTGCGCGCGAAATCCGACAAGGAGATGATCGAGGTACGCCGCCACCAGATTGGCATGGTGTTTCAGAATTTCGGCCTGATGCCGCACCTGAGCGTGTGGGAGAACATCGCCTTTCCGCTGAGCCTGCAGGGCGCGGCGCAGGACCATACCCGCGAGCGGGTGGGCAAGGTGATCGAGCTGGTGGGGCTGGAAGGGCGCGAGAAAAGCTATCCGCACCAGTTGTCGGGCGGGCAGCAGCAGCGGGTGGGCATCGCCCGGTCGCTGGCGGTGGACCCGGACCTTTGGTTGCTGGACGAGCCGTTTTCGGCGCTCGATCCGCTGATCCGGCGGCAGATGCAGGACGAGTTCCTGCGCATCCAGAATGATCTGCACAAGTCGATCGTGTTCATCACGCATGATTTCCTGGAGGCGCTGCGCGTGGCGGACCGGATGATGATCATGCGCGGTGGGCGCGTGGTGCAGACCGGCACGCCGGCGCAGTTGATCACCAATCCGGCGGATGACTACGTGGCCGAGTTCACCAATGACGTGCCGATGGTGCGCGTGCTGCGCGCGCACG
This sequence comes from Roseovarius sp. THAF9, assembly GCF_009363715.1. Taxonomy (NCBI): domain Bacteria; kingdom Pseudomonadati; phylum Pseudomonadota; class Alphaproteobacteria; order Rhodobacterales; family Roseobacteraceae; genus Roseovarius; species Roseovarius sp. THAF9. The sequence goes on from NZ_CP045404.1 coordinate 1,045,907, forward strand.
AGGTGACGGACCCCGATGCCGGCCCCGCCGAAGGGCGCGAGCAGGTGGCGGGCGACGTGTCGGTCGAGGCGCTGCTGCCGATGCTGTCGGCCAATCCCGAGGGGCTGGCGGTGGAGCAGGGCGGCACGGTAACGGGCGTGGTCACAGCGCAAAGCGTGGTGAAGGCGCTGGCGAGGCTGTCCGAGCAGGAGGACGCGCCTTTATGAACGCCGCCAGGATGCATTGGGCATGGTTCGCGCTGATCGGCCTCACGCTGGTGACGCTGGGCTTTCGCGACCGGCTGGGATGGCTGATGGAGTTTCCCGAGGCGTGGGAATGGCCGATGACCGAGTGGCTGAACACCGGCATGGATTGGGTGGTGGAGACCGCTGGCCCGGCGTTTCGCGCGTTCTCGGACCTGATGGATTATCCGATGTCCTGGGTGCGGGAGTTGTTGCGCTGGATGCCCTGGGCTCTGACCGTGGGCTTGCTGGTGATAGCCTCCTTCGCGGTGTCGGGCTGGAAGCTGGCCGTGTTCACGTTTCTGGCGATGTTCTACATGGTCGTCATCGGCTACTGGCACGAGTCGATGAATTCGCTGGCGCTGGTGATGGTGTCGGTGCCACTGGCGGTGGCAATCGGGTTCTGCGTGGGAACCTGGGCGTTCTATTCCGACCGGGCCGAGCGGATCATCACGCCCACGATGGACACGTTACAGACGATCCCGGTGTTTGCCTATCTCTTGCCGATCCTGCTGCTGTTCGGTTTCGGACCGGTGGTTGGGCTGATCGCCTCGGTGCTTTACGCGGTGCCGCCGATGGTGCGGAACACCACGCTGGGGCTGGCCCGCGTCGATGAGGAGGTAATCGAAGCAGGCATGATGGCGGGGGCTACGGCGGGCCAGATGTTCTGGCGCGTGCGGGTGCCGAGCGCGCTGCGGCAGATCCTGCTGGGGGTGAACCAGACGATGATGGCCGCGTTCTCGATGATCATCATCGCGTCCATTATTGGCGGCACGTCCGATATCGGCTGGGAGGTGCTGACCCATATCCGCAAGGCGAACGTGGCCGAGGCGATACTGGCGGGCGTGGTGATCGCGCTGATGGCGATGGTGATGGACCGGATTACGGCGCGGGCCGCGATGGGGCGGTCGCCGGACGGAGGCGAAAACGAGAGTTTCGTCGCCCGCTATCGCTATTGGATCGTGGCGGCAGTGTTCACGGTTCTGATTCTGGGATTGGCGCGGGTGTTCCCGTTTTTGCAGGAGTATCCGCGGGCGTGGGAGGTCTATCCGGCGGATGCGATGAACGACGCGTTCAACTGGCTGCTGGTCGAATACGCGGGCGCGATCAAGGCGATCAAGACGACGGCGCTGTTCTACCTGATGTTGCCGGTCAAGATGGGGCTCGATGAGACGATCAGTCCGTTTTCCTGGGGCTTCGAGTTTAACACGCCGATGAAGATCGGCTACGCCGTGGCGATGACGGGGCTGGTCGGTTGGTTGCTGATGCGGCGCCGGGTGCAGGCGGCCATCGGTTTCGCGCTGCTGGCGATCCTGCTCTATTTCGGGATCACGGGTCTGCCGTGGCTGTCCATTGCGGGCGTGATGGTGCTGTTGGCGTGGCAGGCGGGCGGGCGGCGGCTGGCGATTGGCACGGGCGTGGGGCTGGCATTCCTGATGCTGGCGGGGGTCTGGCCCGAGGCGACGATTTCGTTCTACCTGTGCGGGCTGGCGGTGGCGCTGTCGTTTCTGATCGGTACGACGCTGGGGGTGATCGCGTCCGAGAACGATGCGGTATCGGCCTTTCTGCGCCCGATCAGCGACACGTTGCAGACGATGCCGCTTTTCGTGATCCTGATACCCTTCGTGATGTTTTTCAAGCTGGGGGATTTTACGGCGCTGCTGGCGATCATGGCCTATGCCATCGTGCCCGCGATCCGCTATGCCGAGCACGGGCTGCGCGGGGTCAGTCAGGAGGTGATCGAGGCGGCCAAGGCGTGCGGGTCGACCCGGTTGCAGATGCTGTGGCGGGTGCGGTTGCCGCTGGCGCTGCCGCAGCTGCTGCTGGGCCTGAACCAGACGATCATGTTCGGGGTGGCGATGCTGGTGATCACGGCGTTGGTGGGGACGAGCGATTTGGGCCAGGAGATCTACATTGGTCTCAATAACGGGGATTTCGGCGTGGGGATGATTGCCGGGATCGGGATGGCGACGCTTGCGATGATCGCGGACCGGATGACGCGGGGGTACAGCCGGAAAGGGCGCGCGGCGCTCGGGCAGGGGTGAGGCTAAAAGCTTTGAGAAAGCTTTTCGCAAATCTTTTCTAAAAAGATTTGCCCTGGAGCCAGTCCAGCATGATGTCGCAAAGGCGGTCGGGATCTTCCTCGTGGGCGAGGTGGCCCACGCCATCCAGCCGAATGCGCTCGGCATCGGGCAGGATAGCGGCGGCGCGGTCCGAGACCTCGGGCGACACGGCCGTGTCGCGGTCGCCGGTGATCAGCAGCACATTATTCTCGATCTCGGGCAGGCGGTCGAGCAACGCGTCGGTGCTCCAACGGGACATCATCTGCAACGTGCCGTCCACATGGGCGCGGTCGGCGAGGAGGCGGCTGTAATACGCAAGGCCTTCTTCGGAGAGCGTGGAGCCGGTGGCGCGGATGACGTTGCGGGCGCGGCCCGGGCGAGCGCCGCCCGCCGAGAAGGCGATGGCGGTGAGCGGGTTCAGCGCGAGGAGCTTGGCCAGCATCGGGAAAAGCCAGCCCGCCATGCCTTCGAACCGGTCGAGCGCGGCGTTGAGCCCGATGACGGCTGGGGTGCCGGGCAGGCGGGAAGCAAGGTCGAGCGCCACGGCGGCGCCGGCGGAATGGCCGACGAGGGCCTGCGGCTGCCAGCCTTCAGACGTGCAGAGGGCAGCGATATCCTCGGCGGTGTTGGCGAGGCCGAGGCGGGAAACGCTGCCGGCGCGGGTGTAGCCGTGACCTGGCAGGTCGAGGGCCAAGACGTGGTGATCTTGTGACAGGCGGGCGATGAGGTCGCGCCATGTATGGGTGCTGGCGCCAGCGCCGTGCAGCAGGAGGAGCGTGGGGCCACTGCCCCATTCCTGCACATGCCAGTCGTGCGGGCGATGGCGGACGCGCCGTGAGGCAGAGGCGTGGGGCCAGTCGGGCAGGTCGCGGGCCCAGTCCATGCGCGTTATGCCTCGAGCGCCGAGGTGACGGCGGTGCTGATCCCGTTGGCATCGGCGCGGGGCAGGGCGAGGTAGCGCGCGCCGAGAGCGGCAGCGATGGCGCGGGCCGTGTCGGTGGGGCGGTTGGAGGTGTCGACCAGCACGCCCGAGAGGCCCTGCGCGCGTAGGCTGGCGGCGATGCGGGTGGCGTCTTCGCTCGCGGTGGCGCGGTCGGGCTCGCCGCTGAGCGGGATGTTGGCACGGCCGTCGGTCAGCAGGACCAGCAAAGGCGTGAGGCCGCGGCCGCGAGCCAGCTGGGCAAGGTCGCCCGCGGCCATCAAGCCGGAGGCGAGAGGCGTGCCGCCGCCGCCAGGCAGCGAGGCGAGGCGGCGCTTGGCCTGCACCAGCGAGCGCGTGGGTGGTAGGAGCGTTTCCGTGTCGTTGCCGCGAAAGGCCAGAAGGGCGACTTGATCGCGGCGGGCATAGGCTTGGGCCAGCATGAGTTCCACCGCGCCTTTCGCTTCGGCCAGTCGGGCGACGGCGGCGGAGCCGGAGGCGTCGACGGTGAAGATGAGTAGGCGGTCGGAGCGGTCCTCGAACCGCTTGATGCGGATGTCCGAGGGCAGGATGATCAGCGCGCGGTCGGCGTTGCGCCCGGTGCGGCGGAGGGTCTGCCAAGGGGCGGCGGCGCGCAGGGTCGCGATAGGGTCGATCCGGGCTTGCGCCGAGGGACGCCCCGGGCGCGAGGGCAAGGGGCGGCCCCGGCGATTGCCGCGGCGACGGTCGCCGGCGCCGCTGCCCGTGGCATTGGCAGGGCGGGTCGACTTGGCTGCCAGCCGGTCAAGGATGTCGGGCGGCAGGAGCGCGGCGATGGCGGAAACGAGGATGTCGTCGGTCAGGTCGGTGAGGGATTGGTCGCCGGCCTCGTCTGCCTTGTCGGATTGGCCTGGTTCGGGGGCGTCGGGCGGGGTTTCGTCCTCGGCCTCGACGGGCATCATTGTTGCGCGGGAGGGATAGACCAGTTCGGCGGCTTCCTGAATGCGATCTTCGGTGACGCTCATCTCACCGTCGAGCGCGGTGAGGGCGCGGGCGGCGCGCAGGGCGAGGCTCGGCGCGCGCAGGCTGTGGATGCCGAAGCGGGCGGCGAGGGTGACGAGCATGAGCAATGCGTCTTGAGGTGTTTGCACGCGGGGCAGGCGTTTGCGGGCGGCATCGAGATCGGCGGCGGCCGGCAGGCGGACGGGGGTGGCGGGCTCGGTCGGCTCGATGTGGAAGGCGAGGCGGTCGAGCAGGGCTTGCGGCGCGCCTTCGTCCGCGCTGGCGGCCTCGTCGAGCAGGATGACGGCGTGGCCGCGATCCGAATCAAGCAGTTGGGCGAGGCGGGCGGCGAGGCCGGAGGGCGTGCGCTCGGCCATGGTGAGGGTGAGCATGGAGGGCTGATCGGCGAGGCCTGCATCGCGTACCGGGCGGCCCTTGGCCAGCGAGGCGGCGATGTTGAGGCCGCCGAAAAGCTGGTCGTCGGTGATGGCGGGGTGGATGCGGTGCTGGGGGCCGGGAAGTTTGCGCAGGGCGGTCTCGAAGGCCTGACGGGCAGGGCCCATGCGGGCGCGGAACGTCAGGCCCTTGAGGCCGCCCGGGTCCACGGCCAGAGCCGCGAGGGCGCGCTGGGTGCGGTCCGTGTCGGCCCCGTCTGTCATCCGAAGGTTTCGGCGACAGTGCGGGTGACGCGGGTGGTGGAGCCAGCCTCGTCCAGTGGGTCGCGGCGCAGGCGGTGGCTGAGTGCCAGCGGCGCGACGGCAGCGAGATGGTCGCGGGAGATGGCCTTGTCGCCTTCATAGGCGGCGAGGGCGCGGGCGGCGCGCAGCAGGGTCAGCTCGCCGCGCAGGCCGTCGGCGCCGAGGGCCACGGCGAGGGCGGCGCAGTCGCGCAGGATGGTGTCGGTCGCTTCGAGTTTGCGAAGTGCGGCGCGTCCGGCGAGAATGGCGTCGCGAATTTTCGCATCCTCGGGCTGCCATTTGGCAACGAAGCCTTCGCGGTCCATGTCGAAAGCGTCGCGGCGGCGGACGACCTCGATCCGTTCGTCGATATCGGTGGGTGACCTGACCTCGACCGAGAGGCCGAAGCGGTCGAGAAGCTGCGGGCGCAGCTCGCCTTCCTCGGGATTGCCGGAGCCCACGAGGACAAAGCGGGCGGGGTGGCGGATGGAGAGGCCCTCGCGTTCCACGGCGTTGACGCCGGACTGGGCGACATCGAGCAAGAGATCGACGATGTGATCCTCCAGCAGGTTGACCTCGTCGATATAGAGATAGCCTCGGTTGGCGCGGGCCAGAAGGCCCGGCTCGAAGGCCTTTTCGCCCTTGGTGAGGGCACGTTCGATGTCTAGCGCGCCGGTCACGCGGTCCTCGGTGACGCCCAAGGGCAGGTCCACGACGGGGGTGGGGCGCTCGACCAGATCAGTGTCGGGCACGGTGGCCCAATCGGGGCACTCCTCGGGACGCTCGGAATTGACTGGGCAGCCTTTGACGGCGGTGATGGGTGGCAGCAGAGCGGCCAGCGCGCGGACGGCGGTGGACTTGCCGGTGCCGCGATCGCCAAAGACCAGAACGCCGCCCAAGCCGGGGTCGATGGCTGTCAGGACCAGCGCCTGTTTCATGGTGTCCTGTCCGACGATGGCGGAGAACGGAAAGGCGAGGCTCATGCGCCGACCCCCAGGTGTTGAAGTGGTTTGGCGCCCTGCCACGTGCCGCGTTCGGCGACGATGTCGAAGCGGGCATAGAGTTCTTCGCGGAACCAGTTGCCGTCACGCACGGCCTTGATGGCGCGGGCGTGCGGACCGTCGTGGCGGGCGAAGGCGGCCATGCCCGCGGTGTCGGGCCAGACCGAGAAGGTGACCTGGTGCAGGAGCGGTACCTCGCCGATGCCGATCTTGAAGGCGACGTTGGGATCGGCGCCGATGACCGTGCTGATGTCGGGCACGCGCCGCCAGAACTTGAGCGCCACAAGTGGCTTGATCGTGGCGCGGGTGAGGGCGGCGACGGGGCCGGTGCCGGTGGCGTCGGCGGGATCGAAAGGGGCCACGCCAGACCATGCGCCCCGCGCCGAGGTGGTTTGCATGTAAAGCGTGTAGCATTCAATGGCGCGGCGGGCGTAACGGCGGAATATCGGGGCCTCGGCGGTCTGGCGCTGCGCTGTGGCGAGATCGGGCCAGGTGGCGAGAATGGCATAGACGCCGGTGTTGGGTTTCGGCGTGAACCCCTCGCCGGTGCCCGAGCCGCACAGCTTCCAGAAGCCGATGCCGGGCACGCGGGCCAGCGCGGGACGGGCGAGGCCCATCATGGTGAAGGCCCAGAGCCTTGAGAGGCCCGGTGCGAAACGGAAAAAGCTGAGGCTGACGATTTGGATGACCCTGTCCCCCTTCGGCCAATGCGTGCGTGTCGGCAGTCCCATTCATGCCAATCGCGACGTCCGGTTGTCCAGCGCGTTCCGGTCCATAAAAGAACTTCACTCCGCGATTGTCAACTTAACTTGACACATGTAGGCTGGGTATATGTTGACACGTCTGGACCCCGCACTTCGTGAACAGGCCGAGAAGGCCATGCGGCCCCATGCGGTGGTGATCGGCGCAGGGCTGGGCGGTCTGGCCTCGGCCATGCGGCTGGGCGCGAAGGGCTATCGCGTGACGGTGCTGGACCGGCTGGACGGCCCCGGCGGACGCGGTTCGAGTATCTGGCGGGATGGACATCGTTTCGATCTTGGGCCGACCATCGTGACGGTGCCGCAGGTGTTCGAGGAGTTGTGGGCAGCCTGCGGGCGGCGGTTTCGCGACGACGTGGATCTGCGCCCGCTCGACCCATTTTACGAGATCCGCTGGCCCGATAGTAGCCGTTTTACGGCGCGGCAGGATACCGACGCGATGCGGGCCGAGGTGGCGCGGCTGAGCCCCGGAGACGCAAAAGGCTATGAACGGTTCCTGAGGGACAGCGAGCGGCGCTATGTGTTCGGGTTCGAGGATCTGGGGCGGCGGTCGATGCACCGATTCCCGGATCTGGTGAAGGTCTTGCCGACCTTCGGGATGCTGCGGGCGGATCGGTCGGTCTATGCCCATGCGGCGAAGCGGTTCAAGGACGAACGGCTGCGCATGGCGTTCTCGTTCCATCCGCTGTTCATCGGGGGCGATCCGTTCAATGTGACGTCGATGTATATCCTTGTCAGTCACCTGGAAAAGGAATTTGGCGTGCATTACGCCATGGGTGGCGTCGATGCCATTGCTCGGGCGATGAGCGATGTGGTGGCCGATCAGGGCGGGCTGGTGCGTCAGGGTTCGGACGTGGACGAGATCGTTGTGCGCGGCGGGCGTGCGGCGGGTGTCCGGTTGACCGGCGGCGAAGTGCTGGAGGCTGACGTGGTCGTGTCCAACGCCGATGCGGGGCATACCTATGACCATCTCATGCGCAATGTGAAAAAGCGGCGCTGGACCGCGCCCAAGCTGAAGCGGTCGCGGTGGTCGATGGGATTGTTCGTCTGGTATTTCGGAACGAAGGGCACGCGCGGCAAATGGGCCGATGTGGGGCACCATACGATCGTGAATGGGCCGCGCTACCAGGGGCTGGTGAAGGACATATTCATCAACGGCAAGCTGTCCGAGGACATGAGCCTTTACGTGCATCGGCCCACGGTGACGGACCCGAGCGCCGCGCCGGAGGGAAATGACACGTTCTATGCGCTGAGCCCGGTGCCGCATCTGGGATTCGACGACCCGGTAGATTGGGGCGAGGTGGCAGAGACCTATCGGCGGAAGGTGCAGGCCGTGCTGGAAGAGCAATTGCTGCCGGGGCTGGGAGAGCACTTGACCGCGTCGGAAGTGTTCACGCCCGAGACGTTCCGGGACAGGTACCTGAGCCCGCACGGATCGGGCTTTTCGCTGGAGCCGCGGATTTTGCAGAGCGCTTACTTTCGGCCACATAACGTGAGCGAGGAAGTGGCAGGGCTTTACCTTGTCGGGGCGGGCACGCATCCCGGTGCGGGACTGCCGGGCGTGGTGTCGAGCGCCGAGGTACTGGGCAAGCTGGTGCCGGATGCCGACGAGGTGCGGGTGAGATGAAACTGACGCGAATGGAAGCCGCCGACATGGCGCATTGCCGCGAGGCGATCCGGGACGGGTCGCGGTCGTTCCATGCGGCCTCGAAACTATTGCCGCGGCGGGTACGTGACCCGGCGCTGGCGCTTTACGCGTTCTGCCGGCTGGCGGACGATTCGGTCGACCTGCACTCCGAGAAGGCCGAGGCGGTGGCGCGGCTGCACGAGCGATTGGACCTGGCCTATCGCGGGGTGCCGCGGAATGCGCCCGCGGACCGGGCCTTTGCCGCCATGGTGGGCCGGTTCGACATGCCGCGCGAATTGCCTGAGGCGCTGTTGGAGGGCCTCGCGTGGGACGCGGAGGGCCGGCGGTATGACAGCCTGTCGGAGCTGCGGGCCTATTCGGCGCGCGTGGCCTCGGCGGTGGGCGCGATGATGTGCGTGTTGATGGAGATGCGCGAGGCCGACGGGCTGGCGCGGGCCTGCGACCTGGGCGTGGCGATGCAGCTGACCAATATTGCCCGCGATGTGGGCGAGGATGCCCGCGAGGGGCGGCTTTATCTGCCGCGCGACTGGATGGAAGACGAAGGTTTGGACGAGGCGGCGTTCCTGACCAACCCGCAGATGTCGCCGGCCCTGCACCGTGTGATCGCGCGGCTGTTGCGCGAGGCCGAGGGGCTTTATGCCCGGTCCGAGGCGGGGGTGGCGACGCTGCCCGTGAGTGCGCGGCCGGGGATTTTCGCGGCGCGGTATATCTATGCCGGGATCGGGCGGCAGTTGCGGCGGCTGGGGCATGATTCCATCGCGCATCGGGCGCGAACCACAGGCGCGCAGAAGCTGGGTTGGCTGATGCTGGCGAGCTTGCGGGCGGGGGCCACGATGATGATGCCACGCTCGGCCGTGCTGCATGCGCGGCCTTTGCCAGAAGTGGCCTATCTGGTGGAGGCGGCGGCGGAGCGAAAGGCGCCGGGGCGCGACTGGAGCGAGGCGCTGTGTTCGACCATGGCGACGCTGAAAGCGCGGGACCGGGACGATCCGGCCTTGCCGGTTTCGGGGAGGCACGCTAGATCGAGATCATGATCTGGCTTTGCTTTGTCATTTTTCTTGCGGCCTGCTTTGCGGCGGGGGCGACCGGGGCGCTGTTCCCGCCGGGCAAGTGGTACGAGGACCTCAACAAGCCGACATGGACCCCGCCGAACTGGCTGTTTCCGGTGGCGTGGACGACGCTCTACCTGCTGATGGCGGGGGCGGGCGCACGGGTCGCGGTCAGCCCCGACAACGCCGTGGCGATGGCGCTGTGGGCGTTGCAGATCGCGCTGAACGGGCTGTGGACGCCGGTGTTTTTCGGGCTGCGCCGGATCCGGCTGGGGCTGGTCGTGCTGGTGGGCCTGTGGATCGCGGTGTTCAGCGGGATGATCGCGCTGTGGCAGGTGGACTGGCTGGCCGGGCTGATGTTCGCGCCTTACCTCGCGTGGGTCAGCGTCGCGGGCGCGCTCAACCTTTCGGTCATGCGGCTCAACCCCGAGGTGGTACGGGCCGAAGCGCGGCGCTGAGTTTTGTCGACAGGCATGGAACCCGGCGAATGGCTGCGCGGTTGATGCCTTATGCTCTCTGACCTTTCCCTGACAGCCAACCTGATCGTTTTCGCAGGTGCCGCGCTTGTTATCCTGATCGCAGGCACGAAAATGACCGGGATGGCGGACCGGATCGCGGACCGGACCGGGTTGGGCGAAGCCGTAACCGGGGGGCTCTTGCTGGGTGCCGCGACATCGTTGTCGGGCACTGTGGTTTCCATAACATCGGCACTGGATGGCCGCGCGAGCCTGGCGTTTTCCAACGGGGTTGGCGGGATCGCGGCGCAGACGGCGTTTTTGGCGCTGGCGGACCTGATCTATCGCCGCGCGAACCTGGAACATGCGGCGGCGGATGTGGCGAACCTGTTTCAAAGCACATTGCTGATGTTGATGATGGTGGTGCCGCTGGCGGCTTTCGTCATGCCGGAGATGGCGTTCTGGTCGGTGCATCCGGCCTCGGTCGTGCTGGTGGGGATCTATCTTTTCGGCGCCTACGCGAGTGTCGGTGTCCGGCAAAGCCCGATGTGGCGGGCCGTGGATACGCAGGAAACGCGCGACGACCAGCCTGAAGACGAGGAAGACGCCCAGAAAAGCGTGACCGCGTTGTTGGTGCCATTCCTGGGGCTGATGCTGCTGCTGGGGCTGGCGGGCTACGCGATTGCGCGATCCGCAGGAGCGTTGACCGAACAGTTGGGTCTGTCCTCGGCGTTGGTGGGCGCGTTGATGACGGCGGTGGTGACGTCGATGCCGGAGTTGGTCACGACGCTGGCTGCCGTGCGGCGTGGCGCGTTGCAGCTGGCCGTGGGCGGGATCATCGGGGGCAACACGTTCGATGTGCTGTTCCTGACGCTGTCGGATATCAGCTATCGCGACGGCTCGCTGTATCATGCCATCGGCACGGGCGATCTGTTCTGGGTCGTGGTGGGGCTGGCGATGACCGCCGTGATGCTGATCGGCCTTATCCTGCGTGAGAAGTCGGGTCCGGCCAACATGGGCTGGGAGAGCTTGACGATGTTGGGGATCTACGGCGGGGCCGTGGGGTTCCAGGCATGGAGCGGGTAGCGGAATTTTCGAAAATTCCGTTTCAATCTCTTTGAAAGAAATTGGCGGCAGGCGTCAGTCGCCCGCAAAAGTCCAACCCGCGCGGCGGGGGACACGGACCGCCAGCATGGGCTTCAAAAACGGCGAGCGAAAGCGCTTGAGGTCGAGCGCCTCGTGCACGCCTGTGGTGTGTTCGCCGTCGATCACGCTGCGCACGGCGGCGCGGGCGTAAAAGGGCGCGTCAAGCATGGGTTGCACTTGCGTCGGGGTATAGCCGGGGTCCGCCCGGCCTTCGCGGTAGAGGCCCCATGCTGTGCGTTTCATCCGGGTCTTCGGAGGGGGCGTCACGACCCGGGCGTCGCCCTGATCGTCGAAGCGGATGCCGAGGCCCAGTTCCGAGCCGTCGAGGCGGGTCGCGTCATAGAAACACGTGCTGCCCGTGCCGGTGGGGAAGCGGCCCCAAGTCCAGTAGGTGAAATCCTGCTCCAGGGCTCGCGTGCCGAAATTGGCGTCGAAATAGCCGTGGCCGTCCCATTGCCATCCGGGCGCATCCAGGTCGACGCTGATCTGAGCGGTGGGTGCGAAGGGACGCCAGACATGGGCGCCATCGGGGGTGAGGGGCAACTCCACGCTTGTCATCGCGGAAGGCCTGACGGTGACGCGGCCCCTCACGCGGGAGATCATCGGTGGCGCGCCGATCTCATCGATGTCGATGACGAGTTGGCCATTCTTCCAATGCAGCGAAGAGGGGCCGACGGTGAAGCTGTCCGTTGTCTGGCGCAGGGCGCTGGTGCCGCGGTCGGTCATGGTGAAGCGCCCGCCGGGACCGTAGGTGGCGACGTTGATGCAGACGTGGTTTTCCGGGTTTCGCCGCCCGGACCAGGCGTACCAGGGCGAGAAGACCGAGCCGATGAAGGCGATGATCGAGATGGCGCGGCCTCCGCCGTCATTCAGGCCGTCGACATACCACCATGCATAGCCGTTGGGCGGGACGGCGAGGTTGAAATTGGGTCCGTCAGTATCGCCTCGGCCGCATGCTTGCCGGAGAGGGCTGCCATCGGCACCCCCGCCCCCGGATGCACCCCGCCCCCCGCCAGGTAGAGGCCCTTGACCGGCGTCCGCGCCGTCGGGCGTTGGAACGCCGCCAACGTTCCATGCGGGCTTTGCCCGTAGAGGGATCCTCTGCTCTCGGGAAACAGTTGGTCGAAGCCCGAGGGCGTGGTCAGTGCGTCCTGCCTCGGCAAGGGGTCGAAGCCGAGACCGAAACGGGCCAGCGTTTGGAAGGTGCGTGTCTGACATGCGGTGAACTCCTCTGGGCCGGCGTGGCCTTGCAGGGGTGGGGCGTTGGCGATGATCTCGAACCGTTCAAGCGCGGGCGGCGCGGTGGGAAGGCCGCGATCCATGGCGCAGACATAAAGCGTGGGGTCGGGGATGCGGCGGCCCTGCATCAGCGCATCGAACTCGGGCTTTGGGTCGGCGCGGAAAAAGACGTTGTGATGGGCGAGATCCGGCCCCGATGGCTTGGCGGCGAAGGCCCAGACCTCGGCTGAAAGACTGCGGGCTATTTCGGTGGTTTGTGGCGCCACGCGATCGAGGCCGGGGCCGAGCGCGCCTGTGGTCAGCGCCCTCGGGTCGCCGTTGAAGACAACTGCGTTGGCGATCATGTAGGTGCCGCCCTGCAAAGTGACGCCGATGGCGCGGCCCTTTTCGGTGAAGATACGGTCGACATTGGTGTCGTAGTGGATGGTGGCGCCGGCTTGGGTGATTGCGTCGGCCAGTGCCTGGGCCAGCCGGTTCAGGCCGCCCTCGACCACCCAGACGCCGGATATCTCGGCCTGCCAGATCAGCGCCAGAAGGGCGGGCACGTGGTAGGGCGAGCCGCCGACATAGGTGGCGTAGCGGCCGAAGAGCTGCCTCAGGCGCGGGTCGTCGAAACTGGAGTCCAGCAGCTGCGCAAGCGTCTTGTTCGGGGCCATCTGGCGGATGAGGTGCGGGTGACGCAGGACATGGGAGGTGAGGGCGGCCAGCGTTGGTTCGGGGGATTGCATCACCGGTGCGTCGAATCCCTCTAAAAGGGCGCGGGCGCGGTCGGAGAAGCTGCGCATCTGCCGCCCTGCACGAGCGCCGGCGAAGGCGGCGACAGCGTCGATGTTGCGCGCCGGGTCGTCAAAGAGGTCGAGCGTGCTGCCGTCGGGCCAGAAATGGCGGGCGATCAGGTGCTGACGGTGCAGGGTGACGTGATCGGTCAGGCGCGTGCCAAGGGCGGCGAAGAGATCCTCGAACACCGGGCGCATGGTCAGGACGGTGGGGCCGGTATCCACAGGGCCGGCGTCCGAGGGCAGGGTGCGCATCTTGCCGCCGGGGTGACTGTGGCGTTCCAGAATTGTGACGCGTAGCCCGGCGCCAACGAGGCGCGCGGCAGTGGCCAGCCCGCCAATCCCTGCGCCGATGATTGCGGCGTGAGGCGCGTCTGAGGCCGGGTGGCTCGATTGTGTCATGTCAGGGATTGTTGACTCGAAACCGCAGAGTGTCCAGTGTAGTTTACACAATGAGTGTCGCCATATGGTGACATCTGCCCTGACCAAGGAGCGCCACATGCCCCTCTCGCAGCGAATTGATGCCGCCGTTCTGCGCGCGCTGGATATGACGCAAGGACAGGAGGCGCCGGCGCAACTCAGCGAGGCGCTAGGCTATGCCTGCCTTCCGGGCGGGGCGCGCATTCGACCGACGATCCTGATGTCCGTGGCGATGGCCTGTGGCGACGACCGGCCCGCGCTGAGCGATGCGGCGGCAGCGGCGCTGGAGGTGATCCATTGTGCGTCGCTGGTACATGACGACCTGCCCTGTTTCGACGATGCAGAACTGCGACGCGGCAAGCCGTCTGTGCATAAGGCCTATTCGCAGCCGTTGGCTGTGCTTACGGGTGACAGCCTGATCATACTGGCATTTGATATCCTGGCGCGGGCCGCCGAAGAGGACCCGGTGCGGGGCTTGCGCCTGATACGGGCGCTTGCAACGCGGACTGGCATGCCCGGGGGGATCTGCGCCGGGCAAGGCTGGGAAAGCGAGCGGGAAGTGGACCTTGTGGCCTATCATCGCTCGAAGACGGCAGCACTTTTCATCGCGGCGACGGAGATGGGCGCGATTTCGGCGGGGCATGATGCGGAGCCTTGGGGCGACCTTGGAGCGTTGATCGGCGAGGCCTTCCAGGTGGCGGACGATCTGCGCGATGCCGTGTTGGACGAAAAGACCTTGGGCAAGCCGGTGGGGCAGGACGATCTGCACGGGCGTCCCAACGCGGTTGCGGAATACGGCGTCGAAGGCGCCGTGGCGCGGTTGAAGGATATTCTGGCGGGGGCGATTGCCTCGATCCCGTCCTGCCCGGGCGAGGCGGCGCTGGCCGAGATGGTACGCCTGCAGGCGCAAGCGATCATGCCGAAGATGCCCGCCGGGTACCGGGTGTAATACGGCATGGCGGTGCGGGAGCCTGAAATGCGGCGGCGCGCCGGCATTGCGGGCTGGCTGAACCGACAGGTCGCCAAACCGGGATTTCAGAATTTCGCCAGCGCCTTGCCGTTCGGCAAGCGTATGGCAGGCCGCGATGGCGCGGAGATTTTCGATCTTTTACAGGGGTTCGTGGCCTCCCAAGTGCTGGGCGCGCTGGTCGAGACCGGGATCCTGCGTGCATTGCTGGACGGGCCGCGCAGTGCCGAGTTGTTGGGGTTCCGGCATGACGTGCCGGCCGACAGGATGGAACAGCTGTTGCGGGCAGGTGCTGCGCTGGGGCTGTTGAAGCGGCGGCGCGACGGAGCCTATGCGCTGGCGCGGAAGGGTGCTGCGATCCTGGGTGTGCCGGGGCTGGAGAACATGATCCGGCACAATTCCGCGTTCTATGCCGACATGGCCGATCCCATGGCGCTGCTGCGCGGCGAAGGCGACACGCGTCTGGCGCGGTTCTGGCCTTACGTTTTTGGCGCAGAGGGCGAGGTCGCGCCGGATGTGGCGGACAGGTACTCGACGTTGATGGCAGAAAGCCAGGTGCTGGTCGCCCGTGACACGCTGAAGATGCTGCCCTTGAAGGGCACGCAGACAGTGATGGACGTGGGCGGCGGATCGGGCGTGTTCCTGTCCGAAGTGCTGCGGCGGAACAAGGCTGCGCGGGGAATTCTGTTCGATTTGCCCGAGGTGATGCCGCAGGCCGAGGCCCGGTTGGCACAGCTGGAGCTGCGGGACCGGATCGAGGTGCGCGGCGGCAGTTTCAGGGACGGGGCGTTGCCCGTAGGGGCGGACACGGTCAGCTTGATCCGGGTGCTTTACGATCATGCGGACGACACGGTGTCGGACCTGTTGCGCAAGGCATTCGTGGCCTTGCCGCCAGGCGGACGGCTGATCGTGTCCGAGCCGATGTCGGGTGGCGACGCGCCCGAGCGAGCGGGCGACGTCTATTTTGCATTCTACACGATGGCGATGGGCACCGGGCGCGTGCGGTCGCAGGCGCGGATCGCCGAGATGTGCCGGGCGGCGGGCTTCGAAGATGTTGTGATGCCCAAACCGATCCGCCCGTTCATCACCACCGCGCTGGCCTGCCGCAAGCCCGGCTGAGCCGCACCAAGCGATGATACGCTGGCGATTCGCTGTAAAGTGTAAAGTTTAGTTGACACAAAATGCTGTCCGAATAGACTGACATACAACCGGATCGCGCCCTGCGTCGGCGTGACTCAACAATAACCGGGGGGAGTTCAGACAGTTGGAGACGCGCGCCGTATTCCTGAATGGTCCGAAAGACCTGCACATGGACACGCTGCCGCTCAAGCAGCCGGGCCCTGCGGATATTGTCGTGGACATTGCCCATTCGGGGATCTCGACCGGCACCGAAAAACTGTTCTGGACCGGTGAGATGCCGCCCTTTCCGGGCTCGGGCTATCCGCTGGTGCCGGGGTATGAGGCCGCGGGCGAGGTGGTCGAGGCGGGGCCGGAAAGTGGCTTCAGGACAGGAGAGATAGTGTTCGTGCCGGGAGCGGATTGCTTTGACGGTGCGTTTGGCCTGTTCGGCGGAGCGGCGAGCCGGTTGGTGACGCCTGCCGACAGAGTGACGCGAATCGATTCGACGCTGGGCGCGGAGGGCGCATTGCTGGCCCTGGCCGCGACCGCGCGGCACGCGATGGCCGGATTGGACAAGCGCGTGCCCGAGCTGATTGTCGGGCATGGGGTGCTGGGCCGCCTTTTGGCGCGGCTGACGATTGCCGCCGGAGCGCCGGCGCCTGTGGTCTGGGAAACCGATCCGGCGCGGCGCGGCGGTGCCGACGGCTATGAGGTGATCGCGCCCGACGACGACGCGCGCCGCGATTACCGCGCGATTTACGACGCCTCGGGCAATGCCGGTATTCTGAACGACCTGATCGGACGGCTGACCAAGGGTGGCGAGATCGTGCTGGCGGGGTTCTATCCCGGCGGCCTGAGCTTTGCCTTTCCGCCCGCCTTCATGCGCGAGGCGCGGTTGCGCATCGCTGCGGAATGGGCGCGCGAGGACCTTGCCGCCGTGGGCGCGCTGCTGGACAGCGGTGCGCTGAGCCTGGGTGGGCTGATCACTCACAATGCCCCGGCCGAGCAGGCCGAGGACGCGTACAGGACGGCCTTTGAAGAGGCGTCGTGCCTGAAAATGATACTCAACTGGAAGGACGCCGCGTGAAGGACGACATCCCGAATCTGAAGGATTTCGACAAACGCCTGCGGGACGAGGCCGGCGAGGAGCCGAGCCTGGAAGTGCCACAGGGCGAGCCCACCAGCAAGACGCAGATCATCGCGATCTATGGCAAGGGGGGGATCGGCAAGTCGTTCACCCTGGCCAACCTGAGCCACATGATGGCCGAACAGGGCAAGCGTGTGCTGCTGATCGGGTGCGACCCGAAATCGGATACGACGAGCCTGCTGTTCGGCGGCAAGGCGTGTCCGACGATTATCGAGACCTCGACCAAGAAAAACCTTGCCGGCGAGCAGGTGAAGATCGGCGACGTGTGCTTCAAGCGTGGCGGGGTTTTTGCCATGGAGCTTGGTGGGCCCGAAGTCGGCCGCGGCTGTGGCGGACGCGGGATCATCCACGGGTTCGAGCTGCTGGAAAAGCTGGGCTTCCATGACTGGGACTTCGATTATGTCCTGCTGGATTTCCTGGGTGACGTGGTGTGCGGGGGCTTCGGCCTGCCGATTGCCCGCGACATGGCGCAGAAGGTGATTTTGGTGGCGTCGAACGACCTGCAGTCGCTTTACGTGGCCAACAACGTGTGCTCGGCGGTGGAGTATTTCCGCAAGCTGGGCGGCAATGTCGGCGTCGCAGGGCTGGTGGTCAACAAGGACGACCATTCGGGCGAGGCGCAGGCCTTTGCCGAAGCGGTCGACATCCCCGTTCTGGCCGCGATCCCGCAGGATGACGACCTGCGCAAGAAGTCGGCCAATTACCAGATTGTAGGCACCGAGAAGAGCCAGTGGGGCAGCCTTTTTGCCGGGCTGGCCGAGGCCGTGGGCGCCGCGCCGCCCGTGCGGCCGGAGCCGCTGGATCAGGACGGTTTGCTGGCGCTCTTCGACGGGTCGGACACCGGCGAGGGCGTCACGCTGGAGCCTGCGACGGACGAGGACATGCGCGGCAAGAACGCCGCGCCCAAGGAAAGCCTGGAGGTGGTCTATGACGACGCCTGAACCCACCCGGGCACAGCAGTTGATCCGGGCCTGCCGGATGGTCGCCGAAGCGCGGCCCGAGCAGATCGCCCGGCTTTTGAAGGATATCGCGGCCCAGGGCGGGTCGGAAAGGGCTCTATGAGCGATGAAGTCACATATGACGATGCCGGCAAGGCCGAGGTCATTCGCGGGAAGGCGCGCGAGGACGCGCCGGAGCTGACGGGTGATCCGGGGCTGGGATGCCATTCCGGTAACGAGATGGAGAAAGCCGCGCGCATGGCCGGGCAGAGCGATCTGCTGGATCAATATGCGCGCGACTATCCGCAAGGTCCGCACGACAAGCCGCAAAGCATGTGTCCCGCTTTCGGCAGCTTGCGGGTGGGCCTGCGGATGAAACGCGTGGCGACCGTGCTGAGCGGGTCGGCCTGTTGTGTGTATGGTCTGACTTTTGTGAGCCATTTCTACGGCGCGCGGCGGTCGGTGGGTTATGTGCCGTTCAATTCCGAGACGCTGGTCACTGGCAAGTTGTTCGAGGACATCCGGGACTCTGTGCACGAGTTGGCTGATCCGGACCGGTTTGATGCGGTCGTGGTGACGAACCTGTGCGTGCCGACCGCGAGCGGCGTGCCGCTGCGGCTGTTGCCGAAGGAAATCAACGGTGTGCGCATCGTCGGGATCGACGTGCCGGGCTTCGGCATTCCGACTCACGCCGAGGCCAAGGACGTTCTGGCCGGCGCGATGCTGAACTACGCGCGGCAAGAGATCAAGGCCGGACCCGTCGCCGCCCCTGACGGGGGCGTCTCCGACAGGCCGACCGTCACGCTCTTGGGCGAGATGTTCCCCGCCGATCCGGTAATGATCGGTCAAATGCTGGCACCAATGGGGCTGGCCGCCGGGCCGGTGGTGCCGTGCCGGGAGTGGCGGGAGCTTTATGCTGCGCTGGATTGTGGTGCGGTGGCGGCGATCCATCCGTTCTATACCGCCGCCGTGCGGGAGTTCGAGGCGGCCGGGCGGCCTGTTGTGGGGTCTGCGCCTGTCGGACGGGACGGGACGGCGGCGTGGCTGAGTGCGATTGGCGATGCCTTTGGTGTGCCTGCGGACAAGGTGGCGCAGGCGCAGAATGCGTTCCTGCCGGCGATCGAGGCGGCCTTGGGCGCAAAGAAAATCGACGGGACCATCACGCTGTCGGGCTATGAAGGCAGCGAATTGCTGGTGGCCCGCCTGCTGATCGAGAGCGGGGCGCATGTGCCTTATGTCGGCACGGCCTGTGCCAAGAGCCCGTGGTCGGCGGACGACGCGGCCTGGCTGGAGGCCAAAGGCACCAAGGTGCAGTACCGCGCGTCGCTGGAAGACGATTGCGCGGCGATGGAAGCGATCAAGCCGGACCTGGCCATCGGGACGACGCCGGTAGTGCAGAAGGCCAAGGAACTGGGCGTTCCGGGCCTGTACTTTACCAACCTGATTTCCGCGCGGCCGCTTATGGGGCCTGCCGGGGCTGGGAGCCTTGCGGAGGTGGTCAACGCGGCCATCGCCAACAAGGGGCGGATGGACCGGATGCGAGCGTTCTTCGAGGGCGTGGGTGAAGGCGATACCGCCGGGGTCTGGGAAGGCCAGCCCAATGTGCGGGAGGATTTCCGGGCGACGAACCAGAAGAAGCTGGAAAAAGCCGCACGGGCCAAAAAAGCGCAGGAGATGATCTGATGCTGATCCAGGATCATGATCGGGCGGGCGGATACTGGGCGGCGGTTTATGCCTTCTGCGCCGTCAAGGGCTTGCAGGTGGTGATCGACGGACCGGTGGGTTGCGAGAACCTGCCGGTGACCTCGGTGCTGCATTACACCGACGCGCTGCCGCCGCATGAATTGCCCATCGTGGTGACGGGCCTTGGCGAAGAAGAGCTGGGCCGGGAAGGTACCGAAGGCGCGATGAAACGGGCCTGGGGCACGCTCGATCCGGCGCTGCCGGCGGTCGTTGTCACGGGGTCCATCGCCGAGATGATCGGCGGAGGTGTGACGCCTCAGGGCACCAACATCCAGCGGTTCCTGCCGCGGACCATCGACGAGGACCAGTGGGAAGCCGCGGACCGGGCGATGACCTGGATCTTCACCGAGTTCGGGATGACCAAGGGGCGGATGCCGCCTGAGAAGAAGCGGGCGGAGGATGCCAAACCTAGGGTCAATATCCTTGGGCCGATGTATGGCACGTTCAACATGCCCTCGGACCTGGCGGAAATCCGGCGTCTGGTCGAGGGGATCGGGGCCGAGATCAACATGGTAATGCCGCTGGGCGCGCACCTGGCCGAGATGCGGGACCTGGTGAATGCCGATGTGAACATCTGCATGTATCGCGAGTTCGGGCGGGGCCTGTGCGAAGTGCTGGGGAAGCCGTACCTGCAGGCGCCGGTGGGGATCGACAGCACGACGAAATTCCTGCGCAAGCTGGGCGAGTTGCTGGAGCTGGACGTGGAGCCCTTCATCGCGCGCGAGAAACATTCGACGATCAAGCCCGTGTGGGACCTGTGGCGCTCGGTGACGCAGGATTTCTTTGCCACGGCCAGTTTCGGGATCGTGGCGAACGAGACCTATGCGCGGGGCGTGCGGAACTTCTTGGAAAACGACATGGGGCTGCCTTGCGGGTTTGCCGTGGCGCGCTGTGCGGGGACCAAGACCAACAACGAGGAAGTGCGTTCGCTGGTGCACAACAAGCGCCCGCTGATCCTGATGGGGTCGATCAACGAAAAGATGTACCTGGCCGAGATGAGCGCGGGGCACGGGCCGAAGCCGGCCTTTATTCCGGCGAGTTTTCCGGGTGCTGCGATCCGGCGGGCCACCGGCACGCCCTTCATGGGGTACGCCGGGGCGACCTATTTGATCCAGGAAGTGTGCAATGGCCTGTTCGATGCGCTGTTCCAAATCCTGCCGCTAGGGTCCGAGATGGATGCAGGGTCTGCGACGCCGACGCCGCTGCGCCGGGATTTCCCGTGGGATGCCGATGCACAGGCCGAGCTGAATCGGATCGTGGAAAGCCACCCGGTGCTCACCAGGATTTCCGCCGCCAAGACGTTGCGCGACGCCGCCGAGGAGGCCGCCCTGAAAGAGGGCGCCGAGCGGGTCGTGCTGGAAACCGTCAAAGCCCTTTCGCCCGTGGCCCAAGCCGCCACGGCAGATGTCCAAGAGGAGGACAACAACCATGACTGACATGACGTCCAACCCGCCGAGACGCAGCACCACGGGACGCCGCAGAACCGCGGAGTTCTGGGTGTATTTTACGCTGATCTTCTTTTGCGCGGTGCCGTTCACGACGTTCCGCTGGGTCCGCGATATCGCGGAGCGCCACACGCTGAATGTGCGCGGCCCGCTGGCGCGTGCCTGGTCCGAAGCGGACCGGATCACGCCGCTGATTTTCTCGGTCTGAGGCATGATGCCCCGACCGAAACCCGAGCTGTATCCGCCCGACTGGGCGAGCAGACCTTCAAGGGCCCGCAAAGCCTTTGGGGAACCCGGCCGCGGGGTTCGCGGCGTCAGCATAACGTTCCGGAGGAAAGTTCATGGCTGATAACACCGACCTGTCCTTTACAGGTCTTACCGACGAGCAAGCCCAGGAGTTGCATTCGGTGTATATGAGCGGCCTTACGCTCTTCACACTGGTTGCGGTCATCGCGCACATCGCGACGTACATCTGGGCTCCTTGGTTCTGAGGAAGGAAAGAAAATGTCGAAGTTCTACAAGATCTGGCTCATTTTCGATCCGCGCCGCGTGTTCGTAGCACAAGGCGCATTCCTGTTCCTTTTGGCCGTCATGATCCACCTGGTGGTTCTGTCGAACGGTGTCAACTGGTTCGAGAATGCAGCGGCGTCCCGCGCTGCGGCGTCCGAGTGATCCAAGACAATCGTCAAACCTCGTTGCGGGCGGGTCCGCCCGCCCGCAACAAACCGAACAAAGAGTGACGGCCGGGCACCACTGGCCGGCCGAAAACGCGGAGAGAAACAATGGCGTTGCTCAGCTTTGAGAGAAAATACCGGGTCCGCGGGGGGACACTGATCGGAGGCGACCTGTTCGACTTCTGGGTCGGGCCGTTCTACGTGGGCTTTTTCGGCGTGCTGGGCGCGTTCTTTGCGCTTCTTGGCACAATCCTGATCTTCTGGGGAGCGGCCCACCAGGGCACGTGGAACCCCTGGCTGATCAATATCGCGCCGCCCGACCTGTCCTATGGCCTGGGCGCGGCCCCGCTGATGGAGGGCGGACTGTGGCAGATCATCACGATCTGCGCGATCGGCGCCTTCAGTTGCTGGGCGCTGCGAGAGGTCGAGATCTGCCGCAAGCTGGGTATCGGGTATCACGTGCCCTTCGCCTTCAGCGTCGCGATCTTTGCCTATGTCACGCTGGTCGTGTTCCGTCCCGTCCTGATGGGCGCGTGGGGGCACGGCTTCCCATACGGAATTTTCAGTCACCTCGACTGGGTCAGCAATACCGGCTACGCTTACCTGCATTTCCATTACAACCCGGCGCACATGCTGGCAGTGACGTTCTTCTTCACCACCACGCTGGCCCTCGCGCTGCACGGCGGGCTGATCCTGTCGGCGGCCAACCCCGAGAAGGGCGAGGTCATGAAGACACCGGACCACGAGGACACGTTCTTTCGTGATTTCATCGGCTACTCGGTCGGCACGCTGGGCATCCACCGCGTCGGGCTGCTGTTGGCGCTGAACGCGGGCTTCTGGTCGGCGGTCTGCATCATCATCAGCGGTCCGGTCTGGACCAAGGGCTGGCCCGAATGGTGGAACTGGTGGCTCGAGCTGCCGATCTGGCCGTCGCAGATGGGGGTATAAGACATGATCGAGTATCAGAACATATTCACGCAGGTCCAAGTCCGCGGAAATCCCGAATGGGGCATGGACAACGACAACCACATGATGGACGAGCGCGGGTTCAAGCCGCGGTTCAGCAACCTGGTGGGCTGGATCGGCAATGCCCAGATCGGCCCGATCTACCTTGGCTGGACCGGGCTGGTAAGCCTCGTGACCTTCATCCTGGCGTTGAACATCGTCGGCTTCAACATGCTGGCGCAGGTCAACTGGTCGATCCCCGAATTCCTGCGCCAAGGCTTCTGGCTGGCGCTTGAGCCGCCGGGGCCGGAGCATGGCCTGTCCATCCCGCCACTGAATGACGGGGGCTGGTTCATCATTGCCAGCTTCTTGCTGCTGGTGAGCGTGATGACTTGGCTTATCCGCAGCTACCTGCTGGCGGCGCAGCACAAGATGGGTAAGCACGTCTTCTGGGCCTTCGCGAGTGCGATCTGGCTGATGCTGGTGCTGAACCTCTTTCGCCCGATCCTGATGGGATCGTGGAGCGAGGCGGTGCCTTACGGCATCTTCCCGCACCTTGACTGGACCACGGCGTTCTCGATCCGGTATGGCAATCTTTACTACAACCCGTTCCACTGCCTGAGCATCGTGTTTCTGTACGGCTCGACGCTGCTCTTCGCCATGCACGGTGCGACCATCCTGGCCGTCACCCGCTATGGCGGCGACCGCGAGCTGGAGCAGATCGTCGACCGGGGCACGGCCACGGAACGCGCCGCCCTGTTCTGGCGCTGGACCATGGGCTTTAACGCCACGATGGAAGGCATCCACCGCTGGGCGTGGTGGTTCGCGGTCCTGACGCCGATCACCGGCGGGATCGGCATCCTGCTGACCGGCACGGTCGTCGACAACTGGTTCATCTGGGCGCAGGAGCACAACTTTGCACCGGCTTACGATGGCTCTTACGGCTACGAGGCTTACGGGTCTTACGAAGCCTTCATCGGCAAGGAGGACTGAGCCATGCTACCAAACTGGTTCAACAAGTGGAACGCCGACAACCCCACGAACATCTATGGCCCCGCGATTGCTATTGGGGTCGTTGGGGGCGCGGTTCTGGTGGCGGCCTGGGTGGTCTCTGCCGGTCAGCCCTACGCCACGGAAAGCTTGCAGACGGGCCCGCGCGGCACCGGCATGTCCGTGCCCGAGTTCAAGTCCGACCTGAATGAGCCCGATCCGGGCATCGCGGGCTACATGGCCACCCGCTCGGACCCGGTGGTACCGCAGGGCGGAGAGGAACTGGCCGGCGATGCGCGTGAGAACGTGCCGCCGGGGCTGGAAGACCTGACGGTCGAGAACTACGACCGCCTTATTGCCGCGATGCAGCAGTGGACGGGCATTCCCAACCTTTTCGAAGATATGGACAGCTATCAGACCTCGGTGGGCTATACCATGATCGGCATGACCCAGAACCTGAACGAGAACTGGGACGGGCATGTCAACGCCAACAAGGAAGTCGGCGTGACATGTTACACCTGCCACCGCGGCCAGCCCGTGCCGAGCGATATCTGGTTCGATATCAGCCCGGTCAACGAAAGGGTCGAAGGCTGGGGGGCCGTGCAGAACCGGGTGACGCCGCTGTCGAGCTATACCTCGCTGCCGTCCGACGCGTTGCAGACCTACCTTGTGGATGGTGAATCCATCAAGGTACACGATCTGGACAGCCGCGTGGTCGGTGTGCCGGGTGTTGACGACTATCCCGGCATCCAGCACGCGGAACGTACCTATGCGTTCATGAACTACATCTCGAACTCGCTGGGGGTGAACTGTGTCTTCTGCCACAACTCCCGCGCCTTCTATGACGGGGCGCAGGTGACACCGCAATGGGCGACCGAGACGCTGGGCATCCAGATGGTGCAGGAGTTGAACAACGACTACCTGATCCCGATTGCAGGGCTGCTGCCCGAAAGCCGGCTGGGGCCGAAGAATGGCGACGCGCCCAAGGCGGCGTGCCGGACGTGCCACAAGGGCTATCAGCAACCGCTTCAGGGCACGAACGTCATCAAGGACTGGCCGGAACTGGCCACGACGTCCGGAGAGCCGGAGTACGGCGAATAAAGACTTGCGGGGCCGGGCGGCGCGATGTCGCCCGGGGCCTGACCACAGCGCTGCTTGCAGCCCCTGTTGCGGGCCGCGCCGGATCTCATCTTGAGGGGGGGTGCGATGCAACAGACCACACCAAACACACCGATACTTGACCGCGTGGCGGGGCCGCAGGATCTGCGGCAGATGCCCGACGAGGATCTGGCGGCGCTGGCCGACGAGCTTCGTGCCGAGGTCATTTCCGCGGTTTCCGAAACGGGGGGGCACCTTGGGTCGTCGCTGGGCGTCGTGGAATTGGCCGTTGCGATCCACTCGGTGTTCAACACGCCGATGGACAAGCTGGTCTGGGACGTGGGCCATCAATGCTATCCCCACAAGATCCTGACCGGACGGCGGGACCGTATCCGGACCTTGCGGCAGAAGGACGGCCTGAGTGGTTTCACCAAGCGCAAGGAGAGCGAGTTCGATCCGTTCGGGGCGGCGCACAGCTCGACCTCGATCAGTGCGGCGCTGGGGTTCACCGTGGGGCGCGACATGGGGCGGCCCACGGGCGACGCGATCGCGGTGATCGGGGATGGCTCAATCAGCGCCGGCATGGCCTATGAGGCGATGAACAACGCGGGCGCCGAGGGGCGGCGGATGTTCGTGATCCTGAATGACAACGAGATGAGCATCGCGCCGCCGGTGGGCGCGATGTCGTCTTACCTGAGCGGGCTTTACGCCAACGAGCCACTGGCGCGAGTGAAAAGCCTTGCCGAGGGGTTCGAGGCGGCTCTGCCCGCGCCGATGCGCGAAGGCGCGAAGCGGGCGCGGCAGCTTGTGACAGGCGTGAGCCAGTCCGGGACGTTGTTCGAGGAGCTGGGGTTTGAATATGTGGGGCCGATCAACGGGCATGACATGGCGCAACTGCTGCCGGTGCTGCGCGCGGCACGGACGCGGGCGACGGGGCCGGTGCTGATCCATGTCTGTACAGTGAAGGGCAAGGGCTACGCGCCCGCCGAGACCAGCGCGGATTGCGGGCACGGAGTATCCAAATTCGACCCCGAGACCGGCGTGCAGGCCAAGAAATCGGGCGGCGCGCCGTCCTACACCTCGGTTTTCGGCAAGGCCCTGACGGACGAGGCGGCGCGTGACCCGAACATCGTGGCGGTGACGGCGGCGATGCCGTCGGGCACGGGCGTGAACGTCATGGCAGAACGGTTTCCGACCCGCGTGTTTGACGTCGGCATTGCCGAACAGCACGCGGTGACCTTTGCCGCCGGGATGGCGGCAAGCGGGCTGCGGCCGTTCTGCGCGATCTACTCGACCTTCCTGCAACGGGGCTATGACCAGGTGGTGCATGACGTGGCCTTGCAAGGCCTGCCGGTGCGGTTTGCGATTGACCGGGCTGGGTTGGTGGGGGCTGACGGGCCGACCCATGCGGGGGCATTCGATGTGGGCTACCTGGGCGCCTTGCCCGGGATGGTCTGCATGGCCGCTGCCGACGAGGCGGAGTTGACCCATATGGTCGCCACGGCGGCGGCACATGACGACGGGCCCATCGCGTTTCGCTATCCGCGCGGGGCGGGCACGGGTGTCGACCTGCCGGAGCGGGGCGAGGTGCTGGAGATCGGCAAGGGCCGCGTCCTGCAAGAGGGCGACGACGTGGCGATCCTGTCATACGGGGCGCACTGGGCGGAGTGCCGGGCGGCGGTGACCGCGTTGGAGGCCGAGGGCCTGTCGGTGACGCTGGCCGATGCGCGCTTTGCCAAGCCGCTGGACATGGACCTGATCCGGCAATTGGCACGGCATCACCGGGCATTGATCACGGTGGAAGAGGGCGCCATGGCGGGATTCGGCGCGATGGTGCTTCAGGCGTTAGCTGCAGAAGGCGCGTTCGACCGGGGGCTCGCGGTGCGCACGATGCACTTGCCGGACCGCTATATCGACCAGGCAAGCCCCGAGGACATGTATGCCGATGCGGGCCTGACGGCGGCCGATATTGCCGCAACCGCGCGGGCAGCAGTGGGCCGGGCGGCGGAAGTTGTCACGCTGAACGCCGTAGGCTGACACGCCTTCGGACGTCTTGGGATCAAGGAGCCGGCGATGTTCGCCGGAACCAACCGGCTGTCTTTCCGTTGATTCAGTGAACTGTCAAATGCCCACGCCGGGCGTGGCGTTTTGCTTTGGAACGAGCAACCCGAAAGGCATTCATCATGGCAGCCACGGACACGATCGATGGCCCCGAAACCGCCCGCGCTAAAAGCGAAGGGGACCGGAAGACGGCATCGCTTTACCGGATGGCGATGCCGGGGCACCTGTGTCCGTTCGGGCTGA
Organism: Roseovarius sp. THAF9; assembly: GCF_009363715.1. Taxonomy (NCBI): domain Bacteria; kingdom Pseudomonadati; phylum Pseudomonadota; class Alphaproteobacteria; order Rhodobacterales; family Roseobacteraceae; genus Roseovarius; species Roseovarius sp. THAF9. The sequence continues at coordinate 1,072,630 of NZ_CP045404.1, forward strand.
AGTCGCTGTCGTTGCTGAAGCGGCGCGGCTTCAAAATCGACGACAACCTTCTGACCACCCGCGAGGAAACCGACGCGTTCATGGAGGCGCACGGTGTGAAGACGACGCCGCAGACCTTCATCGATGGTGAACGGATCGGCGGGTACAGCGAACTCAAAGCGCATTTCGGCTATCGCGTGCTGGGCGAGGACGACACGACCTATATGCCTGTCATCGCGATTTTCGCCAGTACCGCGCTGATGGCGCTGGCAATCGTGTCGAACCTCTATGACGGCTTTCCGCTGCTGACATGGCTGAAATGGTTCTTTGCCAGCTCAATGGTGGTTCTGGCCGTCCAGAAGCTTCAGGATATCGAAGGCTTCGTGAATGGCTTTCTGGGGTATGACCTGCTGGCGCAGAGATACGTGCCCTACGGCTATGCCTATCCATTTGCCGAGCTTTACGCGGGCGTGGGCATGATGGCGCTGATCGGTACGGGCAGCGGGCTGATCTGGCTGGTCGCGCCTGTGGCGATCTTCATCGGGGCCGTCGGCGGATGGAGCGTGTTCAGGGCCGTCTATATCGACAAGCGCGAGTTGACCTGTGCCTGTGTCGGTGGAGGATCGAACGTGCCCTTGGGGTTCATTTCGCTGACCGAAAACCTGGTGATGCTGGGGATGGGGATTTGGATGCTGACTGGCCAGTTTGTCGGCTAGAAGAAGTCAGGCCTGAGCGATCCAGTGACCCGGTTGCGATTGAACAATGCCTTGATCATCGACCGAGATGCGGGTGGTCGTGCCCGTCTCGCCCGTTTCGACTTCGTAATTGTCGTCCGAGATACGCCGGAATACGAGATGCCGCGGGGTAAGCTGTTCCGTTGCCATGTCCAGCCGTGCCGCGATGATTTTGGACTGAGCGCCGATGTCGAGGGCAAGACGGCGGATTGGCAGGGTAAAGCTTGCCGGCGTGAAGTCTAGGAAGATATCGGTGGCTCCCTGGACCTCAGGCGCCGGAGTGTCGTTTTGCGTCCAGGTGCCGTCCTTCTTGTGACGCAGTTTCAGGCGGGATTTCTTGCCGATGCGGACGCGCCGGGTCGTGCCATCGGCACGGGCACGGATGCGGTATCGAAGAACGGTGCCGTCCGCGTCGGTCGACGATCCGTCGATCAAGTATCCGCCGTCGGCGTCGGCAAAACGGCAAGCGTCATTGCCCTTGCCGTCTTCGCTTAGCCAAAGAATTGCATGTGCCCCTGCGATCATGATGCTCTCTCCTGTTTTGAGTGTATCCTAGCATGACGCTTACAGCGCGGCACGAAAAAGGCCGCCTTTGGGGGGCGGCCTTTTCGAATGCGGGATGGCGGATCAGCTTTCGGGACCGACCGAGGCGAGATAGGCCCAGATGTCCGCAGCATCCTCTTCCTTGCGCAGCTTGTAGGTCATCTTCCCGCGACCGTCTTCGCCGGTATATTCTTGCAGCCAGGGTGTCGGGTCCTGCACGTATCCCGCAAAGCTTTCCTGGTCCCACTCAAGGCCCGCTTCGCCTGCGGCGACCAGCAGGTCGGAGTAACTGAAATCCTCGACCGAGCCTGCGGTGCGACCCGACAGACCGTAAAGGTTGGGGCCGACCTGGCCGCCCTTTACGATGGTTTCGCCTGCGTCGTCGATGACCATGTGGCAGGCCTTGCACTGGCGGAAGGCTTTCTCGCCGGCCTCCGCGTCACCGTCCTGGGCTAGGGCAGGGGCGGCGATGCTGGCGAGGGCGATGGCTGTAACGTGGATCTTCATTGAGTCCTCCATGTGTTTGGCTGTCCATACGACATAGCGGGTATCAGACCAAATCAACCGACATTTTCTTAATTTTGGAGCGGGTTCGGAGGCTCCGCGTGGTTGACGGATTGTCGCGGCGGAACTCAGGCAACAGCGTGGGCTATCGCGCATTGCTTCCAAAGGACGCCGAGCGCCTCGACCAAGTGATCGATATCGTCGTAGCTGTGCAGCGGGCCGGGTGTGAAACGCAGCCGTTCGGTGCCCTTGGGGACGGTGGGATAGTTGATCGGCTGCACGTAGATGCCCCAGTCCTGCATCAGAATGTCTGCCAGCATCCGGCACTTGACCGGATCCTTGATCATCACGGGGATGATGTGGCTGGCATTGTGCATATGCGGGATGCCACGCTTGTCGAGCTGGGACCGCAGGTAGGCAACGCGGTCGCGTTGGGCGTCGCGTTCGGCGCGGCTTTGCTTGAGATGCGCGACGCTGGCCTGCGCTGCCGCGGCCACGGCCGGGGGCAGCGCAGTGGTAAAAATGAACCCCGAGGAAAAACTGCGGACGAAGTCGCACATCGAAGCAGAGCCGGTGATGTAGCCGCCCATGCAGCCGTAGGCCTTGCCCAGCGTGCCCTCGATCAAGGTGATGCGGTCGGCGAGGCCTTCGCGCTCGCTGACACCGCCGCCACGGGGGCCGTAGAGGCCGACGGCATGAACCTCGTCGAGATAGGTCATGGCACCGTGTTTCTCGGCCACTTCGACGATTTCCTGCATCGGGCAGATGTCACCGTCCATGGAATAGACGCTCTCGAATGCCACGATCTTCGGCGCGTTGGCTGGCAACGCGGCCAGTTGCCGGTCGAGGTCTTCGGGGTCGTTGTGCTTCCAGATACGTTTCTGGGCGCGGGAGTGGCGGATACCCTCGATCATCGAGGCGTGGTTGAGCTCGTCCGAGAGGATCACGGCGTCGGGCAGGCGCGCGCCCAGCGTGCCGAGGGCGGCCCAGTTCGAGACGTAACCGGACGTGAAGAGCAGGGCGCTTTCCTTGCCATGGAGATCGGCCAGTTCGTGTTCGAGTGCCACGTGATACTTGTTGGTGCCCGAGATATTGCGGGTACCGCCGGCGCCGGTGCCGCACTGGTCGACGGCATCCTTCATGACCTGGCGGATCTGATCGTTCTGGCCCATCCCAAGATAGTCGTTGGAGCACCAGACGGTCACCTCGTCAGGAGTGTCAGCGTCATGGCTGCGCGCCCGGGGGAAATCACCGCAGCGGCGTTCGAGTTCGGCGAAGATGCGGTAGTTGCCCTCTTCCTTGAGTGCGCCAAGCTGCGCGTTGAACATGGCATCAAAATCCATGGGATCCCTCCGGTCTTGTATTTTTGTCTTGTGTCGGTTTGGGCGCGGGCAGCATCCAGCGCCAAAGTTTGGCATCGGGCAATGGCAGCACCATCAACCAGTGTTCGAGAAGCGCGAGGCCGGCGATGGCCGACAAAAGCGCGAAGCCCACCACGTCGAATGCGGATTGGGCCGCGTAGAGCCGTTCCAGCCAGCAGGCCACGGCGAAGGTCAGGGCCGACACCGAGATCGGGAAGACCCAGTTGAGCCGCTGGATGCGGAAATGGCTGGCGAGATGGCCAAGCGCCTCGGGCAGGAACTCGGTATTGATGCGCGGCACGCCGAAATAGAGGTTCAGCTTGGCCGAGATGCGCGCGAAATAGAGGATCGTGAACGTCCAGAGCCCGAAGGTGTTCACCGACCCGGCCGCGTGCAGCCACATCGCGACAAAGATCAGCGTCAGCAGGGTCTCGTGATAAGCCACGGTGCCCCAGGCCCGGATGAAGCGTTCCCATTCCGGCAGGCCGTCGGGACAGGCGCGCAGGTTGGGGCCGGTGATCATCCCGGTCAGGAAGGTGAGTTCCACCCAGCCCCAAACCGCCAGCGCCGTGAGGAACGCGCCATAGGCGGCAAGCGTCGAGTCCATCGACAGCGTCGTGTGAAACCCCCAAAGCCCAAGTGCCAGCAAGGGCAGGGAGGACAGTAGGCAGATCATGCGTGCGTTTCCGCCCGCGCGGTCGGCATGGCGCACCACCATCAAGATCGCCCCAGTGGAGAACCACCAGATAAAGAGGGCCGCAAGGGCCGCGATCCACGGCGAGGTCAGCATCGAACCTCCTCGCTTCCTCTGGCTAAAAATATCCCGGGGGGAGCGTCGAAACCCTGTTTCGACGTGGGGGGCTGGCCCCCCTCCCGTCCGGGATCATATGCGCAAGTGCGCGTCATCAGTAGGCCGGCTCCAGCCGCACGTTTTCCGGCACCTTGTGCGACTTCGACGGGATCAGCATCAATCGCACGAAGGCAGTCCCCGCGCGGGCCTGCGCCGACAGACGCTTGACGAAGCCCATCGGGCCGCCCTGCTTGCGGGCGGTGTCGAGGTCGACATTGGCCTTTTGCAGCTTTTCCAGCAGCGGCTGCCATTTCGGGCTTTCGATATCCAGCGTGATCGGGAAGATCTGCTTGGACAGCTCCGACGTCTTGGTGAAGACCTCGTGCGCGTACCAGTCCGGATCGACGCCGAGCGCGTCGTGAAAGGCCGGGCGCTGGTGGTCGCGGACATACATCGTGGCGTAGACCGCCGTCAGGAAGAACTTGATCCAGTAGACGTTTCTGCCGGAGGTCAGCCTTGGGTCGGTCTTCATCAGCAGGGCGAAAGCCTCGCCGTGGCTGAACTCGTCATTGCACCACTCGCGGAACCACTTGAAGATCGGGTGGAAGCGATGCTCGGGGTTGGCCTCGAGGTGGCGGTAGATCGTGATATACCGTGCGTAGCCGATCTTTTCCGAAAGGTAGGTGGCGTAATAGATGAACTTGGGCCGGAAGTAGGTGTATTTCTTCTTTTGCGTCAGGAAGCCGAGGTTCACCCGCAGCCCGGCCTCGCGCAGGGCGTCGTTGATGAAGCCGGCGTGCCGGGCCTCGTCACGGGCCATCAGCTGAAAAAGCTGCGTGATGTCCTTGTTGTTGCCGCGGCGCTTCATTTCCTTGTAGAGGACGCAGCCCGAAAATTCGGCGGTGCAGCTCGAGATCAGGAAGTCGATGAATTCCTTCTTCAGGGCGGGGTCCATCCCCTCCCAGTCGACATGGTCCCAGTCCTCGTTCTTCTTGAAGTGGCCCTTGTTGGGGTCGGCCTGCATCTGGTCAATCAGCTTGTCCCAATCGGCGCGCACCGGGCTGACGTCGATCGCGTCAAGCTCGTCGAAATCGGTGGTGTAGAAGCGCGGCGTGAGCAGCGTGTTGGACATCGCCGTTTCGGTCGCCATTTCATCGTTGTACTGGCGATCCTGCGCTTCGGCGATCGCGAGCCCCTCTTCAACGGTGGTGGCGTCGGCGGTGTGCGTCGCCCCGGAGGGGCGCATTGCATTGTGTTTGGTGTGGGCGTTCATAGCGTGACCTCCTCTGAGAAGGAAAACTCGCACAGCTCCATCACCTCGAAATCACCCGTGAGGCGGGTCCAGAGCTGTTCCAGTTTGCTGGCGCGAACGATGGTGGCCTCGCGGTCCTCGCTGACCACTTCGCCGAAGGGCGCCATGATCTCGGGTCCGTGAACCTTGACCTCGTCGCCGGGGTGGATCACCGCCCCGTTGTTGAACCGCACATGCGCGTGCAGGGATTCAAAGCAGTGTGATACTTCGACCGTGCAGGGCGCCCTTTCTATGTCTTTGGTCAGCCATCCCATTTTGGCGTCTCCTTTTGCTATTGTGCCAGGAGCCTTGCAAAGGCCTTGGCGTTGTCGATGCCGAACCCCATGAGGTCGGCACTCCAGCCCGTGGACGGGTCGTGGATCGCGATGCGTCCGTTGTCGTAGCGGACGAGTGTCAGCGGGCCCGTCAGGGCCACGCGGTGTTTGGTGCGCTCGCGCTGGATCACCCTCCAGACTCCCGAGATGAACCCGCCCTCTTTCGGGTTCAGCTCGGCGATGAGCGTGCCGTCGAGTTCGGTCACGGTGGCGCTGCCGGACATGTCGCCGGACAGGTTGAAGGTGCGTTCATGCGTGATGGTACCGGTGGGCGGTGTATAGGTGACCGGCTGGCCCGACAGGCGCGACCACGTCACCAGCGCGAGAACGATCAGCACGAAGGTGCAGACCGCGAAGACCAGGGCGCGCGGGACGAGTTCCTTGTCGTGTCCGGCGCGGTCGTTTGCGTGGATGTGGTCGGTCTGGGCCATGTCGTGTCAGGTCCTTGTCATTCCGCCGGCACGGCGCCAGGGGCGATATCGTCCGCGCCGATGTTGGTTTCGCCCGGTGTGCGGGCCAGTTTGGGGGCATTGACCTGCGCCTCGGCCGTCTCGGCAATGAGGCGCGCGATGCGGGCGGCGTCGTCGATGGCGCGCAGCGCGGGCTGCGGTTTGCGTACGTGCCAAGGCCGCACATGCGGCCAGCAGGTCAGGTAGCTGAGCGGCGGCGGGTCCATCAGGTCGAGCGCGATGGTGCCATTGCCTGAGCGGCGCAGCGCCAGATCGGCGCTGGCGATGCGGCTGAACGGCAGGTTCAGCGTGACGGTCAGCGCCGCGCCGACGCGCATTGCCACGCGCCGGTTGGTGATGGTGTAGACGGTGGCGCGGGCCTGCACGTAGCCGATCAGAAGCAGAAGCGCCGCGGCCACCGCGCCGATGACCAGGAACGGGAAGGACACCCGGAACGCATGGGCCATCCCAACCTGATCGAACAGGGTGACGAAGCGCCAAGCGAAGAGGACGACGAAATAGCCGACCACCCAGTAGAGGTTGAGCGACTGGACCGTCAGCGCCCACCAATTGGGCCGGCCCTGCCACAGGATCTGCTCGCCCTCGGGCGGGCGTTCGGGCAGGCCGGGCACCGGTTCCACGTGAAAGTCGTCATGGGGCATCGTCATCTCCTCCGTCCGTCCTGGTCCCGGCTCAGCCCAGCTTAGGGTTGAGGCGGGCGTCGTCGGCATAGATCGTGCCGCCGCCGTAATAGGCCGAGATCTTGTCTTCCTCGAGCTTGGTCACCTGGTTGGGCGATGCGTGTTGCGGCACACCGGCAAAGTGCTTGCCGTAGAGCTTGAGCACCTTGACGTGGTTGCTCTTGATCCGCGTCAGGGTCATCGGCACGAGCCGCTTGCCTGCGCCGTGATCGCCGTCGAGTTCGATTTCGAGATAGCGGACCAGTTGCTCGGGCTCATCGACCCAGAGGTCGGTGATCATGCCCACGACCTCTCCGTCGCCTGCTACCACGGGCAGGCCGCGCGGGTCACGACCCGCGGCCACGTGGAAGTGTTCGTTGGCCGACATCGGCACGATCTTGGGGTGGCCATGACCGTCAAGTTCCGGCACGTCCTCGCGGTTGGCCCAGGAGGCCGGGCCGACACCGTCGGCGAGCGGGTCGCCCGTGGGCTCGAACGGGAAACCGTTGCCCGCAGCGGTCTTTTGCAGCGCCACGTTCTGCCGGTCGGGGCGCTGGCCCGAGGGCACGGTCAACTCGCCCCGGCCATGGGGCAGGATGAAGGTCTTGTCGCCCGGGATCGGGAATGGGCCCTGGTTGGCGGACAGGTTGCCGTCATCATCTTCCAGAGGGTAGCCCTCGCGCATGTTCTCGCGCTGGATGTAGATGATCAGCCCGGCGAAGAAGATCCAGAACAGCCAGATCGAAAGACTGGCAAGATCGAAGTTGGCGAAGAAAGCGTTACTCATGGCATATCCTTTCCATGGATCGGCACATCATGTCGGGAAGTCGGCCAGGCCGATGCGGGCCGCCTCCGATGGGGTGGAATGGGTGGCGGCGCGCGGGTTGCGAACCAGTGGCCCGATCACGGCGAGCGTGACGAAGAGAAGGGCGATTTCTGTGTGGTAGACGAAAGTGTAGCCGGTGGCCGGCGTGTTCAGCACCTCGCCCCACGCGCCGGACGTGGCCGCGGCATTGACCGCGTCGCGGATGCCGCCGCCAAAGGCGATGGCGAGCCCCGCCGCAGTGGCCTGTGCGGCACCCCAGGCCCCGAGTGCCAGGCCGTGGCCGGCCTTGCCTTGGGTCGTCATGGTCATGGCGGCCGTAAGGGTCGAGACAGCGAAGACACCGCCGCCCAACCCGATCAGGCAGGCTCCGGCAAAGAAGAGGACGGTCGAGTTCATCGGAGCGGCGAACACGACGACGGCAAAGGCCGCGATGCCGATCAGCACACCGAAAGCCGCCAGACGATGTGCGTTGCGGCCTTGCGCCAGAGACCGTCCGGTCCAGACGAAGCCCGCCAATGCGCCCGCGGCCCAAAGCGCTGTCAGGAGTGTGGTCGAGGAGACCGAAAGGCCCAGGATTTCGCCACCGTAGGGCTCAAGCAGCACGTCCTGCATGTTGAAGGCCATCGTGCCTATGAAGACCACCGCCAGAAGGCGCCCGGCTTGGCCGCCCGCCATCAGGTCGGCCCAGGCCTCAGAAAACCGGGGGCGGGGGGCGGCGCGTTCGGCGCGCGTCATCGGCGCCATCTTTTCCTGTTTCCAGAGCGCGATGAGGTTGAGCACGATGCCCGCGAGCGCCGCGCCCTGCACCACCCGGATCAGGGCCAGTTCGCTGAAGTCGCGCAGCAGCCAGCCGATGACGATGGCCGAGATCCCCATGCCCAAGAGGAACATCACGTAAAGCAGGGCCACGACGCGCGGGCGCGTTGCCTCATCGGCGCGGTCGGTGGCGAGCGCCAGACCGGCGGTTTGCGTCATGTGCAGGCCAAGGCCGGTCATCAGGAAGGCCAGCGCTGCCAGCACCTCGCCCGCAAAAGGTACGTCGTGCACAGTATTGCCCGACAGAACCAGCAGGGCGAAAGGCATCACTGCGAGGCCACCCATCTGCCAGAGCGAGCCGAACCACAGGTAGGGCACGCGCTTCCAGCCGATGGCGCTGCGGTAGGTGTCGGAGCGGAAGCCGAGAAGCGTGCGGAAGGGGGCAATCAGGACTGGCAGCGCGATCATCACGGCGACAATGGTGGCCGGGACCGAAAGCTCGACGATCATGACGCGGTTGAGTGTGCCCAGCAGCATGACCGTGGCCATGCCCACCGAAACTTGGAACAGCGAGAGCCGCAGCAGTTCGCCCATCGGCAACCCCTCGCTGGCCGCGTCCGCGAAGGGCAGGGCGCGCAGGCTGAGATGCTTGAGGGGCGAAGGACGGCTCATGCAGTCACCTCCATCGCATGGGAGATGTAGAAGCCCGAGGTCACGCGCTGGAGCGGCGCAAGGGTGCCGGTGCCATTGGTTTGCGCATAGGCGCGCGACAGGCGCGCGGGGCTGTGCGGGATCATGGTGGGTGAGCGGTCGGAGCGCGGGAAAAGCTTGCCCGCGTACCACATGCCCATCAGGAGCGGCGTGCGCGGCGCGACGGTGAACACGATCCGGCCCGAGTTGCGCGCCATGAGCGTCGCCAGAGACCGGGCGATATCGGCGTCGCGGTAATAGATCAGGCTGTCCATGGCCAGAACGTGGTCGAACCGGCCGAGGCTTTCTTCCAGCATGTCGCCTGCGTGAAATGTCACGCGGTGGGCCAGCGTTTCGGGCAGGCGGCGTTGCGCGATGCCTACAAGCGACGGCGAAATGTCGACCGCCACCACCTCGGCCCCGCGTGCGGCAAGTTCGGTGGTCATGGCGCCGGTGCCGCAGCCCGCATCGAGGACGCGTGCGCCGCGCAGGTCATTGGGGAGGCGCGACAGCATCTGTTCGCGCATCGCGTCCCGCCCGCGACGCACGGTTTCCCGGATCTTCGAGACCGGCGCATCGCTGGTCAGCGCCTCCCACGTGCGGGTGGCGGTCTTGTCGAAATAGGTCTCGACCCGGGTCAATGTGCGGTCGTAGCTCATTAATCGAATCCAAGCAGTTCGAAGATATCGCGGTCTTCCATCGGGGCGGGGGCCAGCGGTTCGGTGCCGCGCCAGAGGGTTTCGGCCAGTTGGACATATTCCTTGCGGGCCATGACGATGTCTTCCTCGTCGGGCATCTCGAACAGCGTTTTCTTTTTCAGGCGCGAACGGCGGATGGCGTCGTAATCGGGCATATGCGCGATGCGATTGAAGCCGACCTTATCGCAGTAGCGGTCGACCTCGTTCGTCTCGCGCGAACGGTTGGCGACGCAGCCGGCCAGCCGGACCTTGTAATTGGCCGACTTGGCCTGCACCGCCGCAATGATGCGGTTCATGGCGTAGATGCTGTCGAAATCGTTGGCAGTGACGATCACCGCGCGGTCGGCGTGTTGCAGGGGCGCCGCGAAGCCGCCACAGACCACGTCGCCCAGCACGTCGAAGATCACGACGTCGGTGTCTTCCAGCATGTGGTGCTGTTTCAGCAACTTGACGGTCTGGCCCACGACATAGCCGCCGCAGCCGGTGCCCGCCGGAGGCCCGCCTGCCTCGACGCATTTGACGCCGCCCCAGCCATCGGCCACGAAATCCTCGGGGCGCAACTCTTCGGGGTGAAAATCGACCTCCTTCAGGATGTCGATCACCGTGGGCTGCAAGCGGCCCGTCAGGGTGAAGGTGCTGTCATGCTTGGGATCGCAGCCAATCTGAAGCACGCGCTTGCCCATCTTAGCGAAAGCCGCGGACAGGTTCGAGGACGTGGTGGACTTGCCGATCCCGCCCTTGCCGTAAACCGAGAAGACCTTGGCCCCTTCGATCTTCATCGATGGGTCCTGGTGAACCTGAACCGATCCTTCGCCGTCTTGGCCCCTGAGGGCCGGAATGTCGTCGCGAGGGCTCATGTGTCGCCTGTCCTTTCGGGGTTACGTGTCATTCTGCTGCGACCCCTTCGAGGTGATCTTCGAGGGAGTCGGCGGCGTTGCGCAGGGCCGAGAGGGTGTCCTCGTCGGGCTGCCAATAGGCGCGGTCGTGGGCTTCGAGCAGGCGGTTGGCCATGCGCGAAGAAGCGGTAGGGTTGAGATCCGCGAGGCGCTGGCGCATGTCCGCATCCAGTATGAAGGTCTCGGAAAGTCGCTGGTAGACCCAGGGTTCGACCTGTCCGGTGGTGGCCGACCAGCCCATCGTGTTGGTGAAGGCGCTTTCGATCTGGCGGACGCCTTCGGCACCGTGTTGAAGCAGCGCCTCGTGAAACTTGGGATTGAGCGCGCGCGAGCGGGATTCCAGTGAGACCTGGTCGGCCAGCGTGCGCACCTTGCCCGCGCCGCGGGTCGTGTCGGAGATGTAGATCGCCGCCTCTTCACCGCCGCGTGCGCGTTTGACCGCGCGCGAGATGCCGCCCAGCGTGTCGAAATAGTGATCGACCGTGGTAACGCCAAGCTCGACGGATTCGAGGTTCTGGTAGGCCAGTTCCACGTCGCCCAAGGCGGTTTGCAGCAGTTTATCGTTGGCCGCCGCCTTGCCGTCGACGCCGTAGGCGAAGGACTTGCGCGAGAGATAGGCGTCAGCCAGCTCGTCCTCGTCATCGAAGGCGGAACTGTCGACCATCATGTTGACGTTCGAGCCATAGGCGCCTTCGGCGTTGGAGAAGACGCGCAGGGCAGCGGTTTGCAGGTCGCAGCCGATCTTCTCGGCATAGGCCAGCGCGTGGGCGCGGATATAGTTCTGCTCGACCGGCTCGTCGGCCTTCGCGGCCTTGAGCGCAGCTTCGGCCAACAGCTTGGTTTGCAGGGGCAGAAGATCGCGGAAGATGCCCGAGAGGGTCATGATGACGTCGATACGCGGGCGGCCCAGTTCCGCGAGTGGGATCAGGTCCGCCCCGCAGAGCCGGCCGAAACTGTCGAAACGGGGGGCGGCGCCCATGAGCGCCAGCGCCTGCGCCAGTTGTGAGCCGTCGGATTTGATGTTGTCGGAGCCCCAGAGGACGATCGCCACGGTGCGCGGCAGGGTCTTGTGCGTTTCAAGCAGAAGCTGCGCCTGCGCCGCGCCTTCGCGGCAAGCGAATTCCGAAGGCATCCGGAACGGGTCGAATGCGTGGATGTTTCGGCCCGTGGGCAGAATGTCGGGTGAGCGGACGAGGTCGCCGCCATGGACTGGCGCTGTGTAGCCGCCGGACAGCGCGTGCAGGATGGCGGGGATCTCGGTGCTTTGCTTGAGGTGAGAGTCGGCGGTTGCGCGCGTCTCAGCATCGGCGTCGGCCATGAGATCGAGATACTCGGCGCGGGCCGTGTCGGACATGGGGCGCCCCACCACGTGCAGGCCCTCGGGGATCAGCGCATCCTCGGTTTCCAGCAGTTTTAGCCAGAGCGTTTCGGGATCGGTATCACCTAGGTCGACGGCTTCAGCCTGTTCGGCGATGAGCGTTTCCAGATCGGTGCGTTCGGATGCGCCGGGGCGCGTGGCGCGCCAGCGGGTCAGGCTTTCTTTCAGCTCGGCCAGCCCCTTGTAGAGGCCGGCGGTGGCCAGGGGCGGGGTGAGGTGTGAAATGGTGACGGCGCCCGAACGGCGCTTGGCGAGGCTGGCCTCGGACGGGTTGTTGGCGGCGTAGAGGTAGATGTTGGGCATCTCGCCGATCAGGCGGTCGGGCCAGTCGCGGGCGCCAAGACCCGCCTGCTTGCCCGGCATGAATTCCAGCGCGCCATGCATGCCGAAATGCAGGATGGCGTCGGCCTGGTAGGTGTCGCGAAGCCACTGGTAGAACTGCACGAAGGCATGGGTGGGCGCGAAGCCGCGCTCAAAGAGCAGGCGCATCGGATCGCCTTCGTAGCCGAAAGCGGGCTGGACGCCGACGAAGACGTTGCCGAAATCCTGTCCCAGCACGAAAACGCCGCGCCCGTCGGATTGCACCTTGCCGGGAGCGGGACCCCAGACCTCTTCGATCTCGGAAAGATGGGACGTGTTTGCCACTATGGTGTCGGCGCTGACATGGGCGGCGACGTTGGCCTCTTGACCATATTGGGCGGCGTTGCCTTGCAGGACGGCGGCGCGCAGGGCGTCGACGGTTTCGGGTACCTCGATTTCGTAGCCCTGGGTCTGCATTTCCAGCATGGTGTTGTGCAGGCTTTCAAAGACGGACAGGTAGGCGGCAGTGCCCACGGCACCCGCGTTCGGCGGAAAGCCAAAGAGTACGATTGCGACTTTCTTTTCCGCCAGCTTGCGGCGGCGCAGGCGAATGAGGCGTTCAGTCTTCTCGACAAGGCTGTCGATGCGCTCGGGGCAGGGCGCCATGGCCTTGTTGTCCGGAGCCGCCTTGCAGGCATGGGCGCAGCCGTCGCAGCCCTCGGGGCCGTGGCGGCCGGCAAAGACCGTCGGACAGGTCGCGCCGTCGAGTTCGGGTAGCGCGATAAGCATCGTCGTTTCGATCGGGCCGAGGCCTTGGGGCGAGTCGGCCCACTGGCCCAGCGTCTGGAATTCCAGCGGATGGGCGGCGATGTAGGGCAGATCAAGGTCCTTGAGCACGGAAATGGCCGCGTCGTTGTCGTTATAAGCCGGGCCGCCGACAAGGCTGAACCCGGTGAGGGAAACCAGCGCGTCGATCTTCGGGCCGGCGTCAGTCCGGAAGAATGCGTCGATGGCGGGACGCCCATCGAGACCGCCCGCGAAGGCGGGCAAGACATTCAGGCCGCGCGTATTGAGTGTACGGATGACGGCGTCGTAATGCGCGGTGTCGCCCGAGAGCACGTAGGAACGCATCATCAGGAGGCCGACAGTGGGCGCGCCGGGGATGTGGCCGGGCAGGTCGGCGGGATCGGTGGTGATTCGGTCGGGCAGGTCGGGGTGGTAAAGCCCGGTATCGGGATATTCCACCGGCAGGGCCACGCGAGCGCCGCGCCACGCGTCATGGCGGCAGTAGCGCGAGATCAAGAAGCGGATAAGGCCCTCGACATTCTCGTCAGACGCGCCGAGCCAGTATTGCATCGTCAGAAACCATGCGCGCAGGTCCTGGGCCTTGCCCGGGATCAATTTGAGGATGCGCGGCAGGCGGCGCAGCATCTTCATCTTCTTGGCGCCGCTGTCGACATTCTGCTTTGTCTGGCCGCGCAGCTTTTTCATCAGCTTGCGGGTGCCGGATTCCGGCGCCTGCATGTCGAGCGTGCCCATACGGGTCAGGCGTACGATTTTTGCATCGGCTATGATGCCCGCAAGCGCGTCGCAATCCTCGCGCCGCGCTTCGAGGTCAGGCAGGATCGCGTTGATATGATCTTCGAGGAAAAGAAGGTTTGCGATGAGGATGTCACCCGAAGCGATGTCGGCGCGGGCGGCGGCCAGGGCGGCGTCGCTTTCACCCCATTCGGCGGCTGCATGGACCTTAAGCTCCAGCCCCGGGAAATCCATGCCGAGATTCAGGGCCGCCCGTTCACAGGGGCCGGCCGCATGGCTGTCCAGCGTCAGGATCACGACCTTGTAAGGCCGGGTTATCATGGCGTCATCGCGCATAATGGGCCTTTGCTTCGTACAGTGTATCGAGGCTGATCTGGGTCATGCCGCGTTCGGCGGCGAAGGTTTCGGTGTTGCGGCGGGCCTTGCCGCGCACGAAGAAGGGGATCTTCTTCAGTTCTTTTTCCGCGTCGTCGAGCCATGTGATCGAACTGTTGTCGTTCGCAGGCTGCGGTTCTTCAGCTTTTTCAGGTTGCGGCGCGGGTTTGGCTTTGTGTCCGTGATGGCTGGCCCCCGCGTCGTCGTGGAATTCGAAGTCGTCGCGGAACATGTGCAACAGGTGCTCTTCCAGCCCCATGACCAGCGGGTGTACCCAAGTGTCGAAGATGACGTTTGCGCCTTCGATGCCCATTTGCGGGCTGTAGCGGGCGGGGAAATCCTGCACGTGGACGGGAGCGGAGATGACGGCGCAGGGGATGCCGAGGCGCTTGCCGATATGGCGTTCCATCTGCGTTCCGAGAATCATCTCGGGCGCCAGTTCCTCGATCCGCTGTTCCACGTCGAGGTAATCGTCGGTGATCAGCGCCTCGACGCCGTAGTCCTTGGCCAAAGCCCGGATCGGGCGGGCCATCTCGCGGTTGTAGCAGCCAAGACCGACCACCTCGAACCCCATCTCGTCGCGGGCGACGCGGGCGGCGGCGGCGACATGCGTGCCGTCGCCAAAGAGGAACACGCGTTTGCCGGTGAGGTAGGTGGAATCGACCGAGGCCGAGTACCACGGCAGGCGCAGGCGGCTGTCGTCGAGGTTTGGCTGTTGCCCCGTGATCTCGGCGACCTCGGCGATGAAATCGCGGGTGGCGCCGACGCCGATCGGGATAGTTTTCGTAAAGGGTTGGTCCAGTTCACGTTCCATCCAGCGGCATGCGGCCTCGCCGGTTTCGGGGTACATCAGGACATTGAAGTGTGCGGCGCCCAGCCGGGTAAGATCCTCGGGCGTCGCATTGAAAGGCGCGCAGACATTGACCGAAATGCCCATGTCCTCGAGCAGGGCGCTGACCTCGGTGATGTCGTCGCGGTGGCGAAAGCCGAGGGCGGTGGGGCCGATCAGGTTGGCGGTGACGTGGCCCGTGCGCTCCATCGGTTTCGCAAGGTGACGTACCAGTTGGAATAGTGTCTCATCCGCGCCGAAGTTTTCCTTGCGCTGGTAGCTGGGCAGTTCCAGCGCGATGACCGGGCAGGGCAGGCCCATCTGTTCGGCCATGCCGCCGGGATCGTCCTGGATCAGTTCGGCGGTGCAGGAGGCCCCGACGATCATGGCTTGGGGCTGAAACCGCTCATAGGCCGCTTGAGCCGCGGTCTTGAAAAGGTTTGCCGTGTCTGCGCCCAGATCGCGGGCCTGAAATGTCGTATACGTGACGGGCGGGCGATGGTTGCGCCGCTCGATCATGGTGAAGAGCAGGTCGGCATAGGTGTCGCCCTGCGGCGCGTGCAGAACGTAGTGCAGGCCCTTCATCGCTGTGGCGACGCGCAGGGCGCCAACATGCGGCGGGCCTTCGTATGTCCAGACCGACAGCTTCATTCGGCCGCCTCCAGCCGCAGCTTGGCGCGGCGATGCAGGGGGCGCGAGAAGAGGCCGGCAAGGTCACCGGCCTGTTCGTAGAAATGCACCGGGGTGAAGACCAGTTCGATGGCCCACTTGGTTGCCAGCCCTTCGGCCTCGAGCGGGTTGGCAAGGCCAAGACCGCAGACCGTCAGATCGGGTTGCGCCGCGCGGCAGCGGTCGAGCTGCATCTCGACGTCTTGGCCCTCCGAGAGTGTTGGACCCTCTTCCAGCAAGTCGAGGTCCGGGTCGACAACCCCTTTGTGGATATAGGGCGCGCCCACTTCGACGGCGGTCATCCCGCATTCGCGGGTGAGAAACCGGGCCAGCGGAATCTCAAGCTGGCTGTCGGGGAAAAAGAAGACGGATTTGCCGTCCAGTTTCTCCGCCGCCTGCGAGATCGCTTTTTTGGCCCGTGCGCGGGGCGCGTGTGTTACAGTGTCGAACAGGGTGATGTCGACACCGAACTCCATTGCCACGGCGCGAAGCCACGCGGTGGTGCCTTCTTCGCCGAACGGGAAAGGCGCAGGAATGTGACGCGCCCCGCGCTTTCCAAGTGCGGCGAGGGTGCCGCCAAGGAAAGGCTGGGTGAGGATGAAAGAGGTGTTGGGACCAACCGCGAGAGTGCTGTCGGCGCGACGCGCTGGCAGCACTTTCACGTTGTCGATGCCCATCTTGGACAGAAGGTCGAGCATCTGGTCTTCGACCACATCGGGCAGCGCTCCAACTACGAGAAGCTGGCGCTCGTCGCTGTCCGGCAGGACCGGGACCATCGAGGCAAGGCAGGCATCCTCCCCTTCGGTAAAGGTGGTTTCGATGCCAGAGCCCGAGTAATTCAGCACCCGCACGTGCGGGGCGTGTTGCAGCGACAGCTTTTCCGCGGCGCGGGCAAGATCCAGCTTGATCACTTCGGACGGGCAGGAGCCCACGAGGAAAAGCTGGCGGATGTCCTTGCGGCGCTCCAGCAGGCGGGCGACCTCGCGCTCAAGCTCGACCTGTGCGTCAGCAAGGCCGGCAAGATCGGTTTCCTCGAGAATCGCGGTGCCGAAGCGCGGCTCGGCGAAGATCATCACGCCGGCGGCGGATTGCAGCAGATGGGCGCAGGTGCGGCTGCCCACAACAAGGAAGAACGCATCCTGCATCTTGCGGTGCAGCCAGATGATTCCCGTCAGTCCGCAAAAGACTTCGTGCTGGCCGCGCTGTTTCAGAACCGGGGCGTCGCGGCATCCGGTGGCCAGAAGAGGAGTGGAGTCTTTGGTCATGCCAGCACCTCTGGCGCGCTTGCCGATTGAAGCCGCGCGGCGCGTAATTTGAGCACGAACTGGGTGGCGTTGATCGCGTAGGCGGCATAGGCCGCGAGCGCTAGGATCATCAAACCTTGAGGGGAGAATGCGGCCGTGAAAAGCGCCCAGAGATAGGCCGTGTGCAACGCGATGACCGCGAAGCTGAACACGTCCTCCCAGAAGAAAGCGTGGGCGAAAAGGTATTGACCGAAAACGACTTTTTCCCAGATCGCACCGGTGACCATGATCAGGTAGAGAAAGCCGGTCTTGATCAGGATCGACCACGTGGCCAGCGCGTAGCCTTCGCCCGTCCAAAGGTAGCGCAGCACGAGGACAAGCGAGACGAGGAAGACAAGGAATTGAGCGGGCGCGAGAACGCCCTGAACCAGGGTCCAGATACTGGCATCGCGACGGGCGCGCTGTTCAGGTGTGTAGAGCAGGCCCGGGCTTGTTTTTGGTGGCGCTTGAAGCGTCATTGACTCCCCCTCGCAGACCGTAAGGTCGTTGCACGATGCTAGGGGTTTGGGCTTCAAAGTGTCAACTAAAATTTACACCTTGACCCGTTGCGATGAATCGACACGAGAGAACGGCGCGCGACTCGAAGATTCATTGTTTTTAATGGTGTTGTCGCACCGCCCAGATCTTGGACCAAAGAAATAAAGTTCTGGAAAACAAAGGATTGGATGGTCGCGTCATACGTGTATGTCAGGAAAAATTGACATTGAAGCCCGGTGGGCGCAGACTAGTTCGGGCTTCATGTGTGCCCGGTGCCTGCGGGCGCAGTCATGTTGTCGAACGCCGGGGAGAAGCGCGTGGGAGAGTCCTCTGACAGAAAAGGCTCCGGCCTTTCGAAGACCCAGCAACCGGCCATCCGGTTTCTCGTGGAATCAGCGCTGAGAACAGTCATTTCAAATACGACCCGATCCGAGCCGCGGACGCGGGAGGAGTGGGTCGAAAGGCTGTGCGAAGCGCTGATGTCGGAGTCCGACAGCGGCTATCGGGCGGTCATCGCTTCGTTGATGGCAACCGGTGTCAGCAGCGAAGAGATATTTCAGTCTTACATCCCGGCCGCTTCGGCCTATCTTGGTGAGCTTTGGGTCAGTGATCGGGCGAGTTTCGTCGATGTCACCGTCGGCGCCTCGCGTTTGCAGGGGCTTTTTCGCGATAATGGAGATCGCGCTTCGGCGCAGTGGAGCGACCGAAGCATCCCGCTTGGTCAATCCGTTCTGATGGTCGTGCCGCACTTCGAGCAGCATGCGCTAGGCGCTTTTGTCGCAGCCGACAACCTGCGTCAGCATGGGCTTTGGGTTCACATGGCGATTGGCCTGACGCGGGAGGAATTGGCTGAACTTTCGGGCACCCGGCGCTTCGCGATGATCGGAATATCGGTTGCAACGCGGAATTCGGTTGAAAAGACCACCGAACTTATAGATTACCTCCGCTCAAATGCTAACTATATGCCACCGATCGTGATCGGCGGGCGGGCTGTCGAGGCAGATCCGAAGGCCGTCTCAAAGACCGGCGCGGATCATGCGGTTCGCACTGCGCGTGAAGCGATTGAAAAATGTGGCCTGTCGAGTGTAGCAGAGGCGTTGCCGTTCAGCGGGGCGATCTGATGTTACTTGGTTTGGGGATTGGCGGAGTGGTCTGATGACCCGTGAGACTCGGAAGTCTGAGCGATTACGCGCCGGGGCATTGCCCGATCCTTCCGGGGTGCACAATATCGTGGAGCAGGCCGGTGACGTGGCCGTCTACGTGGCCGACGATGGTGAGGTCGCCGGCATTTCCGTAAATCCCGACTGTCCGTCGCTTGGGTGCCTTGACCATTGGGTTGGGCGGCCGTTCGAAAAATTCCTTACTGTTGAAAGTAAGGAAAAGCTCGAGCTGCGACTGGAAGAAATGCGCGTCAATCCCGACCTGACGTCTCGGGGGCTTGAGCTGAATCATATCGACAATGCAACCTGGGAATTCCCAATCCGCTATACCTTGCACAGGGTGTATGACGGGGGCTTTCTATTGCTTGGACGCGACATGCAGCCAATTGCGGAGGTCCAGCAGCGCTTGGTTGCTGAGCAAACGGCGCGCGAACGCGACCAGCAGCGGCTGCGCGGTGAGCAAACGTTCTATCATGTCGTGCTGGAGACGTCCGAGACACCGATGATCCTCGTCGAGCCGGAAAAGGGCCGCATCCGCGACTTGAACAGTGCAGCGGCAATGCTTTTGGGCACGAATGTCGATACGCTGAGCGGATCCTCGCTGGCCCAGGCGTTCGACGGGCGGCGGCGCGAAGAACTGATGGACGCCATGCGCAGCGCGGCCGGATCGCGCGAGGCGCGGGGCATCGAGCTTGTGGCGCGACGCAACGAACGCGAACTGAAGCTCTACCCCGATTTTTTCCGTGCGGCAGGCGAGCTTTACATGCTGTGCCGCGTGCGGCCCACGGCGGGTGACGTCGGAACAGCGGCTGAATCCGCGCAGGTGATTGGCGCGCTTTATTCCGCCACCAGCGACGCGATCGTGATCACCGATGGCAAGGGTGTGATCCGCGATGCCAATGAGGCATTTTTGACCATGGCGGATGCCGCGCAGTTGCGCGATGTCCGTGACAGCGACCTTGCGGATTTCTTGGTGCGCGGTGCCGTGGATACCAAGCTGATGCTTGAGACGGCGGCCAAGCAGGGCCGGCTGAGCAACTACGCCACCCAGTTGGCCAGCATCGTCGGAACTCGGTCGAGTGTCGATGTATCGGTCGCTCGGCTGCGCGACCCGGCCGGCGATTTCGGTTATGGCTTCATCCTGAGAAACACGTCGCTGAATGAAGGCGCGGATGCCGAGGTCACAAGCGTGGTCAGCGAAGAAGCGATGAAGAACGTCATGGACCTAGTCGGGACAGCCTCGTTGAAAGAGCTCGTGTCGGCCACATCGGACGTGATCGAGAAGTTGTGCATCGAAACGGCGGTGCAGTTGACCGGAAACAACCGGGTCGCGGCGGCCGAAATGCTGGGTCTGTCGCGCCAGAGCCTTTACGTGAAATTACGTAAGTACGGTTTGATCAATTCGACTGCCGACGAATAGGCAGCCAAAAGCTATCTCAAAGCTTTTGGCAAATCCTTTGTGAAAGGATTTGGGCGCGCAGCGCCAATGCTCTCAAAAAAGACCTTTCGCGAATCCGAGTTGTAAACCATACTTGACACTATGAGTGTCTCATTGGGCATACGTGCGTCGCGCCGCTGGCCCGAACCGCGCGCCACCCTGACCCTGATCAAACCGATCACGTGGTTCCCGCCGGTCTGGGCCTATCTGTGCGGCGTCGTTTCCAGCGGGGTGCCGGTGATGTCGGCGCCCTGGCTGGTACTGATCGGCATGGTGTTGGCCGGGCCGGTGGTCTGCGGTATGAGCCAGGCGGCAAATGACTGGTGCGACCGGCACGTGGATGCGATCAACGAACCTGGCCGCCCGATCCCGTCGGGCCGCATCCCCGGACGCTGGGGCCTGTGGATTGCCCTTTTCATGAGTATTGCTGCGCTGGCGCTGGGGGCGACGCTGGGCCCGTGGGGCTTTGGCGCGACGGTGTTCGGTGTGCTGGCGGCCTGGGCCTATTCGGCCGAACCTGTCCGGATGAAGAAATCGGGTTGGTGGGGGCCGGGCCTGGTTGCGCTGTGCTACGAGGGGTTGCCGTGGTTCACCGGGGCTGCCGTATTGTCGGCCGGCGCGCCGGCATGGCAGATCGCGGTTCTGGCGCTGCTTTATGCCGTGGGCGCGCACGGGATCATGACGCTCAACGATTTCAAGGCTTTGGAGGGAGACCGGCAAACAGGGGTGAACTCCCTGCCCGTTTCGCTCGGCCCGGAACGCGCGGCGCGCGTGGCCTGCTGGATCATGGCGGTCCCGCAACTTGCGGTGATCGCAGCGTTGGTGTGGTGGGGACAGATGTATCACGCCGCAGCGATTGCCGCGCTGCTGGGGGTTCAGCTTTGGGCGATGCGCGTATTGCTGTCCGATCCCAAAGGCCGCGCGCCTTGGTATAACGGCACGGGCGTCACGCTTTATGTCAGCGGCATGATGGTTGCGGCCTTTGCGGTAAGGGGGTTGGTATGACGCTGGGATGGGGCGGTATCGCACGGCTGTGTCTGGCCAACGCCGCGATCGGCGGGATGGCGGCCCTGCCGGTGAACCTGTTCAACAGGTTGATGACGGTCGAGCTGGCGTTGCCTGCGCTGTTGCCGGGGTTCCTGGTAGCGCTGCACTACGCCGTTCAACTGTCGCGGCCCATCTGGGGGCACCGCTCGGATGCCAGGGGCGGGCGGACACCGTTCATTCTGGGCGGAACGCTCGTGGTAGGCGCGGGGCTTGTGCTGACGGCCTGGGCAATCGCCTTTGCGCCGAGTACGCAGGTCGCGATTGCGGTCTGGATCGTTGCTTATGCGCTGATCGGGTTCGGGATCGGAGCAGCGGGCACCTCGTTCCTGGCGTTGCTGGCGACGGCGGCACCGGACGACAAGAAAGGCGCGGCGGCCACGTTTGCCTGGCTGATGCTAATCGCGGGCGCGATTGCGGCGTCGGTGGGCGCGGGTGTCGCGCTGAAACCCTACGGTCCCGAACGTTTGATGCTTGTCGTGCCGCTCGTCGCCACGGCATGTTTCGCAACGGCGTTGATCGCCACATGGGGCGTCGAGCGCCGGCTGGGCGCCGTGCCCGCACCACAGGAGCCAAAGCTGGGACCGGCACTGCGCGCCACGTGGGAAGACCCGGCGGCAAAGGCGTTCACCGGGTTCGTGTTTCTTTCGATCCTAGCCTTTTACCTGAGCGAATTGGTGTTGGAGCCCTTCGCGGGTCACATTCACGGGCTGAGCCCCGACGAGTCGACAAAACTGTCGGGGGGCAAGGACGGCGCGGCCCTTTTGGGTATGCTGATGGCTGGAGCGTTCTCGACCTTCAGGCTGGGCAGCTTGCGAACATGGGCCGTGGCCGGTTGCGTGGTATCCGCCGTGGGCCTGATGGGCCTTGGCGCAGGGGCGGCGCTGGTGCCGTTCACGGTTATCCTTGGGCTCGGCAACGGGTTGTTCGTGGTGGGCGCCATCGGATCTATGATGCGGCTGGCCGCGGCGCAGGAGGGCGCCACCGGCACGCGGATGGGTGTCTTCGGGGCAGCCCAGGCGGTTGCGGCCGGGCTGGCGGGGCTGATTGCCACGGGCACGCTTGACTTGACCCGCGCGATAATGAGCGACGGCGCGGCCTATGCTGCCGTCTTCGGCCTTGAGGCCGTTTTGTTCTTGGCCGCAGCGTTGGTGGCGGTGCGCATCCTGCACCGGCCGCACGCGCCGCTGCTTCAACCGGGAGAATGAGCGATGTATGACGTTGTGGTGGTAGGGGGTGGCCCGAGCGGGGCCACGGCGGCAGAAGACCTCGCGCGGTCTGGCCACAATGTGGCGCTGCTGGATCGGGCCAGCAGGATCAAGCCGTGCGGCGGTGCAATCCCGCCGCGGCTGATCGTGGATTTTGATATTCCCGAGGATCTTCTGGTGGCCAAGATAACCACCGCCCGGATGATCTCGCCCACCGGGCGCAAGGTGGATATCCCGATCGAGAATGGGTTTGTCGGCATGGTGGATCGCGAGGATTTCGACGAGTTCCTGCGCATCCGGGCCGAGGCCGCCGGTGCCGTGCGCGCCACCGGGACATACAAGCGGATCGTGCGCGAGAACGGACAGCTCAAGGTTATCTATCGCGACAAAGTCAGCGGGAACGAGCGTGAAATGCCCTGCAAGCTCGTGATCGGCGCCGACGGCGCGCGGTCGAACGTTGCGCGGGATGAGGTCGAGGGCGGCGACCGTATACCCTATGTCATCGCCTATCATGAGATCATCGCGGCGCCCGGCAAGATCGGCGAGTACGATCCAGCCCGTTGCGACGTGATCTATGACGGCCGGATCAGCCCGGATTTCTACGGCTGGGTCTTTCCGCATGGCAAATCGGCCAGCGTCGGCATGGGATCGCTTGTGAAAGAGGTGGACGTGAAACAGGCCACCGCCGATCTGCGCGTGGCCAGCGGGCTGGCCGACTGCAAGACGATCCGCAAGGAAGGCGCACCGATCCCGCTGAAGCCGCTAGACCGCTGGGACAATGGCAAGGATGTCGTCCTGGCCGGCGATGCGGCCGGCGTGGTCGCGCCCAGTTCGGGCGAGGGCATTTACTATGCCATGGCCGGCGGGCGCGTTGCGGCCACGGCCGCGGCGGCGTCTCTGGCATCGGGGCGGGTCAAGGATCTGCGGCTGGCGCGGCAGCTTTTCATGAAGGAACACAAAACGGTGTTCCGGGTGCTGGCGTCCATGCAGAATGCCTATTACAAGTCGGACGAGCGGCGCGAGCGGTTCGTGTCGCTGTGCCATGATATCGACGTGCAGCGTCTGACCTTCGAGGCGTATATGAACAAGAAACTGGTAAAGGCGCGGCCCATGGCCCACCTGAAGATCGGGTTGAAGAACTTGGCGCACCTGACGCGACTGGTACCGGCAGCCTATACATGAGCGTGATGATCCCGACATGGATCGGCGGCGATCTGGTGGCCGTCGAAAAGCTGGAAGCGCATGAGCGCGGCCTGCGGCACAAGGCGGTGTCGGTGTTCGTGCTTTGTGGAAATGAACTGCTGATCCAGCGACGGGCCTTCGGCAAGTATCACACGCCGGGCCTTTGGGCGAATACCTGCTGCACCCATCCAAACTGGGGCGAAGACCCCGCGGCCTGCGCGGTACGACGGCTGGAAGAGGAGTTGGGCATTACCAGCCTGACGCTGACATATCGCGATCAGATCGAATACCGCGCTGACGTGGGTGGCGGGTTGGTTGAGCACGAGCTGGTCGATGTCTTCGTGGCGAACGTCACGGAGCGCGTCGCGGTAAATCCGAACCCGGACGAGGTGATGGATACGGCTTGGGTCGATCTGGACGATCTGATCGAATGGACCCGGAGCATGCCGGAGATCTACACGCCTTGGCTGCGGATTTACCTTGAAAAACATGCGGCGCAGATTTTCGACCGGGCGGAAACCCTTCTCTGACGTATTCTGACTTGATGTGAGTCAAGTTTTTGCAGCGTTCCATGTGTCAATATTTGTTGACACGTGGAGGTGCAAGATATGCGACTGGTGCTCATTCATCCGAATTATCATTCCGGCGGTGCCGAGATCGCGGGAAACTGGCCGCCAGCTTGGGTCGCCTATCTCGCGGGTCCACTGAAAGCAGCGGGCTATACCGATATCCATTTTATCGACGCTATGACCCACGACATCGGGGAGGACGAGTTACGCGCGCGCATCGCGGCCCTGAAACCCGATATCGTCGGAGCGACCGCGATCACCCCTTCGATCTACAAGGCGGAGCGCGCGTTGGAAGTCGCGAAAGAGGCAGCGCCCAGTGCGATCACGGTGTTGGGCGGCGTGCACGCGACCTTCATGTTCAAGCAGGTCCTGTCCGAAGCGCCGCACGTGGACGCCATTGTTCGCGGCGAGGGCGAGGAGGTTTTCCTCGATTTCGTGCGCGCGGTCGAGGACGGACGCTGGCAGGCGGATCGAAAGAAGATCAAGGGAATCGCCTATGCCGAGGACGGGCCGATTGTTGCAACTCAAGCGGCCTCGACCGTCAAGGACCTCGACGGGATCGTGCCGGACTGGTCGATCCTCGATTGGGAAAAGTACATTTACATCCCTCTGAACACGCGGCTGGCGATCCCGAGCCTTGCGCGGGGCTGTCCATTTACCTGTTCGTTCTGCTCGCAATGGAAATTCTGGCGCGATTACCGCGTGCGCGACCCGCAGAAGGTCGTGGACGAAATCGAGGACCTTGTGAACAACCACGGGGTCGGCTTCTTCATCCTCGCCGACGAGGAACCGACCATCAACAAGCGCAAGTTCACCGAGTTCTGCGAGGAGCTGATCCGGCGCGGCCTGCCGGAAAGGGTGAAATGGGGCATCAACACGCGGGTTACGGACATCAAGCGCGACATGGACATGTTGCCGTTGTGGCGGCGGGCGGGGCTGGTGCATATCAGCCTTGGAACCGAGGCGGCGGCCCAATTGAAGCTGGACCGTTTCAACAAGGAAACCAAGGTCGAGGAGAACAAGGAGGCGATCCGGCTGCTGCGCGAGGCGGATATCTTTACCGAGGCGCAATTTATCGTCGGGTTGGAGAACGAGACCGTCGAGACGCTGGAAGAGACCTATCGCTATGCCCGCGACTGGAACCCGGACCTTGCGAACTGGACGATGTACACGCCGTGGCCGTTCACCCCGCTGTTTCAGGAGTTGCGCGACAAGGTCGAGGTGTTCGATTTCGAGAAATACAATTTCGTCACGCCCATCATGAAACCCGATGCGATGGACCGGGCCACGCTGCTGGACCGGGTGATGCACAATTATCGGCGATTCTACATGATCAAGGCATTGTTCCACTATCCGTGGCGCGGGCGGGGATTTCGGCGCAAGTACCTGCTGGGCTGTCTGCGCGCCTTTGCGAAGGCCGGGTTCGCGCGGACTTTCTATGACCTGGGCAAGGTTGGGTATTGGGGGCCGCAATCGAAAGAGAAGGTGGATTTTCATTTCGACGACACCAGGCAAATCGCCGAGGCGCAGATGGCCGACTGGGAAGCGATGGCGGATCGCAAGGCCAGGGCCGCCGAACGCAAAGCGGCAGTGCGCGATCAGGTGAAGGCCGAGAAAGCGCGTCTGGCAAAGCTGCAAGCCGAGACGAAAGCCTGCGGCGGGGTAGACAAAGTAGAGGTCTGAACCATGGCCGAGCCGCGTGTGGGTCCCAATGCGATACTGCAGACGATGGAGGCGCTTACCGAGCTTGGGGGTATGGACCTGACCCGGCGCGTTTTCAGCGCGGCGGGGCTTTTGCCGTTGCTCGAGGCGCCGCCGAGCGAGATGGTGCCGGAGGTTTGGGCCTCTGACCTTCACCGGACAATTACGACTGAGCTGCCGGCGGTTGAAGCTGCGCGGGTGGCGGCCGATGGCGGGCACAGGACCGGGTTCTATATCCTTGAAAACCGTATTCCGGCGGTCGCGCGCACACTGCTGCAGCTGCTGCCGGGATCGGTCGCCGGATCTATTCTGCTGCGGGCGATCGAACGGCACGCGTGGACATTCGCGGGGTCGGCGGAGGTGGCGATCGAAATCGGCACGCCAATGTATTTCTTCATTTATGACAACCCTTTGGCCATCCCTGGCTGTCCTTGGCATTGCGCGGTTTTCGAAACCTTGTTCCGCCGGTTGGTCAGCCCGCATACGCGCGTGGCGCATACGTGTTGTTGCGCGAACGGTGCGGATGCGTGCGTGTTTGAAATAGACATCCGGCGCGGGGCTTGATTTAACCCGGCACGACTGGCGTCAGACGATGGAGCAGACGTGCTTGACCTCAAAGACCTGCAATTTCTGACGGCACTGGCGCGTCAGAAGCACTTTGCCCGCGCCGCTGAGGAATGTGGCGTGTCGCAGCCTGCGTTTTCCATGCGGATCGCCAAGCTGGAAGAGCACCTAGAGACCAAGATCGTCCACCGGGGCAACCGGTTTCAAGGGCTGACGCCGGACGGCGAGAGCATCGTGCGTCATGCCTTGCAGATCCTGGAGGACGTCAAGCGGCTGGAGACCGAATTCAGCGCCGAGCCGGGGGACGTCACGGGCGTGCTGTCACTGGCGGTGATCCCGACGGCGGCGGCGCTGGCGGCTAAGACGGTGATCCGTCTGCGAGAGGCCAATCCAGGCATCACAGTGCGAGTCAAGACGATGAATTCGCTGGCTATTCTGCACGGCCTAGAGGCAGGGACGTATGACGCTGGCATCACCTACACCGATAGCGCCAATTCCGAAAGCGCCATTCACAGTTTCCTGAGCGTGACGCCGATCGACGACGAGGAATACGTGCTGCTGGTTCCCGCGCAGATGGTGGGGGAAGACAAGACCGAGATCACCTGGAAGGAAGCGGGTACCCTGCCGCTGTGCCTGTTGGAGCCGGGCATGCAGAACCGGCATATCATCGACACGGTCTTTCAGGAGGTGGGCACGCGCCCACGCGTCGTGGCGGAGTTGTCTGGCCTGACGGCAGGTGTCGTGATGGCGATCCAGGGCGCAGCGGCCACGGTTGTGCCCAAGGTACTGGTGGAGAATACAGGGGCCCCGCGATCCGTGCGTATCCTGCCGCTTGTCGAGCCGGAAGTGCACAAGTCCCTGAGCCTCGTGACAGCGGATCGGGGTCCCGCGCTGCGCACGGTGCAGGCACTGAAGGAGGTGCTGCGATAAGGCGCGCTTATCGTGGGTTTGAATCATACGATTTTTGATTGAAAACGGTATGCTTTAGTGTGCTCCCAGCAACGGGAGGGTCCACATGGCACTTGATGATCGCAGCGGCGTTTGGAAGTCGGGCAAAGGCAAGGGGCGGCACACGCCCAAGGGCCGGCAGCTTGAGGACCAGGCTTGGGAAGAGGTTCGCGACCTTCTGGGCGACGCCCCGAGACGGCGCGACCTGCTGATCGAGTATTTGCACCTGATTCAGGACAAGTACGGCCACCTGTCGGCGGCGCATCTGCGCGCGCTGGCCGAGGAAATGCGCATCGCGCAGGCCGAAGTCTACGAAGTTGCAACGTTTTACGCGCATTTCGACGTGGTCAAGGAAGGCGAGGTTCCCCCGCCCGCGCTGACTATTCGGGTGTGCGATTCGCTGTCCTGCGAATTGGCCGGGGCGCAACAGCTGAAGGCCGCGCTGGAGGATGGCATGGACCCCAGCGAGGTCCGCGTGCTGCGCGCGCCTTGCATGGGGCGCTGCGACACGGCGCCAGTGCTGGAACTGGGCCACAATCACATCGACAACGCGACGGTGGAGAAGGTCGAAGCGGCGATTGCCGGTGGCGACACCCACACGCATGTCCCCGATTACGAGGATTTCGCGGCCTACAAGGCCGAGGGCGGCTATGAGAAGCTGGCCGAACTGCGCAAGGATGGCGAGTTTGAGGCCATACAGCAGACGCTGCTTGATAGCGGCCTGCGTGGACTAGGCGGGGCGGGGTTCCCGTCCGGCAAGAAGTGGGGATTCGTGCGGGCCGAGGCCGGGCCCCGTTACCTTGCCGTGAACGGCGACGAAGGCGAGCCCGGCACGTTCAAGGATCGCTATTATCTGGAACGCACGCCGCACCTGTTCCTCGAAGGCATGCTGATCGCCGCCTGGGCGGTGGAGGCGAAGACCTGCTTCATCTACATGCGCGACGAATATCCCGCGGTGCTGAAGATCCTCGCCAAGGAGATCAAGGCGCTGGAAGAGGCGGGCATCGTCGAGGAAGGCTATATCGAACTGCGCCGCGGCGCGGGGGCCTATATCTGCGGCGAAGAAAGCGCGATGATCGAATCGATCGAGGGCAAGCGCGGTCTGCCGCGGCACCGCCCGCCATTCGTGGCGCAGGTCGGCGTCTACAACAAGCCGACGCTGGTGAACAACGTCGAGACGCTCTATTGGGTGACCCGCGTTCTGCGCGAGGGCGGCGAGATCCTGTCGGGCGTTGAAAAGAACGACCGCAAGGGGCTGCGCTCTTACTCGGTTTCGGGTCGGGTAAAGAACCCGGGCGTGCACCTGCTGCCGGCCGGTTCCACCATCCTCGACATTGTCGAGGCCGCTGGCGGTATGCTGGACGGTCACACGCTCAAGGCCTATCAGCCGGGCGGTCCGTCCTCGGGGCTTCTGCCTGCGCACATGGACGATGTGCCGCTTGATTTCGATACTTTGCAGCCGCATGGCAGCTTTATCGGGTCCGCCGCCGTCGTGGTCCTGTCCGACAAGGACAGTGCCAAGGAAGCCGCGATCAACATGCTGAAATTCTTCGAGGACGAAAGCTGCGGCCAGTGTACACCCTGCCGAGTGGGCTGTGAAAAGGCCGTCAAGCTGATGCAGGCGGACACGTGGGATCAGTCGCTGCTTGAAGAACTGAGCCAGACCATGGTGGATGCGTCCATCTGTGGCCTGGGCCAGGCAGCGCCCAACCCCATTCGCCTGACGATGAAACATTTCCCGGACGAGGTGTAAGACATGACCGACAAGATCAAGTTCACACTCGATGGCAAGGAAGTCGAAGCCGAAAAGGGCATGACCATCTGGGAGGTGGCCAATGGACGGGGTCTGAAGATTCCGCACCTGTGCCACAAGCCCGCGCCCGGGTACCGCCCAGATGGCAACTGCCGCGCCTGCATGGTCGAGGTGGAAGGCGAGCGCAATCTCGTTGCATCCTGCATTCGTGAAGCCAGCGACGGCATGAACGTCACCACCAATTCGAGCCGGGCGGAAACCGCGCGCAAGATGGTGATGGAGATGCTGATCGCCGACCAGCCCGAGCCGGAAAAGGCGCATGACAAGTCCAGCCACCTTTGGGACATGGCAGAGCTGGCCGGCGTATCGGAAAGCCGCTTTCCCAAGCTGGAACAGGACCGCGTGCCGCTGCTGGACGACAGCCATGTAGCGATGAGCGTCAACCTGGATGCCTGCATCCAATGCAACCTGTGCGTCCGCGCCTGCCGTGAAGTGCAGGTCAATGACGTGATCGGCATGGCCGGTCGCGGGCATGACAGCTTCCCGGTGTTCGATTTCGACGATCCGATGGGCGAAAGCACCTGCGTGGCCTGTGGCGAATGTGTGCAGGCCTGCCCGACCGGTGCGCTGATGCCGTCTACTGTGGTGGATGACGCCCAAGTGGGTGACAGCGCCGATTATGACCGCGAGGTCGACAGCGTCTGCGCCTTCTGCGGCGTGGGTTGCCAGATCAGCCTGAAGGTCAAGGACGACAAGGTGAAATATATCGAGGGCATCAATGGCCCCGCGAACGAAGGCCGCCTGTGTGTCAAGGGCCGGTTCGGCTACGACTACATCCACCATTCGCATCGCCTGACCAAGCCGCTGATCCGGCGTGACGACGCGCCGGCCAAGGGGCTGAACGTCGATCCCGACAACTGGCAGGACTTCTTCCGTGAAGCCTCGTGGGACGAGGCGCTGGATGCGGCGGCAAATGGCCTGAAGGGTCGTGGCCGCGAGGTGGCCGGCTTCGGCAGTGCGAAATGCACCAACGAAGAGGCGTACCTGTTCCAGAAGTTCATCCGCCAAGGCTTTGGCCACAACAACGTGGACCATTGCACGCGGTTGTGCCACGCCTCCTCGGTGGCGGCGCTGATCGAAAACGTCGGTTCGGGGGCCGTGACCGCGACCTTCAACGAGATCGAGAATGCCGACGTGGCGATCATCATCGGGGCCAACCCGACGGAAAACCATCCGGTTGCGGCCACCTATTTCAAGCAATTCACCAAGCGCGGTGGCAAGCTGATCGTGATGGATCCGCGTGGGCAGGGCATGAAGCGGTTCGCCAGCCATATGCTGCAGTTCAAGCCGGGCGCGGACGTGTCCATGCTGAACGCGATCATGCATGTGATCGTCGAGGAGGAGCTCTACGACCAGCAGTATATCGAGGCGTTCACCGAGAACTGGGAGGCCGAAAAGGCGCATCTGGCGCAGTTCCCGCCCGAGAAGATGGAAGAACTGTGCGGCATTCCCGCCGAGACACTGCGCGACGTGGCGCGTGAATTCGCCACGGCGCAGTCCGGCATGATCTTCTGGGGCATGGGCGTCAGCCAGCACATCCACGGCACGGACAATTCCCGCTGCCTGATCTCATTGGCGCTGATGTGCGGCCATGTGGGTCGTCCGGGCACGGGTCTGCACCCGCTGCGGGGCCAGAACAACGTGCAGGGCGCGTCTGATGCGGGCCTGATCCCGATGTTCCTGCCCGACTACCTGTCGGTTACGGATGACGGGGTGCGCAAGGCATTCACAGAGGTCTGGGAGTCGGGTGACTTCAGCAACGAGAAAGGCTTGACGGTCACCGAGATCATGGACGCCGTTCACGAGGGTCATATCAAGGCGATGTACGTTCTGGGTGAGAACCCGGCGATGAGCGACCCGGACGTGGAACATGCCCGCGACGCGCTGGCGATGCTGGATCACCTTGTGGTGCAGGACATCTTCATCACCGAGACGGCCAACTATGCCGACGTGATCCTGCCAGCCTCGGCGCTTTACGAGAAATCCGGCACGGTGTCGAACACCAACCGGACCGTCCAGATGCTGCGCCAGGCGGTGCCGCCGCCGGGCGAGGCGAAAGAGGACTGGTGGATCGAGGTCGAACTGGCCAAGCGATGCGGCCTGAACTGGACGTACACCGATCCGTCGGAGGTGTTCAACGAGATGGCGATCAACATGCGCAGTCTCGACAACATCACTTGGGAACGGCTGGAACGCGAGGCGGTCACCTATCCGTCGCTCAGCCCTGAGGACCCCGGTCAGGCCGTGGTGTTCGGCGATGCCTTCCCGCGGCCCGAGGGGCGCGCCCGGTTCACCCCGGCCAGCGTGATCCCGCCCGACGATCTGCCGGATGCGGAGTATCCGATGGTCCTGACCACGGGCCGGCAGCTGGAGCACTGGCATACCGGGTCGATGACCCGTCGGTCCAGCGTTCTGGATGCGGTGGAACCCGAGGCCAACTGTTCGTTGCACCCCTCGACCCTGCGCAAGCTGGGGGTCGAGCCGGGCGGCATGGTGCGCATCTCCACCAAGCGCGGATCGATTGATGTGATGGCACGTGCCGACCGGGCGATTGCGCCGGACATGGTGTTCATGCCATTTGCCTATGTCGAGGCGGCTGCGAACATTCTGACGAATCCGGCTATCGACCCCTACGGAAAGATCCCCGAGTTCAAATACTCGGCCGTGCGGGTGGAAAAGGCAGAAGAGGCTGTGGCGGCAGAATAGACCGCGATCACTCGAAGTATCGAAAAAGGGCCGGGGTTTCCCGGCCTTTTTGCTTTTGGCGGTCGGTTGGCGGTGTGCGTTCCAGACGGCGTCGACGCCTTTCGCTGCATCCGCAAATTATAGTCGTTGCACCATGCTGGTTTGTGGTATACCAGATCGCGAACTTAACGACTCACCCCGGTACGCTGCCATGAAACTCAATCCGATCGATACATCGGTCACTCTCAAGGACCACATCTACAACCGCATGCGCGAGGCGATCCTCGAAATGGACATCTATTCCGATGATGTCGACCTGCGGCTGGACGAACGCGGCCTCGCCGAACAGTTGGGCGTGTCGCGCACGCCGCTGCGCGAGGTGCTGGTGCGGCTGGAGCAGGAAGGCCTGCTGGAGGTGCGCCCGCGCCGAGGCATATTCGTGCAGCGTAAGACGCTGTCGGACATTCTGGAAATGATCATTGCCTGGGCGGCGCTGGAAAGCATGGCGGCACGGCTGGCCTGTGACACCGCCACGGACCGCCAGATCGCCAGCCTGCGGACCATCGCAATGAAATACTCGGTGTCCAAGAGCGGAGCGGATATTGCGGAGTATTCCGACGACAACATTCGCTTTCACCAGAAAATCCTCGAAATCTCCGGCTGCGAGTTGCTGGCTCGCATGGCAGAAAACCTGTTCGTGCACATGCACGCGGTGCGGCGCCGGTCCATGGCCGAGGAGGACCGTGTGCCGCAATCGGTGGCAGATCACATGGAAATCATCGAGGGTCTGGAGGCGCGCGATGCGGACCTTGCGGAGGCCCGCGTGCGCGACCACACGATGCGCCTTCACGACCACGTGCGCGAGGTCTGGACCCGCGCAGGCATCACGAAAAACAAGGAGGATTGACCTGATGAAAGCATTGGACGGCATCAAGATTCTGGACTTCACGCATGTTCAGTCTGGACCGACCTGCACGCAGCTTCTGGCGTGGTTCGGGGCGGATGTTCTGAAGGTGGAGCGGCCGGGCGTGGGCGATGCCACGCGCCAGCAGCTGGTGGATGTGCCGGGCGCGGACAGCCTGTATTTCACCATGCTCAACCACAACAAGCGTTCGATCGAGCTGAACTCGAAGAACGAGACCGGCAAGCAGGTGCTGACCCGGTTGATCGAGGAATGTGACGTGCTGGTCGAGAACTTCGCGCCCGGCGCGCTGGATCGCATGGGCTTCAGTTGGGAGCGGATCCAGGAGATCAATCCAAAGATCATCATGGCCTCGGTCAAGGGGTTCGGCCCCGGCAATTACGAGAATTGCAAGGTCTACGAGAACGTGGCGCAATGCGCGGGCGGCTCGGCCTCGACCACGGGTTTCCGCGATGGTCCACCGCTGGTGACCGGCGCGCAGATCGGCGACTCGGGCACGGGCCTGCATCTCGCGCTCGGCATCATGACGGCGCTCTTCCAGCGCGAGCGCACGGGCCGTGGCCAGAAGGTACTGGCGCCGATGCAGGACGGGGTGCTGAACCTCTGCCGCGTCAAGCTGCGCGACCAGCAGCGGCTGGAGGCGGGGCCCCTGAAGGAATACAGCCAGTATGGCGAGGGCATCGAGTTCGGCGAGGCGACGCCGCGCGCGGGCAACGACTCTGGCGGTGGCCAGCCGGGGCGGATCCTGAAGTGCAAAGGCTGGGAGGAGGACCCCAACGCGTACACCTACTTCATCACCCAGGCCGCGGTGTGGGAGCAGATCTGCGACGTGATCGGCAAGCCGGAGTGGAAGACGGCCGAGGGCTATGCCACGCCGCCCGAGCGTCTGGACAAGCTGAACGAGATCTTCGGCGCGATCGAGGAGTGGACCATGACCAAGACGAAGTTCGAGGTGATGGACATCTGCAACCCGCTGAACATCCCGGTGGGCCCGATCCTGTCGACCAAGGAGTTGATCGAGGACGATGGCCTGCGGGCGACGGGCACGATCGTGGACGTGGATCATCCCAAGCGCGGCAAATATGCGTCGGTGGGCTGCCCGATCAAGCTGAGCGACAGCCCGGTGGACGTGACCCGCTCGCCGCTTCTGGGAGAGCACACGGTGGAGATCCTGCGCGATGTGCTGGGCTATGACGGCGACGAACTGCAGGCGGTGCTCGATAGCGGCGCTGTGGGTGACCCACAGAAGGTTGCTGCTCAGTAACTGCGCGCCGTTGCGGGCGGGCCGATCTGCGGCCCGTCCTTTGCGCACTACTTAAGGTGGTGCGCAAGCCTCGCTCTTTAAGCCTTTATTTCAAAATAATATTTTTTGAAATTCTCGCGCGGATTTGCTTAGTACCCGCAGCTGTGCTTTGGCGTCAGCCAAGAAATCCTTGCAAACGGTCCAGACATGTTATTTGTTGCCGTAGCGCGCAATTTTATTTCGCGCATCGGTTTCTGTATGCAATTAAATACTATCGCATGCATCGCCGGCTGATTAGGAGGATCGGCTCAAGTCCGGACATACCGGAAAAATAACTGGGAGGATAACCATGAAAACGTTTAAACTACTCGTTGCGAGCGCATCGGCGCTGGCGTTGACGGCGCCGGCGGCGCTGGCGGAATGGCAGCCGCGCAAACCGGTCGAGTTCATCATCATGGCCGGCACTGGCGGTGGCGCTGACCAGATCGCGCGCCTGCTGCAGGGCCTGATCCAGAAAAAGGACCTGAGCCCGCGGCCGTTCATTCCGATCAACAAGCCGGGCGGCTCGGGCGCCGAGGCACTGCGTTACCTGCAGGACAAGGCCGGCGACAACCACACGGTCATGATGACGCTGAACAGCTTCTACACCACGCCGATCATCCAGGAGGACCTGGGCGTCGACGTGACCGAGTTCACGCCGATCGGCCTGATGGCGATGGACACGTTCCTGCTGTGGGTCAACACCGACCGCGAGGACATCACCGATCTCGACAGCTTCAACGCGACGGTGTCCGAGGCGGGCAAGGACTGGAAGGTCGGCGGCACCGGATCGGGGCAGGAAGACAGCGTTCTGACCGCGATGATGGAAGCCGAGTTCGGCTATGATGTGACCTACATCCCGTTCCCGGGTGGCGGCACGGTGGCCAAGAACCTGGTGGGCAACCAGATCGACAGCACGGTGAACAACCCCGCCGAGCAGATGGAGTTCTTCCGCGCGGGCAACACCAAGCCGCTGGTGCAGTTCACCGCCGAACGCATGCCGGCCTTCCCGGACGTGCCGACAGCCAAGGAACTGGGCGTGGAGATCGAGTACTACATGCAGCGCTCGGTCAACGGCCCGCCGGACATGGATCCGGAAGCGGTGGAATGGTACACGAACCTGTTCCAGGAGCTGTTCGACAGCGAGGAATGGCAGGCGTTCTGCAAGTCCGACGGCCTGACCTGCGAAACGATGATGAAGGGCGAAGACCTCGCCACGTTCCACGCTAACCAGAAGGTCGCGCATGAGAAGCTGATCGAAAAGGTCGGCGCCGCGTCGATTACCGGCGAGTAAAACAAGGGATATCACCGAAAAATTAAAGGTGATTGAAGGTCAAGGGCGGCGCAGGCGATGCGCCGCCCTTTCTCGTGTTGGATCAGGTTAACGGTGCGGGATTCTTCGAAAATGGCACGTCGGTATCGCGTCGGTATCACTGGAGGCACCGCGTCGGTGCGCATTTCAGGATCCGCCCGATTTTACGGAACGCGCGCTGTAAAAGTCTTTAGAAGACTTTTGCCAAGACTTTTTCTTCAAAAGTCTTGGCCCGTCCGTCGGGTCTCAGGGGCGGAGCAGGATCTTGCCGCGGTGGGTGGCGGACTCCATCAGCTCGTGCGCCTCTGTCGCCTCCTCAAAGGGAAAGACCTTGTGGGTGTAGGTGCCGACCGTGCCCTCGGCCAGAAGCGGCCAGACTTTTTCCAAGAGATCCTGCGCGACGCGGGTCTTGAACGTGTCGGGACGTGACCGCAGGGTGGACCCGGTGTAGGTGAGCCGCTTGAGCATCACAGGCATCAGGTCGATTTCCATCTTCGAGCCGCCGTTGAACGCGAGTTGCACGATGCGGGCATCGGCATGGGCGGCCTTGATGTTGCGCGCCACGTAATCGCCGCCGATGATGTCGAGGATGAGATTGGCGCCGCCGGCCTCGCGGACGATGGGCACGAAATCCTCTGTCTTGAAATCGATGGCGCGTTCGGCCCCGAGTTGCGTCACGTAATCGGCGTCATCCTTGCCGGTGCAGGTGGTGAAGACGCGCATATCCAGAGCGCGGCCCAGTTGGATCGCGGTAGAGCCGATACCGCCGGCGCCGCCATGGACCAAGAGCAGGTCGTTCGGGGCCGGAGGCATGTCGAGAAAGAGGTTGGACCAGACGGTAAAATAGGTCTCGCAGATTCCGGCCGCGTCGGTTTGGTCCATGCCCTTGGGGATGGGCAGGCAATGGGTGGCGTCGACGGCCACGTATTCGGCATAGCCGCCGCCATTGGTCAGCCCGCAGATCGCATCACCCACGGCCCAGCCGGTCACGTTGTCGCCCACGGCGGCGACCTGGCCCGAGACCTCGAGCCCCAGAAGGTCGGAGGCCCCCTTGGGCGGCGGGTAGTGGCCACGACGCTGAACGAGGTCGGGGCCGTTGACGCCCGTGGCGGTGACCTTGATGAGCACCTCGGACGGCGCGGGTTCGGGGACGGGGCGTTCGCCCATCTCCAGCACCTCGGGTTTGCCGGGTTCGCGCATTTCCACGGTTTTCATCGTCTCGGGCAGCATTGGGATCGTCCTTTTCTTTTCCTTGTCCCTGAATGTGCATTTCTACCGGGGGGTTTCAACCGGATTGGCAGGGTCGGTGCCGCTGCCGACGCGGCAGGGGAAGGCCGGTTCGGTCGTGACCCTTAGAAGATCGATGCACGTGGCATTGCGTGGGTCTCTTCTGCGCCGCGTCAGAATTAGAGGAACGTAACGACAGCCCATCTGTTCTAAGACCAGAGATCGGAGGACGGATTTGCAGACGCTGACGCGTATCGCCTCGGCCGGTTCGGCGGCCACTGCCATCGCCTTTGGGCCGGCGCGGGTGGGCTTTGGCCTGTTCTTGCCGCAGTTTCGCGAGACGTTCTCGATCTCGACCGGTATGGCAGGCCTGATCTCGAGCCTGGGCTTTGCCGCATTTCTGATCAGCCTTGGCTGTTCCTACAAATTGATTGCGCTGGCGGGGCCGCGCGTGCCTGTCATCTGCGGCATGGTTTTTGCCACGGTCGGCCTGACAACGGTAGCACTGGCCCCGGATGCCATCGTGCTTGCCGTCGGTGTATCGCTTGCCAGTGCCAGCGCCGGTTTTTCCTGGACGCCGTTCAACAACGCGGCGCAACGGGTTTTGTATGAACGTGACCGGCCTGAGGCCCTGGCGGCCATCAGCTCTGGCACCGCGGTGGGGGTGCTGCTGGCGGGCGGTCTGGCGTTGCTGGTCGCCCTGTCGGGCTTTGGATGGCGGGTCGTCTGGACGGTTTTCGCCGTCGGTGCGGGGGCTGCGACGCTTGCCAACATCTTTGCTCTGTCCGACACGGTAGAGCCTGCGGGCAAGTTGCCCGCGCGAAAGTGGCACGAGCTTTTCACGCGCTCGGCGATACCGCTTTACGGGGTTGCTCTGTGCTTCGGTCTGACGAATGGCATATACGTGACCTTCGCTGCAGACCGGGTGGCCGAGCAGGGCGGACTTGCCGGCCTGCCGTCGGCGGGCAGCGGGGCAATCGTTTTCTGTGCCTACGGTGCGTTCGGGCTGCTTGGACTTTTGACGGCGCGGATCAAATCCGTGATTGGCCTGACCTGGCTTTTGCGCGCGCTGTCGATCAGTACAGCGCTATCGCTTGCGCTGCTCGCCTGGGTGCCGACATCGTGGGCCGGCGTGATCGTCTCGGCAGGCTTGCAGGGGATATTCGTGATGATGATCAGCGCGGTCCTGTCGTTCTGGTCGGAGGAACTCTTTCCCGACCTGCCTTCGCTAAGCTTTACCGCGGCGCTGTTGATCACCGCCGTGGGCAACATATTGGGGCCCGCCGTGGCGGGCTGGGCATCTTCGGCCTTTGGCGCGGTGCCGATGTTTCTGGCCACGGCGGCGCTGGCGTTCGGCACGGCGCTGCTGCTAAGACGGAATGCCATCCGCGAAAAGGCGACGACAGAGTCGTAGAATACATTGAGATGTCGCCGCAAAAAGAGCGGGTTCGTTCGGTTAACCGAGTTCTGACAAATCGACGTCGGGCAGGCTGTCGAGCGCGTTTTTCAGGGCCTCGCCCCAGCCCTCGGAGACGGCCTGGAAATAAGGACTGTCGGCCTCGATCCGGCCGGTCTGGCCGATCGTCAGGCTATCGGTTTCGTAGATGTGGTAATCGAAGGGCGCGCCCACGGTCAGGTTGGCCTTGAGCGTGGAGTCGAAGCTGACAAGCAGGAGCTTCATCGCCGCTTCGAAACCGAGCGCGGGGTCGAAGGCGCGCACGAGGATGGGGCGGCCGTACTTGGTTTCGCCCATCTGGAAGAAGGGCGTGTCGTCGCCGGCCTCGATGAAATTGCCCTCGGGGTAGATCAGGAAGAGGCGCGGCGGGCTGCCGGCGATCTGGCCGCCCAGCATGATGGTGGCGTTGAACGTGCCTTCGGCGCGCTGGCCGGATTCGCCGGTGCGCTCGATCACCTCGCGAAGGGTGTCGGCGACCATGCGCGCGGCCTGAAACAGCGAGGGCACGCCCAGCAGGGACGGCGTGCGGTCACCGGGGGACTTGGCGCGCTCGTCCAGCAGGCTGATGACGGATTGCGTGGTGGCGAGGTTGCCTGCGGACAGTAGCGTGATCATCCGCTCGCCGGGGTTTTCCCAGCTTGTGAGCTTCTTGAAGGTCGAGATGTTGTCCAGCCCGGCATTGGTGCGAGTGTCGGACATGAACACGAGGCCCCGGTCGAGAACCATTCCCACGCAATATGTCATGCCCGTCCTTCGCTATTGTTGGGTGACGTCGATCTCGACCTCGAGACGTTCCTCGGGCCCGCCGATTCTGGTGCCTGTGATGGGCGCAGCATCGGCGTAATCGAGGCCCGTTGCAACGCGGACGTAGCGTGTGTCGGGCGAAATTCCGTTGGATATGTCGAAGCCGACCCAGCCGAGCGCGTCGACATGCGCCTCGGCCCAGGCGTGCATCGCCTCCTGCGCGGTGCGGTCGTCGAGCATCAGGTAGCCCGAGACGTAGCGGGCGGGAAAGCCCATCGCGCGGGCGCAGGCCAGAAAGATATGAGTGTGGTCCTGGCAGACGCCCTTGCCGTGGCTGATCGCTTCCTCGGCGGACCAGCTGGGCTCGGACGCGCCGACCTGAAAGGCCACGCTGTCGCGGATCGTCTGGCTGAGCGCGTGCAGGCGATCGAGCGGGTCGGGCTCGTCGACCTTGCGGATGAGGGCGCGGGCGCCGGATTTGGCTTCGGTCCGCTTGGTGGGCTGTTCATAGAGCCAGAGCGGCGCGGGGCCGAGGTGCCGTCCGATCACGCCGCTGACATCTTCGAGCACGACCTCGCCCTCGCTGCTGACGGTGAGCTCGGACGTGTCGCGGTCGAAGCTGATCAGTTCGACCGCGTTGTTGTGGTGGTCGTGAAAGTCGAGCTCCTTGCGACCGTTTTCCACCCCGGTTGTCCAGTTCAGGACCTGTTGGGATCGCGTGGTCTTGGGCGTTTTGCGCAACTGCTGCAAGCCGTAGGTCACGGGGCCGGAAAAGTGGTAGCGGGTGATGTGCTTGATATGCAGGTGCATGGGTGTGGGTCACTCGTAGAAGCGGTATTCGCGTTCAATCTCCTGCGCGAGGTCGGCGAGGAGGGCGATGATCTCGGTGATGAATTCGTGCAGACCGTAGTCGAAGATCGCGTCGACCTCGTGGGCGAGGTACTTGCGGTTGATGAAGTCGAGCTTCTTCATGGCCTCAGAAGGATGCGCGTTGCCGGCATTGAGGCTGCGCAGGTTTTCCTGAAGCTGGGCGGCGCAGAAGGCGAGGCTGCGGGGTAGGCGCTGGTCAAGGATCAGGAAATGGGTGATGTCGCGAGGGCCAGAGTCGGCGCCGTATTCCATGCGGAAGCCGCCGCGCGCCGCGACCGAGCGCAGGATGGTTTCCCATTGCACGTTGTCGAGCGCCGAGCCCACGGCGCGGGCCGACGGCAGCAGGACATAGTATTTCACGTCGAGGATGCGCGCGGTGTTGTCGGCGCGTTCGAGGAAGGTGCCAAGCCGGGCGAAATCATAGCGTTCGCCGCGCAGCATGGTGCCGTGGGTCATGCCGCGCACCAGGGATGTATGCTGGCGCAGGGTGCGCAGGCAGCCGGGCAGGTCGCGTTCAGCCACTTGGCGGGCAAGGTTTTCCTGGGCGTACATGTACGCGCTGTTGATCGCCTCCCACATGTCGCCGGTGAGGGCGGTGCGCACGAGCCGCGCGTTCTGGCGCGCGGCGCAGATGCAGGAATAGACGGATGACCCGTTGTTGCGATCGCGCAGAAGCCAGTTGATCGCGGCTTCCTTGGTGACCTCGCCCTTGGCCGCCTCGAAAGCGGGCCAGACGCCGGCGGATTGCAGGACCGAGCGCCACTCCGCCGCGCTGTCGCCCATGCGGGTCAGCGCGATGCGCTGGCCGGTCTCGATCAGGCGAGCGGTGTTTTCGGCCCGTTCGAGGTAGCGGAAGAGCCAGAAGAGGCCGTTTGCGGTTTTGCCTAGCATCGCATCAGTCCTCCAGCACCCAGGTGTCCTTGGTGCCGCCGCCCTGCGACGAGTTCACCACCAGCGAGCCTTTCTTGAGCGCGACGCGCGTCAGCCCGCCGGGGGTGATCTGGATGCCGTCGGGATTGACCAGCACGAAGGGGCGCAGGTCCACGTGGCGCGGGCTGAGGCCCTTGTTCGTGAAAGTGGGAACGGTCGACAGGCTGAGCGTGGGCTGGGCGATGTAGTTCGAGGGCTTGGCGTCGAGCTTTTTCGCGAAGTCGGCGATTTCCTTTTTCGACGCGGCGGGGCCGACGAGCATGCCGTAGCCGCCGGAGCCGTGGACCTCTTTCACCACCAGTTCGGCGAGGTGTTCGCGGACATAGGCGTGGTCGTCGGCTTCGGAGCAGCGCCAGGTGGGCACGTTGGGCAACAAGGGCTGTTCGCCGGTGTAGAACTCGACGATGTCGGGCATGTAGGAATAGATCGCCTTGTCGTCGGCGATGCCGGTGCCCGGCGCATTGGCGATGGTGATGCCACCGGCGCGGTAGACATCCATGATGCCCGCCACACCCAGTTGGCTGTCGGGGTTGAAATTGAGCGGGTCGAGAAAGTCGTCATCGACGCGGCGGTAGAGCACGTCGATGGGGGTGTAGCCGCGGGTGGTGCGCATGGCGACGCGGCCATCGACCACGCGCAGGTCGTGGCCCTCGACAAGGTCGACGCCCATCTGGTCGGCCAGAAAGGCGTGTTCGAAATAGGCGGAGTTGTAGATGCCCGGTGTCAGCACGGCCACCACGGGCGCGTCCTTGGTGCCCGCGGGGGCGCAGGCGGCGAGCGAGCGGCGCAGGTTGGTGGGATAGTTCTGCACCGGCTGGACGCGGTTGCGCGAAAACAGCTCGGGGAACATCTGGAGCATGGTTTCGCGGTTTTCCAGCATGTAGCTGACACCCGAGGGGGTGCGGGCGTTGTCCTCGAGCACGAAGAACTCGCCCGGGCCGGTGCGGACCACGTCGATTCCGACGATATGGGTGTAGACGCTGCCGGGCGGTTCGACCCCGATCATGTGGGGCAGGAAGGCGTCGTTCTTGGCGATCATCTCGGCGGGCAGACGCCCGGCCTTCACGATTTCCTGCTTGTGGTAGATGTCGTGCAGGAAGGCATTGATCGCGCGCACGCGCTGTTCGATGCCGCGCGACAGCTTGAACCATTCATTGCCCGACAGGATGCGCGGGATGATGTCGAAGGGGATCAGCCGTTCCTCGGCCTCGGCGCGGCCATAGACGTTGAAGGTGATGCCGGTGAGACGGAAAAGGTCCTCGCATTCGCGCTGCTTGGCACGCAGGCGGGCGGGGTCCTCGGACTCGAACCAGTCATGGAAACTGGCATAGGGGTCGCGCAGGGCCTGAGTGGTGCCCCACATTTCGTCGAAGAAAGGATCTGATGCCATGTTCACCTCCGGCGTTTCATAGAAGCAGGCAGGCGCGAAGCTGGCAAGATAGTGCGTTGCCGGGCGCTGAGTGCATTGGGCTAAGGCGCCGGAACTGCTGGATTTTTGTGCAGGGCCTTATCAGGTGAAGCGGAAGAAGACCGGTGCGGTGCGGCGGATATAGTCCTCGAAGAAGGTGGTGAATGTGGCCACCAGCGGGGGAAACGCCTCGTAGGGCGGGTAGAAAAGCGTGAGCCAGAGCGGGCTGACCTGCCACTCGGGCATAAGGATCGTGACCTCGCCCGATGCCAGCCCGTCGGCCACGAGGAAGTCGGGCAGCACGGTGATGCCTGTGCCGTGGCGGGCCATCTGGTAGAGCAGGTCGCCGTTGTTGGTAATGAGGCTGCTGCCCGCCTGCACGCTGCGATGGGCCTGCTCGCGTGTGAACTCCCACGTCTCTGGCGTGCCGGTGGCGCTGTAGGAGAGGCACAGGTCACGCGGCAGGTCGGCGGGATCGGTGGGCGCGGCGGCGTCGGCAAAGAGCGACGGGGCGGCGACGGCGTGGCGCGGCACCTCGCAGATCTTGCGCCAGATGGTGGATTTGTCCACAGGCGGGCCGGAAATGCGGATCGACAGGTCATAGGGGTCTTCGATGATGTCGACGAAACGGTCGGTGAGGGTGACGCTGAGGTCGATCCGGGGATAGGCGTCGCGGAAGGCGGCGATCAGGCCGGGCATCAGGCGCAGGCCCAGGGACATGGGCGCGTTGAGGCGCAGGCGGCCCGCGTCGGGATGGGCCGCGTGCATGAGCGCATCGGTGGTGGCGTCAAGCTCGGCCAGAAGAGGGCGGTAGCGGGCCGCCACCACCGCGCCCGCATCGGTGAGCGAGACCTTGCGGGTGGTGCGCAACAGGAGTTGCTGGCGGAGGCTGTCTTCGAGCTTTGCCACGATCCGCGTGACGCTGGAGGGGGTCATGTCGAGCGCGCGGGCGGCGGCGGCGAAGCTGCGCCGCTCGGCCACTTCGAGGAAGACGCGGATGGGTTTGATATCCTGCATGGCAATACTATTGCACTTTTTGCAATAGTCTATGCAAGTTTGTTGCTATTCCCCTGCGAGGGGCTTTGCCCCAGATTGCACGGTAACAGTTCCTCAACCGAAAGGGCGACAGGATGATTACCGAGATCAAGGGCCTGCATCACGTGACGTCGATGGCGGGCGATGCCAATGACAAC
Organism: Roseovarius sp. THAF9; assembly: GCF_009363715.1. NCBI lineage: Bacteria > Pseudomonadati > Pseudomonadota > Alphaproteobacteria > Rhodobacterales > Roseobacteraceae > Roseovarius > Roseovarius sp. THAF9. The sequence continues at coordinate 1,115,689 of NZ_CP045404.1, forward strand.
AACGCGTTCTTTACCAAGGTGCTGGGATTGCGCCGGGTCAAGATCACGGTGAATTTCGACGCGCCGGAGGTCTATCACCTTTATTTCGGCGACGAAGTGGGTACGCCGGGAGCGGTGATGACGACCTTTCCCTTTGGCCAGATGCCGCGCGGCACGCGGGGCGTGGGCGAAGTGGGCGTGACTGAATTCGCGGTGCCGCATGGCGCGCTGGGCTATTGGAAAGACCGGCTGGCCGCCGCAGGCGTGACCGGGCTGGCCGAGGGCGAAGCCTTTGGCGAGAAGCGGCTGGGTTTTGACGGGCCAGATGGCGACGGCTTTGCGCTGGTCGAGACGGATGTGCGCGGGCGCACGCCCTGGACGGGTGCGGATGTGCCGGAAAGTGCCGCGATCCTTGGCTTTCATGGCGCGCGGTTTGCGCTGCGGGACGCGGATGCGACGGGCGAACTCTTGCGCTTCATGGGGTATCAGAAAATGGACACCCAAGGCGACCTGACGCGGTATGTGGTCGAGGGCGGCAATGCCGCCGACACGATCGACCTGCAGGAGGCGCCGAGCGCCAAACCGGCCCACCAAGGCGCGGGATCGGTGCATCATATCGCGTTCTCGGTCGAGGACCGGGCGACGCAGCTGGACGTGCGCAAGCGGCTGGTGGACACAGGGTATGACGTGACGCCGGTGATCGACCGCGACTATTTCTGGTCGATCTATTTCCGCACGCCGGGCGGTGTGCTGTTCGAGGTGGCCACCAACGAGCCCGGGTTCGACCGGGACGAGGATACGGCGAACCTTGGTTCGGCGCTGAAGCTGCCGGACCGCTACGAGCCGCACCGTGCGAAGATCGAGGCGCATCTGCCGCAGTTGGTGGAGTAGGGCGATGGCGCTGGATCTGTACCATGCAAAGACGCGGGCGCCCGACGCGGGCGCGCCGCTGGTCTTTGCCTTTCACGGCACGGGCGGGGACGAGACGCAGTTCTTTGACGTTGTCCGGCAGGTGAACCCGAAGGCGGGGATCGTATCGCCCCGAGGGGACGTCTCGGAACAGGGCGCGGCGCGGTTTTTCCGGCGCACTGGCGAGGGGATCTATGACATGGACGACCTTGCGCGTCGCACGCAAGCAATGGTGCGCTTCGTCGAGGCGCAGAAAGCCGAATATCCGGGCGTGGCCACATATGGCTTCGGCTATTCCAACGGGGCGAATATACTGGCCTCGGTGATGATGGCGCGGCCGGACCTGTTTGACCGGGTGGGGCTGCTGCATCCGCTGATCCCGTGGGAGCCGGAGCCGGTCGCGGGACTGGGCGGGCGACATGTGCTTGTCACGGCGGGGCGGCAGGATCCGATCTGTCCGTGGCCATTGAGTGCGCGGCTGATCGAGTGGCTGGCGGCGCAGGGCGCGGAAGTCGAGACGGTGATCCATGACGGCGGGCACGAGATACGGCCCGAGGAAGTGCAGGCGCTGGCGCGTCACTTGACCTGAATGAGGAGAGCGAAATGAGCTGGAACCCGACGCAGAACCCAGATTGCCGCGATGCCGGTGGGCTGGACGGGATAGAGACGCTTATCATCCCGCGCGCGCGGGATCTTGGCGGTTTCGAGGTGCGCCGCGCGCTGCCCAGCCCCGAGCGGCAGATGGTGGGCCCGTTCATCTTTTTTGACCAGATGGGGCCGGCGGAGTTCATCACCGAAAGCGGGATCGACGTGCGGCCGCATCCGCATATCGGCCTCGGGACGGTGACGTATCTGTACCAGGGCGAGTTCGAGCATCGCGACAGTTTGGGCACGCACCAGATGATCTATCCCGGCGAGGTGAACTGGATGCTGGCGGGGCAGGGCGTGACCCATTCGGAGCGAACCAGCGAAGAGACGCGGGGCACGCGCCATAACCTGTTCGGAATCCAGACATGGATTGCCTTGCCGGAGGACCGCGAGGACATGGCACCGGATTTCGAGCATCACAAGGAGGCGGCGCTGCCGTTCCTGAACGATGGCGGGGCGGAGGTGCGTCTGATCCTGGGGACGGGATGGGGCGAGAGAAGCCCTGTGACGATGCAATCCGAGATCTTCTATGCCGATGCGGTGCTGGCGCCGGGGGCCACTTTTCCGTTGCCGGATGAGCACGAGGATCGGGGGCTCTACGTGACGCAAGGCAGCGTGGAGATCGCGGGCGAGGTGTTCGAGGCAGGCCGGATGATGGTGTTCCGACCGGGCGACCGGATGAGCGTGAAGGCAGGACCGCAGGGCGCGCGGGTGATGGCGCTGGGCGGTGAGACTTTCAACGGGCCAAGGTATATCTGGTGGAATTTCGTGTCGTCCGATGTCGAGAAGATCGAGGCGGCGAAGGACGCGTGGAAGGCGGCGGATTGGGACGGCGGGCCGTTCAAGCTGCCGCCCGGAGATACGGACGAGTTCATCCCCATCACGGACGACATGGAGCGGATGAAGGTGAAGCGGCCCAAGGGGTAGGCGCGGGACGTGATCGGGGGAGGTCCCGGATCAGGTCCGGGACGGGTTTACATCAGTAGAGCTTGATCGCGCCCGAGGTTTCGTCCGGCTCGGGCGGTTTTCCGGCGATGACCGAGGCGACGGAGTGGTCTAAAATGTCGTCCTCGGCCTCGCGCAGGCGGGTCAGCAGGTCGGGCAGGGTGCCGGTGGTGCCGGCCACTTGTTCCAGCGAGGGGCGGTCGCTGATATCGCGGGTACGCCCGAGGCTGAGTCCGATGTCGCGGGCCAGTTCAGCCACGGTGACGCGGTGCAGATCGCGCGAGAGGCAAAGTTGGCCGTCCTCTGTTTCGACGATGTAATTGGCTTCGAGCAGAGCCTCGAGCGTGGTGTCGCGGGACAGCAGCGGCACGGCCTCGGCCAGGTCGTCCTGGCTGAGCGACTGGCCTTTCGGCGCCAGCCGGACCAGCGCGGCAAGAAGGGCGACGGCGACTTGCAGCGTTTCGGCGGGCGTCAGGGCTGTGCCCGAAAGCGAGTCGCGGCGGCGCCACCAGTCGGGGAAGGACGCGGTGAGCACGGCGCCGAGGATGATCACCGTCCAGGAGGAATAGATCCAGATCAGGAAGATCGGGAACACCGCGACGGCGCCGTAGATCGTGGAGTAGGTTGCCGAGGAGGTAACGAAAGTGTTGAAGCCCCATTGCAGCAGTTGGAAGGCCACCGCCGCGAAGGCGCCGCCGATGAGCGCGTTGCGGACCTTGACCTGCACGGCGGGCACGACGCAGTAGAGCAGGGTGAAGACGATGGTCGTGTTGATCAGCGCGAGCGCTTCGCGCGGCCAGTCCGAGCGCAGGTTGAGCGAGGGCAGGTAGCCCGTGTCCTTGGCCCAGTCCTGAAGCGGGCGCATGACGTCGGTGGTCAGGGTGAAACTGGCCCCGATCAGGAGCGGGCCCATGGTCAGCACCGCCCAGAAGGTCAGCAGGCGCACGAGCAGGGGGCGGGGCCGGGCGACCCGCCAGATGCTGTTGAGCGTGGCCTCGATGGTGGACAGAAGTAGCACGGCGGTGACCGGCAGGGCGATGATGCCCGCAACCGTCAAGTCGCTGGCATTGCTGGTGAAATCCGAGATGTAGGTGCGCACGTCCGAGCCGACCTCGGGGATGAGGATGCCGAAGAACATCTCCTGCATGCGGATCTTGACCGGATCGAAGGCGGGAAAGCCCGAGAGCACGGCGAAGGCGATGACGAGAAGCGGCACGAGGGCCAGCAGGGTGGAGTAGGTGAGCGCGCCCGCCGCCTGGGTCAGGCCGTCATTCACGAAGCGGCGCATGGCGAAATAGAAGAAGCTGCCGATGTCCCGCAGGATGTCGATCGGGCTGGTTTCGCGCCAGTATTCCAGACGGGATTTCTTGTTCGCCATGTCAGGGAGATAGCATAGGTCCCGGACGCCGTCTTTCAAACCGATGGCCTGATGGCGGTGATTTCCGGAAAGCGTGGGCTTTGAGACACCCTGAGGTTGAGGTCCCGGGTCAGGCCCGGGACGGGGTGGCGCGTAGGGCGTTGTCCCTTTTATTGCCAGGTCGGCGGGTTCAGGCGTCTTTTAGCACGAGGTCGGCGCATTTCTCTCCGATCATGATCGCGGGGGCGTTGGTGTTGCCCGAGACGATTTCGGGCATGATCGAGCAATCGGCCACGCGCAGGCCCGTGACGCCATGGACGCGCAGGCGGGCGTCGACCACAGCGTTCGCATCGTCGCCCATCTTGCAGGTGCCGGTGGGATGGTAGATCGAGACCGAGTTGTTGCGCGCCCAGTCGAGCGTGGCGGCGTCATCGTCCATCGCGAGGTCGCCCGAGGGGCGGAATTCCTCGGCGATCTTGGTCGACAGGGGCGCATGGCGGGCAATACGACGCGCGATCTTGACGCCCTCGGTGAGGGTGCGGCAGTCGAGGTCGGTCGACAGGTACTTGGGGTGGATCTTGGGGTACAATCTGGGGTCGGGACCGTTCAGGCGGATCTCGCCCCGGCTTTCGGGGCGCAGCTGGCAGACCGACATGGTGAAGGCCGAGAAGGGATGCACGCCCTCGCCGGGGCTGTCGGCGGACCACGGCTGGACATGGAACTGGATATCGGGGGTTTCCACGTCCGGGCGGGTTTTCAGGAATCCGGTGGCGAGGCTGGCGGCCATGGTCATCGGTCCCGCGCGGAAGAGGGCGTATTTGAGTGCGATGCGGGCCTGCGAGGCGAGGCTGCGTACCTCGTCATTCAGAGTGGGTTCGTTGCACTTGAACACAAGGCGGGCTTGCAGGTGGTCCTGCAGGTTGCGGCCCACGCCGGGCAGGGCGTGGTGGGGCGTAATGCCATTGTCCTTTAGGTGGTCGGGGTCGCCGAGGCCCGACAACATCAGGATCTGGGGGCTGTTGATGGCGCCGCCCGAGAGGATCACTTCGCGTTTCGCGGCGATGGTCTGCAGTTGCCCGCCCTTGTCGCGGTATTCGACGCCGGTCACGCGCTTGCCGTCCATCAGCACGCGGGTGACTTGCGCGTGGGTGACGATGTTCAGGTTCTTGCGGTCGCGGATCGGGCGCAGGTAGGCCACGGCGGCGCTGCAGCGGCGGCCGTTGCGAGTGGTGAGCTGGAAATAGCCCACGCCCTCTTGCTCGGCGCCGTTGTAATCGGGGTTGAACGGGTAGCCCGCCGTCTGGGCGGCGGCGACCCAGGCGTCGCAGATGGGGCGCTGGATGCGCATGTTGGACACGGACAGCGGCCCGGCGTCGCCGTGATACGCGTCGGCGCCGCGCTCGTTGTTCTCGGCCCGTTTGAAGAGGGGCAGCACGTCGTCCCAGCCCCAGCCCGCGTTGCCCATCTGGCGCCAGCGGTCGTAATCCTGCGGCTGGCCGCGCACGTAGAGAAGCCCGTTGAGCGAGGACGAGCCGCCCAGCACCTTGCCGCGCGGCCAGTCGATGGCGCGACCGTTGAGGCCGGGGTCCGGTTCCGTCCGGTAGCACCAGTCGACGGTGGGATTGTGCATCGTCTTGAAGTAACCGACGGGGATGTGGATCCACGGATTGCGGTCGGGCGGGCCCGCCTCTAGCAGGGTGACGCGCACCTTGGGGTCCTTGCTGAGCCGGTTGGCCACGACGCAGCCGGCAGAGCCCGCGCCAACGATCACGTAATCGGTATTCACCAGTTTTCCTCCCGCTTCACGAAAAAACTCTATGCAGAACGGGAAAGCTATTCTAGTGTTTTTTGAAACGTTATGTCTCAAAAGTTGTCAAAATGGGAGGATAAAATGGCAATTTATGATCGAGTGAAGGGCGTTTCGCGCCGGGATTTTTTCAAGATTGCAGGGACTTACGGCATGAGCTCGACGCTTATGGCGGCGGGTGCCTTTGGTGGCGCGATGACGTCGGCGAACCTGGCCCGTGCGGCGGAATCGACCTATGAGAAGCGATTCTCAAAAGAGGCCAAGCACACGCTCAAGTTCGGTGCGTCGGGTTTCAACCCGCAGAACCTGCTGATCGAGCGGGCGGGCGCGCTGGAATTCGCGCGTGACCTTGAAAGCCGCACGGACGGCGAGATTCGCGTCGAGTTCATCGGCAACAACCAGATCTGCGGCCAGCTGAGCTGTGTCGAGAAGACCCAGCAGGGGATCATCGATATCTATGCCGCGTCGACCCAGAACTCGGCCGGCGGCGCGCCCTATCTGAACGTTCTGGATTATGCCTACATGTTCCCCGGCCGGGCGTCGCAGTACCACTTTCTGTACAGCCCGGAATCGCAGCGGATCCTGCGCGACCCGCTGGAGAAACGGCACGGGCTGAAATTCCTGTTCTCGCATTGCGAATTGCGGGGCATCCAGCTTGGCCTGTCGTGGGAGGACAAGCCGACGGTGACCAAGCTGGAGGAGCTTTTCGGCACAAAGAACCGGGTCACGGGCACGCAGCTGGGCCGGATCGCGATGAATGCCTTGAACCTGAACCCGGTGCCGGTGGCATGGGAAGAGACGCTGGACGGGCTGAAGCAGGGCCTGATCGACGGGGCGGAGACCTGGGCCTCGGCCGTGGCTTATGCCAACATGGCGCCGGTGGTCAGCCAGTGTGTCGACCTCAAGTTCTTCTGCGGGACCGAGCACACGTCGATGAGCGCGAGCGTCTTTGACGGGCTGGACGCGCATCTGCAGGAGGCCGTGATGGAAAGCGCCTACTGGGCGCAGACCCATGTGCAGGCGGCGAACGAGGCGGCATTGGTCAAGACCGTCGGCTTCTCGGACCCGCAACTGCCGAACACGATCTTTGCCGAGAACAATGTGCGCAACGCGTTCTTGGCAGACGACCAGATCAAGATGGCCGAGGAAATGTGTTCGCCGGAATATCAGCCGGACCTGTGGGCCGACTGGCGCGAGCGCCTGAACAATTGGGCCGGTGGCATCGACACCTACCAGGAGATCTATGACATCGCGCGCGAGGTCCCCGCGGACATGCTGCCCGAGAATGTCGAGCCGCGTCGCTGGTGGAAATCCTGAGACTGACTTGAAAAAATGTCGCCGGCCCCGGACCCGTGGCCGGCGACATGCGGTCAGGGCCGGCGTAATATGCCGGAAGTTTACGAGAATGGGAGGGCGTCATGTCGATCTTGTCCGACGTGGGAGCAATTTTCTCTGCTGTCGCATCGAACGATGCGTGGATGATCCGGGAAGCGCTGACTGCCGATGCCGCATGGTACCTTGGTACGGCGGTGGCGTTGGTCGGGGGGCTGGCTTTGGCGGGGATGTACCGCGCGCTGCCTTTCGTCGAGCGGTACCTGGAGCGCACGATCATGGTGGTGGCCTATCTGGCTGTGGCGTTCATCATCTTCTGGGGCGTGATCGACCGCTTTGTCTTTTCCAACCAGCAGCCGTGGTCGACGACCATCCCGCCCTTGCTGTTCATGATCATGGCGTGGTTCGGGGCGACTTATAATGTGGCGCTGCGCACCCATCTGAGTTTTTCGGAATTCCGCAGCCGGATGCCGCGGCCTGCGCAGTTCGCCTGCCTGATGCTGGACGCAGTGCTGTGGTTCGCTTTCTCGGTGATCGTGATGGTCACCACGGCGCGGGCCGCGGCGCTGTCGGCGTCGAATTTCCAGATCGTGCTGGGCACGGACAACACGTTGCAATGGTGGTTCCTGATCACCGCGCCCATCGCGTTTCTGCTGATGGCGGCGCGGACGTTCCAGAACCTGTTCGAGGATATTTCCAACTGGCGGTCGGGCCGGCCGCTGATCAAGCAGGCCGTGATCGGGGGGGACGTGTGATGACCGATGGCACCCTCATTACGCTGATCTCATTGGGCGTGACGTTCCTTTTCATGCTGGGCGTGCCGGTGTTCCTGGTGATCGCTTACTGGGTGATCGGGTGCAGTTTCGTGCTGGAGCTGACGCTGGACAACCTGGGCGCGGAACTGCTGAACGTCTTCAACAAGGGGTTTGCCCTGTTGGCGATGCCGCTGTTCATCCTGACCGGCGACCTGATCAACAAGTCGGGGATCGCGCGACGATTGTCCGATTTCGCCTATGCCTGTCTTGGGTGGTTACGCGGCGGTCTGGCCATGGCGAGCCTAGGGGCCTGCGGGCTGTTCGCGGCCATTTCGGGCTCAAACTCGGCCACGACGGCGACCATCGGCTCGATGCTGCATCCCGAGATGGTGAAGGGCGGCTATGACGAGCGGTTCTCGGCGGCCACCGCTGCCGCAGGTGGTACGGTGGGGATCATCATCCCGCCGTCGATCATCTTCATCGTCTACGGCTTTTTGATGAACCTGCCGATCTCGGACCTGTTCGTGGCGGGGATCCTGCCCGGCGCGCTGATGGTGTTCGGTATGCAGTTCGCCTGCTGGATCATCTGCCGGATGAACGGCTGGGGCTATTTGATCCCGCTGCAACTGAACCGGGTGCTGAAGACGGCGTTCGGCGCGTGGCTGGGGTTCTTTGCCATCGGGCTGGTGCTGTGGGGCATCTATACCGGCAAGTTCTCTCCGACCGAGGCGGCAGGCGTGACGGTGGGCTTCTGCATCATCGCGGGTCTGCTGAGCTGGGTGGTGAGCCGGGTCTTCCGGGTCAGGAGCGACAGGCCGTGGGAGGAACGGTCCTATGCCTCGATGCTGGTGGTCGAAGGGTTCACCATTCCCGAGATTCCGGGCATCGTGATGCGGTCGGCGCAGATCACGGGGATCCTCGCGCCGCTCATCGCCATCTCGGTGGTGATGCAGCAGATCCTGTCGCTGTTGGGCGCGCAGGAGGTGATCGGCGATTTCCTGACCTCGATGGGCGGCTATTACCCGGTGTTGTTCACCGCGATGCTGATCGTGTTCTTTTCGGGCATGATCCTGGAATCGCTGCCGGTGACGATCATCCTGGCGCCCATTCTGGCGCCGATTGCGGCCAGCGTGGGGGTCGATCCGGTGCATTTTTCGGTGATTTTCCTGGTGGGCGCTTCGATCGGGTTCATTACGCCGCCCTATGGGCTTAACCTTTACGTCGCATCCGGCGTCACGGGGGTGCCGTATTTCAGACTGCTGAAATATACCGTGCCGTATCTTGTCGCCTTGATCAGTGTCTGGGTTCTGGTGTCTATGGTCCCCGAACTTGCGCTGGCCTTGTTGCCGAACAGGTAGGAAAGACGTGACATGCCCGACGACCAGTCCAAGGACGGAAAGTACCTGATCCCCACCAACCTGCGCCTGCTGGTTCTGTTGGAGGAGGTGGCGAAGGCAGGCGTGCCGGTGGCGCCGTCGACGCTGGTCGCGGCGCTGGGCCTGCCGAAGCCGACGGTGCACCGGTTGCTGGCGACGGCAGAGGCAGAGGGGTATTTGCAGCGGGACGTGGACGGGCGGTCCTTTGGGCCGGGCAAGCGGCTGCGGACACTGGCGATCAACACGTTGTCGTCGCAGCGTATACGGACCGAACGGCTGATGATCATGAAGGCGCTGGCCGAGGATGTGGGCGAGACCTGCAACCTGGCGGCACCGGGACGGTACGGGATGGTGTACCTGGACCGGGTCGAGACGCACTGGCCGCTGCGCATCCAGTTGCCGGTGGGCACGCAGGTGCCGTTCAACTGCACCGCCAGCGGCAAGATGTACCTGTCTTCGCTACGTACCGACAAGCTGTCGCGCTTGCTTCAGAACCTGGAAATGCCGCGCCGAACCGAGCGGTCGCTGACCGACGCGGATGCGCTTATGGCGGAGCTGGCGCGCATCAGGGAGCGGAATTATTCGACCGACAACGAGGAATTCATGGACGACATGACCGCCGTTGCGGTGCCGATCCGGGACGATCAGAACCGGCTGGTGACGACGTTGTCGCTGCACTCTCCGATCCAGCGGTGCAGCCTGTCGGACCTGGAGGCTTACCTGCCGCGCCTGCGCGAGGCGGCGCGGCAGTTGGAAGACCTGATCTGAGGCAAGGCCGGGCGGCCCGACGGGGGCGGGATGCGGCCGGGGCCGAAGATCGTTCCGCGGTCCGCGTGGATCAGGTTTTCTTGTCTTCTGGGAATTCGACCGGGCCGCCCTGGTCGGCCCAGGTGGAGAAGCCCTCGCGCAGGTGCGACGCCTCGAACCCCATGTCCTGCAGGGTGGCCGTGGCCAGTGCCGAGCGCCAGCCGGACGCGCAATGCAGCACGTAGCACTTGCCGGGCTGGGCAAAGACGTCGCGGTGATAGGGGCTTTCGGGGTCGACCCAGAATTCGAGCATGCCGCGCGGCGCATGAACGCTGCCGGGGATGAAGCCGCTGCGCTGGCGTTCGCGCACGTCGCGGATGTCGACGATAACAAGATCGGGGTCGTTTACCCCGGCTATGAGGTCGGGCGTCTCGACCTCTTCGATGCGCGCGCGGGCGTCGGCGACCATCTGCGCGGCGGTGGTCTTGAGTTGGGTCATCAAAGCTCCTTCTGGGGCGTTCAGGCGTTGGGTCGCGCGTCGAGCCACGCGATCTGGTCACGAATGAAATGCGGGTCGGTTTCCATGCGGATGAAGACGGCCGTCAGGGCGGCAACCGCTGCGGGCATGTCGTCGTCCGGGCTGCCATCGGGCATGAGGATTTCGCAGGTCCCGTCGGGGGCGACGGTCAGTGCGAACGTGTCGGACGGGATCACGGTGCCGGTATCGGAATGGGCTTGCATGGGTCTCTCCTGACGGTTTTCCCAGCAATAGAGGCGAGGCACCGGCCTGTCAAAAGACGCGGCGGATGCGCGTGCGTGGTGCTTTTCGCACGAACGTGACCGCGGAACCGCCGGGATTTGTGGAAACGCCGACGTGACCGGTCTATGTTGCGCGTTCAGGGAGGTGCCATGCGCGTCGTTCGACTTGCTTTCATGCTGATCTTTGCCGGGCTGGCCGCGCAGGCGGATCAACGCGAGGATTATCTGGACATGGCGCAGCGCGGCTGGAGTTACGAGCTGCGCACCACGATGATCGGGCGGGACATGGCGATCCCGGTGCGGATCAACGGGCGCGACATGGCGGGCGCGGCGCTGTGCGTGGTGGGCGAGAAGCCGCACCCCGAGACCCGCACGGTGCTGAACGCATTCCGGGGGCTGATCGGAGATATTTACGGCAAGCCGCTGCCGATGCGGTTCGCGGGCTCGACGGCGCAGGGGTGTGGCGCGGGGCGTGTCGTGTTGTTGCGGCTGTATTCGGGGCGGCCTCCGAACAGCGCGCTGTCGCAGGATGTGGACTGGATGAACAGCGCCTTTGGCCTTGGCCTGCCACGGGGGCGCGATTATGCTGCGATGTCGCCGGCGATGGCGCAGACGTTCTTCGGGCACTTGGGCCAAGTCACGCATATCATGGTCAAGCAGCCGGGGCCGTCGACGCCCGGAAAGCTGGAGCGGAAGTTCTATCGCTCGATCCTAGTGGAAGAGTTGTTCCAATCCTTCACCTTCGGGATGGACGTGCTGAAATTCGACCGCGACGCGCGGTTCGTGTCAAAGCTGCAGGAATTTCCGGTCAACATGGGCCGGATGCCGTGGAGTTCGCGAGGGTTCATGCGGGCGATCCTGGGGTCGAACCCGGTGGGGCTGTGCCGGTTCGACGTGTTCATGCTGCACGCCGTGGCGCAGTCGCCGGGGGCCCAGACGAACGCGCCGGAATTCATAGATTTCATCGACGCCAATTACGAGCGGTTGGATGCGTTGAGTGCCGAAAGTTTTGCCGATGCGCGGTTTGCGCCGTTGATGGATCCGGAATGTGCCGCGGACCGGAGGGTGCGCTAGGGCTTACGACTTTCGGTTAGGTAGGCGGCGACGGGCCGTCTGGCCTAGCGTTGATGTGATGTGATGCGCTGCGCGGAGGGAGAGACCGCGCGGTGCTGGTAATCGTCCGCGTTTCGGGAGGACAGGATGTGCTGAAAGAGGCCGGCCAGCGAGATATCGCGGGATTGTTGCAGCAATTGGGAGATGGGCTGATCGGGCATGAAAGCCTGATCGAGCGGATGACAATCGCGCTGTTGACCGGGGGGCACCTGCTGGTCGAAGGGGCGCCGGGGCTGGCCAAGACGCGGGCGGTTAAATGCCTTGCGAAGGCGGTGGAAGGCTCGTTCGCGCGCATCCAGTGCACGCCCGACCTGATGCCCGCGGACCTGACCGGCACGCCGGTCTACAAGCCCGGGGATGGCAGTTTCGAGTTCGTCAAAGGGCCGGTTTTTCACAACCTTGTGCTGGTCGACGAGATCAACCGGGCGCCACCCAAGGTGCAGTCGGCCCTGCTGGAGGCGATGGGCGAAGGGCAGGTGACGGCGGGCAGCGAGACGCATGGTCTGCCCGATCCGTTCCTGGTGGTGGCGACGCAGAACCCGATCGAGCATGAGGGCACCTTTCCGTTGCCCGAGGCGCAGTTGGACCGGTTCCTGCTGCATGTGGTGCTGGACTTGCCGGATCTCGAGACCGAGCGGGCGATCCTGAACCTGGTCGAGGCGGAGACGCATGGCGAGGCGGTGGCGTCAGACGCAACGATCAGTCAGCAAAGTCTGAAGGAGGCGCGCAAGGCGGTGGCGGACGTGCACCTGGCCGCCGAGCTGCGCGACTATATCGTGCGGCTGGTGATGGCGACGCGGGGCGGCGATTTGGCCGGGGATATCCAGCACGCGGTGTCGCCGCGCGGCACGCTGGCGCTGGCGGCGGCGGCGCGGGCGCGGGCGTTCCTGAAGGGCCGCGACCATGCGCTGCCCGAGGATGTGGCGGCGCTGGCGCCCGACGCGCTGGCGCACCGGATGGTGCTGAGCTGGCGGGCGATGGCCGAGGGGCGGCGCGCGCGGGACGTGGTGGCGGATATCGTCAAAGCGGTGGAGCCGCTGTGAGTGCTGCGCTGGAGCAACCGGGGGTCCGGCTTGCCGCCGGGGACCTGATTGCGCTGCGCGCTCATGCGCTGACCGGGCCGGGCGGGGCGGAGCAATGCGCCACCCTGCCGGGCGGTCATGCCACAAGGGTGAAGGGGCAGGGGATCGAGGTGGCGGATATCCGGGATTACCTGCCCGGTGATGACATCCGGCATCTGGACCGTGCGAGCACGGCGCGGACCGGCAAGCTGCATGTGCGGCAGTTCCAGGCGGAACGGGACCGGGTGCGGTACCTTGTGGCGGATATGCGCAGCGAGATGCTGTGGGGCTTGCGCCGGGCGCTGTTGTCGGTGGCCGCGGCCGAGGCATTGGTGCTGGATGCCTGGCCGCTGATCGAACAGGGCGGGCGCGTGGGCCTGCTGGCGGTGACGGACCGGGATGTGACCGTGGTGCCGCCGCGCGGGCGCATTCGCGGAATGCTGGACGTGATCGGCGGGCTGGTGGAAGCCCATGCACGGGCGCTGGAGGATGCGGCGCGGGACAAGGGAGCGACCGGCGGCGCGCTGTCGCTGGACCGGGCGCTGCACCGGCTGGAACGGCTGGCGCCGTCAGGGTCGGAGATCGTAATCGCCTCGGGGTTCGACGCGCCGGGGGAAGAGTTGGTGAAGGTGTTGGATGGATTGGGGCAGCGCCGCGCCATACGGCTGCTGCTGGTGTCCAACACCGATGCGTTGCCGGCGGGGCGGTACCCGGTGCGGCTGGCCGATGGGCGACGGGCGAATTTGCGGATCGGGGCCAATGACGCAGTGCCGACGGCGGTGCGGATCGCGGGGCGCGAGGCGCTGGTGGTGGATGCGGGCGCCGACCCGAGGGAGACTGCGCGGGTGTTGATCCGCTATCACGATGAGCACGCAGTATGAACGGGGAGCCACTGTCTGAGGCGGCGATGCGCGACAGCCTGCTGGATATACGGCTGCCGCCGGGGGGCGCGCTCGATGCCATGGCGGATGTGCTGGTGTCGGCGGGGCTGGCGGGGTGTGCTGCGCTGGCGATAGTGGGACTGATGCGGCTGGCCATGACGCGGCGGCGCGGTGCCGGTGCGCCGGGGGTTGAGGCGCGGATCGCGGCGCTGCGGGACTTGCCCGAGGATGCGCGGCGCGTGGGCCTTCTGCACTTGCTGAAGGAGGTGGCGCCGGAGCGCTATGGTGCGCTGCGCCCTAAGCTTTACCGGCCCGGCGCGCAGATCGACGTGGAGGCGGAGGTCAGGGCGCATGTTTGAGCTGGCCCAGCCGCTGGCGCTGTTGCTGCTGCCACTGCCGTGGCTGGTGCAGCGCTTAATGACGGCGCGGAGTGCGGGCGGCCGGGCGCTGGTGCTGCCGCGCCGGGTGGGTGAGGACCTGCTGGCGCGGGCGCGGCGTGGTGGCGTGGGCGTGGCCGGGGTGCCGCTGCGCGACGGGGCGTTGTGGCTGGCCTGGGGGTTGCTGGTGGTGGCATTGTCCGGTCCGAGGGACCTGGCGCCGGTGTCGGCGCTGAAGGTGTCGGGGCGGGACCTGGCAATTGCGCTGGATTTGTCGGGCTCGATGGTGCGGGACGATTTCGACCTTAACGGCCGGCAGGTGACGCGGATGGAGGCGGTGCAGACCGTGGGCGCGGAGTTCGCACGGCGGCGGGGCGGCGACCGGCTGGCGCTGATCGTGTTCGGATCGGAGGCCTATTACGCGACGCCTTTCACCTTTGACATCGAGGCGGTGGCGCAGGAGATCGAGACCTCGGTGATCGGTATTTCGGGGCGGGCGACGAATATCTCGGACGGGCTGGGGCTGGCGCTGAAGCGGATGAAGGACAGCGATGCGGCGAGCAAGGTGGTGATCCTGCTGTCGGACGGGGTGAACAATGCGGGCGCGACGAAGCCCCTGGGGGTGGCCGAACTGGCGGCCCGGATGGGCGTGCGGGTGCATACGATCGCGCTGGGACCCAAAGACCTGGAGAGTGCCGAAGAGGGTGAGCGGGGCGTGGTGGATGCGCGGACCTTGCGGGCGATTGCGGAGGTCTCGGGCGGTGAAAGCTTTCGGGTGCGAACGACCGGGGATCTGCAAGAGGTGGCCGAGGCGCTGGACCGGCTGGAGGCGAATGACAGCGACGGGCTGGCCGCCGAAATCTATCGCGATTACTGGCCCTGGCCGGCCGCGGCGGCTGCGTTGCTGTGCCTCTTTGTGATCGCGAGGGACCCGGCATGAGCCTCGACGTGACATTGCTGCGGCCCCTGTGGCTGTTGGCGCTGCCAGTGCTGGCCGGATTGGCGTGGTGGCTGTGGTCGCGGCGGCAGGGGTTGGGCGACTGGCAGCGGGCGGCGGATCCGGGCATGATCCGCGCGATGGCGGCGCTGGGCCGGGTGGAGGCGCAGCCGGGGCGATCGGGCCTCTGGGCCGGGATGGCGGTGCTGGTGATTGCGGTACTGGCGCTAGCGGGCCCGGCGGTGGAGCGGAGGGACACGCCAAGTTTCCGCAACCTTGACGGCGTGCTGTTCGTGGTGGATGCGTCGCGCAGCGTGACGGAGGACGTGCTCTGGCCGCAGATGCAGGCGCTGGGGCGGTTCGGGCTGGCGAGCCTGGGCACGCGGCCCGGGGGGATCGTGGTTTACGGCGGGGATGCTTATCTGGCGACGGGCATGACGCTGGACCATCTTCAGCTTGGGCAAACGTTTTCGCTGATCGGGCCGGAACTGGTGCCCGATCCGGGCACGCGGCCCGAACGGGCGCTGGCGCTGGCGGTGGCGCGGCTGGAGGAGGCCGAGATTATCGCGGGCGACGTGGTGCTCTTTACCGATGGGGCGGGGCTGGGGCCGGAGAGTTTGCGGCTGGCGGCGCGGCTGGCGGAGATGGGCGCGCGGCTGTCGGTGGTGGGGATCGGGGACGCGCCGGCGCTTCGGACCCATGCGCAGGCAGGCGGCGGGCGGGTCTTTGGGTTGAACGACGCGGAGGCGCTGGCCGGCTGGCTGGGTCAGGACATGGCGGCACGGCTGGAGCGGCAGGACTATCCCTTGATTTTCTGGAGCGATATGGGGCGGTACCTGCTGTTGCTGGCCGCCGTGCCCATGCTGCTGTTGTTCCGCAGGCAGGGCGCATGAGGGGGTTGGCGTTGATAACGGCGGTGTTCCTGCTGGCCGGGTTGAGCCTGGGCGGAACGGCTTCGCTGGGGCGTGTGCTGTTGTCGGTCGGGTTGCCGGGATGGGCGGCAGAGGTGTTCGAGGCGCCGGAGTGGCAGGGCGTGGCGCGGTTTCGTGCGGGCGAGTTCGGCGTGGCGGCTGAGGCGTTCGCGGCAGCGGAGCAGGATTACAACCTTGGAAATGCGCGGACTTTCGCGGGGGCGTATGCGCAGGCTTTGGAAGCCTACGATCTTGCCATTGCGGCGGGGGACCCGAGGGCGCGGGCGAATTTCGATGTGGTGGCGGCGTATTACGCGGGGCTGGCCATTGACCCCGAGGCGCTGGCGCTGTTGCCTGACCGCAAACGCGGGCCGACGGCCGACGCGGAAGTGGGGCAAGGTGACGCGCGCGCGGCCTCGACCGGGGACGGGGTCAGCAATACCGGCGCGGTGCTGGGCATGGCGGAGTTGGAAAGCCGTGGCAAGCTGGGGGTTCGGCGGGTGTTCAAGGACTATTTCATGGTCGCCGACGAGCGCTGGCTGTTGCAGTTGGAGGACGTACCGGGAGAATTCATGTCCGAGCGGATCTTGCAGGAGCACAAGCGGCGCCGGAAGCTGGGCCTGTCGCCGCCCGAGCCGGAGGACCCGGGATGATGATTGCCTGTGAGACGCGCGACGCAGTGCCGCTCCGGCCCCTGAGCCGGGTTCTATCGCTTGGGAAGGCGAGAGGTCCCGGATCAAGTCCGGGACGGGTGGTTCGTGTGTTTGCGGTCGGAGTGTTGGCGCTTGCGATGTTCGTGCTGCTAATCCCGGCAATCGCGTCCGGGCAGACGCGAGAGGTGCGACCGGGGGAACTGAAGCTGGAGGTCAGCGTGGAAGAGCGGCAGGCGACGCCCTTCACGCGCGAAATGGTGCTTTTGACCATCCGCGGCACCTATCGGCGCTACATCACCCGCGAAAAACTGGTGCAGCCGGAGTTGGAGGGTTTCAACTGGTCACAGCTGGGACCCGACACTTGGCGCGAGGAGCGGGTGGACGGGCGTAAGGTCAAGGTCTTTATCCGGCGCATGGCGGTTTATCCGGAGCGGCCCGGCGACCTGACCATCGGGGCGTTTCGGCACCGGCTGACGCTGACCGACGAGGGCGACGACTGGTTCGAGCACGACGTTGCGTCCGAGCCGATCACGATCGAGGTGGATCCGGCGCCGGCGGATGGCGAGTGGTGGTTCCCGGTGCGGCAACTGGAAGTTTCGGACCAATGGTCGAACGCGCCCGACCAGCTGACGCCGGGGGAGGGTGTGTTGCGGGTGATCCGCGTCGAGGCGCTGGGCGCCACGCCCGAGATGATCCCGCCGATGCCGGAGCTGAGCTCGCCTTCGGGCATGATCTTCGCCCACCCGGAAAAGCGGCTGATCCAGCTGACGCCGGAAGGGCCGAAGACCATCGCCTTCTGGCGCTGGACGATCCGGCCGGGCAATGACGTGTCGGCGGTCGTGGAGCCGCTGGGCTTTGACTATTACGACACCACCACGCGCGAAAAGCGGACGGTGGAGATCAACGCGCAGCGAGTGGCCTATGGCGAACGCGTGACGGAAAGCGGGGCCGGTGCCCCGGCAACGGCGCAGGCTGTGCCCGAACCCGCCGAAGCGGTGTTGCCGGGCGGCCCGGCGCTGGCCGCTGCACTGGCGGTTTTCGCGGCTGCGCTTGCGCTGGGGCTGCGTGGGCGGGCGTGGACAGGCGTGCCACGGCTCTCGGACTGGGTGCCGGGGTGGCACCCTCAGCGCCGCGCGCTGCGCTGTGCGGCGCGGGCCGGGCGGGTCGGTGAGGTGCGGAAGGCTCTGGTGGCGCTGTCAGGAGCGGGTCCGGGGGCCGAGACGTACCGCACGCGGCTGGCGGAGCTGGATCGGGCAATCTATTCCGGCGCGGCCCGGCCGGGCGATTTGATGCGGTTCGCCCGATAGTTGCACATGGGCGTGCCGCGGCTTTTCCATTGTCGCGGGGAACTTGCCCTCCGGACGATTGGCCAAGCCTTGCCGGTTCGGACAGGCCTGCGCCAAATGGTTGATCATTCTCGATTTGGTGCTAATTTCTTGCATGGGAGGATCGTCATGTTGGCAGCAAGAGATGAATGCGCGGACGCGCAACCTGTGTCGTCGGTGATGATCGTGGACGACCATCCGCTGTACAGCGACGCGCTGGAAACGGCGCTGACGCTGGGATTCCCCGAGTGCAAAATCCGCAAGGCGGGCTGCCTTGAGGCGTGTTTCGGTCTGCTGGACCAAGGGTTCTGCCCTGATCTGGTGATGTTCGACCTGAAGTTGCCGGACGTGACCGGGGTGTCGGGTTTCGAAAAATTGCGCGAACGGTTGCCCGAGGCGCGCGTGCTTGTGATCTCGTCGCTGGCGTCGAGCGAGCTGGTTCACACGCTGTTGCGGTCGGGCGCGATGGGATTTCTGCCAAAGGACGCCTCGGCCAAGACGTTGCAATTCGCGGTGTCCGAGATCACCGCCGGTCGGCGGTATATTCCTGCCGAGTACGTCAATGTCGAGGAGGCAGGCGGCGAGGACGATTTGTTCAAGACGACGCCGGAGCTGAGCATCCTGACGCCGCAGCAGGTCAATATCCTGAAGCTGATCTGCGCGGGCAAGCCCAACAAGCAGATCGCCTACGAATTGTCGCTGGCGGAAGCCACGGTCAAGGCGCATATCACCGCGCTTTTGCGCCGTCTGGATGTGCGCAACCGGACCCAAGCGGTGGTGTTCGTGGAATCGGTAATGGCGCGTCATGCCGAACCCGAGGCGCGCGCCTTTTTGCAGCACTAGGCGCGGTCGCGTGAAGCCTGCCCCGCCTGAATTTGTCATGATCGGGGAATCCCGGGCCGCGGATCCCGCGAGCGCGGTCGCCGAGGCGGCCAAAGGGCTGGCGGGCAAAGGGCTTTGCTTCGTCTTTGCGGTTCTGCCCGACAGCCTTGATGTGCAGGAGACCAGCGCGATCCTGTCAGAGGCTTTCCAGGGCGTGCCGGTCTTCGGGTGCAGTTCGGCGGGGCAGATCACCACCGACGGGTATGACGACCAGGCGCTGTTGTTGATGGGCTTTCCGCGCAGGAACTTCCGCTGTGCCTCGATGCTATTCCGGGACCTGCACCCGGACCACGCCACGGCCTTTGCCGCGGAGGCGCAGAAACAGGCGGAGCGGTTCCGCCACACCGCCGGCTGGAACCGGTTCGCGCTGATCGTGGCGGACGGGTTGTCCAAGCAGGAAGATCTGCTGGTCTCGACGCTCGACGCGGTTCTCGGCGACGTGCCGATTTTCGGTGGCTCGGCGGGCGACGGGCTGAAGTTCGAGCGGACCTTCGTGCTGCATGACGGTGAGACGCATTCCAATGCCGCGATGCTGCTGCTGATCGAGACCGACCTGCAGTTTCAGGGCGTGGCCTTTGATCATTTTCAGCCCGAGGGGGCGCAGATCGTCATCACCTCGGCCGATCCCGAGGACAGGCTGGTCTACGAGATCAACGGGGCGCCGGCGGCGGAGGAATACGCGCGGCTGGTCGGCTGCCCGCCCGAGGCGCTGAGCCCGGAGGTGTTCGCGGAAAACCCGATGATGCTGCGCCACAACCTGACGCATTACGCCCGTGCGATCAGCGACGCCAAGCCGGGCGGCGCGCTGTCGTTGCTGGCGGCCATCGACGACGGGTTGATCCTGACGCTGGGCAAGGCGCAAGGCAGCCTGGATGCGCTGCACGCGGGCCTGTCGACGCGGGATGCGGCGGGGCGCGAGCCGGATTTCATCCTTGGATTCGACTGTTTCCTGCGGCGGCTGGAATTCGAGCACAAGCAGTTGACGCAGGAGGTGTCGGACATCCTTCGCACCCACCGTGTGATCGGGTTCAACACCTATGGCGAGCAGAAATCCGGCCTGCACATGAACCAGACCTTCGTGGGCGTGGCGTTCTTCAAACCCGAAGCGCGGGTGCTGAACTGATGCTGGTGAACCCCGACGAACCGCTGGATGTGCAGGTCGAGCGCCAGGCGCGGATCATCGACGCGCTGATGCGGCGCGCGAACCGGCAGGACGATGTGCGCCCCTCGGCGTTTCGCGCGTTCCAGTCGGCCATCGAATTGCAGGAGAAGATGCAGGCGCAGGGCCGTGATCTGGCGCGCGCGGTGTCGGAACTGGAGACGGTGCGCGGCGAGCAGGAGCGGATGCGCAAGAGCTTGGTGGCGGCGCTGTCCTCGATGGAAGGCGGCTTTGCGCTCTTTATCGACGGCAAGCTGGAGCTATGCAATCACCTGTTTTTGCAGCTTTTCCCCGATATCTCGAACAAGATCGACACCGGGCTGTCGATCGGGCGGTTCTTTGCGCGGCTGGTGTCGAGTAAGTTCTTCCGCTCGGCCGACCGCAACCTCGCCACGCTGCCCGCCACGCTGGAGAAGCGGCGCGACGAGGGGGTGATTACCTCGGTCATGATCGAGATGGCTGACGACCGCTGGTTCCAGCTGAGCGCGCAGCACACGTCCGGCGACAACGTCGTGCTGCTGTTGACCGAGATCACCGATTTCGTGCGGCGCAACCGGTCGGAAAAGGAAAGCCTGATCGACCGGCAGGAGGATTACCTGAAGGCGGTGTTCCAGACGCTGACCTCGGGCGTGTGCACGTTTACGTCCCGGGGGCGCGTGCTGATGCACAACGCGCAGTTCCGCGAGCTGTTGAACGTGCCGGCATCCTATGTTGCGGAAGGTGAGCCGGTGACGGCGCTGGTGGATTATCTGTTCGACACCGGCCTGACCGTGGAAGGCGGCGATACGAGCATCGAGGGAATGTATCGCAAGCTGGTCAAGCAGGGTGCCTTTCGGCAGCGCGTGCGGTTGGGCCCGATGCGGGTGCTGGAACTGCACATGCACGAGATGCCCGACAGCGGGTACCTGGTGGAGGTCGAGGACGTCACGCTGGAGGCGCAGGCGACCGAGACGCTGGAACGCCGGGTGATGGAACGCACCGCCGAGCTGACCCGGGCCAACGAGAAGCTGACCGAGGAATACGAGAAGAAGGCGCGCGTCGAGGAAGCGTTGCGCGATGCCAAGGACAAGGCGGAGAAGGCGGTGTCGTCGAAGACGCGCTTTCTGGCCGCCGCCTCGCACGACCTGTTGCAGCCGATCAATGCCGCGAAGCTGTTGATCTCGACCCTGTTGGAGACGTCGCGGGATACCGACATGCACGGGCTGGTCGAGCGGTTGGAAGGGTCGTTCCGGTCGACCGAGCAACTGCTGCACCTGCTTTTGGACATCTCGCGGTTGGAAAGTGCCGCGCCCGACACGGTGTCGCCGCTGGTGGTGAACCTGACGGCGATGATGAACAGTATCCATGCCGACCAGAGCCTGGTGGCCGAGCAAAAGAACGTGCGGCTGAAGATGGTGCCCTGTTCGGTGCTGGTGCGGTCCGACCCGGTGTACCTGTTGCGGTCGATCCAGAACCTGGTGGTGAACGCGATCCAGTATACCCAGCCCGGGGGGCGCGTGCTGGTCGGGTGCCGCCGCCGCAAGGGGCGCGTGGTGCTGGAGGTGTGGGACACCGGCATCGGCATTCCGAAACGCGACCAGCAGCGGGTGTTCGAGGAATTCGCCCGTGCGGATGGCGAGAAGCTGGCCGCCGGTGTGGGGCTGGGCCTGTCGGTCGTGGAGCGGGCCTGTCGCCTGCTGGGGCACAAGCTGTCGGTGAAATCGAAGCCCGGCGTGGGGTCGGTCTTTCGGATCGAGCTGGAGACGGTCGCGGATGCGCCGGCGGTCAATGAGCCGCTGAGCCTTGCATCCAATGCCGATGACCTGCTGGAAAACCAGATCGTGCTGCTGATCGAGAACGATGAGGATGTGCTGTTTGGCACCACCAAGCGGTTGGAGCAATGGGGGGCCGACGTGCTGGCCTGCCGGTCGATCGACGAGGCGGTGACCTGTGTCGAGGATATGGGCATGGCGCCCGATATCATCCTGGCGGATTACACGCTGGATAATGACGAGACCGGGGTGGATGCCATTGCGAAGGTACGCAAGCTGACCGCGACGCACGTGCCGGCGATCCTGATCACCGCCGATCGCAGCCCGAGAGTGAGGGCGGCAGGGCTGACCTATGACATCTCGGTGATCTACAAGCCGGTGAAGCTGAACCGGCTGCGCCCGCTGATGGCGTGGAAGATCGGTCAGCAAGGCGATGCCGAGGCGCGGGGTGATACGAAAGTGGCCGGTGACAGCGCCGCCGGAGCCTTTAGTGTCTGGTCCGAATAGGGAGGAGATTGAGCATGATGACGCGTCTGACAAGCGCCCTGATCGGGGTTGCCCTGAGCTGTGCCACGGCTGTGGCCGCCCCGCTGAACGGGCAGGAAACCTATGACCTGTTGTTCAAAAACGGCACGCTGGACGATGTGTCGCGCGACATGTCCTTGGTCTACGAGCGCGAGGTCAGCAACGCGCTGGCCCCCGATGCCGCGGAGCGTGACAGCGGCAAGGTGGCGCTGACCGTGGGCGAGGGCGAGAGCCCGATGGCGGTGCTGGAACTGCGGCAGGGCGAGAAGTACCGCAAGCTGGGGCAGTTCCCCGCGAGCGTGGGCAACCCGATGATCATGTTCTTCTACGAGTCCACCGTGCGCGACATGGCCGAAAGTGCCGGCGGCAGCAAGTTCTACATCCGCAACCGGGTGAAGGAGGCGCTGGTGCAGCCCAACGAGGTGACGATGGGCGAGGCCAAGTATGACGGCGAGATGGTCGAGACGCAGACCGTGACAATGCAGCCCTTTGCCGAGGATCCGAACCGCGCGCAGATGCGCGGCTTCGGTGACCTGACGCTGACGGTCACGATGTCCGAGGACGTGCCGGGCTGGTATCTGAACCTTCTGGCTGAGGCGCCGGGGCCGGAGGGGGGCGACGGCTACCGCTCGGAAGTGACTTTTGAGACGCTGGAGGAGGCGACGCAATGAAAACGCGGGCGACAGACGAAAGCGCAACCCGCCCCGGGCTTGCCACGGGACCTCTGAGCCAAGAGAAGAGGCCCCGGCTCGGAGGCCGGGGCGGCGTGGGGCGTGCGCTGGTTGCGATGATGATCGCGGCGCCGGGGCTGGCATTTGGCCAGACCGCGGCGGAACGGCTGAACGATTTCCCCACGGCGGCGCGGGCGGATTACGTGTTCGCCTGCATGTCCACCAACGGCACGACGCGCGAGATGCTGCAGAAATGCTCGTGCTCGGTGGACGAGGTGGCGCAGATCCTGTCCTACGAGGAATATCTGGAGGCCGAGACGGTGTTGTCGATGCGCCGGGTGGGCGGCGAGCGCATGGCGGTCTTCAATAGCTCAGCCGCCGCGGCGAACCTTGTGGCGGAGCTGCGACGGGCACAGGCCGAGGCCGAGATCGTCTGCTTCTGAGGCGGACTGAAGCGTTCCGCCTTTAAGCCGAAGCGTGAGGTAAAGGTGGAACGCGTGCAATGATTTGGCGGAGCACTGCGTTTCGCGAAAATTTGCGATGCACGTTTTTCGCCAAACGCTTTAGCTGGTCGGTTCGACCTCTTTCTTGCCGGGCATGGTGCGGTAGACCAGCGGCGCGTCGGTGTTGGACGCGTGGGTGTCCGCCTGTGCCTGCAGCGCCCCGTGATGCGGCGACTTGATGCAGACCGGGTCGGTTGCGGCGGGGTCGCCGACGATGGCCATGGCCTGGCACCGGCAGCCGCCGAAATCCACCAGCTTGCGGTCGCAGGATTTGCAGGGTTCCTGCATCCAGTCGGTGCCGCGATAGGCGTTGAAGGCGCTGCTTTGGTACCAGATCTCGTCCAGCGGCTTGTCGCGGACCGTCTCGAATTCCAGATGCGGGATGGACTGCGCCGCGTGGCAGGGCAGGACCTGCCCGTCGGGGGCGACGTTGAGACCCGTCGAGCCCCAGCCGCCCATGCAACGCTTGGGGTAGTCGTCGTGATAATCCGCCGACACGTAGTCGATCACCAGCTTGCCTTTGAGAGCGGCGCGGGATTCGGCCACGATGCGCGTGGCCTCGCGCGCCTGTTCTTTCGTGGGCATGAGGGTGTCGAGGTTCTTGAGGGCCCAGCCGTGGAATTGCACGGTGGCCACCTCGATGCGGCGGGCGCCCATCTCCTGCGCCATCTCGATGGCGCGGGGCAACTGGTGCAGGTTGCGCCGGTGCAGGACGGCGTTGAGCGTCAGTGGAAAGCCGATCTGGCCGATCCATTCGGCCACCTGCATCTTGCGCTTGTAGCCGCCATTATAACCGCCGATCTCGTCGGCCATTTCGGGCGTGGTGCCTTGCAGGGACAGCTGGATATGGTCAAGGCCGGCGTCGTCCAGTTCCTTCAGCCGACGCTCGGTCAGGCCGATGCCGGAGGTGATGAGATTGGTATAGAGCCCGGCGTCGCGCGCGGCCTGCACGAGCGGCACCAAGTCTCGGCGGGAGGCGGGCTCGCCGCCCGAGAGGTGCAGTTGCAGCACGCCGAGCCTTGCCGCCTCGTCGAAGACGCGGACCCAAGTTTCGGTATCAAGCTCGCTGTCCTGCCGGGCTAGTTCCACGGGGTTGGAACAATAGGGGCAGGAGAGCGGACAGCGGTGCGTCAGCTCGGCGAGCATGGCGATGGGGGCGGGTATTTTCATTGCGCTACGTCCAGAAATCTGCGGTCGCGCAGGGCCGTGAGGAAGCCGTTGCTGTCCTCGGTGATCTGCTCGACCGGGGCATTGTACTTCTCCGACAGGACCTGCGTGATCTCGCCAAAGCTGCGCTGCCCGTCGACCTCGGTCAGGATGGCGTGGCCGATCTGATCAAGGGTGATAGCGCGTTCGGGCGCGAGCAGCACCCACGTATCGCGCACCTTGTCGAAATGCAGGCGCACGCCGCGGGGCAGGGAGGGAATGTCGGTGGCGATCATCAGGAGGCCCTTTCGAGCAGCAGCCCTTCGCCCGGTTGCCAACCGCCCGGCGGGATGCGGGCGGGTTCGACATAGGCGCTCCAGAGGGCGTCGAGTTGCGACCAGAGTACGTCTGTCTTGAAGATCAGGGCGTTCGCTGCCGCGTCCTGTTTTTCCTGTGTATCGGCGTGGTCGAGCACCCAGGCGAGGCCGAAGGCAACGTCCTTGGGCGCTTCTTTTAGCCGGGTCTTGAAATAGCTGAGCGAGCTGTCGTCGGCGAAGTCGTAGTTCTTCAACAGGCCCTCGATCCGGTTGGCATGGATCTTGGGGGCGAAAAGCTCGGTGAGGGAGGAGGCGACAGCCTCCAAAAGCGTTTTGTCGCGGACGAAGCGGACATAGGCGTCGCAAGCGAATTTGGTGGCCGGCAGAACGCCTTCGCGGGAGGCGACGTAAGCCGGGTCGAGGCCCACGGCCTCGGCCAGCCGGAGCCAGCGCTTTATGCCGCCTTCGTTTTCAGACGTGCCGTCGTGATCCTCGATGCGCGACCGCCAGGCCCGGCGCAGGTCGGGGTCCTCGACGCGGCTCATGAAGGCGGCGTCCTTCATGGGGATGGTGTGCTGGTAGTAGTAGCGGTTCAACACCCAGGCGCGAACCTGATCGGGCGTGCAGTCGCCGCCATGCAGGCGGTCGTGGAACGGGTGCAGGTCGTGATACCGCTCGGCGCCGATCTTGCGCAGGCGGGCCTCAAACTCTTCGCGGCTTTGCGTCATGGCGTGATCTCCATTCCATCCTGTCCGATAATCCAGCCCGCTGCCTGTGCCTCGGCCTTTTCCGCCGAATCGGGGCGCAGCACCGGGTTGGTGTTGTTCATGTGTACGAAGACCTTCTTTCCGATATCCACCCCGGCGAAGGCGGCGATGGAGCCATCGGGGCCGGACATGGACATGTGGCCCATGCGTTTGCCTGTCTTCTTTCCAAGCCCTGCGCGGACCATTTCATCGTCGCGCCAGAGCGTGCCGTCGAAAAAGACCATGTCGGCACCTTGAAGGCGCTCTCGCAGGTCATCGTTGAGGCGGGCGCAACCGGGAATGTAGAAGGCCGTCGTGTCGCCGTTTTCCAGCACGACACCCACGGTCTGTTCGCCCATCAGGTCGGTTTCGACCGTCTCGCCCTCCATGTAGAGTGGCACCTTGCCGGGGACAGCGAAAAGCGTCGCGGTCAGGTCGGAGGCCAGTTCGAAAGGCTCGTCGAGGGCGATGTTGGTGCGGGTCACGACGTCGGCATTGAGCGCGTCGAAAATGGGATTTGCGGCCAGAACCTCATGAATGCCCTTGGTTGCGAACAGCGTGAAAGGCTGCATTTCGCGTAACGTCAGCAGGCCGGCCACGTGGTCGATATCGCCATTGGTCACCAGCACGGACGTCAGCGGCAGCGTGCGCAGGTCCGTGGGGTAGAGCGCGGGCGTGTGCGACATCTGTTCCCTAATGTCGGGAGAGGCGTTCAGAATCGCCCAATCGACACCGTTTCCGGTGACGGCGAGGGACGATTGCGTTTGTGAGGGTATGTCGCCTGAACGTGCAAGATTGCAGTTATCACAACCGCAATTCCACTGGGGCAGGCCGCCCCCGGCAGCAGCGCCGAGTATTTGCGCGCGGAATGACATCAAGTATCCTCCCGCGCGCAAGCAGTCTTAGATCAGGACTTCGCGCTCTTCGTCGAAGTCAGGTCCGTACATGTTGATTTCCATGCCGCATTCGATTTCGCGGATGATCGGTTTTGCCCATGCCATGATGGTTTCCTCCTTTGAATAACGAGTTGAATATGACAACTCGGCCGCTTCATTGCGACTCTTATATTCTTTGAAACGCTTAGACTTTAGTCCCGGTTCCCGGGCTCGGTACGTGGTGCGAGGCCGTCTATGACGAAGCCTTGGTTGCGTACCGTCTTGATCTCGAAAGCAAAATCGGCGTCGCGGAGTTTCTTGCGCAGATAGCCGATATAGACGTCGACCACGTTTTCGTTACCCGATCCTTCGGCCTGCCAGAGTGCGTCGAAGATGTCGCCGCGGGGCAGGGGCGTGCCGTCGTGGGCGATGAGAAGGCGTAGAAGGTCGTCTTCGCGCTCGGTCAGCGAGACCTTGGCGGTCTCGGTCTGCAGGACGCGGTCGGCGGTCAAAATGGCGGGCTGAGGGCGCTGGGAGGTCGCGCGGCGTTCCTGCACGCGCAGGCGGGCCACCAGTTCATCGAAGCTGAAAGGTTTGACCACGTAATCGTCCGCCCCGGCCTCGAGCCCGGCGGTGCGGTGTTCCACGTCCGACAGCGCCGAGAGCATCAGGATGGGCAGGGTGGCGCCGTTTTCACGGGCACGGCGCACGAGGTCGAGGCCACTGTCGGCGCCCAACATGACGTCGATGATCGCGCCCGAGAAACTCTCGGCGCGCAGCTTTTCGAGAGCGTGGTCATAGCGGTTGGCCGTCTCGGCCTCATAGCCATGCAGGCCCAGCCCCCGCGCGAGGGCGGAGGTGATTTCCGGGTCGTCGTCGACGATCAGGAGGCGGGTCATGGCGGTGCGGTCACTTTCTCGGCTGCGGCGTTGAGGATAGCGCCGTTTTAGCCGGTTGAAAGGGGAAGGCGAACCGCGATCTTTGTCCCGGGTGCGTCGCCGAGGGCGGTGTCGCGCGAGACGGGGCTTTCAAGCGTGATGGTGCCGTCATGGGTTTCGACCACCCAGCGGGCTAACGCCAGCCCGATGCCGAAGCCCTGGGCCGAGGCACTGCCGGCTTGGGCGAAGCGCTTGAAGATGCCGGGCTGGTCCTCGGGCGCGATGCCGGGGCCGTTGTCGATGACGGCGATTTCGGTGGTCTGGTCGTCCGATCGTGCGTCGAGGCGCACCTGTCCGCCGTCGCGGGCGTGGCGGATGGCGTTGCGGACAAGGCCGACCAGCACCTGTCGGATCCAGTTGCGGTCGCAGGTGAGCGTGACGTCGGGGATGTCCGAGAGGGTCAGGGTCATGCCCGCGTTGTTGGCTTCGGCGCGCACTTCGTCGTGCACTTCGCTCATGAGGTCGGGGAGGGTGACCGTGGCGTGATCGAGCGCCAGTTGACCACTGTCCGAGCGGGCGACACGCAAGAGGTCGTCGATTCGGCGATTGAGGCGCGCGGCGCGGGCCTCGATCGTGGCGAAAGCGTCGGCCTCCTCGCCGCCGGCGGCGCGGCCGATCTGGGCCTCCATCAGAATGACGGTAAGGGGCGTGCGCAATTCGTGGCTGACATCGGCAAAGAAGCGGCGGCGATTCTCGTCGATTTCGGCGAGGGTTTCGTTGGCGGCGCGCAATTCCTCGGTGCGGGCGGCGATGATGCTGTTGAGTTGGGCGCGGTCCTGTTCGACGGCGGATTTGCGAGCGGCGAGGGCGTGGGCCATGCGATTGGTCTCGGCGTAAAGCCCGCCGATCTCGTCCCGGCGGGTTTCGGGCAGGTCGATGGCGAAGTCCTCCTGTCCGATCTTCTGTGCCGCATCGCGCAGGCGGTCGAGCCGGGCGAATTGCGGGCGGATGAGGCCGAAATAAAAGGCCAGCACCATCAGGACCGCGGCGACCGCGATGGCGATGGCGGCCAGCGTCAGCTTTTGGCGCAGGCTGACGATATCGGCGCGGATGTCGTTGCGGAACAATTGTTCGGTCTGCACGGCCTGGCTGAGCAGGGGGTCAAAGCCAGTGGCAAAACTGTCGATATGGGCTTGCAGGCGAGCGCGGTCGATCTCGTCGTCGCCAAGGCCGCGCATTGTGCTGTTCAGCAGCGCCTCCATCCGGGCGAGGCCGAGCGATTGCGTGCCGAAGCGGGACTGGGCGTCGATGCCGAGGTCCTCGGCCTCCTGCACGGCTTGGGCGACGTTCTGTTGCAGGCGCTCGAAGGAAGTTCGGAGATTTTCGACCACGGGTTCGAGGCGCTCCAGCCGGGTACCGGCGGGCAGTTCGCGCTGCACGGCCTCGGTCGCGACGACGAGGAAGGTGGCGGCCTGCGTCGAGAGGCCCGCATAGCCCGACATGCGCTGTTCGGCCTTGAGCGTGGCGTCCAGACGGTCGGAGACGGCCAGCAGACCCAACCAAAGTATCAGCGCTGTGACCCATGTGCCGACCCCCAAGGCGAGGGCGCCGAGGCCAAGGAGGGTTTTCAACGACATGGCAGGATCGCCTTCCGATTGGGCAAATGTGTGAACCTGTTTATGTTTTGCGCACAAGTTCTGATGTATGTTGGTGCGTACTTTGTGGTTCCCCTTTTTTTAGGGGTTTTGTGGGTTACTCCGAAACTTGACGGGAGCGAGGACCACAGCAACCTGAAAGGAAGCATCATGATCGAGCTCCTATTTATCGCCTGTATGGCGAATGATCCGACGCAGTGTCGCGAACGCAGCCTGATTTTCACCAATGTCACGCCGATGCAATGTTTGATGGGCGCCCAGCCGGAACTGGCGAAGTGGGTCGTTTCACACCCCAATTCGCGTATCCGCAGCTGGCGCTGCCGGACGGTGAACACTGCCGAGGTCGACATCTGAGCGGTCCTCAGGTCTTGCGTTTCATCAGGCCGCGGGCGGGGTCGTAGCCCCAGATCGCGAGCGCGCAGAAGACAAGGGTGCTGCCTGTAACCCAGGCGAGTGCGGTCCAGTTGATCTGCAGGTAGAGCGAGAAGCGAATGAGTTCGACCGCGTAGGTGAAGGGGTTGAGCGCGCAGATGTCGCGCAGGAGCGGCGAGCTTTCGGCCATTTTCCAAAGCGGATAAAGGGCCGAGGACATGAAGAACATCGGGAAGATGACGAAGTTCATCACGCCCGCGAAATTTTCCAGCTGCTTGATGAAGCTGGAAAGCACCAGCCCGAGGCCGCCGAGCATCAGCCCGCCGAGGATCAGGCTGGGTAGCACCGCGAGGTAGCCCCATGTGGGCATGGTGATGCCGAACGCCGCCGCGATGGCGAGGAAGGTGTAGACCTGCAGCACCGAGATGATCGTGGCGCCGAAGAGGCGGCAGATCAGCAGCCACCAGCGTGGGAAGGGGCTGGTCAGCAGAAGGCGCATCGAGCCCATTTCGCGGTCATAGACCAGACTGAGCGAGGATTGCATCCCGTTGAACAAGAGCACCATCGCGCAGAGGCCCGGCACGATATAGGTCTCGTAGGTGACGTAGGTCTGGTAAGGCGGGATGATCGACAGGCCGAGGGCGGCGCGGAAGCCGGCGGCGAAGATTAGCAGCCAGACGAGGGGACGGACGAGCGCGGCGATGAAGCGCTCGCGCTGGTGCACGAAGCGCAGGAATTCGCGGGCGATGATCGCCTTTGCGACGCGGAAGGTGCCGGTCATGCGACCTCTCCCGTGCGCGACAGGAACCAGTCCGACAGGCTTTGATCGCCACGGGCATCCCCGGCGGTGCCGCGGTGGATAATCTGGCCCTTGTGCAGGACAACGAGGTCGTCGCCGTCGCGCACCTCGTCGGTCAGGTGGGTGGTCCAGAGGACGCAGAGGCCGGTTTTCGTCAGCTCGTGAACATGGTCCGTGATGCCCTGCCGCGAGGCGGCGTCGAGGCCAACGGTGGGTTCGTCGAGCAACAGGACGTGTGGGTCGTGAATGAGGGACCGCGCGAGTTCCGTGCGGCGGCGGTGGCCGCCGTTGAGGTCACGGGCCTTTTCGTCGGCCCGGTGGCGCATGTCGAGCTGGTCGAGGGCAGCGTCGATGCGGCCGGGGATCTCGGATTTCGGCAGGCCCTGGAGGGCGGCGAAATAGGCGAGGTTCTGGCGGACCGACAGGTTGAGGTCGAGCGTGGATTGCTGGAAGACGACGCCGAGTTTGCCTAAGGCCTTGCGGGGCTCGCGGCGCATGTCGTGGCCTGCGACGGTGATATCGCCCTGGGGGGCCACAAGCAGGCGGGTCAGAAGGGCGATCAGCGTGGACTTGCCTGCGCCGTTGGGGCCCAAGAGGGCGCAGAAGGTGCCGGGGGTGACATCGAACGCCACGTTGTCCAGCGCCTGCTTGGCACCGTAGTTGAAGCTGAGGTCGTTGACGGTCAGGCCTGTGGTCACGTGGTCTGGTCCTTTGTCGTTCCGGCGAGCTGTGCGCCGTCTGGCCCACCTTCCAGTGTCAGGGTCCGGTGTGCAAGCCGTGTCGCCTCGGCCATGTCGTGGGTCACGAAAAGCGTCGCGGGCTGATGGCGGGCGATGAGTTGCTCGGTCAGTGTCAGCATCCGATCGGCGGCGACGGCATCGAGCGACACGAAAGGTTCGTCCATGATCAGCAGGTCGGGCTGTCCGGCGAAGGCGCGGGCGAGGGCAAGGCGGCGCTGCTGGCCGAGGGAAAGCTGGCCGGGGAAAAGCGTTTCTTTGCCCGAAAGGCCGACCTCGTCAAGCGCGGCGAGGGCGCGGTCGCGGGGCAGGCCGGGGTGCAGGAGCGTGAGGTTGTCGAGGGCGGAGCGCCACGGCAGCAGGGTGGGTTCCTGAAAGACCATGGCCATCGCTTCGGGGCGGTCGATGTGGCCGGTGAAATCGGTGTCGATGCCCGAGACCAGCCGCAGGAGGGTGGACTTGCCGATGCCGGAGGGGCCGACAAGGGCGACGGTTTCGCCCTGCGCGATCTCGAAAGCGATGGGGCCGAGCACGACGTCGTCGCCGAAGCGTTTCTCAGAAATGGAGACGGTGATCATGCGCGGCGCCACCGGGTTGCGTGGCGTTCCCACGGTTGCAACAGCGCCCATTCCACCAGCAGCATCACGGTGATGAAGGAAAACGCGTAGACCAGCACCATGGCGACGTCGAAAAGCTGGAAATAGAGGTGGATCTGGAAGCCGATGCCGGAGGAACGGCCGAGGAATTCGACCACCAGAACGATCTTCCAGATGACGGCCACGCCGCCCCGCGCGGCGGCGGCGATGAAGGGGCCGAGTTGCGGCAGGACAACGTGGCGCAGGCGCGTCCAACCGGACATGCGGTAGACCCGGGCCAGCGCGTCAAGCTGCGGGTCCAGCGCACGGGCGCCTTCGCGGATGACGATGGCGACGTTGGGCACCTTGTTGAGCGTGACGGCGGCAATGGCGGCGGCCTCGGTCAAGCCGATCCAGAGATAGCAGAGCACGATCAGCACCAGCGCGGGCAGGTTGAGGAAGATCACCAGCCACGGGTCGAGCCAGCGGTCGAGCGCGGGGGAGCGGCCCATGGCGAGGCCGATGGCGCTGCCGAGGGCCATGGCGAGGCAGAAGGCCCATAGGACGCGCAGAAGGGTGGCCGAAAGGTGGGTCCAGAGCTCGCCGCTGGCAATTTCCTGGGCGAACAGGGGTGCGAGGGCCCACGGGGTGGGCAGGACCTGCGGGTCGGCCTTGAGCGTTGACGCCACGACCCAAAGGGCCAGAAGCCCCGCGATGGAGAGAAGCGGCGTCAGCTTGGTTTGCATTTACTGGACGTCGGCGAAGAGGCCGTCGGGGAGTGTGTCAGCCTCGCCGACCAGTTCGGCGCCGCCGAGGTCGTGCATGAGGCTGAGCAGGGCTTGGGCGGCGTCGGTGTCGATGGGTTTGCGGGCCGGGATGCCAGCGATCCAGTCGGTGCGGAGTTGCTCGAATTCGGCGTCGCTGTCGGCGTTCATCATGGGTCGCAGGTCTTGCCAGATGTCGTCGGAGGACATGAGCAGGGTTTTGGCCTCGCGGCTGGCCTCAAAGAAGGACTGGGCGAGGTCGGGGTTCTCCGACAGGAAGTCCTCCTTGAAGTAGTAGCCCAGGAGAGGCGTCTCGGGGTCGAGGCCCAGTTCGCGGGCTGCGGTGTCGACGGAAATGAGTTCATGCATGCCGGCGGCCTTCATCTTGGCGAGGTAGTGCCAGTAATTGATGGCCCCCGCGAGGTCGCCGTCAAGGGCGGTGCGGAATATGAGGGGCGGGGCGCCGAAGACCTGTTCGGTTTCCGCTTCCAGGTCGAGGTCATGCGCCTGCTGCGCATAGGCGCGCAGGATCAGCCAGGATTTGTCGAGCGGGCCACCGGCGATGCCGATTTTCTGCCCGGACAGGTCGGCCAGCGTTTCGGCGTTGGAGCCGGACGGCACCACGACGCCGCCCACGGCGCGGGAATAGGGGAGGAAGACGTATGGCTTGCCCGCGGCACGCTGGCGGGCGACCCAGATCCAGTCGGCGACGGCCATGTCGGCCTCGCCCCCTTCGACCGCGATACGGGTGGCGCCATTGTCGGCATAGGGCTGAATGTCGAGGGTGAAGCCGTGTTTCTCGTCGAGGCCTTCGTCGACGATGGTCTGAAGCTCCCAGTTGACCGTGCCGATCTTGAGGGTGGCGGCGCGGATCGTGGGGGGCTCTTGGGCGTAGGCCGCCATGCTGCTTAGCAAGAAGGAGAGAGATGCTATGATGCGCAACATGGCGGGCCTTTACTCCACGGGAGAACGGAGAATTTACTCGGCGCGGCGTTCGACCTCGTTCAGGTCGGCGTCGAGTTCGATGTCGAACTGGTTGCCGCCTTTGCAGATCACGTCGTCAAGTTCGTAGCCGCCGTCATCTTCGGCTTCGATATCGGCGGGGTCCATCTGGCATTCGATGGAGGCGAGATAGGCCTCGATCTTTTCGACCGTTTCTGCATCGACGTGGTCGTCGGCGAGAGCGGGCGAGGCGACAAGCGCCGCGATTGCGAAAATACGTTTCATTTGAGGGGTCTCCGTTACTGGATGTTGAAGGTAACTTGTTGCGTTTCGCCGGTGGAGCCGGGGATGCGCAGCGTGTGGCTGCCCGGCTTGATGGCGATGAAAGAGATCGTGGCCACGCCCGCCTTGTCGAACTCGAGGGAATCGACGGCCATGGGGCGGATCTCGATCTGGTTGATGACAATTTCGTTCATCCAGATCGCGCGGAAGAATTCGCTGCCGGTGACGGCCAGCTCGGCCGATCCGTCTGCGGTGATTTCAAGCGTGTAATAGGCGCCCGATTGCAGGTTCACGGAGCCTGTTTCGTGCAGCGGCTGGCCCGAGGCGAGGGTGATCGGGATGTCGTCGCCGCGATTGCAGGCGGCCAGCAGGCCGGCAAAGCCGAGGTCGTCGCAAAGCGGTGCGGCGGCGGCGGGGCCGGTGAGGCAGGTAGCGGCGGTGGCCGCGGCCATCATCAGTTTCTTCATCGTGTCAGTCTCCTTCATTATTCGATGGTCACCACGCCCCAGGGCTGTTCGCCAACCTGGATGGAGCGCACGGCCTCTTCCTTGGCCACGTCGATGACGGTGATGTCGTTGGAATTGCCGTTGGTCGTCAGCAGGTATTTCTCGTCCGGCGTGAAATCGAGCTGCCAGACGCGCTGGCCCACGAGGATGTAGTCGAGCACCTCGAGGCTTTGGGCGTCGACCACGGCGACGCGGTTCGACGGGCCGAGCGCCACGAAGAGACGCTTGCCGTCGGAGGTGACCTTGGCGCCCACGGGTTGCAGCCATTCGGGCTGCACGTTGGGAACCTCGAAGCTGATCTTCTCGATCAGGGTCGGCGTGCCGTCCTCGGCGATGTCCATAACGCTGACGGTGCCGCCGATCTCGGACGTCACGAAGAGGCGCGTGCCGTCGGCGGTATACTGGGCGTAGCGCGGGCGCTGGTCCACGAGCACGTTATGCTTGATCTCGTAATCTTCGGTCGAGATGAAATGCGCCATGTTGGTCGTCTCGGAGGTGTTCACGACCCATTTGGCATCGGGGCTCATGCCCATGCCCTCGGGTTCCACGCCCACGGGCACCTCGGCCAGCACGGTGCGGCTGTCGGTGTCGGTGACGGTCACCAGGTTGTCATCCTCGTTGGCGATATAAAGCCGCTTGCCCGAGGGTTCGATGATGAAAAGCTCGGGGTCGGGGCCGGAGGGGAGCGAGGGCAGTTCCTCGTAGGTTTCCGAATCGAACACGCGGACGAGGTTGTCGTCGGAGGCGCAGACATAAATCTTGGTGCCATCGGGGCTGGCGGTGATGCCGCGGGGGCGGTTGCCGGCGAAGAATTCGTCGGTCACTTCCCAGGTTTCGGTATCGACCACGGTAATGGTGTTGCCGCGTTCGTTGGTGACGAAGGCCTTGCCGGCCAGCGCGGGCCCGGCGGCGAGCGCCAGGGCGGAGGTCAGAAGGAGTGCCTTGAGTTTCATGTGTTCCCCTTAGTTGCTGAAGGCCGTGCAAGCCGATTCCGCGCGGTCGAGGCCGAGCGTGTCCTGCACGGCGTTCTGGTGCAGGAAACCTTCCTGCGGGCTGACGCTGACCGTGACGCGGTCGTCATAGAGCATGACCTGCTGGCGCATTTGGCCGTTCCAGTCGCGGAAGGTGACTTCCTGTCCCTTGAAACCGGCCAGTTCGAACTGGTCGGAGAGAAGGTAGTCCTTCACGCCGTCGGGTTCGGCAGTCTGGGCACGGGTCACCGCTTCGCCCACCGCACGCAGGGCGATCCAGACGTTGTAATCGGCGTCCTTGATGTAGCGACCCGCCAATTCCTCGAACCGGGTCTGAAGCTGGGTCGCGCCGTAGGCTTCGTGCCCGCCATGCATCTGCACGGGGCGCAGGCCGGACGACCCCATCACGGGGCGCGGATCCCACAGGTGATAGGTGAGGTAGGCGGCGAAATAGTCGGTCTCGTCGGCGGTGATGACCACGTCATGCTCGGGCAGGCCCTGCATGAAAGTGGGCAGCTGGCGCTGGACGAGGACGTGACCCGAGTCGGTGCGGCGGGCGCCGCCGGTGTCCTCGAAGGTGCGTTCCTCGACGATGTTGGCGCCGAACTTGGTGGCGGCGCGGCGGTAGGCGTCCGCCAGTGCCATGTCGGCGGGATTGGAGCCGGAAATGAGCACCCAGCGCGGCCATTTTTTCCAGATGGCGAATTGCGCGATGGCGTCGGCTTGCTGGGCATAGCTGGTGGCGGTGTGCAGCAGGTTGGCGCGGCATTCCTCGTTGCGCATCGGCATATCGCCGGCGCGGGCGTTGAAGACCAGCGCGCCCTCTTCTGCGGCACGGTCGGCAAGGCGCAGAACGTCCTCATCCCGTGCGTGGACGACGATCAGGCGAATCCCGTCGGCGAGGATTTCATCGAGGGCGGCATCGGCGGTGTCGGGCGTGGCTGATTTCTGGACAGTCTCGTAGGTATGGCCCATGAAGCTGCCGGTGCTGTTGTTGTCCTGATCGGCCAGCGCGGCGCCGGCGAAGCCCAGATCCTCGGGCGCCTCGTCGAAGCGCGAAATGGGGCGCTGGACCTGGTAGTCGACCCTGAGGACGGCAGCGCGCACGTCGATCGCGGCGGCAGATCCTGCGGTGGAAATCAGCGTGGCGGCGCAGAGCAGCGCGGCCGCGAAAAGCGTCGCAAAACGGTTCAGCACTTTTATCCTCCCTTACCGCGAAGTTGGTCCCCGCGGCCCGACCAATACCAATTGCCGTGTTTCGCAATAACTGTACGCAACGCAGAATGAAGGGCGACTCTTAACTTCTAAGAACGTCCGTATGCGATTGATATTGTTCCTGTTCCTGGCTTTCGCCCCGGCTGCGTACGCGCAAGGGGACGTGGCCTTTTTCGGGCTGCATCTAGAGGACAGTTCGGACCAGACGACGCAATCTTCGTCGCTGATGGCGGAGGGGCCGGACGAGGCCGACCTGGCCCGCGTGAAGATGCTGGAAGGGATGTTGGCGGAGCGATTCGAGGCAGAGGGCTATACGCTTTTGGACCTTGCGCCGGTGGCGGAAGAGTTGGAGCGCGTGAGCAACCCGGCGAGCTGTTACGGATGCGATATTCGCATGGCCGAGACGCTGGGCGCGGAGTTCATCCTGGTGGGCGAGGTCAACATGGTGTCGCCTGTTCTTGTGTCCATCGCGGTTCAGTTGAAGGATGCCGCCAGTGGCGAGATCGTGAAGGGCGGCAGCGTCAGCGTGCGCGGCAGCACCGACGAGATCTGGGCGCGGGGGATGCGACAAATCTTGAAAAACCGAATCTTCAGGGAGGAAGATATATGAGAAGACGACTGTTCATGGCCAGCCTGACGGCGCTGATGCTGCCGGGTATGGCGCTGGCGCACGGGCCGACGCGGCAGAAGGTGACGCGGACCACCGAGGTGGCGGCGGACCCGGCCGAGGTCTGGGAGGCGATCGGGAATTTCCAGGACATGTCCTGGCACCCGGCGGTGCATTCGACGGAAGGCGAGGGCGGCAACGAGATCGACGCCACGCGCGTGCTGACGCTGGGCGAGGAAGGTGGCCCGACCATCGACGAGATCCTCTACAAGTACAGCGACGAGAAGATGAGCTATTCCTACCGGATCACCGAGGTCGCGGTCGAGACGCTGCCGGTGACGAACTACTCGTCCCACCTGACGGTGAAGCCGCGTGACGGGGGCGGGTCTATCGTGGAGTGGCGCGGCGCGTTCTATCGCGGCTATCCGAACAACGATCCGCCGCCCGAACTGAATGACGAGGCGGCGATTGCGGCGGTCAGCGGCGTCTACCAGGCGGGGCTGGATGCCCTGACCGAGCGGTTCGGTGCGCCGGGCTCTTAACGCGCTGGCGCTTTGCCTGGCCACGCCGGTGGCCGGGCAGACCGCGTTCGTCACCTGTCAGCCTGCCGATGCGTTGAGCGTGATCGACGTGGCCCGCGGGGTCGAGGTTGATCGCTGGGACGTGGCGGGCAAGCCTGCCGGGGTCGCCGTTGGTGGCGATGCGGTCTATTCCGTCTCCCCGGATAGCAAGACCGTGCGGCGTTTCACGCTCACCGGCAGGCTTTTGACCGAAACGGTGCTGGATGGCGGGCCGACCGGCGTGGCGCTGGATGCCGCGCGCGGGCGGCTGTTCGTGTCGGACTGGTATAACGCACGGCTTTGGGTGTTGGACGCCGAAAGCCTAGAGGTCTTGCAGGAGCTTGAGACCGGGGCGGAGCCAGCGGGGATCGCGCTGTCGGAAGATGGGCGGTTTCTGGCCAGTGCCGAGAAGGATGCCGACCGGGTGTCGGTCTGGGACGCCGGGACCCTTGAGCTGCTGCATAGGGTCGGTGTGGGCGTGCGGCCCTACGGGCTTGGCTTTGCACCGGATAGGCGGCTGTTCGTGGGTAACGTGGGCAGCAATGATGTGAGCGTGGTGGATGCCGAAACTGGCAAGGTGCTGGCCACGGTGCCGGTGGGCGAACGGCCTTATGGCGTTGCCTTTGCAAGCGGGCGGGCCTTTGTGACCAACCAGTATGCGAACAGTCTGAGCGTGATCGACCTGGCCACGCTGGAGCCGGTCGAGCAGGTCAGCGTCGGGGAATATCCCGAGGGGATCGACGCCACGGCGGACGGCGCACATGTGGTCTTTGCCAACTGGTTCGAGAACACGGTGAGCGTGATGGACGCACAAACGCTGGACGTGGTATATGACGTCGAGACATGCGACGGGCCGCGGGCCTTTGGCATATTCCTGTCGGGAGGAGGCGAGGAATGATTGGAACGTCTTTGCGCGCATTGAGTGCGCTGTGCGTGATGGCAGTGCCGGCGCTGGCAGGCACTTGGGAGGATCTGAGCGCCGAGATATATGGCGAGCGGGCGCTCTTGGACGGCGCGCAGGTGATCGCCATCGACGCGCCGTACCGGACGGGCAACGACGCGCGCACGCAGCTGGCGGCGCAGGTGGTGGCGCCGGAAGGGGCCGAGATTGCCAGCGTGACGCTTGTGATCGACGAAAACCCGATGCCGGTGTCGGCTGTCTTTGACCTGGATGCGCCGTTGCCGGCGTTCTTTTTCGACGTGACGATGCGGATCAACGGGCCGACGCCGATGCATGTCGTGGCCGAGACGACCGATGGGCGGCTTTTTGTCTCCGAGGCCTTCGTCAAGACATCGGGGCAGGGGGCCTGTGCAGCGCCGCCGGGGACCGATCCGGACCTTGCGCTGGAAACGCTGGGACAGATGGAAATCGAACTGGCCGGGCGGCTGACCGGGCTGGGGCAAAGCGCGGCGGACAAGCTGGCCAATCGGCTGAACCGGATGGACGTGGACATCTCGCACCCGTCGCATTCGGGGATGCAGATGGACCAGATCACGCTGCTGTTCCTGCCCATGCGCTATGTCGAAACTGTGGAGATTGATCTTGACGGTGCGGGATATGTCGAGATGACGGGGTCGATTTCGCTGTCGGAAAACCCGCAGGTGGCCCTGTCGGTGCCGAGCCGGGCGCAGGCGGTGGACGTGACCATGACGGATACCGATGGCACCGTGACCCATGCGCACAAGAAACTGACTGGATATTGAAATGGGCGGCCCCGGGCGCGTGATGCGCCAGGGGCCTGTCTTTTGTCGTTACTCGCAGGCCGCAGCGAAGCGCGCGGTATTGTTCTCGACGCTTTCGACCGTCAGCGTGCAGCCGTTGTCGAGTTCCACCTCGGAGCCCGACTCGGCGGACTGGGTCGAGAAGCCGTTGACGGCGAAACGCACGGTGTCGTTGGCGATCGAGCTGACGAAGATGCGGATGTCGCCGTCGTTCAGCATCGCGGTAGAGCCGACACCAAAGGTTTCGGTGTCCTCACCGGACGCGGCGCCGCTGTCATTGGAACTGGAGCCTGAGCCACCTTCGCTGAGCTGAGCTTCAAGTGCTGCGACGCGTTCCTCAAGTGCGGCGATCTTGTCTGCGCTGGATTGCGTGCCCTCGGAGCCTTCGCTGTCGCTCTCGGAGGAGGCGGTTTGCTCTTCGGAGCCTTCGCTATCGCTCTCGGACGATGCGGCTTGCTCTTCGGAGCCTTCGCTATCGCTCTCGGAGGAGGCTGCCTGCTCTTCGGAGGCTTCGCTTTCGCTCTCGGAGGATGCGGCTTGCTCTTCGGAGGCTTCGCTTTCGCCCTCGGACGATGCGGCTTGTTCCTCGGAGCCGTCGCTGTCGCTCTCTGAGGATGCGGCTTGCTCTTCGGAGCCTTCGCTGTCGCTCTCGGAGGATGAGGCCTGCTCCTCGGAGCCTTCGCTGTCGCTCTCGGAGGATGAGGCCTGCTCCTCGGAGCCTTCGCTGTCGCTCTCGGAGGATGCGGCCTGCTCCTCGGAGCCTTCGCTTTCGCTCTCGGAGGATGCGGGTTGCTCTTCGGAGCCTTCGCTGTCGCTCTCGGAGGAGGCTGCTTGCTCGTCGGAGCCGTCGCTTTCGCTCTCGGAGGAGGCTGCCTGCTCCTCGGAGCCCTCGCTGTCGCTCTCGGAGGATGAGGCCTGCTCCTCGGAGCCTTCGCTGTCGCTCTCGGAGGATGCGGCCTGCTCCTCGGAGCCTTCGCTTTCGCTCTCGGAGGATGCGGTTTGCTCTTCGGAGCCTTCGCTGTCGCTCTCGGAGGAGGCGGCCTGCTCTTCGGAGGCTTCGCTGTCGCTCTCGGAGGATGCGGCTTGCTCTTCGGAGCCTTCGCTGTCGCTCTCGGAAGATGCGGTTTGTTCCTCGGAGGTTTCGGTGTTGGCTTGGGCGGTCTGGTCGCCAAGCGGTTCGGGTTTCGGGCGCAGGGCGGCCACCGCCAGAAGCACGGCCACGGCCGCGATCAGAACCCCGTAAATCAACTTGTCATTCAATGTTTCCACTCCCAGGTCTTGGTGTTTTCGGTGCGCGAGTCGCTTTCAAACCATATGGGACGACCCGGCCAAACGGCAAATTTCCGGCGCGTATTCGCCTGTCAGGGGGTGGGGAACGGCTCAATTTCTTTCAACGGAAAATCCTGAAACGCCCACCCGTCCGTACCATCGGGAAACCAGTAGACTTGCGAATGGTTCCATTCGATCGCACGTTTTGCGGCGTTCCAGCTCATCCAGCACTCGGCCAGGCAGAAGAAAACGACCGGGCGGTCGGGGTCGCCCTCGGTCGCGTGATCAAGCCCGGCGCGGAAATAGTCGGCGGTGACGTCGGCCAGCGCGCCGTAGCCCACGTTGGGCAGCCAGAGCGCGCCGGGGATGCTGGGGCGGGGCTTGTCGCGCCAGATGGTGCCTTCGGGCAGGTTCTCGGGCTTGGGCGCGCGGGGGAGGACGTCGATGAAGGCGGCCTCGCCGGCCTGCCAGAGGGCGTGCGCCTCTTTCGCGTCGATGACGGTGCCGCCCTGAAGCGTGGCAGGCACCGGCGCGCGGTAGTGGTCCGTGCGGTAGTCGGAAGGCTCGGGGATGTCTTGGGCGGTGCCTGGCGTTGCGGCCCAGGCCGCGAGGGCGAGGGCCGCGACGAGGCGTTTCACTGCGCCAGCTCCAGCATTTCATTGCCCATGTCGCTGACCAGCGGCACGCCGGCCTCGACCAGAAGCGCATTGATTTCGTCCTGGTGACGGCGGATGAGCGAGTTGAGCTCGCGCTGCCAGACCTTTTCGCCCTGCCG
The DNA here is from genome assembly GCF_009363715.1 of Roseovarius sp. THAF9. NCBI lineage: Bacteria > Pseudomonadati > Pseudomonadota > Alphaproteobacteria > Rhodobacterales > Roseobacteraceae > Roseovarius > Roseovarius sp. THAF9. The sequence goes on from NZ_CP045404.1 coordinate 1,156,765, forward strand.
CACGCCCATGGTGATGCGGAAGAAGAGGCGCGGGGGCAATTCCTCGTTGATGAGAGGGATCACCTTCATGCCGGGGTAGTCCGCCTTGACCAGCGGGCCGCCGAGCGGGCCCCAGAGGATGGCGGCGTCGGTGTCGCCGGCCTTGAGGTCGTCGAGCATGTTGATCGCCGGATTCTCGTGCCGGCGGTCGACAACAAGGTTGTAGGGCTTGGCCTTGCCGATCAGCCCGTGCCGCGCAAGATGCGCCGAAGGCGGCGTTCCGGCGATGATGCCGATGCGGGTCCCCTTCAGAGCGTCGTCTGTGAGGGTCTCGACCGAGGCGAGCGGGCTGTCCTGCGGGACGATAAGCGTATAGACCGAGCTGAAGTAGTGGTTGGTGTTAAGCACCAGTTCATGGCCCTGGGCGTAGCCCATCACGACGTCGCAGCGCTTGACCTTCAGCGTGTTGCGGATGAACCCCGTGGCCTGCGGATACCAGGTGTATTGCACCGGCAGGTCCAGCTTGGACGCGATGAGTTCGGCCAGCTTGTTTTCGTACCCCGTTCCCTCTTTGGTGGACATGGGGTAGTTGGCCGGATCGGCGCAGACGCGCAGCGCGTTCTGCGACACAAGATCGGAGGTCTGGGCCGTTGCCGGCCCGGACATCAGCAGCGCCGAAAAGCAAAGCGCCGCCGACCCGGTGAGGCGGGCGGCGGCGCGCAATGCTGTGGATTTAGCCCATGCAGGCATCTTCATCCTCTTGGATCGATTCTGACTTGGCTTGTTTCGAGCCGGGGCGTCCGCGCGGGACGGCCTCCATGCCGCGGGCCTTGAGATAGACATAGATGTCGTCGAGATAGCACATCACGTTCGGGTTGTCGCCGAAGTGGGGCATGACGGAGTTGCCGTTTCCACGGCCGTTCACGACAACATCGTAGAAGTCGTAATAGCCCATGTGGACGGCGGAATTCTTGACTTTGGGGGCGTAGGACGAGCCTTCGCCATCGGGGCCGTGGCAGACGTGGCATTCGGCGTGATAGCGGCGAAAGCCCGAGAAGGTGAGCCAGTCGACGGTGCCGTCTTCGCCCACGTTGTAGGTGGGAACGTCGTCCTCGTTGAAATACCGCCCGTCTTCTTCGTAGGCGACGGTCTCGTCGTGGTTTGCAGGATCGACCGGCTGATCGCTCCAGTTCTGAGCCGAGGCTGTGATCGGCAGCGCGACCAGGGCCGAGGCGAGTGTCAAGCGGAGTCCGGTGCTCATGATGCGGTCATACCTTTCCTGTTTTTGGTACTGATAATGCGTCGTTTATCTTGGGCACGGGGCCGGCCTTCCCGAAGGAGGACCGGCCCCGGCTGTTGCGTATCGCTTAGTCCGGCAGAGCGAACACGGTCAGTTGGCCACCCAGCGCGGTGTAGTCGCTGAGAGCGGCGTAGCCACCCACAGCGCCCAGACCGTCATTGGGGTTGGTCAGACCGGCCGCGAGACCGATGCCGGCCCAGCCACCGACGCCCGAGAGGACGGCGACATACTGTTTGCCTTCACGCTCGTAGGTCATCACGTTGCCGATGATGCCCGAGGGTGTGCGGAACTTGTAGAGTTCCTCACCCGTGGCGGTGTCGACGGCCTTGATATAGCCTTCGAGCGTGCCGTAGAAGGTGATGCCACCCGCGGTCGTCAGAGCACCGGACCAGACCGAGAACTGCTCGGGGTTGGACCACTTGATTTCGCCGTTGATGTTATCCCAGGCGATGAAGTTGCCCATGCCGCCATGGCTGTCCGGGGCAGGGTACATCGACAGGGTCGCGCCCACATAAGGCTGACCTGCGGTGTAGCTGACGCGGAACGGCTCGTAGTCCATGCAGACGTGGTTGGTCGGAACCAGGAACAGCTGGGTTTCCGGGTCATAGGCCGCGGGCTGTTGGTCCTTGGTGCCAAGCGCCGCAGGGCAGATGCCTGTGGAGTTGACGTCTTCGCCGTTCTGCTCGGTGGAGTATTGCGCCACCACTTCAGGACGACCGTAGGTGTCGGACTCGGGGTCCATGTCGACGCCGGAGGTCCAGTTCACGACCGGGTCGTATTTTTCGGCGACCAGAAGTTCACCCGACACACGGTCCATCGTGTAGGCCAGACCGTTACGGTCGAAGTGGGTCAGAAGCTTGCGCTCCTCGCCGTCAATTTCCTGCTCCGTGAGGATCATTTCGTTGACGCCGTCGTAATCCCACTCGTCATGCGGGGTCATCTGGTAGAACCACTTGGCCTCGCCGGTGTCGATGTCGCGGGCCATGACGGTCATGGACCAGCGGTTGTCGCCGGGACGCTGCGAGGGGTTCCACGTCGACGGGTTGCCGGTGCCGTAGTACATCAGGTTCTCGTCGAGATCCGCCGAGTACCAGCCCCAGGTGGTGCCGCCGCCGATTTGCCACTGGTCGCCTTCCCAGGTGTTGGTGCCGGAGTTTTCACCGACAGGCTCACCCAGATGGGTCGTGTTCTCGGGGTCCACGAGGATGTCCTCGTCGGGGCCCATCGAATAGGCGCGCCACGCTTGGCTGCCGTCCGACATGTTGTAGGCGGTCACGTGACCACGCACGCCGAACTCGCCGCCCGAAATGCCGACGATGACCTTGTCCTTGACCGGAAGAACGGTCGCGGTGTTGGTTTCGCCGATGGACGGGTCGCCGTTGACGACTTCCCATTCGACCGAACCGTCGTCAGCGTTCAGAGCCACGACCTTGGTGTCGGCCTGGTGCAGGAAGATCTTGCCGTCGGCATAGGCCACACCGCGGTTCACGGTGTCACAGCACATCACCGGAATGACGTCCGGATCCTGCTTGGGCTCGTATTTCCACTTGATCTTGCCTTCGTCGGCGAGGTCGAGCGCGTAGACGATGTTCGGGAAGGGCGTGTGGACATACATGGTGTCGCCCACGACGAGCGGCGAGCCTTCGTGCCCGCGCAGAACGCCGGTCGAGAAGGTCCATGCGACCTGCAGGTCGCCCACGTTTTCCTTGTTGATCTGATCCAGCTTGGAATGGCGCTGGTTCTTGTAGTCGCCCGTCTGGATCGCCCATTGGCTGGGGTCGTCCATCTGCGTGACAAGGTCGTCATTGGCGACGGCCATGCCAGCGCAGAGCGCCAGACCCGAAGTTAAAAGCATAAGCTTCTTCATTGTAGTCCTCCCATGTAAGCAGCGGTCTTCCGCCGCATTGGAATGGCCGATTATCGACCGTTAAAGCGGGGGTCCCAAGCTCTCTCCTTCGAGGAGCCCCCGCGTCTCGGACGCGCCGCGTTATTCGCCCGTGGAGGCGAGGTACGCGATCACGTTCATTCTTTCTTCTTCCTTGCGCAGACCGGCGAAGGCCATCTTGGTGCCCTTGGCATAGTCACGCGGTTTTTCGAGGAACGCCGCCAGCTCTTCGGGCGTCCACTCCTTGCCCTCGGCGCCCATCTCGGCGAGCACGTCGGAGTATTTGAAGTCTTCATTCGCCGCGACGGGGGCGCCGACGATGCCGGTCAGAACCGGGCCGACCTTGTTCTTGGCGCCTTCGCCGACGGCGTGGCAGGCCATGCATTTGCGGAACACTTTTTCACCGGCTTCGGCGTCGCCTTCGACGTCTTGCGCAAAGCCCAGAGCGGGCGTGGTGGCCAGGATGCCGGCGGCGAGGATGGTACGGATGGTCAAGTTGATGTCTCCCTAGTCAACAGTGTCAGTACACACATCAGTGGTGCAGACGTTCGGCATGCCATGATACGTGGTCTGCGGCGAATGTCTGTACAAAAAAATATGAGTGATCATAGCCCGGCTGAATCCGGACCTGGCCGGGCTGACGGCGTTTGGCCATGGTATCTGCCAGCGCCTCGGGTTTCAGCAGGTCGAGGAACTGGTCGCTCGACCCCTGGTCGATCAGGACGTCGCCTTTCCAGCCGTGTTCCTCGAGCAGCAGCGTGGAATCGTGCTGCGCCCAAGTGCTTTCGTCATCGCCCAGATAGGCACTGAGCTGCTTGCGCCCCCAATCCGAGCGAGTCGGGTTGGCGATGGGCGCGAAGGCCGAGAGCGACTCGAACTTGTCGGGGTTGCGCATGGCGATGGTCATGGCGCCGTGCCCGCCCATGGAGTGCCCGGTGATGCCGTGACGATCCTGCACCGGCTGGGTTTCCATGATGATCGAGTAGAGCTCGTTCACTATGTAGTCGTACATGCGGTAGTGCTGCCGCCAAGGATCGCAGGTGGCGTTGACGTAAAAGCCCGCCCCCTGGCCCAGATCGTACGCCTCGTCATCCGCAACGTTGTCGCCGCGCGGCGAGGTGTCGGGGAACACCAGCGCGATGCCTTCCCGCGCTGCGTGTTCCTGGAAACCGCCCTTGGTCATGGCGTTTTCGTGGTTGCAGGTTAGGCCCGAAAGGTACCAAAGCACCGGAACCGGGCCATCCTTGGCCTGCGGAGGCTGGTAGACAGCGTAGGTCATCTCGCAGGCACAGGTGTTGGAACTGTGCTTGTAGACGATCTGTTCGCCGCCGAAGCTCCTGTTTTGTGAGACGACCTCTACGGACAAATCAGAACTCCACCACGGCGCGGATCGATTTGCCTTCGTGCATCAGTTCGAACCCGTGGTTGATCTCGTCCAGCGTCAGCTTGTGGGTGATCATCGGGTCGATCTCGATCTTGCCGTCCATGTACCAATCGACGAATTTCGGCACGTCGGTGCGGCCCTTGGCGCCGCCAAACGCGGTGCCTTTCCAGACCCGGCCGGTGACAAGTTGGAAGGGACGGGTGGAAATCTCGGCGCCCGCGGGGGCCACGCCGATGATGACCGAGCAGCCCCAGCCGCGGTGCGAGCATTCCAGCGCGTCGCGCATCACCTGCACGTTGCCGGTGGCGTCGAAGGAATAGTCCACGCCGCCGATCTGGTCGATGCCGCGCTTGGTCATGTTCACGATCTCCTGGACCGTGTTGTCGACCTTGGTGGGGTTCACGAAATGGGTCATACCGAACTTCTTGGCCATCTCGGCCTTGTCGTCGTTCAGGTCGACCCCGATGATCATGTCGCAGCCCGCCATGCGCAGGCCCTGGATCACGTTGAGGCCGATGCCGCCCAAGCCGAAGACCGCAGCGGTCGAGCCGATTTCGACGCCGGCGGTGTTGATCACCGCGCCGATGCCGGTGGTCACGCCGCAGCCAATATAGCAGATCTTGTCGAAGGGCGCGTCGTCGCGCACCTTGGCCAGCGCGATTTCGGGCATGACCGTGTGGTTGGCGAAGGTCGAACAGCCCATGTAGTGATGGATCGGCGTGCCGTCGAGCATCTTGAACCGCGTGGTGCCGTCGGGCATCAGGCCCTGACCTTGGGTGTTGCGGATCGCCGTGCAGAGATTCGTTTTGCCCGACAGGCAGGACGCGCATTCACGACATTCCGGCGTGTAAAGCGGGATCACGTGATCGCCGGGCTTGAGCGTGGTGACGCCTTCGCCCACTTCCATCACCACGCCGGCGCCTTCATGGCCCAGGATGGCGGGGAAGATGCCTTCGGGGTCGTCGCCCGAGCGGGTGAATTCGTCGGTGTGACACAGGCCAGTGGCCTTGATTTCCACCAGAACCTCGCCGGCCTTGGGGCCTTCGAGTTCGACTTCCATAATTTCCAGTGGTTTGCCGGCCTCGAGGGCCACGGCAGCTTTAGTGCGCATGATAGTGTATTTCCTCCCGTTCGCGCCGCAGACAGGCACGTGAATCAAAGCTATGGTAGGGGGCGGCAATGCCGCGGCACAATTAGTACCTTGGTTGGTATTCCATTGTGAACCCTTGCCGGGGATGCATGGGCGTGTTCCCATGGGACCAAGGGAGGACCGTATGAGGACGTTCGTTTTAATGGCATTCGCCGGTTTCGTGGGCGTCGCCGCCCCGGTGATGGCCGAGGATTTCTCGGACCCGACTTGGCCTTGCGTGCAGCGCAAGGTGGAATCCTTGTCGCTTGGGCTGATGTGGCCCATCGCGTTGCCGGAAGGCGAGGTCGAGGATCCGGCGCTGGCAGCGGATATCAGGGACCTTGCAGGCACGTTGGCCGTACGGCGGCTGGAGATGGACGCGCTGCGGCAGGCGGCAGAGGATTTCGTCGATCGCTGGCCCGAGGACACGGAAGCCAACCTTGGCCGGGCCTTTTCGCAAACATTCAAGTCGCTCAACACGCGCCGGTCGCAGGTCATCAACGGGATCGCGGACTTCTCGCTGGGGCAGATCGCGCTGTCCGAGAAGATCGACGAGATGCGGCTGGAGATGGACACGGCGCTGGAAGCGGAGAACCCGGATTTCGACCGGGTCGACGAATTGGAGGAGAAGCTGGACTGGGACCAGGTGATCTATTCCGACCGGCAGCAGTCGATCACCTATCTGTGCGAGACGCCGCAACTGATCGAAAAGCGGCTCTTTGCCATCGCGCAGATGCTGCAGGGCGTGGCGAGGGAATAGGCGCTATTCCCATTCAAGTTCGGTGAAGGCGACAGTGGCGTTCCGCGGGTTGTAGGCCTCGAAAAGCTGCCACTTGTCTGCTTCGCTTTCCGCGATTGTGGTGACGGCCTCGCCCAGACGGGTGCCGCGAGCGATGGCGGCGCGGGTGTCGTCGCGCAGCGTTTCCAGATAGCGGTGCTGATCCTCGGCGCCTTCAGGCCAGTCCAGCACCGGGCCGCCGTGGCCGGGGACGATACGGGTGACGTTCCACTTTTTCAGCTGGCCCAGAACGTCGAGCCAGCCTAGCACGCTGCCGTCGAGGGCGGGGGTGTGCATGTGAAAAATGAGGTCGCCTGTGAAGAGCGTGCCGGTCGCTTCGTCCAGCACCGTGAGATCGTTGCCGGTATGGGCGGTAGGCCATGCGTGCAGGGTGAGAATGCGGTTGCCGAGGTCGATCTGCATTGGCGCGTCGGGCGACACCGTGATGTCCGTGTCCGGCGCGGTCGAGCCTATGAAGGCGGGACCGATCAGGCGCGTCAGGCTTTCCGCGTAATTGGCCTGCCTGTCGGCCAGCGCGCGGGGCAGGGCGGCGTGGGAGGCAACCTGTGCCCCGGTGGTGCTGAAGGCATCCGTGCCCAGCACATGGTCGGGGTGCATGTGGGTCAGGATCACGTGGCTGACGGGCTTGTCGGTCTCAAGGCGGATCGCGCGCCAGAGTGCCTCGCCGATCCAGCGGGCCGAGCCGGTGTCGATCACGGCGACGCTGTCTTGGCCGACGACAAAGCCGAGATTCGCGACGTCACCGCGGTTGTCGGTGTCGGGTTCCTCGACCCGGCCCAGATGGGCGAAAACGCCCGGTGCGATCTCGGTCGTGTCGAGCGCCGGGCCAACGGGGGCACAGCGCGGGTCATCGTATGTCTTTGAAAGTTCGGGCAATTGCGCCTCGCACTCGGCCTGTGTTGGAGCCTCGTAATTCGCCAGAAGCATGTCGCGGCAGGCCGGCTCGCCTGCCTCAGAGGCAAGCGCAATGCAGGCTGTGACGACGACCTCGAACATGGCCGGATCTTGCCACACGAGATTGTGAGGTCCATGCCCCATTTCGTATAAGTGGATTTTGCCGCCGTTTCGTGGCATAACACTTGCGCACTGCGGGAGGAGACCGTATGAGACATGCAATCGCATCCGTTTTGGCGCTGGGTCTTGCGGCGTCACCTGGTTGGACTGAGGAGGCGGTCAAGAACCCCTTGACCGAAAGCCCGACCTGGCAGGATCTTCGCTATGACGTGCTGGGCGAGGCCACGCTGGAGGAGGCGGAGGGTCCGCTGAGCGTTGAGGCGCCGTACCGTGCCCATGACGCGGCGACGGTGCCGCTGCACCTGAAACAGACCGATCCGGACGCGCAGATCAGGTCGGCCACGGTGGTGATTGACGAAAATCCTGCGCCAGTTGCCGGAGAGTTCACGTTCGGGCACGGTATGGGGCAACTCGATTTCGAAATGCGCGTGCGAGTGAACCAGTATTCCAATGTGCGGGTTATTACCGAGACCGAGGACGGCCTTTACATGACCGGGCGGTTCGTGAAAGCGTCGGGCGGCTGTTCTGCCCCGGCCTCGAAAGACCCGGAGGTGGCGCTGGCAGGCATGGGCCGTATGAAGCTGCGCAGCTTTGGCGAGACGGCGGCGGTATCCACGCCGCGGCGCGAGGCGCAGATCATGATCCGGCATCCGAATTATTCCGGGCTTCAGCGGGACCAGATTACGCAGCTGTTCATCCCGGCGCATTTCATCGACACGATCGAGGTGCTGCAGGGCGACGAAATGCTGTTCTCGATGACCGGGGGGATTTCGATCTCGGAAAACCCGTCCTTCCGGTTCTTCTATGATGACAACGGCTCGGCAGACCTGACTGTGAAGGCCACGGATACCGAGGGTAACGTGTTCGAAAATACCTTGCCGAAATCGCTGGACGGCTGACCACGGCTTGATCTTCTAAATACGAAACGCGCGTGCCGGAATCCCGACACGCGCGTTTTTTTGAATCATCTAGGGCGAGGGCGCTGTCAGGCAGCGATCGTGATGTCCGACTTTTTTCCGTTTTCGGACGCCTTGCCGAAGAACGTGTCGTGAAGCGCCTTGATCGCCGGATCGCGGTCTTCGCGTTCGAGTATGAACTGCGTATCGACGTGGCGCGGGCCTTGGGTGGCCCCGAGCGAGGCCATGCCGTTGTCATCCAGCGCCTGCAGGCCGCGCTGCAGCGTGCTTAGCCCATCGAGATCACGCCCGATAACGGAGACCAGCGAAAGCTTGCGATTGCGGATTTCGGACTGCGGATATTTCTCCGCCAGATCGTCGGCGACCTTGCGCATGGCTTTGACCGATGCGTCGACATAGTGCGTGATCGTGTTGGCGTTGGACGCCTTCGACACGATGCGCACGGCGTTGCGCGTCAGCGCGTCGAGAATGGCGGCGTCGTAGCCTTTGACGCCGACCATGTCCTGTTCGAACACTTCCAGCGCGATGATGTCGAGGCCGGTGACCATCTCGACCGCCGGCGTTTCGGCGGGTTGATCGTCGATGACCGTGCCGGGCTCTTCGGGCTCGAACGCGTTGGTGACGCGCAGGGGCACGCCGGCCTGGCGCAGTGTCTTGGCAGCGGAGGGATGGATCGCTTCCATCCCGAGGTTCGCCATCTGGTCGGCCACGTCATAGTTGGTATGACCCAAGGTGCGCACGTTCTCTGCGCCGACCAGCTTGGGGTCGGCAGAGGAAAGGTGAAATTCCTTGTGGATGATCGCCTCGCGCGCGCCGGTCAGGGCGGCCATCTGCGAGAATGTGACCTCGGAATAGCCGCGGTCGAATTCCTTCATCAGGCCCTCGCGGCACTGGGCATAGCCGGTGACGATCGGCATTTCCGTGGCCGGGTCGATGCTGGCCATTGCGTTGTTGATACGCTCGTCCAGTGTGACTTCGCCATCTTCGCGCCAGCCTGTCAGGTCCACGGCGCGGGCGTTGACACCGGCACGTTTCAGCACCAATGCCGCCACGTGCGCGCTGTGCGCTTCGCCAAGGCCCGAAAGCAACTCGCGGATATGCATCAGGTGCGCGTTCAGCCGGAAATGGCCGTAGGAGCACAGGCGCTGGAGGTCGATCAGACAGTTGCGGGCACCTTCGATCCGTTCGTTCACAAAGGCAGTCGCCTGAGCGATGTCGGCAGGGTGCTCGAGCACGTCCTCATGCGCTTTGATCATGGCGCGACAGGCCTTTGTCAGCGCATCGTGCCAGCCATGGTCGTCCTCGGCGTCGGCGAAAGCGGCATAGGCGCCATCCTCGCCCGATTTCTTGTGCTCCAGCAGCATGTCGGTGATGCCACCGAAGGCCGAAACGACGAAGATACGTCCGTATTGCGGCTCTCCGTTCTTGATGAACAGGGTATCGCGCAATTCGTGCAGGCGGGACATGGACGTCCCGCCGATTTTCTCCACTGTGTGGGTCATTGGTTCACGCCTCGGCGGTTTCGGGCGCCGCGTAAGAGCCATCTTCGCGATGCACCTCGTTGCCGGTGACCGGCGGGTTGAAGCAGCAGGCCATTACCAGCTCTTCGTCGGCGCGCAGTATGTGGCGGTCGTGCTTGTCTAGCGCATACATCACGCCGGGCTTGATCTCGTGCGTTTCGCCGGTGGCGATGTCGGTGATCGAGCCGGTGCCTTGCATGCAATAGACGCTCTCGAAGTGATTCTTGTATTCGAACGTATGTTCGGAACCGGCCTCGAGAAAGGTGATGTGGAACGAAAAGCCCATGTTGTCATCGGCCAGCAGCATCCGGACGCTTGTCCAGTTGGCGTCCGAGACGACGCGGTCTTTTTCGTTCTCGGTGATCTTGTTGAAGTCTCTGACGATCATTTCGGTTACTCCGCAGCGATGTTGTGGCCTTCGACGCAGGTCGAGGCAGCTTTTTCCAAAATATCGAGACCCTTCTCAAACAGCTCGACCGGGATGGTCAGCGGTGCAAGGACCTTGACGACTTCGTCAAAGCTGCCCGAGGTCTCGATGATGAGCCCGTTGCGGAATGCTTCGCCGCAGATTTGCTCGGCCAATTCGCCCGAGCCGACATCCACGCCGCGCATCATGCCGCGGCCCTTGAGCTTGGCGCCCGGCACCATGTCGGCGATGCGTTGCAGGCGCGTCTCGAGGATCTTGGCCTTTTCGGCGACCTCGTTCTTGAATTTGTCGTCCGACCAGAACTTCTCGAGCGCGACGCGTGCAGTGATGAACGCATGCGTGTTACCCCGGAACGTGCCGTTATGCTCGGCCGGTTTCCAGATGTCCAGATCGCGACGGATCAGCAACGTGGCGAAAGGCAGGCCGAAGCCTGACAGCGATTTCGCCAGCGGGATCATGTCGGGCTCGACATCCATGTCGTCGAAGCTGAAGAAGCTGCCCGTGCGGCCGATACCGGCCTGGATATCGTCTACGATTAGAAGGATATCGTGGTTTTTGGCGAGCCGGCCAAGGCGTTCGACCCACTCTCTGGAGGCGGCGTTCAGGCCACCTTCGCCTTGAACCAGTTCGACCAGAAAGGCAGCAGGGGCGTCGACACCCGATGAGGGATTATCGAACATCATTTCCATTTGACCGATCGTGTCCACATCGTCGCCGAAGGCACCGTCATAGGGCATCCGGTTGATGCCGCACAGCGGCGCGCCACCGGCGCCGGCGCGCTTGCCGGCGTTGCCGGTGCACGCCAAGGCGCCCAGCGTCATCCCGTGGAAGCCGTTCGTGAAGGCGATGATGTCGCGGCGGCCAGTGACCTTGCGCGCAAGCTTCAGTGCGGACTCGACGGCATTGGTGCCGGTCGGACCCGTCATCATGATCTTGTGGTCCATGCCGCGCGGCTCAAGGATCAGTTTCTCGAACGTCTCGAGGAACTGCGCCTTGGTGTCAGACATCATGTCCAGCCCGTGGGCGATGCCGTCATTCGAGATATGCTCGAGCAGGGCTGCCTTCATATCGGGGTCGTTATGACCGTAGTTTAGTGAAGAACAACCGGCCAGGAAGTCGATATAGGTGCGGCCGTCCACATCGGTCATTTCGGCGCCAGATGCAGACGTGAACACGGTATCGAACCCGCGGCAGTAGCTACGGGCTTCGGATTCACGACGTTCAAAAACAGGTTTATGGGAGGTATTCGTAGACATACGACCTCTCTTTCAATGTCAGAATTTGAGGGGGATTTGGGGAGGTGGCCCCGGTATTAGGCCACTTTTGCCAGCTCTTCGGCCAGCGGAATCGTCACGAGGTTCTCCGTCTTGCTTTGACCGTTGAAGTGCTCGTCTTCCTCGTAATACGCCTCAGCATCAAGATCGGTTCCACACTCTTCGGCAAATTTCTTGAAAAGGGCCCAAGATGCGTCGTTATCCGACGTAATCGTAGTCTGGATCTTGTTGACGTCCGCACATGCATCGCGCTGCAACGCTTCTTTCAGCATCAGCGAACCAAGGCCCATGCCGCGCGCATCTTCCGAAACGGCAACCTGCCAGATGAACAAAGTCTCGGGATCGCTCGGAATGACATGGCCCGATACCCAGCCCACGGGCTTGCCCTCAATCTCGGCGAGAACGCAAGTGTCGGAAAAGTGGTCGCACTGGATCAGATTGCAGTACATCGAGTTTTCGTCGAGCGGCTTGCATTCGCGCACGAGTTCCCAAATTTCCGAGCCGTCCGTCGGTTCGGGCTCGCGAAGGGTCGGGACGATTTCTTTTGCAAGGTCGCGGGGCATGTTTGTATCTCCGATTTGCTTTGGTTTACTAAGTAGCATCGGACTGGTGGTACTTCAAGTGACTAAGTATAATATTTACTAGGACCTCTAATTTCCACAAAAATAACTTGTTTTTAGCGTCAAATCGCTTTGGCTATAGCAGTGAATTTAGCGATATCTGGTTAATAAGGCTAACCAAAGGGGGCTTCACAAACCAAGTTTGCGTGTATATGTTTAGCTATCCTAACGAAACGTCAAAGGTAGGAATGGACCGCATCGATACCTCTTTAGTCGCACTCAGACGCATTCTTCGCGCGACCGATTTGTTCGGTCGCGAAGTCAAACAGTCCGCCGGGGTGACTCCCGCGCAGTTCCGGGTTTTGCAGATCATCGGCGAGACCGGGCAGGCAACAGCGACCGCGATATCATCGCGAATGCGTGTGACGCAGGCGACCGTGACCTCGCTGGTGGACAAGCTGGTGAACGAGGGGATGGTCTTGCGTGAAAAGTCGACACGAGACCGCCGGCAGACCAATATCCACCTTACCGCGAAGGGGCGCGACACGCTGGCCAAGGCGCCAGACCCATTGCAGCAGCGCTTCGTTCGAAAGTTTTCTGTCATGGAAGACTGGGAGCAAGCAATGCTGGTGGCCAGCTTGGAGCGCGTGGCGGCAATGCTGGACGCGGACGAGATCGATGCGGCACCCGTGCTCGATTCCGGCGACTTCAAGAGCTTGAGCGACGGCTGAGCACCCGCGCCGCCGCAAGATTGTCTCGTTGCTGTGCCGCTCGGATCAGCGCTTTTGCCAGATTTCCTCGATCTGGGACGACAGCGTCATCGGGTCCACCGGTTTGGTGATGACGGCCAAGGCGCCTTTGTCACGCAGCTGCTTGGAAAAAGAATCTTCGGCCTTTGCCGTCAGAAATATCGTGGGTATGTCTGCAAATCCGGGCTTGGCCGTGATGGCGCGCCAAACATCTTCGCCGGACATGTCGGGCATCATTACATCCAGCAAAAGCATCTGCGGCTTGACCGACACGGCAGCCTCGACCGCGCCTTGGCCGGTGGCGAACTGCTGCACGTCGAAGGAGCCGACGGTTTCAAGGGCCATGTGGATGATCACGCGGATGTCTTCGTCATCGTCCACATGAAGGATGGTTTGCAGGGGCTGCTGCGCCATGACTGTCTCCTCCTTGGGACGATTGGGAAATGTGAGGATGTTGGCCATACCTAGCTCGCCACCCACTCCACATCTTGGTTCAGATCACTCAAAAGTACAAGATGCGGGGGGATCCGAAACTGGAAGGTGCTGCCCTGGCCGACCTCGGATTGGAAGGTGATCGGATAGTCGAGGCGCTTTGCGATGGCGGCCACGATTGCAAGGCCGAGGCCGGTTCCCGGACGCTTGCTGCCATCACCGGCGCAGGCCTGGGAAAAGGGCTTGAACAACATGCGGTTCTGTTCTTCGGAGATACCCGGGCCCTGGTCGGTGACGGAGATGGCAATCCCGTCCTCGGCCTCGGAAATCCCGACGCGAACGACCCCGCCCCGAGGCGAATACTTGATCGCGTTGGAGCCGAAATTGGTGATGATCTGGGCGATGCGTTCGGCGTTGCCCAGCACCATGGCGCTGCGCAGCTTTGTCTCGACCTCGAGACGGACTTCGTTTTCAAGAGCCGCGCCGGAAATCAGTTCGATGGTGTCTTGCACACATTCCACGACGTCCATTTCGGCGATGGAGAAGTCCATCTTGTTGCTGTTGATCTTTTCCAGGTCGAGAATGTCATTGACGATAGACAGCAGGCGGTCGGTATTGCGGGAGGCGATGTCGACCACGCTTTGTGTCTTGGGGTCCAGCTTGGATACCGCGCCGGCCTTGAGCAGGCGCAGAGCCCCGTGGATCGACGTAAGCGGTGTGCGCAATTCGTGGCTGACGGTCGACACCGTTTGGACCTTGTCGGAATCCGCGCTTTTGCGGGCAGAGATATCGCGTAGAACGGAGACGAAGAAGTCGCCCTCGTCGTGTGTTCGCACAAGTCGTGTCGAAACTTCGACCGGGAGGGTGAGATGCGTGAGTTCGAGGGTGATCGCGCTTTGCTCACCGCTGAGCAGGGGGGCCGCGGCACGGAAAAACGACTTGCTGTCGAAGGTGGCGGCGGTGTCGCTGATACGCTTGGTGCGGGCCAGCTCGGGGGTCCAGCCATGGCGGGCGCGGGCGGCAGCGTTCATGTAACGGATGCGAAGCGTGTCGCTGGCGTAAACGTAGACGCCGTCCTGCAAGCTTTCGAGGATCGTTTCGAGAAAGGAAAGGTCGGTGATAGCGGCATCAATCGGGTGCGTGGCGCTGTCGTCGTGTCCTTGACGGTTTGCAATTTGTTGCATGGTTGCCCTTTCGTGCCGTGTCATGGTGCCGGCCAAAAAAATCCTAGTTCTCGGGGGTGGTGTTCATTGGGCTGGAAAAAGGAAAAGTTTAGGCAAGATCGGCAAGTCCGCGCGCGTCAAGCGGCCAGTTCCGTAGGAGTTCGCGCGCGGATTGGAAGGGTGATCGTAAAGGTACTGCCGCGGCCCTCTTCGCTTTCGACCGAAATCTCGCCACCGTGCAACTCGATGAGTTCGCGGCTGATCGCAAGGCCCAGTCCGGTGCCCGAATTGCGCCGCGTAACGGAGGTGTCGACTTGCACGAACTGATCGAAGATCTGGTCCAGCTGGTCTGCGGGTATGCCACAGCCGGTGTCGCGCACGGTGATCCGCACTTGGGTGTCGTCGCTGTCCGATGACAGGTGAACGCCGCCGGTTTCTGTGAACTTGATGGCGTTGCCGACGACGTTGATAAGCACCTGGCGCAGACGCTTGGCATCGGCTGCGACCGCAAGGGGGGCGACATCCGAAGTCAGCGAGATGCCCTTTTCGGTGGCCTTGATTCCAAGGCCTGAGGTGACGGTTTTGACGGTGTCTTTGAGATCAATTCGCTCAAGATTGAGCTCGACGGTCTCTGCCTCGAGCTTGGCGCGATCCAGTACGTCATTGATCAGCCCGAGAAGGTGATCGCTGGCGGTGGTGATGCGGCCGGACATTCCGGACACGTCATTGCGCAATGCGGCGAGTGCCTCAGCGCATTCGGACTTGTCCGCGCCGCTGCGCACTGCGTGATCCAGCGCCTTGAAACCGGGCAAGACCTCGAGGTTTTCAAGGAAACGAGCATATCCGATGACCGAGGTGAGCGGAGTGCGCAGCTCGTGGCTGATGATATTGAGAAAGTTGTTCTTGGCCCGGTTCGCGGCCTCGGCCCGTTCGCGGGCCTGCTTCAACTCGGTGATGTCGACGCGGAAGCCCACGGTGTTGCCGTCCGGTGAACGGGTTTCGGCGACCTTGAGCCAGCGGCCATCGCCTAGCTTTTGCTCAATCGGTTCGGTCGGGTTGAAATGCTTGTCCAGCCGCTCTTGCAGCCACTCGTCCTCGCGACCGATCGCATCCTTGTACTGACCGTTTTTCAGGCCCTCTCGCAGTATGTTTTCAAACGTGTTGCCTGGGTAGATCGCGCTGCGCGAAAGATCGTAGTAGGACAGGTATTTCTCGTTGGCGAAAACGAGGCGATCAAGTTCGTCATACAGCGCAAAGCCGTCGTCGATCGAGTTGATCGCCGAGCGCAGCTGACCTTCGGCGATGCGTTTGGAGCGGTACATCGACCAGAGCGCCAGGATCATGCCGCACAGAAGGGCGCTGCTCAGAAAGCTGAGGACCCAGACATAACCTTCTGCCCGAACATGTGCGGGCCAGCCCGAGGACGGTACAAGACCGATTTGCCAGGTGCTGCTATCTGTCGGAACCCGGCGAAGGATAGGATTGTTGTCAAAAATGCTTTCCGGGCCGTATTTCATCTTGGCGGGCATCGAGTCAGGCGTCAGGCTGCGGATCGCGATTTCATGGGCCTCGATGCCAAGGTCTTGATAGATCTGGGCCATCAGACGCTCGCGGTCTACAACGACCGAGATCAGGCCGGACGCGATGCGCGACATATCCTGCCTGTTGTTCGGATAGTATGGAGTTCGTTGGATAAAGGCCTTGCCCCCCTGAACCAGATCGACCGGACCTTCAAGTGATGCCTTGCCCGAGTTCAGTGCCTCGCGAACGGCCATGAATTGCGTGGGCACCAGCCGATAGTCCAGACCTATCGCCTTTTCATTTCCGGAGATTGGGTAAATCTGCTCGATGACGAAACCGCGGGACCGACCGACCACGAGGATCGCAGGCGTCGTTCCGATCAGGGGTTCAACCAGATTCTGGTATTCCTGCTGCGTGAGGTTGGGGTTTTGTTCAATCGAATAGCGAATTGCTCGTGCGATAACATCTACGTTCGT
Organism: Roseovarius sp. THAF9; assembly: GCF_009363715.1. Classification (NCBI taxonomy): domain Bacteria; kingdom Pseudomonadati; phylum Pseudomonadota; class Alphaproteobacteria; order Rhodobacterales; family Roseobacteraceae; genus Roseovarius; species Roseovarius sp. THAF9. The sequence continues at coordinate 1,173,294 of NZ_CP045404.1, forward strand.
CAACTCGCGTTGCAAAGCGCCGGCTATGGCATCCGCGTTCTGTGCGGCGTCTTCCCTGGCTGTCTGGCGTGCAAGGTCCAGAAGGCGGGTGTTGGTCTGGCTGGCGATGACTGCAGTCAAGATCAGCACCACGACGATAGTGATCCCGACGGCAACGGGAAACTCTCGGAGTTTGACGACTTTTTTCAGTCTCGCGAAATGGCTTGGCACGTCGGAGTCCCTTAACAGGCTGCTGAAGAAGTCAGCCTTGAAGGACGTTATTCTTCCCCCACGGTTTGAAGGTGGCTCTTTGCGACTGCGGACGCCGGGTCGGGTTTGCCCCCTTCGTCAGGGGGCAAGGAGTTTCGGTAGTCTGGCCAGATTGCAGGCTGCCATGGTCATTGTGAATTGGGCGCGGACCCTGTCGAGGCCGCGATGAACAGTCTGGGCCATGCCGCCCACGGTCTTGGCCCAGCCAAAGGGTTCCTCGATCTTCTTCCGGCGCCGCTGTGACAAGGCATAACCGGGATGCTGGGTGGTTCGCCCGTCGATTGCGGAACTCCGGGCCTTCTGCGCGACATGTGGCGTCACAACCATGCGCCTGAGTGCGGCAACAAAGTTGGCGCTGTCATATCCCTTGTCTGCTCCAAGCGTCAGGCGCCGGGTCGAGCCAGGGGAGTGTCGGTTGATCATCTCGAGGGCCGCCTTGCGCTCGCCGTAACCATCGGCATGGGTCAAATCGGCCTGCACGATCAGCCCGTTGCGGTTCTCCATCAGCGTATGTCCCATGAAGCACAATGTCGCCGCGGCACCCGGTGCCTTCTTGTAGAGACGGGCATCGGGGTCCGTCACAGAGATGTGGGTTGCGTTCGAGCGCTTCTGGCCCCGGAAGTTCACTGCGGCGTTGCGGATATGGCGGGGCGTGTCGGGCATCGGCTGCGTTTCTGTCTGCTGGGGCTGCGGTTCGGTGTTTGCGAAGGTCGCGTCGGCCGGTGGTGGCGGTCCGCCAGGATCATCGTCATGCGGTGGCGGCGCGCTGTTCCTGGGCTGAAAGCTCTTCATGGACGCCCACGCCTTGACCAAAGTGCCGTCTACCGAGAAGTGTTCATCCGAGAGGAGCGGACGGACCTCCGGGTGCGCCAGGATCGCCGCCATCAGCTTGCGCGACATGTCGGTCGTCAGCAGCCGATCGCGGTTCTTGGTAAACACCGTAGGAACCCAGACCGGATCGTCGATGCCAAGGCCGACGAACCACCGAAACAGCAGGTTATAGTTCATCTGTTCCATCAGCTGCCGTTCCGAGCGGATCGAGAACAGGAGCTGAAGAAGGCTCGCACGGATCAGTCGCTCCGGCGCGATGGAGGGGCGGCCAAAATCGGTGTAGAGCGCGGCGAACTCGGCATCCAGGCTGGCCAGCGCGTCATTGACGACCCGACGGATCAACCGCAGCGGATGACGATCCGGAACCCGCTGCTCAAGATCAACATAGCTGAACAGCGACCCGCTTGCCTCGTCCGTCCCACGCATCGCCACCTCCTGCTGCCGCTGCCATGCCGGAAGTGAATCATGTTCTCATAACCGCGTCGAGGGCCGACTTTTTCAGCAGCCTGTTAAGTGCAGCGAGTGGCGGTTGTAGATCCGGCGGCGCTGCTCGCCGCGCGGTCGGTCAGATTTCTGTCAAGTGATGTTCGAGCAGGTCGAGGAACTGGTTGACCTTTTCGTTCAGTGCGGTCCGGACATCCGGCGACAGCGGCCGCGTTTCGATTTGTGTCACGTGCTCTTCCAGAACGCGGGCTAGGGCTGAGACATCATCTAGGCCAAGGCTCCCGGCAACGCCGCAGATGCGGTGGGCTTCGAATTTCAGGCTTTCAAGCGCGGCTTGCGTGTCGGAGCCAAGGGCCAGGCGGGCGGTCTCGATACGGCAGATGCGCGCATCGAGGCCGGCGCAGAAATCGCGGCGCATTCCGGCCAGAGCGTCTGCGACGCTGGAGCGGGTCGCGGCGGTGTCGGGTCGCGTGGGGCGGGCGGGGGTGGTCATGCGCTTGCCCGCAATTCGTGTGTTTCCACGGTCCCGTTGGGCGCGTGCGCGGAGCGGCGAGCCCGCGCGATCAGGGTGGTGGGGCATTGCGCGCGGAACAGGCCGTTGCGGACCGGCGCGCCGATTAAGACCTGCGGCAGCGTCATGTCGATGGCCGAGAAGCGCAGGCGCAGGGCTTCGAGTTCGTGCGCCAGGTTTTCCTGGATCAGCGCCGCGTCGACCTGCGGCCGGTCGATCAGCAGCGCCACGATATCGCCCTTGCCGGGACAGGTCAGCATGTGCGGAACGGCGGAGAGCGACCGCGACACGGCCTGTGCCATGTCGCCGATCAGCACGGCGTAGTAGGTCGGGTCCATCATCCGAAAATAGTGCTCGGCCTGGGGCAGGGTGAAGCCGATTGCGCATGACTGGCGCAGACGGATGTTGCCCTGTTTGAGAAGGAAATTTTCCATAGACATCAGGCTGACCGCACCGGGCACGTCATCGAGGATGATTTCGCCGTCGAACTCTGCCGAGGGGAACAGGATCGCCTCCTGTTTCAGAACGTGTTCGTGCAGCAGGCGGGCCTGGGCGCGTTCCGCCAGAATGTTGCGGGCCATCTCAAGGCGGATCTTCAGCTCGACCATTTCAAGCGGCTTGGTAATGTAATCATTCGCCCCGGCCATGAAGGCCGCGTCGATCGATGTCTTGTCGGTCAGGGCCGACAGCATCACGATGGGCGTCGCTTGGTGATGCGGGATGGCGCGCAGGCGCCGAACCAGTTCGATCCCGTCCATCGGCATCATGCGAATGTCGACGATGAAACATTCGACCGGGTTGGTCCGGGTCGCCGCGATATCCAGTGCCTCGGGGCCGGTGAAAGCGGTTTCGATGTTCTGATATCCAAGCTGTTCAAGCCGTGTTTTGAGAAGATCGCAGAAGATCGGCTCGTCATCTATCGCTAGAATGCGCATTGTTTCTCTTTCTTCTTTATTTGTCTGCTCGCGCCCTGATTGTTCACGGCCAAATCGGGCGGAAATGTGGCGCAGAGAAGGTAAAAGCGTATTTTCAGAAAATTATTCGCCTTCAGGTGGTGCGAGGGATTGTCGCACCAGTCCGATGAACCGAAGCCATCCTGAAAGCCTATGTGCCTGGCGTGTTGCCGGCCGCGACAAGGGCGATTTCGCCGGGCCAGCGTTGGCGCAGATGTGTGGCGGCCTGCCACGCGCGCAGGCCCGAGCGGCATGCGAAGACCGCGCGCCCGCCGTCGGGCGGCACAAGGCCGGCGCCGCTTGTGAAATCATCGAGAGGAATGCGCTGCGCGTGGGGCGAGACGGGGTTTGGCGCTTCTTCGGGGGGACGCAATTCGACCACGAAATCGCGGGCGGTGATCTGGCTGGCGGCGATGAAGCGCAGGTCGGCGGCAGGCTCGGGCGCGGCGTCGAAGCGAAAGCCGCAACTGCGATAGCCTTGCATGTCGAAGGTCAGCACCTGGCCCAGCGGCGAGGGTGTCTGCCCGGTCAGGCAGGCCAGCGCCATCTGCGCCTGTGCCGCCCCGATCATGCCGACGACCGGCCCCATGACGCCCGCCGTGGCGCAGGTCGCGGCGCGATCGGGCAAGTCGGGGAAGACGGCGCGCAGGGAGGGCGCGGTGCCGCAGAAGCCGCCCGCGTAGCCTGATACGCCCAAAACCGAGGCGCTGATGAGCGGCACGCCTGCGGCGCGGCAGGTGTCGGACAGGATATAGCTGACCGCGAAGCTGTCGGCGCAATCGAGCACAAGCGTCGCCTGCGCCACGAGGTCGGACACGTTGACCGGATCGAGCGGGGCCAAGACGGTGTCGATGGTACAGTTGGTGTTGAGGCGGCGCAGGGTGTCGGCGGCCGCCTCGACCTTGGGACGGTCGATATCGGCCTCGCGAAAGAGCGTCTGGCGGTGCAGGTTGGTAAGGGAAACCGTGTCGCCATCAACCAGCGTCAGGTGCCCTACGCCAGCACCGGCCAGGTATTGCAGGACAGGTGCGCCCAGCCCGCCTGCGCCGACCACCAGCACATGCGCCGCATCCAGGGCGGCCTGTCCGGCCTCACCCATCCCGGGCAGGCAGATCTGGCGGGTGTAGCGGTTCATCTTGTCGCCGCCAGCCATTCGCGCACCCGCGTTTCGGGGCTGTCGTTGAGGGTGATATCGGTAACCGCCGCCACAACGTCGGCGCCTGCTGCAAAAGCACCGGGAGCGCGGTCGACGGACATGCCGCCTATGGCGATGAGTGGAAGGTCGCCAATCAGGCCGCGCCATTGCGTCAGGCGGTCGAGGCCCTGTTCGTGCCACTTCATCTTTTTCAGAATGGTCGGATAGATCGGGCCGAGGGCGATATAGTCGGGTTTCAGTGCCAGCGCGCGGTCGAGTTCGGCCTTGTCATGGGTGCTGATACCAAGGCGCAGGCCAGCATCACGGATGGAAGATATGTCAGCGGTATCAAGGTCTTCCTGTCCAAGATGAATGTAGGTGCAGCCAGTGTCGATGGCCTCGCTCCAATGGTCGTTGACGATGAGCGTGCAGCCATGCGCGTCGCAGACTGCCTTGGACCGCAGGATGTGGTCGCGCAGGGTGTCCGGTGCCGCGTCCTTCACGCGCAGTTGCACCAGCTTGATGCCAAGAGGCACGAGGCGTTCGATCCAGTCGGCGCTGTCGAATATGGGATAGAAGGGGTCGAGCGTCATTCGAGGAACGCCTTGCCGATGATCGGAGTCGACGGGGCGGCCATGTCGCGCGGCTCCATCGGGTCGGCGGATTGGGCGAGTTTCCCGGCCTTGAGGGCAAGCGCGAAGGCTTCGGCCATCGCCGCCGGGTCGCCCGCCTTGGCCACGGCGGTGTTGAGAAGGATTGCGTCATAGCCCAGCTCCATCGCCGCCGTCGCCTGTGAGGGCAGACGCAGACCTGCGTCGATCACCAGTGGCACGTCTGGGAAATGCGCCCGCAGCGCGCGCAGGCCGAAGATGTTGTTCAGGCCCAGCCCCGAGCCGATCGGCGCGCCCCAGGGCATAAGCACTTCGCAGCCGGCGTTGAGCAGGCGGTCGGCCACGACGAGATCTTCGGTGGTGTAGGGAAAGACCTGGAAGCCGTCCTCGGTCAGGATGCGCGCGGCCTCGACCAAGCCGAAGACATCTGGTTGCAGGGTATCTTCCTCGCCGATGACCTCCAGCTTGATCCAGGGCGTGTCGAACACCTCGCGCGCCATGTGCGCGGTGGTCACTGCCTCTTTCACGCTGTGGCAGCCGGCGGTGTTGGGCAGGATGTGCACGCCCAGATCGCGGATCAGGTTCCAGAAATCCTGGCCCGCGCGGTCCTGCCCACTTTCGCGGCGTAGCGAGACGGTGGCGACGCTGGCGCCGCTGCGCCGGAACGCCTCGGCCAGGATGGCGGGCGAGGGGTATTGGGCGGTGCCCAGCATGAAGCCGTTGGCAAGCGTGGTGCCGTAGAAGTCGCGCATGGCTCAGCCGCCCTGCATGGGCGCCAGCACTTCGATGCTGTCGCCTTCGGCAAGCGTGTGGTCGGCGCGCAAAGGCGCGGGCACGAAGGTGCCGTTGACCGCCGTCGCCACCTTGGCGTCGCCGTAGCCATGGGCCGCAAGAAGGTCAGCCAGGGTGGCGACCTCGGCAGTCACGGGCGTGCCGTTAAGCTGCAATTTCATCGGAAACCTCCGGTGTCTTGTCGTGAAGGATCAGGTCCGCGACCATACGGGCCAGCGCGGGAGCCAGCAAAAAGCCGTGGCGGTAAAGCCCGTTGGCGCGGATCAGTGTGCCGTCGCGGCGGATGCGCGGCAGGTTGTCGGGAAAGGCGGGGCGGCTGTCGACGCCGATCTCGACCACTTCGGCCTCGCCGAAGGCCGGGTTCAGCGCATAAGCCGTGCTGAGCAGTTCCAGCATGGCGCGGGCGGTGACGTTGCGTCCGGCGCGGCCCTCGACCATCGTGGCGCCGAGCATGAACATCCCGTCGCCGCGCGGCACGACGTAGATCGGCACGCGAGGGTGCAGCACGCGGATTGGACGTGACAGGGTCACATCGGGGCAGGAGAGGATCAGCATCTCACCTTTCACGCCGCGCAGATCGGTCAGGGCGTCGCGCGCGGCAAAGCCGCGGCAGTCAACCGTCAATCCCTTGGCGGCAAGGGCGTCCGGGTCGGCCTCTTCCTGTCGGAAGGTGGCACCGTCGGCAATGAGGCTGTTGTGGAGTGTCGCCAGCGCGGCGCGAGGGGCGAGATGCGCCTCGCTCTCGAAAAAAAGACCGCGATCAAAACGCGTGCCGAGGTCTGGTTCCAGTTCGGGAATCTCGGGGCCGGTGACGGCGCGGTGGCCCGTTGTCAGCCGGGCAAAGCGCGCGAGATCGGCCTTGTCGCGGCCCGGTGAAACCACTAGCGAACCGCGCCGGATGACGCAGTCGGTATGGGCCTTCCACCAATCGGCGGCCTCAGCCCCGAGGCGCAGCACGGGTTCCTCGGCGCTCTCGCCTTCACAAAAGGGGGCGAGCATTCCCCCGGCCCACCACGAACAGGCATGCGGCCCGGGCGTTGCGTGGCGGTCGATCAGAGTCACTGCCACGCCACGATCCAGCAGGGTGCGGGCCACGCACAGACCGGCGACACCGGCGCCGATGACGGTCACGGATGTCATGCCGGCGGGCCTGCTGCGGGCGTGGTCAATCGCTGTGTCACTGGCGCGTCTCCATGTCTGGGGGCGTGCCAACGTAAGAATGAGCCTGTGCCTTGCTTGCACATTCTACCCGTTCCCTACGCCGGTATTGCCCGGATCAGGTTCGACGGGTCGGTGCGCGCACCTCTCAGCCCTTTGCGGGCCCCCCGACGGATGAATTTTGCGGTCCGGCATCCTTGGTGTGCGCGGGCGCCGCATCGGTTGCATAGATAGTTCAGCGATGCGCGTGCTGCAACGTCTGATGCGCAATCTGGCCAATCCGGTGCGCGCCCAATTGGCCCGCCGGCGCGGCAGCGGTTGGCATTGCGCCGCCGTCGACGGGGCCGTTTCACGGGCTCAACCTTGACGTTCGGGCCCTTGCACGCCTTATTCTGCGCATAGGATCATGGAGGGCGATGTTGTGACAGGCGCACGCGGTTTGTTCAATCTTCGGTTTCGAGCGGGTGTCCGGATTTGCGCGGCGCTGACGCTCGGGGCGGGTGGAGCAATGGGTCAGACGCAAGGGGCAGAGCCGCTTCCCGAGCCACTGCCGGAGCCGCCGGTCACCGCGACGCCTCTCGAGGACTCTGCACCGGCGCAGGGCGGCGCCGGCATCGACGTGACCGGGGCGGATGCGGACCGGGCCGATCCTGCCGCCAACGGCGCGGCGGATGACGAAGACCGTGCAACAACGGCGCAGGTGCCCGAGGCGGACGTGCTGCCCGAACCGGCGACGACGCGCAATGATCCGCTGCCACTGGACCAGCCCGGCACGGCGCGCCCTCTGCGGGACCAGATCGCCGCCTGTTACAACGGTGCGACAGGCTCCGACGGCGATGACGCGGTTACGATCAGCTTCGTTCTGGACAGTGCGGGCCTCTTGCGGGGTATCCCCCGGCACGTGGGCGACGAGGCGCAATCAGCGATTCACCGGCGGCTGTTTCTGGATGCCGTCGTGGCACTGGAAGACTGCGCGCCCTATACTGTCAGCGGAACCGAAACGACCTATGAGGCGACGTTCACGCCTGAAACGGTGGGCACGGTCAACATCGTCGAGTCCGCCCCGCTGGTGACGGAGCCGGAGGTTCTGGGCACGGCGCGGGTGGATCCGACGGCGCTTGCGACCGAAGAGATCGAGGCGGCGCTGGACCTGTCGCGCAGCGAGCGCCGCGAGATCCAGAACCGCCTGCGCCTGGTTGAGCACGATCCCGGCGGCGCAGACGGCGTCTTTGGACCGAATACCCGCACGGCGATTACGTCGTGGCAGGCGGAGCAGGGCTTCCCGGTCAGCGGATATCTCGACGATTTTCAACTGACCGCCCTTCGCGAGCAAAGCGAGACCGAGTACCAAGCGTTCCTGCAAACTCAGCCCAAGCCGAAGCCCAAACGCAAGGCCAAGCGCGTGCGGGTCTGCAAGCGCGGGGTGTTCGGCGTGCTTTACGATTGCCGTTTCGTCTGGCGCTAGGCATACTGGAACATCACTCATCCTAAGCTCCGGGGGCAGTACCTGGGCCAATGCCACCGTCCTGACGGGAAACAGCGGGCGGGGCAGTTTTTGCGGGAACTGAATTTGGGCATCGGCGTTATATCCGCGATACAAGAAAGCCAAAGATGCATCACAGACAATCTGCAAGATTTCCTGGCCCGGCTCCGCGCCTCGAATTTTGGGACGGATCCTTTACATTGGCCGGTGGTGGTGAGTGCTCGGAAGACTGCGCACCGTGACCCGCACCACCGAAGTATCGAGTGCCCATCCTCTGATGGACGTGATCGAAAGGATCCGGTCGGTGGCCGACAAGCCGGAGGTTTCCCTGGGTTCGATCCTGGAGGCCGCCGGGCAGGCCGGGGTTCTGCCCCTGATTTTCGTGCCAGCGCTGATCGCGGCGACGCCACTGTCGGGGATACCGGGTGTGTCGATGGTTTGCGGTATTCTGATAGCGCTGTTCTCGGTCGAATTGATCCTGGGGATGAAGGAGTTCTATCTGCCGGGCCGGCTGAAGCGAAAGACCATCGATGGCGACAAGCTTGACCACGCGATGGCACGGATCACGCCGGTGATGGAGTGGATCGAGCGCCATACCGGTCAACGCCTTTCTTTTCTATTTCACCGCCCGTTGATGTGGGTGCCGCAGGGGATCTGTCTGCTGAGCGGGATGGCCATGCCGTTTCTTGAGTTTATCCCGTTCTCGGGGTCGATTGCGGCCACGGGCGTTTGCCTTCTTGTGATGGCGATGCTGACCCGCGACGGCTTGGTTTTCCTGTTGGCGATGCTGCCCTACGCGGTGGGCGCGGGGCTTCTGGCCCGGTTCCTGCTGTGAGGTGGCCGGCGGTCCTATTGCCGTTTTTTGCGCTGGGCGACTGGTACGCTCCGCAATCGGTTCTGGATCCGGCGGGGCGCGACGCCGAGGTGCTGGTGACGCTTTTCTAGTTGATGCTTGGTGGGGCCCGGGTGTTGTGGGTGGCGCTGAACTTGCTGATCTATTTTGTGACGAAGATTGTGCCGCGCCCGCTGAATGCGCATGCGGCCGAAGCGCTGACCATTGGGGGCGGCGTGGTTGTGCCGGTAATCCTGCGGTCGATCCTGCTGGCCTATGCGCTGAGCGAGATGCCCTGGCAGCGCGACAATGGCGAGGGGGTGCGCGTGTAGGTCACTGGCCACCAGTTCTGGGCACGCGCGAAAGCGGGATCATGTAAGAGGTGATGAGCCAGCTTCCCAATGCATCGGTCGAGCGGCTGACCCGGAATTTTGGTGGCGCCGCGCCCGAGGGCACGGCGCCGGAGCGGTCGGAGCTGGCCGCGGAAGTCCGGGTTTTGGCTTTTGCCGAGGGCGGCGCGCAAAGCGTGCCGGCGTGTCGGGCCTGTTACGGGCCGCAGAGCGCGCCGATCAATCCGGCCTTTCCGTCGCGAGCCGGACAGCACGCGCCCTATGTTGCCCAACACCTGACGCTGTGGCGTGAAGGCAACCGCGGCAGGGGCCGGGCGGCGGAGTTGATGTTCAAGGCCTCGAAGGATCTGACGGATGAAGAGATTGCGGCGCTGGCGGCGCATTATTTGGGTCTGGAGCCCGCAAAGCTTGACGATACGGGGGAGTAGGCTGGCTCTGTCGGTCTCTGCGGTCTTGTTTGGGCAGGTCCATCAAAAACCGTGTATCGCACGAACGACAGCTTGAAACTACGGTCGCATTTCGGCGTCGACGCAAACACGCGCCGCCCCTTGACGTAGCCTGCACGCGGTTTCCGTAACCAGGCTCGTGGACCGCGCGTACAGCCGCGTTGTGTGGCACGTCCGAAACACGTTTTGCCAGAGCCTTCTATACAATTGCGCGAAGAGCATGGGCCTCTTAAGACGGTACATAGGCGCTTCTCGCGTATGCAAGCGGAGACGCTTCTCGCGTATGAAATATGAATTTCGGGGATTTTTCATGTGCCAGATTTGCGCCGAGTTCCGACCCTATGCAAGCAGCTGTGATTATGACGGCCTTGGCCTTGATGATGCAGGGCAGGCCGCACCGGCGGCAAATAACGTGCAGCCCTCTGCCGATCTGACCGATGGCTTTACCGACGCTGAGTTCGACGCTTACCTCGAGACGGTGTTACGAGCCAATGACTTCTCGTATTCAACGTGGCCGTTTACACCTTCGGCCGGCCCGGTCCAGCTGACATACAGCTTTGAAACCGGTCCCACCGCTGATTTCCCCTGGAGCAATGTGGGGGGCGGATTCTCGGCCTATACAGCTGCAGAGGAAGCCGCCGTTCGGCGTGCGCTGGAAGAGTTCGAACGGGTCATCAATGTCGAGTTTGTCGAGATCGCGCCCGGAGGTGATGCGGATATCGCATTCTTTCAGGCCGGCGATCTGAACACCGATGTCTCGGCGGTCTATGGCGGGCGCGGGCGCTGGCAGTATAGAGGCGATCAATGGGATGGCGCCGTGATATTCAATTCGGCGCGCGACTTGTCGCAAGACCGCGAATTCGACCTTATCCTGCACGAAATCGGGCATAGCCTGGGGCTGCGCCATCCGGGCAATTACGACATCGGCGGCAACAACCCGAGCGGTCCGTTTTTGCCTGAGGCGTTGGACAATGATCAGTACTCGATCATGTCCTATTCCAATAACGCGATAGGCAATCAGGAAAGCCGCGAACTGATGCTGTTCGATATTGCAGCCCTTCAAGAATGGTGGGGCGCAAATGCATCTTACGCAACGGGTGATGATGTCTACACCGCGCGCGGCGAGAACCGATTTCATGTGATCTGGGATGCCGGCGGCACCGACATGATCCGGCACTTGAACGGTCCTGCGCGTATCGATCTGAGGCAAGGGGCGTTTTCCACCTTTTCGGGCGTCACGGAGTTGGTGATCGGTGTCCGTCTTCAGAGTTTTTCGGACAAGTCGTTTGTTTTGGTAACGGAGGCTCTGGTTCGGTTTCTGTTTGAGTTTAGGCGACCGCGGCTTTGTGCTGCAACCGGCGCTTTCGGATTGTCTGTTTCTTGATCTCCTCTCTCATTTTCAGGATCGTCCGACCCCGACCGTGGTAGACGTCAGCCGGCGTCAGGTTATCCAGGCTCTCGTGGTATCGCCGAGTGTTGTAGTATCCGACGAAGTCGCCGATCTGGCGTTCAAGATCCCCCGGCAGATAGTAGTTCTCCAGCAGAACCCGGTTCTTCATGGTCTGGTGCCAGCGTTCGATCTTGCCCTGGGTCTGTGGGTGGTGCGGCGCTCCGCGGACGTGATCCATACCTTTGGTATCGAGGTAGTCGGCCAGGTCGGCCGCAACGTAGGACGAGCCGTTGTCGCTGAGCAGCCGGGGCTTGTGAACGACTGTCGCATGAGCACAGCCCGAGGCCTCCAGCGCCAGATCCAGCGTGTCCGTCACATCCACGGCCTTCATTGTCGTGCAGAGCTTCCACGCGATGATGTAGCGGCTGTAATCGTCGAGGATCGTGCTGAGATAGAACCAGCCCCAACCGATGACCTTGAGATAGGTGAAGTCGGTTTGCCAGAGTTCGTTGGGCCGAGTTGTCTTGTCCCGGAACTCATCGGCGGCACGGATCACCACATGGGCCGGAGCCGTGATCAGGTCCTGGGCCTTGAGAATGCGGTATGCCGAGGACTCAGATACAAAATACCGTTTCTCATCGGTGTATTTGACCGCCAATTCCCGTGGCGTCAGATCCTCATGATCCAGCGCGAACTCAACGAAGGCGTCGCGGATCTCGTCCGGGATGCGGTTCCACACCGCCCGAGGCCGCGGGGACGTGTCACGCAAAGCGTCAACGCCGCCATCGGCCCACCGCGCATACCACTGGTAATAGGTGCTGCTGGGAATGCCGAGCATGGTCAGGGTCCGCCTGACCGGCAAATGCGAGGCTTCGACTGTCCGAATGATCTCGAGCTTCTCCGAGGCTGGGTATCTCATGCGTCGTCCTCCCCATCCCCGAACGTGCTTTTTTTGAGCAGCCTGTTCTCCAGTGTCAGCTCCGCGACCACTTCTTTCAGCGCGGCTGCCTCAGAGCGCAGTTCCTTGACCTCGGGAGCTGTCGCCTGACGGGCTGTGTCACCCGCCAGCCGGTTCTTCCCAGCCTCAAGAAACTCCTTCGACCAGCTGTAATAAAGGCTCTCAGCGATCCCTTCACGACGGCACAGGGCCGCTATGCTTTCTTCGCCCCGCATCCCGGCAAGCACGATGCGGATCTTCTCCTCCGCCGAGTAGTGCTTGCGGGTCTTACGCTTGATACCCCTAACAAGCTTGTCAGCAGCATCCTTGGATGTTCCGGATCTCTTGTTCATCTTCGCTCCATTATGGCTTCGATGAACCAGAAATCCTCCGTTCCTCAAACACCTAAATCTGTCCGGTAGGTGCTGACGTTAGACAGGACAGATCATGCACCACCAACACGACGACACGCTTGAAGACCTGATTTTCGAAGCGCTTCAAAAAGCCCGGTCTTTTGTTGCAGCGCTCAATATCGCGGCCCTTTCGAGCAATTCCCAAGATGGCGCATTCATAAGCCGATGCGTCTCGCAAATCGAGACCGGACGCGTTCTCGACGACGATGTCGAAGGCGTTCTCGATGCCGTCCGCAAGATCCTCTGCAGGGAAATCGAAGAGGAAACTTTCGAAACCCGGCCGGTCTTCGACGGCTATCACGATCCGGAATTTGGCGATGTCGGTACTGTCCTGGAAATTCCGGTTCGGACAGTCCGTGGAGACGACCTGAGCGAGAGTCTCACGCGGCTCGATGCGCTTGTTTCTGCGCGGTACGCCGCACTCGATCGGTTATGCGCAGAGAGAGAAGTCCGAAAAAGGATATGAGAGCAAGACCTGCCGCGCGAAAGCGCGGCAGATTTTCTCTTCTGGCAACAGGCACCAATAGGAGCTGCCACTGTACGCTGTTTTTCCAAGCCTTACTCACGGCCCAGAGCTGCTGTTCAACCAAAAGCAAAATGCAGCTGCGCGGAATGTCTGGACCGGCCATTCGCTGCACGCGCGAAGCCGAGGTGATCATCGAAGTTCTCGCGCCTTCTCTTCCTACCCTCGGAAGTGCCGAAAGACTTTCGGATCGACAGTTGCGGCGGCGAGCAATCCGCCCCAAAGCGCGCCCGGGATTCCGGGGCTCAATACGTCCTGACCCGCAAGGTAGAGGCCCGGGATGGGGGTCTTGGCCCGCAGCCCATCACACATGACCCGTTCCGGCGTCACGTCGAGGCCATAAAAAGCGCCCTTGCGATGCCTCGTAAATGTAACGGTGGAGAGTGGCGTGGCGAGTTCGCGGTATACGACAAGCTTGGCGAGCTCTGGGAAATGGCGCTCGAACATCGTCATCAGGGTTTTCTCTGCGCAGCGCTTGAAAACAGCGTAATCGTCGCCACGCGCTCCCATCAGCGTATCTGCCCATTGATCAACGTTGGCCCAGTCGGCCCAGACCAGCAACTGACCCGTGTGTTGCCGCCTTGGGCCAGGGTCGTGGGTCGGGTCTTTTAGCGATCCGAATGACACGGTCATGTGGGGTGGATCGCCGTCTGGCGCGTCAGTCCAGACGACATCAGTTTCACCGGTTGGAAAGATCCAGTGGTTCGCTTTGGTCGCGCCGGCGGCCTCGATATCGCCTTCGAAGCCAAGGAACAGGGTAAAATGCGCGATGCTTGAGGGCAGCGCGCGGATTTCGGCCTTCCAGTCCTCATGGCCGCAATCCTTGGGCAAAAGCGCATCTATTGTTTCCCGAGCACCGATATCGGACAGCACCAATTTCGCCCGGATCTCTGAGCCGTCCTCGGCCCGGACACCGACGACAGCGCCGCCTTCGAACAGCAACTCTGTGACGCGGACGCCGGCGCGTGTTTCGCCGCCATGTTTGGCAATGGTCGGGATAATGTGACTGGCAAAGGCGGCGCTGCCGCCCATCGGATACCAGGACCCGCTTACGAGGTAGGAGGCGGCGATCAGCGCATGCATCGCGAAACTCGCCTTGCTGGGACGTCCGCCATAGTCACCCCATTGCGCCGACATCACAGCGGCAAGCTCAGGATCATCTGTGAGATCGTCGATGACCTCCTGGGTCGTCCGGGAGATCCATTTCGCGTTCGCGCGCCTGTGCCACCAGTGCAGCACGTCGCCCGCAATCTCGGGCATCGCGCGGGTCGACGTGGCTTTCATGACCGTCTTGCGGCCCTCTCGAAGTGCCTCGATCCAATCCTCGATGGCCTTGGTTTCGTTCGGGAAGCGATCCTTGAGGTCCCGTTCCTGCGCTTCGTAGGGACGCGAGAGCGTCAGCGGCTCGGACGATCCCATGTGAAGGACGTCATAGATCGCGCCCAGCGACGAGAACTCCATGGGCGTATCGCAAAGCCAATCGACAAGCATGCGCTCGCGATCGTCCGGGGACATGCAACTCAGGTAATGCAGGCCGACGTCCCACGTGAACCCGTCGCGGGAGAAGCTGTGCGTCTGCCCACCGATTGTTTGGTGCTGCTCAAGCAACAGCACTTTGTGCCCGACTTTCGACAAAGCGGCGGCCGCGGCCATCCCGCCCATGCCGGAGCCGATGACGATAGCATCCCAGGGATCACTCACAGTCTGTTGCATCACGAACCTCCGTTGGTTGACCGGGAACGATGTCCCAGACCTCTAAAACTCGATCCGCCACGATGCGCCAAACCACCACGACATCGACCGTCACACTGCGGCCTCCCAGGGTAAGCGTGTTGCGCGACTGGACGACGACCAGTTCCGGGCCGACCGGAGTGGCAGAGACCGGCTCGATCCGGAACGTCCCGCGGGATTTCTCGGCAAGGGCCGCGAAGAAGGCGCCGATGGCTTCGCGTCCGACATGGTCGCCCTGCAATTCCGGCAGATTGGGATTGAAGTAGTGCCAGACGGCGTCCTCCGCGAAGAGTGGCGCCGAGGCTGCCATGTCGCTCGGATCGAATTGCCGCAGCACGGCGATGGCTGGATGGTCTTCGGTCATGTTCGTTCCATTTCCACGTCCCACGCGGTTCCCGTCGCCCGCGCGACTTCCTTGGCGGCTGCGGCATCATGCGAGGCCACGATGGTCAGCCCCGGAAGACGCTCCTTGAGCGCGCGCACTTTTGCGTATGACGCCAGCAACGTCTTCCGGTCGCCCACGCCCGGAACCACGTCCTTTTCGATAAGCGCGGCGTCGTATGTCAGATCCCCGACCAGCAGCACCGGGTCCCATCCCTCCCGACGGATCAACATGGAAAGAGAGCCTTTCGTGTGCCCGGGCGTCGGCAGAAGGATCATCGACCCGTCGCCCACCACGTCGTAAACGCCATCGAAACCCTCAAAGAGCGGGTCCTCGGAGGGTGCGAACGCGATCTGCTGCCATTTCGCGGATGGGATTTCGATGTGCTCTCGCAGGATCCACTCCCGTTCCGGATGGGGTTCCGACAGGATCGACCACTCTCGCGCGCTGACCATCAGATCGGCTTGCGGGATCTGGGCGATCCCTCCGACGTGGTCGAAATGCAGGTGCGAAATGATCGCCAAACGAATATCTTCGGCATCGACACCCTGTGCTGCCAATACATGGTCGATCCGATCGGCGTCGGTCAGGTGAAATCGAAATATCCAAGGCAACAGGATGCGTCCGACCGCCTGGCGAATGTAGCCGGGGTCGGACAGGATCGCTGGATCGATGCCGGTGTCGAAGAGCACCCAGCCGTCCCGATGATCGATCAGGAACGCCTGAAGGGGCAAAGGCACCCAGCGACGCCCGAACAGCACCCACCAAAGACGCGGCAGTTTGCTGCCATAACGGTGCTCGATATGCTGCTCGGCGCTTCCGCATGTCAAAACCCGGATCGACGCGATCAGCGGTCCATCCGGGTTCTCGGCGCGCACGGCCGCTGGTTCCACGTCAGTCATGAGCGCAGTCCTCCCTGCGACAGGCAACACGTCACACTGCATTTCAGGGAAATGTCGCCTCGGACAGAAAGCTACCAGACGAGAAATCAGGTATCCTTGACGTGCCTCAAAGACATCTCGTTCGGTTTGAGACACGCATCACGTGCCAATCGAGGGGCACGACAGTTTGACCTTTGGCCGGCACGTAAGGAGCAAGGCCTCTCCACAGGTCCACCCCAAGAAGGATCAGGCCGCCACCAAATAGCAGCGCACCAATTTTGACCACGATCATCGGGAACATGCCGCTCAGACCAAGTTTAAAGAAAATCGCTCCGAGAATGGTGAGCCAAGCTGATGGTCTCGATACCGCCCGTGTTTTGAGAACCTCCCATCCAAAGAATGTAAACCCGGCCATGAACAAGATGCCCGCCAACGGGAATGCGAAGGCCACAGACGGCCCAAAGCGGCGCTTCTCCAGTATACTTAGCGATGCAGCGCAGCTTTCCCCTGCGGACGTTCATCTAAAGCGCAGGATCCTGAGAGGTGAGATGTTTGCTATGCTGGGCGAAGCGACCTATTGCGCCTACGGCATATTCAGGTGAAATGACGAGGTCTCTATCAGATGTGCCTGACCAAGACTGCTTTCTAAAACCGCCAGAGAGAGGTGAAAAATATTGCGGTATTGGCCGTCAGCTACCCAGGCTGACCTTTGCAAATAAAAACAAAATCCTTACGCGGGCTTAGCCGATCTCTGGATTTTCTTATAAACATTAGTCCTTCGTGCTTGGCCAAAGTTCAGCGATTGCCTTGATCAAGATCAATGCGTCTCCCTCGTATTCGTCTTCGGAATTAGGGACCGAGGGCGCACTCGGTCAGTAGCGCGGCGAGGGCAGTGATGGAAAGGGTTTTTCGGACTGAAGCCCTTACAAAGGTCTACGACACCGGCACGCTCCGGGTGCGGGCGCTCGATGCTGTGGACCTGCAGCTCTACCGCGGTGAACTCGCCGTTCTACTGGGCCCGTCGGGCAGTGGCAAATCAACGCTTCTCAACATCCTGGGCGGGCTGGACCACGCCACCGATGGCCGCGTCTGGTTCCGCGATACCGAGCTCACGGGCATGAATGAAAAGCAACTCACGCTCTACCGGCGCGCACATGTCGGATTCGTCTTCCAGTTCTACAACCTCGTCGCCAGCCTCACCGCCTGCGAGAATGTCCAGCTTGTCACAGACGTCGCCCGCACGCCCATGCGCGCCGAAGAGGCGCTGGAGCGCGTCGGGCTCTCGCACCGCCTGCATCACTTCCCGGCCGAGATGTCGGGCGGCGAACAGCAGCGGGTCGCGATCGCCCGCGCCATCGCGAAGCGCCCCGAGGTGCTGCTCTGCGACGAACCCACCGGCGCACTGGACAGCCAGACCGGGGTGCAGGTGCTCGAGGCCCTGCGCGAGGTGAACGAGGATCTTGGCACCTCCACGGTTGTCATCACCCACAACGTGGGGATACGGAAAATGGCACACCGGGTGATCTGGTTCCTTGATGGCCGCATCGACCGCGTCGAAGAAAACGCCACCCGAGTCGCGCCGGCAGAGATCTCGTGGTGAGGCCGGCATGAACGCACTCGACCGCAAGCTTTTGCGCGATTTCGTCCGGCTCTGGGAACAGGCGCTGGCGATTGCGCTGGTCCTGGCCTGTGGCGTTGCCATCCTCCTGGCAACCTTCGGCACCTACGGCGCACTGGACGAGACCCGCCGGGCCTATTACGAGCGCAACCGCTTTGCCGATATCTTCGCGCATGCGGTGCGTGCGCCCCGGGCCCTGATGCAGGACATCCGGGCCATAGACGGCGTTCGTTCCGCCGAGGCACGCGTGTCCAATCATGTCATACTCGACGTGCCGGGACGGCAGGAAACCGTGTCGGCCTATCTTTTGTCGTTGCCCCCCGACGGCACTCAGGCGCAGCTCAACATGCCGATCCTGCGCACGGGCCGTTTGCCCCGCCCCGAAAGGACGGACGAGGCCGCCGTCAACGCGCCTTTCGCGGCAGCCAACGGGCTGAAACCCGGCGACAGGTTTCATGCCAATCTGAACGGCCAGAAACGAGAAATCACCGTCACCGGCACACTGCTGTCACCCGAATTCATCTACACCATCGGCCCGGGCGCCCTGATGCCCGACAACGAGACTTTCGCGATCCTCTGGATGCCCGAGCGCACCGTCGCGGCGGCATTCGACATGGACGGCGCCTTCAACGACGTCACTCTCAAGCTTGGTCCCGGCACGCCGGAGGCCCCTGTGATCGACCGGCTGGACGACCTGCTGGAGCCCTACGGCGGCCTGGGCGCCTACGGACGGGACCGGCACCTCTCCAACAGCTTCATCGACAGCGAGCTTCAGCAACAGCGCGTCGCCGCGATGATCCTGCCCCCGATCTTCTACGCCATTTCGGCCTTTCTCGTTGGTGCCGTCATCAGTCGGATCATCGCGCTGGAACGCAGCGAGATCGGTCTTCTCAAAGCCATTGGCTACTCGAACTTGCGCATCTGCCTGCATTACCTCATGCTGGCGGGGCTCATCGCCCTTGGCGGCACGCTGATCGGCTGGGGCGCGGGCACGTGGCTGGCGCGCGGCCTCGCGCGGCTCTATGCCGGGTTCTTCGACTTCCCCTTCCTGATCTACCACGTCAGTCTGGACGCTTATGCGCTGTCGGGCCTGCTCGCGATTGCCAGCGCGGCGCTCGGCGCCGCCCGCAGCGCCCTGCGCGCGGCGCGCCTGCCGCCGGCCGTCGCCATGGCGCCGCCCGCCCCGCCGCGCTTCAAGCAGGGGCTGACGGACCGGGCGCTGGCCGGACTGCGCTTGTCGCAACCCACGATGATGATCGCTCGCAGCCTGCTGCGCTGGCCTCTGCGCTCTGGCATCACGCTCTTGGGCATGTCCTGCGCCGTGGCCGTGCTGGTGGCTTCCGGTTTCTTTTCCGCCGCGCTCGACGCGTTGATGGACACCACGTTCGACCGCGCCAACCGTCAGAACGCCATGCTACTGTTCGACCCGGACGTGCCCGAAACCGCGCTGACCGCCGTCGCGCGACTTCCAGGCGTGCTGCGCGCGGAGGGGCAGCACTACCAGTCGGTCGTCCTGCGCCACGGGCATCTCGAAAAGGAGACCGCAATCGAATCGCGCCGCCCGGGAACCGATCTTGCCCGCATCATCGCCAAGGATGGCGGTGTGATCGAACCTCCGAGCCAGGGCCTCCTGCTGTCAGAGCGTTTGGCCCGGCAGTTGGAGGCCGCGCCCGGAGACGTGCTCGAGGCGGAATTCCTCGGCGGACGCAACGAGACCCACCAGATCCGCATCGCCGGGATCGTCACGCAATATATCGGCCTCAATGCCTACATGGATCTGGGCGCGCTAAACACGCTTTTGCGGCAAGCGCCTCGTATCACCGCCGCCAACCTGCAGCTGGATACGGCCGCACTGCCGGACCTGCACAAGGTCCTCAAGGCAACGCCGGAACTCTCCGCACTGGTCCTGCTTGACAAGGCGAAACGCGGCTTCGAGGAGACGATCCGCGAAAACCTGATGATCATGACCACGATCTACATGACCGTCGCCGTGCTTATCACCGCAGGCGTCAGCTACAACTCGGCCCGCATCCAGCTTTCGGAACGGGCCCGCGAACTTGCCAGCCTGCGCATTCTCGGCTTCAGCCGGGGCGAGGTCGCCTATATCCTGATCGGGGAAACCATGCTCATCGCGACGCTGGCGCAGCCATTGGGCTGGCTCTTCGGGGCGGGGATTGCCGGTGCGCTGGCAAGGGGCTCCTCGAGCGACCTCTACGAAATTCCGCTGGTGCTGGAGACAGCAGGTTTCGCGCAGGCCAGCCTCGTGGTGCTCGCCGCCGCGCTGGCGGCCGCGCTCGTCGTGCGCCGCCGCCTGGACACTCTCGACCTCGTGCAGGTCATGAAAACACGTGAATGAGGACAGCGATGAAACCCAGTACCGTGATCGCGATTTCGCTCGGCGCCCTGGCCATTGGCGCCCTCGCCGTGCTGGCCTTCCGGACGGACCCGGTGCCTGTAGACCTGGCGGAGGTGCAGCGCGGCCCGATGCAGGTGACCGTGGATGTCGAAGGCGAAACCCGCATCGCCGAGCTTTACGAAGTGGCCGCGCCGATCCGTGGCAACGCGCGCCGCGCGCCGGTGCGCGTGGGCGACCCGGTCATCGCCGGCGAAACCGTTGTCGCCATTCTCGACCCGGCCGCCTCCGATCCGCTCGACGCCCGCAGTCGCGTCCAGGCCGAGGCCGCCACGCGCGAGGCAGAGGCCGGTCTGCACATGGCCCAAAGCACGTTGCGACAGGCCGAGGAGGAACTGCAACTCGCGATCAGCGAACACAACCGCACGCGAGAGCTGGTGGATCGCGGTGTCGCCTCACTGACCCGGCTGGAATCGGCCGAGCAGACCCTTGCCGCGCGTCAGGCCGCCCGGCGCGCAGCCGAGTCGAACCTCGAACGCGCACAAAGCGCGCTCGACCGCGCCCGCGCCGCTCTCATCGACGCCACCGCCGACACCACCGGCGCCGAGACTTGCTGCATGAGCCTGACGGCACCCGTGGACGGTCAGGTGCTGGACATCGACACGATCAGCGCCCGGCCCGTCGCCGCCGGCACCCGCCTGCTCACCATCGGTCAGCCGCAGGACCTCGAAATCGTGGCCGACGTCCTGTCGACCGACGCCGTCCGGCTGAAGGTCGGCGACCGGGCAGAGGTTCTGCGCTGGGGCGGAGACAAGACGCTCGAAGCCACGATTTCCCGGATCGAGCCCTCCGCCTACACCAAGGTCTCCGCCCTCGGGATCGAGGAACAGCGCGTCGACGTGGTGTTCGATCTCGTGACCCCTGCAGAGGACCGACAGACGCTTGGCCACGGCTTTTCCGTCTACCTGCGCGTGGTGGAATGGGAGGGTCGCGATATCCTGCAAGTCCCGCTCAGCGCGCTCTTCCGACGCGGCTCGGACTGGGCGGTGTTCGTGGCCGTGAATGACGCGGCTAGCCTGCGGATGATCGAAACCGGAAAGATGAACCCGGACCGAGCGCAGGTGCTTTCCGGGCTTGAGGCCGGCGACACCGTGATCCTGCACCCCAACGACAGCATCCGAGACGGCGTCTCGATCACCCCGCGTCAAGCCGAATGACGCCAAGCGCCCCAACCGTTCCCCGCAAAGGCGTACCGTCAATTGATGCGTATCAATAACAAGGCCCGACAAGCGGAATAGACTCGGCCAAAACGAAAGGAGTAGAGCCGTGGCCGTGAAACTGACCTGCCTCGCCTGTGGGCAGACCAACCGCGTTCCCGAAGATCGGCTTTCCGCCGGACCGAAATGCGGCACCTGCGGCGCAAGGCTGATCGACAAGGCACCGAAAGACATTTCTTTCGACGTGCTGCGCAAAGCCGCCCGCGTGGACGAACTGCCGCTGATCGTCGATTTCTGGGCGGCGTGGTGCGGCCCGTGCCGATCCATGGCGCCCGAATTCGCGAGCGACGCCGCCACGCTTTCCGGGCAGGCGCGTTTCGCCCAGCTGGACACCGAGGCCAACCCGCAAGCGAGCGGCACCTACGGCATACGCGGCATCCCCCTGCTGATCGCCTTTCGCGCCGGTGGCGAGGCTGGACGCCAGACCGGCGAAATGCCCGCCGGGAAGATAACGGACTGGGTCAAGCGCATCGCCGGGAAAAGCAGCGTTGGATGAACTGGACAAGCATGAGTGTGAAACCGCAAAATGAGTGACGACCCCTACAAGGTTCTTGGCGTCGCCAAAAAGGCATCGCAGGACGAGATCCAGAAGGCCTATCGCAAGCTGGCCAAGAAGCTGCACCCGGACCTGCACCCGGGCGATGCCGACAAGAAGGCCGAATTCCAGGCCGTGTCGGCGGCCTACGAGATTCTCGGCAACGCCGAGAAACGTCGCCGATTCGACGCCGGGGAAATCGACGCCAAGGGCCATGAGCGTCCCGAGCGCGACTTCTACCACCAATATGCCAGCCAACAGGGCGCGCGCCGCTACGATCCCGGGCCGGGGACAGGTGGCGCCGAGGACTTTTCCGACCTGTTCTCGGACCTTTTCGGCCAAAGGGCGCGTGGCGGCCAAGGCGGCTTTCGGCAGGAATTCCACGCCCGTGGCGCCGATGCGCACTATCACCTCGACGTGGATTTCCTCGACGCGGCCAAGGGCGCGCGGCGCCGGGTCACCATGCCCGACGGCAATCGGCTGGAGGTTACCATCCCTGCGGGTATCCGCGACGGGCAGACGCTGCGCCTGCGCGGCAAGGGCGGCCCCGGCTTCGGGGACGGACCGCCCGGGGACGCGCTGGTGACCGTCACCATCCTGCCCCATCCGCTCTTTGTCCGCGCGGGCGACAACGTGGAAATCGAACTGCCCATCACGTTCGACGAGGCCGTGCTGGGCGCGAAGGTCGATGTGCCCACGATCTCCGGCACCGTCTCGATGACCGTGCCCAAAGGCACGTCGTCCGGTGACAGGCTGCGGCTCAATGGACGCGGCCTGCCGATCGCAAACGGCGGCAAGGGCGACCAGATCGTGCGCCTCAGGATCGTGCTGCCCAAAAAGATCGACGCACGGATGGAAGACATCGCGAAAGATTGGCGCGCACACGTAAAGAGCAACCCGCGCGAATAACTGAGGAGGACTACATGAGCTACGACGAACGCACCGTTGTCACGCGTGTCGAGCGGCTGACGCTCCGGGACCTGCGCCTCTGGGTGCGCAAGGGCTGGGTCAAACCGATGGAAGGCATGGCCGGCCCACGCTTCGACGAGGTCGATGTCGCCCGCATCTGCCTCCTGCGCGATCTGAAGACCGACATGTCCATATCGGCCGACGCCCTGCCGCTGGTTTTGTCGCTGATCGACCGGCTGAACCAGAGTCGCCGCGAGCTTCAATGCCTCCAGCGCGCCCTCGAAGGACAGCCGGACACCGTGCAGCAGCAGATCGTTGCCCGCTACGCCGCGCTTCGCGAAGATCCGGAGTAGCGCCACGACGGAAAGGACAGGATACGAGCCAGAAAGAAAGGACAATCGCATGGACAGGGATCTTGACCAGAGCCGCCGGCTCCTCGCCGTGACCTACCGGCGCTACATCGAGGCCGACCTCGGCTGGGTCCGGGCACGCTGCGCCGCACGCGCATGGTTCCCCGAGGAAAGCCTGCCCTATCGCTGGACAATGGGCAGCCCGCAATCGCGCCTGCGCCAGATCTACGAACGGCGCCAACGCGCACTGGTGCAGCTCGCGGCAGCCCGGCAGAAATTCCTGCGCGCCAAGGAGCGCATGGAAAAGCGCCGCCGGGTGATCCTGCTGCTGCCGGGGCCGCTCGACGGCCAGAGCGCATGACATGCCCGACCAGCCCTGACCGCTTCAATCGAAGGAATCATGATGAAACACGTATTGATCCCCATGGGCTTGTTCCTTGCGGGCTGCATGCCGGGACCCGAACCGGAAGTGTCCCGCGAGGACGGACAGGCGATTTTCGCCCGGAACTGCGCTGTCTGCCACGGAGGGGACGGCACCGGCACCGGGCCAATGGCCGCGCGTCTGGCAACGCGCCCGGCCGACCTCACGAAAATCGCCAGCCGCCGGGGCGGTGTCTGGCCAATGCTCGAGGTGATGTCGATCATAGACGGCTACACCAAGCGAACCGAACCACGCGAGGACATGCCGGTCATTTCCGAACTGACCGAAGGACCGAAGGTGGATTTCGACAGCGGCAACGGCCTCGTCAGACCCACGCCCGCCCGGCTCATCGCCGTGGCTGAATATCTCGAACGCATACAGTCCCCGCCACCGTCCCGCTACGTGCCTTGAGTGGCGCGACAACGTTTCTGGTCCAATCGCCTGCAATAGGGCCGGGCTTTTGCTTATGTGGCGCCAAGCGAGCAGGAAGTATTTAATCTGATCGCGGTTTTGTCTGATTTTCGATTTACAGATGAACCGCTGGCAGTTGCAGCGAACTTTGGCTTTTCGCGCATCCCGCATGAGCGAAACAAACGGCCCAAAGGCGACCTTCGCAAGAAGAAACTTCAATGACGGCTATGCGTCAGACTTTGTCCTTTATCTTACCATCTCGTGTGGAAGGCTCGATCGGAACTTGTGCAGCAAAGCAAGTCCGACACAGAAAGTAATGAATGCCCTTATTCGTAAGAGCAATTTTTCTTCGAACCCGCACTGCAAGTAGCAGTTCCATAAGCTAAAGTGATTTGTAAGCGATCCTAATCTCAACTTCATCGCAACGGTATAGGTGCTTGACCTCGCGCTTGGCTCGAAAGTATGTAAAATATTAATTTTACGCGCGTATCAGTTACAACAGCAAGGCGCCGAATGCCACACTCCAAGATTCGCAACATGGAAGAGTTCGCCGCAGTCAGCGGCATCTCGCGCCCCACACTTTCGAAATACTTCAACAATCCCGACAGCGTTCGGAAGTCGACGCGACAGCGCATCGAGGTCGCACTGGATCAACATGACTACCGTCCGAATGTGTACGCGATGAACCAGAACCGGCAGACAACGCGCAATATCGGGATCATAGTGCCTTATCTCGCTGACCCGTTCTTCAACGAGATCGGCCGCGCTGTCGAGGTGGCCTGCATCGAGGCAGGCTACAGCCCAATCCTGCTCAGCTCTCATGGCAAGCCGGAGCTTGAGGCCGAAAATCTGGAGTCACTGAGGTCTCTCAAACCCGCAGGGGTTTTGCTTGCACCGTTCGGGCGCGGATCCGACCGCAAAACCATTGAGAAGATCGGCCGCGACGTCCCGCTGGTTCTATTCGACGCCAATATTAACAATACGGGCGAAGCTTTCATCGGTACCGACAACTTCCAGAGCGTCGGCTTGATCGTGGAATATCTGTGCCGGAGTGGCGAGCCGCCCTGCTTCTTCGAGATGGAAACACCCTCCAACCCGAATGCGATCAAGCGGCGACAGGCCTATCAGGAAAGCATGGCGCAGCATGGCTTTACCGCACATATCTTCCAAGCCGAAGGCCGGGGCTGGGATTTCGAGGAAATTGGTCAAACAGAAGGCGGGGCAATGCTGAAAAAGAGTGTTTTTCCGACCAACACGGTGTTGTGCAGCAACGACCGGCTTGCGATCGGCATGCTGTCAGCGGCGTATAACCTCGGCCTGAAGGTTGGGCATCACAGCGGGTGCAGCCTTCGGATCGCAGGGCATGACGATCATCCGTATGCCCGGTTCACCTGTCCTTCGCTGACCACGATTGCGCAAGACTATGCCGCCATCGCCGAGCGCGCGGCGAGTACACTTTTTCGAATCATCGAGACGAGCGAATCGCCAGAGACACGAGTGGAGACCCTGTTCGAGGGAAGGCTGGTAATGCGCGACTCTGCCTAAGTCTTCGGCACTATAAGAAAAACTCAAGTTTATTTACGCGCGTAAAAATAAAATTGACTTCGCGTAAGCTGGGCCACTAAGTTGTTCCTCATATCGGACGTTTAGGGAGGAACGGATGTCCCAGATCAAATCACTCTATGCCGCCACCGCCATGGTCCTTGTGACCGCAAGCGGGGCTTTCGCCGAGACCACAGTGACGATTGCCACGGTCAACAACGGCGACATGATCCGTATGCAGGGTCTTGCGTCCGAGTTCGAGGCGCAGCATCCCGAAATCCAGCTTGAATGGGTCACGCTCGAGGAAAACGTCCTGCGTCAGCGAGTGACACAGGACGTGGCCGCGAAAGGCGGTCAGTTCGACGTCATGACCATCGGAACCTACGAGGTCCCGATCTGGGGCCAGCAAGGTTGGCTGGTGTCCCTAAATGATATGCCCGAGGCTTGGGACGCAGACGATCTGCTGCCGGCGATCCGCAACGGTCTGACCGTGGATGGCGAGCTCTACGCGGCACCTTTCTACGGTGAAAGCTCCATGGTTATGTACCGTACTGACCTGATGGAGCAGGCCGGTCTTGAGATGCCTGAAGCGCCAAGCTGGGACTTCATCAAAGAAGCCGCGGCGGCGATGACCGACAAGGAAAATGAGACTTATGGCATATGCCTGCGAGGCAAGGCGGGCTGGGGCGAGAACATGGCGTTCCTGACGGCGATGGCCAACTCGTTCGGCGCGCGCTGGTTCGACGAAAACTGGCAGCCGGAACTGGATGGCGAAGAATGGACCTCTGCGGTCAATTTCTACATGGACCTGATGACGAATTATGGACCTCCGGGTGCATCGACCAACGGCTTCAACGAGAACCTGTCGCTTTTCCAGCAAGGCAAATGTGGCATGTGGATTGACGCCACGGTGGCGGCGTCCTTCGTGACCAACCCCGACGACTCGACCGTTGCCGACAAAGTTGGCTTCGCGCTGGCGCCCGACAATGGGCTGGGCCGTCGCGGCAACTGGCTTTGGGCGTGGTCGCTTGCCGTTCCGGCAGGCTCGGATGCCACGGAAGAGGCCAAGACGTTCATCCAATGGGCCACGTCCAAGGACTATACCGCGCTCGTGGCCGAAAAAGAGGGCTGGGCAAACGTACCTCCGGGCACTCGTACCTCGCTCTATGAGAACGCTGAGTACCAGGCCGCTGCACCTTGGGCAGAGATGACGCTCGGCTCGATCAAAGCGGCCGATCCGACCGACCCGTCGGTCAAGCCTGTGCCCTATACCGGCGTTCAGTTCGTCGCGATCCCTGAGTTTGCGGGCATCGCTACGCAGGTCGGCCAGGAAATCTCGGCTGCGTTGGCCGGACAGCAGTCGGTCGAACAAGCGCTCGACAAAGCACAAATGCTGACGCTCGACGAGATCGAAGCCGCCGGCTACTGACCCCAGACGCGCTCTCGGGCGGCGCAGGCCGCGTCGCCCACCGATCCACACCTATTCTTTTTCGCGAAACCACCGTTTGATCCAAGGACGGCCGTTTGCGGCAGTCAACAGGAGAGATCAGCCATGGCAACTCAAAACTCCCGATCCGCGGCCCGCCTGATGATGGCCCCCGCCGTGATCCTGCTGCTGGGATGGATGCTCGTCCCGCTGACCATGACACTGCTCTTTTCGTTCAAGAAATACCTTCCCTTGCGGGGTGGTGATCTGGGTTGGGTCGGGTTCGAAAACTACGTGCGCTTCGTAACGTCCAGCGCGTTCTGGCCGTCTGTCTGGGCCACGCTTGTCATCGTGGGCGGTGTCCTAATCATCACGGTGGTCTTCGGTGTCTTGCTGGCCATCCTGCTGAACCAGCCAATGTGGGGTCAGGGTGTTGTACGCATTCTCGTGATCTCACCGTTTTTCGTGATGCCCACCGTGTCCGCGCTGGTTTGGAAAAACATGTTCATGGATCCTGTGAATGGGCTTTTTGCGCATATCTGGAAATTCTTCGGGGCCGCACCGTTGGAATGGCTCAGCCAGGCATCTCTGCAATCCATCACCTTGATCGTATCCTGGCAGTGGCTACCGTTCGCAACGCTGATCTTGCTGACGGCGATCCAGTCGCTTGACAGCGAGCAGTTGGAGGCCGCCGAAATGGATGGCGCGACACCGCTGCAGCGCTTCGCCTATGTCACCCTGCCGCATCTGGGACGCGCCATCACCGTTGTTGTGCTGATCCAGACAATCTTTCTCTTGGGCATTTTCGCCGAGATCTTCGTGACGACCCAGGGCTCCTTCGGAACCCGCACGCTGACTTACCTGATCTACCAGCGTGTACTGGAAAGCCAGAATGTCGGGCTCGGTTCCGCCGGCGGCGTATACGCCATCATCCTCGCCAACATCATCGCCATCTTCCTGATGCGCATGGTTGGCAAGAACCTCGACAAGTGAGGAGGCCATCATGGCGCGCGCAGTCACTACTCAACGAAAGATCATCAACACCACGGCCGCATGGGCGGTAGGCCTGCTGATCTTCTTTCCGATCCTCTGGACGATCCTCACCAGCTTCAAGACCGAGGCCACGGCGATTGCCGATCCGCCCGTCTTTATCGGCTTCGACTGGACGTTGGAAAATTACGCCACGGTGATGGAGCGCTCGGACTACGCGCGGTTCCTTTGGAACTCAATCATCATCGCGGGTGGCTCGACTATCTTGGGCATTCTGGTCGCCGTACCCGCCGCGTGGTCAATGGCCTTCGTTCCCTCGAAAAGAACCAAGGACATCCTGCTGTGGATGCTCTCGACCAAGATGCTGCCCGCCGTCGGCGTACTTTACCCGATCTACCTAATCTTCATCCAGCTGGGCCTTTTGGACAGCCGCACCGGGTTGGTGATCGTCCTCATGCTTATGAACCTGCCGATCATCGTCTGGATGCTCTACACCTATTTTCGCGAGATCCCCGGTGAAATCCTCGAGGCGGCGCGGATGGATGGCGCGAGCCTGAAGGAAGAGATCCTTTACGTGCTGACGCCGATGGCGGTGCCCGGGATTGCCTCGACGCTGCTGCTCAATTTCATCCTCGCGTGGAACGAGGCGTTCTGGACGCTGAACCTGACCGCGGCCAAAGCGGCGCCGCTCACGGCCTTCATCGCCAGCTACTCCAGCCCCGAGGGTCTGTTCTACGCCAAGCTCAGCGCGGCCTCGACCATGGCCATCGTGCCAATCCTCATCCTCGGCTGGTTCAGCCAGAAGCAACTTGTCAGCGGCCTGACCTTCGGCGCCGTCAAATAAGGAGACACGGGAACAATGGGACGTATCACACTGGACAAGGTCTCCAAGAGCTTTGGCGACGTGGAAGTGATCCCGCCGCTGGATCTGACCATCGAAGACGGGGACTTCACCGTATTCGTCGGCCCCTCGGGGTGTGGCAAGTCGACCTTGCTGCGGCTGATCGCGGGGCTGGAGGACACCACCGGCGGCCAGATTCGCATCGACAGCAACGACGCCACCCACGTGCCGCCTGCCAAGCGTGGCCTGGCCATGGTGTTCCAATCCTATGCGCTTTACCCGCATATGTCGGTGCGCAAGAATATCGCATTTCCGATGAAGATGGCCGGCGTTTCCGAGGACGAGCAGGCCCGCCGCATCGACGCGGCCGCCAAGGCACTGAATCTCAAAGACTATCTGGACCGCCGTCCGGGGCAACTCTCCGGCGGGCAGCGTCAGCGGGTTGCCATTGGGCGTGCAATTGTCCGTGAACCGGCGGCGTTCCTGTTCGACGAGCCGCTGTCGAACCTGGACGCAGCGCTGCGCGTGGGGATGCGACTGGAAATCAGCGAGCTGCACGAACGACTGAAGACAACAATGATCTACGTCACCCATGACCAGGTCGAGGCGATGACCATGGCGGACAAGATCGTGGTGCTTAAAGCGGGCCGCATCGAACAGGTCGGCAGCCCGCTGGAGCTTTACCGTGCGCCGCGCAACACTTTCGTTGCGGGCTTCATCGGCTCGCCAAAGATGAACCTAATAGATGGGCCGGAGGCCGCCAAGCATGGCGCGCATACTATCGGCATCCGGCCCGAGCATATCGACGTGGTCGAAGAAAACGGAACCTGGAAAGGCACGGTCGGGGTGGCCGAGCATCTTGGCTCCGACACGTTCTTTCACATCCATGACACCGGCTTGACCGAGACACTGACTGTGCGGGCGCTGGGTGAGGTGACGCTGCGTCACGGCGACAAAATTCACCTGTCACCACGCGCCGAGCAGATTCACAAGTTCGACGCACAAGGCCTGCGGTTCGAATGACACGACAGACGGAAAACACCGAGTTCGGGCTGGCTGATATGACGACACGACTTTCGCTTTCCACATTGTCAAAGGTCCCGGAACGCGTATCGGTTCCGTCCTATGACCGCGCCGACCTGTCGCCGGGCATCCTGCACATCGGGATGGGGAACTTTCATCGCGCCCACCAGGCGGCATATCTGGACCGGCTTTTCGATCTGGGGCTTGATCATGACTGGGCCATCGTCGGCGCCGGCGTCATGCCTTTCGACGCCGCCCGACGCGCCGCGCTGGAGCCCCAGGATTGGCTGAATTGCGTGGTTGAGTTGAGCCCCGGGACCTACAATGCGCGCGTGACCGGTGCGATGATTGATTTCTGCCCGATCGACGCGCAAGCCATTATCCAGCGTATCGCCGATCCTGAGATCCGCATTGTGTCGCTGACGATCACTGAGGGCGGGTATTTCATAGATGCCGCCACGGGCGCGTTCGATTCCGCGCATCCCGACATTCGGCACGATGCGGCCAAGCCGGACGCCCCGGTGACGGTGTTTGGTATTCTACTGGCCGGTCTGCGCCTGCGCCGCGAGAACGGCCATCCCCCGCCCACGGTCCTGTCTTGCGATAACATCCCCGAAAACGGCCATGTCGCGCGCCAGGCACTGGCCGGGCTGGCGGCGCTGATATCGGACGAGTTGCATCAGTGGATCATGGATCAGGTCGCCTTTCCGAATTCCATGGTGGACCGCATTACGCCCGCCACGTCGGAGGCAAAGCGCGCCATGGTAGCCTCCACCTTCGACATCGAAGATGCTGCGCCGGTTTTGTGCGAGCCGTTCACGCAATGGGTCATGGAGGACAACTTTCCGCTGGGCCGTCCGGCTCTGGAAAAGGTTGGCGTGCAATTCGTAGACGATATTGCCGCGTACGAAACGATGAAGCTGCGAATCCTGAACGCCAGCCATGCCGCGCTGTCCTATCCGTCCGCACTGATGGGCTATGACTGCGTACATGATGCGGTGGCCGACCGGGACATCTACGACTGGATTGTGCACTTGATGCACGACGAGGTCATTCCGGTGCTCACCCCGATCCCCGGCGTGGACTACCGCAATTATCTGGCAACCTGTCTCAGCCGCTTTGCCAACCCCGAAGTGCGCGATACCGTTGCCCGTCTCTGTCAAGACGGCTCAAACCGCCAGCCCAAGTTCATTCTGCCCACGGTTATCGATGCGCTGGCGGCCGGGCGTCCAGTGGATGGACTCGCGCTGGAGGTGGCGCTGTGGTGCCGGTACTGTGCCGAGAGCACAGATCTTGATGATCCGCGTGCAGAAGCGCTGCGTGATGCAGCTCGTCCGGCACTGCAGACCCCGGCGACATTTCTCGCCTTGACCGAGATTTTCGGGACACTGGGGCAGCAGGATGAATTCTCGCGCGCCTTTGCCCGGCAGATCGAAGCGGTGTGGTCCGGCGATGCCCGGTCAGTCTTGCGCAACTTTCTGAATAGGAAAGCGGCTTGAGATGATCCTGTGTTGCGGTGAAGCCCTGATCGACATGATCCCCGCCCCGGCGCCGGGCGGGAAGGACGGTTTCGTTCCGCATCCCGGCGGCGCGGTTTTCAACACGGCCATCGCACTTGGCCGGTTGGGGGCCGACACGGGTCTGCTCACCGGTCTTTCAACCGACATGTTCGGGACGCAACTGACGGACGCCCTGACGGCCAGCTATGTGGACGCCGACCTTGCGATCCGGTCTGACAGACCTACGACGCTGGCGTTCGTGAAGCTGATCGACGGGCAGGCCACCTACAGCTTTTACGACGAGAACTCGGCAGGGCGGATGTTGACCTCAGAAGAGATGCCCGCCTTGCCGGGCGCGATCACTGCGCTTTTCTTCGGAGGTATCAGTCTCGCGTGCGAGCCGGCGGCGGACGCATATGCCAATCTGCTGGCGCGGGAAGGTAAGACACGTGCGGTCATGCTGGATCCCAATATCCGGCCCGGCTTTATTCAGGATGTCGACCGCTATCGCATGCGGCTGAACGCAATGTTGGGGCAATCGGATATCATTAAGGTATCGGATGAGGATCTCGGCTGGATCGCTCCCGACGCACAGTCACTGACAGGCAAGGTCGCGATTTTGCGGGACAAAGGACCCTCAGTTGTCATCGTGACCCTTGGTCGCGAAGGTGCAATTGGCTTTCTGCGGGATGGCGCGGAGGTGCATGTGCCCGCCGCGCAAGCAACGGTCGTCGATACCGTGGGCGCAGGAGATACGTTCAATGCAGGCGTTCTTGCTAAACTGTCCGAGACAGGCCAGATGCACAAGGATGCGCTGGCCGCCCTGTCGGTTCAAAGCTTGCGAGATGCGATGGCACACGGCGCAAAGGTCGCGGGTATCACCGTCTCGCGCGCCGGAGCCAATCCGCCTTGGGCCCGGGAGATCTGACATGGGCCGGCTTGGGATAATTCCGTTCCATACTCAGGAACAATATGTTAGCGCTAACATAAGCTCCATACCACGGCTGCAAAGGAGAAATGACATGAAGATCAGAATTGCAATCAATGGCTTCGGGCGTATCGGGCGCGGCGTTCTGCGCGCTTTGATCGAAAACGAGACGCACGATATCGACGTCGTTGCAATAAATGACCTCGCACCAGCGGAAACGCTGGCCCATCTGTTGAAATACGACAGCGTGCATGGTCGCCTGAAGGCACCGATAAACGTCTCGGATGATGAGCTTCGTGTCGGACGACACAGTATTCGCCTTACCGCGCTACGCAACCCCGGTGACCTACCCTGGAGCGACGTGGACGTGGCCTATGAATGCACAGGGCTGTTCACGGATCGCGACAAGGCGGCGTTGCACTTGCAGAACGGATCCAAGCGCGTCCTCATTTCGGCCCCTGGAAAGGATGCCGACCGCACGGTGGTTTACGGGGTAAACCATGCCGATCTCACCTCCCGCGACGTAATCGTCTCCAACGCCTCCTGCACCACCAATTGTCTTGCGCCCGTTGCCATGGTTCTTGATGCCGGGTTCGGCGTCAAGACTGGCTACATGACCACGATCCATTCATTCACCGGGGATCAGCCAAGTCACGATAGCAGCCACAAAGACCTCTACCGAGCCCGTGCGGCATCGCTATCCATGGTTCCAACGTCGACCGGGGCCGCGCGCGCCATTTCGCTGGTACTGCCGCAACTTGCAGGCAAGCTCGAAGGGTCTGCAGTGCGGGTACCCACGCCCAACGTGTCGCTCATCGATCTGACCTTCATGCCTCACAAAACTGCTACACGGGACGCTGTGAACGACGCACTGCGCAACGCGGCCTCGGGTCAACTGGCAGGCATCCTCGCCTACGAAGAGGACCCGCTCGTCTCGATCGACTTCAATCACGACTCGCACTCCTCATGCGTGGCCGCGGCCCAGACAGCGGTGACAGCGGACGGGCTGGTACGCGTCGTCAGCTGGTACGATAACGAGTGGGGCTTCTCCAACCGTATGATCGACACGGGCCGACGCATGGGTCGGCTGCTTAGCGACGCGGCCCCCCAAAGGCTGGCAAGCTGACGCGATGGTGTCGCGCGTCATCCCCGTCGACCCGTTCGACCTGGTTATCTTCGGCGCGACCGGTGACCTTGCGCGGCGCAAGATCATTCCGGGCCTGTTCCACCGTTTCGTTGTGGGACAGATGCCGCCCGAGGCGCGCATCATCGGCGCCGCCCGGACCGAGACGACCTATGAAGCATTTATCCAGCTGATCCGTGACAGCCTCGAAGAATTTGCGCCGAAGGCGGCAGAGCAAGGCCGCGAGATCTCCGCGTTCCTGAAAACGCTGCATTATGTCTGCGTAGATGCCACGGGCGATACGGGGTGGCGCGAACTGGGCCAGATTTTGCGCCCCAACGCGGTGCGGGCCTTCTATCTATCGGTCTCGCCCACGCTCTTCGGCTCGATCGCAAGCAATCTGAGTGCGCACGGTCTTGCCACGCCCGAGAGCCGGATCGTCGTGGAAAAGCCTTTTGGTCGCGACCTTGCCTCAGCAAAGGCGCTGAACGCGGATTTGCGACGCGGCTTCGACGAGAGCCAGATCTATCGGATCGATCACTACCTGGGCAAGGAAACCGTGCAGAACTTGATGGTGCTGCGCTTTGCCAACTCACTGTGGGAGCCGTTGTGGAATTCCACGCATATCGACCACGTACAGATCACCGTGGCCGAAAGCCTCGGCGTCGAGGGCCGGGGCGAATACTATGACCGTTCCGGCGCCATGCGGGACATGGTGCAGAACCACCTGATGCAGCTCCTGTGCCTCACGGCGATGGAGCCACCTGCGCGGTTAAGGCCCGATGCGGTACGCGACGAGAAAGTCAAGGTGATCGAGGCGCTCGATCCTGTAGAGCCCGCCAGTATCGCCCGAGGACAATATCGCGCCGCGAACGGCGACGGCGGGTATCGCGATCACGCAGGCGACCCGCAAACCCTGACCGAAAGCTTCATCGCCATGAAGGTCAATATCGGTAACTGGCGCTGGGCTGGAACGCCCTTTTACCTGCGAACTGGGAAGAAGCTGCGTGCGCGCACCTCCGAGATTGCGATCACGTTTCGCGACCCACCGCACATGATCTTTCCCAAGATGGACGGTCGCCGCGGCAATGCTCTTATTATCAGGCTGCAGCCGGACGAGGGCATCACTTTGCGCACAACGATCAAGGAACCGGGGCCCGGCGGTATGCGCGTGGCCGAAGTCTCGCTCGACATGACCTTTGCCGAGGCGCTCGGCTCCCATGCCGAGACTCAGGATGCCTACGAGCGGCTGGTGATGGACGTTATTCGCGGTGATCAGACACTCTTCATGCGTGGGGATGAGGTCGAGGCCGCCTGGGCCTGGGTCGACCCGATCATCCGCCGATGGGAGGAATACCGCGATGTGCCCGCGCCCTATGATGCCGGTAGTGCTGGACCGGAAGATGCGCTGATGCTGCTACATCGCGACGGACGCCGCTGGCGCGAAATACAGCCATGACGACACAGAGAAAACTCTGGTGGGAAGTCTTATTGTTGGCGACGCGCCCCCGGGTGCGCAACGCAAGGAAGGAGGGCCAAGATGACCGCAGTAAACGACACGGTTAAGCGGGTGACAGAGCGGATTATCGCTCGGAGTGAACCCACACGGACGCTTCATTTGAGCAACATGGAGGCCGCGCGTGCCAAGGGACCGGCGCGCGCGCATCTGTCCTGCAGCGGGCAGGCGCATGCCTATGCGGCGTCCGGGCCCGACAAGGACAGGCTGGCCGCCACCGGCGCGGGCAACCTCGGGATCGTGACGGCTTATAACGACATGCTGTCG
This sequence comes from Roseovarius sp. THAF9, assembly GCF_009363715.1. Classification (NCBI taxonomy): domain Bacteria; kingdom Pseudomonadati; phylum Pseudomonadota; class Alphaproteobacteria; order Rhodobacterales; family Roseobacteraceae; genus Roseovarius; species Roseovarius sp. THAF9. The sequence continues at coordinate 1,208,375 of NZ_CP045404.1, forward strand.
GCGCATCAGCCCTTCGAACGTTTCCCCGATCTGATCCGCCAGGCCGCGCGCGAGGTCGGCGGCACCGCCCAGGTCGCGGGCGGGGTTCCGGCGATGTGCGACGGGGTCACACAGGGCGAAGCGGGGATGGAACTGTCGCTTTTCTCGCGCGACGTCATCGCGCTGGCCGCTTCCGTTGCACTCAGCCATAATACCTTCGACGCCGCCGTGTTTCTTGGCGTCTGCGACAAGATCGTGCCGGGGCTGGTGATTGCGGCGCAGGCCTTCGGACACCTTCCGGCTGTGTTCATGCCCGCGGGTCCGATGGAAAGCGGCCTGCCCAATGACGAAAAGGCCAAGGTCCGCCAGGAATTCGCGGCAGGCGAAGTGGGCCGCGATGCGCTGATGGCGGCCGAAATGGCGTCCTATCACGGGCCAGGCACCTGCACCTTCTACGGCACGGCCAATACCAACCAGATGCTGATGGAATTCATGGGCCTCCACCTGCCCGGGGCCAGCTTCGTGACACCCAATACCGGCCTGCGCGACGCGCTGACGCGCGAAGGCGCCAAGCGCGCGCTCAGCCTCAGTGCGCTGGGCAATGACTACACGCCGGTCTGCGATATCCTTGATGAACGCGCCTTCGTGAACGGGATCGTGGGGCTCAATGCCACCGGCGGGTCCACCAATCTGCTCATTCATCTTATCGCCATGGCCCGGGCGGGCGGGATCATCCTCGATTGGCAGGACTTCTCGGAACTGAGCGACATCACGCCGCTGATGGCACGCGTCTATCCCAATGGTCTGGCCGACGTGAACCATTTCCACGCCGCGGGGGGCCTTGGCTACATGATCGGTGATCTTCTCAAGTCGGGCCTGTTGCACCCTGACACCAAGACCGTCGCGGGCGCCGGGCTTGAGAACTACACGAAAGATCCCGTTTTCAAGGACGGCGAACTCAGCTGGCACGACGGCCTCGACGAAAGCCTGAACGACAAGATTCTGCGCCCCGCCAGCGATCCGTTCCAGCCCACCGGCGGGCTGAGGCGCCTGGCCGGATCGCTTGGAACGTCGGTCATGAAGATCTCTGCCGTCGCGGCCGAGCATCACGTTATCGAAGCGCCCGTGCGTGTGTTCCACGATCAGGAAGCGGTGAAGGCCGCCTTTAAGGCCGGCGAGTTGGCGGACGACGTGATCGTGGTTGTCCGCTTTCAAGGCCCCAAGGCCAACGGCATGCCTGAACTGCACAGTCTGACGCCGCTTCTGTCGATCCTTCAAGGGCGTGGACAGAAAGTGGCTCTTGTCACTGATGGGCGCATGTCGGGTGCATCTGGCAAGGTTCCCGCCGCAATCCACGTCTGTCCCGAGGCGGTGGATGGTGGGCCAATTGCAAAACTTCAAGACGGCGACCGAATGCGCATCGATGCGACGCAAGGCACGCTCGACATCCTGACGCCCGGCGTGTCGGAGAGACCCGCGGTCACTGCCGACCTTTCAGCAAATGCCGCGGGTACAGGTCGCGAGCTTTTCGCGACATTCCGCAACACGGTCGGATCCGCCACCACCGGCGCGACCATCTTCGGAGACTGAGGCCATGACGCTTTCGCCCAAAAATGCCAGCCAGCGTACCCGTGAAATCTGTGCTCTGGCCCCGATCATTCCGGTCCTTGTGGTCGAGGACGTGACGACAGCGCGGCCCTTGGCCGAAGCACTGGTGGCCGGCGGTCTGCCCGCTTTGGAAGTTACACTGCGCACCCCGGCTGCGCTGGAGGCTATCCAAACCATGAGCGAGGTCACCGGCGGACATGTCGGCGCCGGAACACTGATCACCCCCGAGGATGTCCGCGCGGCCAAGGCCGCCGGTGCCACTTTCGGCGTATCCCCCGGCGCCACGGACGAGCTGCTGGCCGCCTGTGAAGCCGAAGACCTGCCGCTCTTACCTGGCGCAGCCACAGCAACCGAAGCGATGCGCCTGCTGACACGCGGATATGACACGCTCAAGTTCTTCCCCGCCGAGGCATCGGGCGGGGCGCTCGCGCTCAAGGCCATCGGCGCGCCCCTGCCGCAGATCACCTTCTGCCCCACAGGCGGCGTCAACCTTGCCAACGCACTCTCTTATCTGAAGCTGCCCAATGTTCTCTGCGCAGGGGGAAGCTGGGTTGCACCGCAACAGCTTATCGACGCGGGCGATTGGGCCGCCATCGAGACACTTGCCACAGATGCCGCGCAACTGGGAACCTCCGCATGACAGATATCTGGCGACAGCTTGAACAGAATCACGCTGAAGGAAGCGAGCGGTCCATTCTAAGCCTGTTCGACGATCCCGACCGCATCCGCGATTTTTCCGTCGAAACTGATGGCATGCTGCTGGATTTCTCCAAGACCAATATCGATCAGCAGGCGCTGGCGTTGCTGGTTGATCTGGCGGCGGCGGCGGGTGTGGCACAAAAGCGTGACGCGATGTTCGATGGCGCGAAGATCAACACGACCGAAAACCGGGCGGTCCTGCACACCGCGCTGCGCTCACATGACACGGCACCGCTCCTCGTCGATGGCGAAGACGTGCGCCCGAGCATCACTGAAACCCTGCGTCGGATGGAAGGTTTCGCAACAGACATTCGCAAGGGCAAAATCACCGGCGCAACCGGCGCCCCCTTCACCGATGTGGTCAATATCGGCATCGGTGGCTCCGATCTCGGACCAGCCATGGCAACGCGCGCTCTGGCGCCATACCACGACGGGCCGCGCTGCCACTTCGTCTCGAATGTAGACGAAGCGCATATTGCCGACACGCTCCGACCGCTCGATCCGGCCCGCACGCTGATCATCGTCGCCTCCAAGACGTTCACCACGATCGAGACAATGACCAATGCCGCGACGGCTATCGATTGGCTGCGCCAAGGCGTGGGCGACGACACAGGCGTACATCTGGCTGCCGTGTCGACCGCTTTGGACAAGACCGCCGAACTGGGGATCGCCCCGGAGCGGGTCTTCGGCTTCGCCGACTGGGTCGGCGGGCGCTATTCGCTCTGGGGGCCGGTCGGGTTGCCCATCATGCTGGCAATCGGCCCGGATAACTTCCGCGTGTTCCTGTCGGGCGCAGCCGCAATGGACGCCCATTTCCGCACAGCCGCGTTTGCCCGAAACCTGCCGGTTCTGATGGGGCTCGTGGGTGTCTGGCACCGCAATATCTGTGGCTATGCAACGCGTGCGGTGCTGCCCTATGATCAACGTCTGTCGCGCCTGCCGGCCTACCTGCAACAACTGGACATGGAGAGCAACGGCAAGCGTGTATCCATCGACGGCAAGGTTCTCACGCACGAGACAGGCCCCGTGGTCTGGGGGGAACCCGGCACGAACGGGCAACATGCCTTCTACCAGCTTCTGCACCAGGGAACCGAAGTTGTTCCCGCAGAATTCCTGATCGCGGCGGACGGCCACGAATCCCATCTGAGTGGGCATCATGACCTGCTCAAGGCGAATTGCTTGGCCCAGTCCGAAGCGCTGATGGTCGGACGGTCTTTTGACGAGGCGATGAAAATAGCCGCCGCGCTTGGCTTTGAGGGTCAAGATCGAAGGATACAGGCAGCGCAACGCACATTTCCCGGCAACCGCCCGTCCATCACGCTCGCCTATCCCAAGCTGACTCCATTCGTACTGGGACAGATTATCGCCCTTTATGAACATCGCGTATTCGTCGAAGGTGTGGTCTGGGGCATCAACTCCTTCGATCAGTGGGGGGTGGAGCTTGGAAAGGAGCTGGCAAATGCTCTAATTCCACTTATTCAGGGTGCGCCTGCCGGCGGCAAAGACGCGTCGACGCGGAAGCTAATCCATGCGTTGTGCAGCTAACAAGATAGCCAGGGTTAGCTTTGGTTTTAGCCGTAGCCGAAGCGCGGCAGAACTCTATTGAAACTTCAGTTGCGTTATATGCTGTTAGACACCGACCATGTATGGCGGATGTTGAATGTCCGCTTACACTTTTTTGCAGACATTGTTGCAGAGTGCAGCGAACTTCTCCTTCCCGCCCTTCCAACACTCAGGTCCAAAGCTGTCTAACGTCAGCACCTACCGGACAGATTTAGGTGTTTGAGGAACGGAGGATTTCTGGTTCATCGAAGCCATAATGGAGCGAAGATGAACAAGAGATCCGGAACATCCAAGGATGCTGCTGACAAGCTTGTTAGGGGTATCAAGCGTAAGACCCGCAAGCACTACTCGGCGGAGGAGAAGATCCGCATCGTGCTTGCCGGGATGCGGGGCGAAGAAAGCATAGCGGCCCTGTGCCGTCGTGAAGGGATCGCTGAGAGCCTTTATTACAGCTGGTCGAAGGAGTTTCTTGAGGCTGGGAAGAACCGGCTGGCGGGTGACACAGCCCGTCAGGCGACAGCTCCCGAGGTCAAGGAACTGCGCTCTGAGGCAGCCGCGCTGAAAGAAGTGGTCGCGGAGCTGACACTGGAGAACAGGCTGCTCAAAAAAAGCACGTTCGGGGATGGGGAGGACGACGCATGAGATACCCAGCCTCGGAGAAGCTCGAGATCATTCGGACAGTCGAAGCCTCGCATTTGCCGGTCAGGCGGACCCTGACCATGCTCGGCATTCCCAGCAGCACCTATTACCAGTGGTATGCGCGGTGGGCCGATGGCGGCGTTGACGCTTTGCGTGACACGTCCCCGCGGCCTCGGGCGGTGTGGAACCGCATCCCGGACGAGATCCGCGACGCCTTCGTTGAGTTCGCGCTGGATCATGAGGATCTGACGCCACGGGAATTGGCGGTCAAATACACCGATGAGAAACGGTATTTTGTATCTGAGTCCTCGGCATACCGCATTCTCAAGGCCCAGGACCTGATCACGGCTCCGGCCCATGTGGTGATCCGTGCCGCCGATGAGTTCCGGGACAAGACAACTCGGCCCAACGAACTCTGGCAAACCGACTTCACCTATCTCAAGGTCATCGGTTGGGGCTGGTTCTATCTCAGCACGATCCTCGACGATTACAGCCGCTACATCATCGCGTGGAAGCTCTGCACGACAATGAAGGCCGTGGATGTGACGGACACGCTGGATCTGGCGCTGGAGGCCTCGGGCTGTGCTCATGCGACAGTCGTTCACAAGCCCCGGCTGCTCAGCGACAACGGCTCGTCCTACGTTGCGGCCGACCTGACCGACTACCTCGATACCAAAGGTATGGATCACGTCCGCGGAGCGCCGCACCACCCACAGACCCAGGGCAAGATCGAACGCTGGCACCAGACCATGAAGAACCGGGTTCTGCTGGAGAACTACTATCTGCCGGGGGATCTTGAACGCCAGATCGGCGACTTCGTCGGATACTACAACACTCGGCGATACCACGAGAGCTTGGATAACCTGACGCCGGCTGACGTCTACCACGGTCGGGGTCGGACGATCCTGAAAATGAGAGAGGAGATCAAGAAACAGACAATCCGAAAGCGCCGGTTGCAGCACAAAGCCGCGGTCGCCTAAACTCAAACAGAAACCGAACCAGAGCCTCCGTTACCAAAACAAACGACTTGTCCGAAAAACTCTGAAGACGGACATGCCAGTCAGTCTGAACCGCGATACGACCGCTTGTTGCGCCGAGCAAACAAACTCCGCATCGCGCTGGGCGGGGAACCCGGAACAGCGCACTTGATAGCGCCAAAACCCAAAGGCATGTGGCAACGGACGTATCAGCGCAAACGTTGGGAAATTCAGTGGTGCGAGGATCAAGCGGACCAACTTTTTATCAGGAAGTTTCGCCACTTGCTCAGCGAAGACGAAATTAAAATGTATTTCGACGTCTGATTACCGAACAGACCACTCGTCCTACAGTTGACGTCTGCGCAAACCCTGCTTCTATTGGGCGGGTGCGGAACGTCTAGGACCATCAATGACGCCTCAAGACTTTATCACCAAATGGCGCAATACCGAACTCAAGGAGCGCTCCGCATCTCAATCGCATTTCAATGACTTGTGCCGTTTGCTGGAACTGGACGACCCGACAACGGCTGACGGTAAGGGCGAATGGTTTACCTTCGAGAAAGGCGCATCCAAGACTAGTGGCGGTGAAGGCTGGGCCGACGTCTGGCGCAAGGATTGCTTCGCGTGGGAATATAAGGGCAAACGGGCCAATCTGGACAAGGCGTTTGACCAGCTTTTGCAGTATTCCATCGCACTAGAAAACCCGCCGCTTTTGATAGTGTCGGACATGGATGTAATACGTATCCATACAAACTGGACCAACACGGTACAGCAAACGCACACCCTGACATTGGAAGACCTCAAAGACGCCGCGAACCGCAGTAAGCTGCGGAATGCCTTTCTGAAACCTGAGGCTTTTAAGCCCACAAAGACCCGGCAATTGGTAACCGAACAAGCGGCGCAGAACTTTGCCAATCTTGCCCAACGTCTGCGGGAACGAGGTCATGACCCGCAAAAGGTGGCACATTTCGTAAACCGCCTCGTGTTCTGTATGTTCGCCGAGGACGTTGAGCTTCTGCCGAACAAGATGTTCGAAGAAATGATAAAGGCTGCGCGACCTGATCCCGCCAGCTTCGCAACACATGCGAAAACGTTGTTCACGGCGATGAAGGACGGCGGCCTAGTAGGGTTTACAAAGGTCGAGTGGTTTAACGGTGGTCTCTTTGACAACGACGATGTGTTGCCACTTGAATGGGAAGATTTAGACGACCTCATTCGTGCCGCGCATCTGGATTGGTCAGACATTGATCCATCCATCCTCGGCACGCTGTTCGAGCGCGGGCTTGACCCGGACAAACGGTCTCAGCTCGGCGCGCACTACACCGACCGCGACAAGATCATGCAAATCGTCAATCCGGTGGTGGTGGAGCCGCTGCTTGCCGAATGGACTGAGGTGAAAACCCAGATTAAAGCCGCGCTGAGCAAAGCGGAGAGCGCCAAGTCACGCTCTGCTAGGACCAGGGCCGAGAAAGAAGCCGAACGCCTCCATGCCACGTTTCTGGAGCGTCTGAGAGGCTTCCGAGTGCTCGACCCTGCGTGTGGGTCCGGCAACTTCCTGTACCTGTCCCTCTTGGCGCTGAAGGACATTGAACACCGCACTAATCTTGAAGCTGAGGCCATGGGCTTGCCGCGCGGATTCCCGACCATAGGGCCCGAAAGCGTGAAGGGGATCGAACTGAACTCTTATGCCGCCGAACTGGCGCGTGTGTCGGTATGGGTCGGCGAAATCCAGTGGATGCGCCGGAACGGTTTCAATGCGGCCCGAAACCCGATTCTCCGCCCGTTAGGCACCATCGAACACCGGGACGCCGTACTTGCAGCGGACGGGTCCAAAGCTGACTGGCCGGATGCTGACGTGGTGGTCGGAAATCCACCGTTCCTAGGAAACAAGCGAATGATGTCGGCGCTGGGAGAGAGCTATGTCACAGAACTTCGCAAAGCATGGAGAGAAGTGCCCGGGGGTGTCGACCTAGTCGCATACTGGTTCGCGAAGGCATGGGAGATGTTAGAGGAAGGGCGCTTGAGGCGAGCAGGTCTGGTTTCGACAAACTCAATACGCGCTGGGGCAAACCGCGAAGTCCTCAAACCCATGGTAGAGGGAGGGCAAATCTTTGATGCTTGGTCCGATGAGCCATGGACCGTCGATGGAGCTGCCGTTCGGGTTTCAATGATTTCCTTTGATAAGGACCAGTCTGTCAGGCCGCGCCTCAATGGAGTTGAAGTAGATCGAATCTCGTCGGACCTCTCAGAATTGGGGCCTGCGAACATGGACCTGACGAATGCCGAGGTTCTGACGCGGAATGCATCGAAGGCTTTCATCGGCGATCAGAAAAGCGGTCCATTCGAGGTCAGCCGAGAATTGGCGTTAAAATTGCTTGCGCGCCCCCAGAATCCCAATGGGCGAACAAATGGAGATGTGGTTCGACCTTGGCTTAACGGTATGGACGTAACCCGACGACCGAGCGGCAAATGGATCATCGATTTTGGACCAAATATGCCCATGAGTGACGCCGCTCTATATGAAGAGCCGTTCCAGATCGTGCAGGCACTGGTGAAGCCTAAGCGTGACGGATTACGGCGAGACAATCACCGAGAGTACTGGTGGATTCATGGCGAGGCACGTCCGGGAATGCGGCGCGCTCTGAAGGGCTTATTCCGTTTTGTTGTTACACCCCGAGTTGCAAAGCACCGGTTCTTTGTATGGGCGGACAAGAGCGCTTTGGCAGATAGCAGGCTGGTCGTGATCGCTGCAGAAGACGATGCGACGTTTGGTGTCCTTAGTTCAAAGCTTCATGAGCTTTGGTCTTTAGCGACGTGCTCTTGGCATGGTGTTGGCAATGATCCTACGTACAATGCGAAAAGCTGCTTCGAGACATTTCCGTTCCCGGTCGGCATGACGCCAGACATTCCCGCATCCGATTGCGTAGGCGACCCGCGCGCCCAGAAAATCGCCGAAGCCGCCGCAGAGCTTAACCGCCTTCGCGAAAATTGGTTGAATCCGCCTGACCTCGTGGACCGGGTTCCCGAAGTGGTCGAAGGCTACCCTGACCGGCTGATACCAAAAGACGACAAGGCCGCGAAGGAACTCAAGAAGCGCACCCTGACCAACCTCTACAACGTCCGCCCCGCATGGCTTGACCACGCCTGCAAGGCTTTGGACGAAGCGGTGGCCGAAGCCTACGGCTGGGGCGACGACTGGCGCTCAGGTGCGCTGACAGAAGATGAAATCCTAGCCCGTTTGTTCAAGCTCAACCAAGAGCGGGCTACGGAAAATCTGAAGTAAAGTGAGGGCACCCTGCTATGTCGTTTTTTGCGTGCACTAGGAGAAATTTGGATAGGCTCTCTCCGGGCTTTTCTGAACTAACGCCAACTGAAAAAAAGCGCATTAATGAGTTCGCACATACCTGGCAGTTGTTTGAGGGTAGGGTTTTTGAGTTTGAAGCTACGGGAGCCAAGTTGCTTCACAATAATTGGTTTGGCCAACAGGCTGAAGTGATATGTACACATATTTCTGGCCAAACTCAGTTCTTTATCCAAAGGTATAGATTGGCTCCCGATGCTGACTATCGGCTCAATAATCTACTAACACACCGAGGAGAAAACCTTCGTGAATGCATAACTCATGCGCTGCAACCAAACGCATGTTCGGAGCAGATTGTAAGGGGCGTCGGTGCGATTTGTTTTCGACTGCGCAATAACCTTTTTCACGGCATGAAGGCTGAGTATGCATTCATTGGGCAGGAACAGAACTTCGCGCACGGAATTCGCTTCCTTAACACTTGTATCGACGTGCTTGTTGACGCTTAGAAAATTGAACTCGAAAGCATTAAGGTAAAGGGAAGCTTCAATGTCTCATCTCACTGTTTGGGGCGTCCACATGGGCAAGCATGTTGGCGACCGCCCTATAGAAGGTGGCTATGTCGCTATTGGTTGGCCCGCTATTGGCGACCTGACCAAAATTGCTCCTGACCGCGAAGCTTTCAAAGCGGCGTTGGTAGCAGCCTACCCAGACAAAAAAGCAGGTGCTGTTCCGGTTGATGCTGGGTCCATGTTCAAGTTTCTGCATAAAATCCACGCGGGTGATATCGTCGTGTATCCATCAAAAGCTGACCGCATGGTGAATATTGGGCGCTTCACGGGTGAGGCCGCTTACATCGAAGGCGACCCCGACGGATACCCAACACGGCAAAAGGTCCAATGGCTGGGACACTTTCCGCGCGACGAATTCAGCCAAGCCGCGCTGCATGAAATCGGTTCGTTCCTGACCATGTTCCGCATTCGCCGCTATGACAGTGAGTTCTTGGCAAAGATCAATCTCTCTACACCGGCAAACCGCAAATCAGTGTCGAAAACGCATGAGGAACAACAAGACGAAATCGAAGACGACGACACAGCGACCGTATCCGCCGCTATCCAAGCTGAGGCCAGCACCAGCGATTTCATCATCAAGCGGTTGATGACTGAACTGACGGGACATCAATTTGAGGAATTAATTGCACACCTATTGGAATGCATGGGCTACACAGCCCGCGTTACCCCGAAGTCAGGCGACGGAGGCGTAGATGTTATCGCGCACACGGACCCGCTAGGCTTTCAACCGCCCATAGTCAAAGTACAATGTAAGCGCACAACGGGACAGACACCCCGCCCCGATGTAGACCAGCTTCTGGGAACTCTAGGGGACGGAGAATATGGCCTGTTTGTCAATCTCGGCTCATTCGCCAGAGGCGCGGTCGAACTGGAGCGCAATCGCGCCAAGCTGCGATTGATTAACGGTGAACAGTTTGTGGAGCTGGTTTTCGAGCACTACGCGAAATTGTCCCCTCGTTACCGTGCTTTGATTCCGCTGAAACAGATTTTCGTCCCAGACCTTCAGCAAGACTAAAGTTGGCATGACATGACACCTCTGGTTCTGCGCGCCCACATCAAGCCTTTGCCCGAGTATTTACCCCGAACCAAAGCACTGGAAAGCGCGTTGCGTGAAGGCGTTGGCTTTAACCGGGCCTGGTATCGTTCTCAGAAAGAGCATTGGCTAGGATGGTTGGCCGAATACCATGGCCCAGGCGCGTATGACCGCTCTGAGGTCAAACGGGATGCGCGGTTTGTCTACAATCACATTCAATGCGCACCGATGCTGTTTTGGCTATCCGAGGCCATAGAGATGCCAAGCAATATTCTAGACACGACCTTCAAAGCTGTTGTCGTGGCACCAAACCGAGGCGCGCAACGATGCGCCGCACTACGTGAATATCTTCCTTGGGACCAAATCGCGGATCGTTTCACTACAAGACGCTATCCTTTACTCGCGCGGCTAAGGATCAAAGCAGCCCACGTGAAAAAACGAAATGGCGGATAGATTGGGGGGCGGTGTCGATAGGTTATTAATTAAATCTTTGATAATTAACAAAAAATATAAGTTAGCTGGCGGAGGCTCAGGGATTCGAACCCTGGGGACGCTTTCACGCCCGCCGGTTTTCAAGACCGGTGCATTCGACCACTCTGCCAAACCTCCGCGTCCGGTGTTGTTACTGTGGCTTTCGCGATTCTGAAAGCCGTGAAGTTCAGGGGAAATTCGCCGAATCGGCTTTGTAGACTTTTCAGAACGGTCCAGAGCGGTTATCCTGTTGTCAATCGCAGGTTGCTGCGAGCTCGAGCAAACGTCGGATAACCGGCACCCGCACCCAAAACGGTGCATGACAGGCAAGGGACGAAACATGACATTTCAAAGGACGGGCAAAGGTGCGCGTGTGCGCCTGATCACCGCCTCCAGCGTGATCTCGCTGGTGCTGAGCGGTTGCACCGAGGGCGGAGAATTCGGCCTTTTCAAATCGCAAGCCAACGAAGCCGAAGAGGTGACCTCTGCGGACAACTCGGTCAAGCTGATCGAGCGGGACGTGGAAGCGCCCGACGTGTTCCAGGTGACCGACAAGGGCCTGTGGGACGGGCGTCCGTCGCTGGGCGGCGTGTGGGTCGCGCATCCGGATGTGCAGGAGCCCGAGCGCGTGATCATCCGCAACACCAAGAACGGCAAGTTCGTCATTGGCGCGCTGTTCCGTCGTGAACGCAGCAATCCGGGGCCGGTCCTTCAGGTCTCGTCCGATGCCGCCGACGCTCTGGGCATGCTGGCCGGTGCACCGTCGCAATTGAACGTGACGGCCCTGCGTCGCGAGTCCGCGCCGGACCCCGAGGCGCTGGCCGCCGCCGAGACCGAGGGCGAAGAGGGTGCGCTGGCCCCCGCCGCGGTCGAACAGACCACGCTGGACCCGCTGGCCGGAGCCGCCGCGGCGATCGAGAACGCCGAGACCGCCGAGCCGGTCAGACCGGCAACCCAGACGGCCGGCGCCACGGCCGCCGTTGCCACCGAACCGGCGCCGGAACCGACCCAAGCGGCGGCGGCGCCGGTGCGTTCGGGTTCGTCTCTGTCGAAGCCGTACTTGCAGATCGGCATCTTCTCGGTCGAGCAGAATGCGCGGAATACCGCCACCGCCATGCGGCAGGAGGGCATGGTTCCGACCGTTAAAAAACAAAGCTCGCAGGGCAAGACCTTTTGGCGCGTGGTCGTGGGACCTGCCCAGACCAAGTCTGAGCAAAGTGTCCTGTTGAAAAAGGTCAAAGAGGTTGGTTTTGATGACGCGTACGCTGTAACCAACTGAACCGGACCCTGACCATGACCATACTTGCACGTTTCCTTGCCGCCTGTGTCGCGGTGATTGCGCTCTCCTTGCCGGCGCAGGCGTTCGACACCAGCGCCAAGGCCGCGTATGTCAAGGATCTGGGCACCGGCACCGTACTGCTCAGCCGAAATGCCGACGAGCCGCTGCCGCCGGCGTCGATGTCGAAACTGATGACGCTGTACGTGGCGTTCGAGGCCATACGCGACGGGCGGCTTTCCCTGCAGGAAAAGCTTCCGGTATCGCAGCACGCCATGAGCTATGGCGGCTCGACCATGTTCCTGGACACCACCGACCGGGTGAGCGTCGAGGATCTGCTGCGCGGGATCATCGTTCTTTCGGGCAACGACGCCTGCGCGGTGATTGCCGAGGCGTTGAGCCCGGATGGCACCGAGGCCGGGTTCGCCCGCTTCATGACCCAACGGGCGCAGGACATGGGCATGACCAACTCGACCTTCGCCAATTCCAACGGCTGGCCCGCCGCGGGCCATCGGATGAGCATGCGCGACCTTGGGATCTTGGCCGAGCGCCTGATCAAGGACTTTCCGAACTTCTACCCGATGTTTGCCGAGACCGAGTACGAGTTCGACGGTCGCGCGCCGCAAAACACGCAGAACCGTAACCCCCTGCTGAAGCTGGGGATCGGGGCGGACGGCCTGAAGACCGGGCATACCGAGGCGGCGGGCTATGGGCTGACCGGATCGGCCGAACAGGGTGGGCGCCGGGTGGTGTTCGTTCTGTCGGGACTGGACACTGCGGCCCAAAGAGCACAAGAGGCGGAAGCCCTTGTGAATTGGTCCTTTCGTCAATTTGCCGAAAAAGAGATCGTCAAGGCCGGCAAAGAAGTCTCGCGCGCCGAAGTCTGGATGGGAAGCGCGTCAACCGTAGGGCTGACTCCCGCAGAGGACCTTACGACACTGGTGCCGGTTCTGGGGTCGGACAACATGACCGCCGAGGTGGTCTATGAAGGCCCGCTGAGCGCGCCCATCTCGCAGGGTGACGAACTGGCCCAGCTGGTCTTTACGCCCGAAGGCCTGCCGGAGATGCGCGTGCCACTGGTCGCCTCCGAAAGCGTTGCCGTGGGCGGCTTTGCCGTGCGGCTGAAGACGGTCGCGGGTGTGCTCTTGAAACGTCTGCAACAGGGGCCCGAGGGCGCGCTTTGAGCGGTCAGGGCCGTTTCGTCACTTTTGAAGGCATAGACGGGTCGGGCAAGTCCACGCAGGCCCGTCTGCTGGCCGAGCATTTGCAGGGCACGGGGCACGAGGTCATTCTGACACGCGAGCCGGGCGGCAGCGAAGGCGCCGAGGAAATCCGCAAGCTGGTGCTGGAAGGCGATGCCGACCGCTGGTCGGCCGAGACCGAATTGCTGCTGTTCACCGCTGCTCGGCGGGATCATCTGGAACGGCTGATCGAGCCTGCGCTGGCGGCCGGGAAAGTGGTGATTTGCGACCGTTTCGCCGACAGCACACGTATGTACCAGGGGCTGAGCCGGGGGGATTTGCGCCACAAGGTCGATGCGTTGCACACTCTGATGATCGGGCGCGAGCCGGACCTGACGATCCTGATCGACATGGACCCGGGCACCGGGCTGGAACGGGCCCTATCGCGCGGCGGCAGCGAAGAGCGGTTCGAGAGCTTCGGCGCCAGCCTGCAGGCGCAGATGCGGCAGGGATTCCTGGATCTGGCCGAGGAGTTCATTGACCGGTTCGTGGTGATCGACGGCAATCGCGGGATCGAAGCGATTGCGGCGGATGTACGGGCTGCGGTAGAACCGCGCCTGACATGATGGACCGTGACATTCCGTTTCCCGACCGCGTCGAAGGCGCGCCGCACCCGCGCGAGACAGCCCGCCTTTTCGGGCAGGACGCTGCACAGGGGGCGTTTTTGCAGGCGTTCAACGCGGGACGGCTGCATCACGGCTGGCTGATCCACGGGCCCCGTGGGGTGGGCAAGGCGACGCTGGCGTGGCGGATCGCGCGGTTCCTGCTGGCGACGCCGGACCCTGACGCGGATGGCGGCGGGTTGTTCGGCGATGCGCTGCCCGCGCCCCACAGCCTTGAGATTACCGAGGATCACCCGGTCACGCGGCGCGTGCTGGCGGGGTCCGAGCCGGGGCTGCATCTGGTGCGGCGGGGCGGGCAGGGCACCAGCGACAGCGACCGGCAGAAGAATTTCGAAGAGGGCAAATTCTCGCGCGAGATCCGGGTGGACGAGGTGCGCGAGCTGGCCGACTTCGTCAACCTGAGCGCGGTGGATGGCGGACGGCGTGTGGTCATCATCGATGCCGCGGATGAGATGAACACGTCCGCCGCGAACGCGCTTCTGAAGATGCTGGAAGAGCCGCCGGTGCGCACGACGCTGCTGCTTGTGGCGCATCAGCCCGCGCGGCTGTTGCCGACGATCCGTTCGCGCTGCCGCGAATTGCGGCTGGAGCGGCTGAGCCCCGACAATGTGATCGCCGCGCTGGATCAGGCGGGGGTCGACCCCGGCGGCCAGGCGCCGGGGCTGGCGGAACTGTCGGGCGGTTCAGCGGGAGAGGCGGTCCGGCTCTACAACCTCGACGGCCTGAAGATCTATGCCGAGATCGTTGGACTTGTCGCCAGCCTGCCGATGCTGGACCGTCCGCGCGCGATCAAGCTGGCCGAAGCGGCGGCACAGCGCGGGGCGGAGGAAAAGCTGGATCTGCTTTTGACGCTGGTGGACATGTTCCTGGCCCGCGTCGCACGGGCCGGGGCCACCGGGATCCTGCCGCCCGAGGCCGTCACGGGCGAGGCCGAGGTCATCGGCAAGCTGGCGGGCAATCCTGTACAGGCGCGGGCCTGGGCCGATTGCGCGCAGGAGGTGGGTGCGCGAGCGCGTCACGGGCGGGCGGTCAACCTTGACCCTGCCGCCTTGGTGCTTGATACGGTGTTCAAGTTGCAGCAGACCGCTACATCCCTCTGAACACCGTCAATTCCAAGGCCCCATGACCGACCAAGTCCAGATTACAGACAGCCACTGCCATCTTGATTTCGAGACCTTCGACGACGAACGCGGCGACGTGATCGCCCGCGCGGTCGAGGCCGGGGTGACGCGGATGGTCAGCATCTGCACCAAGCTGCGTCTGGAGCCGCAGGTGCGGGCGATTGTCGAGGCGCATGACGAGGTTTTCTATGCCGCCGGGACGCACCCGATGAGCGTGGCGGACGAGCCTATGGCGCGTGTGGACGAGCTGGTGGACTTGGCCAGGCACCCCAAATTCGTCGGCATTGGCGAGACCGGGTTGGACTATCACTACACCGCCGAGAGCGCCGATGCGCAGCAGGAGAGCCTGCGCCTGCATATCGAGGCAGCGCGCCAGACCGGGCTGCCGCTGATCATCCACGCGCGGGATGCGGACGAGGACATGGCGCGGATCCTGACAGAAGAGCACAAGGCGGGCGAATACAGCTGCGTGATGCATTGCTTTTCGTCCGGTGCGGCGCTGGGCAAGGCGGCGCTCGACCTCGGGTTCTATCTGTCGATGTCGGGCATCTCGGCGTTTCCGAAAAGCCAGGAATTGCGGGACATTTTCGCGACCGCCCCCGTGGAGCGCATCCTTGTGGAGACCGACGCACCGTACCTCGCGCCGCCGCCCTATCGCGGCAAGCGAAACGAGCCGGCTTACACGGTGCATACGGCCAAGGTGGGGGCCGAGGTGTTTGGCATGGATTGGCCAGACTTTGCGGCGCAGACGCAGGCCAATTTCGACCGGCTGTTCTGGAAAGCCGCCCAGTGGAAAGCCGCTGCCTGATGGGGGAAACGCGGTTCACAATCCTTGGCTGCGGGTCGTCGGGCGGCGTGCCGCGGTTGGGCGGTCATTGGGGCGATTGCGACCCGGAGAACCCAAGGAACTACCGCCGCCGCTGTTCGATGCTGATCGAGCGCGAAGGCGAGGCCGGCACGACACGCGTGCTGATCGACACCTCTCCCGACCTGCGCGCGCAGCTTCTGGACGCAGGTGTCGGCACGCTCGATGCCGTGGTCTACACTCATAGCCACGCCGACCATGTGCACGGGCTGGACGATCTGCGCATGATCGTCTTCAACATGCGCCAGCGCCTGCCGGTCTGGGCCGATGGCGACACGCAGAACGCGCTTTATTCGCGGTTCGGCTATGCCTTCACGCAGCCCGAGGACAGCCCCTATCCGCCGATCCTGGATATGCACACGATCAAGGGTGACGTGGTGATCGAGGGGCAGGGCGGCCCCATCACTCTTCGTCCGTTCGAGGTCAACCATGGCTCGATCGAGGCGCTTGGGTTTCGGGTGGGCGATCTGGCTTATCTGCCGGACGTGGCGGCGATCCCCGACGAAAGCTGGGAAATGCTGGAAGGTTTGGATTGTTGGGTTCTCGACGCGCTGCGCCGCACGCCGCACCCGACGCATTCGCATCTGGAGCAGTCGTTGGCGTGGATCGAGCGTGCCGCGCCGCGCCGCGGGGTGCTGACCAACATGCATATCGACATGGATTACCAGACGCTTGTCGAGGAAACCCCCGATCATATCACCCCGGCCCATGACGGCATGGTGATAACCTACAGGAACTAGCCCGTTGCAAGCCCTACTGGACGTCATCCTGCCGGTTTTCATGGTGATCGGCTTTGGCTACGTGGCGGTCTGGCGTGGCTGGTTCAGCCAGAGCGGTGTCGACGGGCTGATGAAATTCACCCAAGGCTTTGCGCTGCCCTGTCTTTTGTTCGTGGCCATCGCGCGGCTGGATCTTGGCCAGCATTTCGAATGGCGCATGTTGCTGAGTTTCTATGCCGGTGCGCTGGCGGGCTTTT
Organism: Roseovarius sp. THAF9; assembly: GCF_009363715.1. Taxonomy (NCBI): domain Bacteria; kingdom Pseudomonadati; phylum Pseudomonadota; class Alphaproteobacteria; order Rhodobacterales; family Roseobacteraceae; genus Roseovarius; species Roseovarius sp. THAF9. The sequence goes on from NZ_CP045404.1 coordinate 1,225,316, forward strand.
TCCTGGGCATGTTCGGGGCTCGGTTCCTGTTCGGACGCCCGTGGGAGGATTGCGTCCCGATCGGGTTTTGCTGCCTGTTTTCGAACTCGCTTCTGCTGGGACTGCCGCTGACCGAACGGGCCTACGGGGCCGACGCGCTGGAGGCCAACTATGCCATCATCGCGCTGCATTCGCCGATCTGTTACGGCGTCGGGATCACCGCGATGGAAATCGTCCGCGCCAAGGGCCGGACCGGCGCCGGCTTTGTGATGCGGGTGGCGAAGGCGATGTTCTCCAACTCCTTGATCCTTGGCATCCTACTGGGGCTGGCGGTGAACCTGAGCGGTTTGCCCCTGCCGGGCACGGTGAATGACGCGCTGGACCTGCTGGTGCGGTCGGCGCTGCCGGCGGCGCTGTTCGGATTGGGGGGCGTCCTGGCCAGCTATCGGCCCGAGGGCGATCTGCGGCTGGTGCTGTTTCTTTGCCTGATTGCGCTGGTGGTGCATCCGCTGATCACGCGCGGGCTGGGCCTTGCCTTTGCCCTGCCGGTCGAGGCGACACGCTCGGCGGTGCTGACGGCGGCGATGGCCCCGGGGATCAACGCCTATATTTTTGCCAGCATGTATGGTCGGGCGATGCGGGTGGCGGCGACGACAGTGCTGGTGGCGACTGCGCTTTCGGTGCTGACGGTGTGGCTGTGGCTGGCGCAACTGCCCTAGGGCCAGGCATGGCGGGACGTGCCGCGACGATGGCGGCATGTTAGGCTTTGACCGCGTGGGTGGTCTCATTGCATCCTGTCCGCGGCGGCGCGCTGGGGATCTGTGCCGTAGTAAAAGAACGGGACAGAATGCAGAACAAAGAGCTGGCAGATCTTCTAAGTCGCATGGCCGACGGCGACCGGACCGCCTTTGCCGCCTTCTACAAGGAATTGGAAAAGCCGGTTTTCCGGTTCATCGTCTCGAAAATGAACGATCCGCACGAGGCGGCCGACATACAGCATGACGTCTTCATGGACATCTGGCGCTCGGCAGGGCGCTTCGAGGGCCGGTCGACGGTGAAAACATGGGTATTCGGCATAGCCTACAGGAAAACGATGGATCATTTTCGCAAACACAAACGGGTCGACCTGACCGACGAGATCGACGAGCGCGTCGATGACAGCCCCGATGCGGCGACCTGCCTTGCCTCGGCACAGGAGGCGGAGCATCTGCGCTATTGCATGGACCAATTAAAGCCGCAGCACCGCTCGGCGGTGGAACTGGCGTTCTACCAGGACATGACCTATGGCGAGATCGCCACCGTGGCCGAGGTGCCCGAAGGCACGATCAAGACGCGGGTCTTCCACGCCAAAAAGCTGCTGCTGCATTGCCTGTCGGCGCGCATGAAGGAGGCCCGGTCATGAGCGATACCCCTGAACTTTCGCGTGACGAGATCGAGGCGCTGCTGGTCTTTCTGGCCAATGATACGCTGGAAGGCGAGGAGCGCGCCGCCGTCGAGGCCGCCGTGGCCGCCGACCCGCAGCTGGCCGGAGAGCTGGAGGCGCTGAAGGCCATGCGCAGCGAGATGCAGGCCGAAGACGTCGCTTCGCCCGGCGAGATGGGCCTTGCACGGCTGATGCGCGAGATCGACGCCGAGGCCGCGAGCCCGGTCGTGCCGCAGGCCGGTCTGCCAGAGGCGGCGAACCTGCCGACAGCGCCCGGCAGCTTCTGGAAAATCGCCGCGGTTGTCTTGTTCGGCCTGGTTGTGGCGCAAACCGCGTATATCGGGTATGATGGAGGCACTGATTTTGAACTGGCCGGTGGGGAAAGCCCTGTGGCAGGCGCGGAGTTCACGATCCGCGTGGCCTTTGCCGAGGATGCCGCGGAAGCGGATATCCGGGCGCTGCTGTTGGAGCAGGGGCTGGTGATTGTCGGCGGCCCGTCGGCGATCGGACTTTACACGTTGGCCGCCCCTGACGACGCGGCGCGCGCCGAGGCCGTAACGGCATTGATGGCGCGGGACGATATTGTTGAAAGCGCTGAATGACATGACTTTTTTCCGCTTCTTACTTGTCCTCGGAATATTGAGCTTGACGCTGGCGGCGACCCCGCAGGGCGCGCGTGCTGCGGTGGCGGTGGCCGCGCCCGGCTGCGCCGGAGCCTGCGGCCTTCCCGGCGTCGTCGAGGTCCAGCAAGGTACCGACGGACGCGGCGGAGCGTCGGGCATGGACCCGCGCACGAAGCCGCGTGGCGGGGTGCGCCGCGCGGCGCGGGACGAGGTGCAGGCCACTGACGGCTCGCCGGAATACGTGCTGCTGGTCAACCGTGGGCAGGCGGTGGCCGCGGCGCAGGCGCTGGTCAGCGCCGGGGCGACATTGCTGCGCGAACGCCCTCTGCCGCAATTCGGCCAGCAGATGTATTTCTTCGTCTTTCCGCGCACCTTGACCCTGGAACAGGGCCGGGCGCTGTTGGCGGGCCGTACGCCGTCGGCGGTGCTGGACCTGCACAAGATCTATTTTCGATCGGCGGGGCCGCGGGTCTATCATGCGATGATGGTGGGCGATGCGCCGGGTCAGAGTTGTCGCGTGGGGCGCAGCATCCGCGTGGGTGTGATTGACGGCGCGGTAAATGCAGGCCATCCGGCCTTTGGCGGGGTGCGGATCGTGCGGCAGAGCTTTCTGCGCGAGGGCGCGCGCCGCACCGGGGCCAGCCATGGCACTGCTGTGGCCGGGCTGATCGCCGGCTCCAGCGGGGCAGGGCCGCTGGCGGGCCTCGCTCCGGGGGTGCAGGTCTATGCCGCAGAGGCGTTCGGGCTGGAAAAAAGCAGTGATGGCGGTCGGTTGGAGGCTGTCGCGGCGGGGCTGGACTGGCTGGTCGGCAGCGGCGTACGGCTGGTCAACATGTCTTTTGCCGGGGCCAGTAACCAGGTGTTTGCCAAGTTGCTGGGGCTGGCGCAGAACAAGGGCGTGGTGATCGTGGCCGCGGCGGGCAATGACAGGTCCGGTGCGCCGGTCTATCCTGCGGCCTCGTCCAGCACCATCGCTGTGACGGCGGTGGATGCCGGCGGGCGGCTCTATGGCCGGGCCAACTACGGCAAGCATATCGAGTTCGCGGCCCCCGGCGTTGACCTTTACGTGGCCTGGGGCAACGGCGGAAGCTATCGCTCGGGCACGTCCTTTGCCGCGCCGGTGGTGACGGCGATCCTGGCGCGGCGGGCGTCGCGCGGGGGGCTGTCGCTCAATGGCGCACGGGCGTTCCTGCGCAGTTCGGCCAAGGATCTTGGGCCCGGCGGGCGTGACACCCATTACGGCTATGGCCTGGTTCAGTCGGGCGGTTGCTGAGCCTGGCCCCCGAGATTTCCCGCACGATCAGACCAAGAAGCGGTTAAGCATGCCTTAAGACGGCGGTACGCAGCCCTGCTACGCGGCGCTCAGTCGGTCTTGACAGGCGCGCCGCCGGCGAAGGAATTGCCATTCACGTAATCGCAGGGCGCGTCCTGCATTTGCAGGTGCAGACCGTCGCCCGTGAAGGGATGCGCGCGGGCGAGATTCTCGTCCACCTCGATCCCGAGGCCGGGGGTTTCGGGTGGGATGATGAAGCCGTCCTCGATCTGAATGGTGTTCTTGATCAAGCGGTTATGGAACTCCGTCTCGATGGTTTCGGCCATCAGGATATTGGGGATCGAGGCCGCGAGATGGATGTTCGCCGCCCATTCCACCGGCCCGGCATAAAGGTGCGGGGCCATTTGCGCGTTGTAGACCTCGGCCATGGCGGCGATCTTCTTGACCTCCCAGATGCCGCCCGCGCGGCCCAGGGCCGGTTGCAGGATCGACGCCGCGCCGGAGCGCAGGACAGGGGCGAATTCGGCCTTGGTGGTCAGGCGCTCGCCGGTGGCGACGGGGATCGAAGTGGCCGCGGCCACCTTGGCCATTTCCCCAACGTTATCAGGGGGAACCGGCTCTTCGTACCAGAGCGGATCGTAGGGCTCGATAGCCTTTGCGAGACGGATGGCGCCCGCTGTGGTGAACTGGCCGTGCGTGCCGAAGAGAAGGTCGGCGCGGTCGCCCACGGCCTCGCGGATGGCTTTGCAGAAGGCGGCCGAGAGCGAGGTGTCGGTGCCGGCGGGCATGTGGCCGCCGCGCATGGTGTAGGGGCCGGCGGGGTCGAATTTTGCCGCGGTATATCCACGGCTTAGCAGGTCGAGCGCGGACTCGGCGGCCATGTCGGGCGAGGTCCAGAACGGGGTGATGTCGTGCTGCGGCAGGGGGTAGAGATAGGTATAGGCGCGGATGCGGTCATTCATGCGCCCGCCCAAGAGCGCCCAGACCGGGCGTTCGCGGGCCTTGCCGAGGATGTCCCAGCAGGCGATTTCCAGACCGGAAAAGGCGCCCATGACGGTCAGATCGGGGCGCTGCGTGAAGCCCGAGGAATAGGCGCGGCGGAACATGAACTCAATGTTTTCAGGGCTTTGGCCTTGCATGTGCCGGGTGAACACGTCGGTGATGACGGCGGTCATCGCGTCGGGGCCGACGCTGCTGGCATAGCATTCGCCCCAGCCGGTGATGCCGTTATCCGTGGTCAGTTTCACCAGGATCCAGTACTGCCCGCCCCAGCCCGGTGCGGGGGGTGCGGTGACGAGGATGTCGAGGTCCTTGAGTTTCATGAAGGTCTCCCTGCTGTCGGTGTGCACGGTGGCCCGGGATGCGCGACGGGGCAAGCCGGAAATCGTGGCGATTCGGGGCAAAGGGTTAACGGCGGTGAACCCCCGAAATCCGCGTCGGTATCGCGTCGGTATCTGGGTGGTATCGCGACGGTGCGCGTCTCGCGGACCGAATGCTTAACGGATCGCGCGACGCTCGTTGGAAAACGCCGCACCCGGCGGCGCCCTAGCGCAGCATGATGACGTTGCGCCGGGCGTTGCCGGACTTGGTGTCGGCGATGGCGTCGTTGATCTGGTCGAGGGTCCAGCGGTTGGAGATGAGTTCGTCCAGTTTCAACCGGCCCTGGCCGTAGAGGTCGATCATCCAGGGGATGTCGCGGCGGATCACCACGTCGCCCATTTTCGAGCCAACCATGGATTGACCGGCAGCGGCGAAATTCGCGGCCTCGTAGGTCGATTCCGACCCCGAGGCGGGCATGCCGACCATGATGACCTTGCCGCCACCTGCGATATAGCGGGGGGCCTCGTCATAGGCGCGGGCGGCGCCCACGGTGACCAGGACCGCGTCGGCGCCACGACCCATGGCCTGTTTCGCGGCGCGCCAGGGTTTGTCCTGGGAGGCCAGAACGCCGTCAGTGGCGCCGAAAGCCTTGGCGTCGGCGAGCTTGTCCTCGGTCATGTCGACGGCGACGATGCGGCGGGCGCCGGCGATGCGGGCGCCCTGGATGGCGTTGAGGCCGACGCCGCCCGCGCCGATCACCACCACGTCCTGCCCGGCGCGCAGCTGGGCCGCGTTGACCACCGCGCCGACGCCGGTGACGACGCCGCAGGCCAAGAGCGAGGCCGCGTCCATCGCCATGCCCTCGGGGATCTTCACGACCTGGCTGTGATGCACGACGACGTCGGTGGCGAAGGCGCCGCAGGCCATGGCCTGGTGCAGTCTGCCGCCATCCGCTGTGCTGAGCGCGCCGTGGTCGCCGTCGAACGGCGTTTCGCAGCCCGTGGGCCGGCCCGCGCCGCAGCTGGGACACTGCCCGCAGGCGCGGATCAGCGTAACCACCACCGGGTCGCCCACGGCAAGCCCGGTCACGCCGTCGCCGAGGGCCGAGATGCGGCCCGCGGCCTCGTGGCCATAGACCGCCGGCAGGGATCCGCCCCACGCGCCGTCGGCATAGGAAATGTCGGAATGGCAAATCGCCACGGTTTCCAGCGCGACCTCGACTTCGTTCTGTTCGGGGGCGCGCAGGCGCACGTCCTCAACCACGAGGGGGGTGCCGAATTTATGGCACACGGCGGCTTTGATGGTTTTCATGAACCCTCCCGTTCTTGCTGATCGCCAGCCTGATCGGTTTTTCCAAGCGGTTTCAAGGCCGATTACGGCCTGTCGCGACGTAATCGGCGACGATGTGGCGCTTGCGGGTGAGAAAGAGGATTAGGCCGAGCCCCACCAGAAGAAGCGCGGCGAGGAAGGGCGCACCGGGCAGGGTGAGGCGGGCGTCGGGGTGGGTGAAGGCGGCGAAGATGTTGGTCATCATCAAGGGCGAGATGATCATGGCCAGCGCGCCGACGGAGGTGAAGATGCCCTGAAGCTCGCCCTGCGCGTCGTTTGGCGTGCGGCGGGACATGATGGCTTGCAGCGCGGGCACGCACATCGCCGCCAGCGCCGAGACGGGCGTGAGGGCGAGGGCGAGCCAGCCATTCGAGATGACCCCCAGCACGGCGAAAGTGAGGATCGCAAAGCCGAGGGCCAGCACCACGGTCCCGGCCTCGCCCAGCCGCGAGATGGCCAGCCCGATCAGCCCCGCCTGCACGGCGAAGATCGAGATGCCGAAGATGCCGAGCGACAGGCCGATCATCGACGGGTCCCAGCCGAAGGCGGCAGTGGTGAAATAGGACCAGACGGCGGGGTAGACGTTGAACGCCAGTTGGTAGAGCAGCAGGACGACCAGCAGGCGCCCGAGGCCGGGCAGGGCGCGGATCTGTTTGAGGGCGCCGAAGGGATTGGCGCGGGCCCAGACAAAGGGGCGGGCGCGGTCGGGGGTGATGGTCTCGGGCAGGACCGCCCAGCCGAAGAGGAAGTTGGCGAAGGCCAGCGTGGCGGCGGCATAGAAGGGCGCGCGGGGGCCGAGATCACCCAGGAAACCGCCGATCACGGGGCCGAGCACGAAGCCCATGCCGAAGGCCGCCGACACCAGGCCAAAGCCCGCGCCGCGTTTTTCGGGCGGCGAGGTGTCGGCCATGAAGGCGGCCGCCGTGGATTGCGTGGCGGCCATCATGCCGCCCACGAGACGGCCCAGCACCAGGAGCCACATGGCGTGAGCCACGGCCATCACCAAGTAGTCGATTGCGAGGATCAGCAGAGAGCCCAGCAGGATCGGCCGTCGCCCGAAACGGTCGGAGAGGTTGCCGACCATGGGCCCGAAGAGGAACTGCATCACCGCGAACAGCGAGGTCAGCACGCCCCCCCAGACCGCCGCTGACGCCAGCGTGCCGCCGTCGATATCCATGATAAGCTCGGGCATCACGGGGATGATGATCCCGATGCCCATGGCGTCGATCACGACGGTGATCAGAATGAACGCTGTGGGCAGGCGCGACGACATACAGGCTCCGGCAGGGTGATCCAGAAGGTCACCTTATCCGCGAGGGCGCAGGCCGGAAAGAGACTTTGGCCGAAGCAGGGGAAGGACGGCGCAGGATGGACGTCCCGGAAACGATGGAGCGGTTGAGTACGGACCGCGCGGCGCTGTCCGAGGTCCTGGCGCGGTATGATCGCAAGCGGTTCCGGATCTTGTCGCTGGATGCAGCCAGCCAGTCCTTCGGGACGATCCTGCTGGGCTGGATGGAAAAGCCGGTGGCAGAGCCGTTGCCGGAGGTCGCGGCCCTGCTGTGGTACTGGTGCACCGCATTCGCAGAGGAATGGAACGGTTTGCAGGATGCGGCGGACCTGCATCCGAGACAGCTGGCGCAGATACAGGACTTGATGCAGGCGGACCTGGCAGACATGGACGCAAGGTCCGTGCCGCCCGGGATCGCACAGGGCATGGTGCAGGGGCGTATTCGCGCGATGCTGGAAGACGAGCGCGCGAAGAACCCGGGCGATGTGAGCTTGCGTGAGTGGGGCCGGCCCGGGGCTGGCGTTGCGTTCGACATGGGTCTGCTCGACCCGCCGTTCCGGGCGGCCTGGGTCTGGCAGGATGAGTGGAACAGCATGGTGGTGTTCTTCGAGACCGATTTCGCCTTTGGCTATGCCGAATGGTGGCTTGCGGTATGAGGGCCGGGCTGCGCGCGCCGCGGCCCCGTGATTGAAATATGTACGGATAACGGTTCTGAAGACAATGAAAGAGCTGAGCGAGGACAAGACCGTGCTGTCGGATATGCTGGCGCGGTATGATCGCAAGCGGTTCCGGATCTTCGAACTGACCGCAAACAGCCCCGCGGCGGGCATCGCCATCCTGGGTTTCATGGATAAGCCGGCGGCCGAGACGCTGCCCGGGGCGGCCTGTCTGCTATGGAACTGGTGCAAGGCCTTCGGCGAGGACTGGGGCGTAGTGCGCGAGGTGGCGGACGTGCGGCCCGCGCATCTGGCGCAGGTGCAGCGCAGATTGCAGCAGGTGGTCGAGGCCGGTGCCCGGAAGGTGCCGCCCGACACGGCGCAGCGAAAGGTGGCGGCGCATGTAGACGCGATCTATCGTGATTTTCGCGCACATGATGGCCCCGTCGGTGGAGAGTTTCGCGAATGGGGCGTGGCAGGGGATGCGCCGCGGTGCGACGCGGCGCTGGTACCGACGCGGATCACGGAGTCCTGGATGCTGGAGGACACGGCGGATGCGGTTGTTATGATCTACGGGACCGAAACCGCGTTCTGTTATTTTGACTGGTGGTTCCCGGAATGAACGGGCCGGATATGATAAAACGCGCGTTGGCGTTGGCGGCCAAGGATGAAACGCTGGCGCAGGTGCTGCGTGCGCATCCGGCCGAGCGGTTCCGGCTCTATGCGCTGTCTGCGGGCGACGCGCATGCGAACCTGTCGCTTATGCCGAAACCCGTCGATGCGCCTGATGCGCAGATCCTGTTGGGGTTGTGGTACTGGTCTTTCGCCTTTGGCCTTGTCTGGGCGCAATACACGCCACATGACGACTGGAGACGGCTGTACCTGTCGCCGGACAGTCGGGAGCTGATCCGGGAGACTTTGCAGGATTCTCTGGGTGAGGTCGAATTTACCGCGATTGCACCAGAAGATGCGCAAGGGTCGATCCTGGATCAGGGCGCCGCCATGCGCGGCGCCCGATCTGTTTTTCCGTTATATCGCAGGCGGTTACGGGTCCTTTCGTGCCGATCCGAGCAGGTTGCGCGGGCGTTTGATGCGCGCGATGTGCAAGCGCCCTTCGTCGCCGCAGTCGGGGCGGCGAACGGCTCGCCGGAGGTGCCGGAATGGGAGCGGCGCGTGGTCTTTTTCGAGACCGACGCGGCCTTCGGGTTGTGGGACTGGCACCATTGGACGCGGGTTGCGCGGGACTGAGCCGGGCCTGAAGCAGAAATCGTTAAATCTGAATCAAAATTCGCTGCCTCCTAATCAGCAAGGTGCTGATTAGGAACGCAATTTTTGATGCTGTCTTTTGCAGACTAAAACGATTCCGCTCTAGATATGGCCTGTGTCGCGCAGGAATTGCGTCAGGCGGGCGGCATAGGCCTCGGGCGCCTCGACGCAGGGCAGGTGGCCCGCCCGGCGCATCAGGTGGAATTCGGATCCGGGGATCAGATCCACCGTTTCGCGCACCAGGTCGGGCGGGGTGGCGCCGTCCTCGGACCCGGCGATGCCAAGGGTGGGCAGGCGCAGGCCGCTGGTGGGGGTATAGAAATCGGTGCCGGAGATGGCCGCAGAGCAGCCGATATAGCCCTCATCCGGCTGGCTGGTCAGCATGTCGCGCCAGGTTTGCAGGTCCGGCGTCGCGAGGAAGTCGCGGGAGAACCAACGTTCCATGGTGGCGTCGGCCAGCGCCTCGATCCCGCCTGCGCGGACGGCGTCGATACGATCCTGCCAGAGCTGGTGGTTGCCGATCTTGGCGGCGGTGTTGGACAGGACCATGGCGCGCACGATGTCGAGGCGTTTGACCGCCAGCCCTTGCGCGATCAGCCCGCCGATGGAGAGGCCGACGAAGGCGCAGTCGCGGACGTTCAGATGGTCGAGCAGCGCCTCGGCGTCGCGGACGAGCGCGCCCATCGCATAGGGCGCGGGCGGCACGCTGGTCCGGCCGTGGCCGCGTTTGTCATAGCGGATGATCCGCAGGCCCGCGGGCAGGTAGGGCAGGATCGCGTCCCACAGATGCAGGTTGGTACCGAGCGAGTTGGCGAAGACGACAGGGGCGCCGCCCGCGTCGCCTTCGTCAAGGTAGTGGATGTCGATGTCGTTCAGGTGGACGTGGGACATGCCGCCAGTTAGGCAACCTGGCGGCCGGTTTGGCAAGCGGATTTCCCGGATGAATCCGGATCAGTGCGAGACCAGTGCCACGCCAAGCAGAATTAGCACCCCGCCGCCCACGTCTCGGGCGGACAGGCCTTCGCCGATGGCATAGGCGTAGGTCAGAACGACCAGTGTCTCGATCGCTATGATCAGCAGGTAGAGCGCCCCGAGCGAGACGCCGCGCATCAGGAGGATTTCGGTCTGGGTCGCGGCGATGAAGCCCAGCAGGATGAGCCCGGCGGCGAGGAAAGACCAATGGCCGGAGGCAAGCTTCATACCGATGGTGGCAAGCGCATAGCCCATGGCAGCAAAAACTGCCAGTGCCAGAAGGCGAAGGTCGAAAGTTTCCATCACGAGATTACGGCGGCCGCGAAAGGGCACCATGCACTGTACGATCTTAAATGAATTAAGGGCCGCCGACCCAAAATTGTTTCTGAATAATACCCAACCATACCACAGGATGCGGCATTGTCCCAGTCTGGTTTTCCCGACTTTGCCGCCCTGGCGCCCGGGGCCGGTGGTTTCAGCCTTTCATCCGAAGATGCGCCATGATCTGGCCGTGATCGGAGGCCAGCTTGTTATAGGGCGCCTCGGGGTGCGAGCCGTCGGTGATGTGGTCGTTGAAGACGCTGAAATAGGTCATGTCGCCGGTCCGATCGGGATTGTCGGGGTGGAAGTGGCGGGACATGAAGATCTGGTCGATACTCTCGTAGACGCCGCCGAAGGCCGAGGTGTAGACCATGTCGCGCAGGGACTTGCGCACGAACATCTTTTCCGCCGAGTGCAGGCGCACACGCTCCACGTCCTCGGTGATCTGGATGTTCTCCTCGTCGGAATAGCGGTCGCCGCGGTTTTGCGCGTCGTGGCGCAGCATCCACGAATAGTTCTTGAAAGGCGTCTCGCCGGTGATGATCTCGGACGAGACGGCATGTTCGCCGTCGTTGAAATCGCCCAGCACCATGACCGGGTGGCCGGCCTCGATCTCGCGCACGACCTCGCGGCGCAGCACCCATGCCTCGGCCATGCGGCGGACGGTGGCGCGCAGCGCGCCCATGGCGCGGCCGATGGGGTCATAGCGGGTCAGGTCCTCTTCGGGTGCAAAGTCGGCGCCGGGCGGCGTGATGTATTCGCCCAGCTTGGATTTCAGGTGGCAGTTGAAGACTGTGACGGTCTGGCCGCCCACGGGGATGCGGGCCTTGATGATGGGGCGTGACAGGCGGCGCAGAACGTAATGGCCGGCGTCCTGCGCGCCTTCCATGCCGCGCAGGGGCTGGAAGGGGATCGAGAGCGGCTCTTCGAGGTCCTGGATGATCTCGGGCGTGCCGTCAAAGCCCAGCCGCGACAGGATCGCGACGCCGGGGCGGCGTTTGCCCGGCTCGCCGGTGTCGGCGGCGTTGGGGGCGAAGGCCAGCGTGGCGTTGTCATAGGGGGTGACGGCCAGTTTGCGGAAGATTGCCTTGCGGTGATAGCGCTTGGAGCGGTCGGGAATGGCCGCGTCGTTGAGCGCGCGGGCGCGGATGGACGCCTCATCGATGACGGCGTGCAGGGCGTCTTTCTCGAAGATCTCCTGAAAGCAGATCACGTCGGCGTCGAGCGTCAAAAGCTGGTCGGCCATCCAGTCGAGTTTCCAGGCGTATTCCTCGGGGGTGTAGCTTTGGAATTCGTAATATTCCTGGTCGGGACCGATCAGGTTTTTCACGTTGAAACTGGCGATGGTGAAGTCGGTCATGGGCAGCCTTCTGATGATGCTTCGGGTCGGGCCGGGGGCGTTTTCCGCGCGGAAAACGGTATGGAAAATGTGCATTTTCCATACCGGAATTTGCGCAAATTCCGGGTGCGCGACGGGCGCGGCATGTGCCTAGCGTCCCGCGTCGGGTAGGACGACGAGCGCGTGGTCCATCCCGTCGAGCGCGGTGTCGATGCGGGGCGCGATTTCGTCCCAGTCGCCGCCCGCAATGCCGGCGCCGATCAGCGGGTAGCCGATGCGGGCGTCGGGGAACTCACGGGCCACGGCCTCGAAGGCCGATTGCAGCGCGTCGTAGTCGACCTTTTGCCCATGCCCGCTGTGATCGAACTGGGTGTAGGCGTTGACGATGGTGAGGCTGTGGCCATCGCAATCGACCGTGGCGTGAGAGATGGTGCCGAGCTTGGCGCGGTCGCCCTTGGGGGTGGCCATGTCAGCCTGCGCGGCGGCGGGGAATTCCATGGCGATGATGCGGGCGATGCCCGCCCCCATGGTGTGAAAGCAGTTGGCCCCGTGCACAAGCACGTCGAAATGTCCGGATTTGGCGAGGGCGATCAGGTCTCCTTCGATGCGTCTCATGGGGTAGCTCCGAGAGTGTCGAGGGCGCGCTGGAACATGGGCGCGTCCACATTGCCGCCGGAGATCGTGCAGATGACCGTGTCGGCATTGAGCTGGTCGCCGTGAAAGAGCGCGGCGGCCAGCGCGGCGGCGCCGCCGGGTTCGGCGACGAGTTTGAGGCGCTGAAAGGCGTGGGCCATGGTGCGCAGGCAGTCGTCCTCGGAGACCGTGATGCCGGGGCCGACGAGGCGTTTAAGTATCGGGAAGGTGATCTGGCCCGGGGCGGGGGTGAGGATGGCGTCGCAGATGTTGCCGCCTATGCCTGGGTTGGTCTCGATCTGCCCCGAGGCGAGCGAGCGGGTCACGTCGTCGAAGCCTTCGGGTTCCACGGGTCGGACGGTGAAGCCGGGCGCGTCGGCCTCCAATGCCAGGGCGATGCCGGAGGTGAGGCCGCCGCCGCCACAGCAGACCAGCATTTCAGCATCAAAGATGCCAAGCTCCGCCGCTTGTTCGGCGATTTCCAAGCCACAGGTGCCCTGGCCCGCGATGACCTGCGGTTCGTCATAGGGGCGGATCAGGGTGAGGTTGCGCTCGGCCTGGAGTGTCTCGCCCAGTTCCTCGCGGCTTTCGCCGGCGGCGCGGTCGTAAAGGACGACCTCGGCGCCGAGCGCACGGGTGTTGGCGATCTTCAGCTGCGGCGCGTCGGCGGGCATGATGATGACGGCGGGCGCGCCCATTTCGCGGGCCGCCAGCGCCACGCCCTGCGCGTGGTTGCCGGAGGAAAACGCGATGACGCCCTTGGCGCGGGTCTCGGCGTCGAGTACGGAGACGGCGGAGCGGCCGCCGCGATACTTGAAGCTGCCGGTGTGCTGCAGGCATTCCGGTTTGACGAGGATGCGGCGGCCCGCGATTTCATCAAGGAAGGTCGAGGACAGCAGCGGCGTGCGGCGGGCGTGGCCCTTGAGGCGTTCGGCGGCGGCGCGGATGAGGGTGATGTCGGTCATCGCGCGGCGTCCAGCAGTTGTCGGATGGCGGCGAGCGATTGCGGCTCGTCAAGGAAGGGAACGTGGCCGCGATTCGGTACAACGGTGGTGATCATGTCGGGGTGACGGGTTTGCATCTGGGCTTGCGTCTCGGCAGTGAAGAGGTCGGAGTTCTCGCCCCGGATCGAGGCGGTGGGGATGGGTTTCAGCCCGTCGAAAAGCGCCCAGAGGTCCACCGCCTCGCCCGCGCCGGCCTGGCCCACCAGCGCGTCGCGCAGGCGGGGGTCGTAGCGCAGGGTGATGCCGCCCTGTGGGTTGTCCTGCCACATGAATTCGGCCTGCTCGCGCCAGCGGGTCAGGGGGATGTCAGGAAAATCCTTGGCATGGCCTGCGGCCAGCGCGTCGGCGGCGGCGTCGAGGTTCTCAAAGGGGGGCGTCTTGCCGACGTAATCCATGATGCGTTCGATGCCGATGGGGGCCACTTCGGGCCCGATATCGTTCAGCACGACGCCGGCGAGGCGGTCGGGATGGCTGTGCGACAGCGCCATGGCGATGAGGCCGCCGCGCGAGGTGCCGATGAGGATGGTTTTCTCGATGCCCAGATGGTCGAGCAGTTCGATGGCATCCTGCCCTTCGCGCAGGATATTGTAGGTCATGTAATCCTCGGCATAGTCCGATAGGCCGCGACCGCGATAGTCGAGCCGGATGACGCGTTGATCGGAAAGATGCGGCACGAGGTACGTGAAATCGTTGACGTTGCGGGTGAGACCGGCGAGGCAGAGGATGGGCGTGCCGGTTCCTTCGTCGGTGTAGTGCAGCGACAGGCCGTCGGAGGTGGTGAAGTTCGGCATTACTTTGCGAGCTCCGGGATGCCGGTCAGGTCCGTCAGGACATGGCCGGGGGTGGCGGGCAGGCGGTCCATCGGGGCGCCGGCGCGGTTGACCCAGGCGGTGGTGAAGCCGTAGCCCGTCGCCGCCGCCGCGTCCCAGCCATTGGAGGACACGAAGAGCACCTCTGACTTGGCGCAGCCGAAGCGGTCGCCGACGAGGTCGTACACGCTGGCGTGGGGTTTGAAGATGCCGACGCTTTCGACCGAGAGCACATCATCCAGCACGTCGCCGATGCCCGCCGATTTCACCGCGCCGTCCAGCATGTCGGGCGAGCCGTTGGAAAGGATGGCGGTGTTCATGCCGTTGCGCTTGAGGGTGTGCAGCATGGCGGGGACTTCGGGGTAGGCTTCAAGCTCCCAGTAAAGTTGCAGGAGGCGTTCGCGCAGGTCAGTGTCGTCCGAGAGGCCCTCGGCCTCGAGCGCCCAGTCGAGGCCGTCTTGGGTAACGGTCCAGAAATCGGTGTGATCGCCGGTGATGGCGCGCAGCCAGGTGTATTGCAACTGTTTCAGGCGCCAGTGCTCGGCGATTGCGGGCCAGTGGGACTTGAACGCCTCGCGTCCGGGCTCGTCGGCGGCGGTGCGGGCAGCGGCGGCGACGTCGAACAGCGTGCCGTAGGCGTCGAAGATGCAGGTGGTGATGGGCATTGTAGGCCTTGGGTGCAGGGTGTTTCGGGGCAGAGTGGCACGTCTGGAACGGGGTTGGAACCCTGTTTGCAATCGCTGCCATGGCAGGTTAGCCTTGGGCCAGACAAGCAAGCACCCGCGCGAGGCGCGGCCTTGGAAACCCATCCCCCAAACAGATTGGAAACCACATGACGCAGGTGAAATCCGGCGATACGGTAAAAGTTCATTACAAAGGCACGCTGGCCGACGGCACGACCTTCGACAGCAGCGAGGGACGTGACCCGCTGGAATTCGAGGTCGGCTCGGGCCAGATCATTCCCGGGCTTGAAAAGGCCATTCCGGGCATGGAAGTGGGCGACAAGAAGACCGTGGAAGTGCCCGCCGACGAGGCCTATGGCCCGTTGGACCCCGCCGCCAAGCAGGCGGTGCCGCGCGCCGACGTTCCCGATGACATCCCGCTGGATATCGGCACGCAACTGCAGGTGCAGACGCCC
This sequence comes from Roseovarius sp. THAF9, assembly GCF_009363715.1. Taxonomy (NCBI): domain Bacteria; kingdom Pseudomonadati; phylum Pseudomonadota; class Alphaproteobacteria; order Rhodobacterales; family Roseobacteraceae; genus Roseovarius; species Roseovarius sp. THAF9. The sequence continues at coordinate 1,240,689 of NZ_CP045404.1, forward strand.
CAGGGCCAGACCTTGCAGGTGATGGTGGCCGAAGTGACCGACGAGCAGGTGACGCTGGACGCCAACCACCCGCTGGCGGGCAAGGACCTGACCTTCGACGTGGAACTGGTCGAGATCGCAGGCTGAGTTGATATGCGCGGGGGCGGGGCGAGCGCCTCGCCGCGCCCTTGCGTGCGCGTCTCGGGGTAAACCGAGGCGTCTGATAGTTTGAACGCGCGTGACGCAAGGGCGTTGCGCGCGTTTTTTGTGTAGCGGCAGTGTGGGGTTTTGGCGTCCCGCGTGTATGACGGTCTCGCCCGGTCCGGAACACGGTCGCGAATTTCGCGTTGATCCTTGCGCAAACGCCGGAAAGAGCGAGGGATCCGACAATGATGGACTTTCTGAAAGAGAACGTGGAGATCGTTCAGATCGCGGCCAGCCTGACGACGACGTTCGTGTGGCTGGTTTATCTGCATATCTTCATGAGCGGGTATCTCCAGCAGCGCCGGTCCAGCATCCTGATCAACCGCGGCGGCGGGCCGGACATGCAGGCGCGGTGCCTGGTGTCGAATATGGGCGCGCAGCCCGCTTACCTGCTGGACGTGCTGGCGTCTCTGGACACGGGCGAGGACGTCAATGTGTCGAGCGTTGTCGACCGCGAGGAACTGCGGAAAGAGGAAATGGAGCAGCCGACGAACGTGACCGGGCAGGGCCCGATCCCGTCGGGTGGGTATGTCGATATCGGAACCTTCGAAGATGTAGCGCGCCGCGCCGGGCACAGCGCGGACAAAGGCGATCTGGACGATCGCTGTCTGAAGCTGATGGCCGTCTGCGCGACCAACCAGGCCAACCATGTGGTCGCCGCGGTGCGTGAATTCGACCTGCGTGCGGAAGAGGAGCGCCTCCGATTGATGCCCCGGAAGCTGGAGGCGCGCCAGATCCGGTCGCGGCGGCAGAGAAAGAAGATCACGGCGATGCTGGAGAGACTAGAGACCCCTGGCCGTGACGGCGAGATCGGGGCGGAGTTCGCGAAGCTGTAGCGCTGTCTTGAGCGATCTGGTCCGCTGCGACGGCAGGCCGGGCGGCTTAAAGCGTGCCGCGTTTAACCTGAAACATCAGATAACGGCGGGGCGCGCGCGTCAATCAAGCCTTGCACTGCGTTTCGCCAAAAGCTGTGATTCAGGTTTTGGCGAAACGCTTTAGACGGTTTCCAGCAGAACCGCGCCGCGGCGGCCGGGGCTGAGCACCATGTTGTGGGCCGTGACGCAATCGGTGAGCGGCAGGCAGGCGTGGATCGCGGGTTTCAGCGCGCCTTCGGTGAGGGCGGCGTGCAAGCGGGCGATGGCTGCGGCGCGTTCCGCCGGCGGCAGGATGTAGATCAGGGAAATGTCGATCTTGAGCGCCTTGAACAGCATCGCGCCGAAGGGCAGCTCCGGTGTCATGGCCTTGGCCGAGCCGTAAGTGGCGATAGTGCCCATCGGTTTCATCACCTCGGCCAGAAGTGCTGCGTTGGTGCCGAACTCGACCTCGACCGCGCGGTCGATGCCGCCGGGGGCGATGTCCTTGATTCTCGCGGTCAGATCGTCGTCGCGGTAGTCGAGCACGTGATCGGCGCCGGTGTCGGCCACGTAATCGGCGGCGTCGGCGGAGGCGGTGGTGATGACGGTGGCGCCGCCCCACTTGGCCAGCTGTACCGCCATATGGCCGACGGCCCCCGCGCCGCCGGAGATGAGCAGGGTCTGCCCCGCCACCTCGCCGCCGCCGAAGACGGTCTGGCAGGCCGTCAGGCCGGGGATGCCGAGCGTCGCGCCGACCTCGTGGCTGACGCCCTCGGGCAGGGGCACGGCCTGGCCGGCGGGCAGGGCGATCATCTCGGCCGCGGTGCCGTGGGCGCGTTGCCACTGGGCGTTCCAGAGCCAGACATGCTGATCCATGCGCGCGGGATCGACGCCTTCACCCACGGCGAAGATCGTGCCGGCGCCGTCGGAATGGGGGATGATGCGCGGAAAATCAGGATTGGTTACGCCGGGGCGGGAGCCCGCGCGGGACTTTGCGTCGGACGGGTTCACGCCGGAATGAGTGAGACGCACCAGAACCTCGCCCGGGCCGGGCGTGGGGGTGTCGACCTCACCAATGGTCAGGACGTCTTCGGCGGGTCCGAATTGTTCGTAATAGGCGGCGCGCATCCCGGGCGGTTCAGCCGGATTTGCGACGCAGGCGGATCACCACGTCGACCGAGGCGATTTCGGCGCCTTCCGGCGCGCCGGGCAGGCGGGCGATCTCAAGCTCGTCGGCGGGCGCGTCGGAAAGGCGCTGGTCGTCCTCCCAGAAGAAATGCGGGTGATCGTGGGTGTTGGTGTCGAAATAGCTTTTGGAGCCGTCGACCGTGACCTCTTGCAACAGGCCCACGTCGCAGAAGGCGCGCAGGGTGTTGTAGACGGTGGCAAGCGACACGCTGTCGCCGTTTTCGCAGACCGCGGCGAAGAGGCTTTCGGCGGTGACGTGGCGGTGCTGTCCGTCGCCCACGAGCAGGGTAGCCAGCGCGACGCGCTGACGGGTCGGGCGCAGGCCTGCGCCTGCGAGCCATTCGGTGCCTCGGGTTGTTGCCTCGGTGTCGGTCATGAAAGCTCCTGTGTCAGCTTCAATATAGGGGGCGTGGCGGGGAAATTTCAAACAAAATTCTGCATCATAGCGCGTTGCGGCAGGGCTTGCGCGGGGGTTTTGCGGGGTGTTACAGGATCAGGTAACGGAACCAACAGAGAAAAGGGCGCGACCCTATGGCCGATTTCCCGAGCAGCTTCGACCGCGAAGACCTGCTGAAATGCGCACGTGGCGAGCTTTTCGGCCCCGGCAATGCGCAGCTGCCCGAGCCGCCGATGCTAATGATGGACCGGATCACCGATATCTCGGGCGATGGCGGGCCGCATGGCAAGGGGCACGTGGTGGCGGAGTTCGACATCAAGCCGGACCTGTGGTTCTTCGAGTGCCATTTTCCGGGCAACCCGATCATGCCGGGCTGCCTTGGCCTTGACGGGCTGTGGCAACTGACGGGCTTTAACCTGGGCTGGCGCGGCTGGCAGGGGCGTGGCTATGCGCTGGGCGTGGGCGAGGTGAAGCTGACCGGCATGGTCCGCCCCGACCGCAAGATGCTGACCTATTACGTGGATTTCACCAAGGCCGTGCAGACACGGCGGCTGACCATGGGTGTCGCCGATGGCCGGGTCGAGGCCGATGGCGAGGTGATCTACCAGGTCAAGGACATGAAGGTTGCGCTGAGCGAGACCTGAAGCGCGGCCCTCGGGCGGTGTCCGCTGGTGCAGGTCGGTTTTGAGCGCGTATCGGGGCGGCTCCGGGGTGAGCAGTTACGCGACTTCATGATCAAAGCCATGCCGTGTATCCTGTCCGGGGTCGTCGAAAACACCGCCTGAGCGCGTGAATCGGTCTGGAATTTCTAGCAGAAGGCGTACCTTGCCGGTTTAAGTCGCTGATTTTAAAGAATTTGAGCGATTTTTCGCTTACGTTACGTCAAGTTAACCGCATTTAAACGAGTTTATTGCAGCGGGGCGACCGGGCTGGGATAAGGTCGTTTCGATTTTACCAAGGTTGCGCCTGTGGGACGGCATTCCCACGTGTTGCGGCAACTGAAAGACAGTGACGAGGCAAGAGCGCGTGCAGACCAACAGTGATGCTTTCGGGCCGGTCGGCCGGATGGGCGTGACCGAATTCATAGATGCGCTGCCCGACGAGTTCGTGATCGTGGATCGCAACGGGGTGGTCGTGGCCGCCAATTCCGCGTGGAAGCAGTTCGGCGCGGAGAATGGCGGCGCGCCCTCGGGCTATGTCGGCAGCAATTATTTCGACATCTGCCGGGCAGCGGACGGCGAGTCGAGCATGGAGGCCCGGCTGATCGCGGAGTCGCTGGAGATGACGCTGCGCTCGGGTGAGACGTTCGTGTGCGAATACCCCTGTGACAGCCCCACCGTGAAACGCTGGTTCGAGTTGACCGCGACGCGGATGATGTTCGAAGGGCAGCCCTTTCTGACGATCCAGCACCGCAACGTGACGCAGCGTTACCAGGAACGCGACGCGCTGAAACGCACGGCGGTGGACAGCAACGCGCTGGCCGCGCTGGTGGCGGGGACGTCGGATGCGATCCTGACCTACGACCTGGAGGGCAAGATCACGTCGTGGAATCCGGCGGCGGAGCGGCTTTATGGGTACTCGAGCGACGAGATCATCGGTCGGTCGCTGGAAACGCTCTACCCGTCGGACGAGGCAAAGCCCGTGACGTGGTACCGCGACGAGATCATCGCCGGCCGGCTTGACCGGTTCGAGGCCGTGCGTATCGGCCGGGACGGTACGGCGCGCGAGGTCTGGATCAGCTGCGCTCCGATCCGGGGCGCGGATGGCGACGTGGTGGCGATTTCCAATATTCACCGCGACATCACCGAGCTGCGCCGCGCCGAAAAGGCCCGCGAGCTGATGTCCCGCGAGGTGATCCACCGGGCCAAGAACATGCTGACCATCGTGTCGGCGGTGCAGCGTCAGACCGCCCGCAGCGCCGCGACGGTCGAGGATTTTCACGCGAAGTTCGGTGATCGGATCGCGGCCCTGTCGAAATCGACCGATCTGCTGGTCGGCGGGCAGTGGGACGATGCGGACCTGCGCGAACTGGTCATGGGCCACCTGCGACCGTTCACCACCGAGAAAGATGCGCGTGTCCGCCTATCCGGGCCGGAGGTGCGGCTGCTGCCGCAGGCGGTGCAGACGCTGGGAATCGCGTTGCACGAGCTGGCCACCAACGCGATGAAATACGGCGCATTGGCGCATGACGCCGGTGACGTGCTGTTGACCTGGAAGCTGGGGCAGGGCGCCGGGGGGCGCGTGCTGGACCTGATCTGGCGGGAAAGCAAGCTGGCGCATCCGCCCGAGGAGGACGCGCCGGGATTCGGCAGCACGGTACTGACCTCGCTGGCGCCGTCGATGCTGGGCACGCAGGCGCGGTATCACGTGGACGCAGAGGGCGTTCACTGGACGATCTCGATAGACCCCGAGCATTTTTCCCTGGTGGGATAGCCCCCCCGACGCGGCATTGATCTTGCACCTGCCGCCTTGCATGCCCTACAACGCGAACAATCAGGTAGGGAGGCAACATGCGTCGCGTCGTCGTCACCGGGCTGGGGATCGTCTCCAGCATCGGCAACAATGCCGAGGAGGTCCTTTCCTCCTTGAAGGAAGGACGTTCGGGCATCACCGCCAACGAGCAGATGGCGGAGCACGGCTTTCGCAGTCAGATCGCCGGTGACCTGAACATCGACACATCCGAGCATATCGACAAGCGCACGCTGCGCTTCATGGGGCCGGGGGCGGCCTATGCCCATATTGCCATGCAACAGGCGATTGCCGACAGCGGGCTTGAGGACAGCGATATCGTGAACCCGCGCACCGGGCTTGTCGCCGGGTCCGGCGGGCCGTCGACCAGCGCGATGCTGAGCGCGCATCAGACGGTGCTGAAATCGGGCGGGACCAAGCGGATCGGGCCGTTCGCCGTGCCCAAGACCATGTGCTCGACCGTGAGTGCGAACCTGTCCACGGCGTTCAGCATTAAGGGCATCAATTATTCCATCACCTCGGCCTGTTCCACCAGCCTGCATTGCATCGGCAACGCGGCGGAACAGATCATGATGGGCAAGCAGGACGTGATGTTCGCGGGCGGCGGCGAGGAGCTGGACTGGACGCTGAGCTGCCTTTTCGACGCGATGGGCGCGATGTCGTCGAAGTATAACGATACGCCGGAGAAGGCGAGCCGGGCGTTCGACGCGGGCCGCGACGGATTCGTGATTTCGGGCGGCGGCGGGATTGTCGTGCTGGAAGACCTGGAGCACGCCAAGGCGCGGGGCGCCAAGATCTATGCCGAGGTGACGGGTTATGCCGCCACCAGCGACGGGCATGACATGGTGGCCCCGAGCGGCGAAGGCGGCGAACGGGCGATGCGCCTGGCGCTGGAGACACTGCCCGAGGAGCGGCGCGTCGGCTATATCAACGCGCATGGCACAAGCACGCCGGTCGGTGACGCGGGCGAGGTGGAGGCGGTGCGGCGCATCTTTGGCGAGGGCAACGTGCCCCCCATCAGCTCCACCAAGTCGATGACCGGGCACAGCCAAGGCGCGACCGGCGCGCAGGAGGCGATCTATTGTCTGCTCGCGCTGCACCACGATTTCATCATCCCGTCGATCAATGTCGAGACGCTGGATCCCGCGATCCACGAGGGCGAGATCGCGACTGCGCGCGTGGACGATGCCGGGCTTGATACGGTGATGACCAACTCTTTCGGTTTCGGCGGCACGAATGGCTCGATGCTGCTGAGCCGGTTCGACGGATAGGACACGCATGACAAATTCGATGCAAGGACTGCGCGGCCTGATCATGGGCGTGGCGAATGACCGGTCCATCGCGTGGGGCATCGCCAAGGCGATGCACGAGGCGGGCGCGGAGCTGGCCTTTTCCTACCAGGGCGAGGCGTTTGCCAAGCGGGTGGAGCCGCTGGCCAACTCGGTGGGGTCCAACATCCTGATGGATGTGGATGTCACGAAGGACGAGTCGCTGGACGCGGCCTTTGCCAAACTGGCCGAGACGTGGCCGACGATCGACTTCGTGGTGCATGCGATCGCCTATTCCGACAAGTCGGAACTGTCGGGGCGTTTCCTGAACACCAGCCGGACCAATTTCAAGCATTCGATGGATATCTCGGTTTATTCCTTCATCGAGATCGCCCGGCGGGCCTATCCGATGATGAAGGAGAACGGCGGCACGATGCTGACCCTGACCTATCAGGGGTCGAACCGGGTCGTGCCGAACTACAACGTCATGGGCGTGGCCAAGGCGGCGCTGGAGGCGACGACGCGGTATCTGGCCAATGACCTTGGTCCCGACAAGATCCGCGTCAACGCGATCAGCCCCGGGCCGATGAAGACGCTGGCGGGTGCGGCCATAGGCGGCGCGCGACGGACGTTCCGGCACACCGAGGAAAACGCACCGATGCGGGCCAATGCCACGTTGGAGGCGATCGGCGGTACGGCAGTGTACCTCGCCAGCCCGGCGGGTGCGTGCACCACCGGCGAGGTGATCAAGGTCGATGGCGGTTATCACGTGCTGGGGATGCCGCAGCCCGAAAACCTGTAGCCGCGAGACTCCTGTTAACCAAACCTTGAGATGTCCCGGTTTGGTCCGGCTATTGCCACAATATTGACACGGGATTCGGGGACTGTGTGCGCATGACATTCATGCGCTCCCCCCAAGAGGTACGCCTCGAAAAACGCCAAGCAAAGGTCAAGACCGCCCGCAAGTGGGCGCGGGGTGTTCAGGTTTGCCTGATGGGGCTGTGCATGACGGCGATCTGGCAGGAGCGGGCGCTATACCCGGTGATGCATGACCGGATGCAGGATGCCTATGCTTTCGGCGTTGACTGGCTGGAAAGCACCGAGGCCGGCAGCAGCTATCTGACGGCGATGAGCGATCTGGGTAGCGGCAACGCGAGCGAGTAAACCGCGATCACGCGGGCGTTTTTGAACATGCGGAAGTAACCGGAACCGCGATAAGACGCGCGGGTGGTGCCTTTTCTGCGCGGCCATCGCCCCGCTTTGGAACATGGTGTTCAACTTCGGCTTTGACTTGATATTGCGGCGCCGGACCGGCTCGACCCGCAAAACCCCCATGGTGCGCATCGTCTATGCGGGCCTGTTCGAGCTTGGGCTCCTTGTTGTGCTGATGCCGTTCATTGCGTGGTACTTGCAGGTCTCGCTGTGGGGATGGCCCTGTCGTGCGCCTTGTTCTACGTGGTCTATGCGCTGGGCATTAACTGGCTGTACAATATCGTGTTTTCGCTGCCGGAATGGACCGGGCGTGCGGTATGACGCTGAGCGGCGATGCCGCGCCATCGGTGGCGGCTGGGCCGAACCCCGCCGATCGGGACGGAATCGCGCGGTCACGGTGGCGTGAGGGCGGTTTGCCTGCGGCGGATCGGCGTTATCTTGTATACTGTATTCCGGCGCAGAACATGCCAGCGATCGCAACCTGCGCCCCCGACCTGATAGGAGAGACCGATATGAGCACCCGACTGATCAATCGACGCAAGCTGATGGCGACGGGCGGCGCGGCCGCCGCGGTGACGCTGGGATCGGGCCTGATGGTTCCGGGGCGGGCGGCGGACGTGCAGCCGACGCCGACGATGCCGGGCGGCGCCAACAATTATCGCCCCGGTGCGCAGATCGTGGAGCGGATCGGCAATGGCGGCTTTACCATGACGGGCACCGTGCGCCGAGCGGGCGATGGTGCGCCGCTTGAGGGCCGCCGCATCCAGATGTGGGCGCATACGACCGAGGGGCACGAGCGCGACCCGCAAAGTCATGGCGCGACCCTGACCGACCGGAACGGGCGGTTCGTCATGGACATGCCCCAGATCGTGCCCGCCTTTGGCCAGCCGCACGGGCATCTGGCCTATGATGCCGAGTATGACGATGGCGGCTTTAAGACGGTGTTCCTGCGCCCGGTGATGTCCAGCGCGTCGCAAACCTCGCTTGACGTGGAGTTCGTGCTGGTTCCGGCGTAAAGTCCTGATGTTACGAAAGGTTTCGATATGGGCGGCGGTCTGCGCCGCCCTTCTTGTGCCCGTCGTGGCGGCGGGGTTCAGCCCGCTGCTGCAATGGCGCCAACCCATCTACATCGTCGCCGGTTTCGCCGGGATCGTGGGGTTTGCCCTGATGCTGTTACAGCCCTTGCTGGCGGGTGGATACCTGCCCGGCGTGCCTGCGCTGAAAGGACGGCGGGTGCATCGCTGGGTCGGCGCGGGGATCGTGGCGCTGGTGGTGCTGCACGTGGGCGGGCTGTGGCTGACCAGCCCGCCGGACATGGTGGATGCGCTGCTGTTGCGCTCGCCCACGCCGTTTTCCGTCTGGGGCGTGCTGGTGATGTGGCTGATCTTTGCAACCGCCGCGCTGGCCCTGCTGCGCAAGCGGCTGGGGCTGAGGCCGATGACGTGGCGGCGGGCGCATACGGCGCTCGCGGTGCTGATCGTGGCGGGCACGGGCCTGCACGCGGTCCTTATTCAGGGGACGATGGAAACGATCAGCAAATACGCGCTGTTTGCGCTGGCGTTGGGCGCCACGGTGAAAGTGATCCTGGATTTGCGGATCTGGGCGGCGCGGCGTCGGTCCACGCGCTAGCGCCACCTCAGAACCATTGACCGGGTTCCATCAGGCCCAAGTCCAATAATTGCCGCGAATGCCATTCGAACGGTGCGGAATTGTGCCATTTGAAAGTGTGGATGTCGAAGGTCGAGCCCGGGTTGCGTTTCAGCGCCTTGGCCGTGCGGAACGAAACCACCGCCGCCGTCAGGTTGTGGTGCCACGGGCAGGCATAGGTGTTGTATTCTTCGTCGTTGAAGGTGTGATCGGCGCGCAGTTCCAGCCCCGGCTTGGCCCGGAACAGCGCGATGCGGTCGATCTTGCGCCGTTCCACCGGGATATGTTCCTCGTACCGCCAGCGCAGGCCGCCGAAGAAATCCAGCTGCCGTTCGCGCGGATGGTTGTGGTTGTCGGGATCCTTGCGCGCCAGCGCGTAATAGCCCGAGCGGTCGAGATGGGCATCCTCCAGGGACACTGCCTCGGGGTGGCGGTCGAGATCGCCGGCATAGAGGTCCACCACGTAGTTCAGCATGGCGTCGCGCCGTTCCTCGGTGTGGAACGCCAGCATTTCGCCCACGGTGCGCGTCTCGCAGAACGGGAAGAACAGGTACTCGGCGTTGAAGCAATAATAGAGCCAGAGGCCCGGTGCGGCCTCGATCACGCGATTCACCGCCTCGATGAAACTGTCGCCAGACGCGATGTCATGGCCGATCCGCTCGACCCGGTCGGCCACGTCGGGGGCCAGGTCAAAGGCGTTGGGCATGAAGACCAGTACGGATTTGAACCCGCTGTCGAGGTGGTGGCGGATGCTGCTGTCGACCTCGACCTGGTCCTCGACGAAAATCATGGCGACGGGGCCCTTGGCCAGCGCGGTGCCGGGGCTGTCGAGAAAGGCGGAGAGGCTGGGGTACTGCATCGTCATCCTTTGGGGCTGCGCCGGTAAAATTCCGCAATTCGCCGCGCATTGCAAGTCGGGCGGCAGGTGGTGTAGGCAGGCGCCTTGAAACCGCTTGAGATGCAGGGTGTGGCCATGTCCGAGGCGAAGAAGCTATACATCAAGACCTACGGGTGCCAGATGAACGTCTATGACAGCGAGCGCATGGCCGAGGCCATGGGCGGCGCGGGGTATGTCGAGACCGATAGCCCGGACGACGCGGACATGATTCTGCTCAACACCTGTCACATACGCGAGAAAGCTGCCGAAAAGGTTTATTCCGAGCTGGGCCGCTTCAAGGGTCTGAAGGACGCGAAGCCCGACCTCAAGATCGGCGTGGCGGGCTGTGTCGCCCAGGCCGAGGGCGAGGAGATCATGCGCCGCCAGCCGATGGTGGACCTGGTGGTTGGGCCGCAAAGCTATCACAATCTGCCGGAGCTGGAGGCCAAGGCGCGGGGCGGGGCCAAGGCGCTGGACACGGATTTTCCCGTCGATGACAAGTTCGAGACGCTGCGCAAGCGCGGTGGCAAGGCCAAGCGCGGCCCGACCGCGTTCTTGACGGTGCAGGAAGGCTGCGACAAGTTCTGCGCCTTCTGCGTGGTGCCCTATACCCGTGGGGCCGAGGTGAGCCGCCCGGTGACACGCATCGTGGACGAAGCGAAGGAGCTGGTGGAACGCGGCGTGCGCGAGATCACCCTGCTGGGCCAGAACGTGAATGCCTATCACGGCGAGGGGCCGGACGGGAATGACTGGTCGCTGGCGCAGCTGATCTGGGAATTGGACAAGGTGGATGGGCTGGAGCGTATCCGGTTTACCACCAGCCATCCCAACGACATGAGCGACGACCTGATCGCGGCGCATGGCGAGTGCGCCAAGCTTATGCCCTATCTGCACCTGCCGGTGCAGTCGGGCAGCGACCGGATTCTGAAGCGGATGAACCGCAGCCACACCGCCGAAAGCTATATCCGGCTGATCGAGCGCATCCGCGCGGCGCGGCCCGATATCCTGTTGTCGGGGGATTTCATCGTGGGCTTTCCCGAAGAGACCGAGGCGGATTTCGCTGACACGATGGCGCTGATCGAAGAGGTCCGCTATGGCTATGCCTATTCGTTCAAGTACTCCACCCGCCCCGGCACGCCCGCGGCGGAGCGTGCGCAGCTGGACGAAGACGTGAAGACCGAGCGCCTGCACCGCCTTCAGGCGCTGATCACCGAACAGCAGCGCGCGATCCAGGACGCCATGGTGGGCTGCGAGGTGGGCGTGTTGTTCGAGAAGGCCGGGCGGCGCGACGGACAGATGGTGGGCAAGTCGGATTACCTGCACGCGGTGCATGTGAGTGATTCCACCGTGCAGCCGGGCGACCTGCGCCGGGTGGAAATCATCGAGAGCGGTGCCAATTCACTGGGCGGCCGGGTGCTGCCTGCCTGATTTTGAGGCGAGGTTGACGTAACGTCTTAAGCTTTCGCAAGAAAATGCGAAACTATCCTGTGGATAACCTATGGGTGGTCACTGTTTCCGGGCGTGCCACAATATGTGGTTATTTATGCTTCACAACGCGCCGGAACTTGCTAAACTCAAATAATAATTTGTTTTTTGTCGCGGAATCGCTGCCTGGGACCGGGACAAACGGGGGAAATAATTAAGAGGACAGTGGCTGTGACGAACACGTTTTCGAAAACAGTGCGCACCCTGATGAGCGGCCTTGCTGCCGTCGCTCTGGGTGTGGTGGCGATGACCGAGCCCGGTCAGGCGCAAAGTGGCCAGCGGGTCGTGAAGGGCGAGCGTTACGTGCCGACGATCTGGGTCGATCCGGACGGGTGCGAGCACTGGGTGATGGATGACGGTTGGGAAGGCTACATGACCCCCCACGTGAACCGCCAGGGCATCCCGGTCTGCCGCCGGGGCAACGTGTGCGGCGTGGTCAACACCGATCAGCTTTTCGCCACGGACAGCGCAAATATCAGTTCGGCCGGCCGTGCGCGTCTGCAGGAGTTCTTCCGCAAGACGGGGGCGATTTCCTACATCATCACCGGGCATACCGACAGCCGCGCGTCCGACCAGTACAACATCGACCTGTCCTATCGCCGGGCCAACTCTGTGGCGCGAATCGCTGCCGCCACGGGCGCCCGCATCGCGGATGTGCGCGGCTATGGCGAGCGTCTGCCGAAGGCATCGAACAACACCGCCGCCGGCATGCAGCAAAATCGCCGCGTCGAAATCATCTGCATCCGTTAAGGGGACCTGAACCAATGCAAGCATTCAAACTTCTGGCCGTGCTCCCCCTTGTCGGTGCGCTGGCGGCCTGTGACAGCAAGCAGGACAAGACCGCGGACCGCGGTTTCGACTCCAAGCACCTGAGCCAGCTTCAGGCGGGCATCTGGGTCGACCCGAACGGCTGTGACCACTGGATCATCGACGACGGCTCCGAAGGGTACCTGTCGCAACGGCTGGACAAATACGGCAAGCCGGTCTGCTCGGGTACCGCACCGCCGACCGTGGCGACCGGCAACTACAAGGGCGGCTCGTCCGTGGCCGACTCGATTTGATCGCGCCGAAATGCTCAATCCGGTGCCGCGGACCACAGGGTTCGCGGCATTTTTCGTTTCAAACGCGTGACAATTGCGGGCCGGCCCTTGCCCTTGGGGGCGCATCTTGGCAGCATTGCCACAGGCCTTTGACAGGGAGATTTGATTGGTCACGAACGTGCTGACGTCGCAATCCGAAAGCAGCGACATTCTGGAAACGGTTGTCGAGTTCCCCGACAATTTCCTGTTGATCGACCTGTGCGGCGAATACGACCGCAACCTTGCCGAAATCGAGAAGAAGCTCGGTGTGCAGATCCTGCGCCGGGGCAACCAGCTGGCCGTGATCGGCGAGCCGGAGCAGGCCAAGGAAGCGCGCGACGTGCTGCTGGCGCTCTACCAGCGGTTGGAAGAGGGCCGCACGGTCGAGCATGGCGACGTGGACCGCGAGCTGCGCATGGGGGCAGGCGGCAGCGCCGAGCGGATCGAGACCGAAGACGCGGGCGGCGAAGACCAGCTTGAGATGTTCAAGGGCGGCCGGGTCGAGATCAAGACCCGCAAGAAGCCCGTCGAGCCGCGCACCGACGCGCAAAAGGCTTATGTGCAGGCGCTTTTCGCCAACGAGCTGGCCTTTGGCATCGGGCCGGCGGGCACCGGCAAAACGTACCTCGCCGTGGCCGTGGGTGTCAGCATGTTCATCGAGGGGCATGTGGACCGCATCATCCTGAGCCGTCCGGCGGTCGAGGCGGGCGAGAAGCTGGGCTATCTGCCGGGCGACATGAAGGACAAGGTCGACCCCTACATGCAGCCGCTCTACGACGCGCTGAACGACTTTTTTCCGGCCAAACAGGTGGCCAAGCTGATCGAGGAAAAGCGGATCGAGATCGCCCCGCTGGCCTTCATGCGGGGGCGCACGCTGGCCAATGCGTTCGTCGTGCTGGACGAGGCGCAGAACGCCACCTCGATGCAGATGAAGATGTTCCTGACGCGCCTGGGCGAGGGCAGCCGCATGGTGATCACCGGCGACCGCAGCCAGATCGACCTGCCGCGCGGGGTGACGAGCGGGCTGCACGACGCGGAGCGGCTGTTGAGCAATATTCCGAAGATCGCCTTTAACTACTTCACCTCGAAGGATGTGGTGCGCCACCCGCTGGTGGCCGCGATCATCGAGGCCTATGACGCGGACGATCCGGCGAAATAGGCATGTTGAACGTTCTTTGGCGGCTCTTCGGCAAGCGCAGGGCGGAGGCCGCGCCTGAAGCGGAGCCGCAGGTGTTTCGCCCCCTGCCGCCGCCCGACAGTGCACGCGACTATGCCGATCTGCTGGAGGACGTGCTGGCGGGGCATGACGGCATTGCCCTGGCGCAGATCGCCGGGGCTCTGGCGCATCTGCCCGACACCGTGCGCGAGTTGCATTTCGGTGTGCATCCCGACCAGGACGGCGAGGGTACGTTCAGCGTCATTATCCACCCTGACGGGCCGGACCTGCACGTTCTGAACGCGGCGATCAGCGAATACAGGAAACTCTTCGGAATCAGGCATGTGGGGGGCGATTTAAATGCGCCCGTGCCGCTCTTTGATTTCGATGAAGTCGATTACGAGGTGAACGACGTGATTGCCGATGCGGCGATGGACTGGATCGACCGACTGTGGATGAAGGTCGGCCGGGCGCGTCCCGACCTGCCGGTGCTGGTGTTCTGCGCCGAGGAGTGGGGCAATCCTCCGGCGCGTTGGTTGCAGGGGGCGCCGGAATGACGGGTGTGGAATGCCTGATCGAAGACGTCCGCTGGCAGGAGACGGGGTTGGAGCGGCTGGCCGCGCGGGCGGCGGAGGCCACGCTGGCGCATCTGGGGCTGGACCCCGCGGCGTGGGAGATCGTGGTGCTGGGCTGTGACGATGCGCGGATTGCCGCCTTGAACGAAGATTTCCGGGACAAGGCGGCGCCGACCAATGTATTGAGCTGGCCGAGCGAGGAGCGGGGCGCAGACGCCGACGGCGCCGTGCCGGACCTGCCGGAGGCGGGCCTCGACCCCGAGCTGGGCGATATCGCGATCGCGTTCGAGACGTGCGCGAAAGAGGCCCGCGCGGCGGGCAAGCCGATGCAGGACCACGTGACGCATCTGATCGTTCACGGAATCTTGCATTTGCTGGGCTACGATCACGTTCGTGACAAGGATGCCACCTTGATGGAACGAACCGAGGTGGAGATACTTGGCAAACTGGGTCTGCCTGACCCATATTGAGTTACCCGTTGTCCGCGCACGCGGGCACGATTCGGAAAGGTACGATGAGCGACAGCAACGACGCCTCTTCTATGGCAGCGCATGGCGCGCGGTCCGAGGCACACAAGGGCGATGATCCGGCAGAGGATCAGAGTGACACGCAGGGCGGGTTCTTCCGCCGCTTCTTTGGCGCGCTGGGCGCGGACGAAGAGCATGACGGCGAGGAAGACGACCTGCAGGGGGATGGGGATGACACGGCAGGGGGCGGCTTCGCGCCGAACTTGGGCCTTGGCAACCTTCGGCGGCTTTCCGTCGAGGACGTGATGATCCCCAAAGCGGACGTTGTTTCCGTACCCGCAGCAATCACCAAGGATGAACTTGTCCAGACATTCCGCGAAAGCGGGCTGACCCGTCTGCCCGTCTACGATGGCACGCTGGACACGCCTACGGGTTTTGTCCACCTCAAGGATTTCGCGCTGAAGCACGGGTTCAACGGGCAGGGCACGGATTATTCGCTGGAAGAGCTCTTGCGCCCGCTGATGTACGTGCCGCCGTCGATGACGATCGGCGTGCTGTTGCAGAAGATGCAGGCCGAGCGGCGGCATATGGCGTTGGTGATCGATGAGTATGGCGGCGTCGACGGCCTGGTGACGATCGAGGACCTGATCGAACAGGTCGTCGGCGAGATCGCCGATGAGCACGACCAGGACGAGGGCGCCTATTGGTCAGAGGAAAAGCCCGGTTCGTACGTGGTGCAGGCCAAGGCCCCGCTGGAGGAGTTCGAGGCCGAGATCGGGTTTTCGCTGACGGAGTCCGAGGATATCGACGAGGAAGAGATCGACACGCTGGGCGGGCTGGTCTTCATGCTGCTGGGCCGGGTCCCGGCGCGGGGCGAACTGGTCGAGCATCCCACTGGGATAGAAATCCAGGTGTTGGATTCCGATCCGCGGCGGATCAAGCGTCTGCGGGTGCGCCTGCCCGAGGCGATCGAGGGGTAACTCATGGTCCGTCTTGACGCGCTGGCGCGGCAGATCGGTGAGGGCCGCGTGTGGACGCGCTATGCCTTTGCCGCCGGTCTGGGCGCCGTGGCGGCACTGGGGCAGGCGCCCTGGGGGCTGTGGCCGCTGACGATCGTTGCGCTGGCGGTGATTTTTGGCCTGTGGCGCGAAACGCGCGGGTGGCTGCCGGCCACGCTCTTGGGGCTGGTGGCGGGCACGGGGCATTTCGTCATCGCGCTCAGCTGGATTTTCGAGCCGTTCCTGGTGGATGCCGCGCGGCATGGCTGGATGGCGCCTTTTGCTGTGCTGGGCCTGTCGGTCTTCATGGCGTCCTACTGGGCCGTGGCCTTTGGTGCGGCCCGGGCGCTGGCGCCGCGCAGCGGCGTGGCGCTGGTGGGGGCGTTCGTGATCGGCGAGGCGCTGCGCGGATGGCTGTTCACAGGGTTCGCCTGGGCGCAGGTGGGGCATGTGCTGATCGACACACCCTTGCTGCACTGGGCGTCCATTGGCGGGGGCCTTGGCCTCTGTGCGCTGATCATGGGCGCGGCGGTGGCGCTGTGGCACTTGGGCGCCGGGCGGCGCATGTCCGGGGCCATGGGTTTGGCGGGCATCGCGCTGCTTTATGGCGCGGGTGCGGCCCTGACGCCGACGGAGGCCGCCGCACCGGGACCGGAGGCGCAGACCGTGCGGCTGGTGCAGCCCAACGCGGCGCAGCACGAGAAGTGGCAGCCCGAGAACCTGCAGATGTTCTACGATCGCCAGCGGCAGTTCACCGCCGCCCCGGGCGAGGACGGACGACCCGACCTGGTGGTCTGGCCGGAAACGGCGATCCCCACCTTTTTGCACGAGTCCGACGACCTTTTGGGCGGCATCGCGGCCTCGGCGCAGGGGGCGCCGGTGGTGCTGGGCCTGCGGCGGCTGGACGGGCAGCGGTATTACAACTCGCTTCTGCGGCTCGACGAGACCGGCACGGTCACCCAGGTCTATGACAAGCATCACCTTGTGCCGTTCGGAGAGTTCATGCCGCTGGGCGACCTGATGGCGCGGTTCGGCATCCATGGCCTTGCCGCCGAGGAGGGCGGGGGATATTCCGCCGGGCCGGGGGTGGAACTGGTGGATATGGGCCGCCTTGGGACGGCGGTGCCGCTGATCTGCTACGAGGGCGTCTTTGCCCGCAACATCCTGTCGGCGCCCGAGCGGCCCGACATGATCCTGATGATCACAAACGACGCGTGGTTCGGAAAGGTGTCGGGACCCTACCAGCACTTGGCGCAGGGTCGCTTGCGCAGCGCCGAGCAGGGCCTGCCGATGGTGCGCGTGGCCAACACGGGCGTCTCGGCCATGGTCGACGGGACGGGCCGGGTTCTGGCGCATATCCCGCTGGGCGAGGCGGGCTGGATCGACACGGCCCTGCCGCCGCCCTTGCCCGCCACGTTCTACAGCCGGACCGGCAATGCGCCGATGCTGGTTTTTGCGGCGCTTCTGATGCTGGCGGGCGGAGCCGTCACGCGGGTGCGCAGGGCGCCGCGGACTTAGCGATTGACCTTTCGACACCGCCCGCATAAGCAGGCGCGATACCCGCCACAACGGCTTCCTGGCGTGGCGGGACAGAACCCTAATGGAGCATTTCAATGTCCCGAGATAACTACGTTTTCACCTCCGAATCCGTTTCGGAGGGGCACCCAGATAAGGTGTGCGACCGTATTTCCGATGCCATTCTGGATGCATTCCTCGCCGAGGAACCCGACGCGCGCGTGGCCTGCGAGACCTTTGCAACGTCCGGCATGGTGGTGATCGGCGGCGAGGTAGGCCTGTCGGATCAAGAGCGCTTGAAGAACTACATGGGCCGGATCGGTCAGATCGCTCGCGACTGTATCCGTGACATCGGCTACGAGCAGGAAAAGTTCCACTGGAACACCTGCCACGTGCTGAACTTCCTGCACGAGCAGTCCGCGCATATCGCGCAGGGTGTCGATAAGGACGGGGCGGGCGACCAGGGGATCATGTTCGGCCACGCCACGAACGAGACCGACGCGCTGATGCCCGCGCCGATCCAGTTCAGCCACGCGATCCTGCGCCGGCTGGCGGAAGCCCGCAAATCCGGGCAGGAGCCGACATTGCGTCCGGACGCCAAGAGCCAGATCTCGCTGCGCTACGAAAACGGCAAGCCGGTCGAGGTGACCTCGATCGTGCTGTCGACGCAGCATGAGAGCGAGCACCAGAAGAGCGACGACATCCGCGCCATCGTCGAGCCTTATATCCGCGAGGTGCTGCCCGCGGAATGGATCAGCGACAAGACCGAATGGTGGGTGAACCCCACCGGCACCTTCGTCATCGGTGGCCCTGACGGGGACGCGGGTCTGACCGGGCGCAAGATCATCGTCGACACTTACGGTGGCGCGGCCCCGCATGGCGGTGGCGCGTTTTCGGGCAAGGACCCGACCAAGGTGGACCGCTCGGCGGCCTATGCCGCGCGGTACCTGGCCAAGAACGTGGTCGCCGCGGGCATGGCCGAGAAATGCACCATCCAGCTGAGCTATGCGATCGGGGTGGCCAAGCCGCTGTCGATCTATGCCGAGACCTACGGCACGGGCGAGGTCGAGGCGGCGGCGATCGAGAATGCGGTGCGTGAGGTGATGGACCTGACGCCACGCGGAATCCGCGAGAAGCTGGACCTGAACAAGCCGATCTACGAGCGCACCGCGGCCTATGGCCATTTCGGACGCGAGCCGGAGGCCGATGGCGGTTTCAGCTGGGAGCGCACGGACCTGGTGGATGCGCTGAAGAAAGCGGTCTGAGCCAGACGGCACGGCATCGAAACGCGGGGGATTTCCTCCGCGTTTTTCATGCGCGACAGGGCCCGCTGCGGCCCGTAGACTGCGCCGAAAGGGAGGGACCGGGATGATCCTTGATATCGGCCTGCCGCTGGCGCTGGCCTTCATCATGTTTTCCTTGGGGCTGGGGCTGCATTTCGCCGATTTCGGCCGGGTGCTGCGCCTGCCCAAGCCTGCGCTGACCGGCATCGTGGCGCAGATCGTGCTGTTGCCGCTGGTGGCCTATGCGCTGATCGCCGTGTGGGGCTTTGGCGGGGGCATGGCGTTCGGGATCATGCTGCTGGCGTTCAGCCCCGGGGGCGTGACATCGAACATGCTGACCAAGCTGGCGGGGGGCACCGTGGCGTTGTCGATCACGCTGACGGCGGTGGTGAGCCTGTTGTCGGTGCTGACGCTGCCGGTGCTGGTGGCCTGGGCGGCAAAGCATTTCATGGGCGAGGCCGCGCCCGACATCAGCGTCGTGAAGGTTGGTGTGGCGATGTTCCTGATCACGGCGCTGCCGGTCTTCATCGGGCTGCTGATCCGCCGATATGCCCAGCGTTTCGCGCAAGCGATCGAACGGGGCTGCGAGATCGTGGCGCTGATCCTTTTCGTGCTGATCGTGGCGGCGGCGATTGCCAGCAATTGGGCGCTTCTGACCGAAAGCTTCGCGCGGCTGGGGCCGTTCCTGATCGTGCTGAACCTGGTGCTGCTGGGCGTTGGGATCGGCCTGGCACGGCTGATGGGGATCGCAGGGCGCGACGGGCTGGCCATTGCTGTGGAGATGGGGGTGCAGAACGCCACGGTGGGCATCACCATCGCCAATATCGTGGCGGCCAGCACGGGGCTGTCGGAGTTTGCCGTGCCGTCGGCGGTCTATGGTATCTGCATGTATCTGGTGAACATTCCCGCGCTGCTGGTGCTGCGCCGGGTCTTTGCGGCGGAGGCGTGAGATGAGCGAAGGCAAGCATTCCTCGGGCGCGCCGTGGCGCAATTTCTACGGCCGGTTCAAGGGCAAGCACCTGAAGAAATCGCAGGAAGCCTATTTGGACGAGGATCTGGCCGCGTGGTCGCCGGGGAGCGTGGACTGGGAGGTGAACCCCGAGCGAAAATCCATAGACCTCAGGGCCTTGTTCGGCGAACGTGATGTATGGCTTGAAGTGGGGTTCGGCGGCGGCGAGCACATGATCCACCAGGCGGCGGAGAACCCGGGCGTGGGGATCATCGGCTGCGAGCCCTACATCAACGGGGTCGCCAAGCTGTTGGGCCAGTTGCGTGACAGTGACGTGAAGAACGTGGCGATCCATCCCGGCGACGTGCGCGACATGTTCGACGTGCTGCCCGAGGCCAGCATCGCGCGGGCTTTCCTCTTATACCCCGATCCGTGGCCCAAGAAACGCCACCACCGGCGGCGCTTCGTGACGCCCGAGCACCTGGAGCCGCTGGCGCGGGTGATGAAGCCGGGGGCGATTTTTCGGGTCGCCACGGATATCCCCGATTACGTGCGCCAGACCATGGAGCAGGTGCCGCGGCACGGGTTTACGTGGCTGGCCGAGCGGCCGGCGGACTGGCGGGAGCCGTGGGATGACTGGATGTCCACCCGCTACGAACAGAAGGCCCTGCGCGAGGGGCGGGTGCCGCACTACATGACCTTCCGGCGCGACTGAAGGCGTGCGGTCGGAGTCGATTGCTGATCCGCGAAAATCGCAGATCACAAGGCTCTCGTTTCAACGGGTGCGTCCTGCAGCAATTCCGACATCCGGCTTAGTAGGCTGATGCCACCCTTTTTGGCCATAAATTCAGCTTATTCTTCATGTATGCTCTTCGGGTAAAGAGGAGACGGAATGACCTTCAAGTCGAAAAATAATGCCGCGACAAGGGCCCATTCGCTTCCAGGTGGGTTCTGGTGGATGATCCTGACGGCGGTCAGCGTCGGCATGTTCTTGATGGCCGTGTCGCTTTGGGCCGGAGCGCCGGACTGGCTGGCGGTGTCAGCGCCGATCTTCTGCGTCGGGCTTGTCGGAGTAGCCATCGAGTACGGAAAAAGAGCGGCGGTACGGCGCGACGGGCCGGAAAACTCATGGTGCGGCTTTCGGGACCGCGCGTCGGACGCCGAGCGTCTATGACGACAGGTTCGGCGGATATGGCGCAATTACGCACGCGGGCTGTCATTCTGGCGGTTATGCTGCTGCTTATCCTGCCTTTGGGCGCGGCTGCGGGGTGGCTTTACTGGCTGGCCTCGGAGGGCCGGCCCTAGATGCTGAGCCTGGGTGGCGTCGTTGCGGTGGTCCTGCTTGTGTGCCTGCCAGTCGAGACCATGCTGTCGGGGCTGACGTGGCTCAGGCGGCTTACGGGCGGGGGACGTTTTCATCGGAAGGTGATCACGTCGGTTTCGTTCTACATGCCGCTGCTGCTTCTGATTGCCTGCCACGATCTGAGCCATGAGGCCGGCGCGCGGGCCAACCTTCAAGAATACGTTCTGACTATCATGCTGGCCGTGCTGCTGTTGGGAGTTTTCGAACTGCTGGAAGGGGCGTATGTGCGGGCAAGAGCAACGCGGACCCGGCAAGGGGCGAGCGACCATTAAGCGCGAAGGGGCACCGTGCCACGTCGTCGTCTTGGGGGGGGGCTACATGTCGAAGCCGTCCGGGCAGGCGACTTCAAACGAATAGGCGGTGCCATCGACCTCGCCCTCGAGCACAAGCGGAAAGCCCGCGGCGTCGGTCGAGGTACCGAACTGGCGGGTCTCGTCCCCGGTGCGGACCTCGATGCTGGTGACGCCGTTGGACACGAAGGCGGCCTCGAAGCCCGGGGCGCCGTCGCCGTCATGGGTGCGGGCGATAATGAAAGGGTCGCGTTCGCACAGCAGCGGATGATCGAATTCGGTTCCGCCGAAATGGCCGGTTACGGTGCCATTGGGGGCCTCCACGGGGGCTGCACGGGCAGCCAGTGCGAAAACCAGCGTCAGGCCAACCCAGGGTGATTTTCCAAGCATTTGAAACTCCTTCAGGGTGCGAGAAAGATATCGGCGGTCAGGCCACCAGCTTGTCCTGCAGTCGGTCCAGCATGTCGAGGCATTGCGACAACTGGTCGAGCGCCACGAATTCGTCGGCCTTGTGCGCCTGCTCGATCGAGCCGGGGCCGCAGATCACCGCCGACATGCCCAGAGATTGAAAGATGCCGGCCTCGGTGCCGAAGGCCACGCATTCGGCGTGGTTGGCGCCGGTGAGTTCCGACACGATGGTGCGCGCCTCGTTGTCGGTGGTGGGGATGAGGCCCTCGACCTCGCCGATGACCTCGGTCACGATGTCCGACTCGGGATCGACGGCGCGCATGGCGGGCAAAAGCTCTTGCTCGATATACGTTTTGAGCGAGTCCTTGACGAAATCGGCGTCGGAGGTCTGCACGGGCCGCATTTCCCAATCCACCACCGCCTCGCTGGGGATGACGTTGTGGGCCACGCCGCCCGACAGCCGCCCGGTGTTGATGGTGGTCCAGGGCGGCTCGAACAGGCTGTCGGCGGGGGCGCGGTCGCGCAGCCTGTGCTTGAGGTCCAGAAGGCGCGCGATGTAGCGCACGGCGTATTCCACCGCGTTGACGCCACGATCGGGGGCCGAGCCGTGGCCCGCCAGACCGGAAAAACGGGTGGTGTATTCGTAACAGCCCTTGTGCCCTTCTATCACGCGCATCATCGTCGGCTCGCCCACGATCGCCACGCCCGGGGTCAGGCCCTTGGCGCGCAGGGTATGGGCCAGCGCGCGGGCGCCGAAGCACCCGGTTTCCTCGTCATGGGTGAACGCGAAATGCAAAGGCCGGTCGGGGTTCAGCGCGGCATAGGTCGGGGCCATGGCCAGGGTGGCGGCGATGAACCCCTTCATGTCGCAAGTGCCACGGCCATAGAGCTGTCCGTCATGTTCCAGCATGTCAAAGGGGTTCGAGGCCCAGTCCTGATCGGCCACGGGCACAACGTCGCTATGGCCCGACAGCACGATGCCGCCATCGCGTTCGGGGCCGATGGTGGCGAAAAGGTTGGCCTTTTGCCCGGACGGGTCGGGAAAGATCTCGACCCGCGCGCCGACCATGTCGAGACGGTTGGCGATGGAGTTGATCAGGTCGATATTGGGGTCTGTCGATATCGTGGGAAAGCCGATCAGCTCGCCCAGAATGCGCGAGGTGCTGTCCAGCAGGTCCTGTCGATCCGGCACGTATTGCCCCCTTCTTTCAAAGTCCTTCCTGACGTTGATGCCCCTTGCCGGAAGGGTCAAGAGGGCAGGGTCGGATGGACGAAATTTAAGCGTACCCCGCCGCGCAACCCTTGGGAGATTGTTGCCAAGATGTCGACAGGCGTGGCTCATGTCGGTGTATGTGGTGTTGAAAATACTAGGCTTAGCCGTGGTTTGCCGCTATAAACCCGGCACAATAAAAAGTCTGCACCGTGAAAACACGGGCGGTATTGAGGAAGAGCGGTGATACTATGACGGCGGTCAATTATGTGGCCCGCAGCGATGCGGGCCAAGTGAATCGTGGTGAGATTTCAAAAGATCAGGGGGCGACGCCGATCTGGGCCGGCGGCGGCCAGGAAATCTCTTTGAACCTTCGGCAAATCGACATCAGCGGGTACGAGCGTGTCGGCCAGAACCTTGAGGTGCGGTTGACGGACGGTCGCGTCGTTGTGTTGGAGGGGTATTTCGGAGCCGATGGCGAACCGGCGAGCCGGTTGTTCATTTCGGCGGACGGATATCTGAACGAGGTCACGCTGGTCGAGGCCTCTGACGGAGCGGTTTATGCGCAATACGGCCCGACCGAAGTGTGGGGCAAGTGGAGCCCGTCGGACGACCTAATCTTTCTTGATGGGTCAGAGGTTGCCAACATGGCCGGCCAGGACGAGGAAGTGTCGATGCTGGGCGCGGACCTGCTGGGCGGATCGAGCCTGTTGGGGCTGGGCGGCGCGGGGGCCGCGGGGCTGGGTGCTGTGGCAGTGGTCGGCGGCCTGGGCGACGAGGATGGACCGGGGCGCGTCGCGCCCACCGTGGACGATAACGGTCCGATCGTGATCGGCGGCGACGACGCCGGACCCGATGACAGCCCGATCACCATCACCGGAACGGCGACGCCCGGTTCGGACGTGGTGGTGCAGATTGGCGACGAGGTGATCGAGACCACATCGGACAGCAGCGGCGATTGGACCGTGACTTTCGAGGGCGATGATTTCCCGGATGATGGGGACCACACGGTCAACGTGGCCGTGACCGAGCCCAACGGCACGGAGACCGGCCTGACCGGCCCTGACGTGGTGATCGACACCACCCCGCCCGGTACCAGCTTGCTGGACGGTACGGTGGATACCGGCGACATCGTCAATGCCGAGGAATACGACGCGGGCTTCGAGATCACCGGCGAGGGCGAAGTCGGCGCCTCGGTCAGCGTGACCATCGACGGCACCACACATGAGACGTTGGTGGACGACGCCGGCACCTGGTCTGTGACCTTTGCGCCCGGTGACGTGTCCACGGGGGAGTACACGACCGACGTGGTCGTGGTGTCGACGGACGCCTATGGCAACACCACGACGATTTCCGAGACCGTCGAGATCGACACGGTGCCGCATCCGATTGGTGTGAACGCCGACAGCGTGGGGGGCGACGGCACGGTCAATGCCGCCGAGATGGCGGGCGGGTTCGCGGTCACCGGCACCTCGGCGCCCGGCGCGGCGGTGGAGGTGACGATCCAGGGGGTGACCCACAGCGTCGTGACCGGCGCGGACGGCACCTGGGTGGCGAATTTCAGCGCGGGCGAGCTGCCGCAAGGTACGTATGATGCCACCGTCACGGCCACCACGGTGGACGGGGCGGGCAACGGGTCTTCGGCGACCGGCACGTTCCAGGTGGACACCGATGGCCAGGTCAGCATCACCAGCCAGCATGGCGGCGCGGACGGGGTCATCAACCAGGCCGAGCACGGATCGGGGCTTGTTGTGACCGGCACCACCGAGCCGGGCAGCACGGTCGTGGTGCAGCTGGGCAACCAGAGCGTCAACGCAACGGTCGATCCTTCGGGCGCGTGGACGGCCAGCTTTGCCGCCGGGCAGATTCCGACGGGGACGTACACAACCACCCTCAGCGCCACCACCACGGATGGCGCGGGCAATGTTCAGACCGCCAGCCAGAGCGTGAATGTCGATACCGAGGCCGGGGCGCTGACCCTGAATGCCGCCAGCATTGGTGGGGACGGCACGATCAATGCTGCCGAGGCCGCGGCGGGCGTCGCGGTGACCGGCACCGCCGATCCCGGCGCGGTTGTCGCGGTCAGCCTTGGCGGGATGGTGCACAACGCGCTGGCCGACGCCGCGGGCAACTGGCAGACCACCTATATGCCGGGCGAGATCCCGGGCGGCGATTATGACGCGCCGGTCAGCGCCAGCGTGATCGACGCCGCCGGCAACAGCCGGTCGCTGGCGGCCACCGTGGCGGTGGACACGCAGGTCGACAACCTGAGCCTGAGCGACTTGGGCGTGGCGATCGGTGCCGATGGCGGCGACGTGATCAATGCCGATATCGCCGCGGCAGGCTTCCCGGTCAGCGGCACGATCGAGCCGGGATCGACGGTCAGCGTCACGCTGGCCGGTGTCACCCGGCAGGCCAGCGTCGACGCCAACGGCAATTGGGTGGCCAATTTCGGGCCGAACGTGATCCAGGGCGGCGAATATATGGCCGATATCGTGATCGACGTGGTCGACGCCGCGAGCAACCCTGCGCAGCTGGCCGACCAGGTCCGGGTCGACACGCTGGTCAACAGTCTGAGCCAGGACGCCGCGCCGGTCGAGGGCGATGACGTGATCAACGCCGCAGAGGCTGCCGACGGCGTGACCGTGACCGGCGAGGTCGAGCCGGGCTCGACCGTGTCGGTGCAGGTCTTCGGCCAGGCCTACGCGGCAGTGGTCGGCGCGGGCGGCGCCTGGGTGCTGGACATCCCGGCCGGGGACATCCCGCTGACCGAACAGAGCTATGACATGATCGTCACGGCCACAGACGGCGCGGGCAACACCAGCCAGATCACGAGCAGCCTGACGGTGGATGCGGTGGCGCCCGACGACCCCGACGTGGTGGGGTACTTCCGCGAGGGCGGGGGGTATCGCAACGTGACGCTGGAAACCTCCGAAGACGAGGTGTCGATCCACGGGGTCGACGCGGGCGGCACCGTGAGCGAGCTGTCGATCCACGCGCAGGAGAACGCGTTCCTGGGCGAGACGGACTACTTCTTTACCGACGGCGCGGGCAATCCCGCCAGCATTCCCGACGGCTCGCAACTGGTGGTAACCGGGACCGACGCCGCGGGCAACGCGTCGAGCACCTACCTGGTGCTGGACGAGACCAGCACCAACACCGTGGATGCAGGCGCCGCCGGCCTTTCGCCGTTCCAGATCGAGACCATCGACCTGCGCTTCGGCGACCAGAGCCAGCTGACCCTGACAGAAGATCAGGTACTGGCCCTGTCGGACAATTCCGACCAGGTGGTGGTGCGCGGCGGGGCGGACGACACCGTGACCATAGCGGGCGCACAGAATCCCGGGTCGACCACGATCGACGGGCAGGGGTTCGACATCTACACGCTGGGCGACGACGCCACGGTGGTCATCGACGACGACATCAACGTGGGAACCGCCACGATCTGACATGGCAATCTGGTCCGGGCGGCGGCGCAAGGCGTGGCCCGGACAGCAAAAAGACTTGAAAAGAAGCGACCGAAAGAAGGCGCGATATGGGGCAGAGGGTACGACACATCAAATGGGCATGGCTTGCACTGGCAGGCCTGTCCTTGCCGGGCTGCATGAGCGCGGTGCCAAGTGACGAGATCGAGGGGGAAAGCGTGCAGGTCTCAAGGCTGGCCGGGGTGACCCCGCCGCCGGGCGCCATCGCCGCGGCCCGCGAGGAGGCGGAAACCTCGGTCATCATCACCGAGCTTCTGGGGCGCGAAAGCGTCCTGCCCGCGGGCAGCGCCTTTGCCCGGGTCAGTGACGCGGTTCTGAAAGCCGATGCGCGGGCCTCGGCATCGGAGCTGAAGGCGGCACGGCTGCGCGCGCAGGCGGCGAGCAAGAACTGGCTGCCGCGTGTGGGGCCGGTTGTCAGCCTCGCCAGTCTGAGCGACGTGGTGACGCAACTGGCGGTTGACATGGTCCTGTTCGATCACGGCCGCAAGAAGGCCGAGCGCGACTTTGCCAAGGCCGATGTGGAACTGGCGGCGGTCACTCTGTCGGAGGACACCAACGCGCGGGTGCTGACCGCGCTGTCGCTTTATCTTGACGGGGCCGAGGCGCGCGAGCGGGCGGCGCTGGAACGCCGCACGCTGAAGGATATGGAGCGGTTCGAATACATCATGCAGGAGCGCGTGCGCGGCGGCGTGTCGGACCGCAGCGACCTCGGCGTGCTGCGCCAGAAGCTGGCCGAGATCCGCGCCCGGCTCGCCGCGGCGGAAGAGGCCGGGGCGACCGCGCGGGCGGAACTGAACGCGATGAGCGCCGTGCCGCTGGACGATGTGACGGGTCTTGCCGATGTGCGCGTTGGTAGTTTCGACGCGCGTCCGCTGGATATTCTGCGGGCCGAGGCCGAGCGCGACCGTGACATCGCGCAGGCGCGGGTGGACCGTGCCGGTCTGCTGCCGGGGATCAATGCCGGCGGCACGCTGGGCAGCGGCGGCACGGGTGTGACCGTCAATGCCGGACAGGACAGTCTGCTGGGCATCGGCACCGGTGCCAGCCTGAAGGCGATCAAGGCCGTCGAAGAGGCCAGCGGCCGCCGCGTCGCCCAAGCCTCTGAAGAGGCCACGCGCCAGATCAGCCGCCTTGAAAGCCGTCTGAAGGCGCTGGGCCGGCAGGTGGGCGAGGCCAGCCAATTGACGCAGGAGGCCAAGCGCAACCTCGACCTGTTCCAGGGTCAATACGATGCCGGACAGCGGCAGGTTATGGACGTGGTCGGCGTGTACGAGACCTTCGCCGAGCAGCAATCGCGGCAGGTCGGCCTGAAATACGACCTGGCGCTGACGCGGCTGCAACTGGCGCGCGCCATGGGGCTTTTGGCAAACGGGGGGCGGATTTGAGCGGACCGCCGGTGGCCCTGACGATCACGTCGGGACGCGTGCGCCGGCCCTCTGCGGTGTCAAATGCCGATGCGCCGCCGTGCCAGCCGGTGGGGGCCGCGCCGCAACAACAGCCGCACGTTTCCGCACATTCGCAAGATGCTGGCCAGTCACGCCCCGGCGCCCGGGCCGAGGCCCGCGCGGAACTGGGTGCGGCCTACGCGGCCCTGCTGGGCGTGCCTGCCGTGGCCCGCGACATTCGCGAGGCGATGATTGCATCGGACGCCCAAAGCCCCGCAGACCTGCCACAGCCCGACGCCATGGCCGAAGGGCTGGCGGCGGTGGGGCTGAAAACGGCCGTCGAGGTCATCACCCGCCTGACCGAGGACATTTGGCCCGCGCTGGCGCAGATGACCAGCGGGCAGTTTGTGCTGGTGCTGGGGCAGGAGCGCGACGCGCTGACGATCCACGACACGACCTGCACCGACAACCGCGCCAGTGTTGCGCTGGCCGAGTTCGAGCCTTTTTTCACCGGCGTGATCGTCCGTGCCGAGGCGCCGCTGGGCGCGCTGTCGAAGGCCCATGTGCCCGCCACCGAGACGCCGCACTGGTTCTGGGGGCAGTTCGGGCGCTTCCGCCGCCAGTTCGCAGAAATCACGCTGGGGTCGTTCGTGGCCAACCTTCTGGCGGTGGCAGTCGCGCTTTTCGCCTTGCAGGTCTATGACCGGGTGATCCCGCACCAGTCCGAGGCGACGCTTTGGGTGCTGGCCGCGGGCGCGGGGCTGGCGCTGGTGATGGAGGCGCTGATCAAGGTCGCCCGCGCCCGCCTGATGGACGGGGCCGGGCGGCAGATCGAACTGGACGTGCAGAGCCTGTTGATGAACCGGGTGCTGGGGATGCGCTCGGACTTGGCCGGGCGGCAGCCGTCGCAGCTGTTTTCGGCGATCCGTGAGTTCGGGTCGGTGCGGGAGTTCTTCACCGCCTCGACCATCGGCACGCTGGCGGATGTGCCGTTCATCTTCGTCTTTCTTCTGCTGGTGGCGTCGATCGCGGGCAATGTTGTCTGGGTGCTGGTGCTGGGCGGGATCCTGATGGTGGTGCCGGGGCTGCTGCTGCAACGCCGGATGATCCGCCTGACGCGCGAGGCGCAGGGCGCATCGGCCAAATCCTCGCGCCTGCTGCACGAGGCGATATTCGAGCTGGATACACTCAAGACCCAACGCGCCGAGGACCGGTTCCGCCGCCTGTGGCAGGACCTGACGCTGTTGCAGGCCACCAAGTCGAGCGAACAGCGCCAGATCGCCGCGACACTGACCTTCTGGAGCCAGGCGGTGCAACAGGGCACCTACGTGGTCGCGGTGATCGCGGGCACATACCTGGTCTTTGCCGGGCAGTTCACCGTGGGGACCATCATTGCGGTAAGTATCCTGACCAGTCGCACGCTGGCGCCTCTGACACAGCTGGCGGGCACCATGGCGCGGTGGAGCAACGTCAAATCCGCGCTGGACGGCATGGATGCGATCGCGCTGGCGGCGCAGGATGCCGAGGAGGGGCGCAGCTATCTTCGGCGCGAAACGCTGGAGGGCGGGTTCGGCCTGCGCGAGGTTCAGTTCGGTTATGACGAGGGGGCCGCGCCGGTTCTGGATATCGCCGCGCTGGATATCAAGCCGGGGCAGCGCGTGGCGGTGCTGGGCACCAATGGCTCGGGCAAGTCGACCTTCCTCAAGCTGTTGTCGGGGCTTTACGCACCGGGGCGCGGCCGGGTGATGGTGGACGGCACCGACATGGGGCAGGTGGCGCCGCGCGACCTGCGCCGGTTGATCGGCTACCTGGGGCAGGACGTGCGGCTGTTTTCAGGCACGCTGCGCGAGAACCTGACCCTCAGCCTTCTGGAACGTGACGACGCGCGGCTGATGGCGGCGTTGGACTTTGCCGGTCTGGGGCCGTTCGTGCGCGGTCACCCCAAGGGGCTGGACCTGAATATTCTCGATGGCGGGCAGGGGCTGAGCCAGGGGCAGCGGCAGTCGATCGGCTGGGCGCGGCTGTGGTTGCAGGACCCGCGCATCTGCCTTCTGGACGAGCCGACGGCGGCGCTGGACCAGACGCTGGAACGCACGCTGGTCAGCCGGCTGGAGACGTGGCTGCAGGGCCGCACGGCGGTCATCGCGACGCACCGGATGCCGATCCTGCAGCTCACCGATCGAACGCTGATATTGCAGGCGGGCCGGATGACGGTGGACGGGCCGCGCGACAAGGTGCTGGCGCATCTGGCTCATGCGAGAGGGGCCTGAAATGGCGATGACGGGTGTCTCCCTGGCCTCTAGCCGCAGAACTGCGCGGCTGCGCGGACCCAGCCTGACGATCTGGCTTTGCGCCGCAACGGTGATGCTGTTCATCCTGTGGGCGGCGGTGGCCTGGGTTGACGAGATCGTGCGCGCCGACGGCTCTTTCATCTCGTCGTCGCGGCCGCAGATCATCCAGAACCTCGAAGGCGGCATTCTGGCAGAGCTGCTGGTGGCCGAAGGCGAGGAGGTCGCGCGCGGCACGGTGCTGGCGCGGCTGCACGGCACGCAGTTCCGGTCCTCGGTGGACGACATCTCGGATCAGATCGCGGCGCTGGATATCCGCCGCCTGCGGCTGGAGGCGGAACTGGCGGGACAGTATGATTTCACGGCGCCCGAGGGGATGGCGGAACGGTATCCGGCGATCATGGCTTCGGAACGCGCGCTGCTGGCCGCGCGGCAGGCGGATTTCGTCAAGCGCAGCGAAGGGGCCAAGGCGATCCTGGCGCAGGCGGCCGAGGAACGGGCGCTTTTGGAGGACCTGCTGAAGAAAAAGATCGTGGCCCTCATCGAGGTGACGCGCGCCCGAAAGGCTCATGCGGATGCGCAGAAGAAATACGACGAGATCGTCACCCAGTCCGAGCTGGAGCGGGCGCAGGCCTATTCCGACACGCTGAAGGAAATCGCGACGCTGCGGCAGACCTTGCGGGCCAGCGAGGATCAGCTGAACCGGACCGTGCTGACCAGTCCGATGCGCGGGATCGTCAACAACCTGAACGTCACCACGATCGGGGGCGTGGTGCGTCCGGGCGAGCAGATCCTGGAGATCATACCGCTGGACGAGGAGCTTTTCGTCGAGGCGCGCGTCGCGCCCGAGAACATCGCCAATCTCAAGCGCGGGCAGGCGGCGACGATCAAGCTGACGGCCTATGACTACACGATCTACGGCACGCTGAAAGGGCATGTGGATTTCATTTCCGCCGACACGTTCAAGGACGAGCGCGCCCGCGATCCTGATGGCGACCCGCATTACAAGGTCAGCCTGCGCGTGGACCGCACCGGTCTGACCCCGCGCCAGCAGGCAATCGAGATCCGCCCCGGCATGCAGGCCCAGGTCGAGCTGCACACAGGGGGCAAGACGGTGCTGCAATACCTGCTGAAGCCGCTCTACAAGAGCCAGGAAGCCTTTCGCGAGCCTTGAGTCCCGCATGATCCCAAGGAGCGCGTTTCACGCGCGCAGGATGTCTCGTCGTCGTTGCCTCCTCCTCGGGCGCAAATGGTGAGGTGACGTATTTACCGGATGTGCCGTTGCGGTGTCTTCCGTGGAAGTATGAGTATTTAAGGCAAGAAAAAGCACAGCCTCTTCTTCTGGCTGAAAATATCCCGGGGTTTGGGGCTGGCCCCAACCAACCAATCAAGCGCGGCGCAGCCGCACGATTTGATTGGAACTGCGCGGAGAGCCTGTAAGCCGGATTCTGTCGTGGGACGACCATTCATCTGGTCCTGCGGTTGCCCGCAGGCTTTAGCTGCCAACCCGGATCGCGGGGCCAAGGCGGCCCGAATGCGATCCCTATTCGGCATTGCTCCCGGTGGGGCTTGCCATGCCGGTCCGGTTGCCCGTCCCGCGGTGGGCTCTTACCCCACCGTTTCACCCTTACTCACGTGATCCGCATGGCGGATTGCGAGAGTGGTCTGTTTTCTGTGGCGCTTTCCCTCGGGTTGCCCCGGCCGGGCGTTACCCGGCACCGTTGCCTTGTGGAGTCCGGACTTTCCTCCGTGTAATTCGCCGGTGGCGAATTGCAGGCGGCCGTCCGGCCCTCCGCGCGAGGGGTGATCTATGCCTTTCTGCGCGATTGCGCAACGGGCCATTGCGCGGCAAGGCAGGCCATGAGTATCCGGTCGGTGGCGTCCTCGGGGCCAGTGGCGCCGGGGCGAAAGCGGTCGCGGAAGGCTTGCAGCCGTTTTTTCGGGTCGCAGGTGGAAGAGTAACCGAAGCGCGTTGCGGCGGTGTCGAAATCGCTTTCGGGCGCGTCCACGTCGTCATCAGGCCAGATTGCCAAGCCCTGACGGGCCAGTCTTGACCAGTCGAAATGCGGCCCCGGGTCGGTTTTGCGGTCCGGCGCCATGTCGGAATGGCCGATCACCCGCTCGGGCGGGATGGACCAGCGGCGCAGGATGCCGGGCAGCAACGCCTCGAGCGTGGTCATCAGCGGTTCGGGAAAGGGGCGGTCGCCGGAATTGTCGAGCTCGATCCCCACGGAGCGGGAGTTCACATCGGTCACATCTCCCCAGGACCCGGCCCCGGCGTGCCAGGCGCGGGCCACTTCGGCCACCATTTGCCAGGCGCGGCCGTCGGCGGCGATGAGGTAATGCGCGGACACTTCCGCCTGCGGGTCGCAGAGACGCTCCAGCGCGGCCTCGGCGCTGGACATGGCCGTGTAGTGGATCACCACGAGGTCGGGCTGCGCGCCAAGGCGACGCGGCCCGAAATTGGGCGAGGGGTGCCAGAGCGGCGCTGTCACTCAGACTGTCCGTAGATCAGTTCTGCACCGCCGCGCGGAACGGGCGCGGGTCCCAGGCGCAGGCATACCCGTCACCATCTGGATCCAGCCCCATGCGGTCGCGGCGTGGGCCGCCCTGGGCCAGGAAATCGGTCTGCGCCTGGTCGGCCGAATTGTACTTGGCGCAGTTGCGCTGGAACTTGGCCTGCTTGTTGATACCGACGCGGGTATAAAGCTGCTGACCCTTGGGGTGGCTGGTTTCCAGCGCGTATTGCACGATGTTGGGGCCGGAATTGCCGCTGCGTTCGGGCAGGGCACCGGGCTGGACCACCTGGTACTGGGCGCGGTTCTGGGCGATCAGTTCCGCGTCGTCCTGGATCGAGCGGGCGTTGCCCACGGCATCGAAATTGTTCTCGTTCGAGATGCCGCCCGCGCTGGTCACGGTCTGGGGCGCGGGGTTCGAGGGGCTGGCATGGACGATCAGCTGGCCCGAGTTCTGCGAGGTTTCGGCCAGCCGCGCCGCGGTTTCGCGGGCGATCTCATCGCTGGTGGAGGCCGAGTCGAGCCCGCCGGTGGGCGTGTAGGCCCCCGATGCTGTCTGGCGCGTGGTGTTGGTGGACGACGTCACTGTGCCGGGAGTTCTTGGGGCGGTCGCGCCTTCAGTCGCGCTGAGCGGTGCGCCGGGATTGGCCTGATTGCGGGCTTCGGGTGAGATCGCGCCGGGACGTGGCACGGCAGAGGTGCTTTGAAGCTGGGCATCGCGTGCGCGTTGCTGGGCGATATACTCGTCCGAGGTGCCAAATCCCACACCTCTGCCGCTGTCAGGAGAGCCCGCGCCGCTCTCGGGGATACTGGGCGCACATGCGGTCAGCCCGACAAGGGCCGTTACACAAAGAGAAAATCGCATCTGGTTAGATCCTGCCGATTTGTTTTGCGGCAATTTACCACCATTTGCCGGGTTTGGCCACAAAGCCCGCCGCCGCCTCGAGCGCATAGGCGGTGTTGAGCAGATCGCCCTCTTGCCAGGGCCGCCCGATCAGTTGCAGACCCAGGGGAAGCCCGTTGCGGTTGAGGCCCGTGGGCACTGCAATGCCCGGCAGGCCCGCGAGGTTGACGGTGACGGTGAAGACGTCGTTAAGATACATCTCGACCGGGTCATCGGACTTGCGGCCCAGTTCGAACGCCGCCGAGGGGGTGGCGGGCGTCAGGATCGCGTCGATGCCTGCGTCAAAGACATCCTCGAAGTCCTTTTTGATAAGGGCGCGCACCTTGCGGGCGCGGTTGTAATAGGCATCGTAGAAGCCCGCCGACAGCACGTAGGTGCCGACCATGACCCGGCGTTTCACCTCGTCACCGAAGCCTTCGGCGCGGGTTTTCTCGTACATCTCGGTGATGCCGTCGCCTTGGGCCAGCTTGGCGCGATGGCCATAGCGCACGCCGTCATAGCGCGCGAGGTTGGAGGACGCCTCGGCGGGCGCGATGACGTAATAGGCGGGCAGGGCGTACTTGGTGTGCGGCAGCGAGATATCGACGATTTCGGCCCCCGCATCGGCCAGCATTTCCTTGCCTTGGGTCCAGTGCGCCTCGATTTCCTCGGGCATCCCCTCCATGTGGTACTCTTTCGGGATGCCGATCTTCTTGCCGCGGATGTCGCCGGTCAGCATGGCCTCGAAATCCGGCACGGGAATGTCGGCGCTGGTGCTGTCCTTGGGGTCGTGACTGCACATGGCTTCCAGCATGATGGCGGCGTCGCGCACCGACTTGGTCATCGGACCGGCCTGGTCGAGCGACGAGGCGAAGGCGACGATCCCCCAGCGCGAGCAGCGCCCATAGGTGGGCTTGATGCCCGTGATGCCGGTGAAGGCGGCCGGCTGGCGGATCGAGCCGCCGGTGTCGGTGCCGGTGGCGCCAAGGCAGAGGTCGGCGGAAACGGCGGAGGCCGAGCCCCCCGACGAGCCGCCGGGTGTGAGGGCCATTTCGTCATTCCCGCGCCGCCACGGGTTCACGGCGTTGCCGTAAACACTGGTTTCGTTCGACGAGCCCATGGCGAACTCGTCCATGTTGAGCTTGCCCAGCATGACGGCGCCCGCGTCAAAGAGGTTCTGGCTGACGGTGGATTCGTATTCCGGCTTGAACCCGTTGAGGATGCCGCTGGCGGCCTGGGACGGCACGCCCTTGGTACAGAAGAGATCCTTGATGCCCAGCGGGATGCCGCACATCGACGGCGCGTCGCCCGCTTGCAGGCGGGCATCGGCGGCCTTGGCCTGTTCGCGCGCGATCTCGGGCGTGTGATGCACGAAGGCGCCAAGCGCGCCCGCGCCTTCGATGGCCGTCAGGCAGGCCTCGGTCAATTCTTCGGAGTTGATCTCGCCCGCGCGCAGGTTGTTGCGGGCGTCGGCGATGGTCATTGTGTTGAGATCGGTCATTATTCCACCACTTTCGGCACGGCGAAAAAGCCCTCGCGGGCGTCGGGGGCGTTGGACAGCACCTTGTCCTGCTGACCGCCGTCGGTGACGACATCCTCGCGGCGTTTCAGGCGCATGGGCGTGACCGAGACCATCGGCTCGACACCCTCGACATCGACCTCGTTTAGCTGGTCGATGAAGCCGAGGATCGTGTTGAACTCGTTGGCCAGCGCCGGCAGATCGTCTTCCTCGACCCGGATGCGGGCCAGCTTGGCCACCTTGGCGGCGGTCGCGGTGTCGATGGACATGGGGGCTGTCTCCGTGTGCGTTATCGCATCCGCGTTTAGCGCCCGTGCGGGTGGGGTGCAAGGGCGTGGCGGCGGTAGAGCTCGATCATCCAGCCCAGCATGAGCGCGTTGAGGATGTGCCAGCCGAAATGGGTGCCGAGGGCTACGCTGTTGCAGAGTGGCGCGTCGAGGCTGCGGAAGGTGAGCGACAGCAGCAACAGGCCCGCGCCGAGGGCGAGGCCGCGCGACAGGGCGGCGTCGGCGCGCGTGAGCCAGGCGTAGACGAAGATGACCAGCGGCAGAGTGAGGTAAGAGGCGGACGGGCCATAGAGCGGCAACTGCGACAAAAGCGGCATGGTCAGCGCCGTGACCCCAAGAAAGGCCGGGATAGTGGCGGCAGAGGCCAGAACGGACAGGCCGAGATAATAGCGCGTCGCGGCGTAAAGATAGGTCAGCGCAAAGACCATGATCGGCAAGACGTCGAGCATCGCCGCCCAGGGCTGGGCATAGGTGTGAAAGAGGAACGAGCCGATTCCGATCAGCGCCAGAAGGACGACGAGCGGGCGGGCCAGCGCAAGCTCGGTGCCGCGCAGGCGCCACGCCATGACGAGTGCGGCAACGAGGAAGGCCGCGTTGGTGATCGCGTTGACCGGCTCGGCCCAGAAGCCGGGATCGGTGCGTTCGCAATAGGCGTCGATGGCGCGGGTCCAGTCCATGTGGAATTCGGTGGCCTCTCTGCTAGTCTTTGCTTGGGAATGACATAAGGAGAGCGTCATGAAAATCACCTGGCTTGGACATGCAAGTTTCCGCATCGAGATCGCTGATCAGGTGCTGCTGATCGACCCGTGGCTGACGGGCAACCCGATGCTGGACGAGGCGCATCATGATGCGGCCACCAAGGGCGCGACGCATATCCTGCTGACCCATGCGCATTTCGACCATGCCTCTGACCTGCCGGATCTTGCGAAGAAATTGTCGGTGCCGGTGGTGGGGCAATTCGACCTGATGGGCTGGTGGGAAGAAAGCGCGGGCCTGGACGTGGTCGGCTTCAACAAGGGCGGCACGGTTGCGCTGGGGGATGTGAAGGTGACGATGGTGCACGCGACGCATTCCTCGAGCTTCGGCGGCGAGAACGGACCGCATGTTCCGGGCACCGAATGCGGCTTCATGATCGAGGGCGAGGGGCATGTGACCTATGTGTCCGGCGACACGGATGTGATGGCAGATATGGGCGTGTTCAACGACCTGCATAAGCCCGATATCGGGATCCTTTGCGCCGGTGGACATTTCACCATGGACATGAAGCGGGCAGCATACGCGGCGAAGACGTTCTTCGATTTCAAGACGGTGATCCCGTGCCATTACAAGACCTTCCCGCTTCTGGAACAGTCAGCGGAGGCGTTGAAGGAGGGTTTGCCGGGCGTCGACGTGATCGAGCCGGAGGTGATGACAGCGATCGAGATCTGAGCGGGGCAAAACTTTTCGAAAAGTTTTGCCAAAAGCTTTGAGAAAGCTTTTTGTGCCCGGATCTCCCTGCGGGGTTCGGGCATCAGGGTTGTGATATGAGTATTTTTGGCAAGAAAAAGAGCGTTTTGCGCTTTATTCTTCACGCAGAGATTTGAAGAAGTCTTTCAGCAGGGCTTCTGCTTCGGTGGCATTGATCCCGTCATAGATTTCCGGTGCGTGGTGCGTCTGCGCGTGGGTAAAAATCCGGGCGCCCTGCGTCACGCCGCCGGATTTGGGGTCGGCGGCGCCATAGTAGAGTCGCGCGATGCGGGCATTTGCGATGGCGGTGGCGCACATCGCGCAGGGCTCCAGCGTGACGGTCAGGCTATGACCGGGCAGGCGCTCGCTGCCGACCGCCGCACAGGCGGCGCGGATCGCCAGGATTTCCGCGTGTGCGGTGGGGTCGCTCAGTTCCCGCGTGCGGTTGCCGGCCTGCGCCACGATCCTTCCCGCCGGGTCGGCCACAACCGCGCCCACGGGCACCTCGCCACGGGCGCCGGCGGCGCGGGCCTCGGCCAGGGCCGTGTCCATATGGCTTTTGAACGTCATGCCCCTGATTGCCGTGCGGGCGGTGCTTTCGCAAGGGGCAAGGATGGGGTAAGGCCGTGGCATGACTCGCAAACCCACCCAGAACACGCCCCCGGGCGACCGGATTGCCAAGGTGATCGCCCGTGCCGGTGTGGCCAGCCGTCGCGAAGCGGAGCGCATGATCGAGGCGGGCCGGGTGCGGGTGAACGGCGCGGTGATCGACCGCGCGGCGCTGAACGTGACCGGCGCCGACCGGATCGAGGTTGACGGGCGCGCGCTGGACGCGCCCGAGCCGCCGCGGCTGTGGCTGTATCACAAGCCCGCGGGGTTGGTGACGACCACCCGAGACGAGCAGGGGCGCGAGACGATTTTCGACAATCTTCCCGAGGGCTTGCCGCGTGTTCTTAGTGTGGGTCGGCTTGACCTGAACTCCGAAGGGTTGTTGCTCTTGACCAATGACGGCGGCGTCAAGCGCAAGCTGGAACTGCCCTCGACCGGCTGGGTGCGGAAGTACCGCGTACGCGTGAAGGGGCGGCCCGAAGACGCGACGTTCGAGCCGTTGCGCAAGGGGCTGACGCTGGATGGCGAGGTGTTTCAGCCGATGTCGGTGGCGCTGGATCGGCAAACGGGGGCCAATGCCTGGGCCACGGTGGGCATCCGCGAGGGCAAGAACCGCGAGATTCGCCGCGCGATGGAGGCGGTGGGCTGCCAGGTGAATCGGCTGATCCGGATCTCCTATGGGCCCTTCCAGTTGGGTCAGCTGAAGGTGGGCGAGGTCGAGGAAATCCGTCCGCGGGTGCTGCGTGACCAATTGGGCATGGACGAGACGCCGGGTAAGGAAAAGTCCGCGAAGGGACGGCCAAAGGTTCAGCGGAAGCGCCGGTAAATTCCAATCGTAATTAAATATCAGAGACTTTTAAGGCTAATTTAATGTTGTCCCGCGACGATAGGCTTGTGGCGTCGTGCCATAGCGCTTGCGGAAGCGACCGGCCAGTTGCGAGGCGCTGGCGAACCCGGTCGCGGCGGCGATCTGGCCAATGCTAAGCCGGGTTTCGTTCAACAGCGCATGGGCGCGGGCGATCCGCAGGTCGAGGTAGTATTGCGCCGGCGTGGCGGCGAGGTAGCGGGTGAAATGCCGCTCGAGCTGACGCCGGGAGAGGCCCACATCGGCGGCGACCTCGGAGATGTCCAGCGGGTCCTCGATATGGGCGGCCATCAGGTCCGTCGCGGCGATGAGTTGCGGATTGTGACTGCCCAGAGCGGCGGCATAGGCGGGGCGCTGGGGCGCGCTGCGGTTGCCGGTGCGGCGGTGCAGGCACATGTCCGCGACGATGGCCGCCAGCGCCGGTCCGTGGTCGCGCTCGATGATTTCCAGCATCATGTCGGTCGCGGCAGAGCCGCCGCCGCAGGTAAAGAGCCCGCCGTCTTCTTCGTAGAGATGGCCGGTGGGCTCCAGGCCCGGAAACGTCTCGCGGAAGGCCGGCTGATTTTCCCAGTGCAGGGTAAAGCGGCGGTCCTTGAGCCGCCCGGCGCGGGCCAGCGCGAAGGCGCCGGTGCAGATGCCGCCCACCTGGATGCCATGCGCCCATTGGCGGTTGACCCACGTGACAGCCCGCGGCAGCGCCGTTTCCAGCGGGGCGATCCCGGCGCAGACGAAGGCCTTGTCGCTGCGCGACAGGTCCTGGGACTGGCTGTCGGGCGTGATGGTCACGCCGCAGGAGCATGATACAGCTTCGCCGTCTATCGTACTGATGAACCAGCGATAAAGCTCTTGTCCCGCGACCTGGTTGGCGACGCGCAGCGGCTCGATCGCCGAGGTGAAGGCCAAGAGCGTCAGCCGGGGCAGCAGCAGGAAATGATAGTCCTGTGGCGGGCCGTCATAATCGACCCGCAAACTGGCCGCGCCGCGCGGGACGAAGGATTTGCGTTCCATGGCGAATTGGTAGCATGTGCCGTGAAACTGGCAAGTAAGGACACGGACATGCGGGCATTGATACAGCGGGTAAGCGAGGCCGAGGTGCGTGTGGATGGCGCGGTGATCGGGGCCACCGGGCCCGGTCTCTTGGTGCTGGTCTGCGCGATGCAGGGCGATGCCGAGGCGCAGGCCGATGCGCTGGCGGCCAAGGTGGCCAAGCTGCGGATCTTCAAAGACAAGGCGGGCAAGATGAACCGCTCGGTGCGTGATATGGGCGGCGGTGCGCTGGTGGTCAGCCAGTTCACGCTGGCCGCCGACACGTCGCGCGGAACACGGCCGGGCTTTTCCCAAGCGGCGGCGCCCGAGGAGGGGCGGCGCCTGTATGAACGCTTTGCCGAAGCGCTGGCGAGCGAGGGCGTGCCGGTGGAGACGGGGCGGTTTGGTGCCGATATGCAGGTGAGCCTGGTCAATGACGGGCCGGTGACGATCTGGCTGGAGGTCTGAGGTCCTACGCGCAGAAATGTCGCGCTTCCCTCGCGCGCGGCCTGCGCTAAGATCCGGCCATGCCCTATCAGTGGAACCAGACGCGGAACGGAGAAGACGAGGTGTGCGAGCTGCGGCTCTGGCCACATCGGTCGTTGCCGCGCCGGGGGTTTGCGCTCTTCATCGTGATCACCTGCGGTATGCTGACCCTGCCTCTTTATCCGTTGATCGGGACGGTCACGCTGTGGGGGTTGCTGCCCTTCCTGCTGCTGGCGGTCTGGGGGGTCTGGGCGGCGCTGGAGCGATCCTACAAGGACGCGCAGATGAACGAGGAACTGACCATCGACCGCGAGGCGGTGCATCTGGTGCGCACCAACGCCCGTGGACCGGTGCAGGAATGGGATTGCGAAAGCTATTGGGCGAAGGTCGAGATGCACCCGACTGGCGGGCCGGTGCCGCATTACGTGACGCTGAAAGGCAAGGGGCGGCAGGTGGAGATCGGCGCGTTCCTGAGCGAGGACGAGCGCAAGGTGCTGTATGGCGAGATTGCCGATGCGCTGAAGCGGATCGCGCTGCCTGACCCGGTGGGTGCGGGCTGAGGGGCGCGGCGGGTTCTATCCGCTGAGACCGGGTCGCACGGTGGCGCGGCTTTGACCTTTTTGATTTGCAGAAAAGTTGGCGGTGCGCGACGGAGATGTGCGCA
The DNA here is from genome assembly GCF_009363715.1 of Roseovarius sp. THAF9. Classification (NCBI taxonomy): domain Bacteria; kingdom Pseudomonadati; phylum Pseudomonadota; class Alphaproteobacteria; order Rhodobacterales; family Roseobacteraceae; genus Roseovarius; species Roseovarius sp. THAF9. Next base: position 1,281,021 of record NZ_CP045404.1, read on the forward strand.
TGTCGCGTTAGATACGCCAGACCTTGCCAAAAAGGAGAATGCATCTTGCCCATGAGAGATACCCCCGACCATTACGGCACTGTCAGCCGCATCTTGCACTGGGGCATGGCGGCGCTTTTCGCGGCGCAGTTCCTGTCGGCGGCGGCGCATTGGGCGTTGCCAAAGGAGAACGCCGTGCGCGATGCCCTGTGGAGCTATCACGGCACGCTGGGCGCGACGCTGTTCCTGCTGGTGCTGCTGCGCGGGGCCTGGGGCCTGGCCAACATTCCGCGCCGCCCGCCTGCGCATGACGGGGTCATTGGCCGTGCGGCGGTGGCGGGGCATCTCGCGATCTATGCGCTGATGGTGATCGTACCGTCGGTGCGCCTGCTGGCGGCGGCGGGCAGCGATCGCGGGCTGAGCTATCTGGGGATCACTCTCGTGGCGCCGCGCGAGGCGGAGGTCGCATGGATGCAGGCGCCCGCCGAATGGCACGGCGAGATGGGCTGGATCCTGGCGCTGCTGGTGGTGGGGCACATTGCCATGGCGGTTGTCTGGCACCGGATGATCCGGCGGGACGACACGTTGCAGCGCATGGCCGGGTAGGGCGCACGGGTCTAGGGCCACAATCCGCACGAACTGGATCGTCTTGGCTTTACGCGGGACCACAAACCTTGCAAATGTGTGCCAGCCCCTGAAGTGCGAGTCCATGACGACCGACCAAGACGATAAAGACACGCGTGCCGCGTCGGGACCCTTCCCGCGGGCCGTGCCCGAAGACCACGCCGCGGCGCTGCGCGACCCGGCCCGGCTGCGCGCGCTGGAAGAAACCGCGTTGTTGGACAGCCCCGAAGAAGAGGCGTTCGACCGCGCTGTGCGGCTGGCGCGCAGCCTGACCGGGGCGCCGACGGCTCTGTTTTCATTGGTCGATGACACGCGGCAGTTCTTCAAGGCGCTGAGCGGCTTCGCGCCCGAAACCGGGCCGATGCGCGAGACGCCATTGTCGCATTCCTTCTGCCAGTACGTGGTGACCGGCAACGCGGCGATGAGCGTGGTGGATGCCCGCGAGCACGACCTGTTGTCCTACAATCGCGCGGTGCCGGACTTGGACGTGGTCGCCTATCTGGGCGTGCCGGTGCAGGGGCGGCGGGGACAGGTGATCGGCTCGCTCTGTGCCATCGACTCGTCGCCGCATGAATGGTCAGAGCAGGATGAGCGCGCCCTGAAGGACATCGCCGCCTTTCTTGAGACCGAGATCGCGCTGCGCAAGCACATGGCAGAGCGGGAATTGTTGATCGACGAGTTGAACCACCGCATCCGCAACATCTATTCGGTGGTCAATGCGCTGGTTCGGATGACGCGGTCCGAGGACCTGACGACCGAGGAGTTCGCGGCGCAGCTGAATGGCCGGGTGCAGGCGCTGGCCGCGACCCACGGCCTGATCCAGCCGCTGGCGACGGTGACCGAGGATGCGGGCAACGACACGAGCCTACATGCCCATGTCTCGACCCTGATGACGCCCTACACCGGTGCGGGCGGTCACGAGATCCGGATCGAGGGACCCGACCTGCCGGTGGGCTCGACCGCGTCGATCTACCTGGCGCTGGCGATCCACGAACTATCGACCAACGCGGTCAAATACGGAGCGCTGAGCGGGCCGCGCCGCGCGTTGGAGATCACCTGGACTGATGGGGACGACACGGTTGAGTTGACCTGGCGCGAGGCGGGGCCGGGCCATGTGGCCCGCACCGCTTCGGGCACCGGGTTCGGCTCGAAACTGGTGAAGCTTTGCATCGAGGGGCAGTTGCGCGGCGAGATTGCCACGGCGACCGACAGCACGGGCCTGACCTACAGGTTTCGCATTCCGCGCGAGAGGTTGACGGGCGCGCCGACGGACTAGAGCCGCCCGTTAGTACCGCCCGTCCGCGCCGCGTCTCAGGCGCAGAGCCTGTCCTTGACCCGCGGGCCCACCGCTCCGAAATCCATCTGGCCGGTATAGTTTTCCTTGAGGTGGCCCATCACCTTGCCCATGTCGCGGATCGAGCTGGCGCCGGTCTTGTCGATGGCGGTGTCGATGGCCTTGGTGACTTCCGCCTCGTCCAGCTGGCGGGGCAGGAATTCCTCGATCACCTCGATCTCGCGCTGTTCTTCCTGCGCAAGGTCGAGCCGCCCGCCTTCCTCGTAGGCGCGGACGCTTTCCTGCCGCTGCTTGGTCATCTTGCCCAAGATGGCGAGGATATCGCCATCGGAACAGCCGGTGTCATTGTCGGTGCCACGGCGGGCGATGTCCTGATCCTTGATCGCGGCATTGATCAGGCGCAGCGTGCCCAGCCGCGTCGCATCCTTGTCTTTCATGGCCTGTTTCAGGGCGTCGTTCACGCGCTCGCGCAATCCCATGTCAGGGTATCCTCTTGTCATCCCGTAAGCGTGTGACACTACTGGAAAGCGAAACGCCGTGCAATAAGCTGTGACACCCTGTCCGGCCCTTGTTTTATTGACCGGCGCGAATGACGCTGCGGCGCGAAACGCGGCCTTGACCGCGCGCGCGGGTGACCATAGGTTCCGCGCAATTTGCCCGATGGAGAATCCCCGATGACGCATGCGCCCGATGCCCGTCCGACCGCCTGTCTTGCCCTGGCCGATGGATCGCTGTTCTACGGGCGCGGGTTCGGGGCCGAGGGCGAGGTCGCGGCGGAGCTTTGTTTCAACACCGCGATGACCGGCTATCAGGAGATCATGACCGACCCCAGCTATGCCGGGCAGGTGGTGACCTTCACCTTTCCGCATATCGGCAACGTGGGCGTGAACCCCGACGATGACGAGACCGCCGATCCGGTGGCCGAGGGCATGGTTGTGAAGTGGGACCCGACCGAACCCTCGAACTGGCGCTCGACCGAGCGGCTGGGCGAATGGCTGGCGCGGCGGGGCCGGGTGGCCATCGGCGGCGTCGACACCCGCCGTCTGACCCGGGCAATCCGCCAGCAGGGCGCGCCTCACGTGGCGCTGGCACACCGCGCGGACGGCAATTTCGACACCGATGCGCTGGTCGCCAAGGCGCGGGCCTTTGCCGGGCTGGAAGGCATGGACCTGGCGCGGCAGGTGACCTGCGCGCAAAGCTATCGCTGGGACGAGATGCGCTGGGCGTGGCCCGACGGCTATGCCCGCCAGACCGACGCGCGGCACAAAGTGGTGGCGATCGACTATGGCGCCAAGCGCAACATCCTGCGCTGCCTGGCCAGCGCGGGCTGCGAGGTGACGGTGATGCCCGCCACGGCCACCGCCGAGGACGTGTTGGCACAAAGCCCCGATGGCGTGTTCCTGTCGAACGGCCCCGGCGACCCGGCGGCGACCGGCGAATACGCCGTGCCGATGATCCGTGGCGTGCTGGAAAAGAACCTGCCCATGTTCGGGATCTGCCTTGGTCACCAGATGCTGGGCCTCGCGCTGGGGGCGCGGACGATCAAGATGAACCACGGCCATCACGGCGCGAACCATCCCGTGAAGGACTTGACCACCGGCAAGGTCGAGATCACCTCGATGAACCACGGGTTCGCCGTGGACAGCCAGACCCTGCCCGAGGGCGTGGTGCAATCGCATGTGTCGCTGTTTGACGGGTCGAACTGCGGGATCCGCATGGCCGACCGCCCGGTGTTCTCGGTGCAGCATCACCCCGAGGCCAGCCCCGGCCCGCAGGACAGCTTTTACTTGTTTGAACGCTTCGCGGCATCCATGGACCGCTAGGGCGCGTCCGCCGCGTTAACCGCTTTTTTACTTTGCGTTAACCTTCTGTTGATAATCCTTTTTCCGTCACGCAGAAGGGCAGACGGATATGGGGATTTCGGAACTGCGCCAGCTCGGCCTGTCCGAGGACACAGCCGACATGGAGGCCGGGGCGGTGGAAACCGACCTGGTGCGCCGCGGAACGCTCGCCGCGCGGGACGCGATGCTCGCGCGTCAGCTGCGCCGGCATTGTGACGCGGATATGGGGCGGATCCTTGTGGCCGAGGGTTTGGTGACGAAAGGCGACCTTCTGAATGCGCATGTCCGCCGCTTGCGTTCGCGCCGGCTCGACGTGGATGAGCTCGCGACACTGGCGCCCCTCGCGGTGGACGTCGCGCCCCAGATCCTTTTGCGTTTTGCCGTCTTTCCGGTGACCGACCGCGACGGCCAACCCGCAATCGTTTCCGGCGACCCCGAGGCGTTGACCTATGCGCGTGCGCATCTTCCGGCGGAGCTGCGGCAGGCCCGTGTCCTGATCGCCCCGCGCGATGTGGTTCAGACCCACGTGGCGGAGTATTTCGCTGGCATGCTGACACAGGCGGCCCAGGCCCGCGTGCCGATCATCGAGAGCTGCCGCAGTTGGGCGCAGGGTCATGCGCGGCGACTGGCGCTGGTGACTTTGTGCGTGATCGGACTGATCGCGCTGACACTTGTTTTCCCGCGGGCGGTGCTGGCGGTGATGATGGGCTGGGCGGCCGTCACGCTGGTCGTGTCCGGGGTGTTCAAGCTGCTGGCCTTCGTGGCGCGCATGTCCGAGGGGCCGGTCGCGCCCGTTGTGCCAGTGGCAGAAGACAAGACGCCGTTGCCACGGGTGTCGGTCCTGGTGCCGCTCTTCCGCGAAACCGAGGTGGCGCATGCGCTGGTGGCGCGGCTGACGCAGCTGACCTATCCCAAGTGCCTGCTCGACGTGGTGCTGGTGCTGGAAGAGGAAGACGACATGACCCGCGCGACGCTGGCGCAGATCGACCTGCCCAGCTGGATCCGGGTGGTGGTCGTGCCCGACGGACAGCCGCGCACCAAGCCGCGCGCTATGAACTATGCGCTGGATTTCTGCGAGGGAGATATCATCGGGATTTTCGACGCCGAGGATGCGCCCGAAGCCGACCAGATCACCCGTGTGGCGCGGCACTTCCAGCAGGCCCCGCCAGAGGTGGCGTGCCTGCAGGGTATCCTGGATTACTACAATCCGCGTCAGAATTGGCTGGCGCGGTGTTTCACCATCGAATACGCCACCTGGTTCCGCACGATCCTGCCCGGCATGGCGCGGCTGGGCTTCGCCATTCCGCTGGGTGGCACGACGCTTTATTTCCGCCGCGACGCGCTGGAGGCGCTGGGCGGCTGGGACGCGCATAACGTGACCGAGGACGCCGACCTTGGCTTTTGTCTGGCCCGGCATGGGTTCCGCACCGAGATGGTCGCCACCGTCACCGAGGAGGAGGCAAATTGCCGGCCCTGGGCCTGGGTGAAGCAACGCTCGCGCTGGCTGAAGGGCTACATGACGACCTACCTGGTGCATATGCGGCGCCCCGGGCTGCTCTACCGCCAACTGGGGGCATGGAAATTCTGGGGCTTCCAGGCGCATTTCGTCACCGCGCTGAGCCAGGTTCTGTTGGCGCCATTGTTGTGGTCGTTGTGGCTGGTTTTCTTCGGGTTGCCGCATCCGCTTGATCCGGTGCTGCCGCGTGCCGTGATGGCCGCGATCGGGGCGCTGTTCCTGGCCATCGAGGTGCTGAACCTGACAATTTACCTGGCCTCGGTCACGGGCCCCAAGCACCGGCACCTGATCGCCTGAGTCCCGACGATGCATTTCTATCAGCCGCTTGGGGCGATCGCCGCCTACAAGGCGCTTTACGAACTGGTTCTGAAGCCGTTCTTCTGGGACAAGACCGCGCACGGCCTGTCGCTGGCCGTGGCGCCGCCCCCGGCCGCGAAACCGCCCCTAGATCAGCGTGCCAAGTTCCCCTGAATCCAGCTTCAACCGGGTCACGAAGGCCTTGGAAATATGGGCGCGCAACGCCTCGCCCGCGGCCTCGGCATCGCCGTTCTCGATGGCGGTGACGATGGCGTCATGTTCGGCCAGCGCATCCTCCGGGCGGCCAAGGGCGGCCAAGGACGTGGTCGCCATCAGCGCCATGGAGCGGTGCACCAGATCCAGCTGCTGCACCAGAAAGCGGTTGTGCGAGGACAGGTGGATCTGCTTGTGAAAGCGCCGGTTGGCGCGGGCCATCGCCTTGGGGTCGTCAATCAAGGCGTGATCGTCAGTAACCATGTCGCGCAATACGCGCACTTCTTCGGGTGCGGCATGGCGGGCGGCCAGGTTCGCGGCCAGCCCCTCAAGTTCGGCGCGTACCACGTAAAGTTCGGCAAGCTGGTTGTGATCCAGCGATGACACGATCAGGCTGCGCCCGTCACGCGTAAGCAGGCTCTGGGTTTCCAGCCGTTGCAACGCCTCGCGGATCGGCGTGCGCGACACTCCGAACCGCTCTGCCAGGTCGCTTTCCACCAGGCGGTCGCCGGGCTTGTAATCTCCGGTATCGATCGCCTCGAGGATCAGGTGGTAGGCATCTTTCTGCGGCGCGGCTATGGTCATCGCACTCTCATTCGGTATCTGGTTTCGATGGATGAGAGTATGCGGGGCAGGGCGCGGGGTGCAAGCCTTGCAGGGCCCTGCGACAATTAAGAGCGGATGGAAATGATGGCGAAAGAATTCTTTGCGCATGTGGAGACCTGGGTCTTTGACCTCGACAACACGCTCTATCCGCCGGAGATGCGCCTGTTCGACCAGATCGAGGTTCGGATGACGCAGTTCGTGATGGACGCGCTGGGTGTGGACCGGGCCGAGGCCGACAGGCTGCGGCTGGACTACTGGCGGCGGCATGGAACGACGCTGGCCGGGCTGATGCGAGAACATGACGTGGATCCGGGGCCGTACCTGACGGACGTGCACGACATTTCATTCGACGTGCTGGAAGCGGACGCGGAGCTGGCCGCGCGAATCCGGGCGCTGCCGGGGCGCAAGATCGTCTACACGAACGGCTCAGCCCCCTATGCGCAACGCGTGGTCGAGGCGCGGGGGCTGGAGGGCCTTTTCGACGCGATCTACGGCGTGGAACATGCGGGCTTTCACCCCAAGCCGGACCGGGCGGCGTTCGCCCGTGTCTTTGCCACCGATGGCGTGGTGCCGGGCCGGGCGGCGATGTTCGAGGATGACGTGCGCAACCTGGCGGCGCCGCATGCGATGGGGATGCGCACCGTGCTGGTCGGCTCCGAGGTGATAGAGGCCGATCACGTGCATCACCACACCGACGATCTGTCAGGGTTCCTGTCGCGACTGGTATAGGCGTCGCTGCGGCGATTTGCACCTTTAGCGCGCCGCAGGTGACTCCTACGTCCGTCTACGAGACACCATGCAGGACGCAGACCATGACCCAGACCCAAGGCACTGAAGAAGACGTTGGAAGATCCCCGGCGGAACGTTTGAGTGAAACATCAATAGTGGTTCGCATCCTATTCTTTCTGGGCGTTATTCTCTCGTTCTGGGGCGGGGCCATCGTGATCTGGGGCGTGCCGGGTCTTTACCTGCCCGCGCTGGCGCTCGTGCCCGTTATATGGCTATTCCTGCTGATCATCTCGCGCGCCTGAGACGGTCTGGCAGTGGCTGTGAGCGCGGTCTATGGTGCCGCTGAAAGGGAGGTCCGGGCATGAGCCGTTTCGACCATGACATCATCGTATCCGGCGGCGGCGTGGCTGGGCTGTCGGCGGCGGCGCTCTTTGGCGGTGCGGGCTTCCGCGTGCTGTGTGTCGACCCGGCCCCGCCAGTGACCGAGCGCGACGCCGAGGGGTCGGACCTGCGCACCACCGCGATCCTGCAACCGGCGCAGGCGCTTTTGGCGGAGGCGGGGATATGGCACCGGCTGGACGCCGAGGCGGCGCCCCTGCAAGTGATGCGCATCGTCGATGCGGGTGGCGAAGTGCCGGAGCCGCGCGTCGTCAAGGACTTCGATGCGGGCGACATTTCCGAAAAGCCGTTTGGGTGGAACTTGCCCAACTGGCTCTTGCGGCGCGAGATGGTGGCGCAGCTGGACAGCCTCGACACGGTGGAGTTTCGCCCCGGCGTAGCGGCGGAGAGCCTGTTCACCCGCGAGGCCGAAGCGCGGGTGGGCCTGAGCGATGGCAGCAAGGTGCGTGCCCGGCTGGTGCTGGCCGCCGACGGACGCGGCTCGCCCATGCGAGAGGCGGCGGGTATCCCTGTGAAAACAACGCGCTACGGGCAAAAGGCGCTGGCCTTTGCGGTGACGCACCCGATCCCGCATGACAATGTCTCGACCGAGATTCACCGCACGGGCGGCCCCTTCACGCTGGTCCCGCTGCCGGATTACGAGGGGCGGCCCTCGTCCGCCGTGGTGTGGATGGAGGAAGGTCCGGAGGCGCAGCGGCTGGCGGGGCTGGACGTGGCCGCGTTCGAATCCGAGATGAGCACGCGGTCCTGTCACCTTTTCGGGCCTCTGAAGCTCGCCTCGCGCCGGACGGTCTGGCCGATCATTTCCCAAGTGGCCGAGCGGATGGCGGGTGAACGTATCGCGCTGGTGGCCGAGGCCGCGCATGTGGTGCCGCCCATCGGCGCGCAGGGGTTGAACATGTCGCTTGGTGATCTGCACGTGCTGCTGGATTTGGCCACGGCGCAGCCGGATCGGCTGGGAGACCGCGAGATGCTGGAGACCTATCACACGCGCCGCCACTGGGAGGTGATGGCGCGGGTCACGGGCATCGACATGCTGAACCGCGCCTCGATGGTCAGCGCGCCGGTGCTGCGCGACGCCCGGATGCAGGCGCTGAACGCGCTGTATGGAATGGCCCCGGTGCGCAAGACGCTGATGCAGTTGGGGCTGGGCGCAAGGGGCTGAGAATGCAAGCGTTTCTGCGTGGTCACTGGCAATTGCTGCTGCTGGTCGTCGCGATTGCCGTCCTGTGGCGGACCCCCGTGGTGATCCCGCTAAAATTGCTGGTGGTGTTTCTGCACGAGTTGGGCCACGTGCTGGCCGTTCTGCTGACCGGCGGGGAGGTTCTGAACCTGACGCTCGACCCGATGCAGGGCGGGGCGGTGACCTCGCGCGGGGGCGGCCGGTTCCTGAGCCTGAGCGCGGGATACCTGGGCTCGCTCTTGATCGGTGTGGCACTTTTTATGGCCGCCGTGCGCACGCGCGCTGACCGCGCGGTGCTGGGCGTGCTGGGGGTCACGCTGCTGGCGGTGACGGTGCTTTACGTGCGGGCGCCCTTCGCGCTGGTCTTCGGGGCCGGGACGGGCGCGGCGATGCTGCTGGCGGCAAAGTACCTGCCGCGGGATGTCAGCGACCTTCTGTTAAGGGTGATCGGGCTAGCCTGCATGATCTACGTGCCGCTGGACATCTACAGCGACACGATCGCGCGCGGCTGGCTGCATTCCGACGCGCGGATGCTGGCCGAGGAGTTCGGCGGCACAACGTGGATGTGGGGCGGCGTTTGGCTGGCGGCCAGCGCATGGGTGATCTGGATGTGCCTGCGCCGGGGGCTGGGAGCGAACAGCAATATACGGTTGCGGTAAGGGCCGCGCGGCGGCGGCTAAAGAACCCTTTCGAACACCTCTTGCAGCCGGGCCTTGGCGGCCTCGACGTCATAGAGCTTGTCCAGCCCGAAAAGGCCAAGCCGGAAGGTCATGAAACCGTCGGGCTCGCCCACTTGCAGGGGCACGCCGGCGGCAATCTGCATGCCCTCGGAGGCGAATGTCTTGCCGTTCTGCACCTCCGGGTCGGTGGTATAGCTGACCACCACGCCCGGCGCGCCGTAGCCCTCGGCGGCCACGGACGTCACACCCTTGTCGGCCAGCATGGCACGGACGGCGTTGCCCAGCTCCCATTGCGCCTGCCGCAGTCTCTCGAAGCCGAACTCTTTCGTTTCCAGCATCGTGTCGCGGAACCCGCGCAGCGCGTCGGTGGGCATGGTGGCGTGATAGGCATGGCCGCCGTGTTCATACGCCTGCATGATCGCGTGCCATTTCTTGAGGTCGATGGCGAAACTGTTGGAGGTGGTCTTGTCCAGCCGCTCCAGCGCACGGTCGGACATCATCACCAGACCGGCGGAGGGCGAGGCGGACCAGCCCTTTTGCGGGGCGGAGATGAGCACGTCGACGCCGGTCTGTTCCATGTCGACCCAGGCGCAACCCGAGGCGATGCAGTCGAGCACCATCAGGGCGCCCACCTCATGCGCGGCTTCGGCCAACGCGGTGACATAGTCGTCGGGCAGGATGATGCCCGCCGATGTCTCCACGTGCGGCGCGAAGACGGCGTCGGGCTTGGCTTCGCGGATCTTGGCCGTGACCTCCTTGATGGGCGCGGGGGCAAAGGGGGCCTGCGCCCCGTTGCCGGTCTGCCGGGCCATGCAGACGGTCGTGTCCGAGGTGAATTGTCCGGCCTCGAAAATTTGGCTCCAGCGATACGAGAACCAGCCGTTGCGCACGATCAGCGCGTGGGCGTCGTGGCCGAACTGGCGGGCAACGGCCTCCATCGCGACGGTGCCGCCGCCGGGCACGATGGCCACGGCAGAAGCGTTGTAGACCTCTTTCAGCATGGATGAGATATCGGTCATAACCCCTTGAAACGCCTTGCTCATGTGATTGAGAGAGCGATCGGTGAAGACGACGGAGTATTCCAGCAGGCCGTCAGGGTCGATATCGGGGCGGAGGGCGGTCATGGGGCGCGGTGTCCTTGGTTTAAAACGTTGCGCGCAGTATGGCCCGAAGTTGGGGCGGATAACAGTGTGGCATACCGTCAGGCCGTGCCCTATTTCCGCCACATTTCTGCCTCACAGATGAATGTCAGGTTAAAATTGACCCGGAAAACCGGGCATCGAGCGAGGCAGTCAGACCGGGGCAGGCATGGCCACCACAACCCTTTTGCTGAATGGGTTCAGCATTATTGGGGATCCGCATACGAACTCCAATGCCAGTAATGGCGGCGAGTTGATGATTCACGACGGCACGGCAGTGTTCGACGACGACGACGTCGTGGCTTTCGTTGTCGAGGAAGTCACTGTCGACGGGGTTCTGACCGACGACTCGGTCATCGTGCAGGTGATCGTCTATGACAACGCCTCGGATTACTTCAACGACGTGCCGAAATTCACCTACGATGCGCCGCCGGGCGGTGGCGGCGATATTGACGTTGGCCGCAACACGATGGGCGACAGGTATCTTGAATTCGACGCCTCGGATCTAACATCGAGCGATGCCGGCGCGCCGGTACTGGGAGAGGTCGCCGCCGTCGCGGGGGTGGATATCCTGGGTACGCTGGCCAGTCAGAGCGGACCGTTGGAGGTGCCGACCAACGAGGATATCGATCTTGATGGCGACGGTGTGATCAGCGGTGCGGAGCAGGCGGATGGGAGTTTTTCCAGCGATCTCAACATTTTGACCGAGAACTCGCTGATCTGTTTCGTGGCCGGGACGCTGATCGAGACTCCGCAAGGGCCGCGCACGATCGAGACGCTATCCGAGGGCGACCTTGTGAATACGCTGGATGCCGGGCCACAGCCGATCCGCTGGATCGGCGGCAGCGAAACCGCCGGATTTGGCCTTCATGCGCCGGTTTGCATCGGGCGCGGGGTTATCGGCAACCTGCGCGATCTCTGGGTCAGTCAGAACCACCGGGTGATCGTCCGCGGGGCGCAGGCCGAACTGCTGTTCGGCGAGTCCGAAGTGCTGGTGGCGGCCAAGCACTTGGTGGACGGACGGCGCGTGCGGATCTTGCCACGGAGCCGCGTCACCTACTGGCATTTCCTGCTCGACGCGCACGAAGTGGTCTTTGCCGAATCCTGCGCGACCGAGAGCCTTTATCCGGGGCAGGAATCCCTCAAGGCGCTGAACGGGGCCGAGCGGGACGAGATCGTGGCGCTTTTTCCCGAACTTGCGGCGCGGCACAGCACGCTGCCGATGACACGCCGCGCGCTGCGGGCATTCGAGGCCGAGGCGTGGTGCATGACCGCCTGATGCCGAGGCACCGAGCGGCCACGCAGTGTGGGTGCCGTAATTACTTGCTGGCGTAGTCGACGCTGACGCGGGCCGACCGGACCGAGACGGTTTCGCCGTCGCGGGCGAAGGTGAACAGGCGGTCCTGCACGCCGGGCAGGCCGAAGGACACCGTGTCGCCATCCGCAAGGTGCATCCGCAGGCGGGCGGGATCGGCGGGCGCCTCGCCGGTGACATAGGTGGCGGTCAGCGCGTAGGCGTCGCCATCCTCGACCCAGTAAACGCTCATGTCGGCATCGGTTTCATGCAGGGTGGTGCCGGCATTGGCAGATGTCAGCGTGACGGTATCGGCAATGGTCGTGGTTGCTGTCAGGGCAAGGGCGGCGGCAGTCAGGATCGTTTTCATGGGGGTACCTCGTTCGGTTGCAGGTCGGTGCCGACGTCGCGGGATGTCGCGCCGGCACACCAATTCTGCAATGCAGCATAGACCTGCCGCGAGGGGCGCGGCTAGTCATCATTCTGCATACCCGTCATGCGGCTTGCGAATAAGTTGCTGTAATTAAAGAATACTTTTGCGTGCACGCATGCCGCGGTATACAGCGGTGTTGGTATCAGCCGATCGGACCGGGGCGGCGTTCCTCGCTGAGCAGCACGTTTGCCTCGACGTCTCCGACCCCCGGCAAGGTCATGATGCGGCGGCGCAGCACACGCTCGAAATCCGAGATGTCGCGAGCGACGACGCGCAGGCGATAGTCGTAAAGGCCAAGGATATGCTCGACGGTCTGTACCTCGGGGATGGCCGAGACGGCGCGTTCGAAATCGGCCAGGCTGACGCGGCCCTTGGTGGCCAGTTTCAGGCCCAGAAACACCGTGACGCCGAACCCCAGCGCCTCCTTGTCCAGATCGAGCCGCTGGGTTTTCAGGATGCCGGCATCACGCAGCCGCTTGATGCGGCGCCACGCGGCGGGTTGGCTGAGGCCCAGGGCACGGCCGATGGCGCCTGCGGATTGCGTGGCGTCCTGCACCAGCGCGCGCAGGATCTGGCGGTCGGTCGTGTCCAGTTCGATCATAGGGGCAGAACCTCGTCGGTCTTGATCTGTGCGACGTGCATCAATGCCTCGATGTCGGTTATGTGGGGGAGGGTCAGGATCGCGGTGCGATAGATCTCCTGGTAATGCGCCATGTCGCGGGCGATGACCGACAGGCGCGTGTCGACCCGGCCGAGGAAGGACTGGATTTCCAGAACCTCGGGGATGGCGCGGGCGGACTCGGTGAATTCGTCGAACGCGGTGGGCACGGTCTTGTCGAGCGTGATGCGCAAGGAGACTTCGACGCTGTAGCCAAGCGCGGCCCAGTCGATCACCGCGTGGTTGCCGCGCAGAAGCCCCGCCTGCGCCATCCGGTCCAGCCGCCGCGCACAGGTGGCGGGGGTGACGCCTGCGAGTCCCGCCAGGTCGGCGGGGCCAAGCGTCGGGTCATGCTGGTACTGGCGCAGGATGCGGTGGTCGGTGTCGTCGAGTTGCATGGACTTGTGCGTGTTGTGGGTGAATGGAATTTTTGAGTATTTGCGGAACAGTGAATGATTATCTCACCAATTTGGAAATTCATACCGAAAAAGCCGGGATCGCTTGCGAAATATTCGTCATCTTGCACGACATCTGACGACAAAGGAGAAAACCATGCGCGTCTATTACGATCGCGATTGCGATATCAACCTGATCAAGGACAAGAAAGTCGCCATCCTTGGCTATGGCAGCCAGGGCCACGCCCATGCGCTGAACCTGCGCGACTCGGGCGCCAAGAACCTCGTGGTGGCGCTGCGCGAGGGCAGCCCCTCGGCCAAGAAGGCCGAAGGCGAGGGCCTGAAGGTCATGGGCATCGCCGAGGCGGCGGCCTGGTGCGACCTGATGATGTTCACCATGCCCGACGAATTGCAGGCCGAGACCTACAAGAAATACGTGCATGACAACTTGAAAGAGGGCGCGGCGATTGCCTTTGCCCACGGCCTCAACGTGCATTTCGGCCTGATCGAGCCCAAGGACGGCGTCGACGTCATCATGATGGCGCCCAAGGGCCCCGGCCACACGGTGCGCGGTGAATACACCAAGGGCGGCGGTGTTCCCTGCCTCGTGGCCGTGCACAACGACGCGTCGGGTAAGGCGCTGGAGCTGGGCCTCAGCTATTGCTCGGCCATCGGCGGCGGGCGGTCGGGCATCATCGAGACCAACTTCCGCGAGGAATGCGAAACCGACCTCTTCGGCGAGCAGGCGGTTTTGTGCGGTGGCCTTGTTGAGCTGATCCGCATGGGCTTCGAGACGCTGGTCGAGGCGGGTTATGCCCCCGAGATGGCCTATTTCGAGTGCCTGCACGAGGTGAAGCTGATCGTCGACCTGATTTACGAAGGCGGCATCGCCAACATGAACTACTCGATCTCGAACACGGCCGAGTATGGCGAATATGTCAGCGGCCCGCGGGTCCTGCCTTATGAGCGGACCAAAAAGGAGATGAAGGCGATCCTGCACGACATCCAGACCGGCGCGTTCGTGCGCGACTTCATGACCGAGAACAAGGTCGGTCAGCCGTTCTTTAAGGGGACGCGCCGCATGAACGACGCGCACCAGATCGAGGAAGTGGGCGAGAAGCTGCGCGGCATGATGCCGTGGATCTCTGCCGGCAAGATGGTCGACAAAGAGAAAAACTGAGGCCATCCGCACCGAAAAAGGAAAGAGCCGGTGGTGCACCGGCTCTTTTCGTTCTTGTCAGTCGACCGGCTTGTGAGAATCGCCGTCCTTGGCAAGCGAACTTGGCGGGACGTCGGGATCTTTCTTTCGCTCTTCGGTCTTTTGCTTGTTGCGCGCGGCCAAGATGAGAACGATCACCAAGGTGATGATCGACAGGGCCGCGGCGCCGATGGCTATATCCATGATGCGCCTCCTTTCGATCCCAAGACGTGGCTGCGCCGCGACGAACGACAATGCGCTCGGGACGTTTTGACACGCACCCACATGCCCGGAGAGTTGATCTGAATGGAAAAAACGATTGCTGTCGCGCCGGTGAACTGGTTGAGGCTCTGCGCGCTGGGCATGATCTGGGGCGCGTCCTTCATGGCGGTCAGCGTGGCGCTGGACGGGGTGGGGCCGCTGACCGTGGTGGCGGTGCGGTTGATCCTGGGGGCGGCGTTCCTGCTGGTGCTCTGTCGCGCGACGGGCCGTGGCCTGCCGCCCCGGAGCGGGCCTCAGGCCGGGCGGCTTTGGGCATTCATCGTGGCGATGGGGCTGTTTTCCAACGCCTTGCCGTTCTTTTTGCTGAGCTGGGGCCAGCAGGTGGTCGCGTCGGGCTTTGCGGGGGTCTGTATGGCGGCAGTGCCGCTTCTGGTCCTGCCGCTGGCGCATTTCCTGGTGCCGGGCGAGCGGATGCATATGCGCCGCGCGCTGGGCTTCGTGATGGGCACATTGGGCGTGGCGGTGCTGATCGGGCCCGAAGCCTTGCGCTCGACCGGCGCGGAATTCGAGATGCTGGCGCGGTTGGCCTGTGTCGCGGCGGCGGGGTGTTATGCTGTCGGGTCTATCTTCACGCGGCTTGCGCCGGAGGTGGACCGCCTGTCGCTGGCCGCTGCCGTGCTAACGGTCGCCGCCGTGGTGTTCACGCCTTATGCGCTTGCGGTCGAGGGCCTGCCGGCAATGCCGCAGGGCCGGACGCTCTGGGCGCTCATGTACCTTGGCCTGTTGCCGACGGGCGTGGCGCAGATCCTGCTGGTGCAGGTGATCCGCGATGCCGGACCCGTCTTTCTGAGCCTGGTGAACTACCAAGTGCCGATCTGGTCGATCATCTTCGGTGCGGTGGTGCTGTTCGAGGCGCTGCCGCCCAGCCTCTACTTGGGCCTTGCGCTAATCCTGGGCGGCGTTGCGCTCAGCCAGCTGGGCGCGCTGCGGCGGCTGTTCGGCGCCTGATAAAATTCGTACGAATTTTATCAGGCCGGGAAATTTTCAATTTTCCGGCGCGACGGTGGCGGCCATCCAAAGCCTGAGCGCCTCCGACGTTTCGGCCACGTCATGCACCCGGTGAATCTGGATGCCCTGCGCCACCCCGGCGAGCGTCACGGCGATGGAACCGGGGGCGCGGTGCCGCGCCTCTTCGGTGCCGCCAATCGTCCCGATGAAACGCTTGCGGGAGGCCCCCAGCAGCACCGCGCAGCCCAGCCCGTGAAACAGCGCCAGGTTGTGCATCAGCATCAGGTTATGCTCCAGCGTCTTGCCGAAGCCGATGCCGGGGTCGGCTATGATGCGGTCACGGGGGATGCCTGCGGCGTTCAGTGCGGTGATGCGTTCCTCCAGCCAGTCAAAGACGTCAAGCGCGACGTTGTCATAGCGCGGGTCCTTCTGCATCACGTCGGGCGTGCCCTGCGCGTGCATCACGCAGACCGGCAGGCCGGCCTCGGCGCAGAAGGGGGCGAGGGCGGGGTCGAAGGTGAAGCCCGCCACGTCGTTGACGAGGCTCGCGCCGGCCTGATGCGCGGCGCGGGCCACCGGGGCTTTGCGGGTGTCGATGGAGATGGGCACGCCGGAGCGTTGGCGCAGGGACGCGATGACCGGGGCGGTGCGGTCGATCTCCTCGTCGATGGGCACTTCGGCGGCGCCGGGGCGGGTGGATTCGCCACCGATGTCGATGATCTCGGCGCCCGCGGCGGTCATCGCCTCGGCCCGGACCAGCGCCGCGTCGGGTGCGTTGTGCTGGCCGCCGTCGGAAAAGCTGTCGGGCGTGACATTGAGGATGCCCATCAGAGTGGGGCGCGCCATGTCCAGCCCGGTGACGGGCGCCCGGGGGCTGGTCAGGCGAGCCAGTACCTCGGGCGGGGCGTCCCGCGCCGGGATCAGGCGGGACGGCGCGTCGCGGTGCAGTTCCTCGACCGTGTCGAACCAGCACCAGCCGCCCGCAAGGGGCAGCGCGGTATCGGGGCGGGCGTGGTCGGAGCGAGGGATGGGACGGTAGTAGGGCATGTCGTCTGTGATCGTCTCGTGCGGTACGAGGTCCCGGGTCAGGCCCGGGACGGGCGTGCCTGTGGTGCGGTAGGTCCCGAAGCAGGTCCGGGATGGGGTGCCAGGCGGCTGGGAGGTCCCGGATCAGATCCGGGACGGCCTTTGAGACAGGGTCTCACAGGCCGCTTTGGGCGATGTCCTGCACCAGGGTCGGAACAGGTGGGTCGCTGGGCGGCACCTCGCCGATCAAGAGCAGGTCGGAGGCGTCCATGTGTCCGGCGAACCACGCCGCCAGACCCACCGGATCATCCGGCCCGGTGCGCGGGCCGTCCACGGCATCGAGCACGATCTTCGACGGTGCCCAGACGCTGATCTGGCCGTTCTTCATCGCCCAGTCCAGTTCCGTCCGCGTGCCGACCACCACGCAGCGGTCATCGCGCCCGGCCAGAACCCATGCATTCTGTTCCAGCGCCAGCAGATCGACACGGCGCTGCGACATGCGGTGCCCGGTCTTCGGGCTGTCGACGCGGTTATGGCCAACGCACAGGATCACCGGCTCGGCCCGCGCCTGCAACTGGTCGAGCCAGCGCGACAGGTTGGGCGAGCCGATCGCGGTGTTCGACAGGTACACCACATGCGGATGCGGTGTGATGTCGGCGTGATGGCCGACGGGTTTGGTCTTGAGATCCTCGACCGACCGGACGATCTCGACCCCGAGCGCGCCCGGCCCGCGGTCCAGTTTTTCCACCCGCACGAAGGTGCGCACCGCCTGCGGTTCCAGCAGGATGCGCTCGGCAATGCGTTCGGCCAGGGTTTCCAGCAGGTTCAGGCGCTCCTCCGCCAGTTCGGCGGCGATGGCCTCGGTCACCTTGTCATAACTGAGGATGCGATCCACGTCGTCGTCGATCGAGGCGGTCATCGGGCGCACCTCGACCACCACGTTGAACGCGACGCGCTGGGTGGTGCCGCGCTCGGCCTGAAAGGCGCCGATCTCGACCTCGACCACGTGATCGCGCACCGAGATCCGGTCTAGCGGGCCGTCGGGGGCGGTGGCGTCGGCACGCTCGGACGGATGCGCGAAGGCGAGACGGATTTCCTTGGACATGTGGGCCTCCCCCCAACTTATATCCCGCCGGGCATATCATGGCGCGGGGCGGGGGTGGAACCCGTAAATGCGACCGGGCAGGGCTCGTGTCCGGCAGATGCGGCCTGAGAAGGGGCAATCGGCAGAATATCCCCGATCTTGCCGTGCGGGGTATCTGAACGGAACGCGGCCCGGCAGCGCTGCGTTTACCTATAAACAGGAGGAGTGCGCCCATGACTGACGACACAGCGCAGAACCGAACCTTCACCCATCCCAATGTTGCAGAGATCGACCAGACCGACCGGCTCGTGCCGGTCAACTTGCGCCAGTCCGGCGGGACGCCGGTGGAGATGCTGGTCTCGACCCGGGTCCGCAAATCGCCCTTCTGGCATCTATCGGTCGAAGCGGGCGCATGGCGGGCGACGGTTTATAACCGGATGTACCACCCCCGCGGCTATGTGCGCGAAGAGGACGGCGGCACCATGGCCGAATACCGCAGCCTGGTGCATCGGGTCACGCTTTGGGATGTCGCCGTCGAGCGGCAGATCAGGGTGCGCGGGCCGGATGCCGAGGCTTTCGTCAACTTCGTGATCACCCGCGATGCCACCAAGATCAAGCCGATGCATGCCAAGTATTGCATTCTGTGTGATGACAAAGGCGGCATCCTGAACGATCCCGTCTTGCTGCGATTGTCGAAAGATGAGTTCTGGTTCTCGATTTCCGACTCGGACCTGCTCTTGTGGCTGCGTGGCGTCAACGTGCACGGCAACTGGGATGTCGAGATCGACGAAATCGACGTCGCTCCGTTGCAGGTGCAGGGGCCATTGTCCGAGGATCTCATGGTCGATCTGGTGGACGAGACGCTGCGGGACGTGCCCTATTACGGCATGATGGAGGCGACGATCGGCGGCGCGCCGGTGGTCATCAGCCAGACCGGGTTCTCCGGCGAGAAAGGCTATGAGGTCTACGTGCGCGACGCCTCGGAGAATGCCGAGAAAGTGTGGTACGCCATTCGCGGCACCGGCGCACGCTACGGCCTGCGGGTGATCGCCCCCGGGCACCACCGCCGGATCGCGGCCGGCATCCTGTCCTGGGGACAGGACATGGATCATGAAACCTCGCCGTTCCAGGTAAATCTCGCGTACCAGGTGCCGAAGGAGAAGCAGGCGGATTACATCGGCAAGGCCGCACTCGCGCGTCAGCGCGACGCGATCGAAGCGGGGAACTATCCGTTCAAACTCAAGATGGTCGGAATCAAAATGGGCGGCTTGCCCATCACCGACTACCCGTCCGATTTCTGGCTGGTGCAGGATGAGGACGGCAAGCGCGTCGGCTATGTCACGTCCGCCTGGTGGTCGCCGGAGCTGGAGGTGAACATCGCGCTGGCTTTCGTGCCGTGGGCGCTGTCCGAAACCGGGTCACGGCTCCGGGTGGAACTGCCCGAGGCCTATGCCGAGCATTCCGGGCAGGCGGCACCGGCAGAGGTCTGCAAAGTGCCCTTCCGCCCGTCCGAACACCCCAATGTGCGCGAGGCGCGGGGCTGAGCGAAGCTGGCTCCCAGAATCTCATCCGGGGAGGTCCGGCAGCGACGCTCCTGTTCGCCGTGCCGGACCTCCCCGGAATTGGTGACATGCCCCCGGAATGGACCGTTCACATAGTGGGCTCGCGCGATCCGGGCATGTCACCACGCGCGGCGCCGGGATGAGGGTACGGCCCGCGCGCGGAACTCAGTCGTCCGTCAGTACCTCTTCAAGATCTTCCAAATCCTGACTGCGCAAGAAGCGCGGCGCCATCAGCGCGATGTAGAAATCGATCATCGCGTCACCCGGAATGGAATTGCTGTTGCCAACCGAGGCGGGCCGGGCGCGGGTCCAGCCGCTTAAGCAGCGTCTGTGTCACGCGGATCGCGTCACGCAGGCCCAGCCGCTCCTGTTTCAGCTGCTTGAGGCGCAGCGCGTCGGCGGCGGGCTGGCTCTGCTCGCGGGTGATCCGCAGGTCGATCTCGCGGTGGCGGCGGGTCAGCGTGTCGATCCGGGCCTTCAGGCTCTTGGGCGAAAGTGTGCGGCGTTTCATGTGGGTCCTCCCGATGATGCGTGTTGAACTGTGGATTAGAGATGGGAAGGGGTGTTTGAAGATTAAATCCTATCGAAGCTGAAAATCCGATAGGAAAACCCTATCTTGAAAAAGACCCAGCGAAGGACCATGCGATGGACGATATCACCTTGCGCCAGTTGCGCTATTTCCTCGCCCTCAGCGAGACGGGCCATTACCGCAAGGCTGCCGAACGCGCCGGGATCAGCCAGCCGTCGCTCAGCCAGCAGATCGTTCGGCTGGAATCCGCCCTTGGCGTCGAGTTGGTCGAGCGCGGGCGGCGCGGGGCCGTTCTAACGCCTGCCGGGCGCGAGGTGCTGGCGCAGGCCCGCAAGGTGATCGACGAGGTCGAGACGTTGGCGCTGCGGGCGCGCGAGGCGAAGGATGGCGTTGGCGGCACATTGCGGCTGGGCACGACGCCGACATTGGGTCCGTATCTTTTGCCCTACGTCACGCGGCGGCTGCACCGCGCCTACCCCGCGCTGAAACTTGTGATCCGCGATGCCGCACCGCGCGTGCTGCAGGATGAACTGGACGAGGGACGGCACGACATGATCCTGACGCAACTGCCGGTGCAATCGGCCGATGTGGACGTGATGCGGCTTTTCCGCGAGCCGCTGAAGCTAGCCATGGTGCAGGACCATCCGCTGGCGGGGGCGGCGCGGGTCGACGAAGCTGATCTGCAAGGGCAGGATGTGCTGTCGTTGTCCGATGCCTACCTGCTGCATGGCCAGATGTTGCGCCTGTGCGAGGATGTGGGTGCGCGGCTGCGGCAGGATTACGAGGGCACCAGCCTCGATGCGCTGCGACAGATGACGGCGCTGGGCATGGGTGTCAGTTTCCTGCCCGCGCTTTATGTCCGGTCCGAGGTGGATGGCAAAGAGGGCGACGTGGCGATCCGGCCTTTCGGCGGCGACCGGCTGACCCGCTCGATCGGGCTGGTCTGGCGCCGGCGGGCGGCCCATGCCGCGCTGGCCCGGCGGATCGGCGGGATCGTGCAGGCGGTGGTGCAGGAGCATTTCGCCGACCTTGTGACATTGGAGGCCTAAAGCGTTTGGCGAAAAACCTGGGTCACAGATTTTCGCGAAACGCAGTGGAACGCTCAGATGTCGTACGCGTTTAGCCTTTATCTGATACCTCAGGTTAACGGCGAAACGCTTTAAATGCTGAAATACACCCCCGGAGACGATGTCGGCCCGCTCGAGCACTGGCCCTTCGATGCGCCAGAGAGCGCGTATCGCATCCTGCGCGGCGATCCTGTCTGTCACGGGCGGCTGGACGCGGGCGGGCCGGGGCACGCGACGCGGTCCGGGATCTGGCGTTGTTCCGAGGGGGCATTTGCCTGCACCGAACAGCGCGACGAGATGATGGTGATCCTGCAGGGGCGCTGCCGCATCAGCGATCACGCCACCGGCGCGGTGCTGGATCTCGGTCCCGGCGACACCGCATTTGTTCGGGACGGTGTGCGGGTGACATGGGACGTCTCCGAGGCGGTGACGAAGGCCTTCATGGGCTGGAAACCCGACCGATATTGAACGCGGGCCGAATTCCGCGATCCGGCTCCGGACGCCCCTCGCCACAGTTCGGGATCGCACTACATCGGGCGCGAAGGCATTGGGCCCCGGGGCGGAGACCACGCAACGTAACAGACCGGGAGGACCCCCATGACCACCAGACGCAATTTCCTGATCGGCAGCGCTGCCGCCGGCACCGTGACCGTGCTGCCGTCGCTCGCCTTTGCTGCCGAGGAAGGCGCCAGCATGAGCTTTCTTGACGGGGCCGTCAGCATTCATCCCATTTCGCACGCCTCCTTCGTGATGGAGACACCCGCGGGCGTCGTCTATGTCGACCCGGTGGGCGAGGCGTCGGAATACCAAAGTCTGCCCGACCCCGAGCTGATCCTTGTCACCCACCGGCACGGCGACCACTACAATGCCGACCTCTTGGGCGCGCTGCCCGAGGTGCCGATCCTGACCAATGCCGACGTCATGGGCATGATGCCCGAGGACATGCAGGGCCGCACACAGGCCATCGCCGCCGGTGACACGACCGAGATGATGGGGCTGGGGATCGAGGCGGTGCCAGCCTACAACATCACCGAGGGCCGGATGGATTTCCACCCGCAGGACCGGGGCGATATCGGCTTTGTCGTGACCACGGATGCGGGCCGGGTCTATATCTCGGGCGATACCGAAGGCACCGACGAGATGCGCAGCCTGGAAGATATCGACGTGGCGCTGGTCTGCATGAACCTGCCCTTCACCATGACCGCCG
Source organism: Roseovarius sp. THAF9 (assembly GCF_009363715.1). Taxonomy (NCBI): domain Bacteria; kingdom Pseudomonadati; phylum Pseudomonadota; class Alphaproteobacteria; order Rhodobacterales; family Roseobacteraceae; genus Roseovarius; species Roseovarius sp. THAF9. The sequence continues at coordinate 1,303,204 of NZ_CP045404.1, forward strand.
AACAGGCCGCAGACGCGGTGGCCGAATTCTCGCCTGCCGTGGTGATCCCGTATCACTATCGCGGTCGCGACGGCGGCACGCAGGACCCCGAGGCCTTTGCCCAAATGCTGAGCGATGCGGGGGCCGAGACCGAAGTGTCGCTGCACGACTGGTACAACGGCAACCTGAGCTGACCTTACCAGTGTCGCCGCGCGTATGGCAGGCGCGGTGGCACGCCGCCACCTTTGCCCCCACCGCAAGACATAAGGACCGCATATGAAATCCACATTCCTGATCGCCGCCATGAGTTGTGTTCCCGGCATGGCCTTTGCCCAGTCCGGCCCCAGCCTGTCCTTCTCGGCCGGCATCGGCGGCAATTACCAACCGGAGTATTTCGGCTCTGACGACTACGAGGCGGGCGTGACCGGCGGGTTCAAGTTCGGTCACCTCAAGATCGGCCGGCTGGAGTTCGGCGACCCCGATCCCAATGTTGTCAATCTTGGCTGGCGGCCGCGCGGCTCGTTCCGCCTGATAGGGGAACGCGACAGTTCGGACCATGCAGAGCTGGCGGGTCTGAACGATGTCGATTTCAGTGTCGAGATCGGTGGCGGCATCGGCTACACCGCCGAGAATTTCCAAGCCTTTGCGGACGTGCGCTATGGCGTGATCGGCCACGAAAGCTGGGTGGGCGAGCTGGGCGCCGACGCGATCTTCCGCCCCTCGGACGACTGGACTGTTACCGTGGGGCCACGGGTGCTGTGGGGCTCGGATGACTACACGTCGACCTATTTCGGCGTCACCCCGGCCGAGGCGGGCCTGTCGGCCTTTCCCGCCTACGCGCCCGGATCCGGCATCGTCAGCGCGGGCATCGAGGTCGGCGCGCAATACGAGCTGTCGCAGAACTGGTATCTGGACGGAACACTGGCCTGGAACCGGTATGTCGGCGACGCGGCGGATTCACCTATCGTTCAGGACGACGACAGCTATACGGCATCGCTGGTCGTGATGCGGCGGTTCAACTTCGGGCGGTGATTGCTTTGCGGTTTTGTCTGTCGGACGGCCCCGGTTGCGCCGGGGTCATTGCATTTTTGCCTGTGGATGCGGGCCACCAGCCAAGCCACCATCGGCGGTATCACCAACAAGGCGCGTTTCATGGTGCCTCGGTTTCCATTTCGTCCGCGATGATCTGGACATAACCGGGCAGGATCGCGGGCAATCACTGGCTAGTCTCGCGCAAGGTCAGGCTTTCGCGGGTCTCTTCCCGCAAAATAGGAAGGCGTCCGCGCCGGAGGTCGGCTTTGCGGGACTTTTCCGCCGTTCACGACGGAGGCAATCGTCAGCCCCTGGGGTGGTGATCCGACGGCAATTCTGAAGCGCTTAATGCCTGCCAGATACATCCTCGGATTGATCTTTGCGCCCAGCTTCAGCCAAATCGCCAGCCCAAGGGAGGGGCTGGCGATGGCCGGGCCGCTTCGCGGTTGTTAACCGGCTGAGTGCTCGACACGGATGTCTCACAGGGGGCTCGAAGCGGACATCGCGCTCCCAGCCGAGAGTGCTCATCTGCAAAACGAAAAGCAAAGGCCCCGGATTGCGCCGGGGCCTTTCTTTGTGCCTGACCATAGGTCAGACGAACAAGAAGTCGTCCACTGCCGCATCCAACGCCGCACCGTCCTGGAATGCCAGGTTCTGAATGCGCATGTCATCCTCGGGGCCGGTGTCGACCTCGGAGAACGCGGTGGCGGCAGTGTTGTGATTGTCCAGCAGGTACTCGGCGAGCGCGTCCTGCTCGGTGCCGTCATCCGCGAAGGTGGCGCCGCCGGTCTGTACGCCCTCCTGTTCGAGGCCGACAAAGTCGAAATCCTCGGGGAAGGGGTAGCCGTCACCGCCGCCGACAAAGTTGCCGTCGTCGTCGAAGCGCGGCGCGGCCAGGAAGCCCAGCGTGACGACGCCATATTCCTGATCGGGATTCACGATCACGCCGTCATCCACCAGCACCGCGCGGATTTCGCCGGTATCAGGGTCGACGAAGGCCGCGTCATCGATCCGCGCGCCCGACGGTGCATCGGGGTCAAAGCTGAACTGCACGCCCGCCACCTGGATGAACTGGCCCGCCACGCTGGGCAGGGCGGCGACGCCGTGTTCCAGAACCGCCACAAGCTCGGTCGCGGTCAGCTGGCCGACGACAAGGTCGTTGTTGAACGCGAGCGTGGTCTGGATGTCGTTCTGACTGATCCCGCCCGTGGGTTTCACCACGTTGCCGTCGCCGTCGAGGATCTGCTCGTTCACGTCGCGCACCGGCTCGGTTCCGCCCGCGGGCACCACCGTCTGACCGATCGAGGCGCGGATACCGCCACCGTTCTTGATCGACACCCAAACGTCGTCGCCGTCGCCGAACATCTCGTTGGCATAGTCCAGGTTGGCATCCGCCGTCAGGTTGCCCAGGTTGGTTTCCTGCGTGCGCACCCCGTCGGGATCATCGCCCGCGCCAGTGCCCGACCGGTTGCCGTTCAGGAACACATCCGAGATGCCGAAGACATTGCCCTCGGTCGCCAGGATCTGGTCCTGGATCGCATCGGCGATGGCCTGGATTTCCGGGTCGATCAGACCTTCGGCATTCAGGTCCGCCACGCCCTGGTCGTCGGTGGCATAGGCGCCCGAGACATCTTCGTCATAGCTGTCGGGGATGATGTTGCCGTAGGCGTCGAATTCGATCACCAGCCGGCCCACATACTGATAGCTGCCGTCGGTATTGACCACCGCGGTGGTGGTGCCGCCCGCGTTGTCGATAAACGCCGGATACTGGCCCTGATCGCTGTCCCCGTCGCGGGCACGGTCGTTGTCGTCGAAAAGCCGAGTGTTCGAGCCGCCGGCGACGATGATGTCCACGTCGGTCAGTCGCTCGGCCAGTCCGAACTCGATGCCGATCTGCTGCATGTGGCCCAGCAGGATCACCTTGTCCATCGTGGGGTTGTCGGCCAGCAGGGCATCGACCTCCGCCTGGATCTCGGCGGCCAGCGCATCCAGCTCGGCCTCGGTGGGGTCGGTGCCGGCCCAGCTGGGGGCGATGCCCACGCCACCGGGCGAGGAGATCGAGCCCAGTGTCGGAGTCGTGGCGCCGATGACGCCGATCCGCTCGCCATCCTGTTCGATCACGGTCGAGGAGGTGACGACGCCCGATTGCGGCGCCTGTCCGCCCTCGACGGCCAGCGGTGCGAGGTTCTCGTCGGTCGAGAAGTCAAGGTTGGTCGACAGGTAGGGAAACAGCGCCCCGGCGAAATCCATGCCGTCCAGATCGGTGTCCGACAGGGCGGCGAAATCCCCCTCCGCGTCGCCCGAAATGAGGCTCGCCAGCGTGCCGGTGCCGAAATCGAACTCGTGGTTGCCCAGGGCCACCGCCTGCACGCCCAGCTCGTTCTGGATCTGGATGTCGGCGATGCCGGCCGAGCCGAAGACCTCTGCAGAGGCGTCATAGAACAGGCCGGGGATGAAGGCGTCGCCCGAGGACAGCGTCAGCGTCGCGTCTGCGCCCACATCCTCGTCGCGCAGCGCGTTCAGAACAGCCGACAGGTTCGGCGCGTCCTGCACCGCCGCCGCACCGGCCTCCTGGTCGGTGAAATGCAGCAGGTTCAAGGTAAAGGTGTCGTCGCGGTCCAGCATCTCGACCGAAACGCTGGCTTCTTCGCTTTCGGTCTCGCCGTTCGAGACGCGGTAGGTGAAATCCAGTTCGCCGTCGAACCACGGGAAGGCCTTGACCTTGACGGTGCCGTCGTTGTTGATCTTGACGAAGCCTTCAAGGCGTCCGCTGTCCTCGTCGCGCAGCAGCACCAGCTTGCGACGGCCCACATCCTGGCCGTTGATCTCTGACACGAAGAGGTCATCGGCATCGCTTTCCTCGCCCGGCAGGTCATTCGCCAGAAGGTCCAGCGTGGCCTTGCGGCCAACGACACGCGCCACGTCGTCCGCGGCGGTGGGGGCGGGCGCCGGGTCATTGTCGTCGTGCGGATTGCACCAGTCCCAAAAACCGGGAAACTTGTCTTTCCATGAAAACCCGCGGTTGCCCCACGGCGTGCCGAAATCGTGTTTGAAAAACATCTGGAAAATCCCCTTGTCCGATTGGTTCCACGTCGCAGCAACGCGGCATCGGACAAAGAAAAGCCCCGCTTAGGTAACAGGGACGCAGCGAAAGCGTTAATTTTTTGTGACGGGTCAGGATGCGGCGCGGGAAGGGGCAGGACGGGGGCTTAGCGTCGGGCGCGAAAGTGCCTCAGAAAGGACCACGCGGTCAACGCGGCAAGCGCGACAAGCGCGGCTATGCCTGCCAGGTGGGCCATCCGTCCCAGCCCCAGCACGGCGCGCGGATCGGCAACATGCGCCCCGCCATTTACCAGCAGCAGCGTCACCATGCCGGGGATCAGCACCAAGCCTGCGACGATCGGCCAATACAGCCAGCGTGTCACCGACGGGTAAAGCATCGCGCCGATACGCTGCTGCCACCACAAGAGCGCGCAAATCAGGGCAGGGGCCATCAGCGCCAGAAGAACCGCAACCAGCGGTGCGACGAACACCTCGAAGGTGGCTGCGTTGTCACTGCCCCACCCGGCGGCGACCCCGCCGCGGCTGAACGGAAAGCCCCAGATCAGCTGGGGGGCGAAGCGAGAGATAACAACGCTGGACACGCCAAGCAGCAGGTAGATCTCGGTCCCCAGCGCATAAAGCCGCCACGGGTCCGCACGGCGGCGGTGCAGCACGCTGCAGCCGATCATGATCGCGACGATACAGGCAAGATAGATCATCCCGCGAAGCCTCTCTCGAACGAAACAGGCCCCGGATTGCTCCGGGGCCTGCGTGTCGGTTCAGGCTGGTCAGCCGACGCTTAGTGATGCGCGGGCTGCTTGTCCCAGTCTTCCCGCTTGGGCAGCTGCTCGAACGTGTGTTCGGGCGGCGGGCAGGGCAGGGTCCATTCCAGCGTGTCGGCATATTCGTTCCACGGGTTGTTCTGGGTCACTTTCGCGCCACGGAACAGCGCGTAGATCACCACGCCGAAGAAGAAGATGAACGAGGCGAAGGACAGGAACGCACCGATCGACGACCACCAGTTCCAGACCGCGAAAGCCTCGGGGTAGTCGATGTAGCGGCGGGGCATGCCCTGACGTCCCAGGAAGTGTTGCGGGAAGAACGTCAGGTTCGCACCGATGAACATCGCCCAGAAGTGCAACTGGCCCATCCATTCGGGGATCATGCGCCCGGTCATCTTGGGGAAGTAGAAGTAGATCCCCGCGAAGATCGCGAACACCGCACCGAGCGACATCACGTAGTGGAAGTGTGCCACCACGTAGTAGGTGTCGTGATACGCCCGGTCGATGCCAGCCTGGCTGAGGACAATGCCGGTGACGCCGCCCACGGTGAACAGGAACAGGAAGCCGAACGCCCAGAGCATCGGCGTCTTGAATTCGATCGCGCCGCCCCACATCGTGGCGATCCAGCTGAACACTTTCACGCCTGTCGGGACCGCGATGACCATCGTGGCCAGCATGAAGTAGGACTGCTGGGTCAGCGACATGCCCACGGTGTACATGTGGTGCGCCCACACGACGAAGCCGAGGAAGCCGATGGCAATGAGCGCCCAGACCATCGGCAGGTAGCCGAAGATCGGCTTGCGCGCGAAGGTCGCGATGACGTGGCTGATGATGCCGAAGCCGGGCAGAATGATGATGTACACTTCCGGGTGGCCGAAGAACCACAGGATGTGCTGGTAGAGAACCGGGTCACCACCGCCTGCGGGGTCGAAGAACGTCGTGCCGAAATTGCGGTCGGTCAGCAGCATGGTGATGGCGCCCGCCAGAACCGGCAGGGACAGCAGGATCAGCCATGCGGTCACGAAGATCGACCAGCTGAACAGCGGCACCTTGAACAGCGTCATGCCCGGTGCGCGCATGTTCAGGAAGGTGGTGATCATGTTGATCGCGCCCAGGATCGAACTTGCGCCCGACACGTGCACGGCAAAGATCGCCAGGTCCATCGACATGCCCGCCTCGTTGGTCGAGAGCGGTGGATAGAGCACCCAGCCCACGCCAGAGCCCAACTGCCCGTTGCCGCCCGGCGCCAGAAGCGAGGCGACACCCAGCGAGGTGCCGGTCACGTAGAGCCAGAACGACAGGTTGTTGAGGCGCGGGAACGCCATGTCCGGTGCGCCGATCTGCAGCGGCATGAAGTAGTTGCCGAAGCCGCCGAAAAGGGCGGGGATCACCACGAAGAACATCATCAATACACCATGATAGGTGATCATGACGTTCCAGAGGTGGCCGTTCGGGGTACATTCGCCGGCGGCCGCCGCGGTGAACCGCGCGCCTTCCATGCACATGTACTGAACGCCCGGCTCCATCAGTTCGAGCCGCATGTAGACGGTGAACGCCACCGATATCAGGCCGACGAATGCCGACGTGATCAGGTAGAGAATCCCGATATCCTTGTGGTTGGTGGACATGAACCAGCGGGTGAAGAACCCGCGATTGTCTTCATGTCCGTGGCCGTGAATGGCTGCGTCTGCCATCTGGGTGCCTCCTGCTGGTCATTTATACAGGGACACCGCATGGCGAAGGGGTCAGACAGACTCCCCCGCGACGTGTCCCGCAACACGAGAAAGGTTCTAGAATGACCCGCGACAATGAGCAATGCGCCAGATTGACATATGCAGATATTTTTTGTCGCAGCCGGAAGGGCGATGAAACGCGGCCAGAGCCCCGCAAATATTAACGATTTCTTCACCAAAGCGGTGTTTGGGAGACGCAGGCCGATGGGTCCGGAAGCCATAATCGAAAATCGCCGGTCGCTCTTGAAGCCCCCCCGGCCCACGCATAAGGTTCACTCCGACGCGGGCCGATCCACGGCCCGACCATGCGCATCAAGAGGCAGGCAACATGACAGACCCGATGGAAACCTACATGAACACGCTCGTCCCCATGGTGGTCGAGCAGACCAGCCGCGGCGAACGGGCCTACGACATTTTCTCGCGCCTGCTGAAGGAGCGGATCATCTTCGTGAACGGCCCGGTGCATGACGGCATGTCCAGCCTGATCGTGGCGCAGCTTCTGCACCTCGAGGCGGAAAACCCTTCCAAGGAAATCTCGATGTATATCAACAGCCCCGGCGGCGTTGTTACATCGGGCCTGTCGATCTACGACACGATGCAATACATCAAGCCCAAGGTCAGCACGCTGGTCATCGGCCAGGCCGCCAGCATGGGCAGCCTGCTGTTGACGGCAGGGGCTTCGGGCATGCGGTTCTCGCTGCCCAACAGCCGAATCATGGTGCACCAGCCCTCGGGCGGCTACCAGGGCCAGGCGACGGATATCATGATCCATGCCGAGGAGACGCTGAAGCTGAAACGGCGTCTTAACGAAATTTACGTAAAACATACCGGACAATCCCTGAAGAAGGTCGAGGATGCGCTGGAGCGCGACAACTTCATGTCGCCCGAGGACGCAAAGGAGTGGGGCCTGATCGACGAAATCGTGGAAAACCGGGCGAAGGGTGAGGAAGACGGTAAGTGATCCGCCCGAGTGCGGCGGAAGGCAGGGCAGGGGCGATTTTGACATTGAGGTGCCAAACGCTCTGCCCTAAGCTGCCCCAAACGGACGAGAAACAAGGGACCCGCGCCAGGGCCGGTTGACCCGGTCGTATACATCCACAGTGGCGCAAATCGATGGGCCCAAAACGCGGCGCGACACGCCGAAAGGTGCAAGAATGGCGAATAATTCCGGTGGCGACAGCAAGAACACGCTCTACTGCAGCTTCTGCGGCAAGAGCCAGCACGAGGTCCGAAAACTGATCGCGGGCCCGACGGTGTTCATCTGCGACGAATGCGTCGAGCTTTGCATGGATATCATCCGCGAAGAGACCAAGACCGCCGGGCTGAAGGCCACCGACGGCGTGCCCACCCCGCGCGAGATCTGCGACGTGCTGGACGATTACGTGATCGGCCAGTTCACCGCCAAGCGGGTGCTGTCTGTCGCGGTGCACAACCACTACAAGCGGTTGAATCACTCCGGCAAGAACGACATCGAATTGCAGAAGTCGAACATCCTGCTGATCGGCCCCACGGGCTGCGGCAAGACGCTTCTGGCGCAGACGCTGGCGCGCATTCTCGACGTGCCCTTCACCATGGCCGATGCCACCACGCTGACCGAGGCCGGGTATGTGGGCGAGGATGTCGAGAACATCATCCTCAAGCTGTTGCAGGCGTCGGAATACAACGTCGAACGCGCGCAGCGCGGTATCGTCTATATCGACGAGGTCGACAAGATTACCCGCAAGTCGGAAAATCCGTCGATCACCCGCGACGTGTCGGGCGAGGGCGTGCAGCAGGCGCTGCTGAAACTGATGGAAGGCACCGTGGCCGCCGTGCCGCCGCAGGGCGGGCGCAAGCATCCGCAGCAGGAATTCCTGCAAGTGGACACGACCAACATCCTCTTCATCTGCGGTGGCGCCTTTGCCGGTCTCGACAAGATCATCAGCCAGCGTGGCAAAGGCTCGGCCATGGGCTTTGGCGCCGATGTGCGCGACGAGGAATCGCGCAACGTGGGCGAGGTGTTCAAGGACCTTGAACCGGAAGATCTGCTGAAATTCGGCCTGATCCCGGAATTCGTCGGCCGCCTGCCGGTCATCGCGACGCTGGAGGACCTCGACGAGGATGCGCTGATCACGATCCTGACCCAGCCGAAGAACGCGCTGGTCAAACAGTATCAGCGCCTGTTCGAGCTGGAGAACGTGACGCTCAGCTTTACCGACGACGCGCTGAGCGCGATTTCCAAGCGGGCGATCGAACGCAAGACCGGCGCGCGCGGGCTGCGCTCGATCCTTGAGGATATCCTGCTCGACACGATGTTCGAGCTGCCCGGCATGGAAGATGTCGAGGAAGTGGTCGTCAACGAAGAGGCGGTCAGTGCCGAGGCCGCACCTCTGATGGTGCATGCCGAGGCCAAGAAGGAAGGCACCAGCGCGGGCTGACCCGGCGGTGCTTCCGGGCGTGCAAATTTTTACAAATAATTTGGGCAAGAAAATTCGAATTTTCTTGCCCATTTTCTTTGAAAGAAAATGGTCCGGTGCCGGATCGCACGACAGGACTACAGCCCGGCGTCTCTTTGCCGGCCAACGCCAGCCAATGGCGAAGACAGGCCGGCAAGACCGCGTCCGGGCTGGACCTTGGCGGCAATCTGCGGCATACCCTGACCAAGCATAGTCCGGAGGATCATGATGGGTCTGCTCACCTCGCTTCTGCGCGCCGTCACATGGTGGAACGGCGCCACGCTCAACACGATGATTCACACCCGCCGCAAGGGTACGAAGGTCGGTGAGGACGATCAGGGCAACATCTTTTACCAGACATCCGACGGCCAGCGCCGCTGGGTGATCTTCAACGGCGAGGCCGAGGCCAGCCGCGTCAGCCCCGAGTGGCATGGCTGGCTGCACCACACCTACAAGGAGCCGCCCACCGAGGCGCCGTTCAAGCGCAAGCCGTGGGAAAAGCCGCACGAGGAAAACCTCACTGGCACCGCGCTGGCCTATGCGCCCGCCGGTTCGATCCGTCGCGCCGATCCGGCCGAGCGCCGCGATTACGAGGCGTGGAGCCCCGAGTAACCCCGACCCCATCAGCCAGGAGCCGCCTATGGCCAGCGAGAACATGACAGAGGTCGCCGTCGGCGGGGCCGTGCTGGCCATTGCCGCGGGTTTCGTGATTTATGCCGGGCAAGTCAGCGGCTTTTCCGGCGCCGCGCCGGAATACGAGTTGCGTGCCAGCTTCCGCAGCGCTGACGGCATAGACGTCGGCACCGACGTGCGCCTTGCCGGCGTCAAGGTCGGCCGCGTCACCGACATGCAGCTTGACCCCGAAACCTACCGCGCGCGCGCCGTCTTTACCGTGCGCGACGATATCGAGGTGCCCGACGACAGCGCGCTGGCGATCAGTTCCGAGGGCCTGCTGGGTGGCAATTTCGTCGAGATCATGCCCGGCGGTTCGCCCTTCTACTTCACCGCTGGCGACGAGATCGAGTTCACGCAAGGCTCCGTCAGCCTGATCGCGCTTCTGACCAAGTTCGTGGCCGGCGACGACGACGGAGATGCCTCCGAATGAGCCTCTGGAACCGCTGCATCCCGGCGGCCGCCCTTTTGGCGCTGGCAATTGGCCTGCCCGCCGCGGCGCAGGAAGAGGTCGAGGTCGGCACCGGCGTCGTGCTGCGCTGGGTCGACAAGATAACGACCGAATCCGGCGACCTCGAGATCGCCAACGCCAGCGCGGGCCAGGTCGGCCGGATGCGCGTGGAACTGGGCGAATGCCGCTATCCCGCGGGCAATCCGGCGGGCGACGCCTATGCCTTTCTCACCGTCCACCCCGAGGAAACCGCACCACCGATCTTTTCGGGCTGGATGTTGGCCTCGGCGCCCGCGCTCAACGCGGTGGAACATCAACGCTATGACATCTGGGTGTTGCGCTGCATGACCCAGTGAGGCGCCGGGTCGAAAGGCGGGTGGTTGATATCCGCCTCTGCCTCTAGCGCGGTGGCCAGCCGCTTGCGATACTCCGCGCGGGGAATTTCCTGCGCGCCCAGGCTGGCCAGGTGCTCGGTCTGGAACTGCGTGTCAAAAAGCTGAAAGCCACAACGCCGCAAATGCCCCGTCAGGTGCGCCAGAGCCAGCTTGGACGCGTCGGTGCGGCGCGAGAACATGCTTTCGCCGAAGAACGCGGCGCCCAGCGTCACGCCGTAAACCCCGCCGACCAGCAGGTCGTCCTGCCAGATCTCCAGTGAATGGGCGTGGCCTCTGGCGTGCAATTCAAGGTAAAGCGACCGGATCTGTCCGTTGATCCATGTCTCCTCGCGGTCGGCGCAGCCGTCCACCGTGCCGGCGAAATCGGCGTCGAGCGTGGCGGAATAGGCCCCGCGCCTCAGCCGCCGTGCCAACGAGCGCGAGACATGGAACTCCGACAGCGGCAGCACGCCGCGCATCCGCGGGTCGACCCAGAACAGATCGGGGTCGTGGCGCGACTCGGCCATCGGGAAAATGCCCGCGGCATAGGCCTGCAACAAGAGGTCTGGATCAAGAGGCGGCTGGCGGTCTGACATCGGCGTCCGGATGGTGGGGCAGGGCGGAGCGGCGTTTACGCTTCGTTACACCTCCTATGGTAAGCCTTTGCACGGTGCATGGCAAAGGAGATGACATGGACGGCCTGAACGATGCGCCCGCCCCGGGCGGGACTGATGAAAACCGCGCGGTGGAAGACACGCTGCGGCAGCGCGCCAACCGGCGCCAGGCGCGCTACGGCATGCTGTTCGATTGTTTTCGCCATTTGATCACCGACAGCAGTGTGCTCTACCTTGGCGCGGGCGACGGCAAGTGGTGTGCCGACCTCGCGCAGGCCGGCGCGTTGCAGGTTGTCGGGGTCGAGGCGCAGGCCGATCTTGTCGCCCGGTTCGAGGATTTGCCCGCGATCGGTGCTCGCGAACGGGTCGAGATGCGACATGCCGACCCGCTCGACTTTCTGCAACACGTCGCCGACAGGGCCAAGCGGTTCGAGCTGGTGGTCCTGATGGACGTGCTGCGCGACGTCAGCGACCTGCATGGTGTGTTCGCGGATGTCGCCGCGCTGCGACCCCGGATGGTGTTGGGCGACGGTGTCGTGGCGAGCTCACACGACCCGGTCCTGCGGCTGGAACCACGCCGTGCGACCGGCGGCACGGCCCGTCCGCCGCACATGATCCCCAGCCGTGGCGCGATCACCCAGGCGGCCGAGGCCGCAGGCTACGAGGTGGACTGGACCGACTGGACCCAGCTGCCTCCGGCCCTGCGCGACGGTCTGTCGGATTACTACCGCAACGGTCCGATTGGACGCGCAAGCTTCACGCTGATCGCCAAGGACAGTTGAGCGCGCAGCGAAGGTCTGGTGCCAAGGTGGCGCAGGTGCCGCCCGGTCAGCGACTTGGCAAAAGGGCGCGGCAGCAGCGCCTTGGGGGTCGTCCGCCGGAATCGCAACTGTTCTGCGACAAGGCTATGCTGACGCAACGAAGAGCGTTGGAAAGCCTGCTGTTTGATCGACATCGCACGATGTAGAGGCGCGACCGGCGACGCGTGGAGCCGGGCTTAGCCGTCTTGCAGGTTGGTTTCCAGCCAGTGTTCCAGCCAGTGGATGTTGTAGTCGCCCGAGTGTATGTCCGGCTCCTGCAAAAGCGCGTGAAAGAGCGGCACCGTGGTGTCGACGCCGTCCACGATCAACTCGCCCAGGGCGCGGTTCAGCCGCGCCAGCGCCGTGGCGCGGTCCTGGCCGTGGACGATCAGCTTGCCGATCAGGGAGTCGTAGTAGGGCGGGATCGAATAGCCGTCATAAAGCGCCGAATCCATCCGCACGCCCAGCCCGCCCGGCGCGTGAAACTGCGTGATCTTGCCCGGCCGGGGCGAGAAGGTCGGCAGTTTCTCGGCGTTGATGCGCACCTCGATGGCATGGCCGTTGATCTTCAGATCTTCCTGGGTGAAGGACATCGGCAGCCCTTCGGCCACGCGGATCTGCTCTTGCACCAGGTCGACGCCGAAGATCGCCTCGGTCACAGGGTGTTCGACCTGAAGGCGTGTGTTCATCTCGATGAAATAGAACTCGCCCTTTTCGTAAAGAAACTCGATCGTTCCCGCGCCGGCATAGTCGATCTTGGCCACCGCATCGGCGCAGATCTTGCCGATCCGGGCGCGCTCTTCCTCGGTGATGCAGGGACCGGGGGCCTCCTCGAACACCTTCTGATGCCGCCGTTGCAGCGAACAGTCGCGCTCGCCGAGGTGCACCGCACGTCCCTTACCGTCGCCAAAGACCTGGATCTCGATATGGCGCGGCGTGGTCAGGTATTTCTCGATATAGACCTCGTCATTGCCAAAGGCCGCCTTGGCCTCGGAACGCGCGGTCATGAAGGCGTTTTCCATCTCGGCGGCGGTCTGCGCCACCTTCATGCCGCGCCCGCCACCGCCCGCGGTGGCCTTGACGATCACCGGATAACCCATCTCGTCCCCAAGCGCCTTGGCTTCGGTAAGGTCGGCCACACCGCCCTCCGAGCCCGGCACGCAGGGCACGCCCAACGCCTTCATGGTGTCCTTGGCGGTAATCTTGTCGCCCATCACCCGGATATGCTCGGCGGTGGGACCGATAAAGGTCAGGTCGTGATCCTCGACGATCTGCACGAAATTGGCGTTCTCCGACAGAAAGCCATAGCCGGGGTGAATAGCCTGCGCGCCTGTCACCTCGCAGGCGGCGATGATCGACGGGATCGACAGATAGCTCTCGGACCCGGGCGGCGGCCCGATGCAGACGGATTCGTCGGCCATGCGCACATGCATCGCGTCGGCATCGGCGGTGGAATGCACCGCGACAGTGCGGATGCCCATCTCGCGGGCCGCGCGGATCACCCTCAGGGCGATCTCGCCCCGGTTGGCCACAAGGATCTTGTCGAACATCGCGGTGCCCTTATTCGATGATCATCAGCGGCGCGCCGTATTCCACCGCGGCGCCGTCCTCGACCAGGATGCGCTTCACGGTTCCGGCACGGGGGGCGGGGATGTGGTTCATGGTCTTCATCGCCTCGACGATCAGCAGCGTGTCACCCTCCGCCACCTGCTGGCCGGTCGCCACGAAGGCGGGCGCGCCGGGTTCGGCCTGCATGTAGATTGTGCCGACCATGGGCGAGGTGACCGCGCCGGGATGGCTGGCCGGGTCCTCGGTCTGTGCGGCAGGCTCAGGGGCCGCTGCGGTCGCCGGTGCGGACGGCGCGGCAGAGGGCGCCGGGGCCGGCGCCGGGGCGGGGGCCGACATCTGCTGCACGACCTTCTGCTTGCGGCTGACCCGGACATTGAGCGTATCGTCGTCGCCGTATTCGCGCTTGACCTCCAACTCGGTCAGGTCATTCGCGTTCAGCACTTCGGCAAGCGCCTTGATAAACGCCACATCCGCGTCGTGGTTCGTCTTGGAAGTCTTGTCCGGCATCCCGTATCCTCGAAGCTTGGGTCGCGGCCCGCTGTCCCGTCCGGCCACGCCTGTCTTGTTTTGCGCGCTTATAGGCCAGGACGGGCCTACTTGAAAGCGCCTATTTGCAAGGAAATCTGGGGCATCCGGCGCAGGATTGCGAGCGGAAAATCAAACGCGTCCCAAGCGGGTGGCTTTTTGCCTTCGAAAGTCTGCGCCGCCGCGCGGCGACAGAGTTTCCGATTGAACTGGCCGGCGGTCGGCGAAACACTGACCGCAACACGTAGACCGCGAGGATGCGCATGAACATTGCCCATTGGCTCCAGAGTCAAGCACAGGCAGGCGGGACCAAGCCGGCGCTGTTTCACGGCACGCGAAGCATCGCCGATTACGCCGGATTTCACGCCCGCGCGGCCGCCTTCGCTGGCGGGCTGGCATCGCGCGGCATCCGCCCCGGCGACCGCGTGGCGCTTTTCATGGCGAACCACCCCGATTACCTGGTCGCGCTGTTCGGCATCTGGATCGCCGGGGCCGTCGCCGTGCCGGTCAATGCCCGCTTGCACGGGCAGGAGGCGGCCTGGATCCTCGACAATGCCGAGGCGTCGCTCTGCATCGCGACAGGCGCGCAGGCCGAGGCGCTGGCCGGAGCGCTGGCGACGGCCGCCTGTCCGGTCGCCTCCCCGGACGAGATCACGGGGGACGCGCTGCCCCTCGTGCCACGCGCGCCGTCGGACCTTGCATGGCTCTTCTACACCTCCGGCACCACGGGGCGGCCCAAGGGTGTGCAGATCACCCACCGGATGCTTCAGACGATGAGCCTTGGCTACCTCGCCTCGGTCGACGCGGTCAGCGCCGAGGATGTCACGCTTTACGCCGCACCGATGAGCCATGGCGCCGGGCTTTACAGCTTCGTGCACGTCCTGATGGGCGCACGCCACGTGGTGCCCGAAAGCGGCGGCGTCGACCCGGGCGAAATCCTCGACCTCGCGTCGCATTACGGGCGGATGCACATGTTCGCTGCGCCCACGATGGTGCGCCGGCTGACGGATTACGCAAGGGATCACGACCGCGACGGGACCGGCCTGCGCAGTGTCGTCTATGGCGGCGGGCCAATGTACGTCTCCGATATCGAGGCGGCTCTGGATGTGTTCGGCCCCGTCTTCATCCAGATCTACGGTCAGGGCGAGGCGCCGATGGCGATCACGTCGCTGAGCCGAGAGGACGTCTCGGCCCGGCGCGCCCTTGCCACTGTCGGCCGCGCTCAGGCCGGGGTCGAACTGCGCGTTGGCGACGCCGCGGGTCATCCCCTTCCGCTTGGCGAGGTCGGCGAGATCATGGTCCGCGGCGACCTGGTGATGCCCGGCTACTGGCGTAACGCAGCCGCCACGGCAGAGACCCTCCGCGATGGCTGGCTTCTGACCGGCGACACGGGATGTCTCGATAAGGCGGGATATCTCACCCTTCAGGACCGTTCTAAGGATGTGATCATCTCCGGCGGGCAGAACGTTTATCCCCGCGAGGTCGAGGAAGCGCTGCTGAGCCACGGGTCCGTGTCCGAGGTGGCCGTGGTGGGGCGCAAAAGCGCGGCATGGGGCGAGGAGGTGGTGGCCTTCGTGGTCTTAAAGGACGGCGCACTGGATGAGCCCGCGCTCGACGCCCATTGCCTGAACCGGATCGCCCGGTTCAAACGCCCCAAGGCCTATGTCGCGGTGAATGAGCTGCCCAAGAACAACTACGGCAAGGTGGTCAAGACCGCGCTGCGAGAGCGTCTGGCGCAGGACTGATGGCGCGGGCGGAAATTTGCAAATTTCCGCGGCATTTTCTTGCAAGAAAATGGACCAGGATTTGCGTAAATCCTGTTCCGGAAAATGCGTATTTTCCGGCCCGATTTCTGCGCAGAAATCGGCGGCTCAGCCGTCGTCCTTATCCCCGGCCAGCATCCGGTCCGCCTTCTTGCGCACCAGCACCGTCCGCAAGTCGTGCATCGCCAGCAGCAGGGCGTCGGTCACGTCCTCCAGCTGGTCGTCCGTGGCCCGCGACTGTGCCCAGTGAGTCGTCAGGTTCAGGTAATCCACAGCACGGTGAATATCGTCGATGTCCCGCTGTGCCAGCAGCGCGGTACGCTCGTCCATCCACTGCTTGATGACCCGAGCGTCCTCGTCCGAAAGCTCTCTGTCGCCGTGGGGTTTGACCTGGCCGTTCTTGATGTTGATGACCGCGATCTGGTCCATCTCGATCCGCCGCTGGCGGTTCTCGGTGTCCACGCGAAACACGAAGGCCCCGTTCTCACGGACGCGAAAATAATAGTCTGGCAACTCGCCGCTCAAGCGGGTCTCCCATGCGTCTCGCGATGGTTTCGGTTAATCGCCTGACTCATTACGACAATTTCCCGCAAAAGTCCTCTATCCGGGCGCAGGCCTCCTTCAGGGCGGCATCGGATGTGGCATAGCTGACACGGAAATAGGGCGACAGGCCGAACGCCGCGCCATGCACCACAGCGACGCCCGTCTCCTCCAGCAACGCGGTCACGAACGCCTCGTCACTGTCGATCACCGTACCATTCGCGCTTGTCTTGCCGATCAGGCCTTGAATGGACGGATAGACGTAAAACGCCCCCTCGGGCCGCGGGCAGGTGAGGCCCGGAATGGCGTTCAGGGCGTCGACCACCAGGTCGCGCCGGCGGACGAACATCTCGTTATGCGGTGCTAGGAAATCCTGCGTGCCGTTCAAGGCCTCGACCGCCGCCCACTGGCTGATTGAACAGGGGTTCGAGGTGGACTGCGACTGGATCTTGCGCATCCCGCCGATCAGCACCTCCGGTCCCGCAGCATAGCCGATCCGCCAGCCGGTCATCGCATAGGCCTTGGACACCCCGTTGCAGGTCAGCGTGCGGTCGTAAAGCCCCGGCTCGACCTCTGCCGGCGTACAGAAGCGGAAATCGCCGTAGGCCAGATGCTCATACATATCATCCGTCATCACCCACACATGCGGATGCCGCATCAGCACGTCCGTCAGCGCCTTCAGGTCGTCGCGCGAATACCCTGCGCCGGTCGGATTCGACGGCGAGTTGAAGATGAACCAGCGGGTCTTGGGGGTGATCGCCGCCTCCAGCGCCTGCGCTGTCAGCTTGAACCCGGTCTCGATTCCTGCCTCGACGATCACAGGCGTGCCGCCGGCCAGCGTCACCATGTCGGGGTAGCTGACCCAGAAGGGCGCCGGGATCACCACCTCGTCGCCGGGGTTCAGCGTGGCCATCAACGCGTTGTAAAGGATCTGCTTGCCGCCGGAGGCGATGCTGACCTGAGAGCGCGTGTATTCCAGCCCGTTGTCCCGTTTGAACTTGGCGCAGACCGCGTCTTTCAGCTCGGGGATTCCGTCGGGCGCGGTATAGCGCGTCTTGCCCTCCTCGATGGCGCGGATGCCCGCGGCGCGGATGTTTTCCGGCGTTTCGAAATCCGGCTCCCCCGCGCTCAGCCCGATCACATCCTCGCCCGCGGCCTTCATTTCCAGCGCCTTGGCGGAAATTGCCATGGTCGGGGAAGGTTTCACGCGGGAAAGTGTCGCTGATAGCGGAGACATGTCGCACCTCGGGTGGTTTTTCGGCTGTGGTCTTCGTAGGTCAAGGCCCATATATTAGGCAAGACGCTTTCGATGAGCCAAACCCCGGAAAGGAAGACCATGACCGCCGAGACGCAAAACGACTGGTTCGATCCCGATGCCACCACCTTTGGTGACCGGCTGGCCGGGGCACGCGAGGCGGCGGGCATGACGCAAAAGGAAATGGCGCAGCGGCTGGGCGTCAAGCTCAAGACCCTCCAGGGCTGGGAAGACGACGTGACCGAGCCGCGGGCGAACAAGCTCAGCACCGTGTCGGGCCTGCTGAACGTAAGCCTGCGCTGGCTGCTGATGGCCGAAGGCGACGGCCCCGAGGCCCCCGCCGACGCCGAGGACAACGCAGACGTGACCGCCATGATGACCGAGATCCGCGCCCTGCGCACACAGATCGTCGGCAGCGCCGAACGCCTTGGCAGGCTGGAAAAGACCCTGCGCAAGGTGCTGCAGGACCGGACCTGATCCGCGCCTTGACCGAACCTGCGGAAACACGGCTCAAGCGGCTGCGCATGCGGTCGATGCGGCGCGGCATCAAGGAGATGGACATCCTTCTGATGCGCTTCTCCGAGGCGCGTCTCGCCACCCTGACGCCCGCCGAATTGGACCTCTACGAGGTGCTGCTGGAGGAGAACGACCAGGATCTTTACCAGTGGGTCACGGGCCAGACCGATCCGCCCGAACACCTAGCCCCGCTGATCGCGCAGGTCCGCGCCGTCTCCACCGGTTAGCGCAAACCGCGAAATACTTCGCATTTTACTTTGTATTGGCGGCATTTAACCGAATATTCGGCTTTCTTTGTCACATCAGTCTCCGAGCAGTATCGCATGGAGACGAGGATGAGTTTTCAACAACAGATGCCGGCCGCCGTGCAGTCGGACGGATTCATGACGGGGTATCTCGATGCGCTGTCTTTGGTGGAGCGGCTGCACCGGCTGCTTCTGGATGTCATCAAGGACGAGTTCGAGCGGATCGGCGTGTTGGAGATCAACGCGGTTCAGGCGCTGCTGCTCTTCAACGTCGGCGACAACGAGGTGACGGCGGGAGAACTGAAAACCCGCGGTTACTACCAGGGCAGCAATGTCAGCTACAATCTCAAGAAACTGGTCGAGATGGGCTATATGCACCACCAGCGGTGCGAGATCGACCGCCGCTCGGTGCGTGTCCGGCTGACGCAGAAGGGTCGGGGCATCCGGGACGTGGTGGCGGGACTCTTCGAGCGTCACGCCGAAGGGCTGCAATCGCGCGGTGTCATCAGCCATGACGGAATCGACCAGATCACCGGCGCGCTGCGCCGGGTCGAACGCTACTGGACCGACCAGATCCGCTATATCTATTGAGGCAGGCGCAGGCCCGCGGGCTGCGGCGGCACGAGCCGGGACAGGTTCGGCAGTTGCAGCTCGCGGATCAGCTTGCGGCGCATGGCGGCGGCGAAATCGGCATGGTCCTGCGCCACTTCGGCAAAGGCGCCGGGACCGTGCAGGATGAAGGCCCGGTAATAGCCTTCCAGCGATTTGACGTTATGCAGGTTCTTCGAGGTGTTCGAGCGTGATTGCGGCCCGATGACCAGACCGTTGACCGTGATATCGCCCAGCACCGCGTCGTCAAGGTCGCGCGGATGCAGCCCTATATTGGACGGCCCGTCGCCCGAGATATCCAGCGTCCGGCGCAGGCAAGGATCCTGACGGTTCAGGGCCGCCACGCCGAAAAGGATCGCCGCACTGATCGCCGTCGTGGGATCGTCGCCATTGGCCTTGCGTGTCGCCCGCAGGCGGGAAGCCGCCTCGGCCAGACGCGCCACGCTGTCGATCTCGGTCCAGTCCAGCAGCACGCGCTGGTCCTGCACCCCGCTCCATTCATAGATCATGAGGCGCACCGGTGCCTCGGGGACGGCCATGAACGCCGCCTGCACCTCCGGTGCTAGGAGCGCCGCAGCCAGCCCGTCGGTCTGAAGCCGGTATTCCCCCGCATCGACCGATCCCGACACGTCCATCCCCAGCGCCAGCGCCTGCCGGCACTCGGCCTGGCCCAGCCCCGGCCATAGCGCGGCAAAGGTCAGCACCAGCGCCCGAAAGTTCATCCGCGCGGTCCGGGCCGCGTCACGCTGCCCAGGATGACATCGTTGATTTCACGGTAAAGTTTGCGGGTCATCGCCTCGGTGAACTCGTCGAACCCGTTGGCCACCACCAAAAACGCCCCCGGCCCGTGCAGCACCTCGGCCCCGTACCATGTCAGCACGCTGGGGTCCTCGCCGAGCACCACCAGCCCGTTCACCGTGACGTCCTGCATCGGGAAATGCCGGTAGGCTTCGCGCGGGCCATAACGATAGTTGTTCACCCCGTCGCCCGACACATCGATCACGCGCCGCTCGCAAGCCGGCCCGTTCTGCAACAGCTGCGCCCCATACCCCAGCGCCGGCCCCATCGAGGTGGGAAACTCGTCATGGCTGCGGCGCATCTTCAGCAAGGTCTCGACGGACGCGTCGATCGCGGCGGGGCTGTCCAGCACCGTCCAGTCCAGTTGCAGCTTGTGCTGGTAAAAGCCCGACCACTCGTAGACGGCGAGCGCCACGTGCCCCGGCGCGCCCCGCAGGATCGCGTGACGCACCTCTTCGGCATCAAGCGCGGCGGCCAGCCCCACCCGTTGCAGATCGTATTCGGCGGCGTCCACCGACGACGACACGTCCACCGCCAGCACCAGCGCCAGCCGGCACCCCTCGGCCACCGCCCGCAGCGGCATCAGCGCCAGCAGCACCAAGGCCAGGGCGCGCCACGCCCTCACTGCGTCAGCGCCCGCAGACGCAGCCGCGCGGCCGCGTCCAGCCGCGCGCGCAGCACCATGTCATGCGCAAACAGGATATCCTCGGTCCGCGTTCCCCAACCGATGTTATGCGTCACCAGCGGCCGCGCGCCATCGGCGCTGCGCCCCTCGGCCACGATCCCGATATGCGGCACGCCCGACCCCGCCAGCCGCCAGCTGACGATATCGCCCGGCGCGAAATCGTCCGGGTCATCGCTCGGACCCTCGGCCGCGCCGATCCGGTGCAGCAGGGTTTCCAGGTTCGGCACCCGCCGGTGGTCGATATTGCGATCGGTCGTCGTAAGCCCCCAGATGGCGGGGTAGGCGGCAAAATCCGCCTTCATGTCGCGGTTCACCGCCAGTTGCAGGTCGATCCCATGCGCATCGCGCAAGGCCCGGATCACCACGTCGGTGCACACACCGCGGTCGGGCGGCACGTCCCCGCCGGGAAATTCAAGCCCCACATAGGACGGGTCATAGATCACCGTCACGCCCACCTGATCCGCCGCCGCCTCGGCCAGCGGGTCTGCGAGGGCAGGGGGGGCGGCCAGCGCCGCCAGGACGAATGCAAGGCGGCGCAGACCCATCACCAGTGTCCGGTGCTTTCCATGCTGGCCCACGGCTCGGCGGGCTCCAGCGCGTCACCCTCCTGCAGCAATTCCACCGAGATATTGTCGGGACTGCGCACGAAGGCCATGCGCCCGTCGCGCGGCGGGCGGTTGATCGTCACGCCGTTGTCTTGCAGATGCTTGCACATCTCGTAGATATTATCGACGCGGTAGGCCAGGTGCCCGAAATGCCGGCTGTCGTCCGGCAATTCGTCATCGCCGTCCCAGTTGTAAGTCAGTTCGATCGGGCATTCCTCCTGTCCCGGAGGCGCCATGAAAATCAGCGAAAAGCGGCCCTCCTCGCTGTCCATCCGCCGGGTCTCCTTCAGGCCCAGAAGTTCATAGAAGGCCATGGATTTCTCGAGGTCCTTCACCCGGACCATCGTGTGCAGGTATTTCAGCGCCATAGGCGTACGGCTCCTTTGATTTTGGATTCCCCAACACAGTTAGCCGAAAGCGCCCCACTGTCCAGAGCGGGGCAGGGGCCTCAGAATTCCGAGCGGATGCCGAAACTGACCGAGGTCTCGTCCACGTCGAAGCGGCTGATGTTCGACCGCGTCTGCTCGGCATTGACCGAGACCGTGGGCACGAACCCCATGTAGCTCCAGTCTTGAAAGCTGGCCGTGACCCCGCCGAAGGTGCTGTTGTCGCTGCGGCCGCCGGGGACGGGGCCGACGATCCGGTACGTGTCATAATCGACGATGCTATGCCCCAGTTGAAAGCTCAGCTTGGCAGGCCCGATCTCGCGCCCCATTGTATAGCTGACGATCCCGGTCCACTGGGCGCGCGCCTGGTTCACGCCGTCTGTGTCGGTGGTGCGATAATTGAGATACCCGCCGATGCGCGCGCCATTCGCCAGCTTGTAACTCAATTGCGCAAAGCCCTCGTATTGCGTGGCGTCGTTATAGGGCCAGGTTTCGTCTTCCTGGAATTCCACCGCGCTGCCGAAGCTGAGGCGGGTGTTCTCGCCAAGGCGATTGTGCCGTTCCACCCCGAGCCGCGCGAAATCGTAGAGCGGGCTGTCGCCGTACCAGATGCGCCCGCCGGTGACGTCGAATTCCCACTGTCCGCGCTTGGATGGATCGACCAGAATGTGGTTCACCCCGACCTGCAACCGCGTGGACGAAATGTCCGACCCGCTCAGGCCCGGCACAGCATTGTTGAACCTGACCTGCCGTGTATAAGCGCGCCCGGTCAGCCGTGTCATGAACCGCTCGCCATACGCGATGCGATAGCTGCCCTGCAGATCGGTCGTGGCAATGATCCCGTCGATGGCCTGCGCGCTGGGCGACAGCACGCCCACCACCGGCACACCGTCGATGATGTTGTAGGGGCTGTTGGAGCCGTTGTTGACGTTGTCCGACGGCGAGACCGAGAATTTCAGATTGAAGTTCAGCGGATTGTTGGCGCGCACCGTTCGGAACGCCTTGATCGAATCCTTCCGCACCTCCTCGGTCGGGGCGTGTTGCACCGCGCGGCGCAGCCAGAACTGCGACAGGGTCAGCCGGTCGTCGGCATAGGCCATCTGCGAGGCCAGGTGCGCCGCCTCGTATTTCTGCACCTGTGTCTGGGCGGTATTGAACGCCTTGCGCGCGGATTTGCGGCCAAAGCCGTAGGCCTTCACCTGCGCGAAGGCCAGCGCCTGGGTGTAATGCGCCTGCCCATCGCGCGGGTTGGCCTGCAGCAGGCCTTCGCTCAGCCGGTAAGCCAGTTTGGGGCGGTTCTGCTTGAGCGCCTGAACGGCCAGCGCCTGCGCCTGTGGCAGCGACATCTCGACCCCGTCTTCGGCCGGGGCCGAAAGACCCCAGGCCGAAAGCGCGGCAATCAGCGCCAGTGCGGCAACTCCGCGTGCGTTACGGGTTCGTGCCGGCACAGCCCACGGTGTCTTCGACAGGTTGGCCGCATTGGTCGAGCACGAACGCGCCGTATTCCTCTTCGTTCTCAAAGCCCAACGGATCATTCGGCCCGTCGAACTCTCCAAGCCGAACCACGCCCGCGACGCCTGATGCATTTGCACCACCGAAGATCCCGCCATAACTGCCGATGCTCTGTCCGGTCACGTTTTCGCCGGGGAAATCAGCCTGTTCGTATTCAACCTGCCCGAGAAACGTGCCATCGGAGTCGATCGGCGTGTTGATCAGCACGACCGACGGAAGCGCGATGCCACCATCGACCCTCTGACGATTTGTGATGTTGCCTTCGACCGCACCATCGGCGAAATCGGCATTGATGAAGACGCGACCCGTGACCTCTGCCGCTTGGCTGGGAACCAGATCGGGATCGGTGCCAGGAGGGGCGCCGATAAGGTCTTCGCCGCTGCCC
This sequence comes from Roseovarius sp. THAF9, assembly GCF_009363715.1. Taxonomy (NCBI): domain Bacteria; kingdom Pseudomonadati; phylum Pseudomonadota; class Alphaproteobacteria; order Rhodobacterales; family Roseobacteraceae; genus Roseovarius; species Roseovarius sp. THAF9. The sequence continues at coordinate 1,326,511 of NZ_CP045404.1, forward strand.
GTGCCATTGGTGACGCCGACGTAGTTGCCCGCGTAGCTGACCTGGCCCGTCCCCGGTGCATACGCTCCGTCGCGCTCGTAGTAGCCGCCGCCGAAGAAGCGGTTCCGAGGGCCGCCCGAGACGGCCACCCCGGCGCGCACGCCCGAATTGTTGTTGGCTTCGCCCGCATAGGCCGTGACGTGCCGGTCAAGCCCGTCATCCTGATAGGTATAGGCCTGGTAGCCATTGCGATCCAGCCCCGGACGGCGGCGATAGGGGATCGTCACCGGAGTACCGTCCTGCGTGATCCCTTCCACCGAAAGTGTCTGGTTGGCCGCGTCGTAGGTCACGCGCGCCAGGTCATTAGCCAGCGCGGTCGGTATGCCCGCGTCGGTGACAGGGTTGTCCTCGTCCGGCGGGGTCGGATCCGGCGCCGCGGGGTCGGGATCGAACGGGTTGCTGCCCCCGCCACATGCCAGCAGGAACGCTGGCAGCACGAGTGATGCCACGAAACGGTTCATGATGAGTACTGCCCTCAATATGTGGTCGTTTTTGTTTGTTTTGTCCAAGAGTCAGGGGTCTAGCGGGCAAAGTCAAAGTTTTTCTCGCAGGCTGAAGGCGGAAATTCAGGGGGTGTGGCCTTGCAACCGCCACCCGATCTGGAGGATTGTTTGCTCCGCCTCACAAGATATAGTGGGGTGCGACTCGCACTAGTTGTCCGCGCCCCAAAATGCCCAAAGGCGGAAAGACCCGATGAAGCAGTATCACGACGCATTGGCCCATGTGATGGAACACGGGCAGCCCTCGACCGACCGCACCGGCACCGGCACGATTTCGGCCTTCGGGCTGCAATCGCGCTATGCCATGGCCGACGGCTTCCCGCTGGTGACCACCAAGAAACTGCACCTGCGGTCGATCATCCACGAACTGCTGTGGTTCCTGTCGGGCGAGACCAATATCGCCTATCTCAAGGAAAACGGCGTTTCCATCTGGGACGAATGGGCGGACGCGGACGGCGACCTGGGTCCCGTCTACGGCCATCAGTGGCGCCACTGGCCCGGCCCCGTGGGCGAGATCGACCAGATCGAAACCCTGATGAAGATGATCCGCGACACGCCCGACAGCCGACGCCTGATCGTCTCGGCGTGGAATCCGGGCGACGTGCCCGACATGGCGCTGCCGCCCTGTCACACCCTCTGGCAGGTGCGCATCGCGGGGGGCAAGCTGCATCTGCAACTCTACCAGCGGTCCGCCGACATGTTCCTCGGCGTGCCGTTCTTTTCCGGCGTAGCGGAGAGAATGAGGTGTGGTTTTTTTGTGCTATATTATTGGTTTTTAAGGGTAAATAAAAAAATTTGAGGTGCGCGAGCGCGGCATAGCTTTATTGCCGTAGTTCTCTGCACTGGATGCGCGGCGCAGCATTATATACCCTTGAGCCACGTCTGTTTCTGCTTTCACCAAAGAGGGGGCCGCACATGCGCCATCCCGAGTATCAATATCTTGATCTGATGTCGCACGTTCTTGAAAACGGCGATGAGCGCACCGACCGAACTGGAGTCGGCACGCGCTCCATCTTCGGAGCCATGGTGCGCTTCGACCTTTCAGGTGGCACAGTGCCGATACTCACTACAAAGCGCGTCTACTGGAAGACAGCCGTCAAAGAGATGCTGTGGTTCTTGACCGGAGGCACCAATATCCAGCCACTCCTGCGCGAGAATGTTCGCATCTGGACGGATTGGCCGTTGGCGACCTACCGTAGGGAGACCGGGGACGAGATAACGCAGAAGGCTTTCGAACAGCGCGTCGTCGAGGATGATGCCTTCGCTGCACGGTGGGGGGAACTCGGGCCCGTCTATGGAAAACAGTGGCGGCGTTGGCTGGGCGCGGACGGCAAAGAGCATGACCAGATTGCCGGTCTGATCCGAACTCTTCGGGAGAACCCGTCGAGCCGCCGAATGCTATTCCACGGGTGGAATGTCTCCGAGCTCGAGGAAATGGCATTGCCGCCCTGCCACATGGTATATCAATACCACGTTACATCGGATGGTCGTCTAAATTGCCTTCTCTTTCAGAGGTCAGTCGATCTGTTTCTTGGGGCGGCTTTCAATTATGTCGGTGCCGCTGCGTTGCAATTGATGTTGGCGCAGCAAGCTGGATTGAAGCCCGGAGAATTGGTTTGGGTCGGCGGCGACGTGCACCTCTATCTTAACCATATTGACCAGGCTCGCTTGCAGCTTCTGCGTAAGCCAAGGCCCTTTCCGCAGATGAAAATCCTTCGACACTCGGTCAGCATCGACGACTACCGGATCGAAGATTTTGAGGTCGTGGGATATGATCCTCATGCCGCTATCCACGGAGAAGTCGCGGTGTAGGGTTCGGCGTGTCAGTCAAGGGAGGAAATACAACCCAGTCAGCAAGCGGGGTAATCAGGGGGCAAGTCGAAGCCAGAATACAAACCCTGCTCGCTAAGGACTACGCGAGCGGCACACTTCAAACCTCTCGAGGCGGCAAAATCAGCCGAAAGCACTATGCTGAAATAATCGGTTGCTCTCATTCTGCACTTACGAGATATCACGACCTTTTTTCCCACTATGAGCGACTGGCAAATATCCAGACTGGACCGATGCGTCACGTGGATGAAATGCGTGATTGGCTCGAACGAGAATACCAAGCTGGTAGGCTTCGCGCAAGGAGCGGAAAAGTAGATCGCTCAGCCTTCCAAGAGTACTTTGGCTTAAAATGCGGCAGTTGGATAACAAAATACCCAGAAATACGGACTCTGTTTGAGGCCTGGGATGCTCGTGTTCAAGCCGAAGGATATTTGCCGAAACAGGTGCAACAAGAACTCGAACGCCTGAAGACTGCGTTGGCAGGGGAACCCGGGCTCAACACGAATAGGTTATCTGTTAATCGCGTAGCGCTCTCTGAAACGGTCGGTATCTCCAAGAATAAATTAAAGGTCGAGCCGTTCGCGACCCTAATACTCGAACACGAGACAGTCCTATTGGCAAGAGCAAGCGAAAGCCAAATCGATCCATTGGTCCATGGCCGGGTCTTTCCATTCAGTGATCTCGACAACTATTGGTCCTCACGGTTCCTCAAACGAGTTGGAAGTCGCTTTAAGCTATTTGCGCCAAGCCTTTCGCGCCAAAGTGTGAAGAGGCCATATCTTGAATTGGTAAACCTGCTCGCTTGGCTTGGCGCCAATTCCAACCCATCTTGCAGGGCGGTCGTTCAAAACGCCAACGCTGATGGACGTATCAATTCGGTTGATCACTGGGAAGACGCTCTCATGGCCTATCGCGATGAGCTGCTGGCTAAGATTGCTCGGGGAACTGCGGCTGAAGGAACCATTGATTCAAACCTCAAATCGCTAAGAATTGTCCTTTCGAGCCTGGCTTCTGGAGGGGTTGTGCCAGAAGCCACACCTATCTTGATTGGCGTCAAGCACTTAAGGCAGAAAAGCGCCCGGCTAAAAAGCGTTGCGGAAGCTGATGCGTCTTCTACAAAACGTTCACCTTCTGATTACGTGGAATTTACCCAAGAACGGCTACGCGAAATAGCGACTACAAATGACCTCGACTTGGCGACAATCGAGGCAACTGCGTTCTTTGAGAGTTTGGATGCAGAATTCAGGGATACTTCCGGGCACCCGGCATCGCTTCCCGAAGCAGTTCGCCGAGTGCTGGAAAAACGTCTGGACGCACTTCGAGCAGCGGCTGAGGCGCTGGTATCAGACGCCATAACTACTTTTGAGCAGGGCCGCAGTCTCCTCAAAGAGGCAGACCTGAACTGCTTGGAATTTGACACTGCGTATTTTGACCCTTTGATCAGCAACTATAAGCGGACGGAACTGGTTCGCCAGTTCATTCCAAATCCCAAAGTCGCAAGTGAGAGCCAAGTCCAAAGAGGAATTGCCAATTTACTCAAGTTGATCGAAGAAAACTACGACGGGCATCTTCCGGCTATTTCGGCGACGACCTCGGACCGCTATGGTGCATTCTTTGCAAAACGGCTGCTTGAGTATGGTGGATTACAGCGAATTGCTCCCCTGACTGGTCCAACTCATGATGCTGTAGCTGCGGTCCTTACGCTGTATCTATTGGAGAGCGGTTCTAATGTTAGCGTCGGCCGGACGTTAGAACGCGATTGCCTGAGTGCCAGTGGTCAAGACGGGTATGTGCGGATCGACGGTAGCAAGTCAAGGGCGCGAGGCAAGCCGATTATTGTTGATGTGCCCGAGAGCTCTTTCACCGTGAACGCTATACGATGGTTGTCGGAAGTTAACGAAAGATGGTCTGAGAAAGCGGGGAGCAATGCTCAAAAGCTCTTTCTCGGTTGGTTCGGATCAAGGTTCCAGCTTGCAGCGGACCATTGGTATACGGCGTGGTTCAAAAGGTTTGCTTCAGGAATTGTAGGTTTGGAGGATTTCAACCTTGTGCCCAGCATGATTAGGCCGAGTGTCCTTCTCCATGCTGCGCTTTCGAATGACGGACGTCTTACGGTTGGCTTAGCTCAGGGGCAGCATAGTTTGAGTGTCAGTCAGGGTTACCAACAAAAGTGGCCAACTCGGCTCCTTTATGATCAGAATATCAGACGTTTCCAAACCGCATTTGAGACATTGGTTTTGTCGAATGTCGAAGATGCGGCGTCCAAGCTGGGTATATCTGAGGAAGAGTTCGAAAATCGCCTTAAGGAACTGCGTCCGACGGGTCTTGGGACCTTTTGCAAGAATGAGCATGGCCGTTCCAGCAATCGATCAGGGACTTGCACAACACTTGATTGCTGGAATGATTGTCCGCAGCTCGTAATTGTAGCGGAGGTGGAGGCGATCGCGGCTCTCCAGCTATGGCAATCCTCGCTACGGGCCGCGCAGGGGGATTGGGAGCGCGATCGGCCTGAAAGATGGGACGAGGTCTGGTTGCCTTGGCTCTGTTTGACCGACGTTGTCGAAGAAAAGATGGCAAGAGGTCCTATGATCAAAATTTGGAAAACTGCGCAAGCCAAGGCTTTGGAGATTTCCGCACAGCCTGGCTATGTCCCGCCGCGGCCTTGGTGAGAACATGGCAAAACCGACCATCCGAGAGACTGCTGCTGAGCACAACTCCGTAGATCTTGATGAGAAGCGTCGGGCTTCTTGGCTGCTAAGTGCATATTCAGACACTCAATGGACGATCTCCAGCACAGGTGACGTCAGCGACACAAGCGTGATTGACTTCAATTACCGTCTTGCCGATGGCCGCGATCTACCCCAAGCAGTTCGGCTGTATGCGACAGTCAAGGAGTATGCTTGGTGGGTGCGGAATCCACAATACAGTAAGATTGACGACGCAAGAACCCATGCAAGTATGGTGCGAAATCTGCTCCATCTCGCGCATGCTTTAAGTATTCGCAATATTTGGTCGTTTGCCCATCTACAGCCATTTGATTTAGAGGAGTTGTCTGAAGAAGTTCGGTTTGGTGTTGACGCTGTGCTTCGCGCGCCCGAACGCGTTGAACATTACTTGAGTGTTTTGGCAGAGCGAAACAAAACCAACCCAAAGCCATATGGGGGACTGCCTCGCTATGAGGACCCCGAAACCGGCAAAAGCGCGAACTTTATTTCCTTCGATCTTGTAATGAATGCGTGCAATTTGCCGTCGACTGCAAAGTTTTCTCCACGCGTTTCGGCTCTTCTCCATGTTGCGGCAAAAGAAAATGAACTCGACACCATCTCGAAGCAGGATCGCTCTGCACCACCATTGCGCAATGTGACCATCCAATCGATTCAAAGGTGGCTGGACCCACTCGAACAGCTTTATCTCATGAGGCGCAGAGTAGAGGCAGAGGCGATTACGTTCCGACCGTTCCCAATGGGAGCGGCGCGAGTCGCATCTGTGAAAGGGGTTGGAACGACGCGGACACCGACACCGCCGCCTAAACTGATTTTGTTCCTTCTGGAGCATGCTGCTCGCTGGATCGGTGACAATAGCGCCAGGACTTCGTCCACGCGGAGTGAGATCCTGCTGGATGCGACTGCATGCTGGATACTGATAGCTGCATTTAGCGCGCGCCGGGACGAAGAGATCGACGATCTGAGGGTGGGGTGTCTTCGCGGCGGCGACGACGACGGCTGGTGGTTGAATACATACATAGAGAAGACGCTACAGCGTAAGGAATGGATACCCGTGCCGTCGCTCGTTGCGAGAGCTATCGAGAGACTTGAAGATATCAGCAGCACAGCAAGGCAGCACAGTGAGTCTGACCACTTGTTCCAGTGGCGAAATCCGAAGGGTAAGGTAACGCGTGTCAATGTGGGGCAACACCTGGACAAGTTCGCTGCTGCCGTAAAAGTGCCTAAACTCGAACGACAGGGCAGTCCTGCTGTCGATTGGCACTGGCACCCTCATCAATTTCGCCGCTTCTTTGCAGTCTTATACTTCTTCCGCTACGAAGGCGCTAACATAGAGGCACTTTCACACCATTTACGACACTTCAGTCTCGAAATGACACGGCACTACATCGTCCAAGATCCGGAGAATGCCGCTCTCTGGACCGACGTTGAATGGGGATACACCAGCCACGTCGCTCGTGAAATAGTAGCCGGCGAACGTGCGGTTTCTGGATCAACTGGCGTTCATCTTAAGCGAACTGCTCGTCGACTAACTGATGTTTTTAGGCGGAAGTTCCACGTCGCGACCCCGGATCGTGTCGCGGCAACACTCGTGTCAGTCATGCAGAGACGCGGCTTGGTTCTGAGGCCCAAGCCGTGGGTGACTTGCTCTTGTCCAAACACAGTTCACGCGGCCGCGACGGCCTCCTGTCGACGCGGGTTGGCCGCTGAGTTGCCCGAAGTCGGTCCAAACATCGCTGAGGCTGGGCCTTCCGTCTGTGTCTCGTGTCCGCACGCTCTTTGGGAAAGCCGAAGCCAGAAAGCCCTCGACTTGGAGATCGAGCATCTTGAGGCTGTGTCACAATCTATGCCGCGTGCAGGAACCATATTCGGCGAACTGGAAAAGTTTCGGCAAGTCGAGTTACTATCTATAAGAGAGAAGCGAACTCCCCAAGCTATGCCGTTGGATGATCCCGCTTCGAATGAGGAGCCGGGAGGATGAACGATGAACAAAGATGTGCAGCCGGCCAGCGACATGTTGTCAAGGACGGCGACAAGCCATCGCACTGTCGAAGAGCGCATTGAAAAGAGATTGGATGTCTTGCGAGAATGGGCGCGCGACGGTCTGCCCCATGACAAGGCTGTGCCAAAAAGCTTGCGCGCTGCTCGCCTCTGGGCAGATGGTGACCTGGGCATCGAACCCATAAACTCGCCCAACGACTTCACAACTACTCACCGAAGCTACGGCACTCGGGTGCGGGATATTTCGATCTTGCTGACTGAGATCAGAAAGAAATCGAGCCGCACTTCGTGCACCACGACGGGCCAAGCGCCAAAACCTGTTAGTAAGTTCGACAGAAAGGATTTCGATCGGCAGCTCGAAGCCGCTGTATCACAGTGGCACACAGAGCGTGAACAGCGATTGCGGGAAGCGAAGCGAGCTGACAGCGCTGAAGCACGCAGCGTGGTCTTGCTCGAGGAGAATGCTCAAAAGGATGAACTCATCGCTGACCTTCGCCGTCAACTGGCAGCCGTAAAAAGGTTTCGGGTGATGGAATGAAAATTGAATGCACCACTGATGTGATTGCACGCTGCGGTAAGTGTTTATGTCATCCATGCTTTCCGCAGATTAGCTACAATAACGCTGAAAAGTATTATTTCGGACTTCCGAAACATCCATTGAACTATGTATCGCAGGGCAATTGGGGGGTGGGTTCGTTTGCCTAATACCGATCCCACTCGTGGCCTGATCGTCAGCACAAGCACAGCTTGTCGCATCGCTGGACGTTCGTGGGAAGGTATACCGACGATCGTATGGCCCGATGGCATAGACCTTGCCGCTTCAGATTGGCTCCGCGCTTTGGTTGTGGAACAGGGCGTCGCAATTAGCAGTGCGTTCGAATATGCGAAAGTGCTCCGACCTTTTCTTCGATTTTGCCGTAGCCGTAGCAGGAATTGGGAGACCGTCGATGATGAGTTTCTGATCATCTGGCGCGAGTTTCAGCGTCGAACTCGGAAAGCTTCCACGAAGCGAGTCAACGCATCTCTAAAAACAGTTTTTGCGTTCTACCGGTGGGCAGAGGAGACCAAGAGGATACGCTTTCGCGTGGGTATATATACTCCAGACGAACTGCCTCGTGCAATGAACCACACGACCTTCCCGATCTCGGCTAAGAAACACGGCTCGAAGGATCGAAACGGTCGTGTATTCGGAAGCTGGACAACGCCGCTGACGCTGAGTGATACCGTTGGTGGGGGTCATTACCGTCACACGCCGTCAGAGCGTGAGATTCGCGAATTGCATGAGGTGGCCGCAGAACGGGTTCATGGGGTGCGAGATTCGCTCATGCTATCGTGGGCCGAGGAAGTCGGAGCGCGGCGTGCGGAATTCATGCGCATTCGAAAGTCGCATTTGCCGTCAACTGATCAGCTTAGTGGGTTGATTGAGCGTGATGAGAGGTGGTCGATTCTAATTGAGCGAAAGGGCGGCAGGACTAAGCCACTATACGTCTTACCAGATCTAATCATCCGGACCATGGACTACATTCAATTTGAGCGACGCGAAGTGGTGCTTGATTTACAGAAACGCATCGTAGGATATCGGGAACCAGACGAGTTATTTTTGTCGGGTAAAACGGGTCTGCCGTTGCACCTGGACAGCGTCACGTCAATTGGCGGAAAGATATTCGCCAGAGCAGGTGTGGAGAAAGCCAACATCCATCGGCTTCGAGCTCGGCATGCCGTGAGGACTATCGAAACGTTGGTTGATGCAATTTTCAACGGTGCCGAGATCGGGGCGGAGTCCAGTTGGGTCGAGACAATCCTTACCAAGGCCGCCGAAGAATTGGGACATACCAACTCTCGGTCGCTTCGGCCTTACCTCACGTATGTGCTAAACCGACGTATCCAGTCATCTGACGCAAGCAAAGCGGAGAGGCTGGCCTCCCGAATTCGTCAATTAAGCCTGCATGAAGAGAGCTTGATACGCCGACTGAAACACCAAACGGATCTACAAAGATTGTCGGAGCACATCCAGTCAGGAAGGGACGCGGAAGCGGCAACCATGTTGAAAATGCTAACCGAGCAATTTAAGTGAAATCCATTGTGCCGGGCTTTCGTCGGCAGCACGGCGGCAACACAGGTTTCAAAGTGACCTGCTCCCCTTGGAGTCCGCACTTATCAGTTAGCTCTGTTCGGGGTTTGGTCCTCGCTTGACCGTTGGTGATACTCCCACGGGGTGAGCCCGTCGAGGCTCGAATGTGGGCGGTGGTGATTGTAGTCGTCGCGCCATGCCGCGATCATGCGGCAGGGATGGCGTAGAGACGGGAACAGGTGTTCGTTGAGGCACTCCTCGCGCATCCGCCCGTTGAAGCTCTCCACCAGGCCGTTTTGCATTGGCTTGCCTGGCGCGATGTGATGCCAATCGACCTTGCGGTCCTCCTACCATTTCAGCATCGCATTCGAGGTCAGCTCGGTGCTGTAGCACGTCGGGAGGAAGCGCTATTTTAGGTTATGGCCACGCGCGCAGCCCCTAAATAGCGCAGGGGGTGGCCATAACCGGGTCTCAGGTCTCAACAGTGGTTTTGCATACCAAGTCGACTCGCACATCAAAGAGGTGCGGGTGCTCGGGATCGGATGACGGAGCGAAAGCTTTTGTTCCAATCGAGGGTTGCGCGGAAAAGGAATGCGAAGGTGCATTTTTTCTGGCTGCCTTGCCCTCAGCAGCCATGCGCTCTGGCGCTTGTGGCAGAAGGCGAACCCGGTATTTCGCGTCCTATCTTCTGAAGCCGGTGAACCTTCCGCGATGTGTTCGTGTTTCGACTACGAGCGCTCCATCCTCGATCCCCGCCCGGCGGATCGGCGCCTTTGTCAGAGCAATGCCCAAAAGTCGGCCCGCCTCCGTTAACACCCGAACACCCTTGTTCTCCACCAGCAAGACCAAGCCCTCGTCGACCAGCAGGTCGCATTTGGTCGTGCAGTCCTGCAGCCCCACAAGGCGGTCTCCCTCGAGCACGTAAAGCCGGGTGAATGTCTGGATGTAAAGGTAGCGATCCGTCTCCAAGATCCGGATCGGCGCGGTGCCCACATCGTAGAGAGCGATCGGCTTGCCGGAACCATCGATACGCAGGACCCGCCCATGGGAGGTTCCCAGCGACACCGTGTCGCCACGGCCAGAGAAAGCCGCAGTCTGTAGGCGGTCAGGTCCGCCGCCGGTCATAAAAGTCACGGTGGCGGAGAACGTCAGCAAATCCTCGGCGCTTTTCTTGCCCTGCAGATCATCGTGGTTGGCCGCGGTGAGCGCCTCGTAAGCCGCGTTAACCGCCTTCATCCGAGCTTCGTTGCCTGGGTTGAGGTCCGGGTGCAGCTGACGCACCAGACCGCGGTATTTCTGCCGGATCTCATCCGGCGTTACCGGCAACGCAAGCTCAAGTTCCTTGAGCGCCTCCTCGATTTCTGCGGCGGTTCCCGTATGCCCGCCCATGCCGCCCACTTCGAAGGTATGATGGTAAGTCTCCACGGGACGCTCAGGCATACGGACGCCCCACAGGCGTGTTCCGTGCCGATCGATGCACCATGCTTCATCCACATGCGTATAAAGGTATCTGTCCCGGCTGGGGCTGAGCGCGATGCAGTTTATCGCCAAGTGGGGTTCCCCCCAAAAAATACCTCCGTCCCCGTCAAGATCGAGACGACGGCGCCCCGCTGCGACTTCGGGAGTGGCGGAAAGGTCTGTCTCGAAATCGACATTTAGGTCCGCGCCATAGACGGTCAGAATATTCATCTTGGACCGCGTCGCGAAACCTTGGCCTTCGGGATGGACATCGAGCGCATAGATCGGGCGCTCCAGTCGTTCGATTATCGGGTTGCTGCCCTGCTCGGAGATGAACATCGCCGCGCCTGGTGCACCGAGGCTTGCCTCGGACTTTGCGAGGTCATCGAAGGAGAGGACGCCGCCACGCGTGGTGAAGTGCTTTCGAAAGGCAGGGTCCGGACGATCCGCGGGCGCAATAGCCTCTACAGTGAGTTTTTGCCACGCGCCGTCGGCATCCTCGAATGCTTCAGAGGTCGCAGGCAGCGCAACCTGGCTGGCCCAGGCATCGGGAGACGGTGGCAGCGGCACCAAGGTCAACTTATCGAGGTCGAGCTCGATCGGTTTACTCGGCTTGGCTTTGGCCTGGTGAGACCCAGGGCGCGTCGGCTCAATGTAGACTGCCGAAGCGTCCTTGGCGCTCATCTCGACGCCCTCCAAATAGAGGGCGTAGGTCTTTCCGCTCTTGGCGCGGCTGATTTCGCCAGCCTTCTCCAGCCACGAGATCAAGTTACTGACAAGGCGCCCGTCCTCGGCGCCCACTTCCGACTTCATCATATTCTGCAGAATGCCGGGCTTCGTCGCGACGGCTTTTCGAATGGCCTCGAAGAGGTCGATGGCGGCGAGATGCTTCTCGGCATCAGCGCGGTATTCCTCGAGATGATCGAACTCCAATACCAGGTCATGCAGCATCTCCAGTCCCTTCCGGTCTCCGGTCAAGGCCAGCATGGTGCCGCCCTGAGTGAGCGCGGGCATGCTCAGGCTGAGCCTCTTACCGTTGCCCCTGGGATCTTCGAGCCACTTGCGAATGAGCGGAAGACTCTCGCGAGCCGCTGTAGCCGCATCCGCGTACCTGCGATTCGAAATACTCTCCTGCAATGCCTGCAATTGGCTGAAGTAGGCCTGCCCCGGCATCTCGTGGGACTGTGCCTCAACCCGCTCTCTCATTTCCCGTTCAAGGTTCTCGAAGCGGCTCCGGCGCTTACTGCTTGTGCCATCCTCGCTTGAGCCGACCGCCTCGCGGACCACAGGGAGACTCTTGTCGCGCCCCGCTACTTTCCCGCCACCGAAAATCTTTCTTAAAATGCCGAAAACCATGCCACCGCCTGCTGATAGTTTTGCCGTCGTGAAACACGACTTCCATGCTAACCCTATAGGGGGCTGCGCGAACACCTATATCTGACATCACCAGCGCCGCCTCTGCACGATTCCTAAGAACGGGGCCGGGACGTGTTTTTAGGCTCGGCAATCTCCAGATATCGTATTCCGTGATGCGACCGCTCGGCGGCAAACTTGTACCCGACCGGGTACGGTGTAAAATTGCGTTAAATGTCTGGAGTATGATCGCATGGTATCCCCGACCAGGCGCAAGACGTCTCTCAGCCTTGATGCCGAGGCGCTTGACCGCGCAAAAGATCTTGGGATCAACGTCTCCGCAGTCGCGGAGGCGGCACTGGTAAAGGCCCTCACCGCCGCGCGACGCGAGACGTGGCTGGCCGAGAACGCAGACGCGTTCGCGGCTCAGTCGGACTGGCACGCGCGCAACGGACACCCGCTGGCCGACATAGTTGCGGCGCCTGTGAACCTCCCTATCTGAACTGGTACGCCATTATGTTTAGGAAACGGAGGACAGGGAATGGCGAACAAGTGACACAAGCCAGAAGCATTAGTTCAGAAGCTGCGTCAGGTTGGCATTCTTGTCGGTCAAGCGCCTGGCGATGCCCTGCCGATCGTCTATCATCTCGCTGATGGCATGGCCGAGCTTTACTGGAAGCCTGGTGATCCATGTTCGCCAATATTAGACCGGGCTGAACAGTCTTGGTGGAAGCCCCAAACTTGGTCGGGAAATTCCTATTTCTTCTTGCCGCCGTCTTTATCGCCGGAGGGCTTCCAATTCGATGGTATCGGAAATGTCTGTATGATTTTCGCCAACTCAGTGATCCCCCGCGTATTCCAAATAATACCGCAGTCGGCGTCGATATGCCAGTACGGTAACTCTCTTCGCCCGCTCATCAGTTAAAGGTGTCGGCGAAAGCCCGTGCCTCACGAGCCTGGTAATGGTTCGAATTGCCGGCTCTATTGGGATCGGCAACAGCAGGACCATTGTCGGGCTCATCCGTCGGTCTGTTCGTCTGTTCGGACGATGCTACCGAGAGCATCAAGGTCTACCGCCGTGCCGCCCTTATGCAAATCGGCGAAGAACGCCTTTTCATCAGGACCGGGGTTCGACATCTTCTCCAGAAATGCCTCTGACCAGACCGCCTTTTCTTCAGCGGTCAAAGTGCCCGTTTCAAGATCTCCCGCAAGTACCCGCGAAACCTTGGTATGCTCAAACCTGCCGGATCTCTCGATGGCACGACCAATCCGCGACCAATGCATGATCTGTCCGGCAAGCGACCGGCTCTGGATCTCGGACACGGCTCGTGCCTCATCAATGAAATCATCATCGGCGAATTTTACAAACTGGGCGATTTGGCAACTCCCAAGCCAAACGATGGCGTTTGTCCAATCAAATGTCGAGTCACCATTATCGCGACGTATCATGATACCGCTTCAGTACAGAAAGCTTTGATTGTCGTGTTCGCACTCTTCTGGAATTGTCCACGAAACAACATCGGCACGGTAACGGTGACAATATATCCACCAGCGGCAATTCGATTGACAGAAAGCTGAAGATTGCATTTCACCGCAACTGAGCACCCTGAAGTGAAGTTTTCTTTTCAACATTTACCACGAGGGGCTGGGGCCTGAACCCCAGCCTTTGTCGGTAAATGTTGACGGGTTTCTCGTTGGTTAAAAACCAGAAACCAAGAGATCAATGGCTGCGACTATCTCGTCGCGCCAGGCCGATGCATCACTGATAACAGAACCGATTTGTGTGCCCGGAATGGCAACCAACTGCGACATGATTATGATGTGCGGGACGCCGTCCAAGTGAATGGGAATATGCAGTTTTGGAATCAGTGCGCCCCATTCGGAGCTAAGGAGGACCGGCGCGCAAAGAATATAGGGAGTCTCAATGCCGAGATCTGTCTGAACACGGCACACAATTTCGTTGCCATCGCGCATGCGATGGATGTTTCCTTGCATCATATCTTTCTCGCTTAAACCTTCCGGAACCGAGCGAGGCTGGGTCCGTTCTGCTCAAGATGAGAGCTTTCATCGGCGATGCCTTCTTTAGCGGACGCGATCCAGGCGGCACGGTCGCGCTCAGCCCTGGACCTTGCGATGCCAGCGTCGATCCAGTCCCGAACAACCTCGGCAATGGAATTGCCTGTGGCTTTCGCCTCCAATTCGAGGGCCGCCTTGCGATCCTCACCGATGTCACGAATATTCAGTGGTGAAGGCATGATAACCTCGCTTTCGCATTGTTGTGCACAGTGATACACATAACGCAACACAACATACAACACAAGTGCCGTTGGTCATGCACTTAGCGTCGGAAGAACTGACAACGCTGGCGTATGATCAACATTTGTCGCCAAGGGCTGGCCGGCTCACCGTGCCTTTCCCCTCGTCCAGTGCGCCGCCGCCGACGGCGTCTACGCCGGGCGACTGGTGGGCTGGGCGCAGGACAAGCCCATAACGCCCCAGAGCGGCATCTCGGTTGTCGTCCCAATAGCAGCCGCTCGTCGACCCCGCAGCGAACGACCACTCCCCGCCGCGATTTATCGGGTCGCCGCAAACGGCCCAGACTTGCCGTTGGCTTGATGGTCGAACGCTGCGATGCAGCTTCACGATATCGGCCATTCATCCCTCGCGCAGCATTTTCGAAGGGTGAAGGTCGGCGGAGCGGACAAAGGGTGCATTCGCTGCGGATGCGCAGATGGCTGCTTCAGGTTTGGCGCACCGATAGGACATTGCAGCAGGTCGCGCCGGTTAGTCCGTATAGCTTTGGCAGGCATCAACTCCGTTGGCTGTCGAGGCAAGTAGCTGATCTGCATCACGGATGAGATCGGCGACCCGCCTGTCCGCCAGACGATACCGAACGAAGCGGCCTTTGCTGCGGCGACTGACCAGCCCGCATTCCAGCAGACAGCGCAGATGGTTCGAGACGTTGGGCTGACCCAAACCCGTATGCCCGACGATTTCCTGCACGTTGCGTTCGTCCGACACCAGCGCATCGAGGATCGTCAGACGGCTGGGATCGCTTAGGCCCCGGAAGAGCTTTGCCCGCAGTTCCAGTGTATCGGGTGCCGAAAGATCGTCTTGAATGTTTTGCGCTGTCATATCATTATCCACTGATACGTTAGCAGCGTACCTTTTCGCCCGCCACCACAAAAAGGATCGCACATGAGCCAGCCCGATAACAGCAAGTTGGCGACAGCCTCCTCCCCGATCCGAATGCGGGTGCAAGGCATGGACTGCGCGAAAGATGCCGCCGAGATCGAGCGCGCGGCCCGGTCTGCGGGCGTGGCCGAAGGCGACGTGAAAGTGTCCGCCGCCACCCACATCATGACATTGCGGATCGCGGACGGCGATCTGCCGAAAGTGCGGCCCGCGCTCGACGCGACCGGCTACGGTTTCGAGAAGATCGAGGACGGCGATACATCGTCCGATCCGGCCTACAAGGACCCGAGCTATCGCCGCGCGCTCTGGATCGTGGTCGCGCTCAATCTCGGATACGGCGTGGTCGAAATGTTCGGCGGGTTCTTGTCCGGTTCGCAGGCGCTGAAGGCAGACGCGCTCGATTTTCTGGGCGATGGTGCGATCACGTTTCTGGGCCTGCTCGCCATCGGCTGGAGCCTGACATGGCGGGCGCGGTCGGCGATGATCCAAGGCGTGTTTCTGGGCCTTCTGGGCCTTGGCGTTGTCGGCAGCACGCTCTGGCGTGTCCTCAACCAGACCACGCCAGAAGCCGGGTTGATGGGAGCCTTCGCGGTAGGTGCGCTGATCGTAAACATCCTCGCGGTGCTGCCGCTGCTAAAGCACCGCAAGGGTGATGCCAATATGCGAGCCGTCTGGCTGTTCTCTCGCAACGACGCCATCGGCAACCTCGCCGTGGTCATCGCCGCCGGGCTGGTCGCGTGGCTTGGCAGTGCATGGCCCGACCTGATCGTCGCGTTCGCGATCGCGGGGCTTTTCCTGCATTCGTCGTGGATGATCATCCGCGATGCCCGGAGTGACTTGGTGGAAGCTGACTAACTCCATCATGGTGCGACGCGCCGGACGAAAGCCGACATTCGCGCGCCCCGCAGCATCGGTGAGTCTGGGCTCGAACCCGACTTGCGGCGGCGCAGCGAGCCGAGCACCTGGCGCGCCGCAACCACCGTCGCTCACGGCCCAAACCCGACCTTCACGGACTTTGCGGCGAAGGACCGGAAGTAGCCCTGTGTCCTTCGGATCGACCATTCGGTGTCTAATCGCCGCATCTGTGAAACACGAATAACGATGCAAGGCTTTGCTCCGCACATACACCTGAGATCTGGAAAAGCTCGGGCTTAGGTGCGATAGGAAGAACATGGCTACCTTGTCGCCCGAGGGTCTTTGAGATGGCAACGCACCGCTGCGCTTAGACGGAGCGATGCCAACACCAACGAAACATTTTTGGTCTATCGGAATGCGTTCCAAAATGAAAAAGCTTGGTATCCGGCAACGGCGCGAAACGCGTAGCGTCACAGACTTATCAAGTGACACCGAAGACGTGCTGAAACACGGAGCCGTCAAAATGCCTGCAGTCGAGCAAGATTGACCCGATCAAAAAAACTGGTAACGATTTCGAATGTCGTCTGCTCTGAGGATTGCTATTGGGCCTTTCGGGCGGGTCGCTCTGCTTGATATGGACCGGCCTCTGGTTAAGCACGCCCATGCGCAATGCCACGTCCTTCTGAAGGTCGAAGGTGTCGATACCGAGTTCGATGTGGGTGGGCGCCGCGTGATGTTGACCGACGAAAGCGCGGTTCTAATCAATGCGTGGGAGCATCACAGCTACGTCCACCGCACGGATCAACCGCCAACCATCATCCTCGCAATGTATATAGAACCGAGTTGGCTTGGCGCGTTTCGCGGCAATTGGGAGGCGAGCGCCGGACCGGACTTTTTTCCGCAGCCAGGCGGTGCCATCTCGCCGCAAATCCGGAGGCAGGTCGGTGAGACAGCAGAGGCGATGGTGCGGGCGCCCGGTGACGCCGCAACGCATGAGCGGCTGATCGGGCGGCTGATGATCTCCATTATCGAGCGGCTGGCCCCCTGGCGCGATGTGCAACCTTCGCTTCGGGCACAGGCCAAAGCGACGCGCATGCCCGACCGACGGATCGCACGGGCCTTGGTCCTTCTCCGCGAGGATCCGGCCAGCGTCGTCTCGATGGATTGGCTCGCCCGCGAATGCGGCCTGTCGCGTGCGCATTTCTTCCGGCTGTTCGAGGCGAATACAGGAATCTCGCCCCGGGTCTACCTGAACACCCAGCGGGTGGAGCGTGCGGTGCAGGCCGTGGCCAAGGAAACGCGCAGTTTCTCGGCCATCTCCAACGATCTTGGCTTCTCTGTCCCGGCGCATTTTTCGCGATTCTTCCACGACCATGCCGGCTCCTCGCCCAGCGTCTTCCGCAATGTCTCGACCCTGCGCGATACCATCTGATCCCGCTTTTTGAGACTCCTTGGTAAGGTCTGAGACCTGGCGGGATCGCAAGGCCAGCAGACCTGCGTCTAACGTCCTCTCCCAAGGGCTTGCTTATGCCAAGCCGGGAGGAGACATGAACGATACAGTTTCAGAGAAGCTGCTTGGCCGGTCCGCGCTGCGCGTCGAGGACCCGGCGCTGCTGTCCGGTCGCGGCTGCTATATCGACGACCTGCCGGTTGCCACGGGCACCTTGGCGCTGACCTTTGTCCGCTCGCCCCACGGCCATGCGGCGATCCGGTCAGTCGAAACTGTCAAGGCCGCGCAGGCGGCGGGCGTCGTTGCCGTGATCACCGGAGAAGATGTTGCGGCGCGCACCCGGTCGATGACCGTCGGCGTGAAAGCCGATGTCGAATGCTGGCCCATGGCGGTGGACCGCGTGCGGTATGTCGGCGAGCCGGTGGCGATGATCGTCGCGACCGACCGCTACCTTGCCGAGGATGCCGCGGATCTTGTCGAGGTCGACTACGATCCGCTTGATGCCGTCTTGGAGCCCGAGGCAGCGCTGGCCGCGGACGCACCGGTGCTGCATCCCAGCCTCGGCGGCAATCTCATCAACGAGCGCAGCTTCCGCTACGGCGATCCCGAGGCGGCCTTCGACGCCGCTCCGCACCGGATCGGCATCGACGTCACCTATCCGCGCAGTGCCTGCACGCCCATCGAGACTTACGGCGTCATCGCCAGCTACGAGGCCGGCGAGGATGCCTATGACGTCACCGCGAATTTCCAGGGACCCTTCTCGATCCATGCGGTGGTTGCCCGATCGCTGAACGTGCCGGGCAACCGGCTGCGGCTGCGTACGCCGCCCGATTCAGGCGGCTCCTTCGGGATCAAGCAGGGTGTTTTTCCTTACATGATCCTTGCGGCTATCGCTGCGCGAATTGCGGGCGCACCGGTCAAGTGGATCGAGGACCGCCTGGAGCATCTGTCGGCAAGCGTCTCGGCCACCAATCGTCAGACACGGATAGAGGCGGCGGTGGCGGCGGATGGACGGATCACCGCGCTCGACTGGGACCAGGTCGAGGATTGCGGCGCTCATCTGCGCGCGCCAGAGCCTGCCACGCTCTACCGGATGCACGGCAACATGACCGGTGCCTACGACATCCCGAACCTGGCGATCCGCAACCGCATCGTGCTGACCAACAAGACGCCGACGGGGCTCAATCGCGGCTTCGGCGGACCGCAGATCTATTTCGCGCTGGAGCGGTTGATGGAGACCATTGCGCGGCAGCTCGGGCTGGACCCGCTTGCGGTCATCCGCCGCAATCTCATCCCCGCCAAAGCCTTTCCCTACCGCACGGCCAGCGGTGCCCTTTACGATTCGGGCGACTACGCCACGGCGCTGGACCGCGCCGTCGCGGAAGGCGGGCTGGACGAGCTTTACGCCCGCCGCGACAAGGCCCGCGCCGAAGGCCGGCGCTATGGCATAGGCTTTGCCTGCGTGGTGGAGCCCTCGGTGTCGAACATGGGCTACATCACCACCGTCCTGACACCCGAAGAGCGCGCCAAGGCCGGGCCGAAGAACGGTGCGCAGGCCACGGCGACCATCTCCATCGACCCGCTCGGCTCGGTGACGGTCAAGGTCGCCTCGGTCCCCCAGGGCCAGGGCCACCGGACAGTTTTGGCTCAGGTCGTGGCTGACAAGTTCGGCCTGCCGATAGACGCGGTGCGCGTTCTGGCCGATGTGGACACGATGCGCGATAGCTGGTCTATCGCGTCGGGAAATTACGCGTCGCGCTTTGCCCCCGCCGTCGCTGGTGCGACCGAAATCGCGGCGGATCGATTGCGCAACAAGCTGGCAAAGGTCGCGGCCTCGCAGCTGAATATCCCGCCGGGCGACGTGACCTTCGAGGCGGGCCGCATCGGTGCCGCAGGCAATCCCGACAACAGCGTGTCCTTCGCACGGGTTGCCGCCACGGCGCATTGGGCGCCGGGCACGCTGCCCGATGGCTTGGACCAGACCATGCGCGAGACCGTCTACTGGACCCCGCCGCAGTTGGAGGCACCGACGCCGCAGGATGGGGTGAATTCCTCGCTCTGTCACGGGTTCATCTTCGATTTCTGTGGAATAGAAATCGACCCCGAAACAGCCGAGCCAAGGATCGACCGCTACGTGACCATGCACGATTGCGGACGGATCCTGCACCCGGCCATGGTCGATGGCCAGGTGCGGGGCGGCTTTGCCCAGGCGGTCGGCGCCGCGTTCCTCGAGGAATATTCATACGGTGCCGACGGTTCGTTCCAGTCGGGCACGCTCGCCGATTACCTGTTGCCCACGGTGATGGAGGTGCCCGAGCCGATCATCCTGCATCACGAAACACCGTCGCCGTTCACGCCGCTTGGGGCCAAGGGTGTGGGCGAGGGCAACTGCATGTCGACGCCAGTCTGCATCGCCAATGCGGTGGCCGACGCACTGGCCTCCGAGGAAGGCGCGCCCGACATCGTGTTGCCTGCGACGGCATCCAAGCTTGCGCCTCTGATCTTCGGCGCGGAGCCCGCGCCGAAAGAGCCTGTGCCCGAGACGAAAGCCGAGGCCACGGCAGGCGGCCGCAAGCTCACCGGCGAAGGCCGCGCCGTGGTGCAGGCCAGCCGCGAGGATGTCTGGCAGATGTTGCTCGACCCAGCGACGCTCGACGCGATCATCCCCGGCTCGCATGGCGTCCAGAAGGTCGGCAAGACGCGCTTCGAGGCGGATGTGACGCTTGGCGTCGGACCCGTGCGCGGGCGCTACAAGGCTCGTATCGACCTGTCAGACCTCGACCCGCCCAATGCGGTCACCCTTTCAGGGCAAGTCGTGGGCGCACTGGGTACGGGCGGCGGGCAAGGCCGCATCACGCTGACCGACACCGAAGGCGGCACCGAGATCGCCTATCGCTACGAGGCCGAGATCGGCGGCAAGGTCGCCTCGGTCGGCGGACGGCTTCTGGACGGCGCGGCGAAGGTCGTGATCGGCGAGTTTTTCCGCGCCCTGGCCCGCCATTGCGGCGGCGGCGCGCAGAGCGGCCCCATGGCCCGCCTGAGAAGTCTTCTCAATCGAGTCACCAAAGGAGGCAGGTCATGAAACCCGCCCCGTTCGATCTTGTCGCGGCGACGGAGATGAGTGAGGCTCTGGAAGCGCTGCATCAGGGCGGCACAGAGGCCCGCGTCATCGCCGGCGGCCAGTCGTTGGTGCCCATGCTGAACATGCGCCTCGCGCGTCCCGCAACGCTTGTCGACATCACCCGCATCCCCGAGCTGTCGCGGATCGAGACCAAGAGCGACCGTGTCACCCTTGGGGCCGCCGTGCGCCAGAGCACGCTGGAACGCTGGCCCGATCTTGCAGACCGCCTGCCGCTGGTGCATGCCGCGCTTCCCTGGGTGGGGCACATGCAGCTGCGCAATCGCGGCACGGTCTGCGGCTCCGTCGCCCATGCCGATCCCAGCGCCGAGTTGCCGCTGTGCCTGATCGCGCTCGGCGGCAGCGTGACCCTGCGCCGCCGCCGCAAGACGCGGACGGTCGCGGCGCAGAATTTCTTTCAGGGCATGATGTCCACAGACCTCGCCCCCGGAGAGATGATCGCCTCGGTCACCTTCCCGACCAGGCAGACGGGCACCGGCTACTCCTTCCGCGAGGTCGCCCGCCGCCATGGTGATTTTGCCATCGTCGCCTGCGCTGCGGTGGCCCGACCTGACGACACCGCCGCGCTGACCGTGGGCGGCGTCGCCGACACGCCACGCACACTCGAGCTGCCGGCAGACACAGCCGATCTCGACGACCGGCTGAACGAGTTCGCGTGGCACCTTCAGGCCCGCGACGACCTGCATGCCACCGCGCGCTATCGCCGCGACCTGGTCCGCAAGCTCGGCCGCGCAACCTTGAAGGAGGCTTCGTCATGCCGCGACTGACCCAAGACGAGACGCACGCGCTGCGCTTCACCCTGAACGGGCGGCCCGTATCGCTCCGCGTCTCCCCGCGCAAACTTCTGAGCGACGTGCTGCGCCACGAGATCGGCGCGACGGGCACCCATGTTGGTTGCGAACACGGCGTCTGCGGTGCCTGCACGGTGCAGGTGGACGGCGAGCCTGCCCGCGCGTGCCTGATGCTCGCCCAACAGGCCGAGGGCTGCGAGATCCGCACGGTCGAGGGTCTGGGCAAGAGCGATGCGCTGACCTCGCTGCAAGAGGCCTTCCGCGAACATTTCGCGCTGCAATGCGGCTTCTGCACGGCCGGCATTCTGATGACCCTCGACGCGCTGTTTTCGCGTCAACCGGACGCGGAGGAAGACGCGATCCGCGAGGCGCTCTCGGGCCACCTGTGCCGCTGCACCGGCTATGCGCCCATCGTTCAGGCGGCGCTGGCCGCCCGTAACCGCATCAAGGGAGGACCAATCGATGCTTGACCTCGGAACCAGCTTTATCGCGTCCGTCGAACGCGATCCCGGCGCGATGGCAATTGCCGAAGGCGACCGGACGATCACCTATTCCGACTGGTATTGCCGGATCAGCGCGCTTGTGGATGCGCTTGGCCAGATCGGACTTCGCAAGGGCGACATGCTGGTCACGGCGATGCAGAACCGGTGGGAGAATGCCTCGCTGCATTGGGCCTGCCAGATTGCCGGGATCGTCATCACGCCCGTGAATTGGCGCGTCACCGCCGATGAACTGGACCATGCGCTGCGCGACAGTGAGGCCCGCGTTCTGGTGCATGACGATGCCGCGTCCGAGGCCGTGGCCGGATCGGCCCTTGCGGCGGACCTCAACGTACTGCCGTTGGATGGCGATCAGGGCCTTGCCGCAATGCTGGCAGGCCGTGCCGCCGATGCGGCGCCGCAAGCCGGGGCCGACGATATGTCCGTCATGCTTTACACATCCGGCACGACCTCGAAGCCCAAAGGCGTGCCGCGCCGCCACCGGGCCGAACGGGCCGCGGCCATCGCCCATGTGGCGCAGAACATGTACGGGCATGGCGAGCGCACGCTGGGCGTGATGCCACTCTATCACACGATGGGGATCCGTTCGCTCCTGTCGGCCAGCGTGATCGGCGGTGCCTTCGTGTGCCTGCCGCGCTTCAACGTACCAGACGCGCTCGATGCGATCGAAAGACATGATGTCGACAATCTCTATCTGGTGCCGACGCTTTATCATGACATCGTACATCACGCGAGCTTCACACCGCACCGGGTGGCCAGCGTGCGCAAGCTCGGTTTTGCCGGGGCGTCCATGACAGACGGTCTTTTGCGGAAACTGGCAGAGGCTTTCCAGCCCGAGCTTTTCGTGAATCATTACGGCTCTTCCGAGATCTACACCTTTTCCATCTGCCAGGACGCTGCCGCCAAACCCGGATCAGCGGGCCGCGCTGCGATCAACCAGAGACTGCGCGTGGTTCCGCTGGGCACGACCGATGTCAGCCAGACCTGTGCACCCGGACAAGAAGGCGAAATCGTCGCCTCCATGCAGGGAGATGAAGCTTTCGAGGGCTACTGGAACCGCCCCGAAGCGGACAAGAAGGCTATTCGCGACGGCTGGTACTTCACCGGCGATTGCGGGCACTTCGACGAAGATGGCGATCTGTTCGTCACCGGCCGGGCCGATGACATGATCATCACCGGAGGCGAGAACGTATCACCCGTCGAGGTCGAAAGCTGCCTGTCGCTGCACCCCGCCGTGGCCGAGGTCGCCGTGGTCGGCCTGCCGGATGCACGCTGGGGCAAGGTCGTTACCGCCTTCGTCAAGCGCGGCGAAAAGGTCACCGAAGACGAACTCGACGCCCATTGCCGCGACTCCGACTTGTCTAATTTCCGCCGCCCGCGCCGCTACGTCTTCGTGCGCGAAATCCCGAAATCCCCTGTCGGCAAGCTCCTCCGCCGCCTGCTGGTTGCAGGCGAATACGAGGTCGAACCAGCCGAAACCACAACTGCGTAACTCCAGAGAAAGACATCCAGATGAAAGAAACTCCGATGACCGAGACGATGACCTTCACCGATCCGCGCCTCTCCAAGCTCGACGGTTTTCGCGTTCAGCTCGATGAAGCCAGCGAACGCGCGGACATCGTCCTCGCGCGGCCGCCCTACAACGTGATCTCGATGGGTGCCCGCGATCAGCTGCGCCTTGTCTTCGAGGCACTTGATGAAGATGACCGCGTGCGCATCATCGTCGTCTCCGCCGAGGGCGAGCATTTTTCCTCGGGCGGCAATATCAAAGGCTTCCTCGAGGCCAGTCCCGAGCATGTCTCGCACCTCGCCTGGAACGTCGCGGCCCCTGCACGCTGCTCTAAGCCGGTGATCGCGGCCAATCGCGGCTACGCTTTCGGCGTGGGGTTCGAGCTATCATTGGCCTGCGATTTCCGCATTGTGTCCGAGACCTGCCGCTATGCGCTGCCCGAGCAGAAGCTGGGCCAAATCCCGGGATCGGGTGGTTCCGCCCGGCTGCAGAAGATCGTCGGAGTGACACGGACGAAAGACATCGTCATGCGTTCAAAGCGCATCAAGGGCCAGCAGGCGCTTGACTGGGGCATCGCTACCGAATGCGTGCCAGATGGCGATCTCGAACAGGCGGTGACCGACCTCGTGAACGAACTCCGTGAATTTTCACCGATTGCGCAACGCACCGCAAAGAA
This sequence comes from Roseovarius sp. THAF9, assembly GCF_009363715.1. Classification (NCBI taxonomy): domain Bacteria; kingdom Pseudomonadati; phylum Pseudomonadota; class Alphaproteobacteria; order Rhodobacterales; family Roseobacteraceae; genus Roseovarius; species Roseovarius sp. THAF9. The sequence continues at coordinate 1,350,602 of NZ_CP045404.1, forward strand.
GCTGCTGAACGATACCGACGACGCGCTTCTCAGCACCGCGATCGAGATGGAAGGGCTGAACTACAGCCGCTTGCGTCAATCGGAAGATTTCCGCGAGGGCGTCGAGGCTTTTCACGCCAAGCGCAAGCCCGAATTTACCGGCCGCTGAGACGGCTACGCAACCAAAATCAAGGGAGGGAAACCTAAATGGAACGGACGGAAAAGACAAACTGGATTGAGAAAGGACCGGGCTTCGGCGCAGGCCTTTCGGGCCTGCGCGACGCGCTGGGAATCAAAACGGCGAGCGCGGGACTGGTCGCGGCCATCTTCGGATGCTCAGGGCCTGCTCTGATCGTGATCGGTGCCGCCAATAATGGCGGTCTGACCGAAGGTCAGACCGTGGCCTGGCTTCTGGCGATCTACGGGCTCGGCGGGCTGATCAGCCTATTCATGGCGCTTTACTACAAGCTGCCTGTGACGGGGGCTTACTCAATCCCCGGGGCCGCGCTGGTCGCAGGTGCGCTTGGGACATTCCCGTTCGAACAGGCGGTCGGGGCATTCCTGATGGCGGGCGCGATGGTCTTCGTGCTGGGGATCACCGGGCTAATCGGCAAGGTGATGCGCTGGCTTCCGATGCCCATCGTGATGGCGATGATCGCGGGGGCGCTCATCCGTTTCGGTATCGGCGCGGTTACCTCAATCGAGAAACTGCCCATCGTGGTCGGTGCGGCGACCATCGCCTTCTTCCTGTCGATGCGGTTCCTGCGGGCCGTCCCGCCGGTGCTGACGGCGCTGGTCGTCGGCCTCGTGGCCGTAGCCCTAACCGGAGGCTTCCAGGGGGGCGAGGCGGCAATCAGCTTTGTCGCACCGGAATTCACCGCACCCGTCTTTACGGTCGACGCGTTCCTGGCCATCGCCGTGCCGCTGGCCGTGCTCGTGATTGGGGCCGAGAACGCGCAGGCCATCGGGGTACTCTACGCCGAGGGCTACCGTCCTCCGATCAACGCTATGACCGTGATCTCGGGCATCGGCGGCATGCTGGCCGGGTTCATCGGCGGGCATAACGCCAATATCGCGGGGCCCATGACCGCGATCTGTTCCTCCGATCAGGCAGGTGAGAATCCTGAAAGGCGCTATGCGGCCACGGTGCTTAACGGCGTGCTCTTCGCCGCCTTTGGGATATTCGCCGGGGTTGCGGTGCCGCTCATCATGGCGCTGCCAGGGCCCCTGATCGGCGCGGTGGCGGGCCTGGCGATGATCACTGTTCTACTGAGCGCATTCCAGTCCGCCTTCGACCGGAAAGCGGGCCACCAGATCGGAGCCTTCGTCGCCCTGATAGTGGCGATGTCGAACGTGTCGTTCCTAAGCATCAGCGCGCCCTTCTGGGCCTTGGTTGCGGGCGCCGCGGTATCTGTTCTGAACGAAGGGGTGGTCAGATCCCAGCCCGTGGCGAACTCGGCGTCCTGAAGGACAGTGCCAAGTCGCGCCAGCAATCAAACGGGGGGCGTCCGTCAAAACACGACGCCCCTCATGAACGTTGAATCTGCCGCCGCCGCAATCCCGTTGACTGGCGGGACGTCGACAAACATTAAGTTTCCATCATTGCGCTGGCGTTCAGGGATTTCGGTATGGTGGCGTGTCTCGCTCGCCATTTGTTTTGCCTTGAAATTCTCCCAGAGTTTCTCGATATTTTTGCATTTGCGATGAACAGACGCTTGCTGCCCTCATACCGGAGCTGCTTCGCAGCTTTAGCGCAAATCGAGCACTTGTTACGCATGGCAGGATTATGTCCTGACAGCCGACATTCATACCGTCCGCAGCGAAGGTCAACTCTCCGCCCTCCCTTTCGAGCGTGGCGAACGGCCCATTCCCGACCTTGAGCTTTCGAACAGGATACCGCAGGTGCAGCCCGGTTAGCGGACATTGGTTGCGAGATTTTTGGCCTTCCCCTTGGCGCGGAGCAAACAAATCGTAGGCAGAAATAGTCACAAGACTGCCTGTAAATTGCCAGCGTGTGTGTTTAGGAGCCGGGCCGTAGACGTTCTCAAAACCTAACGGATATCTCGATGCTGAAATCCCTAAACTCCGTAGCACTCCTCGCAATGATTTGCGTGTTCGGCGCTCCTTCACACGCGTATGCGACAACCCTCAGCGGAAAGCTTGTCCACGTCCGCGATGCAGACACCATCGAGATTGCAACGAGTCGTGGACGCATTGCCGTGAGGCTCAATGGAGTTGATGCCCCCGAATTAAACGAACGGGGCGGACAAGCCGGGAAGCGCTGGATGCAGAATGCCTACAGCAACGCTACCATCACATGCGAGTTCAACGGACAGAAGACCTATGACCGGTGGGTGGGCGTCTGCTGGGACAAGGCCGGCGTCGACCTTGGAGCAGCGGTGATAGCTGCCGGACATGCCAGGGACTGCCCTCGATACTCAGGCGGTAGGTACCGGAAATTTGAAACTGAAGCTTCGCGGGTCATACCTTCAAAACCGTATTGTCGTTAAACTGGTTAGCTTGGGCGGATTCCGGACCTTCGCTGCGATCTGTCCCAAGGTCGGCTTCGCAGCGTTCACAAAATTACAGGTAATAAAGCGCGCCCTACCTCTTCGAGGTCAGGGCGCGCCCTTCGCGACGAGGCCAGCTTACTCTTTCGGCATGAGCGCGCGGATGGCGTACATGCCGTCTTCGCCCTTTTGGAGCATCATCATCACCTCGTCGCCATCTTCCACACCGCCGATTTCGGCACCTTCCAGTACGGGCAGGTCCATGGTCATGGCAGGCCAGCCGATTTCGGCGATAGGCCCGTGGGTGATGTTCGCGGTGCCGTCACCGATGCTGTTGACCGTCGCTTCGGCATGGACGCCCGCCATACCTTCGTGGGACTCGTCATGCATACCTTCGTGCGACTCGGTGCTCATGCCCTCGTGCGAGGACATGTCGTGACCGGAATGCGAGTCGTCGCTGGCCAGGGCAAGTGCCGGGGCGGCTGCGGCGAAGGCGAGTGAAAGCAGGAATTGACGCATGTTGGTTCTCCTTTTGCGCATGTGGTGCCCGGTCATTCGCCGGGCTGGGGGGAGTGGAAGGGACGGACGGGCTGCAACATCTGCCGGTTGACCCGCCCCAGGGTGAAACGTTTCCAGATGACGAAGATCGACGGGATCACGAAGAGCGTCAGGATGGTCGCGGTGGCCATACCACCGATCATCGGCGCGGCGATGCGCTGCATCACCTCGGACCCGGTGCCGTCGCCATACATGATCGGGATGAGACCGGCGAAGATGGTCGCGACGGTCATCAGCTTGGGCCGCAGGCGCAAAAGAGCCCCCTCGAACACCGCCGTCTCGATGTCGTCGCGATTGACCTCGCGGTCCTGTTCTTTGGCGGCCAGAACTCGCCGGTCCCAGGCCAAGTTGAGGTAGAGCAGCATCACGATGGCCGTCTCAACCGCCACGCCGGCGAGAGCGATGAAGCCCACCAGCACGGCGACCGACACGGCGTAGCCGAGATAGAAGATCAGCCACACGCCCCCGGCCAGCGCCACGGGCAGCGCCAGCAGGATGATCGCCACTTCCGTCACCCGGTTGAAGGCCAGGAACAGCATCAGCGTGATAATCATCAGGGTCGCCGGCGCCACCAGGCCCAGACGTTCCTGCACGCGCTCGATATACTCGTACTGGCCAGACCAGGCGATGGAATAGCCCGGCGGCAGCTTGACATTGTCCGCCACCACCTGCTGTGCCTCGGCCACGTATGTGCCAAGGTCGCGCCCGGCAATGTCGATGAAGACAAAGCCGGTGCGCCGGGCGTTTTCGGACCGGATCATTCCGGGGCCGTCGACCAGCTTCACATCGGCCACGGCCCCCAGCGGGATATGCGCGCCCGAAGGCGTGACGATGGGCAGATCGTCCAGCCTGTCTGGGCTGTCTCGCCAGTCACGCGGATAGCGCAGGTTGATCGGGAAGCGTTCCAGCCCCTCAACGGATTCCGCGATGGTCTGCCCGCCGATGGCCGTCTGCACCACCTCTTGCACGTCCTCGATCGACAGGGCGTAGCGGGCTGCCGCCGCGCGGTCGATGTCGATCTCGATGAACCGACCGCCCACGGGTCGCTCGGCATAGGCCGAGGCGGTGCCGGGGATGTCTGCCACGGCCTGTTCGACCGCCACGGCAATCTCTTCGATCACGGTCAGGTCGGCGCCCGAGACCTTGACCCCCACGGGCGTCTTGACCCCGGTGGCCAGCATGTCGATCCGGTTCTTGATCGGCTGGATCCAGACATTGGTGACGCCGGGCACTTGCACGCGGGCGTCCAGTTCGTTGCGGATGTCGTCCATGCCGACACCCGGTCGCCACTCTTCCCGCGGTTTCAGCTGGATCGTCGTTTCGATCATGGTCAGCGGCGCGGGGTCGGTTGCCGTGTCGGCCCGGCCCAGCTTGCCATGCACGGTTTCCACCTCGGGCACCTGCGCGATCATCCGGTTGGTCTGTTGCAGCACCTCGCGCGCCTTGCCGATGGAGACACCGGGATAGAGCGACGGCATGTAAAGGAAATCACCCTCGTTCAGCTCCGGCATGAACTCGGTGCCCAGCCGTTGCAGCGGATGCGCCATCGAGGCCACGAGTGCGGCGGCCAGCAGGACCGTCGCCCAGGGCCAGGCCACGGCGGCATCGAGGAACGGGCGATAGATCCACTGGCAAGCCACGTTCAGCGGGTTACGCCGCTCGGCCACGATCTTACCCCTGATGAAGTAGCCCATCAGCACAGGCACCAGCGTGATCGACAGGATCGCGGCACCGGCCATCGCGTAGGTCTTGGTGAAGGCCAGTGGCTTGAAGAGCCGCCCTTCCTGCGATTCCAGCACGAAGACGGGCAGGAAGCTGATCGTGATGATTGCCAGCGAATAGAACAGCGCCGGCCCCACTTCGGCGGCCGCGTCGCGCGCGGCTTGCCATCGTTCCTCGGAGGACAGGCGCTTGCCCTCCATCTTTCGGTGCATCGCCTCGATCATCACCACGGCGGCATCCACCATGGCGCCGATGGCGATGGCGATCCCGCCCAGCGACATGATGTTGGCATTGACCCCCTGCAGGCGCATCACGGCAAAGGCGGCCAGCACGCCCAGCGGCAAAAAGAGCACGATCACCAGGGACGAGCGCAGATGCAGCAGGAAGGCACCGCAGACAAGGATGACGACGATGAATTCCTCGGTCAGCTTCTTTTGCAGGTTGTCGATGGCCCGTTCGATCACGCCCGAGCGGTCGTAGGTGGTGACAATCTCCACGCCCTCGGGCAGCGAGCCGCGCAGCTCGTCGATCTTGTCTTCGACCGCGTTGATCGTCGCCAGCGCGTTCTCGCCCCACCGCATGACGATCACCGCACCCACCGCGTCGCCCTCGCCGTTGAACTCGCCCACGCCGCGCCGCATCTGCGGCCCCAGCCGGATCTCGGCCACGTCCCCCAGCGTGACAGCCGCGCCCCGGTCGTTGACCATCAGGGGGATCTCGGACAGGTCCTCGATGCTGTCGACATAGCCGGTGGCGCGGACCATGTATTCGGCCTCGGCCATCTCAATCACGCTGCCGCCGCTTTCGCGGTTGGCCTCGCCGATGGCGGCGCGCAAGGTGGCCAGCGGGATGTCGAATGCGCGCAGCTTGTCGGGGTCGACGACCACCTGGTACTGCTTGACCATGCCGCCGATGGTGGCGACCTCGGAAACGCCCTCAATGGTCTGCAATTCGAATTTCAGGAACCAGTCCTGCAACGTGCGCAGCTGCGACAGGTCATGCCCACCGGTGCGGTCGACCAGCACGTATTGATAGATCCAGCCGACGCCGGTGGCATCGGGGCCAAGCTCCGGGTTCACTCCGGCAGGCAGGCGCGATTGCACCTGCGCAAGATACTCCAGCACCCGTGACCGGGCCCAGTAAAGATCGGTGCCATCCTCGAAGACGACATAGACATAGCTGTCGCCGAAAAAGGAAAAGCCGCGCACGTCCACCGCCCCCGGTACGGACAGCATGGCGGTGGTGATCGGATAGGTGACCTGGTCTTCGACCACCTGCGGGGCTTGACCGGCGTAGGGTGTCTTGATGATGACCTGTACGTCCGAAAGATCGGGAATCGCATCGACCGGCGTGCTGCGCAGCGCCCAGACCCCGGCGGCCCCAAGGAAGAGCGCCAGCACGATCACGATGAAGCGGTTGGCGATGGACCAGCGGATGATGGCGGGGATCATTGGCCCAGATCCACTGTGCCGGCGAGCGAAAGGGTCATGTCAGGCCCCTGCATCAGCAAAAGTCCGGTTTCTTGGCCGACAGGCAAGCCTGCCGGATCGAGATCCCCCGCGAGGGCGAAATCCATGGTCATCCCCGGCATCCCGATATCGGCGATCGGTCCATGGGTGATATTGGCCATGCCCGTCTCGGCGTCGACGCTATTGATCGTGCCGGTGACGGTCATCGGTTCGGGTTTGGCCTCTACTGCCGCCAACACCATCGTCAGGCCATCTGGCCGCAGGAAGGTCAGCGTCACCTCCTGCTCCAGGGGCAGATTCGCCGGGTCGAGCGTATCGGTCAGGGCAAAATCCATCGTCATGCCCGGCATGCCGATCTCGGCAATGGGTCCGTGCGCGATGGTTGCCATGCCGGTTTCGGCATCGATCGCCTCGATACGACCCTCGACGGTGATCGGCGGCGCGGCGTTCTCTTGCGGTCCGGCCTCCGCTATCTCGGGCGCTGGCTCGGCCTCTGCGCCCCCGGACCTTACGGCCACGATGACGGCCATGCCATCCTCTCCTGCGGACAGGTCAAACGAAACTGGCTCGCCCAGCGGGATCGCGGCGGTATCGACGCCCTGCACGTCCAGGTCCATCTTCATCGCGGGCCAGCCAAGCGCCGGGATCGGATCATGGCTGACGGTCAGCTTGCCCTCGGGCGTGACGGCATGAACCACGCCCTCGCCGGTGGCATCCACCCCGTCATCCCGCCCCAGGCGCGTCAGCGCAATCAGCCCGTCTGCCCCGCGCACCGCTTCGAATTCCACGTCCTGCCCCTCGGTCAGGTCCTCAAGGTAGACATCCGAGCGCAGGGCAAACTCGGTCTCCATCGCAGGCCAGCCCATTGCCTCGATCGGTGCGTGCGCGATCCGCGCGCGGCGCGTTTCAGGGTCCAGCGACAGCAGGACGCCCTTGCCGATGGCCGGTTCCGCATCGGTAGGGGCAAAACGCATCATCCCGGCGTTCAGGGCACTTTCGCTGTCGATCAGGAACTGGGCCGAGGCCACGACCTCGTCCCCCGGGGCCAGACCCTGCACAATCTCGGTGCGCCGTCCCTCGGCAAATCCGCCGCGCAATCCGGTCGTCACCAGCCGGGGGCGGAAACTGCCGTCGGCCAGGCGCAGGATCACGCGTTCGGCGCGGCCGGTGCGGATCACCGCCTCGGACGGCACGGTCAGGGCCTGTCGCGCCTCGTTCGGCACAAGCGCAACCTTGGCGAACATGTTGGGCCGCAATAGACCCTCTTTATTGTCGAACCGCAGACGCACCTGCAGCGTCCGCGTCTCGGCGTCGAGTTCCGGAAAGATATAGTCGATCTCGCCGGTAAAGACCTGCCCCGGCAGGTGATCGAACCGGGCCTCGGCGCGCATGTCGTCCGACAAGAGCGTCATGTCCCGCTCGAACACGTCCACCAGCAGCCAGACGGAGGAGGTATCGGCCAGCGACATCGCCCGTGTGTCGGGCCGCAGGTACATGCCATCGGCGGCGTCGAGCACGAAGACCACACCATCCTGGGGCGCATAGAACCGCACGCGCTGCGCCGGGCGTTCCGCCTGCGCCATCTCGTCGATCTGGCGGGCGCTGACACCGAAATTCATCAGCTTTGTCCGGGCGATTGCGATCTCGTCGGCATCGCCCGACCGTGTGGCCCGCAGCAGCTCAGAACTGCCGATGGTGATCTCGGGAGCGTAGAGCTCAAACAGCAGGTCGCCCTCGGAGACCTCGTCGCCCACGGCGCGCACTTCCAGCCGCTCGATCCATCCTTCGACGCGGGTATGGATATGGCTGGTTTCGTGCTCGTCGTAATCGACGAATCCCACCGTATCGATTCGGTGCGCTATATCCTCGACCCGCGCCACGGCGGTGCGCACCCCGATGGTGTTCACCTCGGCGGCCGACAGCGTCACCTCCTCGGGGTCGCCCGAGGGTTCCTGGCCCTCGTAGACAGGGACGAGGTCCATGCCCATCGGCGACTTGCCCGGGCCATCCTTGCGGAAATTCGGGTCCATCGGCGCGACCCAATAGAGGATCTTGTCACCATCATCGCCCGCATCCATCGTCTGGGTCATCCGCTCGCGCTCATACAGCACACCACCGGCGCCTCCAGCGGCGAGCGCCATGATCGCCAGCGCGAAATATCGTCCACGCATATCACATACCTGTCTCTTGGCGTCCCGCGGGCGCGCCGCAGCAACAAGGGTGCCCGGTCGCCGCAAGGCGCCCGGACCATTCCGATCAAGGGATCAGGCGTGTTTTGGGGGTTTCTTGGCGCGCTCGGGTTCCGCCTGAGTCAGCCGGTCCTCGATGGACAGCAGGTAGCTGGCGGGCAGAATCTGCGCCTCCGGCCGGATCGCGCGGAAATCGGGCCCTTCGGAGAAACAGCAGACCGTCATCGTGCAGGCCGCATGGCCTTTCTGCATCGGCGCATCCGTCTCGTCCATCGTCGGACAATCTCTGGCGGACGGGCCTGCGTGGTCCATCATGTGCGCGGGCTCAGCCGTTGCCGCCGCCGCACCGGCGGCGCCCATGCCAAACGAGCCCATGACGAACATCGCCATGAGCACGACCATCAGGCATTTGGCAAGAGCGGCCCGCAACTGTCTCATGACGCCAGAAAATACCGGGCTTTCCACGACTGTCCAGTCAAACCACCCACAAAGCAAAGATCGCCACCCCAATTTTTCGTGATCTGAAGGATTCCGACCGTTGCTTTGCGATTTTTTTCGTCCGGCCTTGACCCTCCAGTGACTGGAAACCTTACATAAGCTGCCAGGGACAAGGAGACAGCCATGACCGGGCATGCAAACCACGATCACCCCCATCATCACCACGATCACGGCAACGATGGTCCCGCCGGGGCCGATACCGCAACGGACCCGGTCTGCGGAATGACCGTCCAGGTCACCGACAAGACCCGCACCGAAAATTATGATGGGCAAAGCTTCCATTTCTGCTCCGACGGTTGCCAGGAGAAGTTCAGCAACGATCCCTATTTCTATGCGTCCGGCAACGCCAAAAAGGCCAAGGGCAATGTGGCGCAAGGCACGCAATGGACCTGCCCGATGCATCCCGAAATCATCCGCGACGAACCCGGGGCCTGCCCGATCTGCGGCATGGCGCTCGAGCCGATGGTGCCCAGCGACGAGCCCAGCGAGGAACTGAACGACTTTACCCGCCGCCTCTGGGTCAGTGCCGCGGCGGCGGTGCCCCTCATGGTGCTGACGATGGGGGAAATGGTCGGCCTCAACCTGCGAGACTGGCTGGGTCACCAACTTTCGGTCTACATCGAATTCGCGCTGGCCACGCCGATTGTCTTCTGGGCCGCTCAGCCTTTCTTCAAACGCGGAGTCGACTCAATCCGAAACCTGTCTCCCAATATGTGGACGCTGATTTCGCTGGGCGTGGGCGCGGCCTACCTCTACTCGCTTTTCGCCACCTTCGCGCCGGGGATCTTTCCGCAGGAATACCGCATGGGCGCCGGCGTCGGAACCTATTACGAAGCGGCGGTGGTCATCGTCACGCTGATCTTCGTGGGGCAGGTTCTGGAACTGCGCGCCCGTGAGCGCACAGGCGACGCGATCCGGGCATTGATGGATCTTGCACCCAAGACCGCCCGTCGCATCCTGCCGGACGGTTCGGAATACGACGCGCCGCTGGAAAACGTGGTCGAGGGCGACATGCTTCGCGTACGTCCCGGTGACAGCGTGCCGGTCGATGCCGAGGTGACCGAGGGGCACTCCTCGGTCGATGAAAGCATGATCACGGGTGAGCCGGTGCCGGTGGAAAAGACCGAGGGCGATCGCGTCACCGGCGGCACGATCAACAAGAACGGAACCCTTGCGATCCGGGCCACGCAGGTGGGCGCCGATACCGTGCTGGCGCAGATCGTCGACATGGTCGCGGGCGCGCGGCGCTCCAAGGCGCCAATCCAGGGCCTTGCCGACAATGTGTCGGAGATCTTCGTGCCGACAGTCGTGGCCGTCGCCGTGATCGCTTTCGGCACCTGGCTGGCGGTAGGGCCGGACCCGGCGCTGGCCTTCGCCATCGTCTCGGCGGTTTCGGTGCTGATCATCGCCTGTCCCTGCGCGCTGGGTCTCGCCACCCCGATCTCGATCACCACCGCCGCCGGACGCGGGGCACAGGCCGGCGTTCTAATCAAGGATGCGCAGGCGCTCGAACGCATGTCCAAGGTCGATACGCTCATCGTCGACAAGACCGGCACCCTGACCGAGGGGCGACCGCGCCTGACCGACGTAGTCACCCTGTCGGATCGCAACGAGGAAGACGTGCTGGCCGTCGCCGCCGCGCTGGAGATGGGCTCCGAGCACCCGTTGGCGGAGGCCATCGTGTCCGGCGCGCGAGACCGTGGGCTGAAGCCCGCACGGGCCAGCGATTTCGAGGCTATCACCGGCAAGGGCGTTAGGGGCCGGGTCGATGAAAGCGAGGTGGCGCTCGGCAATCCGGCGATGATGGAAAGCCTTGGCGTAGATACAAGCGGCGCCGAAGAAACGGCAGACACACTCCGCGCCGAGGGCAAGACCGCGATGTTCATCGCCATCGGCGGCACCCTGGCAGGGATCGTCGCCGTGGCCGACCCGATCAAGGACACCACCGAAGCCGCGATCCGCGATCTGCACGCCCAAGGTTTGCGGGTGATCATGGCAACGGGCGACAACCAGCGCACCGCCGAGGCGGTGGCTGCCAAGCTGGGTATCGACGACGTCCGCGCGGGTGCCTTGCCGGAGGACAAGAAAGCGCTGGTAGATGAGCTTCACGCTGCGGGCGCACTGGTCGCCATGGCAGGGGACGGCGTGAACGATGCACCCGCTCTGGCGGCGGCGGATGTGGGCATCGCGATGGGCACAGGCGCCGACGTGGCGGTGGAAAGCGCCGGCATAACGCTGTTGTCGGGGGATCTGACGGGGATCGTCCGAGCGCGCAAGCTGGCCCGCGCCACCTTGCGCAACATCAAGCAGAATCTGTTCTTTGCCTTCGTTTACAACGCCGCCGGCGTACCGGTCGCGGCGGGTATCCTATACCCGGTCTTCGGCCTCCTGCTCTCGCCGATGATCGCGGCGGCGGCGATGTCCCTGTCGTCCGTCTCGGTGATCGGCAATGCGCTTCGGTTGCGCGGGGTAAGGCTCTGACCAACACTCCGTAAGCCGAGCGGGGCACGGCCTGCCGGCGACAGATCCGGCAGGTCTGATATTCTATCATAACGGCGTCAGTTGATTCCGTTGGCCTGCTGAACCTCGCGGATATAGGCGACGATCGCGTCCACGTCGCCGCGGGTCAGGCCCTCTTGCGCCGGCATGTTGCCGAATTTCCAGTGATGCGCGCGCACCCCGTTCTGCACCGCCAGGTGAAATGCCATGTCGCTGTGATGCGAAGGCTCATAGACCTTGTGAATCAACGGCGGTCCATTGCCTATCCTCCCGGCGGCGTTCGTGCCGTGGCACTCGGCACATGCGGAGTCAAAGGCGGTCTGGCCCAATTGCGCGGTCTGCGACAGTGTCTGGGGCAAAGCGACCTCCACCATGGCCGCGCCCTGCGCCGGGACGACCCCGGTGCCGGAGGTGGTCTCGCCTCCGCCGGTGTTCGTGAAATAGACCGCGGCGGCCCCGACAAGTGCCGCCACCGCGCCGATGATAAGCGTTCTGTTCATGGTCATTCCTTTCCGGACGCTGTCCCGTTCGGGGCCGCGTCAGTTATCCGTGGGTGGGTCTTCATCCAGCAGGTAAGCGGCCATAGCTTCACGGTCGGCTTGAGACAGCCAAGCGGTTCCGTCGCGCACGACCTCGCCCATGCCAGTGCCGAATGTGTCGCCATCCGGCATCACGCCCGACTTCAGCCCGAAGGCCAGCGAGGACACGGTCCAGCCTGACTCGCGCAGGCCACCGGGTCGGATCGGCGGGGCCTTGCCTCCGTCCGGCAGGTCGTCGCTCCCAGAGAGATATTGCTCAGGTCGCCGCCCGCCCAGAAAGTTGCGGTCGGTATGGCACGCGCCGCAATGGGCCAGCCCGTTGACCAGCCACCGTCCCCGGTTCCAGGCGTCGGACCTGTCAGGATCCGCCGCCGTCGCCGGGCCCTTGGCATAGGCTGCCCGCCACAACTTCAGGCCGAAGCGCAGGTTGAACGGGAAGGCGATCTCGTTCCCGCCCGCCGTCACCTCCTGCGGTCCCACCCCCTGGAACGCCGCCCAGAGGTCGGCGATGTCCTGGTCGCTCAGATCGCCGTAGAAGGCATAGGGAAAGGCCGGGTAGTAGGGATCCCCGTCCGGGGCCACGCCCTGCCGCACGGCGCGGGCGAAATCGTCGATTGTCCACGCGCCGATACCTGCGGTGTCATGCGGGGTGATGTTGGGCGGCACGAACCGGCCAAAGCCGGTTTCGATGGGCGCCCCGCCGGTCAGGGCCGGACGGCCCGAGCCGGCATCGGAATGGCAGGCAATGCAGCCCCCGGCCCGGGCGAGGTAGGCGCCCCTTTGCGCGTCACCTTCGCGCTCGGTCAGGTCGGGCGCTTCACCGATCGGCCAGACGGCCAGCGACGCACCGCCCAGCCCCGCCAGCGCGGCGAGGCCGATTAGAACACGAAAACTGCGGTACATGGTCAGTCGTCGTCCTGCCGATAGCGATCATGACAGGCCGAACAAGTTTGCGTCACCATCATGAAGGCCCCATCGGTGGGCATCTGGCCGATACGCTCGGCGGTCATCCCCTCGGGCATGGCGCCGTCGCCCATCATCATGCCGCCCCCCATCATGCCGGAGCTATCCCCCATCATGTTGCCGCCCATCATCCCGGACTGGCCGCCCATCATGTGGCCGTCGCCATGCAGCCCGTTGCCCGCAGCAAGGGCAAGCCCCTGCGCCGCCTTTTCCAGTTGGGTTGCGAGGGTGCTGAAGCGGTCCCATTCCTCACAGGTGCGCGGCAGGGTTTCGGACGGATGCTCGGTCGAACCCTCCGGGAACTTGCCGGTCATGGCCTTGCCCGCCTCGGCGGCGATGACCTGCGCGGCCTCTCGCACAGCGGCTTCATCATAGCCGACCTCGCCGGACATCATCGGCTTTATGCGCTTGATCGCGTCACCCATGGATTTCATCGCGTCCATACGCTCCTTGACCACGCCGGTGGCGCCCGAGTGCGCGAATGCCGCGGCGGAAAGGCTCGCGATGGCGGCCCCGCCAAGTACCAATTGTCTGAATGTCATTCCTGATTTCCCTTTTCCGATAGAGTTCACCCCGAGGGGCAGATGTCCATCGGTCAGGCTCGCGGTGGGGGAGGATCAGTTGCCGAGGAGAGGGAGGCGTGTCGATACACGGCCATGTCGCGTCGCAACATAGTGAGAGGACCTTCCAGCGGCCCTGTGGCCGGGCTGAACTGAACAAATTGCACGACACAGGTGCCGGCCTTGTGACAACAGGTGTCGACCGTTGTCATATCTTCGCCCGTCGCATGGGGCTCAGACGCCGCGGCGGGCTCGTGCATCCGATCCGGATGCGCGGACGCAGGCGCGGTCGTTGCTACAAGAACGCCAACAAAGGCGATCGTCAGCCATCCGGCCAATAGCGCCATGCGATATGCAGCAACTCTCATATCGAAATCATGTCTTTCGATCGCATGGGTTGTCAATACGCAGCCGACCGATAGCGGCGGTCACCAGCTCGCGTCTGGCATCATCCGTGCGCGAACCTCTTCATCGACATTAGTGGCTGGGCTGCTCGTGCATGGCTTTTTCAACGTGTTTGCCGGATCGGTCATCGAGAACCCCGCGCCATGGATGTGGGGACCGTTCTGTTTTGGGATCGACGGTGTTCTGGCGCTGGCGCTGATCGCGATGTTCTGCCGCGGCGAGCCCCAGTGAAGCTCTATCTTGACGCCTTCTGCAACAGACCGATCAGCTCGTCAAACTTCGCGCGCTGCTCTTCCGGGTCGCCGCTGGCGATCGCGGACTCGACACAATGCGCGGCATGGTTCTCCAGAACCAGTCTCTCGACCCCCAGCACGGCCGACCGGATCGCAGCCGTCTGTGCCAGGATGTCCATGCAATAGCGGTCGTTCTCGACCATCTGGGCGATACCGCGGACCTGTCCCTCGAGCCGTGACAGGCGGTCCAGTGTCTTTTGCTTGTTGGCCTTCATGTGCCGGTGCTCCCGTTCCTGGAACAAACGTCCAATGCGTCCGTTATACCCCATATGGGTATATTGAGGAGACAGACAATGGCACGGCCGGACCACCCCACTACGACTTCAAGCTCCGCGCACCCCGATAGGGCTGAAGAAAAAAGCAGTGGATACGGCCGGTTCCTGGCGATGATCGGCACCTCGACCGTTGTGATGTATGGCCTGATGTATCTTAATACCTTTGCCCTCGATCACGTCTTCTTCTCGCAGACGCGGATGTGGATGGCGCTCTACATGGGCGGAACGATGGCCGTGATCATGCTGTCATTCATGCTGGGCATGTATTCCAACCGGAAGACGAATATCACTATCTTCATCGGCGCGGCGATTGCCGTTGCGGCGGGTGTCTACCTTGTCCGATCGCAGGATACGGTGGGCGATGTCGCCTGGATGAAGGCGATGATCCCGCACCACTCTATCGCGATCCTGACCAGCGAGCGCGCCGACCTGTCCGACCCGCGGGTCCAGGCGCTGGCCGAGGCGATCGTCGAGGTGCAGCGCAACGAGATCGCCGAAATGAAAAACTACATCGCCGACATCTCGGAGAACGGCGACGCCGCACCGGGGACCGAACGCAACAAGGTGGAATGACATGACGACGACGGAGATGATCGATGGTCCGGACACCGCACGAGACAAAAGCAAAGGAGCAGAAAAGACCGCATCCCTGTACCGTATGGCGATGCCGGGGCATCTCTGCCCGTTCGGCCTCAAGTCGCTGTCGATGCTGCAACGCAAGGGCTACAAGGTCGATGACAATCTGTTGACGTCGCGCGACGACGTTGATGCCTTCCTGCAGGCCCACGACGTCGAGACGACCCCCCAGACCTTCATCGACGGGGACCGGATCGGGGGCTACACGGAGTTGAAAAAGCACTTCGGCTACCGCGTCCTCGGCGACGATGACACGACCTATACGCCTGTCATTGCGATCTTCGCCAGCACGGCGCTCATGGCGCTGGCGATCGTTTTGAACCTTTACGACGGGTTCCCTGTGCTGACATGGCTCAAATGGTTCTTCGCCACGTCCATGGTCGCGCTTGCGATCCAGAAATTGCAGGATGTCGGGGGCTTCGTGAACGGCTTCCTCGGCTACGACCTGCTTGCCCAGAGATACGTCCCCTACGGATATGCCTATCCGTTTGCAGAGCTTTACGCAGGTCTCGGCATGATGGGCCTGATCGGTACCGGAAGCACACTGATCTGGCTCGTGGCACCGGTTGGCATTTTCATCGGGTCGATCGGTGGATGGAGCGTCTTCAAGGCCGTTTACATCGACAAACGCGAATTGACCTGCGCCTGCGTTGGCGGCGGATCGAACGTGCCCTTGGGGTTCATCTCTCTGACGGAGAACATGGTGATGCTGGGTATGGGCATTTGGATGCTTGCCGAACAGATCTTGAGGTAGCGAAGATTTGGAGTAACTACCTTTGAAGCATGACGCATCAACAGTATTTGGCCCTACCATCCGGAACTT
This sequence comes from Roseovarius sp. THAF9, assembly GCF_009363715.1. NCBI lineage: Bacteria > Pseudomonadati > Pseudomonadota > Alphaproteobacteria > Rhodobacterales > Roseobacteraceae > Roseovarius > Roseovarius sp. THAF9. Next base: position 1,366,520 of record NZ_CP045404.1, read on the forward strand.
TTGCGGAATAAGATACTACAGCCAGAACTAAAGACAGCTCTTGGAAACGCGTTTTAATCAGCCCGGACGCCCGCAATGGGTCGCGCGAAGACATGCGCCACTGATAGGACGTGAAATGTTTGTGCGGACAACGGGCTTTCTCCACACCCGCAACAACGTTGGCTTTGCCCGACGCACACTGCGTTCGGCGTGCGCCGGACATTTGCTTATTCGTCCCGGACGATGGCGCTGTAGTCGCCGCGCAGTTGAAGCGTCACGGTGACCGCCTCATCGTCGCGATTTCGCCAGAACCAGCCGTGGTTCCCGGCGAAAGGCGTCTCGAAGCTCCCCTCGCCCGAGGTTTTGCCGCGCCCTTTTTCATAGGTCACGTCCTGACCATCCGCATGGGCGTGAAGATCGAAATTGATCCTACCCCCCTCGGAACTCCACTCGTAGAACAGGGTTGCCCCCTCATCCATCGTCGCCTTGATCTCGGTGTATTCACCTGGGGAGAGGGTAAAGGTGATCTGATCCTGCCAGGCTTCCTGGGCATGGGCCGTGCCGACGAAGAGACCGAGAACATCGTTCATAAGCGAAGAGGAGTCCTCTCCGTGTGTCTCTGCATCCGCTGCGGCTTCTGCCGCAAGCTGTTGCTTGATTTCGCCCATTTCAGTCAGCCCGAGAAAGCCACCGACGCCAGTGGGGTCTTTCCCGAGTTCTGCGGGCATGTAGACCATGACGCTGATGGCCGCCGCCCCGATACCGGCAATGATCGATGAACGGCGAAGCTGTGCCTTGGTCGGCAGGTCTTCGAGATTGGGTTTGGGTGCGTTGTGCATGAAATATCTCCTATTCTTATGTGCTGGCGATGTACCCGGCGATCTGCTGATACGTCAGCAGTATGCCCAGACCAGCCATGATGATGTTGGCAAAGGTGGCTTGACGCATGAAGTTGGGGCTGCGCCGCCAAAAGCCCATGACGATCAGGATCACGAAGAGCGCCAGAAGCTGGCCCACCTCGACGCCTACGTTGAACGACAGAAGGTTAGCCAGAAGCCCATCCTCGGCGATGTTGTATTCCAGAATTTTCGAGGCCAGACCGGTGCCGTGAAACAGGCCGAAGATCAACGTGGCGGCCTTGGTGTCGGGCTGGAAACCCAGCCACTTCTGGAATGTGCCGAGGTTATCGAGTGCCTTGTAGACCACCGACAGACCGATGATGGCGTCGATAATGTAGGCGTTGATGCCCCAGCCGAACCACACGCCCAGAAGCATGGTCACGGAATGGCCAACAGCGAAGAGGCTGACGTAAATCGCCACGTCCTTCATATGATAGAGGAAGAAGACGACGCCCAGAAGAAACAGGATGTGGTCATATCCCGTAATCATGTGCTTGGCCCCCAGGTAGAGGAAGGGGATGATGTTCACCCCCCAGATCTCCTGAATATACCCCGCGTCACCGGGAGTGACGTCATGGGCCAAGGCTGTGCCGGGGATCAGCACCAGTGCGAAAAGGGCAATAAGTGCCTGCGGCACGAATGCGCCCCTGCTGCCCCTTGAGAGAGTTTTCATAGAGAGACTCCGCTTTTCTTTGAAATGATCGGTGATGCGCAAATTTGCGCGGGACCGATCAAGCGCGCGGAGGTCGGTCTATGCGGAACTTTCGGTTCGGTCCGGTCTGCGCCACGGAAGGACGCCAGACCTTGTTCGTTTCGGGTGCGGGATCGGCGCTCCGGCCTGCCAGCAAGAAAGCCGGGTTGTGGTCGTGATCGGCTGTGTCGTGGCTATGTCCGTGCATGGCCCAATACAGGTCTTCCTCGAACCCATGCGAATGGCCGTGGTCCTCAACCATTTCCAGATGATCCTGAATCGTCTCGAAAACTGCCGGTGCATGTGTGAAAGCCGGAACCGCGGACCATACGACCAAAGCCAAGCACAAGAGTGCCGCTAAGACGCTTCTGACGCTTTCCCGCATATCTAACATATGTCGTACCTGCTCGAAGCCGCCGCTTTTCGACGCTTTCCCGTAGATATCGCCGAAACGATACGGCTACAAGCTGTCTTCCACGGACGGCAGTCGACTGCCGAAACGCAGGGATGACATTATGCAAACCGCAGCATAATGCTGTCAGGGCTCGAAGCCGCCGTTAGCAGCGATTATCTCGAAGGTCCGGTAAGGGCCGTTCTCGACGGTCCCAAAGTCAGGGCGGGGAGTTGTCGTTCGCTGCGGGATCGACGAGCGGCTGCTATGGGGACGACAATCGAGATGCCGCTCTGGGGCGTTATGGGCTTGTCCTGCGCGCAGCCCACCAGTCGCCTGGCGTAGACGCCGTTGGCGACAACGCACTCGACGAGGAGGGAAAGGCATGGCGAGCGGGCGCGACTTTGGGGGCGGAGCGCACGTCGCGCAGTTCACGATTATCCACCTCAACCGATGGGCGCGGCTGAGAGCAGTCGCTTCGGGCTCAGTAGTAGAGCGGGAACATGTAGTTGAATACGAGGTCCCACTTGTCGAACGCCAGCTTGTTGTTGCGGTCATCCTCCGCGAGGCCAGCTTCCGTCGTCCGTTTGAGAGCATTCCGCGCCTTCGACAAGGCGTCAGTCCTTGCGGCCTCTCCACTAACTCCAGAGATCGTCTGCGACTTAAACCGCGGATCTTCGATCGGCAGTAGGCTGGAGTTGACCAGTCTCTCGAATACTCGCCGCAGATCGATGGAGTAGACGATGACCTCTTCGCCAAGGCACGCAGCTACGGTGGTCATCTCCAAGTAAAATGACTTTACCGGAACGTTCCTGTAATACTTCCACGCCTTTACGAGGCGGATCAGGCGACGCAGTTTTCCGCCGAGACGTCGATCCTCTGACAGAACAAGGGCGTTGTGGGATTCTGTCGCACTGAACATCCAGCTGTCGTTTCTGTCCGGCATGTCAAATTGCCGGTAACCGAGCGCGGTCGTGCCAACGTGGTCGACAGGAATAACTTCCGTATGCTCTGAGCCGTCGACCCCGAACGGCAACTGCACGCCGGGGCCGTTGACCCGGATGTTTGGTGTCGTCGAGAAGCGTGTGCGAAGCGCCGCTGCCATGGCTTGGAGCGTGTCCCCAGACTTCTGTTTTAAGTTCTGCCTCGGAATGACGGCGAAGTAGTCCACGTCGCTGTAGCAGGCAACGTTGGTTCCGTTGCCGAACGACCCGCTACGGAAAAACGACGTCATTCCGAAGTTCGCTCGCAAGCACGCCTCGATGCTCGCGCGGTGGCTGGCGGCCGCCTTCGTTTCAATGGCGGTGTGCTTCAGGGTGTTCGCAAACTGATCGAAAGCCTTGGACACGTCGGTTACCATCAGGCACCTCCGCCGATCTGGTCGGTCCGTTTTGCCCATGCGGCTGAAATGTTCCGCTTCCTGACCCCGTAGACCCAAGGCAAAGGCATAGGTCCGCTCTCCACTGTCGAATTATAGTCGGACAAGATGTTCGCCAGATCGGGATCGGGCAGTCCGCTCGCCTTCGCGGTTTCGAGGCGCTCCATGATCGACCCAAGACGCAAGGAGGCGGAGTAGTAGTCATAGATCGCGCTGACACCTTCAGCGCTGATGAGGCCGGCGAAAAAAACGAATGCCGCCTTCATGATCGCGGATAAGGCCGAGGGGTCGTCGCCACGAACATGAACCGCAACGGTTGCCACTGCGGTAAGTGCCAGAACCACGAGTAGGGCGAGCCTGATATGGCCGCTCCACTTGAGCGTGTCCTTCGTCCAAAACGCCGACTCCATAATGTTCTCCGCGAGGCGAAGCGGTCCTGGACCTGCCGTACTCGCGAAGTATCCGTCCTCTGCCTTCGCCGCCGCTCGCCTCTCCGACGACCAGCACGCCTCGCGCACAGCCGAAAGTTCGTGGCTCGATAGCTTCGTGCCGAGCCCTGTCATGACGAGCGTTGCTCGCCGCGCAGCCTCGGCGTTCGCGCGGATCTTTGAACTGGCCCACGACAGAATCGCCCAAACGGCTGCCGTGAGGAAGCACGCGGCGGCGAGCCAGTAGAGCGAAGGCTCGTCCTCGACGACCGAAGCCGCCATTCCCAACAAGACCGCGGCAGTCTGAACGATCGCTTTCGCAATGCGATAGCGGTCCGCAAGGTCGAATTCGGCGCGCTGATAACCAATCAGTTCGTCAACTACATTCTTGTGAAACCCTTGAAACTATCTGTCTGATAACAGATGCTTGACCCTTTGGGCCATTTCAAGAGGTGCCGCGTCGCCATGCGCGACACCTTCCAAGAGATCGTCGAGGCGCCGCGGGCCGATCTCGATGCTTGGCTCGTCCATTACAAAACCGAGCGGCGCCATATCTGATAATGCAGGCCGAAGACCAGTCGAAACCGTCATGTCTTTCTTCAGTCAACGAGGTGAATTGAACAACTTTAGGACAACGGAATGCCAGTCCCATGAGCTATGTGGACGAGAAGCAGACATTCGATTTGAATCAGCCGCCCGACGGTTTTGGGCCGGCCGTGACCGACCGGCCCGTATCGTTCAGATCTCCACTGCCTCCGCGATTGCGAGCGCATCTTCAAGCTCAACCCCGAGATAGCGGAGGGAAGGGCGTCGGCAATTTCGGTAGGGTTCAATTCAAAGCGATCTCAAACGGTATCGCTTTCAAATTAGGCGCTTTTTATCGCGATCTTAAATAGGGGATTTCAAAAGACCCGTTGCGATCTTAATTCCAAAGCGGCTTGGGCTCTTGGTGCATGGATGTCAAAGACGATCTCTATCACCGATGTGCGCAGCCACTTTCGCCAGCAGTTCTTCCGGGTTGGCTTGGATCGCTCGCGTGAGTATCAGAAACTCAATGACGTCGATCCTTCGTTGCCCGCTTTCGATACGAGCGATGAGTGACTGATGGCAGTCAAGTTTTTCAGCGAGATCAGACTGCAAAAGCCCAGCCCGCTTGCGGGCTTCGACTAACTCCAGACACAAAACGGTCTGGCTTTGGCTGCTGATAGTTTTCGACAACGATTCCAACGTCCCTTGACATCGGATCCTCGTAATCTGAAAAATGGAGTATCTAAAATTTGGATAATTGCCATGAACTCTCGGGACGAACACTCAGCATCGCAGAACTTCTTGGTAGAGGCCGTCATAGCGAGTCGAAGGGGCCGTGATGAAGCGCTGAGGGCAGAATTCCAGTCAGACCATCTCGCATCGGCGGCCCAAAAAGTCTTGGATCATCCGTATCTGCTGCCCTTGGCCGAGATCATGATCAATGGCGCTACTTCGTTGCGAGGGGCGCGGCTTTCGGTCGAACAGTTTGCGGTAGCGACTAAAGAAGTGTTCCTTGATACGCCACTTTTTTTTCGGTGCCCGATCGAGGTCTTAGAGATCACACACATCACCAAGAACGAGTTTGCTGAGAAAGTCAAAGACAGTCAGAACGCTGATGTTTGGCCTTTGTTCGAAACCGCGATCACTCAGTATCTTTGTATCGACGATGGCAACGGGTTTTGCGTTACTGAAAGAGTCCTGCGGCAGGCGGTTCTGATGGAAGATTTCGAGACCTTATCAAGGATTGTCGCCCCTACTTCTGGCAGCTCTCCTTTCTCAGAAGAAGCCAGGTTGAACTTGTCTCGGAACACAAGCGGGCAAACGGGATGCTTCATTCCATCACCGCCGGGGTCATTTCGTCGAGCTCAAATTGTGGATCTTACGAAACTCTGAAATCGTTTGGGGCCGAGCGTTCATTGACGAGCTTTGCATCTTCCCGCGCTACAGAATAGCTTCTCGTTTTTTTACTGGGATCGTCCCTCAACATACTCGGGCGCCGGGGGTAAGCGAGAATCTTGCCTGACGTGTCACGATGGACAGCTTGCCGCGCTCCGTGAAAGATTTGGGCCGCCCGTTTGGGAGCCGGGCTTGAATGACAATCCCAAATTACGATGAAGGAGCTTGAGCTCTCCGAACGAGTAAGTAGCCCAATGCGGCTTCGCTATTTGGGGGCTGCACCGCATCGGGCTACTTACTCGTTCTATGCTGCGCAATAGTGCTAAGACCTCAAAGAACTTTGTAAGTTGGAAAGGAATCACTGGATGGCGAAACAGGCTGTAAAAAAGAGCCGTGGTGCTCCGAAGTGTTGTTCAACAATAGCAGAATTGATAAGTTTGATGGTGACCGGAAAACCGTTCAACATCGCCTCCTACGCGCTGCTGCTGCACATGCTGGCGCATGTCACGGGCTACGAGCCGGGCGATTTCGTGCACAGCTTCGGCGACGCGCATATCTATTCCAACCATGTGGACCAAGTAAAACTGCAACTCTCCCGCACGCCCAAGCCGCTGCCGACGCTGCGGATTACCCGGGACGTCAAATCGATCTTCGACTTCCGCTATGAGGATTTCGAGATTACCTGCTACGATCCCGACCCGCATATTTCCGCGCCGGTGGCGGTCTGATGATCTCGCTGGTGGTGGCGACCGACCGCAACCGCGCCATCGGGCGGCAGGGGGGCATTCCGTGGCACATCCCCGCCGATCTCAAGTTCTTTTCGCGCGAAACCACCGGCACCGCCTGCATCATGGGCCGTCGCACGTGGGAAAGCCTGCCCGAACGCTTCCGCCCCCTGCCGAACCGGCTGAACCTGGTGGTCTCCTCAGGCAGCCCCGAGGGCGCCGAGCATGTGCATGCTTCCATCGACAGCGCCATCGCCGCCGCCCATGCCGCCGGCTATGCCCATATCTGCGGCATCGGCGGGGCGGGGATCTATGAGAGTCTCTTGCCCCGCGCCGACCGGCTGGTGATCACCGAGGTCGATCTGGCCGTAGAGGACGCCGACACGTGGTTCCCGGAGTATGATGCGACGGAGTGGGAGGAAACGACCCGCTTCGTGCTTCAGAAAGCAGACCCGCGCTGCGAGGTCGTCGAACTCCTGCGCAAACGCTGATCCAACGGCCCGCCCGGCTCTGCCGGGCCGCGCCCGACCTCCCCGCGGAGGGCGCGATGGCGATGTCCTTCGCAGTATGCGCGGCGTGCATTCTTTACAGGAGCACATTGATCATCCCGACCAAAGCGCCCTCCAGGTCGGTCGCGTCCCGCCACAGCCTTTGTCCACGCAACTACACCACTTGTTGCCACTTTAGAAATTGACACATCCCCGCCATCGCGTACCATATCTGGTATCCGTGGGACGGGCTGAAAAATTCATAGAGAACGAGGACCTTATGCGCATTTTTAATACCATCGTGGCCGCCCTGGCCGTGACCGCCATTGCCGGGCCGGCGCTCGCCGAGGCCAAGATATACCCCTATCATTCCAAGGAAAACTATTGCCCCTACGGCCTGCAACCGATCACCATTTCCGGTGTCATCTGCTGCGGTACCCCGAACCAGTCGCAAAGCTACAAACAGGTCATGCAGCACCCGGTACCGAAGAAAAAGCATTACGTCCACAAGGCGCGCCGTTCTTACAACTGCCCTGAGGGGCAGAAGGGCTGCTTCTGATCCGCAACCGACGGATCTGAGATTTTGGGCAAAGGGCGTACGCTGGCTACGCCCTTTTTGTTGCCTTATCAACTGCCCTGACATGAATAACGTATATCCAGCGTATATACGGGTACTATACGAACTGTCGTAAATCTGTTACATCCCAAGTGCAGTCAACGACAGGAGCAGCCCCATGTTCAGGCATATCACCGGCCTCGCGCTGATCGCCCTCGGCGCAACGCCCGCGGCGGCCACCAGCCCGATCGCGGACATTCTCTGCGAACCAAGCCATACGCTCGCGCAAAAGCTGTCGCGCCAGTTCGGCGTGACGCGCTTTGCCCGTGGCACGCAAGGCCCGGATCAGGTGATGGAGGTCTGGACGGATGAAAGCGGCGACTGGACGCTCGTGATGGCATACGCCACCGGCAAGTCCTGCATCGTCGCGATGGGGAAAAACTGGGATAAGGTTCAGGCCGAAAACCCGGCCTGAAAATCTGCTGCGTTGTGCGGGCCTGCGACGGTGTCAGACCGCCTTGAGGTTAACCGCCATGGGACGTCCGTCACGACCGTCCTGAAGCTCGTATTCGACCTTCTGATCGTCGGCCAGGCCGGTCATGCCGGATTGTTCCACCTGGCTGATATGCACAAAGACGTCCTTGCCGCCTTCTTCAGGGGCGATGAAGCCATAGCCCTTCGTCGTATTGAACCATTTCACGGTGCCGGTCGGCATTCCGCTTCTCCTTCTTGCCGTTGTCTTTCCCGGGCTGTGCCGGGCCGTGTCGCCAAGGGACCCGCATTCCCGCATGTCGGCCCAAAGGCCGCGGGACACAGGATCAAGACCACGTAAAACAAGATTGGGCGCATCACGTAAAAAGCAAGTGAAACACGCGGCACGGATGCTTAGGTAAGGGCCACCTGATGAAAACGTGAGTGGAGCAAAAAATGATCCTCTACGGGCTGAAAAATTGCGATACGTGCCGCAAGGCGCTGAAATCATTACCGAATGCCGAATTGCGCGATGTGCGTGCCGATGGCGTGCCCGCCGATGTCCTCGCCCGGGCGCATGGACAATTCGGCGCAGCCCTGCTCAACACCCGGTCCACCACCTGGCGCGGCCTCAGCGAGGCCGAGCGCGCGGGCGACCCGCTGGACCTGCTGGCCGCGCATCCCACGCTGATGAAACGCCCGTTGATCGACGATGGCGGCACGCTGTACCTCGGCTGGGGCAAGGACGTGCAGGCCGCGCTGGCCTGACAGACAAAGGAGACGAACCCATGCGCAACGCGGCACTTGTCCTGGGGATCATCGGCGGCTGCCTCGCCCTGATCGTGGGCTTCTTCAGTTTCGGCTATACCGAATTCATCCGCGAATACGGCGAAGTCGAGGGACTGGCTTCCGCGCTCGACCGCGAAGGGCTGGTGCGCACCGCCAGCTTCGTCTCGCCGCTCCTGGCGATTGCGGGCGCGGCCATGGCCAAGGCCCGGGCGCTCTGGGGCGGCATCCTGATGCTGATCTCGGCGGGGCTGATGACCTACACGTTCGGCATCGGCCCCTTCACGCTTTTTCCCATCGGCTTCGTGGGTCTGGCTGGTCTGCTTGCCATCGCCGCAGGCAAACCGGACGAACCCAAGGCGCATTTCTGAAACGCCCGCTTGAGGCCGACCCCGCGCCGGCCCCCGAGCCGGGGCCTTGTGCCGCAGGGCAGGAGGCCCCGGGTCAAGCCCGGGGCGGGTGATCCCAATAGATACTGTCAGGCAAGGTCTGGCGGCGTCGCGTCCTTGGCCAGCGCCGCCGTGACCTCCTCCAGGCTCTGCACGCTGGTTTGCTTCTCACCCAGGCGGCGCATCGATACGGTCTTTTCCTCGACCTCGCGCATCCCCACGGCGAGGATTACCGGCACCTTGCCCACGGAATGCTCGCGGACCTTGTAGTTGATCTTCTCATTACGCAGATCCGCCTCGGCCCGCACGCCCGCGGCCTTCAACTGGTCCACCACATCCAGCACATACTCGTTCGCTTCCGACACGATCGAGGCGACGACCACCTGGCGTGGGGCCAGCCAGAAGGGCAGCTTGCCTTCCCAATTCTCGATCAGGATGCCGACGAAGCGTTCGAACGATCCAAGACAGGCGCGGTGCAGCATGAAGGGCCGGTGCTTTTCGCCATCTGCGCCGATATATGTCGCATCCAGCCGCTCGGGCAGGTTGGGGTCCACCTGGAACGTCCCGCACTGCCAGACCCGGCCGATCGCGTCGGTCAGGTAAAAGTCCAGCTTCGGGCCGTAGAAGGCGCCATCGCCCGGCTCCAGCGTATAATCACGCCCAACCGCCTTGATCGCGTTCTCCAGCGCGCCCTCGACATAATCCCAGGACTCGTCGCTGCCCACGCGCTTTTCGGGCCGCGTGGCGAACCGGATCTCGAACTCCGGGAAACCCAGCTCGCGATAGACATCCGCGAGGAAATCGATGAACCGCGCGCATTCCTCCTGGATCTGCTCTTCGGTGCAGAAGATATGTGCGTCGTCCTGGGTGAACCCGCGCACCCGCATGATGCCGTGCAGCGCACCCGACGGCTCGAACCGGGCACAGGATCCGAACTCGGCCAGCCGCAAGGGCAGGTCGCGATAGGATTTCAAACCCTGGTTGAACACCTGCACGTGACAGGGGCAGTTCATCGGCTTCAGCGCGTTGATCCGGGTCTGGTCCTTGTTCTTGACGCTGGCGTCGTCATCCTCGCCGTCGCGGCTCTCGTCCACCTCCACGATGAACATGTGATGCTGGTACTTGTCCCAGTGGCCCGATTTTTCCCACAGCTTGCGGTCCACGACCTGCGGCGTGTTGATCTCGCGGTATCCACCCGCGCGCTGCTTGCGGCGCATGTAATCCTGAAGCTGAGTATAGATCGTCCAGCCGTTCGGGTGCCAGAACACCTGTCCGGGGGCCTCTTCCTGCATGTGAAACAGGCTCATCTCGCGGCCCAGCTTGCGGTGGTCGCGCTTCTCGGCCTCCTCGAGGAAGTTCAGATACGCCTTCAGCTTTTCCTTGGACGTGAAGGCCACACCATAGATCCGCTGCAGCATCGGGCGGCTGGAATCGCCACGCCAATAGGCCCCAGCGATGGACATCAGCTTGAACGCATCCGCCGGCACCTGTCCGGTGTGCTGCAAATGCGGACCCCGGCACAGGTCCTGCCAGTCGCCATGCCAGTACATCCGCAAGGGCTCATCGCCCGGAATGGCGTCGATCAGCTCGACCTTGTAGGGCTCGCCATTGTCCTTGTAGTGCTGCACCGCGCGGTCGCGCTCCCACACCTCGGTGCGGACGGGGTCGCGCAGGTTGATGATCTCGCGCATTTTCTTTTCGATGGCGCCCAGATCCTCGGGTGTGAACGGCTCCGCCCGGTCAAAATCGTAATACCAGCCATTCTCGATCACCGGGCCGATGGTGACCTTGGTCTCGGGCCAGATCTCCTGCACGGCGCGGGCCATGATGTGCGCAAGGTCGTGGCGTACCAGCTCGTTGGCGGCCTCCTCGTCCTTCATCGTGTTGATGGCGATCTGCGCGTCGCGCTCGATGGGCCAGGCCAGATCCCAGTGCTTGCCATCGACATGTGCCGAAATCGCCTTCTTGGCCAGCGAGTTCGAGATATCGGCGGCCACTTCGGCTGGGGTGATCCCAGCGTCGTATTGCCGCGCATTGCCATCGGGAAGGGTAAGGGAGATCTGAGCCATGTCTGGCCTCCTCGTCAGTTTGGCGCCCACGGAACGCCCGGTTGCGGGTTATGGTCTTGGCCCGGGTTGTGGCGCGGGCCGGGGGCCAAGTCAAGCGCGGCCTGCCCAAAGAGTGCTTTCGGGGCAGGGGTTTGGCCGTGTTTGCTTGGATTCGGTGTGCAAATGCATGCGAATCCACGATGCCGCGTTGCAGCGGGTTGTTTTGCAAGCAATTGAAAAAGCGTCTGAAAATATACTTTACGATGTGGCGCAAACTCCTATATAACCAGTTCGAAACGTGCATTCAGGTTTACTTATCGCACGCCGCAGCAACGTTAAGGAGCAGATGAACATGGCCCGCTACAACGACACATTCGAACTGTCTGTCGAAGACATGGACCTGATCGAAAGCGCACTGCACAGCTCGAAGGTCAACCAACCCGAGCCGGTGACCCGCCGGATCCACGACCTGCTGGGCCGCCTGCACAACCAAAAAGTTTTTTACCGTCCCAAGTCCGCGCCCTATGTCGGAGGCTAACCAGCCTCAACGACAAGGTGCACAGTGCAAGGCACATTCGAACGACTGACAGGACAGGAAAGCGACAAGGCCGAGGCCCGCAACGGGCTTCGGCATATCTTTTCTCTAAGCCTCACGAAAATCGCAGATAGTCTCATAGACCCCAAGCTGGTGCTCAGCTGGCTTCTGGGGATTCTTGGCGCACCCGGCAGCCTCGTGGCGCTTCTGGTGCCGCTGCGCGAGGCCGGGGCGCTCTTGCCGCAGGTGCTGCTGGCGCCGTGGCTGGAACAGCGCAAGCAACGCCGCTGGATGTGGGTCGCGGGCAGCGCGGGGCAGGGGGCCATGGCCGCCGGTATCGCCGCTTCGGCCATTTTCCTGCAAGGCTGGGCCGCGGGCCTCGCCATCTGCGTCCTTCTGGCCACGCTGGCGCTCTTCCGCGCGGCCTGCTCGGTCTCCTACAAGGACATCCTCGGCAAGACCGTCGGCCAGACCAAGCGCGGCGCGGTGACCGGGTTTGCCGGGTCGGCATCCTCCATCGCGGTGCTGGTCTTTGCCGGGCTGATGCTTTCGGGCCTCATCCAGACCAAGACCGCCGTGATCGCGGCCATTGGCTTGGCTTCGTGCCTCTGGATTGCCGCCGCCTTCATCTTCTCGACCCTCGATGAGGATGACAGCACCCCGCAAAAAGACACTGGCCTGCACCGCTTTCGCGACGTGATCCGCGAAGACGCCAACCTGTGCCGCTTCATCCTCGTGCGCGGCCTGCTGACCGCAACCGCCCTCGCGCCGCCGTTTCTGGCCGTGATGACAACGCAAGGCGACGACAACAACCTGCGCACGCTGGGGGCACTGCTGGTGGCGTCCTCGGCGGCGGGGTTCGTCAGCTCCTATGCCTGGGGCTGGCTGGCCGACCGCTCCAGCCGCCTGATGCTGCTGGTGGCGGGGCTTCTGGGCGCAACGGCCATGGCGGCGGGCGTCGCCGTCAACTTGGCTGGATGGGCGCAAACCACCGCGATCATCCCCGGCGTGCTCTTCGTCCTGATGGTCGCCTATCACGGCGTGCGGCAGGCGCGGTCGACCTACCTTGTCGACATCTCGCCCGAGGATCGCCGCACCGTGAATTCCGCCGTCGCCAACCTTGCCATCGGGATCATCCTGCTGCTGGCAGGGGCCTTTGGCGGCGCGCTCAGCTGGGTCGGTCCCAATGCCGCTCTGATCGGGTTCGCGGCCATGTCGGCCCTTGGCGGGCTGGCCGCGCTTGGCCTTCGTGATGTCAGATAGCCGCATACATTCGTATACCATTGTATCGCCCAGCATTCGCCCGTATGCGAATGTTTACTGTAACATATTGTGACAAAAAGAGAATTTTCATTCTTCCATGAGATGCTAGCTTTGGTCTCAGGCCTGATGGGCCACAGACGCGGAAGAATACGAACGGTAACGAATATGACACGTCACGACACCAGCTCCGACAGCACCGACGACACTGGTGATGCGGATGATCCCGATCAAGAGACGGGAACCACCTATCTCGGCTTCCCGGCAAGCGCCGTCGCCGACAAGCCGGGGCGCGAACGCGAATACACGCTCGACCGAATCGAGCGCACGATCGGCTCGATCCTCTGACACGGCCCAAGCGGCTTGAAACGCCGCGCGTAGGGTGACAGGTTCCCGTCAAACCTCGAAGGGGAACACCGATGTCAGAGACAGAGACGCTTACCTCGCCCCAAGGGCGACGTCTGGCCTATCACAAGACCGACGGCGACGGGCCGGGGGTGGTCTTTCTCGGCGGCTTCAAGTCCGACATGGAGGGCACCAAGGCCATCCATCTCGAAGACTGGGCCAAGCGCACGGGCCGCGCCTTTCTGCGTTTCGACTATTCCGGACATGGACAAAGCAGCGAAGCCTTTACCGATGGCTGCATCGGCGACTGGGCCGCCGACGCGCAGGCCGTGATCGAAGAGCTGACCGACGGCCCGCAAATCCTCGTCGGCTCCTCCATGGGCGGCTGGATTGCGCTGCTCATGGCCCGCACCATCCCCGACCGCGTCGCCGGGATGGTCACCGTGGCCGCCGCGCCGGACTTCACGGAGGACAGCATGTGGGCCGGCTTCACCGAGGCGCAGCGTGCCGAGCTGAAGGCCAAGGGCCGCCTCGCCCTTCCCAGCGACTATGACGAACCCTACATCATCACCCACCGCCTGATCGAGGACGGGCGCGACAACCTCGTCCTGCGCGCAGATCTGAAACTGCCCTTCCCGGTGCGCTTCCTGCAAGGCACGGCGGACGCCGACGTGGACATGTCCGTCGCCCTGCGCATTCTGGACCATGCGAAGGGAAAAGACATGCGCCTCACGCTCGTGGACGGGGCAGATCACCGCTTTTCCGACCCGGACTGCCTCGCGCTCATCGAGCGTTCCATCGAGGACGTGCTGGAGCGTCTTGCGTGACATGGCTCGCGCGGGTTCTGGGCCTGCTGGCGCTGATGATCGCCGCGCTCTGGATCTTCGGCCCGCGCGAACCCGTGACGCTCAGCGCCGATTTCGACCCGCGCAAGTTCGGCGAAGGCATCGGCGTTTATCTTGAAAGCACCGAAAGCGGTGTCCCCAACCTGCGCCCCGCCGCAACCAAGCGCGTCGTCTGGGCCGGTCAGGCCGAGACCCGCACGGCCCTTTCCATCGTTTACCTGCACGGCTTTTCCGCCAGCGCCGAGGAAATCCGCCCGGTCCCCGACCGCGTGGCCACAGCCTTGAATGCCAACCTTGTCTTCACCCGCTTCGCCGGCCACGGCCGCGACGGCGCTGCCCTGGCCGAGGCCAGCATGGCGGACTGGATGACCGACACCGCCGAGGCGCTGGCGCTGGGCCGCGCAACCGGCGACCGCGTGATCGTGATCGCCACCTCCACCGGCGCCACCTTCGCGGCCCTTGCCGCGCTCGACCCAGAAATGCGCCAAGACGTTGCGGGCATGGTTTTCGTCGCCCCGAACTTCGGCATCAACAACCCGATGGCGCCGCTGCTGACATGGCCCGCCGCGCGGTACTGGGCGCCACTGCTTGCGGGGCATGAACGCAGCTTCGAGCCGCTGAACGCCGAACAGGCCGCCCATTGGACCACGCGCTATCCCTCCGTGGCCGCCTTGCCCGTGGCGGCCGCCGTGCAGGCCGCGGCACGTGCCGATTACAGCCGCACGAACATCCCCGCGCTGTTCTACTACGACGCCGATGATCAGGTCGTCGACGCCAAGGCCACCGACGCCGTGCGCGCCGATTGGGGTGGCCCCGTCTCGCTGGCACGCCCGTCGAAAGGGCCGGGGATGGACCCGCTGGCCCATGTCATCGCCGGCGACATCCTTTCGCCCGCCGGCACCGGGCCCGCCGTCACGGCCATTCTTGACTGGATCGGCGGATTGCCGTAACGCGCGCAACTTTTCTTGGTTTTCCTGCGCGCCTGTGGCAGAATCACCCTCATAAAACAGCGCAAAGCGCGCGGGCAGGTTAAGGAACAATGCAATGAAAGACCCCTTGGTGTTTCTGCCGGGCATGATGTGTGACGCACGCCTGTTCGGCCCTCAGATCGCGGCGCTCAGCCCCGACTTGCCCGTCACCGTCGCGCCCATTTCCCACGGCGACCGGATCGAGGAGATCGCCTCGGGCTTGCTCGATCACCTGCCGCGTCGCTTCGCGTTGGCGGGGCTATCCATGGGCGGCATCGTCGCGCTGGAGATCGTGCGCCGTGCGCCCGACCGGGTGACCCGCCTTTGCCTGATGGACACCAATTCGATGGCCGAAACACCGCAATCGGCGGCCGATTACGAGCCCATCGTGACCAAGCTGCGAGCGGGCTTCATCGATCAGGCAGTCTCGACGCTGCTGCGCCCCGACCACCTGGCGCCCAATGCCGACCGCACCTCGATCCTGCATATGGTCACCAAGATGGCCGAGAATCTCGGGGCCGACGCGATCACCCGGCAGGTCCGGGCCCTGCAACGCCGCCGCGACTATCAGGCGACGCTGCGCAAGATCGCCGTGCCGACGCTGGTGATGTGCGGCGTGCATGACACCCTGACGCCGGTGAAACGGCATGAATTCATGGCTGGTCTCATCCCCAATGCCGAGCTTGCGCTGGTGCAGGAGGCCGGGCACCTGCCGACGCTTGAATCGCCCGAGGCGGTGACGGCCGCGCTGCGCGTCTGGCTGAAACAGCCCCTGGTTCTGCACAAGCGGGTCGAGGCGGGGTAGGGGGCTGCTGGAATGCGGCGGTTCGAACCGGATGGGGTGAGGGTCGAACTCGCGCCCCTTTGAAACACCGGTATCGGTACCCAGCCGGTTTACAGCCGCGAAGCGGCCCGGCCATCGTAAGCCCCTCCCTTGGGCTGGCGATTTGGCTGAGGCTCGGCGCAACGATCATTCCGAGGATGTATTTGGACGGCATAAAGTGCTTCAGAATTGACGTAGGGTCGCCACCCCAGAGGCTGACAATTGCCTCGGTTCTGAACGGCAGCGAAGTCCCGCAGATAAAACCTTGGCACAGGCAGCAGCAAATGTGCGCATGTGCCTGCTAGGGTTTTTGGGGCGCAGGCCAGATGCGACAAGCCTTTGACCGAAAGCAGTCTCTCGCAGGACGCGCCTGCATGTCAGGCAACGCGACCCACAGCGAAGCGGGTTACTCCGCGGCCATCTTGCCGGCCTTCTTCTTGTCTTTCCGCGACTTCGTGCGGCTGCGCGCTGCCGGATCCTCGGAATTGGCGTCGATGAAGTCCAGCACCAGGGGCCGGATGTTGTTCCGCCAGGACCGGCCCGCGAAGATGCCGTAATGGCCCGCCTCGGGCTCCAGGTGGCTGGCCTTCATGTCGTCCGGCAACCCGGTCAGCAGGTCCAGCGCCGCCACGCATTGTCCGGGAGCCGAGATATCGTCCTTTCCGCCCTCGACCGTCTTCACCGCGACCTTGCTGATCGCGCCGATATCCACCTTGTGGCCATCGACCACGAAGGCGTTCTTGGCGATCTCGCCCGCTTTGAAAATGCGCTCGACCGTCGACAGGTAGAACTCCGCCGGCATGTCCATCACCGCCAGGTATTCGTCATAGAACTTGTTGTGCGGGTCGCGGTCGCTGGCCTCGCCCTGCGCCACGCGGCTGATCTGGTTCAGGAAGGCCTGACTGTGACGCTCGGCATTCATCGACATGAACGACGACAGCTGCAACAGGCCGGGATAGACCTTGCGCCCCACACCGGAATACTTGAATCCGACGCGCTGGATCATCGTTTCCTGCAACTGGCCCATGGTCACGCTATGGCCGAAATCCGTCACCTCCGTCGGCGTGGCGTCGGGGTCGATGGGCCCGCCAATCAGCGTCAGCGACCGGGGCTGCGCATCGGGATCCAGCTCGGCAAGATAGGCGGTCGCGGCCAGCGTCAGCGGTGCGGGCTGGCACACCGCGATCACGTGCAGGTCGCTGCCCAGCTCGCGCATGAAATCCATCAGGTAAAGCGTGTAATCCTCGACGTCAAACTTGCCCGCGCTGACTGGGATATCGCGCGCGTTGTGCCAGTCGGTGACATAGACCTCGCAATCGGGCAACAGCGATTTCACGGTCGAGCGCAAGAGCGTCGCATAGTGCCCCGACATCGGCGCCACCAGCAGGACACGGCGGTCCATTTCGTCCCGGCCCTGCACGTTGAAGTGGATGAGGTCGCCAAAGGGCTTGTCCACCACCTTCTCGATGCTGATCAGGTGATCGCGGCCATCCTCGCCCGTGATCGATTCGATCCCCCAGTCGGGCTTGGTTACCATGCGCTGGAACGTGCGCTCGGTGACTTCGCCCCAGGCGGCCAGCCATTGAAACGCGGGGTTTGGGGTCAGCGCGAAGATGGGGTAAGATGCCATGGAAAACGCTGTCGCACCCAGCCACTGGTTGGTGTTTCGGATGGTTTCCATCAGGTCATATGTGGCCATGTAACGCATTACTTACTCCTTCGGCGTGGAGGGCCGAGTTGGTTCCATTCGTCGCAGTCCCATAGCCCGGCAGGGCCAGTATACGCGGGGCGACGTTAACACATGCATACCAGACGCGGCCCCGCCGCGCCATGCTGCATAGCAGAAAGATTAGAGGATTTCGCAGAAATGGCAACGCCCGACACCGCTGAAGAAAAAAATCTGGAGCGGATGAACGAAAATCTCGAAAAGGTCGAGGCCTTGTCACAAAGGCTCGTGCAGGCGCTCAGCCACCGAAATCCCCCTGCGCCTGAACTGAACGGTCCGGGACAGGAACTTTATGCACGCGCAGCAGCCTCCTATTGGCAGGCGCTGATGGAGAACCCCGGCAAGATCTACGAACAGCAGCTGGAATACTGGGGCAAATCCGTGCGCCACTTCATGGAAGCGCAGCAAGCCCTCATTCAGGGCCACCCCCCGTCCGAGGCCGGCGAGGACGAGCCCGACCCGCTGGACAGCGACAAGAGGTTCACGAATCCCCTGTGGAAAACCCACCCCTATTTCCGGCTCGTGAAACAGCAATACGCGCTCAACAAGCAGGCGGTGGAAAAGGCCGTGGCCGAGGCTGACGACCTCGATCCCAAGGATCGCAAACGGCTGAACTACTTCGCCAGCCAGATCGTCGACATGATGAGCCCGACGAATTTCCTGGGCACCAATCCCGACGCCCTGGAGCGCGCGATCGAGACCGAGGGCGAAAGCCTGGTGAAGGGGCTGGAGAACCTGGTATCGGATCTCGAGGCCAATAACGGCGAGATGGTCGTGCGCCTGTGCGACGAAGAAGCCTTCAAGCTGGGCGAGAACGTCGCCGTGAGCGAAGGCGAGGTGGTCTATCGCAACCGCATGATGGAGTTGATCCAGTACAGCCCCACCACCGCGCAGGTCCACAAGACCCCCGTGGTGATCTTTCCGCCCTGGATCAACAAGTACTACATCCTCGACCTGAAACAGGAAAACAGCCTGATCAAGTGGATCACCGATCAGGGCTATACCCTGTTCGTCGTGTCCTGGATCAACCCCGATGCGTCTTACAGTGACGTGCTGATCGACGACTACATCGAGGAAGGCTTCCTGACGGCGATCCGCGAGGCCAAGGCGATCACCGGCGAAAAGCAGGTCAACGCCGTGGGCTATTGCATCGCCGGCACCACCCTGCACCTGACGCTGGCGCTGATGGCCAAGCGCGGCGACACTTCGGTCAAGTCCGCCACCTTCTTTACCGCACTCACCGATTTCGGCGAGCAGGGCGAATTCGTGCCCTTCCTGCAGGACGATTTCGTCGACGGCATCGAGCGGGAAGTCGAGGAACAGGGCGTGCTGCGCTCTTTCATCATGGGGCGCACCATGTCCTTCCTGCGCTCCAATGACCTGATCTACAAGCCCGCGATCCGCAGCTACATGATGGGCGAAACGCCCCCCGCTTTCGATCTGCTCTACTGGAACGGGGATGGCGCTAACCTGCCGGGTGCGATGACCAAGCAATACCTGCGCGACCTCTGCCAGGCCAATGCTTTCGTCAAAAAGGGCATGAAAGTCTGCGGCGAAACCGTGCATATCAGCGACGTCACCGTTCCGATCATGGCCGTCACCTGCGAAAGCGATCACATCGCCGCCTGGCGCGACTGCTACCGCGGCTTTATGCAGACCGGATCGACCGACCGCAGCTTTATCGTGTCCGAATCCGGCCACATCGCCGGCATCGTCAACCCGCCGTCGAAGAAGAAGTACGGCTATTACATGAACAAGGACCTTCCGCCCACGCCCCAAGAGTGGCTGGAGGGCGCGACAGAGCGCGAAGGCTCCTGGTGGCCGATGTGGGAATCCTGGCTGCGCAAGCGCTCGGGCACCAAGATAAAGGCCCGCGAACCGGGCGATTCCGAGCATCCCAGCCTTGGTCCGGCGCCTGGAACTTACGTGCTTCGCAAGGCAACTGCCTGACGCGAAACGCTTTTTCTGAACGTGTGAAAGTTTTGCTGCAGTGCAGCAAAAGGGGTTGCAATGCTGCATTGCAGCGTCTATATATGCTGCAGATGCAAAGAGCGGATCAACCGCTTGCAAACAGACACGACTGAAACCGAACACAAAGGAGCCGTACCAATGGCAAAAGCACAAGCACAAGACATCAACGCAATGATGAAAGACGTGATGGGCGCATTCCCCGTCGACACCAAAGCGATGGAAGAAGCGTTCAAGAACCAAGCCGCTCTGAGCGAGAAAATGTCGGGCGTCGCCCTCGAAGCCGCAACCAAATCGGCCGAGCTGTCGGGCAAATGGACCCAGGAAACCCTGACCAAGCTGCAAGACGTCACCAAGGCGAAATCCGAGCCGGCAGACTACGCCAAAGCCATGACCGACTTCGCGTCGGCCAACGCTGAATCGGCTGCCGAGCACATGGCCGCCTTCGCCGAGATCGCGAAAAAAGTCCAAATGGACACGGTCGAGCTGATGATGGCTGCTGGAAAAGACTTCCAAGAAGACGCCACCAAAGCCGTCAAGAAAGCCACCGACGACGCGACCGCCGCGGCCAAGAAAGCCTCGACCGCCGCAGCCAAGTAAACGGCGACCGGTCACCGGTTTAACGAGTACGGGCCAACTTCCTCCCTTATGGCCCGGATCACCGAAGGGCGAGCCTTACCGGCTCGCCCTTTTTTGCTGTGGGCGCAGATCAACCGCCGGAGATGGCGTGTACCAGCATTGCCGAAAAAGATGCCGGTTGGGCCCGCAGCCCCGCGATGGACGGAATGCGTTCCGGCGACCGACGGATGGACTGCGCAGTTCATCCCCTAACTCCCGCCAAATCTCAAATCGACGCGCCGACGTCACACGATCGCTGCCCCGATGTCAGTCTGGCGATCGCGCGGCGCTGCAGCTTGCTGCACCTTGACCCCGTTCGGCGCGCGTCGCCTTCAAGGTCTGCAATGCGGGACAAAGCGGACTTCGGAAGGCAGATGTTGAAAGGCCGCTTAGGATTTTCGCGCTAGGATCGCTCTGCAGTTGGACATAACTTCAAATGATCTTGCGAGAAGGTTCTGAACTTATGCCATCATTTGAAATCTTGATCGCTTTTGTGATCGCTACAAGCATCTTTGCCTATATGCCTGGCCCTTCTACGCTTTATGCCGCAGCGCAAACCATAGCGCGCGGACGTCGCGCAGGTTGGTTCGCTGCGCTAGGCATACATATCGGCGGATACGTCCATGTCATCGCGGCGGCAGTGGGGCTGGCGATCTTATTCGAAGCAATTCCTATCTTGTACCTTGCTCTCAAATTTGCCGGTGCAGCCTATCTGATTTGGCTTGGCATTTCGATGTTCTTGACCAAAGCGGAACCGGCTATCCAGCCACAAGTCGCCGGTCAAAAAAGTGCGAGACGTGCTTTCTGGGAGAGCGTTTCGGTTGAAGTCTTGAACCCAAAGACCGCCATCTTCTATGTGGCCTTTCTTCCTCAATTCTCAGATCCGAGCGCTGTATTTCCGATTTGGGTGCAACTGCTCATCTTGGGGACGATCGTGAACATTATGTTTTCCAGCGCGGACGCCATCTGCGTTATTCTCGCGGACACTATTACCACGCTTTTCAAGGCCTCGTCGTCGGCCAATCGCATTGCAAACAAAATTGGAGGAAGCGTTCTGGTCGCGCTCGGTGTCAATCTCGCATTTGATCGGCGGTAAACCGGACGTTCGTGCCAAGCGCAGCATTGAGTAGTTTGGGCTCGCTCCGGACCTTCGCTGCCATCCGTGCAATCGGCAGCTATTGGCCGACCGCAACCATGCACTTGTGACCACACAACCACACTCCGGGGACCAAGTGATTGCCATCAGGTGGCAGTCCCATAAGGTGGCGAGGAACCTCAACGATTCATCGGACTGACACATGCCCTTTGCCGCGGTAAGATCCTTCTTTCTTCTCACATGCAGCTTTCTTGTCGCTGCCTGCGCGGGGCCGATGTCCTCGGACATGCCCGGCGGGTCAACCTATCCCGAGTACAGCCAGATGCAGGAAGGGCACATCACCATCGACGCCATCGACCCGCAATACCTGCGCGAGCCGAACCGTCGCACCTCCGTGACATATACCGGCGACGAGGCCCCCGGCACCATCGTCGTCGATCCCTACGCCAAGTTTCTCTACTACGTCCAGGACGGCCAAAACGCCATCCGCTACCCCGTCGCCGTTGGCCGCGAAGGGCGCGGGTTCAGCGGGCGGGCCACGATCGGGCGCAAGGCCGAATGGCCGGGCTGGACGCCGACGGCCAACATGATCCGGTCCGACCCCGAGGCCTACGCGCCTTTCGCCAAGGGCATTCCGGGCGGCAAGGCCAGCCCGCTGGGCGCCCGCGCGCTCTACCTCTACCGCGGCGGCCGCGACACGTATTACCGCATCCACGGAACCAACGACCCGGCCACGATCGGCAACCAGGGCAGCGCCGGATGCATCCGTCTCTTCAACCAGGACATCATCGACCTCCACGATCGTGTGTCGGTCGGCGCTCCGGTCGTGGTCCGCAGCTACGAGGAGTCCGTCGCAGCGGAAGGCGTCGAGACGGCCAACCGGGGCGGCGAAATGGTCCCGAAACCTGTCGATCCCGAAAGCGTCTATGCCTATGTCGAAGAAGAACAGCAGCGCAAGGCCGAGTACGAAGCCAGCGAATAAGAGCCGGGGCGTCCGCGCGAGTCCTGCATCCCGCATGGATGAGCGATTGACGGGCGCCCCGCCACATTTCGAGGACTGATCACGCCCCCGTAAACCTCCGTTGCATTTCGTTTAAGGGCCGCGTCCTCGTCCCATCGCGCTCCGGTCACGCGCTGCACTTCCACACGCCCTTTCTTTTTCTTCTGCACTGGCATAGTCTTTGCTGCAGCGCACGCATTCCGGGGAGGACACACGTGGCCGAAGACGAAAAACCGCTTCTGATCAAACGGTACGCCAGCCGCCGGCTGTATAATACCGAAACGTCGGATTACGTGACGCTCGAAGACATTTCCGAGTTCATCCGCGACGGCCGCGAGGTGCAGATCATCGACCTGAAATCGGGCGACGACCTCACCCGGCAATACCTGCTTCAGATCATCGCCGAACACGAAAGCCGGGGCGAGAACGTGCTGCCGATCAACGTGCTCACCGATCTCGTGCGCAGCTATACGACCCACGCCACCTCGATGGTCCCCGATTTCCTGTCTGCCAGTTTCGAGATGCTCCAGCAGGGCCAGTCCCAGATGATGGAGAACATGGCCAAGGCGAACCCGCTCGCCGGCTCCTTCAACCAGATGCCCGGGATGGACAGCATTCGCGCCCAGCAGGAGGCGTTCCTCAAGGCCATGACTGGCGGCGGCATGCCCGGTATGACTGGCAAAGCCGCCGATGATGGCGAGCCGGCCAAGCGCGGCGAGGATGACGAGGGCCTCGACGACATCAAGAAGCAGCTGGCCGATCTGCAGGACAAGCTGTCCAAGCTCAGCAAGTAAGGCCCGGCCATGGTCGACAGCCCCGGCCGCATCACCCTGTGGGGGATCGAGGTGTTCATGGCCGCGGCCGACGAACGCTCGATCTCGGCGGCCGCCAAGCGGCTAGACGCAAGCCCCTCGGCGGTCAGCCAGCAATTGACCAATCTCGAAGGCGCGGTCGGCGCCACGCTCCTGCAACGTAACGCAAGGCCGATCCGCCTGACGCCAGCGGGCGAGATCCTCAAACGCCGCGCCCAGGTCATCCTGAACGAGGCCGCACAGGCCCGCGCCGAACTGGCCATGTCCGACATGTCGATGCTGACGCGCTTCCGTCTCGGCATGATCGAGGATTTCGAGGCGGACGTCACGCCGCAGTTGCTGACCCATGTGGCGGCCGAGCTCAAGACCAGCCAGTTCCTGCTGGAAACCGGCGCCAGCCACTCCCTCTACGACCTTCTGGAAAGCCGCACTCTCGACATGATCGTCGCCGCCGAACTCAACGCCGGTGACGACTGGGCCGAGGTTCACCCGCTCTTGCGCGAGGGCTTCGTCGTGGCCGCCCCCAAGGCTCGGATCAAGACCGACGGTGATGTGCTGCGCCAGCTAAAGCGCCTGCCGCTCATCCAGTACACCCAGCGGCATTACATGGGCCGGCTTCTCTCGGCGCATCTCGCGCGGCAGAAACTCAGCCTGCCACACCGGTTCGAGCTCGACAGTTACCACGCCATTCTGGCGCTGGTGGGGCAGGGGACCGGCTGGACCATCCTGCCGCCCCTGGCGCTGATGCGCGCCCGCCGCTTTGCCGATCAGATCGACGTGATGCCGCTCCCGTTCGAGCCGCTTTTCCGCACGATCAGCCTGACCGCGCGCAAGGATATCCTTCAGGAGCTGCCGGCGCAGTTGGCCGAAACCCTGCGCCCGATCCTGCGCGACACGATCGTCGGCCCGGCCCTGGCCGAGTATCCCTTCTTGAAAGACCGGCTGGAGCTGCTTTAGGTCCCGTATACGCGTTCGGGTTCCATCGGCGCCGCCGCCGCCTCCGCCGCGGCGATCAGCGCGTCGGCCACGAAATCGAGGTCGTCCCGGCTCAGCCGGGCGGGCAGCCGCACGTCACAGGCCCGCATCAGCATCGCCCGCGTCTGCGGCAGGTCCGGCGTCGGTCCCGGCAGGAACTGCCAGTTCCAGAAGGCCCGCGCATTATCCGCCGACATGCCGAAGACCTGCACCTTTACACCACGCTCCGCGGCCGCGTCGGCAAAGGCCCGCACCTCCGCATCGCTCATGTCCACAAGGTTGAACTGGATCGAATCCGGCGCCCGCTCTTCGGGTGCCAGCTTGTCGGGCACCTGCATCCACGGCGAGCTGTTCAGCCGCCCGGCCACGTAATCATGGTTGTCGCGCCCGTCGCGCACCCGCCGCCCAACTTCCGGCAGCTGCGGCCGGATGATCGCGGCGCTCAGGTTGCCCATGCGCAGGTTATACAGCGGCAGACGGTTCTGCCAATCGGCAAAGGCGGCTGCCAGCATCGGGTCGTCCTCCGCCATATGCTTGGCCCAGTTATGCTCATACGCGCCCGACATGATCACCGCCCGCGCCACCAGGTCGGCATCATCGGTGACAAGAATGCCGCCTTCGCCCGCGTTGACCAATTTGTAGGACTGGAAACTGAAACACCCCACGCGCCCGATCGTGCCGATCTTGCGCCCGCCCCAGACGGTCCCGAGGCTGTGCGCCGCGTCCTCGATCACCGGGATGCCCCGCACGTCGCACAGCCCCATGACCCGGTCCATGTCCGATGTATGCCCGCGCATGTGGCTGACGATCACAGCGTCGATGCCGCTCTCCAGCTTCGCTTCGAAATCGGCCATGTCGATCCGGTAGTTCTCGCCCACCTCGCACAGCACCGGTACGCAATCGGCATGCACGACCGACGATGGGACAGCGGCAAAAGTGAACCCGGGGATGAGCACCCGCGCGTCCCGCGGCAGCCCCAGCGCCTTCAACGACAGGAACAACGCCGCCGAGCAGGACGACACCGCCAGCGCATAGCGCGTGCCCATCGCTGCGGCGAATTCCCGCTCCAACAGGCTCACCGGCGCATCCTCGGGCGCGGTGTAGCGGAACAGGTCGCCCGATTGCAGCATCCGGTCGATCTCGGACCGGGCCGCCTCGGGGATGGGTTCGGCGTCGTAGACATTGAGGGCAAGGGTCATTTTCAGCTTCCCTGTATATCGTTTTTTGATTTTCCGAAAGTAGTACACCAAAATCGCGGTCGGCCAAAGCGAAGTTTTCGTGACGTGCAGGCCCGAGTCTTCTTTGCCACAGGCGAGATCGCAGACGCATTCGGCGTCTCCGGCTCCGAACGCCAAATTGATGCCAATAAGCGCCCGTAATTCTCCGGGCCTGAAACAAAGTTTCTGACGATCTCGCTCTTGCTCGCGTATCAGAAAATTCTCATGCCCGACGAACTTGCAGGAGCTGCCGCTTTCTATCGCACCGAGGACGGCCGCCTTCTGCTGTAGGAGGGTCTGACCCAGGATATGCTCGAAGCCAGCATCGCCTTTCTCAACGAAGGGCCCGGCGCTCCGTTGTTTGGTCATTGGCCGGAAACTCATACCTCTTCAGCAGCACGCCCGTGGATACGCACTGACGAGACTGACCGGGTCCCTATCGCTCGATCGCATCGCCGATTGGCCGATTGCGCGTCAGACCCCCAGCCGGTCGCGCGTTGCGTACCACGTCATCGCCAGCACCAGCAGGGGCGAGCGGAACGCGGCACCCCCTGGGAAGGTCTGCGCCGGCACCCGCGCCAGAGTGTCGAAGCCCTCGGCCTCCCCGCGCACCGCGTCGGCCATCATCTTGCCCGAGAACGTGGCCATGCCCACGCCGTGCCCGGAATAGCCCGAGGCCGACAGGATATTCGGCGCCACCCGTGCCAAATACGGCATTCGCTTCATCGTGATCGCCAGCGTCCCGCCCCAGGCATAGTCGATCTTCACATCGCGCAGATGCGGGAAAATCTGGGTCATCGGTTTGCGCACCAGCGCCGCGATGTCGTTCGGGAAGCGATAGCCGTAGGTCTCGCCACCGCCGAATAGCAGCCGCTTGTCATGGCTCAGGCGAAAGTAGTTCACCACGAACTTAGAATCCGCCACGGCCACGTCTTGTGTCAGCACCTTGTCCGCGTCGTCCCCCAAGGGCTCCGTCGCCACCACGAAATTGTTGATCGGCATCACCTTGGCGGCAACCTTGCGATTGAGCCCACCCAGATACCCGTTGCACCCCAGTATCACGTGCGCCGCCGTCACCCGCCCCGCATCCGTGGCCACCACTGCGGGCGCGCCTTCGTCGATCCGGTGCACCTCGGCCCGCTCGAAAATCCGCACGCCCGCGTCCCGCGCCGCGCGTGCCAGGCCAAGGGCAAAGGCCAACGGGTGCAGATGTGCCGCCGACATGTCCAGCGACCCGCCCACGTATTTCGGCGACGGGCACAGCGCCTGCGCGGCGTCCCGGTCCAGCGTCTCCAACTGGTCATAGCCATACCGGCGCAACAGGAACTCGGCATAGTCATGCTCTTCGCGCACCTCCGCCTTGGAAAAGCACATATGCGCGATCCCCGGCTTCAGGTGACAATCGATCCCATGCTTCGCCACCAGCGCCTTCACCAGGTCCTTGGCGCCCTCCGCCAACTCCCACAGCTTGGCCGCATCGTCGCGCCCCACCATCTTTTCCAGCGTCTGCTGATCCTGCCGCTGCCCGGTCCCCAGCTGCCCGCCATTGCGCCCCGACGCGCCAAAGCCGACGCGATGCGCCTCCAGCAGCACGACGTCCAGCCCCGCCTCGGCCAGATGCAGCGCCGCCGACAGCCCGGTGAACCCACCACCCACCACGCAGACATACGCCTTGACTTCGCCCCTCAGCGGCGCGAACGGCTCCAAGGCCTGCGTGGTCGCGGCATACCAGCTGTCGGGGTATGTGCCCGGCTTGTCGTTGGAATAAAGCAGGTTCATTGCGGCACGATCCTGTAATGGCTCAGCGAATAGGTCGGCGCGTCGAGCGTGTCCACCCGGATGCCGTCGACCGTCGCGACATGTAATTCGATCTTGAAGCATTCAGGGCAGGGGCGGCCCAGATGCGCCTCGGCCATCTCCGCCAGCCGGTCCGCCACAAAGCGCGGTTCGGGCGGCGCAAATTCCGGCATCGCAGAAAAGGCATCCTCGGCTTGCAGCGCCTCGACCATGCGTTCCGTCAGATCGACCGTCAGCGACGGCTCGATCACCATGATCCCGCCCAACCCGCGCAACGCGCCGTCGGCGTCGCGCAAATACCCGTCGATCTCCTCGCCCACGATTGGCCAGCCCTGCGGCGGCGGATAATGCCGCCCGATGCGCATCGGGTTCAGCCGATAGGCATCGGTCTCGGGAAAGGCATGGGTGAACCCGGCGACGAACCGCGCCTCAAGCGCCGCTTCGTCAAACGGCTCCACCGGCTGGTGCCCGCTCTCATCGGCCTCTAGCAGGATCGCGGGCAGGCTCAGCTGCACCCGCTTGGGAAACACGATCGTCCCCGGCGCGGGCAGGTCCGGCGGCTCGATCATAACCACGTCCGCATCCTGCATCAGCTTGAACATCCGCGCCCGCGCCGTGTCGTGGTGGTCAAAACTTTCGGTCACCAGTTCGACCGGCTCCGACGCCTCGACCAGCCCCGCCATGTCCCGTTCATGCGGCGGATCAAAGGCCTCGTCCCCGGCACAAAAGGCCCGGTAACAGCGGTACGTCTCGACCGCCTGCTTGTCTTGCAGCACCGTCACGAAGGCCCCGTCCGGCGGCATGCCCGGCGGGCTCAGGAACACGACCGACAGCAGGGTCCGCTTCAGTTGTGCGCCCGGATTGTCGGTGTAATAGGCCTGCCCCTGCGCCGCCTTCAGTGCGGCAGCGTCCCGCACCACGCGCAGCCCGTCGCCGGTCACCTGATCGTGCAGCAACAGCGCATAGCCCCCCTCGTCCAGCGGCAGCCCCTCCAGGAAGGCATGTCGCTCGATCCCGGATGTGTCTTGGGCCACCGCCGCGTCATCCTGCAGTGCAGGGCCGTCGCGCAGCACCCACAGCCCCGCCACCAGCAGGGCCATCACACCAAAGGCCAGACCCGCCGCCCTAGACATTCATCAAGAGATGCTCGCGCTCCCAAGGGGAAATCACCTGTAGAAACTCGGCATATTCCGTGCGCTTGACGATCGAATAGACCCGCGCGAACTCGGGGTGCAGCACGTCGTGCAACGCCTCCGCCTCGTCAAACAGATCCAGCGCCGCGCCCAGCCCGTCGGGGAAATCCGGCTCGCCCTCATAGGCGTCGCCGCGGTATTGCGGCTTGGCGCGCAGCTCGTTCTTGATCCCCAACAGACCACAGGCCAGGCTGACCGCGATGCCCAGATAGGGGTTGCAGTCCATCCCCGCGATCCGGTTTTCCACCCGCCGCGCCTCGGGCTTGGACAGGGGCACGCGGATGCCCGTCGTGCGGTTGTCGCGCCCCCATTCCAGGTTGATCGGCGCGGCGTTGTCCTTCACATACCGCCGATAGGAATTGACGTAAGGCGCCATCACGCCAATCGCCGCCGGCATGTACTCCTGCAAACCGCCGATGAAATGATAGAACATGTCCGTCTCACCACCCTGAGGCCCGGAAAATGCGTTCTTGCCGGTCTCCATGTCCAGGATCGAGTGGTGGATATGCATCGCACTGCCCGGCTCGGCGGCGATGGGCTTGGCCATGAAGGTGGCGAAACAATCGTGCCGCAGCGCCGCCTCGCGAATGAGCCGTTTGAAATAGAACACCTCGTCGGCCAGCTTCACCGGGTTGCCATGCCGCAGGTTGATCTCCAGCTGGCCCGCGCCGCCTTCCTGGGTGATCCCGTCGATCTCGAAGCCCTGTGCCTCGGCAAAATCGTAGATGTCGTCGATGACGGGGCCGAACTCGTCCACCGCCGTCATGCTATAGGCCTGCCGCGCGGCCGCCGGACGACCCGACCGGCCCACCATCGGCGCGATCTCCTGCCGCGGGTCCAAATTGCGCGCGATCAGAAAGAACTCCATCTCCGGCGCGACGACCGGCTTCAGCCCCAGCTTCTCGTATTGCTGCACCACCCGCTTCAGCACGTTGCGCGGGGCAAAGGGGATGGGCTTGCGGTCGCGGTCATGGGCGTCGTGGATCACCTGCAACGTCCAGTCGCCGGTCCAGGGCGCGGCGGTGGCCGTGGTCATGTCGGGCGTCAGGATCATGTCGCGCTCGATGAACCCTTCTGCCCCCGCAGCCTCGCCCCAGTCTCCAGTGATCGTCTGGTAGAATATCGAGTCGGGCAGGTGGAAATAGTCCTGCCGCGCAAACTTGCTCGCCGGCACCGCCTTGCCCCGCGCGATGCCGGGCAGGTCGGCGATGATGCATTCCACCTCGTCCAGCTTTCGGTTCTCCAGATAGGTCTGCGCCGCCTCGGGCAGTCCGGTCGTCCAGTCCTTGGCCATGTCAGGCCCCTTTCCTGAAATGCGCCGCCATGCGCTCGGCAAAGGCGGCGGCGTCCGTGGGCGTCTCGGCACTGGCGGTCGCCTGGGCCAGCTGATCGTCGGGCACCACACCCGCGCCGCGCTGGTCAATGATGGTCTGCAACACATGCGCGGTAAATTCCGGGTGCGGCTGGATCGTCAGGATCCTGTCCCCGATCATCAGCGCCGCGTTCTCGCAGAACTCCGATTGCCCGATCACCTCGGCGCCCTCGGGCAGCTCGACCACCTGGTCCTGGTGCCAGGCGTGCATCGCCATCGGCTTGCCCTCGATCTGGTACTCGGTGCGCCCCACGGACCAGCCACCGGGAAATTTGACCACCTTGCCGCCCAAGGCCTGCGCGATGATCTGGTGGCCAAAGCACACCCCGATCAGTGGCTTGCCCGCGTCGCGGATATCCCGGATGAACGCCTCCAGCGGCTTGATCCACGGATGGTCCTCGTAAGCGCCGTGCTTGGAGCCGGTGATCAACCAGCCATGGGCGTCGTCGGGGCTCTCGGGGTAAACCTCGTCCACCACGTCATACCGCTCGAAGGTAAAGCCGTCCCGCCCCAGCAGGTCGGCGAACATCGCGTCATAATCGCCCGTGCTCTCGATCAGGTCGGGCAGGGCGTGGCCGGTCATCAGGATGCCGATTTTCATGTCACACCAGAAATTTGATCAAATTAACGCTAGCCGAGCCAATCGGCCCGTTCAAGGCCGTTCTAGGCCATTTCCGGCGCCCACGCCACGGGGTCCGCGCGTCCGGCGGGTTAACGATTTCGGTTTCAAAAAAATACCGCCGCGATACCACCTGTATACCGACGCGATACCGACATGGGTTTGCGGCGTTAATCTCTCAATCGCTCAGACCGTTTCAAGGTAGATTTTCCACTGCTCCGCCGGGTCCATCTCGGCGAAAAGTGCCAGTTCTTGCCGCTTGGTCATCACAAGGTTCTGGATCAGCATCGGGTCAAATACCCGCGCCAGAATGGGCGCCGACTCAAACAGGTCAATCGCGCTCTCCCAGTCCTCGCAAAGCTGCAAGAGGTTGAGATCATAGGCATTTCCCGTGATCGGCTCGGGCGGTTCCAACGCGTCCTCGATGCCCGTCAGCGCTGCACCCATCACGCCCGCAAAGGTCAGATACGGGTTGGTATCGCCCCCCGCGACCCGGTGTTCGATCCGCCGCGCCTTGGGGCTGCCCCCCGGCACCCGAATGGCCGCCGTCCGGTTCTCATAGGCCCAGGCCACCCCCGTCGGCGCATGGGCGCCGGGCACCAACCTGTCATAGCTGTTGGCATGGGGTGCAAACAGCAACGTGCTTTCCCGCATCGCTGCGATGCACCCGGCAACCGCCTGTTTCAAAAGGGATGTTCCCTCGTCCCCGCCATTGTCGAAAACGTTCTTGCCGGCCTCGTCCCAGACCGAGAAATGCAGGTGCATCCCGTTGCCCGCATCGTCGGCAAAGGGCTTGGCCATGAAGGTGGCGGCGAACCCGTGCGTGCGCGCCAGGTTGCGGATCAGCCGCTTGAACAGCCACGTATCATCGGCGGCTCGCATCGCGTCCTGATGGTTCAACGTGATCTCGAACTGGCCCACACCGCTTTCGCTGGTCATGGTCTGGGCAGGGATGCCCATGGCCGCACAGGCCTCGTAAAGCTCTGACAGGAAGGGGTCGAACAGATCCAGCTGCGCCAAGGACAGGATCTCTTCCGATCCGATCTCACGGCCCGTTAGGGGGTTCTTAACCGGGCTGAGCGTATCGTCACTGTCATCGACCAGGGTGAATTCCAGCTCGGTCGCGGCCACCACGCGCCATCCCCGCTTGGCATAGCGCGCCAGTACAGCGTCCAGGGCGTGGCGCGGGTCGCCCTCAAACGGTTGGCCATCCTCGTGATACATGGCCATCGGCACCAGCGGCTGTTCGGTTTCCAGCCAGGGCAGCGGCAGGGCGCCACGACCGGTGGGCAGCAGGATGCCATCGGCGTCCCCGGTTTCGAAGACCAACGGGCTGTCCTCGATATCTGCCCCGAAGATGTCGAGGTTCAGCGCCGAGATGGGCATCCTGATCGCGCCCTTGTCCAGCTTGCCGGCATAGTCGCCCGGCACGCGCTTGCCGCGCATGCGCCCGTTCAGGTCGCACGCCGCCACGCGAAAGGTCTGGTATGTCGAAAGGTCCATGAGGCGCTTCTTTATCCAAGAAGAAAGCCGGCGGCCAGATACATTCGACCGCCCGGCTTTTTCTTGCAAAAATACTCAATTCCAGAGGGTTACCCCGAAACTGACGCTCGATGGATGCTGTCGATCGACGCCGCGATCGTATCGTTGAACTCTGCGTCGGACTGCTGTGCCGACAGCCCCTCTGTCAGCGCGCGCGAGAAACTGGCGATCATGCCGGTGTTCTTCGACAGCCGGTCATTGGCTTCGTCGCGGGAATACCCACCCGACAGCGCCACGACCCGCAGCACGCGCGGGTGGTCCACCAACGGTTTGTAATGGTTCGATGTCTCGGGCAGCGTCAGCTTCAACATCACCTCGCGCCCCTCGGGCAGTTTGTCCAGATGCTTGGCGATCTCGTCGCGCAGGATCGCCTCGGCCTCGGCCTTGTCACTGATCGAGATGGTCACTTCCGGCTCGATGATCGGCACCAGCCCATGATCGAGAATGACGTTGCCGATCTCGAACTGCTGGTCAACCACTGCGGCAATGCCCGAGGGCGAGGCCGCATTGATCACCGACCGCATCTTGGTGCCGAAGATGCCCGCGTCATTTGCGCGGCCCAGAAGGATCTCCAGGTCGGGGATCGGTTTCATCAGCTGAACGCCATCAGCTTCGTCCGCCAACCCCTTGTCCACCTTCAGAAAAGGCACCACGCCGCGCTCTTGCCACAGGTACTGCGCAGACGGCTTGCCCCCCATCTCGCGGTCCATGGTCATCTCGAACAGGATCGCGCCCAGCACCTTGTCGCCGGTAAAGGCGGGGGCCTGTGCGATACGGGTCCGCATGTCGTGGACCAGATCGAACATCTCCTCGTCCGAGCCGTAAGCATCTTCCTCGACCCCATAAAGGCGCAGCGCTTTTGGGGTCGATCCGCCTGACTGGTCCAACGCCGCGATAAACCCTTGCCCTGCGCGCACCTGCTCCGTTTGTTCAGCCTTCGACATGCCATCCCTCTTGCCGGTAAATCATATTTGCCTGTGTCATACGTGAGCGCCGCGTGCCGCGCAATGCTCGGTGGCGCTAACGCGGCGGGTCCGCGCGCAGGTAATGCATCGGCAGCCCCCATGTCGTGCAGCCCTGGCATGTCAGCCGCCCAGCGCCGTCCGGGATAAGTACGATCGGGTCGGCACTGTCATGATGGCAGTAGCGGACGGCCCAGCCATTCGTGTAATTCAGTTCGATTGCTCTGTCGTCGCGCAAGCAGACCTCCAGCGACAGAAGGCCGATGGCAACCGGGCTATACGCCAACCGCTCGTTGAAAAAGGCGCGATGTTGCCGGATTAGCAGTGTCGGGGTGGCGGACCCGCGCTTAATCGTCTGGGTTATACGATCCGCCAGCGGATCGTCCGCGGTCCTTCTGCGGTCCATCACGTAGAACCCGTCATGCGGGTTGGCGGGATAGATCAGCGCCTCGACCCACGGATAGAGCAGGCCGCGGGCATACCTGTCCCACGCGCGCCACGCCAGCGCGGACATAATGAGGGCAGGCCGCAGATAAGCAGAACGCGTCGCAAGCTCAGTCCGCTTTGGAGTACCGGTCGGCCAGATCACGCTCGATCCAGTTCGCCAGCGCGCGGGTCTGGATTTCGGACCGCAAGTCCGCCCATGCCGCGCGCAGCTCTGCGCCGCGATTCTCGAAACGGTTCTCGATATCTTCGCGCAGGGGCCGGGCGCCGATATCGCCCGCCGCTTCGGCAATCAGGGCGAAGTAATAGGCTTGCCGGTACGAGCGGGGCGCGCCAAGCCCGGTGAAATAGGCCAGCGCCCGCGCCCGCACCGCACGGATATCGTCGCCCGGGAGCAGGTCGGCGCCAGCGCCCTGCGCCTGAAGATGCGCGTCCTGCGCCGCGATGACCTGCAACGTGGTGAGCCGCTCTTCCAACCGGTCCAGCATGGCAATCGCACCGGGCTGTCGCCCCGCGGACGCGATGAGCGTATTCCGGTAGGCGGTCGCCGGGTCGGTTCCGGCCTGCGCCTGCGCTGTCAGCAGAGCGGCCTCGGCGGCCTCGGCACCGCCGCCCTCGACCAGCGGCGACAGGATGTCGGGCACCAGCGCCTCGGCACGGGGCACCCCGCTACCGTTCAAAAGCGCGCGCGCCAGGGTCAGCCGCTCGGTCGCACTTACGTCGCCGCTATCCAGCCGCGCCAAAATGCCGGCATCCAGCAGTTCGGATTGCGCCAGCGGCGCAATGCGCGCGTCAGGCGCCAGCGCCTGCAACAGTTCCTCGGGGCGTTCGTAGATCTCGGGCTCCAGCACTATGCCGCCTTCGGGCAGCTGAGCCTCGATCGTGATCTCCCCGGGCTCGCGCACAAAGCCGGCCACATGCTCCATCAGGTCGTCGATGAACCGCCGCTCCGTCGCGGTCAGGGCGCGGGTGCCGTTGTTGCTGAGCATGTTGGTCAGTTCCTCGGTTCCAAGCCCCTGGATCACCTCGGGCTGGCGCAGGTTCTCGGGGATAAGCGACGATAGCCGATCCCACCCGCCTTGATCCTGCAGGCCAACAACGGCACGACGTACGCGGATTGCCGGATCGCCCGGCAGGCCGAACTGGTCCAGCCGCGGCAGGACCGCCCCGGCCGCCTCCAGGTCGAGGATCGCCAGATCGTTCACCGCCGCCGAGCCGTTGACCCGGATCTCGCCGGTGCTGTGCACGTACTCGGCCTCATAGGTCAGCCGATCCACCTCGATCGCGTTGTACCCGGCCGAACGCAGGCCAAGCCCCACATCGCGGGGCACGCAGGCAATCGCGGCATTGGCCCCGACCATCGTGCTTGAAATCGTGGCCACGCCGAACGCCGCCGCCGGCTGGCCCAGATCGACGCTGACCCTCTGGACTGTGATCTCGCACTGGCGGGCGCGGTCGTGGGGCAGTTGCGGGCGCAGGGTCACCCCGGTCAAGGCCACGGTCCCGCGCAGGATATCGGTCTGCAGATGCTCGTACTCGACCTCCATCTGCGTTCGCAGCGCCGATATGGCGATGCTGGCCAGGCTTTCGGCGATACCGTCGACGGTGACAAGGTCAAGCAGGCTTGGCTTCGGGTCGCCTTCCGCGCCGCCCGGCGTGGCAAGGCCAAGGCAAAAGACAGCCGCGATGGCAGGTGTGAAACGACGCATGATGGGCTCCCCCGGTGAAAACGTGCTGGGGCAGGCTAGGCCCGCACCGAACGATACCACAGTCCGGGATTCCATACCTTTGAAAAGCAAGCCTGGCGCCCAATGGCGGCCAGGACGGTCTCAGCCGCCCAGGGCGGCCACACCCGGCAGCGTTTTACCTTCCATCCACTCCAAAAACGCGCCACCGGCGGTGGAGATATAGGTGAAATCCTCGGTCGCGCCCGCCTGGTTGAGGGCCGCCACGGTGTCACCGCCCCCTGCGACCGAGGTCAAATTTCCGTCACGGCTGCGCTGCGCGGCATGAGCGGCGGCGGCGTTGGTGGCCGCATCGAATGGCTCGATCTCGAAGGCACCCAGCGGGCCGTTCCAGATAAGCGTCCGCGCCGTGTCAAGAGCGGCAGTGATGCGCGCGACAGCCTGCGGCCCGGCATCCAGGATCATCGCATCGTCGGGGCAGGCATGGGCCGGAACCGTCTGGTGCGCGGCGCCTGCGCGAAACTCCTCTGCCACCACGACATCGGCGGGCAGCAGGATCTCACAGCCCGCGCCGCCGGCCTTGACCATGATGTCACGCGCTGTGTCGGCCATCTCGTGCTCGCACAGAGATTTGCCAACGCTCAGACCCTGCGCGGCCAGGAACGTGTTGGCCATCCCGCCGCCGATCACCAGCTTGTCCACCTTCTCGACGAGGTTGCCCAGCAGGTCCAGCTTGGTCGAGACCTTGGCCCCGCCCACCACAGCCACGACGGGCCGTTCGGGATTGCCGAGTGCCGCTTCCAGTGCCGACAGTTCGGCCTGCATCAGCCGCCCCGCGCAGGCGGGCAGGTGGCGGGCCAGCGCCTCGGTCGAGGCATGGGCGCGGTGCGCGGCCGAAAAGGCATCGTTGCAATAGACATCGCCAAGACCTGAAAGGCGCGCGGCAAAGTCGGCATCGTTCGCCTCTTCGCCCGGATGAAAGCGGATGTTCTCCAGCAGCAACACCTCGGCCGCCTTGGCTTCTGCCGTGGGCTCTTCGGCGCCTTCCAGCGTTTCGATAAACTGCACGGTATGCCCCGTCGCCTGTTGCAGGGCGGGCACCACCTGGCGCAGTGACATCGCGTCGACCACCTTGCCCTTGGGACGCCCGAAATGCGCCAGCAAGAGTGGCTTGCCGCCCGCTGCGAGGATGGCGTCAATGGTCGGCTTGATGCGTTCCAGCCGCGTGGCGTCGGTGACGCGCCCGTTCTCGACGGGAACGTTGATATCCACCCGTGTCAGCACGGTCTTGCCGTCGAGGTCCATGTCATCGAGCGTCTTCCAGGCCATCGCTTGGTTTCCTTTCGGGTGGCAGTCGCCGGCCTTTTGGCGCGACCTTGCAGGGGCGTCAAGCTCTGGCTTGGCAATCCCGGGCTGAGCGCCTAGGTATTGCCCAACCCAAGTCAACAAGGAGGCCCGCATGGCCGAGATCAAAGACCCCGAGAACACGATCCTGATGGAGCTGAAGGACGGCACCGTGACGATCGAACTTCTGCCCGACGTGGCTCCGGGCCATTGCGAGCGCATGAAGGAACTGGCGCGTTCCGGCCAGTATGACAACGTGGCCTTTCACCGGGTGATCGACGGCTTCATGGCTCAGACCGGCGATGTGGCC
Source organism: Roseovarius sp. THAF9 (assembly GCF_009363715.1). NCBI lineage: Bacteria > Pseudomonadati > Pseudomonadota > Alphaproteobacteria > Rhodobacterales > Roseobacteraceae > Roseovarius > Roseovarius sp. THAF9. The sequence goes on from NZ_CP045404.1 coordinate 1,403,128, forward strand.
AACGGCAACATGGAAAAGGATTTCAATATCCGCAGCGCCGGCACCGGCGGCAGCGACCTGCCCAACCTCAAGGCAGAATTCTCGGGCGTCCCGCATGATCGCGGCACGCTGGGCGCGGCGCGCAGTCAGAACCCCGACAGCGCCAACAGCCAGTTCTTCATCAACTTCTCGGACAACCATTTCCTCAACCGGCAATACACTGTCTATGGCCGCGTCATCGAGGGGATGGAGCATGTCGACGCCATCACCCGCGGCGAGCCGCCCGCAAGCCCCGACCGGATGATCAGCGTGAAGGTGGCCGCCGATGCTTAAGCTCTCTGCACTTTTCACCCTGCTGGCCGCACCGGCCTTTGCCACTGGCCTTGAAATCGAGGTCGCGGGCGAGGCCAACGGCACGATCAAGGTCGACCTGCTGGAGGACGTGGCCCCCGGCCATGTCGAACAGATCACCGAACTGGCCCGCGAAGGCGCCTACGACAACGTCGTCTTCCACCGCGTGATCGACGGCTTCATGGCGCAGACCGGCGACGTCGAATTCGGCAAGATGGGCGGCGATATGTCCATGGCCGGGCGCGGCGGCAGCGACCGCCCCGATCTGGCCGCCGAATTCTCGGACATCACCTTTGACCGCGGTGTTGTCGGCATGGCCCGCAGCCAGAGCCCCGACAGTGCCAACAGCCAGTTCTTCATCATGTTCGCGCCGGGCCCGTTTCTTGACGGGGAATACACCGTCGTGGGCCGCGTGACCGAGGGGCTGGACGTGCTGGACGACATCAAGCGGGGCGAGGGCCCGAACGGCGCCGTCATCGGCCAGCCGGACCGCATGGTGTCCGTCACGGTGACGGAGTAAGGCGCGTGACGGCCACGGGGTACGAGCCGCTGAATGTGCTCAAACCCGTGGCCGACCGCATCTGGATCATCGACGGTGCGCCGGTGACGGTGATGGGCTTTCCTTTTCCCACCCGCGCCACGGTGATTCAGTTGGAGAACGGCGACCTGTGGGTGCATTCTCCGACCCCGCTCACCAACGATCTGAAGGATGCCCTGGCGGTGCTGGGGCCGGTGCGACATCTCGTTGCGCCGAACCAGTTCCACTTTCTGCACATTCCCGAATGGGCGCGTGCCTATCCCGACGCGGCCTTCTGGATGGCACCGGGTACGAAGGAACGGGCGGCAAAGCACGGGGTCGGCCTGCCGAACGGGCAGGAATTACAGCCCCGAGAGGCACAAGAACCCTGGGCCGAGCAGATCGACCAGCTTTTGGTGCGCGGCAGCCGGACGCACAAGGAGCTCGCGTTCTTTCACAAGTCGTCGACCACGACCATCCTGACCGACCTGATCGAGGCTTTCGAGACCGGCAAGCTGCCGGCCCGGTGCCGGCCCTTCGTGTGGCTGAACGGGATCGACGATCACGACGGCAAGACACCGCCGCTGATCCGCTGGACCTTTAGCGACAAACAGGCGTTCGCCGAGGATATCGAGACGATTGTCGGCTGGGGCGCGCGGCGCGTGATCATCGCCCACGGGCGCTGGTATGATCGCGACGGCACGGCAGAGTTGGAGCGCGCCTTTCGCAAGTTGCTGGCGCCGCGCCAATGGGATCGCGCGATGCGGGACATGAAAGCCCGCGAAAGGGACGACGATCCGACCTAGGGCGGGCGCGGCAGGTTGGCGCAGTCCTGCAAAGCTGGATCGGCCTCAGCGAATGATGTTCGGGCGAAACCGCATGCGGGCGCGGCGTTCCTGGGGCAGGTGACGGTTCAGCCGCCGGTTCGCCAGGCCGAAGACGGAGATCACCGCCAGTGTCAGCAGGATGAAATACCCTGCCAGGATCGGGTACGGCACGAACGGGTTGAACGTCTTGTCGGCGAAGTAATTCGCGTAATAGAGCGCGTCGCCCCGTTGCTGCCACGCCGGGAAGGCCGAGAAGAAGACCAGAGTGGTCGCGTGGAAAAGAAAGATCGCCTCGTTTGTGTAGGCGGGCCAGGCCAGACGCAGCATGGTGGGCCAGATGATCCGCCGAAACCGGGTGAACCCCGAGAACCCGTAGGCATCCGCCGCCTCGACCTCGCCCTTGGGGATCGAGCGCAAGGCGCCGTAGAAGATCTCACCCGAATAGGCGGCGGTGTTGAGGAAAAGCACGATCAACGCGCCCAGCCAGGCAGCTGTAAACGCATCAAAGACCGGATAAACGGACTTGAGGTTCAGAAAGGCCGCGTAGGCGAAGAAGAACTGTATGAAGAGCGGCGAACCCCGGAAAATGTAGATGAACCAAGCCGATGGCTTTTGCAGCAGGCGGTTGGGCGAAGCCTTGCCCACGGCCACCAGTGTCGCGAGGCCAAAGCCGAGGATGATCGCCAGGACGCCGAAATAGATGTTCCAGATCATGCCCGAACCGATCAGCGTGACCTGCTGGCAGAGGGTGAAGTCCTCGCGCGGCAACAGGCGTTCCCCCAAACCGATGGAGCGCAGCGCGTAATCCTGGATGGTTTGCCAACAGCTCATCACGCCGCCGCCTTTCGCAGGGCTTCGCCGCCTGTCGTGGCCTGGCCGTGCGACAACTTGATCATCAGCCGGTCCAGCACGATCTCGGACACCCGCGTCAGGCCAAGGTAAAAGACCAGCAGCGCCAGGAAATACCACATACGCCAGTCGCCATGCGGGTAATCGGTGAACTTCGGCAGCGCGGTTCCGGCTAGTTCCCGCGCCCAGTACACAATATCCTCGACGCCCAGCAGGAACAGAAGCGGAGTTGCCTTGGTCAGCACCATCCAGACATTGCTGAGCCCGGGCAGGGCATAGACCCACATTTGCGGCACGAGGATGCGCCAGAAACTCTGGCGCGGGGTCATACCGTAGGCCTCGGCGGTTTCGATCTGGCCGCGCGGCACGGTGCGCATCGCGCCGTGAATCACGTTGCCCGCGAATGCGCCGAACACCAGCGCAAAGGTCAGCACGGCAAGGAAGAAACCGTAGATCTCGTGCACCCATTGGTCCGCCTCGCCCAAGGGCATCTTGGCGGCCTGGCATACGATGAAGTCGTTGCCTTGGCGGATGGGTTGGTCCCAGTCCGGACATTTGATCTTGTGCCGGACCCATTCAAACCCCTGGTCCAACGCGATGACAAAGAATAGGAAAAACGCTGTGTCGGGCACGCCGCGCACGAGGTTGATATAGCCATGTGCCAGCCACGCCAGGGGCCGGAATTTTGAGCGTGCGGCGGTGGCGGCACCGAAGCCGAAGGCCAATGCAGTAGGCGCCGTGATGGCCAGCAGCACCAGCACAAGCCCGACGGCAAAGTAGAGATTGGCGTGTTTGGCGGTGGTCAGATAGCAGGCAAGCCACTGAACATCGCCAAGGACCGAGGGGTCGGTGCAGAACTCAAACATCGCGGGTCTCCGCGGCCCGGCCCAAGGGCGAAGGCCCGCGCGTGACGCCGGGCGTGAAGATGCGCGTGGTGTCGGCCATGTGTCCCCGTCCGGCCCAAAGCGCGCGCCCCGGAATGCCCGGGGCGCGACTGTTTCAGCTTATTCGAAAGTCGAGGCGACTTCCCATTTCTTGATCAGCTCGTTCAGGCTGCCATCGTCCTTCATCGACTGGATGGCGGCGTTAAACGTTTCTTTCAGCTCGGTGTCGGACTCACGAAGGCCCATGCCCACACCACCGCCCAGCGGCACGTCGTCGCCGACGAACATCATATCGCTGTCCTCGGCCACGATGGGCGCAAGGAAGGATTTGTCGGCCAGAACCGCGTCGGCCTCGCCGTTACGAACGGCGGCGATGGTTTCCTCGGGTGTCGCGAACTCCACCAGCGTCGCACCGGATTCGGCGACATAACCGGCGTGGATTGTACCGGTTTGCGCGGCGATCACGCCGCCCTCTAAATCGACGCTGTCGGACATGGCGGCATAGCCTGACGGGTCCGGCGGCGTGTAGTTCTGGGTGAAGTCGATGACCTCGTCACGCTCGTCGGTGATCGACATACCCGCGATGATGGCATCATAGTTGCCGCCCACCAGGTTGGGGATGATCGAATCCCAGTCGTTCTTGACCCATTCGCAGGTCAGTTCGGCCCGCGTGCACAGCTCGTCGCCCAGCTCGCGCTCGAAGCCGTCGATCTCGCCAGCGTCGTTAACGAAATTCCACGGCGCATAGGCGCCTTCGGTGCCCAGGCGTATCGTCTTGTCCTGGGCCATCGCCATGCCGCCGGCAAGTGCTGCGGCAAGTGTGGAAAGAACTAGCTTTTTCATAAGTGTCTCCCTTGCTTGGTTCTTTTGGTTCAGGCGGCCATCGTCGAGCTGAGAAACTGACGCAGCCGCTCGGATTTCGGGGACCCGAAGAGCGTCTCCGGATCACCTTCTTCTTCGATCAGGCCCTGATGCAGGAATATGACGTGGTCGGACACGTCCTGGGCCATCTTCATGTCGTGGGTCACGATCATCATGGTCCGCCCCTCGGCGGCCAGGTCCTTGATCACGCGCACGACTTCCTGTTCCAGTTCGGGGTCGAGCGCCGAGGTGGGTTCGTCAAACAAAAGCGCCTCGGGTTCCATGCAAAGCGCGCGCGCGATGGCGGCGCGCTGCTGCTGACCGCCCGACAGCTGTGCGGGATAGACATCGCACTTGTCGCCGATGCCAACTTTTTCGAGATATCCGCGCGCAGCCTTCTCGACCTCTGCCTTTGGGCGGCCCAGCACGGTCACAGGCGCCTCCATCACGTTTTGCAGGATGGTCAGATGCGCCCACAGGTTGAACTGCTGGAACACCATCGACAGGTTCGTACGGATCCGCAGCACCTGCTTGGAGTCTGCCGGGTGTCGATTCAGGCCAGATCCTTTCCAGATCACCGGCTCGCCCTTGAACAGGATGTCTCCCTGCTGGCTGTCTTCGAGCAGGTTGGCGCAGCGCAAAATCGTGGATTTGCCAGACCCTGAGGAGCCGATGAGCGACACCACGCTGCCCTTGAGCGCCGTGATGTCGACGCCCTTGATGACCTCAAGGCTGCCATAGGCCTTGTGCAGATTGCGGATCTCGATGACGGGTTTTTCGTCAGGCAAAGGCAGCTTCCGGTTTGCAGGTCAGGCAGTCACACCGGACAATAGGACAGCAATTCTGGGCCAATGCAACTTGCAAAACGATGTTTTTTCGTCCGTTTCGTACGGATTGCCCGGGTTTTGGGCGAATGCGGCGGGGTACCGTGGCGTCAAGCGGGCGGCGGGGCCGGGGTTTGCACCGCCAGGTAAGCCGCGGGCGGTAGGCGCACGATCCCGCGCAGGTCTAGGGCGTCGCGCGTCTCGCTTGGCAAGACCTCGACCGCAGTCTGAAGGGCAGTGAAGATCGCGTCGGCGTCCTGTCCATTCGCCGTGATGAAGGGCAGCGCGGGTGTGGGCGGTGTCGCGGCAATGACGTGCAGCTTGTCTGCGAAGCTGTCATAGCGCTGCATCAGCTGCCAGCTTTGCGCGTCGAGCGCGGCCAGATCGGCCTGACCTTCCGCCACGGCGTGGGCCGAGACCTGATGGCTGCCGGTGCGCCGCGTGTCGGCGAAGGCGAAACCGCGCGCTTCGGCATAGGCGCCGGGAGCGGCCCAGCCGCTTTGCGACATCGGTTCGTTATAGGCGAAGCGCGCAGCGGAAAATTCGGCCGGATCGCTGCGGGGATCGTCCTTGCGCGCCACGAAGACCGAGCGATATTCGCCGGGTCCACACCCATCCAGTCCGAAATCCGGCGTGCCGACGATCCGAACCTTGCCATGCAGGCGGGCGCGGTAGGGGTATCCGCAGGTCTGAGACAGCAATAGATCGGGGGATTGCCATTGGTCCCATGGGTCGCCCTCGCGCGTCAGTGTTTCGGGACCGCGTCCAAGCGCCTGTCTTATCGCCTGCCAGAAGCTGTCCGTCGCCGCCCTGATCTCAGGCCGATCGTGCATCGGCAGGCTGGCGATCATTCCTTCTCCTGGCGTTGGCGGGCAAGAGCGCTGTCCATGTCGGTCACGCCGAGGAAGTTCGACGCCATCCGGATGATCGCGTCCTCGCTTGCATCGCGCTCGCCATCGGCCAGCGCCACTTGCCACAGAGCCTCGATCACGCGCAGGCGGTCGTCATAGGCCACGGCGTCCTTGATGGCACGGGTAAAGCGCACGGTGTCCGGCGCTTCGCCTTCCAACTGCTCGGCCTGCTCCAGCAACGCGCCAGCATCCGCTTCGGACAACTTGTAGCGTCTTTGCGCAATGGCGAGTATACGCTGCCGCTCCTCCGCATCGAAATGCCCGTCCGATCGAGCGATGCGCACCAGCAGAGCCGTCAGCGCCAGCCGGGCATCCTCGTGGGGCAGGGTTTCGGGCGTCGAGTCGGTGAGTTTTTTCAGAAAATCAGCAAACATGAAGGGGATATAGGCAACCCACCCGCCGCCGCCAACGAGAATCTGCGCGCCGGGACGCTATTGGCTGCCACCCAGTTCGGTTTCGGCCCGGGCGCGTGCGGCGTCGCTGTCATCGGGCGACAGGCCAAGCGTTTGGCGCACGTCTTCCAGCACTTCCAGTTCTTCTTCGCGCCGGACGCCATCGGCCAGCGTCACTTCCCACAGCGCTTCGAGAGCGTCGACACGCGCGGCAAAGCTGATCGTTTTGCGAAGGATGTCGCCGAATTTCTCGGTGTCGGGTGCATCGCGCTCCAGCCGCTCGGAGGTCGCGCGCATCTTGGCCGCCTCGATCGGCCCAAGTCCGAATAACCGGCCCAGCAGCAGGTCGATCCGGTGGACCTCTGCAAACTTGTAGCTGTGATCAGACATCGCCACGCGCACCATCAGCGCACCAAGCGCCAGCTTTTCGTCGGGGGCGGGCAGGGGCGCCGGTTCGGGCGCGTCGAACGCGTGCAGCAAACGGTGAAGCAGCGAGGCTTTTTCCATGGGGCGGCTCCGTGTATCAAAGATCGTTTGGTCACGTTTACAGCGTCAGCTGTAAGCAGGAAAACAAAATTGCAGGCGTAAATCCGCGCATCGGTGGCGGACGCCGGAAACGTGACACATTTGCTCCCAACAAACGGCATGTTCGCGCGTCACGTTGCAGTCATCCGCATGATATCCTCGAGTGTGAAGCCCACCATGCCTCGTAACGTTGCAAAGCCTGCTGCCACCGTTTGGACCGCCGCCCCGGAGGAGCAGCTGTCCTATCTGCGCGGCTGTACGCAAGTCCAGGCGCGCCGCTTTCTTCGGGCTTACGACTGGTCCGGCGACCCTCGGAGGGTAATTGGCTGGGGCATGGCACAGAAGTTCATGGATTTGGGCACGGCGCTGACCGTATTTCTCAATGGCGAGCCGCATCGTTTCAACTATATGCCGAAACGCGAGATACCCGAGGAACTGGCCGGCACAGCGCTCATGCTGGACTCGATCTGCCTGCGGCTGAATTCCGGGTTCTATCTGGTGTGGCCCGATCAGGACGTTGAAGATCGTTCGCGGATCATGAGATGGCTCGAAACACAGGCCGAGGACCGGCAGGAAGGCCGGCAGGGCCGCTATATTCTGGACGAACGAATCGTCGCGACGCTTCTGGAGAATGAGCTGCGCCTCGACCGCGCGGCCGAAACGGCCGTCTACCACGAAAGCCGCTCGCTGTTGCGGGACCTGTTCAGCCCGGTGCTCGAACTTGGTGTCTCGCGTCGGATGCTGCGCTTTCATCCGCCTCAAGAAGACCCCAACGACGATCTGACGAACCTGCGGTTCTGACCGCGTCGGACCGCAACGACGACAAGGCGCCCTGCGCAGGCGCCTTGAATATGTCTGCGAAATAGTGCTTCAGAATTTGTAAGCGATGCCCACGGACAGCCTGTCGACTTCGCCCGATTGCCCCGCGAGGCCCGGACCCGAGAAGTCATAGTCGGTGCGGGTGTATTCGAACCGGGTCGAGACGTTCTCGCTCAGCAGCGTCTCGAAGCCGATACCATAGGAGAACCCATCGGCGGACCCGCTGAGCCCGGCAAAATCGACATTCCAGTCTGACCAGCCATAACCGGCGGTCCCGTAGATCAGAGAGTTGCCGAACGCATACCCGCCGCGTGCCCGCAGATGGATGTTGTTTTCCAGATCCACGTCGATCGGGCCGACAAGGTTATGGCTCATCACGCTGCCGTATTCCAGTTCGCCGCCCAGAACCCAGTTGGGGGCAATCGCGTGGTTGTAGCCCCCGAAAACGGCGAAATTGCCGGCCGAGTCTAGGTTGATGGGCGAGCCGCTGAAATCGAGCGACTGCATGCTCAGCTTGCCGCCGGCGTAGAAGCCTTCCCATTTCTCGGCATCCTGGGCGACGGCAGTGGTGGCAAGAGCCGCGGACAGGGCTGCGGCGGCGGTCAGGGAGCGGTAGAACTTTTTCATAATATACCTCATGTCTATGCGCGGCCCGGGACAATCCCGGGGCTCGGTCATAGGTCGGCGCGACATGAGCGACGGTTCAAATCAGCCGTCAAAAACTTATTAAGACCTGATTTTATTTACCTTTAGCCGGAATCAAACGAGGCGCGAGGTTTCCACAGCGGCACGCACGAAGTCCGCGAACAGCGGGTGCGGCTTGAACGGTTTCGATTTCAGCTCGGGATGGAACTGCACACCGATGAACCACGGATGATCGTTCCACTCAACGATTTCCGGCAAACGGCCGTCGGGCGACATTCCGGAAAAGACCAGCCCGCACGCCTCAAGCTGTTTGCGGTACTCGATGTCCACTTCATAGCGGTGGCGGTGACGCTCGTCGATGGCAGTGCCGCCATAGACCTCGGCCACTTTCGACCCTTCCTTGAGCACAGCGTCATAGGCGCCTAGACGCATCGTGCCGCCCTTGTCGTCAGTGACCTTGCGCTTGACCTTTTCGTTGCCCTGCACCCATTCCTTGAGGTGATAGACAACCGGAGTGAAGCGTTTCTTGCCGGCCTCATGGTCGAACTCTTCCGAGCCTGCGTCTTTCAAACCCGCCTTGTTGCGCGCGGCCTCGATCACCGCCATTTGCATGCCAAGGCAGATGCCCAGATAGGGGATCTTGCGCTCGCGGGCGAATTGCGCGGCCTTGATCTTGCCTTCCGTGCCGCGTTCGCCAAAGCCGCCTGGCACGAGGATCGCGTGGTAGCCTTCGAGGTGCGGCGCGGCGTCTTCGCGGTCGAAAACCTCGGCATCGACCCATTCGACATTGACCTTGACCCGGTTCGCCATGCCGCCATGGGTCAGTGCCTCCTTTATGGACTTGTAGGCGTCTTCCAGCTGCGTGTACTTGCCGACGATGGCGATGTTGACCGCGCCGTCGGTGTTGTGGATGCGGTCGCCCACGTCCTGCCACGTGGTCAGGTCCGGGCGCGGCGCGGGAGAGATGCTGAACGCATCCAGAACGGCCTGATCCAGCCCCTCATGATGATAGGCCAGCGGGGCCTCGTAAATTGAATTGAGGTCATAGGCCGCGACCACGGCCTCTTTGCGGACGTTGCAGAACAGCGCGATCTTCTCGCGCTCCTTTTCCGGGATCGGCTGTTCGGAGCGGCAGACGAGGATATCGGGCGCGATCCCGATGGATTGCAGTTCCTTCACGCTATGCTGCGTCGGCTTCGTCTTCAATTCGCCGCTGGCGGCGAGGTACGGCAGAAGCGTCAGATGCATGAAAATGCACTGCCCTCGCGGGCGGTCATGGCTGAACTGGCGGATCGCCTCGAAGAAGGGCAGACCCTCGATGTCGCCGACGGTGCCGCCGATCTCGCACAGCATGAAATCGACCTCGTCATCGCCGATGCCGATGAAATCCTTGATCTCGTTGGTGACGTGGGGCACGACCTGAATGGTCTTGCCAAGGTAGTCGCCGCGGCGCTCGCGCTCCAGCACGTTGGAATAGATGCGGCCCGAACTGACCGAATCCGTCATTCGCGCTGGGACGCCGGTGAAGCGTTCGTAATGGCCAAGGTCGAGGTCGGTTTCAGCGCCGTCATCGGTGACGAAGACCTCGCCATGTTCGAACGGCGACATCGTACCGGGGTCGACGTTCAGGTAGGGATCCAGCTTGCGCAGCCGCACCGAAAAGCCGCGCGCCTGCAAAAGCGCGCCGAGTGCCGCAGAGGCAAGGCCCTTGCCGAGAGAGGAAACAACGCCGCCGGTAATGAAAATGTAACGTGCCATGCGCTGGCAATCCCCCGTGATTGCGGCGTTAGTCGCCAGTTAGATGCGGCCGAATCGACGCCCAAGGCACCGCATCACCACGGGACTCGAGCATTAAAGGATTCGGATGAAAGGCGCAATATGCTGTGACACGCGTATGCGCATCCGCAAGCCTTAGTGGTGCTTCTGGATCAGTCCGCGGTGGGTGTCAAAGGAGCGTCGTCGCCCGCCGACGGTGGCAGAAGGCCATCGCCGCTGTCATCCAGCGCAGGATCGCTTTCCTCGGCCGCGGGCCTGTCGTCGGTGATCCGGTCCAGAACCGAGGATCCGCCTGCGTTCTGTGCCGCGATGACCGTCAGGGTCAGCGTGGTGGCGAAGATCGACAGGCCGAGCACCCATGTCAGCTTGCCAAGCGCCGTGGTGCTGGACCGCCCTGTGGACACGTTGCCACCCCCGCCGCCCATGCCAAGGCCTCCGCCTTCGGAGCGCTGCAACAGCACGACACCGATCAGCGCGAGCGCCAGCAGCAGGTGAACAAGCAGGATGACATTTTCCATAAGACGTGGTCCCTCGGGTTCGGATGGGCGGTATCTAAGCAATTCGGGCGTCCCCCGCAACCCGCCGTTTTCAGCCCAGTGTGCTTGGCCGACGGCCCGGTCGGAAAGGGCGCGCCAGCAAGGGCCTACTCGTCGACGTCATCCATGTCGGATTGTCCCGACAGGCGGCGGCGCACGTGGCTCCAGCTGAGGCCGATGCCCAGAACCAAAGAAAGCGCCACAAGTCCCAGCCAGAGGTTCCGGGTCGGATCGTCGAGGTCGAGGAAGCCGTAGTCGACGAGCACCCACGCCAAGGCTGCTGCGATAGCGAGGATCAAGCCCATTCCAAACGCCCCAATCGAGCGCAGAGTGGCGCGCAGGTAGATGATGTAACCCACCAGAAGCAGCAGCGCAAAGAGCACGGTCAGCGGCATTTGCGCGTCCCAGTTTTCCTGCGCCCAGACGATGAAGTTGTACCGTGTCGGGTTGTACGTTGCAGCCAGCAGGATGAAGGCCAATGCCCATCTTAGGATAAATCCGGTCATCTGTGCTCTTCTGGCTCGTGTCGGACAAGGTGTGCCCGCCGCAGGCAATACTGTCCAGCCTGCGCGCGAAATTCCGGTTTCGCACGACTGGCGGTGTGGGTATACGGGCGCGGGGTTCAATCACCGCCTGAGAGGTTTTCATGGCAAATGTCGTCGTTGTCGGCGCCCAATGGGGTGACGAGGGAAAAGGCAAGATCGTTGACTGGCTGAGTGAGCGCGCGGACGTGATCGCGCGGTTCCAGGGCGGGCACAACGCGGGCCACACGCTTGTGATCGACGGCAAGGTGTACAAGCTGAACGCGCTGCCGTCCGGCGTGGTGCGCGGCGGCAAGCTGAGCGTGATCGGCAATGGCGTGGTGCTGGACCCGTGGCATCTGGTCAACGAAATCGCTTCGATCCGCGAGCAGGGGGTCGAGATCAGCCCCGAGACGCTGATGATCGCAGAGAATACACCGCTGATCCTGCCGATCCACGGCGAGCTTGACCGTGCCCGCGAAGAAGCGGCGAGCAAGGGCACCAAGATCGGCACCACCGGACGCGGCATCGGCCCGGCCTACGAGGACAAGGTCGGCCGCCGCTCGGTCCGCGTCGCGGACCTGGCCGACGACGCAACGCTGGAGGCGCGCGTCGACCGCGCGTTGCAGCACCACGATCCTTTGCGCAAAGGGTTGGGAATTGAGCCGGTGGATCGCGACAAGCTGGTGGCGCAGCTGAAATCCATCGCGCAGGAGTTGCTGCCCTATGCCGCGCCGGTCTGGAAGGTGCTGAACGACCAGCGCAAGGCGGGCAAGCGAATCCTGTTCGAGGGCGCGCAGGGTGCGCTGCTGGACATCGACTTTGGTACCTATCCGTTCGTGACCTCCTCGAATGTCATCGCGGGGCAGGCCGCCACGGGCGTCGGCATGGGGCCGGGGGCGATCGATTACGTGCTGGGAATCGTCAAGGCCTATACGACTCGCGTGGGCGAAGGCCCGTTCCCGACCGAGTTGCAGGATGAGGATGGTCAGCGTTTGGGGGAACGCGGGCGCGAGTTCGGCACCGTCACGGGCCGTCAGCGGCGCTGCGGCTGGTTTGATGCAGCGCTTGTGCGCCAGACCTGTGCAACATCGGGCGTGACCGGGATTTCGCTGACCAAGCTGGACGTGCTGGACGGCTTTGACACGCTGAAGATCTGCGTGGGATACGAACTGGACGGTAAGCAGCTGGATTATCTGCCCACGGCGACCGATCAGCAATGGCGCTGCAAGCCCATATACGAGGAAATGCAGGGCTGGTCCGAGACCACCGAGGGTGCGCGCAGCTGGGCCGACCTGCCCGCCAACGCCATCAAGTATGTGCGCCGGGTCGAGGAGTTGATCCAATGCCCCGTCGCTCTACTCTCAACCTCGCCGGAGCGGGAGGACACGATCCTCGTGACCGACCCCTTCGCAGACTGAGACCGACACAGCCTTAGAGGACCGCATGGCCCTGAGTTACAAAGCCCGCCGCCGCTGGTCGCTGGTGATCCTGCTGATCGCCCTGCCGCTTTACATCGTGGTGGCGGTAAACCTGACGGACTGGCTAAGGACCCGGTATGATGTCGGTTTTCTGACCGAGCTGGTGGTTTTCATCGTGCTTGGTATCGCGTGGGTCCTGCCGCTGAAACCCATTTTCCGCGGTGTGGGGCAGCCGGACCCGGACGCAAGAGACTAGGCTAAAGCAAGTGCCCTGACTTCGCAGCCTTGGTGGCGAGATACGCGCGGTTATGCGCCCCTTCGCCGACCTTAAGCGGCACGCGTTCCACCACGTCGATGCCGCAGCTTTTCATCATGTCGATCTTGGCGGGGTTGTTGGTCAGCAGGCGCACGGCGCCGAAGCCCATGTTGCGCAATATATCTGCGCCGATGCGAAAATCGCGTTCGTCATCCTCGAACCCCAGCCGGTGATTGGCCTCGACCGTATCGAAGCCCTGATCCTGCAAAGCGTAGGCGCGCATCTTGTTGGCCAGGCCGATGCCGCGCCCCTCTTGGTTAAGATAGAGTAGCACGCCGGCGCCCTCGGCCCCCATCTGCGCCAATGCCGCCCGCAACTGCGGTCCGCAATCGCATTTCAGGCTGCCAAGAAGGTCACCGGTGAAACAGGCGGAATGCAGGCGTGACAAGACTGGTTCGTGCCGTGCGGGGCTGCCGATTTCTATGGCGTAATGTTCTTCCCCGCCGTCCTCGGGCCGCCAGATGTGAAGACGTCCGGCCTCGGATACTTCGAGAGGCAGCCGGGCGCTGACCACTTTGTGCATTGGACTTGCTGCTTTGAGATGCGCGGTGATGTCGGCCACTTTGAGCGTGGTCAATGCAGTGTCGAGCGTATCGGCCGGGATCGCCATGACGATCGCGGCAGGCAAAAGGCGGGCGGATTTGACCAGCAGCAGCGCCGCGCGATGGGTGTCGGCCTTGCCTTCGCGTGCCGAGGTGAGCGGGCCCTTCATCGGGCTCCGTAGATCGTCCGCCGGGTCCGCCACGGCCTGCACCCAAGACAACGGCGCCTCTTTCGGGACGATGACACGCGCGAGGTCGCCGTCATAGGCGCGGGCTTTCAGCGTTGCGGCGCGGCGGGCCGAGATGGCCAGATGCAGTTCCAGACCTGCCGACTGCAACGCGTCGAGACGGGCCGGATCGCAGGTTTCCGCCGCCGCGATAATGGCAAGCGAGTCGCCGTCGCGCAATACCACCGGCACCCCCATGCGAAGATCGGCGCGGGCCCGCGCGAGGAGTTCCGTCTTGTCGGGGCCAAGCTGCATCACGCGCCCTTCCTGATCCGTGAAGTTAATTCGAGCGACTCGATTACAGGCTTTTGTAACCGAATGAAACATTTCACGCTCTGCCATAACTAGCCCGTGATTGACCTGTCACAGATCTTGTCCGGCGCGGCGTCGTGGCACAGATAACTTGCAGGCAAAGAGGAACAAGACAATGGCTCAGCTGAAGAAAATTCTGCTCGTGGACGATGACGAGGACCTGCGCGAGGCCTTGAGTGAGCAACTGGTGATGACCGAGGATTTCGATGTCCTCGAGGCCGGGAACGGGTCGGAGGCCATGGCGCATGCGAAGGACGGGATCTATGACATGGTGATCCTCGATGTGGGCCTGCCCGACACGGACGGACGTGAGCTTTGCCGGTTGATGCGGAAGCAGGGCGTGAAAGCGCCGATCGTGATGCTGACCGGCCATGACGGAGATGCCGACACGATCCTGGGTCTTGATGCCGGCGCCAACGACTATATCACCAAGCCGTTCAAGTTTCCCGTGCTGTTGGCCCGCATCCGCGCGCAGCTGCGCCAGCACGAGCAGTCCGAAGACGCGATTTTCCAGCTTGGACCCTACACGTTCAAGCCGGCCATGAAGATGCTGATCACCGACGAGGATCGAAAGATCCGGCTGACGGAAAAGGAAACAAACATCCTGAAATTCCTTTACCGATCGCCTGACGGCGTGGTGGCGCGCGACATGCTTTTGCACGAGGTCTGGGGCTACAATGCCGGTGTGACGACCCACACGCTGGAGACGCACATCTACCGCCTGCGTCAAAAAATCGAACCAGATCCCTCCAACGCGCGTTTGTTGGTGACAGAGTCGGGCGGCTACCGCCTTCTGGCTTGATCTGGGTCAAGGCTGCGCTTTGCGCTGGCCGGTAACAGAATACCCAACCCGCCGCATACGGGCCTAACTCTATGCACCTCCCTGTTGGACTGACCCCGGCCTGGCCGGGGTCTTTTTTTGTCAACTCCGACAGAAGATCTATGTCGCCCGACGCCGGTGCGACGGGAAGACGACCGGCCATCCCCGGGACGCCCGATACCTTACTACTTGTGCTGCGCGATGCGCTGGGTTTTATATCGCCGGGACCCGATACGCCGAACTGACAGGAGCCCCATGTCCTTCACGCTTGCCACCTGGAACATCAACTCGGTCCGCCTGCGCGAGCCGATCGTGCTGAAGCTGTTGCAGGAGGAGGCGCCGGATGTCCTGTGCCTGCAAGAGTGCAAGTCGCCGGTCGAGAAGATCCCTTTGGAGGGGTTCGCGGCGCTGGGCTACAGCCACATGATCGCGCGGGGGCAGAAGGGGTATAACGGCGTCGCGATCCTGTCGAAGCTGCCGATCAGGGATGTGGGCGACAAGGATTTCGCGTCGCTGGGACATGCGCGGCACGTGGCGGGCGAGTTGGAGAACGGCGTGGTGATCCATAACTTCTATGTTCCTGCGGGCGGCGACGTGCCGGACCGCGAGGTGAACGTGAAGTTCGGGCAGAAGCTGGATTACCTGACCGAGATGCGCGATTGGTTCCGCGAGGACAAGCCCGGAAAATCCATTCTTGTAGGTGACCTAAACATCGCCCCGCGCGAGGACGATGTCTGGAGCCACAAGCAGCTTCTGAAAGTGGTCAGCCATACGCCTGTCGAAGTGGAACATATGGGCGATGCGCAGGAGGCCGGGAACTGGACCGATGTCACCCGTGCCGACATTCCGGAAGGGCAGCTTTACAGCTGGTGGTCCTACCGAGCCAAGGACTGGGATGCGGCGGACAAGGGCCGGCGGCTGGATCACATCTGGGCCAGTGACGACATCAAGTCCGCAGCGCATTCCAGCCGTATTCTGAGGGCTGCGAGAGGCTGGGAAAAGCCTTCGGACCATGCGCCGGTCTTTGCGACCTTTGACCTTTAAGCGGACAATGATGAGATCATGTTCACCGCGCTGTCGCAGGCCGAGGAGGTGGACGGGGCGATCCAATCCTTTGCACGGCAGGGCTATGGGGATTCGCTCCACCCGATAGTGGTTAACGTGACCGACCTGGCCGAAAAGTTGCGGCAGATGCAGGCCGCGACAGGGATGGGCCGCCTGCGCCTGGAACATATCCATGACTATGAGGCGCTGGGCGTTGGCTTGCGTGGTGGCGCGGTGGGTCGGGACGTTGATGCTGGTGATGGTGGCGACGGATGCGGCGCCGGGCGCTATCGTGCTGTTTGCAGAGGATGAATTCGTAACCAGGCTGCCCGATGGCGCGGCGGTGGTTGGCGGCGGCGAGGCCCGGGTGGCGGTGCGGGCCGACGTGCCGAGGCTTGGATTGGCGCCTTATCGGGCCGGGGGGCGGGTGGTTCTGCCCGCCGGATTGACGGGGTGTTTGCCGCGGCCCGAGGGCCCGAGTTAATCGATTCGACGGCCCGGAATGCGACGTCGGTATCGGGTCGGTATTCGGGTGGCATCGCGTCGGTGGCATTTTTCGTCCCGGACCAAGCCCCGGTTCATGACCCCGCCGCGCGCACAGGTAACGTCGGCAACGGTGCCGCCCCTTGCAACATGGGGCCGCGTGGGCCATTTAGACGGCAACTTACATGCCCACGCGATGCGGAGGATCCGATGCTTGAACTTGGCGGCCAGACCCAACCCCAAACCGACCTGATCAAGGACGTCACGGAGGCGGACTTCATGACCGAGGTCGTCGAAGCCTCGCAGAGTGTGCCGGTGATCGTCGATTTCTGGGCACCCTGGTGCGGCCCGTGCAAAACGCTGGGCCCGCAGCTGGAGGCGGCGGTCACCAAGGCGAACGGCGCGGTGAAGATGGCCAAGGTCAATGTGGACGAGAACCAGATGATCGCCCAGCAATTGCGGGTGCAGTCGATCCCGATGGTCTATGCCTTCTGGCAGGGCCAGCCAATCGACGGGTTCCAAGGCGCTGTACCGGGATCGGAGATCGATGCTTTCGTGAGCCGCGTGGTGCAGGCCGCCGGCGGCGAGGCAGGCGACTCGGGCCTGGAAGAGGCGATTGCGGCGGCGCAGGAGATGCTGGACCAGGGCGCGGCTACGGACGCGGCGCAGACCTTTGCCGCGATCCTGCAGGAGGACGACAAGAATGCCGCCGCCTATGCCGGGCTGGTGTCGAGCCATATCGCGATGGACGATCTGGATCAGGCCGAGGCGATCCTGAACGGCGCGCCGGCGGAAATTTCCAAGGCACCGGAACTGGAAGCGGCGGCGGCGCAGCTGGCATTGGCGCGGCAGGCCGCGGATGCAGGACCGGTGAGCGAATTGCGCGCCAAGGTCGAGGCCGATCCGGACGATCACCAGGCGCGGTTCGACCTGGCGCAGGCGCTGCACGCGTCGGGCCAGACGCAGGAGGCGGTGGACGAACTCCTGGAGCTGTTCCGGCGTGACCGGGAGTGGAATGACGCGGCGGCCAAGACGCAGCTTTTTACCATCTTCGACGCGCTGAAACCGGGCGATCCGGTGGCGCAGGCGGGGCGGCGCAAATTGAGCTCGATGATATTTGCCTGATGGGCTGCACGGGCTACGTCCCCGAACATGATATTACAGGGTGATCTGCCGGAGGTAATCCCGGTCTTTCCGTTGCCGGGCGCGCTGCTTTTGCCGCGCTCGCGACTGCCGTTGCATCTTTTTGAGCCGCGCTATCTGGCGATGCTCGACGATGCGCTGAAGACGCCGCATCGCCTGATTGGAATGGTGCAGCCGGACCCCGGTGCGCGAGCGGGCGAGCACGGCCTGCACCGGATCGGCTGTGCGGGCAAGGTGACGCAATTTTCCGAAACCGAGGACGGGCGCTACATGATCACGCTGTCTGGCGTGTCGCGCTTTCGCGTGTCGTCCGAGGTGGAGGGGTTCACCCCCTATCGCCGGGCGCAGGTCAGCTGGGACGGGTTCGAGCAGGATCTCGAGCCCGGTGACAGCGATCCGGGCTTCAACCGGGAGTCCTTCATGAATCTTCTGTCGCGCTATTTCGATGCGCGGGAGCTGTCGACCGACTGGGAGTCGCTGAAGGACGCCGAGGACGAGTTGCTGATCAATTCCCTGTCGATGCTCTTGGGGTTCGAGCCGGAGGACAAGCAGGCGCTGCTTGAGGCGCCGAGCCTGTCGACGCGGCGCGAGACATTGGTGACGCTGATCGAGTACGATCTGCGCGGCGGCGACGACAGGGAGATGATGCAATGAGTGACGCGGATGTCGCGGCGCCGGAGTTCGACCGGCACATGCTGGAGGCGCTGATCTGCCCGCAGACGCATTCGGTGCTGGAATACGATGCGGAGGCGCAGGAACTGGTCAGCCGGAACGCCGGGCTGGCCTTTCCGATCCGCTCGGGCATTCCGATTCTGCTGATCGACGAGGCGCGCAGCTTGGACTAGCGGTGTGCGCGCGAGGCGCGCACGCTTGATGTCTAGGCGTCGGCCGGGGGCCGCCGCCTCGGGGCGAGGGGCGGCGTGACACGTTGTTCGATCGGTGTGCGGGTGGTGCCGGCGGAGCCACCGGCGGGGATATTTTGGGCCAGAGGAAGACCAGGGCGGCGCGGTGCGGCGTCAGGTGCGCTTGTGCGCGCGGGTGGCCATTACGTTGCGGCCAAGGGTGAGGGTATAGGCCTCGAGCCGGTGCAAGGCGTTGTCGGCGGCGGTGGCATCCTCGCGCTCCAGCGCGTCCGTAAGGGCGGTGTGCAGGCTGACGATTTCTTCGCGCGAGCGGGCGGTGAAGGTGATCATGTTCATCAAGGGCTGCATCGCTTCAACCGCGCCAGCCAATTGATAGCTGAGCACGGGGTTGTCCGCCGCGTCGACAAGCGCACGGTGCAGGGTCACGTCGGAGGCGCAGAAGGCTTCGCCCGAAAGATCGGGTTGCGACTGGCGGGCGATCTCGATGCGCATGGTGGCAAGGCTGTCCTCGGTGCGGCGCCCGGCGGCAAGGGGTGCGCAGGCGCGTTCGAGGGTGTAGCGGGCCTCGCAGGCGGTTTCGAAGCTGACGGCATTCATCGACAGAAGCAGCGTGGAGGTCGTGATCTGCTGGCTGTAGGCGTCGGTGTAGCTGAGCCGGTTGACGAAGGCGCCGCCGAAGGCGCCGCGCTGGGTGCGGATGAGGGATTGGGCGGCCAGCCGCTTGAGCGCCTCGCGCACGGTGGAGCGGGAGACGCCGAATTGCTCGGACAATTCGGCCTCGGAGGGCAGGCGTTCGCCGGTGATCATGCGGCCTTCGACGATGGCGTCGCGGATCGCCTCGGCGATCTGGGCGGACAAGTCTTGGCGCGGTGTGGCGGGGCTGGCGGTTTTCATTTGTCAGACCTTTAATTGTCTGACATTCATAAGGGCAATCGTGACTCGAACCAAGGGTGTTCTTCGGCATGTCGGCTCTTTCCTTGCGGTCCTTTGCCTGGCTGGCGTTTTTCGCGGCGATCCTGGCGGCGTGGGTGGTGATGTACCTGATGGCGACGGGCATGGACCTGGACCTGATCGGGCGGCCCGGGCCGATGGGCGAGAAGATGCGTTCCATGCAGCCCGGCATGGAGATGGGCATGGGTGGCGGTATGGCGATGGACCGGTTCGGGCCGCTGTTTGTCATGTGGGCCATCATGATGGCGGCGATGATGCTGCCGACCATGGTGCCGACGTTGCGCTGTTACGATGACCTGTGCCGCAGCGCCGATGGCACGACCGCCGGGTGGCTGGGCGTGCTGGCGGGGTATTCCATCGCCTGGGTCGGGTTCGCGGCGGTGATCGCGGGGGTGCAGGTGGCGCTGCTCTATGGCGGGGTGATCGACATGCTGGGGATCGCCAAGTCAACTGCCATTGCCGGCGGGCTGCTGATCGTCGTGGGGGCGTTTCAGTTCACGCGAGCCAAGGAAGTGTGCCACGGGGTGTGCCACAGCCCGATGACCTATTTCCTGGGCCATTGGCGCACGGGCTTTGGCGGGGGCGTGCGCATGGGGCTGGGGCTGGGCGCGTTCTGCGTTGGGTGCTGCTGGGGTTTCATGGCGCTGGGCTTCGTGGGCGGCGTGATGAGCCTGCTTTGGATGGGCCTGGCCACGCTTTTCATGGTATTGGAGAAATTGCCGCAGATCGGGCACCGGGTGATCCGGCCGATGGGTGTGGCGCTGATCGCGGGCGGGGTGGCGGTTCTGGCCGCGCCGCTGGTAACGGGAGGATAGGACATGGCTTTGACACGCCGGAAAGACGCCGACAAGCTGCCGGTGTCGCAGCGTATCGACAACCGGATGGCCAATCCAAAGCGGCGCAAGATGACGCCGACGGAATGGGCGATCAAGGGCGAGCTGTTCCTGAACTGCTCATGCACGGTGTTCTGTCCCTGCGTGGTGAGCCTTGGGGCGCATCCGCCCACCGAAGGGCATTGTCATGCGTGGATGGCGATTGCGATCGACGAGGGCCATTACGAGGGCGAGGATCTGTCTGGTCTGAATGTCGGCCTTCTGGTGGATATTCCGGGGCGCATGGGCGAGGGCAACTGGAAGGTGGCGGCCTATGTGGACGAGCGCGCCAGCGGGAAGGCGTATAACGGGATCCTGCAGATCTTCAGCGGTGCGGCAGGGGGCACGACGGGTCTGTTTACCATGCTGGTGAGCGAGATCATCGGGGCGGAGCGCGAGAAGGTCGAGATCGTGCGCGATGGCAAGAAGCGCGGGCTGTATATCGGGCGCAAGATCCAGGGCGAGATCGAGATGATCGACGGGGCGAGCCCGGATCATCCGGTGATGGTGACGAACTCGAAATACTGGATGGGGCCGGATATCATCGCCGCAAGGGGCACGAAAAGCCGGGTGCGGGATTATGGCCGTGTCTGGGATTTCGGCGGCATGTCGGCGGAGGTCTGTCCGATCGACTGGAAAGGGCCGAAGTAGGGGCGCCTTCGATGATCACACCGGACTATTGCCGCATGATGGCGCGGTACAATGCGTGGCAGAACCGGCAGCTGACCGAGGCGCTGGACGCACAGCCGCTGGAAGTGCTGACCGAGGATCGCGGGGCCTTCTTTGGCTCGATCCTTGGGACGTTGAACCATTTGCTTTGGGGGGACCTGATGTGGATGGCGCGGTTCGATCCGTCGGTCGAGGTGCCGAAGGTCGGCGTGAAGAAGAGCGTGGAGATGCATCCGACGCTGGGGGCGTGGAGCGCGGAGCGGTATCACGTCGACGGCAAGATCGGTCATTGGGCCAATTCTCTGCGGGCGATGGACCTGACCGGCGAGTTGCGGTGGTATTCCGGCACTCTGGGGCGGGACATGGTGACGCCGCGCGCCTTGTGCGTCACGCATATGTTCAACCACCAGACCCATCACCGGGGGCAGGTGCACGCGATGATGACCGCCGCCGGGCTGGAGGCGCCGGTGAGCGACCTGTTTCTGATGCCCGGGGAGGGCTGAGCCGATGCTGGCCTTTGTCCTGGCGCTGGTGGTGATCGTGGCTGTCGCCCTGAGCCCAGAGCGGGGGCGCATGGGCGGGGTGGGGAAGAAACCGGCCAAGCGGGCGTGCAAGTGGAGCGAGACCGGCAACAGCAATGGTCGGTTCGTCGAGTATCGCTGTGCGGCCTGCGGCGTCGCAGCCTATTCCGCCACCGGCGATGCGCCGGTGATCTGCAAGAGCAACCTGAAGGGATCTGTGTGATGCCGATGATTTCCCTGTCGCGCCGGTTGCGGCGCACGCCTTTTTCCGAGGGGGTCGAGGCCGCCGGGGTCAAAGGCTACACGGTTTACAACCACATGCTGTTGCCGACGGTGTTCCGGTCGATCGAGGAGGATTATCGACATCTGAAGGACGCGGTGCAGGTCTGGGATGTGGCCTGCGAGCGGCAGGTGGAGCTGCGCGGGCCGGATGCGGGGCGGCTGATGCAGATGCTGACGCCGCGCGACCTGCGGGGAATGACGGCGGGGCAGTGTTACTACGTGCCCATCGTGGACGAGACCGGGGGCATGCTGAACGACCCGGTGTCGGTGAAGCTGTCGGAGGATCGCTGGTGGATCTCGATTGCCGACAGTGACCTGCTGTATTGGGTGAAGGCCACGGCGCATGGCTGGCGGCTGGATGTGCTGGTGGATGAGCCGGACGTTTCGCCCTTGGCCGTGCAGGGGCCGAAGGCGGAAGAGTTGATGGCACGGGTCTTTGGCGACGGCGTACGCGATATCCGGTTCTTCCGCTTTGGCGTGTTCGACTTCCAGGGGCGCGACATGGTGATCGCGCGGTCGGGCTATTCCAAGCAGGGCGGCTTCGAGATTTATGTCGAGGGCGAAGATATCGGGATGCCGCTGTGGAACGCGCTGATGGAGGCGGGTCGCGACCTGGACGTGCATGCCGGGTGCCCCAACCTGATCGAACGGGTCGAGAGCGGTCTGCTGAGCTATGGCAACGACATGACCGACGATAACACGCCGCATGAATGCGGACTGGGCCGGTTCTGCAACACGCAGAGCGCTATTGGCTGTATCGGCCGTGATGCGCTTTTGCGGGTGGCCAAGGAAGGCCCGGTGCAGCAGATCTGCGCCATTGCCATCGACGGCCCGAAAGTGCCGCCCTGTGACCGGTGGTGGCCGGTGACGGCGAATGGCAAGCGGGTGGGGCGAGTGAGTTCCGCGGCGTGGAGCCCGGATTTCAACACCAACGTGGCCATCGGCATGGTGCGGATGACCCATTGGGACGCGGGCACCGAGGTGCAGATCGAGGCGCCGGACCAGGTCCGGCGCGGGGTGGTGCAGGAAGGTTTCTGGAACTGACACCTGCTTCGGAGGGGGAAGCGAGGGGCCAGCCCCTCGCGCTCCCCGGAGTATTTCGAGCAAGAAAAAGCAGGGGCGGCGTTGGTGCGGCCCCGGCTTTGTTCGCAAACGATGAAAGCGGGTGAGCCTCGCTAAGCAAGACAGGAGAGTGGACATGTTCAACGCATTGGTTGTCGAGAAGGACGAAGAGAGCGGCAAGACCTCGGCGGAGGTGAAGCAGATCGGATTGGACGACCTGCCTGATGGCGAGGTGACGGTCGCGGTCGAGTACTCGACGGTGAACTACAAGGACGGGCTGTGCATCGGGCCGGGCGGTGGTCTGGTGCGGAAGTACCCGCACGTGCCGGGGATCGATTTTGCCGGGACGGTCGAGGAAAGCTCGGACGACCGGTACAGCCCTGGTGACAAGGTGGTGCTGACCGGATGGCGCGTGGGCGAGGCGCATTGGGGCGGCTATGCCCAGAAGGCGCGCGTGAAAGCCGACTGGCTGGTGCCGCTGCCCGAGGGGCTGGACACCCGTCAGGCGATGGCCGTGGGCACTGCCGGGTTTACAGCGATGCTGGCCGTCATGGCGCTGGAGGACCAGGGACTGAAGAAAGGCCCTGTTCTTGTGACCGGGGCCGCGGGCGGCGTGGGCAGCGTGGCCACGGCGATCCTGGCCAAGTTGGGGCACGAGGTGGCGGCTGTCACGGGGCGACCGGAGCAGGAGGAGTACCTCAAGAGCCTTGGGGCCAGCCAGATCGTGCCGCGCGAGGAACTGACCGAAGTCACCAAGAAGCCGCTGGAGGCGGAAGCCTGGGGCGGTTGCGTCGATGCGGTGGCGGGCGCCATGCTGGGCCGGGTGCTGAAGCAGATGGAATATGGCAGCTCGGTCGCGGCGATTGGCCTTGCCGGTGGCGCGGCCATCGAGGGTGCGCTGATCACGCCGTTCATCCTGCGCGGTGTGAACCTGCTGGGCATCGACAGCGTCATGCAGCCCTATGACAACCGGCTGCGCGCGTGGGAGCGGATCGCCAAGGACCTGCCGATGGACAAGCTGGAGAGCATGGTGCAGCCCGCGACCCTGTCGGACCTGCCGGGGTTGGGCCGCGACATCCTGAAGGGCCAGGTGAAGGGCCGCGTCGTCGTCGATGTCAACGCGTGATGATCTGACCATAAGGCTGGTGCGCGAAGGCGATGCCGACGCGCTCTGGCCGATCCTGCGCGACGTGGTGCGCGCAGGCGACACCTATGCCATCGAGCCGGACCTGTCGCAAAGCCGGCTGATGGAATGTTGGTGCGAGGCCCCGCGTGCGACTTACGTGGCGGAATCCGCGGGCGAGATCCTGGGGACCTATTACATCAGGACGAACCAGGCGGGCGGGGGCAGTCACGTTTGCAACTGCGGTTACATCACTGCGCCTGCCGCGCGCGGACGGGGCGTGGCGCGGGCGCTGTGTGAGCACAGCCAGGATGTGGCGCGGGAGCTGGGATATACGGCGATGCAGTTCAACTTCGTCGTGACCAGCAACGAGGGGGCCATCGCGCTGTGGACGAAGCTGGGCTTCGAGACGGTGGGGCGGTTGCCGAAGGCGTTCCGGCATCCGAAGCAGGGGCTGGTGGATGCGCTGGTGATGTTCAAGTGGCTGGGGAGCTGAAGTGGCTTGCTCTCTGCGCGCTCAGTCGAGAGGCGGCGGTTGACGATGAAGTGCTACTTGATCGCGGGCAATTACGGTACGCCGGATTTCCTGGATTACGTGTTCGCGCGTGCACCGGACTATGGTGAGCGGATCCATTATGACGATTATGAAGGCGAGTGGGTTCCCGGCCGTGACATGAAATACGAGCATGGCGGGCCGTTGTCGTATGGTGCCACGGTCAAGGGTGGTAGGTTTACCGACAAGACCCGTGCCGAGTTTCATAAGATCTGGTGCGTGAGCAGGCCCAAGGCAGAGCGGACATTCGATGTCATCAAGCCGTTTGGTGAAAGCCTCAAGGCCATCCCCTTGTTTTCAGGGCGTCTCAAGAACGCGATCGAGGCGGTCGATCCTGCTTTGTTCGAGTTCGTGCGCATGGAGCGCACATGGGATGATGTACACAAGACGCCGATCGCGGGCGGGCCGTTTTTTCTGGCCAATCTTCTGGCGCGCCGGGATTGCTGGGATCAGGACCGCACGCAGATCGGGCCTCAGAAGCGGGGCGACGGCAGCTATTTCAACACGATTTCGGGGTCCGGCCGCGCGGTGCTGCGGTCGCGTGTGGCAGATGCGCTGATCTGGCGTGATACCTTGACCAAAACCGTCGTCTGCACCGATGTGTTCAAGGAGATCGCTGAAGGTGTCGGCTGTAAAGGATGGCGGTTTCGGGAAATCGCCGTGACGGACGACAGGTAGGGCGGTTCCGAGGAGTCCACGACCGGTAATTGGCGCGCGACGGGGCGGACGCAGGCGGGTTGCACCTGGAAGCGCGTGGGTTTTCACCCACCCTACGGCACGGATGGCGTTTCATTTCGGGAAATCATGGGACCGCCGGACCGGGATCCGGGAAATCATGGACCTAAAGGCGGATTCGTGCGAATCGCGCCATGGAATCGCGCCGGATTCGACGGTGGATTCGGTGAATTCGTGCCCTGTGCCCCCGTATTTGGATCGCATTGGAAGAAAATTTTGGGAAAACGTGGGAAAAATGCGCTCGGGTAGGTTCATACCATATATTGTGTTGAGTTTTGCTGGTCCCGCTAAGTTGTGCGTCAAAATGGCTCTTATCGGCACATGATGTTGTTTGAGTTGGGGGCTAAAATCAACATCCTGTAGCTAAACGCATCATTTTTTCATTGAGTTCCATAAAGTACCATGTCATACCTTTAATCACGATGAGGACGGACACAGGGGCACAAAACGACCCCGAATAAAACAAAGACCAGAGCAGGTTTCATACAGGCACCCGCTTCATCAGAACGAAGAGATCCGGCGCGCGGGCGAGCAGACATCCCCCCAGGTGGCGCGCGCAGCTGGACACCCCGCGAGAGCGGGACGAGGGCGGCGGATTGGGCAGTGGCAGCAGCTCAATCCGCCGTTTCGTTTTCGGACGGTAGTTTTTGAAACCGGGGGAACGAGGGACGGGCCGGACAGTGGTTCTGAGCTTCAGAGGCGAGTTCAACCAGAAGGTTGACGGCAAGGGTCGGATGTCGATCCCTGCCGATTTTCGCGCTGTGCTGGCCGATGGCGATCCGCGCTGCCCCGAAACCCCGTTGCCGCGTGTCGTCGTGCTGCACGGGCCGCATCTGAAAAACTGTCTTCACGCCTACACGATCGACGCCATGGCCGAGATCGAGGAGGGCATCCGCAAGCTGCCGCGCGGGTCGGACGCGCGCAAGCGCGCCAGCCGGATGATCCTTGGGAAATCCTGGGACACGGAAGTGGACAAGGACGGGCGCATCGTGCTGCCCCAGCGCCTGCGTCAACAGATCGGCCTCGAGGGTGAGGCGGTGATGGTCGCGATGGGCGACTATTTCGAGATCTGGAACGCGGCCACTTACGAAGAGGTCGAGGCGGCGGAAACCGCGGCCTTCCTGGAAGAACAGGATGGCGATTTCGATCCGCTGACCCTGATCGATCCGCCCGGGGAGGACTGAGCGATGGGGAGTGCTGCCGCAAACAATCCCCATGTTCCCGTTCTGATAGAGCCGATTCTTCGCGCCGTGGCGCCGGTGCAGGGCGTCTGGCTGGACGGCACGCTGGGCGCGGGCGGCTATACCCGCCGGTTGCTGGAGGCCGGGGCCGACAGGGTGATCGGCGTGGACCGCGACCCGCTGGCGATTCAAATGGCGGCTGAATGGTTGGACGATCGGGTGCAACTGGTGCAGGGGACGTTTTCCAAGCTGGATGAATATGGGCAGGACCTGGATGGCGTGGTGCTGGACCTCGGCGTGTCGTCGATGCAGTTGGACCGGGCCGAGCGGGGGTTTTCCTTCATGAAAGACGGTCCGCTGGACATGCGGATGAGCCAGGAGGGCCCGAGTGCCGCGGACATGGTCAATGCCATGGAGGAGGCGGAGCTGGCGGACATCCTGTTTCTTTACGGCGAGGAACGCGCCAGCCGGCGGATAGCAAAGGCCATCGTGAAGAAACGCGAGGACGTGCCGATCGTCACGACGCTGCAACTGGCGGAAATCATCGAGGGGTGCCTGCCGCGACCGAAGCCGGGGCAGGTGCATCCGGCGACGCGCAGCTTTCAGGCGATCCGCATCGCGGTGAATGACGAGTATGGCGAGCTGGTCGCGGGGCTGGAGGCGGCAGAGCGCGCGCTGAAGCCGGGCGGTCATCTGGCCGTGGTGACGTTTCATTCCATCGAGGACCGTATGGTCAAACGTTTTTTGGCCGAGAAGACCGGAAATACCGGCGGCGGCAGCCGGCACGCGCCGGTGGTGGAGCGCGACCCGCCGACATTTCGGCAGGACACGCGCAAGGCCATCGGGCCGGATGACGCGGAGCTGGCCGAAAACCCGCGGGCGCGCAGTGCCAAGCTGCGCGTGGCGCAGCGCACGGAGGCCGCGGCGCGGCCAGTGGACAGGGGCAGCATCGGGATGCCGATGTTGAAGACGCATAATCGACGAGGGGACAGGTGATGCGCAGTTTCTTCTACGTTTTGACCGCCGTTATGGTCATCGGTCTGGCCTTCTGGGCCTACCGCGAAAACTATGAAACGCAGGCCGCGCAAGCGCGGTCGGAAGCCGTGCAGCAGAAGATTGCCGACCAGCGGCAACGCTTGCGGGTGCTGAACGCGGAATGGGCCTATCTGAACCGGCCCGACCGCCTGCGCGATCTGGTGGAGATCAATTTCGATCAGCTGGGGCTGTTGCCGTTCCAGCCCTACCAGTTCGGCAGGATCGACCAGGTGGCCTATCCGAGTGAAGAGGAGTTGCCGATCGCCAACGTGATCGACGTGATGGAACGGGAGCAGCAGCCATGATCCGCACACCCCTGCGCCCGCTGGCGCGTATCCTCAAGGCCCGGGAAGCGGGCGAGAACCCCGACGCCATCGAGCGCGAGAACATACGGCTGCGCCATGAAGAGATGCGCGACCGTGCGCGGATGCGCGCCGAAGGGCGGCTGCTGGTGATGGGGGCGTTCTTTGTCTGCGCCTTTGCCGTGATCGGCGGACGGATGGGCGTGCTGGCCAATTCCGAGCCGGCCGAGCCGCGCACCGGGATCGCCGGTGCCGATATCCTGGCCCAGCGGGCCGATATCGTGGACCGCGAGGGCCGTATCCTGGCGACGAATTTCGAGACCTACAGTCTGTATGCCCAGCCTCAGCAGATGGTCGAGCCCGAGCGTGCCGCCGAGGAACTGGCGGCAATCTTCCCAGACCTGAAGGTGGAGCGGCTGAAGAAGGATTTCACCGGCAAGCGCAAGTTCTTGTGGGTGAAGAAGAAACTGAGCCCCGAGCAGCGCCAGGCGGTGCATGATATCGGTGAGCCGGGGCTGCTGTTCGGGCCGCGCGAGATGCGGCTTTACCCGAACGGCAAGCTGGCGGCGCATTTGCTGGGCGGTGCGAGTTTCGGGCGTGAAGGTGTACACGCCGCCGAGGTGATCGGCGTTGCGGGTGTCGAGAAATATTATGACAAGCGGCTGCGCGACCCGAGTATGGGTCACAAGCCGTTGCAATTGTCCATTGACCTGTCGGTGCAGTCCGCGGTCGAGCGGGTGTTGCAGGGTGGCATGATGCTGATGAACGCCAAGGGGGCTGCGGCTGTGCTGATGGAAGTGCAGACCGGCGAGGTCGTGGCGCTGGCCAGCCTGCCGGATTTCGACCCCAACGACCGCCCGCGCCCGCCGATCAAGGGCGAAAAGCCGGGCGACAGCCCGCTGTTCAACCGGGCAGTGCAGGGGGTGTACGAGCTGGGCTCGGTCTTCAAGGCGTTCACCATCGCGCAGGCGCTGGACCTAGGGCTGGTGAACCCCGCGACGATGATCGACACCAAGGGGCCGCTGCGCTTCGGCAAGTATCGTATTCGTGATTTCCGTAATTACGGCAACGAGTTGAGCGTAAAGAAGGTGTTGGTCAAGTCGTCCAACATCGGCACCGCGCGGATTGCGCAGATGATCGGGATCGACCGGCAGCAGGAATTCCTGAGATCGCTGGGCTTTTTCGAGCCGACGCCGTTCGAGATCGTCGAGGCGGAGGGCGGCAAGCCGCTGTTGCCAAGCAAATGGACCGATCTGTCGCTGATGACCATTTCCTATGGGCACGGTCTGTCGTCCAGCCCGCTGCATCTTGCGTCGGCCTATGCCACGATTGCCAATGGCGGGCGGCTGGTGAAGCCGACGCTGGTCAAGCAGCCGAAAGGGCAGCTTGGGCCCAAGGTGATGTCGGAACGCGCGGCGTCGCAGACCGTGCAGATGCTGCGCCACGTGGTCACCGAAGGCACCGCATCCTTGGCCGAGGTCGAGGGCTATGCCGTGGGCGGCAAGACGGGAACGGCAGACAAGCCCAAGCCCAATGGTGGCTATTACGAGGACAAGGTGATCGCCACCTTTGCCAGCGTGTTTCCCGCGCACGATCCGCGCTACGTGCTGGTTGTGACGCTGGACGAGCCGGTGGAGACCAGCGGGTCCGAGCCGCGCCGCACGGCGGGTTGGACCGCGGTGCCGGTTGCGTCGGAAATCACACGTCGCGTGGCGCCGCTGTTGGGGCTGAGGCCCGAGATTGAACCCGCGCCATTAACAGGTATAACGCTGACATCGAATTGACGGGTTGAGACAAAGGCCAGAGGCGTGGGGCAGAGCAAATCCTTGGCAGAGCTGGGCCTGACCGCCCAAGGGGGCCGGCGGGCCGAGATCACCGGGCTGGCGGTGGACAGTCGCGACGTGAAGGACGGGTTCCTGTTCGCCGCGCTGCCCGGCAGCCGCGTGCATGGTGGCGAATTCATTTCCTACGCGCTGCGGATGGGGGCGGGGGCGATCCTGACCGACCCCGAAGGCGTGGCGCTGGCCGCCGAAGAGCTGGCCGCAAGTGACGCCGCCCTAGTTGTGGCCGAGGACCCGCGCCAGACGCTGTCTTTCGCGGCGGCCCTGTGGTTCGGCGCGCAGCCCGAGACGATGGTGGCTGTCACGGGGACAAACGGCAAGACATCGGTGGCGAGTTTCACGCGGCAGATCTGGATGGCGCTGGGGCTGGAGGCCGTGAACCTTGGCACCACGGGCGTCGAAGGCGCGTGGGAGGCACCGCTGGCGCATACGACGCCCGAGCCGATCACGCTGCACCGGGTTCTGGCCGAGGCCGAGGCGCAGGGCATCACCCATGCCGCGATGGAAGCGTCGAGCCATGGGCTGGCGCAACGCAGGCTGGATGGAGTGCGGCTGGTGGCGGCGGGGTTTACGAATCTCAGCCAGGATCACCTGGATTACCACGCCGACTTTGACGACTATTTCAACGCCAAGGCGGGCCTGTTCGAGCGGGTGCTGCCCGAGGACGGCGTGGCGGTGATCAACGTCGATGATCCGCGCGGCCCCGGCATGGCTGACGTGGCCTATGGTCGTGGTCAGGATGTGCTGGCCGTGGGCCGGGCCGAAGGGGCGGACCTGCGGATCCTGAACCGGGTGTTTTCGCCCACCGGTCAGACTTTGCGGTTTTCCTGGCGGGGGCAGGTGCATCAGGTGGAGTTGAACCTGATCGGCGGCTTTCAGACCGACAACGTGATGCTGGCCGCGGGGCTGGCCATCGGCGCAGGGGCGGACCCGGACCGGGTGTTCGCGACGCTGCCGGTGATGCGCACAGTGCGGGGCCGAATGCAGCTGGCGGCGACGCGCTCCAGCGGGGCGGCGGTGTTCGTGGATTACGCGCATACGCCCGAGGCGGTGTCGACCGCGCTTTACGCGCTGCGCCCGCATGTGCTGGGCCGGATGGTGGCCATCGTGGGCGCGGGCGGCGACCGGGACCGGGGCAAGCGGCCCCTGATGGGGCGCGCGGCGGCGGAGAATGCCGACGCGGTGATCGTGACCGACGACAACCCGCGCAGCGAGGCGCCGGGCGACATTCGCGCCGCCGTGATGGAGGGCGTACGCGCCGCGGGGGGCGAGGACCGGGCCATCGAAGTGGGCGACCGGGCCGAAGCGATATTGCGCGGTGTCGACATGCTGGGGCCGGGCGATGCGCTGCTCATTTGCGGCAAGGGGCACGAGACGGGGCAGGTTGTGGGTGATGACGTTTTTCCATTTGACGATTGCGAACAGGCCAGCGTTGCGGTCTCGGCTCTGGACGGGGGCGTGGCGTGAGCGAGTTGTGGACAGCGCGGGAGGCCGCGGCAGCCACGGGCGGGCGCAGCACCTGCGATTGGACCGCGACGGGTGTGTCGATCGACACGCGGACGTTGCAGCCGGGCGACCTGTTCGTGGCGCTGAAAGACGTGCGCGACGGGCATGACTTCGTGGCGCAGGCGCTGGAAAAGGGCGCGGCGGCGGCGCTGGTTTCGCGCGTTCCCGGGGGCGTAGACGAGGATGCGCCGCTCTTGATCGTGGACGACGTTCTGCCGGCGTTGGAGGATCTGGGCCGGGCGGGTCGCGCGCGCACTGACGCGAAAATAGTGGCGATCACCGGGTCTGTGGGCAAGACCTCGACCAAGGAGATGATGCGCGCCGCGCTCAAGGGGCAGGGGCGGACCCATGCCGCCGAGGCCAGTTACAACAACCACTGGGGCGTGCCGCTAACGCTGGCACGGATGCCGCGCGACACCGAGTTCGCGGTGATCGAGATCGGGATGAACCACCCCGGCGAGATTTCTCCGCTGGCCGTGATGGCGCGCCCTCATGTGGCGCTGATCACCACCATCGCCGCGGCGCATCTGGAGGCGTTCGAGAATATCGAGGGGATCGCGCACGAGAAGGCCGCGATCTTCGACGGCTTGGAGCCGGGCGGCACGGCGGTGATCAACGCCGATGTGGGCACGGCGGATATCCTGTTTCGGGTCGCGAAGGGCAAGGCGGACACGGTCGTGCGGTTCGGCACGTCGGATGAGGCCGAGTTGCGGCTGACCGACGTGACGGTGCATGACGCCGCCACGGTGGGCAAGGCGGTGGCCGGGGGCGAAGACATCCTGTTCAAGGTCGGCACGCCCGGGCGGCATTTTGCGCTGAACGCGCTGGCGGTGATCGCGGCGGCCGAGGCGATGGGGGCGGACCGCGACGTGGCGATCTGCGACCTTGGTCTTTGGCGCCCCTTCGAGGGGCGCGGCACGCGCGAGGTGCTGGTTCTGGACGCGGTCGAGGAGGCGATGTCGATCGAACTGATCGACGACGCGTTCAACGCAAACCCGACCTCGATGGCGGCGGCGCTGGAAGTTTTGGCGGCTGCCCGTGTGAAAGATGACATCGGCCGGGTGGCTGCGGGGCGCAGGATCGCAATTCTGGGCGACATGCTGGAACTGGGCCCCGACGAGGCGCGGATGCATCGCGAGATTGCCGACCTGCCTTTCGTCGGGGACGTGCAGGTCATCCATTGTGTCGGCCCGCGCATGAAAACGCTTTACGAGGCGTTGCCGGAGGCCCAAAGGGGCCGCTGGACGGAAACCGCCGCGGAGCTTGCGGGCGAGGCGCACCGTCTGGTGGATGCGGGCGACGTGATCCTGGTGAAGGGGTCGAAAGGCAGCTACGTGAGCGAAGTTGTCACCGCGCTGCGCAGGTTGGCGCAGGCCGTCGCGGAAAAAGAGGACGTTTGAATGCTCTACTGGTTAACCGAATTGTCGGATGGCGGCGATGTCTTCAACCTCTTTCGCTATATCACCTTCCGGTCGGGCGGGGCGTTCCTGACGGCGCTGGTTTTCGGTTTCATCTTCGGCAAGCCGCTGATCAACGTGCTGCGCAAGACCCAGGGCAAGGGCCAGCCCATTCGCGATGACGGCCCCGAGGGGCACCTGGCGAAGTCGGGCACGCCCACCATGGGCGGTTTGCTGATCGTGGGTGCGCTGCTGACCTCGACCCTGTTCTGGGCACGGCTGGACAACCCGTTCGTGTGGCTGGTGCTGTTCGTGACCATGTCGTTCGGCCTGATCGGGTTCTGGGACGACTATGCCAAGGTCAGCAAGCAGAACCACAAGGGGGTCCCGGGCAAGGTGCGGCTGGGGCTGGGCTTTCTGATCGCCGGGATCGCGGCCTATTGGGCCAGCATGTATCACCCAAGCGAGTTGCAGTACCAACTGGCGTTGCCGGTGTTCAAGGACACGCTGATCAACATGGGGCTGTTCTTCATCCCCTTCGCGATGTTCGTGATCGTGGGGGCGGCCAATGCGGTGAACCTGACCGACGGCCTCGACGGGCTGGCGATCATGCCGGTGATGATCGCCGCCGTGACGCTGGGGATCATCGCCTATGCGGTGGGAAGGGTCGACTTCACCGAGTACCTGGACGTGCATTACGTGCCGGGGACGGGGGAAATCCTGGTCTTCGTGACGGGGCTGGCCGGGGGTGGCCTCGGGTTTCTGTGGTATAATGCGCCGCCCGCCGCCGTCTTCATGGGCGACACCGGATCGCTGGCTTTGGGCGGCGCGCTGGGGGCTATCGCGGTGGCGGCGAAGCACGAGATCGTGCTGGGTATCGTCGGCGGCATCTTCGTGGTCGAGGCGCTGTCGGTCATCATCCAGGTGTTCTATTTCAAGCGGACCGGCAAGCGGGTCTTCCTGATGGCGCCGATCCACCATCACTACGAGAAAAAGGGCTGGGCCGAGCCGCAGATCGTGATCCGGTTCTGGATCATCGCGATCATCCTCGCGATGATCGGGCTGGCGACGCTGAAGGTGCGGTGATGGACAAGGTCCGCGACACTCAGGGTATGATCAAGGGCATGGCGCCGGTGCGCGACCCCGAGACATGGCATTTCTGCACGACCGATGACCGCGAGCTGGCGGCGCGGGCGCGGCCTCATGCGCTGGCGGTGTTTGGCGAGGAGGATGGAACCTCGCTGATCCTGCCCGACGAGGTGGCGCGGGACCTCGGCTTTGCGGTGGAAATGCCGATGAGCCGGATCACTCTGTCGGTGCATTCTGCGCTCGACGGGGTCGGGCTGACGGCGGCGGTGGCGACGGCGCTGGCCGGTGCGCTTATCCCCTGCAACGTGGTGGCGGCCTATCATCACGATCATGTCTTCGTGCCCGAGGAATTGGCCGAAGACGCGGTGGCGGTCCTTCGGGATGTGGCGCAGGGCGCCGAGTGATCGCGGGATTCTGGCCAAGGGGCACGGGATCGGGTAGCGAAGAGCAAAGACCAGTCAGGAGGCGTGCGGCGTGATTCCGGTTCGGGGAGTGGAAGGGCAATGCGTGGCGGTGCTGGGCCTGGGGCGGTCGGGCCTGTCGGCGGCGCGGGCGCTGAAGGCGGGCGGCGCGGACGTGCTGTGCTGGGACGACAACCCGGCGGCGCGGGAAGGCGCGGCGGAGGAAGGCTTCGACATCCGGCCATTCCGGTCGGCCGCGGATTTTGCCGATGTGGGCAGCTTGATTGTAAGCCCGGGCATTCCGCATCTTTACCCCGAGCCGAACAAGGTCGTGGCCGCAGCCCAGGAGGCGGGCGTGCCGGTGGACAACGATATCGGCCTGTTCTTTCAGTCGCTGGCCACGAAGGATTGGGACAGTTTTGATACCCCGCCGCGGGTGATCGCCGTGACCGGCTCGAACGGAAAATCGACGACCTCGGCGCTGATCCACCACATATTGCAGGAGGCAGGGCGCGCGGCGCAGCTGGCCGGAAATATCGGGCGCGGCGTGCTGGATATCGACCCGCCGGGGGATGGCGGCGTGGTGGTGCTGGAGCTGAGCAGCTATCAGACCGAGCTGGCCCGGGCGCTGACGCCGGATGTGGCGGTATTCACCAACCTCAGCCCCGATCATCTGGACCGGCATGGCGGGCTGGGCGGCTATTTCGCGGCCAAGCGGCGGCTGTTTGCAGAGGGCGGACCGGATCGCGCCGTGATCGGCGTGGACGAGCCGGAGGGGCTGTTCCTGGCCGGGCAACTGGCGGAAGGGCCGGGCGATGACCGGGTGATCCGGGTGTCGGTGGACCGCAAACTGACCGGGCCGGGATGGCAGGTCTTTGCCCGCAAGGGCTTCCTGTCGGAATACCGCAAGGCGCGGCAGGTGGCGTCGATCGACCTGCGCCGGATCAAGGGCCTGCCGGGGGCGCATAACCACCAGAACGCCTGTTGCGCCTTTGCCGCGTGCCGGACGCTGGGGTTGAACCCCAAGGTGATCGAGGCCGCGATGCAGAGCTTTGCCGGCCTGCCGCATCGCAGCCAGCTGGTGGCCGAGAAGGATGGCGTGCAGTTCGTCAACGACAGCAAGGCGACGAATGTGGATGCGGCGCTGATGGCGCTTTTGGCGTTCGACCGGATCCGCTGGATCTGTGGCGGGCTGGAGAAAGAGGGCGGGTTGGCCGGGCTGAAGGACGGTCTGCCCAATGTCGCGAAGGCCTATGTTATCGGGCGCGAGGCGGCGGGGTTTGCGCTGCAACTCGACGGTGTCGATGCGGAGGTCTGCACGACGATGAGCCATGCGGTGATGCGGGCGATGGAGGATGCGCAGCCGGGCGAGATTGTGCTGCTGGCCCCGGCGGCGGCGAGTTTCGACCAGTATGACAGCTTTGAGCGGCGTGGCGAGGATTTCATCGCGGAGGTCAAGGCGCGGCTGTAGCGGCGCGCTTGGCAAAGGCGGGGCGGCATGTCAGCATGAGCCAAGTTTCATGGAAGAGGCTGGCATGGCGGATCTGTTGAAGGCCGAAACCGTTGCGGCGTTCCGCGCCAGGGGCGCGACGGTGCTGCGGGGCGTGTTCGACGACTGGATGGAGGTGCTGCGGGCGGGGGTGGATTACAACCTGGACCATCCGGCGCCCAATGCACGGGACTACCGCACCGACGAGGGCGGGCGGTTCTTGTCGGATTACTGTAATTGGAACCGCATTCCGCAGTATCGCGCGTTCATCGAAAATTCGCCTGCCGCGCAGATCGGTGCCGAGCTGATGGGCAGCAAGACGGTGCGGCTGTTTCATGAGCACGTGATCGTCAAGACGCCGAAGACCGGGATGCCGACGCCTTGGCACCAGGATCTGCCCTATTACTGTCTGAATGCCACGCAGACGGTCAGCATCTGGATCCCGATGGACGCGGTGCCGCGAGAGCGGACGCTGGAGTTCGTCGCCGGATCGCACCTGTGGGGCAAGTATTTCCGGCCGCAGCGGTTCGACGGCACGGCGCTGAACGAGAATGACGGGCTGGAGGCGCTGCCGGATATCGACGGCGACCGCGACGCCTATGACATCATCGGTTGGGCGCTGGAGCCGGGCGACGCGGTGGCGTTCGATTACCGCACTGTACACGGGGCACCGGCGAACAACTCGGCCACGGCGCAGCGGCGGGCATTCTCGCTGCGGCTGGTGGGGGATGACGCCACCTTCGCGCGGCGCGAGGGGATCACGACATCGCCGCCGTTCGAGGGGGTAACGCTGGCGCATGGTGATCCGCTGGACGGGCCGGAATTTCCGCGGCTGTTGTGAGGGTCGGTATCGCTTCGAGTGTGGAGTCAGCGAGGGGCCAGTCCCTCGCGCTCCTCGGAAAATTTCTGTAACAGTGAAAGCGTGAGGGCGTCAGGTGGTCGCGGCGATGGCGGTTCCAGCCGCCCAGCCCGAGGACCACGCCCATTGGAAGTTGTAGCCGCCGAGCCAGCCGGTGACGTCAACGGCCTCGCCGATCATGTAGAGGCCGGGCACGTCGCGGCTTTGCATCGTTTTCGATGAGATGCGGTCTGTGGCGATGCCGCCCAAGGTGACCTCGGCGGTGCGGTAGCCTTCGGAGCCGGTGGGCTTGAGCTGCCACTGGCGCAGGGCGTCGGTGATCTGGGTGAGGCGCGCGTCGGATTGGTCGGCGAGATTGCCTGTGAGATCCAGTGAGGGGGCGAGATGCTCGACCAAGCGGGCGGGCAGGTGGCGGGCAAGTTCGGTGGTGACGGCGCGGCGGCCTTCGGCCTGGCGCTGGGTGCGCAGGGTGTCATAGAGCGTGGCGTCGGGGTCGAGGTCGAGGGTGATGGCCGCGCCTTCGTGCCAGTAGGACGAGGCTTGCAGAACGGCAGGCCCGGAGAGGCCGCGATGGGTGAAGAGGACGGCCTCGGTGAAGCTGGTGTCATTCGCGGTGACGCGGGCGGGGGCGGCGACGCCGGAGATGGGGGCGAAACGCTTGTCTGAAAACGTGAGCGGGACGAGGGCGGGGCGCGTGTCGGTCACGGTGTGGCCGAACTGGCGGGCGATGTCGTAGGCGAGGCCGGTGGCGCCCATGGCCGGGATCGATTTGCCGCCGGTGGCCAGCACGAGGTTGCGCGCGGTGACGCTGTGGCGTGTGCCCTCGCGGTCGAGGGTGACGGTGAAGCGGGTGCCGTCGTGGGTGATCTCGCCAACGCTGGTTTGAAGCCAGAGGTCGGCGCCCGCCGCCGCCATCTCGTCGCGAAGCATCTGGATGATCTGGGGGGATTTGCCGTCGCAGAAAAGCTGGCCCAGCGTCTTTTCGTGCCAGGTGATGCCATGGCGGGCGACGAGGTCGATGAAATCCCACTGGGTGTAGCGGCTGAGTGCGGATTTGTGGAAATGCGGGTTTGCCCCAAGGAAATTGCCGGGCGCGGTGTGCAGGTTGGTAAAATTGCAGCGGCCACCGCCGGAGATGCGGATCTTTTCGCCCGGAGCCTTGGCATGATCCACGACCACCGTGTCCGGCCCGGCATGGGCCGCGCACATCATGCCGGCGGCGCCGGCGCCGAGGATGAGGGTGGTGACGTTCATACCGTTCCCGTGCCCCACCGGCGGGCGGGCGTCAAGATGGTGGTGCTTTGTACGGTTTCTGTCATTGGAACGCCGCGCGCTCGGGGGGTGTTGACGTGTCGCAACCCCAACAAACGGAGGAGTCACATGAACATCCAGACACGACACGATATGCTGACTGCTCAGGACGCGTATCCGACCCGTGTACCGGGCGAGGAACGGCTGAGCGCGCGCAAGGACCCTGTCCTGTGGTCGGAGTGGTCCGAGGACGCGCCGATTGGCAAGGACGAGGCGGAGCATTATGCCGAGAACGGTTACCTGGTGCGCCGGGACATGTTCGACGCGGACGAGCTGAAGGTGCTGACCGAGACCGCCGACATGCTGCGCGAGGGCGGAGGGGACATTCCCGACGACGACCTGATCCGCGAACCCGACAGCGACGCGGTGCGCACCGTCTTTCGTCTCGACGAGCATTCCAAGGCATTCCGCCGTCTGGCCTGCGATCGCCGCCTGGCTGGCGTGGCCGAGTTCCTTCTGGGCGACGAAGTGTACCTGCACCAGTCGCGGCTGAACTACAAACCGGGGTTTGCCGGGAAAGAGTTCTACTGGCATTCGGATTTCGAGACATGGCATGCCGAGGACGGTATGCCGCGGATGCGTGCGGTGTCGGCCTCGGTGTTGCTGACGCCGAACGGGCCACACAATGGCCCACTGCTGCTGGTGCCGGGTTCGCAGGACGTGTTCATCAGCTGCGTGGGCGAGACGCCCGAGGACAACCACGCGACCTCGCTGAAAGAGCAGAAGGTTGGCGTGCCGCAGCCCGGAACGATAGACCGGCTGGCGCAGGAGGCAGGCGGCATTGCCTCTGCGCAGGGGGACACCGGCACGGTGATCTTTTTTGAGTGTAACACACTGCACGGGTCGAACGGGAATATCACGCCCGATCCGCGGGCCAATGCGTTCTTCGTCTATAATGCCATGTCGAACGCGCTGACCCGGCCCTATGCGGCGCGTGGTCCGCGGCCGGATTTTCTGGCCAACCGCGAGGCACCGGAAGCGATCCGGACCGTTTCAGGCAAATTGACCGGCTGAAGACGGCCCGGTGGGGCGCAGAACGCTTCCCACCGGGCAAAACTGCTGCTATACTGGACAGAACGCCCCCGGCTAAAGAGGGGCAAGAGGCAGTGTTCGGCGGATTCAAATGACAGAAATGGTGTATGGTGCGGCCCCCGTGCAGGGTGGCGAACCGATCCTCCCCAAATGGTGGCGGACCCTCGACAAGTGGTCGATTTCCTGCGTGCTGATCCTGTTCGGGATCGGGCTTTTGCTGGCGTTGGCGGCCTCGGTGCCGCTGGCCGAGAAAAATGGGTTCGAGCAGTTTCATTACGTGAAACGACAGGCGGCGTTCGGATTCATGGCGCTGGCGGTGATGCTGCTGACGTCGATGATGAGCCCGCTTCTGGTGCGGCGACTGGCGGTGCTGGGGTTTGTCGCGGCGTTCGCGGCGCTGGCAATGCTGCCTTTCTTCGGTACGGATTTCGGCAAGGGGGCGGTGCGGTGGTACAGCCTTGGATTTGCCAGCTTGCAACCCTCGGAGTTCCTCAAGCCCGGTTTCGTGGTGGTGGCGGCGTGGATGATGGCGGCCAGCAAGGAAATCAACGGCCCGCCGGGGATGCGGCTGAGCTTTGTCCTGGCGGTGATCATCGTGCTGATGCTGGCGATGCAGCCGGATTTCGGGCAGGCCTGCCTTGTGCTGTTTGGCTGGGGTGTGATGTATTTCGTGGCCGGGGCGCCGATCCTGTTGTTGGTGTTGATTGCGGGCGTCGTGGTGTTCGCGGGCTCGCTGGCCTATTCCAACTCCGAGCACTTCGCGCGGCGCATTGATGGCTTTCTGAGCCCCGATGTGGACCCCAACACGCAGCTTGGATTTGCCACCAACGCGATCCGCGAGGGCGGTTTTTTTGGCGTGGGTGTGGGCGAAGGCTCGGTCAAATGGTCGTTGCCCGATGCGCATACGGATTTTATCATTGCCGTGGCGGCCGAGGAATACGGGCTGATCCTCGTGCTGGCGATCATCGCGCTTTACGGCAGCATCGTGGTGCGGTCGTTGAGCCGCCTGATGCGGGAGCGGGACCCGTTCATCCGCCTGGCGGGCACGGGCCTTGTGGCCATGTTCGGCGTGCAGGCGATGATCAACATGGGCGTGGCCGTGCGGCTGTTGCCGGCCAAGGGCATGACGCTGCCCTTTGTCAGCTACGGCGGGTCCTCGCTGATCGCCACCGGCATCGCGGTGGGGATGCTGTTCGCCTTTACCCGCAGCCGTCCACAGGGCGAGATCAACGATATTCTGAGAGGCCGTCCGAGATGAGCGAGCGGCAACCCCTTCTGGTCATTGCCGCGGGCGGCACGGGTGGGCACATGTTCCCGGCCCAAAGCCTGGCCGAGGCGATGCTGCGGCGGGGGTGGCGTGTGAAGCTGTCGACCGATCCGAGGGGCGCGCGCTATACCGGCGGGTTTCCGCATTCGGTGCAGATCGAGCAGGTGGCGAGTGCGACCTTTGCCCGGGGCGGAATTTTCAACAAGCTGGTTGCGCCGTTTCACATTCTGGGCGGGATGCTGGGTGCGACGCTGCGCATGATGCGCGACAAGCCGGACGTGGTGGTTGGCTTTGGCGGCTATCCGACGATCCCGGCGCTGGCTGCGGCGATAATCCTGCGGCGGCCGCGGATGATCCATGAACAGAACGGCGTGCTGGGGCGGGTGAACAAGCTCTTGGCCAAGCGCGTCGACAAGGTGCTGTGCGGCACGTGGCCGACGGCTTTGCCAGAGGGTGTCGAAGGCACGCATGTGGGCAACCCGGTGCGGCTGGCCGTGCATGAGCGCGCGGGTGCCGGGTATATTCCGCCGGGCGACTACCCGATGTC
Organism: Roseovarius sp. THAF9; assembly: GCF_009363715.1. NCBI lineage: Bacteria > Pseudomonadati > Pseudomonadota > Alphaproteobacteria > Rhodobacterales > Roseobacteraceae > Roseovarius > Roseovarius sp. THAF9. The sequence continues at coordinate 1,443,541 of NZ_CP045404.1, forward strand.
GATCCTGGTGATCGGCGGCAGCCAGGGCGCGCGCATCCTGAGCGACGTGGTGCCGCCTGCGATCGCCAACCTGCCGATGGACGTGCTGCGCAACATCCGCGTCAGCCACCAGGCGCGGGATGAGGATGGCGAGCGGGTGGCGGCACTTTATGCCGAAAATGGGATCGATGCCGATGTGCAGCCGTTTTTCCGCGACGTGCCGGCGCGCATGTCAGAGGCGCAATTGGTGATCAGCCGGGCGGGGGCGAGCAGCGTGGCCGATATCTCGGTCATCGGCCGGCCCGCAATCCTGATCCCCTTTGCCGCCGCCACGGAAGATCACCAGACGGCGAACGCCAAAGGCCTGTCCAAGGCCGGCGGCGCGATCGTGATCCCGGAATCTCGGCTTGAGGTCGAGGCGCTTTCGGAGCAGATAGCCTCGGTGCTGACGAATCCCGATGGCGCATTGCAGATGTCACAGGCGGCGCTGAGCGTGGGCATGCCCGACGCCGCACAGGCGCTGGCGGATATAACAGAAGAACTGGCACGGAGCAGACAGTCATGAGGGACCTTTCCTTTGAAGGAGCCAAACCGATGAACGCGGCATTGAAACTTCCCGGCGACGTCGGGCCCATTCATTTCGTCGGCATCGGGGGTATCGGCATGTCGGGCATCGCCGAGGTGCTCTTGAACCATGGCTATACCGTGCAGGGATCGGATCTGAAGACGTCCAAGATCACCGACCGGCTGGAGAAGGCGGGGGCGACGATTTTCGAGGGCCAAGAGGCGGCGAATTTGGATGAGGCGCAGGTCGTGGTGATCTCGTCCGCGATCAAGCCGGGCAATGCCGAGCTGGACGAGGCGCGGCGGCGCGGGTTGCCGGTGGTGCGCCGGGCCGAGATGCTGGCCGAGTTGATGCGGCTGAAATCGAATGTCGCGGTGGCGGGCACCCATGGCAAGACGACCACCACGACGATGGTCGCGGCACTGCTGGACCATGGCAAGTACGACCCGACGGTGATCAATGGCGGGATCATTCACGCTTACGGCTCGAACGCGCGCGTGGGACAGGGCGAGTGGATGGTTGTGGAAGCCGACGAGAGCGACGGCACGTTCAACCGGCTGCCCGCCACGATTGCCATCGTGACCAATATCGACCCCGAGCACATGGAGCATTGGGGCACGCAGGAGGCGCTGCATCAGGGGTTCCTGGACTTCGTGTCGAACATTCCGTTTTATGGCCTGGCGATCTGCTGCACTGATGACCCGGACGTGCAAACGCTGGTGGGCAAGATCAGCGACCGGCGTGTCATCACCTTCGGGTTCAATGCGCAGGCCGATGTACGGGCGATGAACCTGACCTACGAGAACGGCGTGGCGCATTTCGATATCGCACTTCAGGCCGAGGACAAGGTGATCGAAGGTTGCAGCCTGCCGATGCCGGGGGACCATAACGTTTCGAACGCGCTGAGCGCCGTGGCCGTGGCCCGCAGCCTAGGCATGAAGACCGACGAGATCCGCGAGGCGTTGTCCGCGTTCGGCGGCGTGAACCGCCGCTTTACCCGCGTGGGCGAGGTGGACGGCGTGACCATCATCGACGACTATGGCCACCACCCGGTCGAGATTGCCGCGGTGCTGAAGGCGGCACGGCAGGCCACCAAGGGCCGGATCATCGCCGTGCATCAGCCGCACCGTTATAGCCGCCTGCATTCTCTGTTCGACGATTTCTGTGCGTGCTTCAACGATGCCGACGTGGTGGCCATCGCCGAGGTCTATGCCGCGGGCGAGGACCCGATCGAAGGTGCGACGCGCGACGATCTGGTGGCAGGGCTGATTGCCCACGGCCACCGGCATGCGCGGGCGATTCTGGGCGAAGATGACCTCGTGCGGTTGGTGCGCGAGCAGGCGAAACCGGGCGACATGGTTGTGTGTCTTGGGGCCGGTACGATCAGCGGCTGGGCCAACGGTTTGCCTGAAAAGCTGAAAGGGTAGCGGGCTGGTGACCGGAATTTTGCGAAAATTCCGGAATAGAAAATACGCATTTTCTATTCCGTTTTCTGCGCAGAAAACGGCCGTGATTCCAGCTTGGAGGCTTTGAGATGGCCGGGGCCCTGAAACGCCGCATCGGGCTGGGCCTGCTGACCGCCTATGGCGTGGGCGTCATGGTGGGGGCGGGCATCTACGTGCTTGTCGGCGCGGTGGCCGCCGATGCGGGGGGTTGGGCGCCGCTGGCTTTTCTGGTGGCCGGGATCGTGGCCGCGCCGACCGCTTTGTCCTATGCCGAGTTCTCCACGCGCCTCCCGGAAGCCGGGGGCGAGGCTGTCTTCGTCGAGAAGGGGCTGGGCGTGGGCGCGCTGGGGATCGTCGTCGGGCTGGCCATCGTGGCCGCCGGGATCGTTTCCGCCGGCGCGGTGCTGCGCGGTGGCACAGGTTACCTGACGTCGATCACGGGATTGCCGTTCGAGGCGACGGTGGCGGTGATGGGTCTGGCGCTGGTCGCGGTGGCGGTTATCGGCGTTCTGGAAAGCCTTGCGCTGGCGGCAATTTTCACGGCGGTCGAGCTATTCGGGTTGGGTATGGTGGTCTTTGCGGGCGCCACGGCAGAGCCCGTCGTGAGCTTTTCCGCCGCGCCGCCGGTCGTCTGGTCTGGCGTGGCGGCGGGTGCGGTGCTGGCCTTTTTCGCCTTTATCGGCTTCGAGGACATCGTCAACATGGCCGAGGAAGTGCGCGACCCGCACCGGACCCTGCCGCGCGCAATCCTGTTGTCGCTGCTGATCACCAGCCTGCTTTACGCACTGGTATCCTTTGCCGCCGTGCGGGCCGTGCCGATGGAACTGTTGGCTGTGTCGGAGCAACCGCTGGCGCTGGTCTGGCAGGAGGCGCGGGGCGGAAGTGCCGCGTTCCTGTCGGTGATCGCGGTGGCAGCGGCGCTGAACGGTGTACTGGCGCAGATCGTGATGGCGGCACGGGTCCTCTTCGGGATGGGCAAGCGGCACGGGGCGCTGGCGGTGTTTCACCGGGCGCATCCGCGACTGGGCACGCCGGTTCTGGCAACGTTGCTGGTGGGCGCGGGGGTGATCGCGGGGGCGCTGGCCCTGCCGGTCGCCGATCTGGCAGAGGTGACCTCGGCCATCCTGCTGGCGGTTTTCGTGCTCGTTAACGCGGCGCTGATCGCGATGAAATACAAGAACCCCGAGGCGCCGTTCCGGGTGCCCATGGTCGTGCCGGTCTTCGGGCTGGTCGCGGCGCTGGCCGCCTTTGGCGTGACGATTGGAGGTGTCGTGTGACCGTAGTCGTGCTGGCCTGTCTGTGGGTGGTTGCGGGATCGCTCGTGGCTTTCCTGCCGATGCGCCATCAATACGCGCCGGGTATTGCGCTTTTGGCGCTGGCCCCGGTGTTGATCTGGATGATCGGGCGGGACTATGGCGTTCTGCCCGCCGCGCTGGCGGTGCTGGCGTTTGTGTCGATGTTTCGCAATCCGCTGCGCTATTTCGCGCGGCGTCTCAGAGGTGAAAGACCGGAGATACCGAAATGAGCCTGTCCCTTGTTCTTGCCTGTATCTGGGCCGTGGTGGCCAATCTTCTGGCGATGCTCCCCAGCCGGGACAATCATTGGCGGCGGGCCTATCTGTTGGTCGCCGTGGGCATCCCGATCTTGGGCTATGTCACCTGGCAGAACGGGCCCTGGGTCGGGCTGTTCGTGCTGGCGGCGGGTATGAGCCTGTTGCGCTGGCCGGTGATCTATCTTGGCCGCTGGGCCCGGAGGACTGTCGGCGGGGACGTGGCCCGCGGTGGGGATTGAGTATTTTCGGCAAGAAAAAGCGCGGGCGGTCTTTTATCCCGGAACAGGGTGAGGCAATAGCGGGCGCATGAGCGATTTACCCGAGGTACGTGGCCGTCTGAGCGAGAAGCGAATGCTGGCCGATCTGACATGGCTGCGTGTGGGCGGGCCGGCGGACTGGTTGTTTCAGCCGGCCGACCTTGACGATCTGGCGGCGTTCCTGCGCGATCTGGATCCGGGCGTGACGGTCTTTGCCATGGGGGTTGGCAGCAATCTGATCGTGCGGGACGGCGGCTTGCGCGCAGTGGTGATCAGGCTGGGGCGCGGGTTCAATGCCATCGAAGTGGACGGCACACGCGTGACCGCCGGGGCGGCGGCGCTGGATGCGCATGTGGCGCGCCGGGCGGGCGAGGCGGGGGTCGACCTGACCTTTCTGCGGACCATTCCCGGCGCCATCGGCGGGGCCGTGCGCATGAATGCAGGGTGCTATGGCAGTTACGTGGCTGATCATTTCGTCGAGGCGCAGGTGGTGAGCCGTGCGGGCGAGGTGGTGACGCTGAGCGCCGAGGATCTGAAGTTTCAATACCGACAGACCGATCTGCCAGAGGGCTGGGTGATCACGCGGGCGACGTTCGAGGGCGTTGCGGGCGATCCGGAGGAATTGGCCGCGCGAATGGAGGCGCAGCTGAAAAAGCGCGACGAGACGCAGCCGACCAAGGATCGCACGGCCGGAAGCACGTTTCGCAACCCGGCCGGGTTTTCCAGCACCGGGCGGGCCGACGACACCCATGACCTGAAAGCGTGGAAGGTGATCGACAACGCCGGCATGCGCGGCGCCACGCGGGGCGGCGCGCAGATGAGCGAGAAGCATTCCAACTTCCTGATCAACACCGGGGGCGCCACGGCGGCGGACCTGGAAGGTTTGGGCGAGGAGGTGCGAAAAAAGGTTTTCCAAGACAGCGGAATAGAGTTACATTGGGAAATCATGAGGGTCGGCGAAACGGCCCCTTCCGCGGATTGAGGCGGACACAATAAAACAAGGGTCGATAACGACCCGGGACATTGAGGCAGTAAGGTGGTTTCTTCGAGCGGAAACGCCCCGACTGTTGCGGTAATCATGGGTGGCCCCTCGGCTGAGCGCGAGGTGTCTCTCTCGTCAGGACAGGAATGCGCCGCAGCACTCCGGGAGGCAGGCTATGAGGTGGTCGAGGTCGATGCCGGCCGCGACCTTGCCGTGGTTCTGGCTGATCTCGAACCCGACGTTGTGTTCAACGCCCTGCATGGCCGCTGGGGCGAGGACGGCTGCGTTCAGGGGCTGCTGGAATGGATGCAGATCCCCTACACGCATTCGGGCGTGCTGTCCTCGGCGCTGGCGCTGGACAAGCAGCGGACCAAGGCGGCGTACCGTGCCGCAGGGCTGCCGGTGGTCAACAGTATCATCGTGGACAAGGGCGAGGTGGCCAAGGCGCATGTGATGCCGCCGCCCTATGTGGTGAAGCCCAACAACGAAGGCTCGTCCGTGGGCGTCTATATCGTGCATGAGGCCGCGAACGCGCCGCCCCAGCTGTCCGAGGAGATGCCGCAAACCGTGATGGTCGAAGCGTTCGCGCCGGGGCGCGAGTTGACCACATCCGTGATCGGCGACCGGTCCCTGGGGGTGACGGACATCATCACCGATGGGTGGTACGATTATCATGCGAAATACGCCGATGGTGGGTCGCGCCATGTGATCCCAGCCGACATTCCGCAGGAAATTGCCGAGGCTTGTGAGGATTACGCTTTGCGGGCGCACGCGGTGCTGGGCTGTCGCGGTTTGAGCCGCACGGATTTCCGCTGGGACGAGGCGAAGGGGCTGGACGGGTTGATCCTGCTGGAGACCAATACCCAGCCCGGCATGACGCCCACGTCGCTGAGCCCCGAGCAGGCGCAGGCGGCGGGCATGAGTTTTCCGCAATTGTGCGACTGGCTGGTGAAGGACGCGTCATGCAACAGGTGAAACGACTGGAACCCAAGGCCGATCCGGCGCCGTCGCGTTGGTCCTATCGCTATCAGCGGCTGATGCTGACGCCGCTGTTTCGCAAGCTGTTGCGGGTGGGGGTGCCGTTCTGCCTGACCTTCGGTCTGGGCACTGCGTATTTTTCGGACCCCGAGCGGCAGGAGGCGATCGTGCTGGCGGTGGCGGATATCCGCGAGCAGATCGAGACGCGGCCCGAATTCATGGTGAACCTGCTGGCCGTGGAAGGCGCCAGCGGCACGGTCGAGGAGGATATTCGCGAGATTTTCCCGCATGACCTGCCGGCCAGTTCCTTCGACATCGACCTGGACGCGGTGCGCATGTCGATCACCGGCCTTCCGGCTGTGGCCAACGCATCTGTCCGCGTGCGGCAGGGCGGTGTGCTGGTGGCGCAGGTGGAAGAGCGCCAGCCGGTGGCGATCTGGCGGTCGCGCGATGGACTGGGCGTGGTGGACGTCGAAGGCGTGGTGATCGGCGATATCGCGCAGCGGGCCGACCGCACCGACCTGCCGGTGATCGCCGGCACGGGCGCGACCGAGGCGGTGCCCGAGGCGCTGGATATTCTGCAGGCGGCGGCGCCGCTGCGGTCGCGGCTGCGCGGGTTGGTGCGCATGGGCGAGCGGCGCTGGGACGTGGTGCTGGACCGCGGCCAGCGCATCCTCTTGCCGGAAACCGATCCGGTGCGCGCGCTGGAGCGCGTGATCGTTCTGGCCGAGGTGCAGGACATGCTGGAGCGGGACGTGGCGGCGGTGGACATGCGCATTGCGTCCCGACCAACCATAAGAATGAACGAAAACGCGGTGTCCGAGTGGTGGCGCGTGACAAAAATGACCGTAGGGGCGGAATAAGATGATCGAGCTTTATGAATCGCAAAGGGCGATGCGGAACATGCGCCGGGCGGCGATGCAGCGCGGTGTCGTGGCGGTTCTTGATGTGGGGACCTCGAAGATCGCCTGTCTTGTGCTGCGTTTCGACGGCAGTGACCGGCTGCGCGAGACCGAGGGCGTGGGTGCTCTGGCCGGGCAAGCCGGGTTCCGGGTGATCGGGGCCGCGACGACGCGGTCGCGCGGCGTGCGCTATGGCGAGATCACGACGATGGCCGAGACCGAGCGGGCCATCCGCACGGCCCTGCAGGCGGCGCAGAAGATGGCCAATATCCGCGTCGACCACGTGATCGCCTGTTTCTCGGGGGCCGAGCCGCGCAGCTATGGCCTTGCGGGGCAGGTGGAGCTGGAGGCCAGCACCGTGTCCGAGCAGGATATCAGCCGGGTGCTGTCGTCCTGTGACGTGCCCGATTTCGGCGAAGGGCGCGAGGTTTTGCATGCCCAGCCGGTGAATTTCGCGCTGGACCATCGCTCGGGGCTCAATGATCCGCGCGGGCAGCTGGGGCAGGACCTGGCGGTGGACATGCACATGCTGACGGTCGATGGCGCGGCGGTCCAGAACCTGGCGCATTGCGTGAAACGCTGCGACCTGGAACTGGCGGGGCTGGCAAGCTCGGCCTATGTCTCGGGGATTTCGTCGCTGGTCGAGGACGAGCAGGAGTTGGGCGCGGCCTGCATCGACATGGGCGGCGGCAGTGCTGGCGTGTCGATCTTCATGAAAAAACACATGATATATGCCGACACGGTGCGGATCGGGGGCGATCACGTCACCGGCGACATCTCGATGGGGTTGCAGGTGCCGCACGCCACGGCGGAGCGGATCAAGACCTTCTATGGCGGCGTCGTCGCCACGGGCATGGACGACCGCGAGATGATCGAGATCGGCGGCGAGACCGGTGATTGGGAGCATGACCGGCGCACGGTGAGCCGTGCGGAGCTGATCGGCATCATGCGGCCTCGGGTCGAGGAGATCCTGGAGGAGGTGCGGGCGCGGCTGGATGCTGCCGGGTTCCAGCATTTGCAGAGCCAGCAAATCGTGCTGACCGGCGGGGGCAGCCAGATCCCCGGCCTTGACGGGCTGGCGACGCGCATCCTGGGACAACAGGTGCGGCTGGGCCGGCCCCTGCGGGTGCATGGGTTGCCACAGGCGGCGACCGGGTCGGGGTTTGCCAGCGCGGTGGGCATGTGCCTGTTCGCGGCGAATCCCCAAGACGAGTGGTGGGACTTTGAAATTCCGGTGGATCGCTACCCGGCGCGGTCCCTCAAGCGGGCGGTAAAATGGTTCAAGGACAACTGGTGATCGCAAAATCTGGGGGTTTCGGCGAAATCCCGCGTGAAAGAGTGAAAAAACACCCATATTTTGTGGCATTTTCGTGTTTTTTGGGTGACGTAACGGCGACGGGACGGTACTGTTAATACAATTTTGGGGATTAAGCCTGCGCAAGGCGGGCACAACAGCAGGCAAAGAAGGCGGAGCAATGACACTTAATCTCAGCATGCCAGGTCAGGGACAGGACCATGAACTCAAGCCGCGCATCACCGTTTTCGGTGTCGGCGGGGCAGGCGGCAATGCCGTCAACAACATGATCGAGAAACAGCTGGAAGGCGTCGATTTCGTCGTCGCCAACACCGATGCGCAGGCGCTGTCCCAGAGCAACGCGCCGAACCGGATCCAGCTGGGTGTGAAAGTCACCGAAGGGCTGGGCGCCGGCGCGAAAGCCGCCGTGGGTGCCGCGGCCGCGGAAGAGAATATCGAACAGATCGTCGACCAGCTGGCCGGGGCGCATATGTGCTTTATCACCGCCGGCATGGGCGGCGGCACGGGTACCGGCGCGGCCCCGATCATCGCTCAGGCAGCGCGTGAACTTGGCGTGCTAACTGTCGGCGTCGTCACGAAACCTTTCCAGTTCGAAGGCGCCAAGCGGATGCGCCAGGCCGAGGAAGGCGTGGACATGCTGCAGAAGATGGTCGACACGCTGATCATCATCCCGAACCAGAACCTTTTCCGTCTGGCGAACGAGAAGACGACCTTCACCGAGGCGTTCTCGCTGGCCGATGACGTTCTTTACCAAGGTGTGAAGGGTGTGACCGACCTGATGGTGCGCCCGGGCCTGATCAACCTCGACTTTGCCGACGTGCGCGCGGTGATGGATGAGATGGGCAAGGCGATGATGGGAACCGGCGAAGACGACACCGAAGAGCGCGCGATCCAGGCCGCCGAGAAGGCCATCGCGAACCCGCTCTTGGACGAAATCAGCCTGCGCGGTGCGAAGGGTGTCCTGATCAACATCACCGGCGGGCACGACCTGACGCTGTTCGAGCTGGACGAGGCGGCCAACCGGATCCGCGAGGAAGTGGACGCGGACGCCAACATCATCGTGGGCAGCACGATGGATCCGACGATGGAAGGCTTCATGCGCGTGTCCGTCGTGGCCACCGGCATCGACGCCAGCGACGAGAGCAAGGAAATCCCGGTGCCCCGCCGCTCGCTTGCAGAGCCGCTAAAGCCGGTCGAAGAAGTCGAAGTCGAGGCGATCGAGACCTACGAGGAGAAGGTCGAGCCGAAGGCGGAGCCCGCCGTGGCGGCCAGCACCGAAACGGTGGAAGAACCCAGCCTGTTCAATGCCTTTGACGCGCAGCGCGCCGCGGCAGAAGAGCAGATGGAAGACATCTTCGAGGCCGAGAGCGGCGAGAGCGATCTGCCGCCGCCGGCCTATACGCCGCGCCCCGAGCCCGAAACTTTCGTGGCGCAGGCGGAAGAACCGGAGACTTTCGTGGCGCCCAAGGCCCCCGCGCCGGGCACCCCGTCGCAGGACGCTCTGGCCCGGCTTCAGGCCGCCGTGCATCACCGTGGCGGTGAACCCCGCCAGCCGGTGCAAGAGACGCCCGCAGCTGCGCCGGAGCAGGGCCCGGCGCATGCCGCCGAGAAACCGCGTTTCGGAATCAACTCGCTGATCAACCGGATGACGGGCCATGGCGCGGAAGGGCAGCCGCAGCAACAGCCGCAGCGCCCGGTGCGCCAGCAGCCGCCGATGCAGGCGGCAGCGCCCCAGCCGGAGGTGCGCGACGAGCGTGAGGAAGAGGACGACCAGATCGAAATACCCGCATTCCTGCGCCGCCAGGCGAACTGATCCGAACAACAAATCAACATGCGAAAGGGCCGCGCAGAGCGGCCCTTTTTCGTTGTGGTGCAAGGGGTTGGCCGATTGCGCGGCAGAGTTGGCAAAAAACCGCCAAGCCTTGCAACATTGATGTTTCAGCGCGTTGCAAAGAGTGAATTGAGGATTTCTTCGGAGCCAAATAGGTGTGGCTGAGTTAATTAAAATATGCCGATCTTCGGCCTGAGGTAAGCACGTGCAAAATACGGTCAAAACCCCGGTATCTTTCGATGGCCTCGGCCTGCATTCCGGTGCGCCTGCGCGCCTGACAATCCTGCCTGCCCCGGCCAATCGCGGGATCGTCTTTCGCCGCATCGACGGTGATTTGCGCGATTGCGAAGTCCCGGCGCGCTGGGATTTGGTGAACCAGTCGCCGCTCTGCACGTTGCTAGAAAACGCGGCGGGCGTCAGCATTTCGACGGTCGAGCACATCATGGCGGCCCTGTCGGGATGCGGTGTGCACAACGCGGTGATCGAGGTCAACGGACCGGAGGTTCCCATTCTGGATGGAAGCTCGGCGCCGTTCGTTCATGGCATCCTGTCTACCGGGCTGCGCCGCCAGCATGCACCGATACGCGCGCTGAAGGTTCTGAAGCCGGTCGAGGTGGTCAAGGGGGGCGCGAAGGCCCGGCTGGCGCCGCATGACACGCTGCTGCTGGAATTCGTGATCGAGTTCGAGGATGCGGCGATCGGGCGGCAGAAAAAGCTTTTGAACATGTCGAATGGCAGTTTCGTGCGCGAATTGTCGACCGCGCGCACCTTCTGCCGCAAGGCGGATGTGGACGCGATGCGCGCCAATGGCCTGGCCCTGGGTGGCAATCCCGGAGAGAACGCGGTGGTCTTTGACGGCGACCGTGTGCTGAGCCCCGGCGGCCTGCGCCAGCCGGACGAACCGGTGCGGCACAAGATGCTGGATGCGCTTGGCGACCTGGCGCTGGCCGGCTTGCCGATCCTGGGCCATTACAGTGGTCTGCGCGCCGGTCATGCGATCACCAACGACCTGCTGCGCGCGATGTTTGCCCAGCCCGATACGTTCGAGATCGTCACGTGCGATGCCGAAACCGCCGCCCGGCTGCCCGGCGCGGGGGTGCATTGGGCCGAGATCCCTGAGGTCGCTTGACCACAGGTTCGTGCTTTGTGACCTGCAATCGGGTCTAAGGCGTTTTGCACCGGAAAATTATGTGCTAGGACGCCTTTGATATTGCAGATATGATCCTGCGAAATCACGCGGCCTTAAGGCCTGAACACGACTTTAGCACAGGGCTTTGGGGGTACGTGCGAGCATGACTGGCGGCAGAATCGGGATCGGTTTGGCAGCGGCCCTCGTGGCCTCGACACTCCTTGCAAGCTGCGGTGGCGTCAACTCGCGCATTCAGCGCGGCGAAGTCGATTACGAACAGTTCACGGCCGAGCAGATTTTCGGCCGGGCCGAGTATGACCTGGCAAGCGGTGACCCTGAACAGGCGGCGGAACTCTTCGCCGAGGTCGAGCGGCTGTATCCCTACTCCGAGTGGGCCAAGCGCGCCGTGATCATGCAGGCCTTCGCCTATCACAAGGACGAGGATTACGAGAACAGCCGGTCCGCCGCGCAGAGGTATCTCGATTTCTATCCCGCCGACGGCGACGCGGCCTATGCGCAATACCTGCTGGCGCTGAGCTATTACGACCAGATCGACGAGGTTGGCCGCGACCAGGGCCTGACCTTCCAGGCGCTGCAATCTTTGCGACAGGTGATCGAACAATATCCCGACAGCGAATATACCAGCTCGGCGATCCTGAAGTTCGACCTGGCCTTCGACCATCTGGCGGCCAAGGAAATGGAGATTGGGCGCTACTACCTGCGGCGCGATCACTTCACCTCGGCCATCAACCGCTTTCGCGTCGTGGTCGAGGATTTCCAGACCACGACCCACACCGCCGAGGCGCTGCACCGGCTGGTCGAGGCATACCTGTCGCTGGGCCTGACGAACGAGGCGCGGACGGCCGGAGCGATCCTGGGCCACAACTTCAAGAGCACCGAATGGTACGAGGACAGCTACAAGCTGTTGACCGGGCAGGGGCTGACACTGGAAGCGGTGGGCGACAGCTGGCTGCGGCAGGTTTATCGGCAGACAATCCTCGGACGCTGGCTGTAACCGCCCGGGGGGCCTGATGCTCCGCGCGCTGGAGATCCGTGACATCCTGATCATCGACCGGCTGGAACTGGCGTTTCAGCCCGGCCTGAACGTGCTGACCGGCGAGACTGGGGCGGGCAAGTCGATCTTGCTCGACTCGCTGGGGTTTGTGCTGGGCTGGCGCGGCCGAGCGGAGTTGGTGCGGCAGGGGGCCGAACAGGGCGAGGTGGTGGCCGAGTTCGACCTGCCCGAGGGGCACGCGGCACGGGCGGTGCTGGAAGAGGCGGGTCTGCCGGTGGAGGACACGCTGCTGCTGCGGCGCGTGAACACTGGCGACGGGCGCAAGACCGCTTGGGTCAATGACCGGCGCTGTTCGGGCGACGTGCTGCGGGCGCTTTCGGACACGCTGGTGGAGTTGCACGGGCAGCATGATGACCGTGGGCTGCTGGACCCAAAGGGGCATCGCGACCTTCTGGACGAATTCGGCGGGCTGACCGGGCAGCGCGACAAGGTGCGCGGTGCCTGGAAGGCCCGCAGCGCGGCGCGCAATGCGTTGCGCGAGGCCGAGGCGAAGCTGGCCGAGATACGCGCCGAGGAAGAGTTCCTGCGCCACGCGGTCGAAGAATTGGACACGCTGTCGCCCCAGCCGGGCGAGGAGGCGGAGCTGGACACGCGCCGCCGCCTGATGCAGCAGTCCGAACGGATCCGCGAGGACATCGCCAAGGCGCAGGCCGCCCTGCGCGACGGGGCCGAGGGGCAGGCGCAGGACGCGCTGCGCTGGCTGGAAGGGGCTGCCGACAAGGCCGAGGGCCGGCTTGAAGAGGCGCTGGCCGCCCTTGGACGCGCCATGGTCGAATTGGACGAGGCCGCAAGCGGCGTCGAGGCGTGTTTGGAAGCGCTGACCTTCAACCCGCTGGAATTGGAGGAAACCGAGGAGCGTCTGTTCGCGATCCGGGCGTTGGCGCGCAAGCACGGCGTGCCGCCCGATGACCTGGCAAGCTTTGCGGAAGGCGTGCGCGAACAGGTGGCGACCTTGGAACAAGGCGATGCGGACCTCAAGGCGTTGCAGGCAGCGGTCACCGAGGCCGACGCGGCCTATGCCGACGCCGCCGGGGCGCTGAGTGACGCTCGTATCATGGCGGCGGGCAAGCTGGACAAGGCCGTAATGGCCGAACTGGCGCCGCTGAAGATGGATCGCGCGGTCTTTGCCACGCAAGTGACTCAAGCCGATCTGGGCGAGACCGGGCAGGACGCGGTGACCTTTACCGTGGCCACCAATCCCGGCGCGCCAGCGGGCCCCCTCGGCAAGATCGCCTCGGGCGGGGAGTTGAGCAGGTTCCTCTTGGCACTCAAGGTCTGCCTGACCGGCGAGCAAAGCGGGCTCACGCTCATATTCGACGAGATCGACCGGGGCGTTGGCGGGGCCACCGCCGATGCGGTGGGCCGGCGTTTGGCCGGGCTTGCCTCGGTCAACCAGGTGCTGGTGGTCACCCATTCGCCGCAGGTGGCGGCGAGAGGCGCGCATCACTGGCGCGTCGAAAAGCGCGTCACAAAGGGACAGACTCTCTCGACGGTCACCGCGCTGGATCCCAGCGCCCGCACCGACGAGATCGCACGAATGCTCTCGGGCGAGACCATCACCGAAGAGGCCCGCGCCGCCGCCGAGGCGCTGATGGCGGGCTGACCCCCGACTTTTCCTCTGGCCATAAATATCCCGGGGGGAGCGGCGAAACCGCAGGTTCGCCGTGGGGGGCAGCGCCCCCTCTTTGAGGCGTCACACGCGCCGCGCTGTCAGTTGCGGGGCGGCACGAGTTTGCCGGGGTTCATGATGTTGTCGGGATCGAGTGCCCGCTTGATCGTGCCCATGAGGCCCCACCCGGGCCCATGCTCGCGCTCCATGTAGCCCAGCTTGCCCACGCCGATGCCATGCTCGCCCGTCGCGGTGCCGCCCAACGACAGGGCCAGATCGACCAGATGCTCGGAGGCCTTGAGCACACGGGTCTTGTCGGCGGCGTCCGAGGGGTCGAATTGCAGGATGGCGTGGAAATTGCCGTCGCCCACATGGCCCAGGATCGGGCCCTCGATGCTTTGCGCATCGAGGTGGGCCCTGGTGTCCTCGATGGCGCGGGCAAGGTTTGAGATAGGCACGCAGATATCGGTGACCAGCGCCTTGGTGCCGGGGCGATGGGCGACGATGGCGTGGTAGGCGGCGTGGCGCATGGCCCAGAGCGCGCTGCGCTCCTCGGTCTTGCGAGCCCAGTCGAACCCCTTGCCGCCGAACTCCTGCGCCAGGTCGCCGAACATCTGCGCCTGTTCCGCGACGCCTGACTCCGAGCCGTGGAATTCCAGCAGCAGGTGCGGACAGTCGGGCAGGGCGGCGCCGGAATAGGCGTTCACCGCCGCGACGCTTTGCGTGTCCATCAGCTCGATCCGGGCAAGTGGCAGGCCCATCTGGACAGAGGCCATGACCGCCTCGACCGCGTCGCTGACATGATCGAAGGCGCATACGGCGGCAGAAATAGCCTCTGGCGTGCCCTGCAGGCGCAGCGTGATCTCGGTGATGAGGCCCAGCGTGCCCTCGGAGCCCACGAACAGCGCCGTCAGGTCGTAGCCCGCCGAGGATTTGCGGGCACGGGTGCCGGTGCGGATGACCTCGCCCGTGGCGGTGACCACTTCGAGCCCCAGCACGTTGTCGCGCATGGTGCCATAGCGCACCGCCGTCGTGCCGCTGGCGCGGGTCGAGGCCATGCCGCCGATCGAGGCGTTGGCGCCGGGATCGACGGGAAAGAACAGGCCCGTGGCGCGCAACTCCTCGTTCAGCGCCTCGCGCGTCACGCCGGGCTGCACGCGCACGTCCATGTCGCCCTGCGACACCTCGAGGATGCGGTTCATGCGCTGGAAGTCGACGCAGACCCCGCCCGAGAACGCCTGCGCCTGACCTTCGAGCGAGGTGCCGGTGCCCCAGCCGATGACAGGCACGCCGTGGCGGGCGCAGGCCTGCACGATCTGGCGCACCTCCTCGGTCGTGTCGGGATAGGCGACCGCGTCGGGCGGGGCGTCCGCGAAATGCGTCTCGCTCCGACCATGCTCTTGCAGATCGGACTTGGACAGGCTGAGCCGTTGCCCTAAAACGGGCGATAACTCTGAAATGGCATCAAGAATACCCATGTCGAACCCCTGCACTCCCCTGAGATCGCACCCTAAGCGATGCGGTGCCGACAGGGAAGCGCCCTGCGTCACCAGGCCGGGGGCAGGCGGTTGACCGATACCGAGACAGCGCAGGACGAGGACAACCCGGGCCGATTGCGGCGCGGTTGGCAGCGGATCGACACGTTCGGCCGCAACGCGTGGCGGGTGCTGCGCGACAAGGGGCCGAGCCAGTTCCAGTTCTGGCTGATCGCGCTTTGCATCGGCATCGCGGCAGGCTTTGCGGCGTTGTTTTTCCGCAAGGGAATCAACGCGCTGCAACTGCTGCTTTACGGCTCTGAAGATCCGTCCCTGATGCATAGCTGGGTTTCGACCCTGCCGTGGTACTGGGTTCTGGTGATCCCTGTGGGCGGCGGGCTGGTCGTGGGGGCGATCCTGCACCGGTTCACGCCCGACGGTCGTGCGCGGTCGGTTGCCGACGTAATCGAGGGCGCGGCGCTCAACGAGGGCCGGGTCGAGACGCGGGCCGGTGTGGCCTCGGCGCTGGCATCAATGATCACGCTGGGCACGGGCGGCTCCTCGGGCCGGGAGGGGCCGGTGGTCCACATGGCCGGCGTCATCTCGACCTGGGTCAGCAACCGCATCAACGCCGACGGGATCACGGGCCGCGACCTTTTGGGCTGTGCCGTGGCGGCGGCGGTGTCGGCGTCGTTCAACGCGCCCATCGCGGGGGCTCTGTTCGCGCTGGAGGTGGTGCTGCGCCATTTCGCGCTGCACGCCTTTGCCCCCATCGTGATCGCGTCGGTCGCGGGCACTGTGATCAACCGTCTGGAATTCGGCGACGTGACCGAGTTCGAGTTGCCCATGGCGAGTATGCTGGAATTCTACGTGGAATTGCCCGCCTTCCTGATCCTGGGGCTGATGTGCGGGGCGGTCGCCGTCGTTCTGATGCGCGGCATTTTCTTTGCCGAGCGGTTCGCGGACCGGGTGCAGGCGCGCACAGGGTTGCCGCGCTGGCTGCGGCCCGGTGTGGCCGGGCTGATGCTGGGTGTGCTGGCGATCGGGTTTCCGCATATCATCGGCGTGGGCTATGAGACGACGTCGAAGGCGTTGACCGGTAAGCTGCTTTGGAATGAGGCGGTGGTGTTCTGCGTCCTCAAGGTCATTGCGGTGGCAATCACGATTGGCGGGCGCATGGGCGGCGGGGTTTTCTCGCCCTCGCTGATGGTGGGCGCGCTGACAGGGCTTGCCTTTGGGCTGACGGCGACGGCGCTGTTGCCGCAATGGTCGGGGGCGCCGACGCTCTATGCGCTGGCGGGGATGGGCGGGGTCGCCGCGGCGGTGCTGGGCGCGCCCATATCGACCACGCTTATCGTGTTCGAGCTGACAGGCGACTGGCAGACCGGCCTGGCCGTGATGGTGGCGGTGTCGATGTCCACGGCGTTGTCGTCAAAGCTGGTGCGGCACTCGTTCTTCCTGACGCAGCTGGATCGGCGGGGTGTCAGGCTGGCGGCGGGGCCGCATGCCTATTTGCTCACCATGTATCGCGTTGCGCGGGTGATGCGGGAAAAGGGGGCAGAGCGCAGTGCCAGCGAAGAGACGTGCTGGGAGTTGATCGAGGACGGGGTCTATATCGACGCGAATGCGACGCTGGACGTGGCGATGCCGATCTACGAGCGCACGGGCGTTGCGTTCATCCCTGTGGTGACCCTGACCGGCGAGGAATCCAAGCCCGAATTGCAGGGTGCGCTGTTCCATGTCGATGCGCTGAAGGCCTATAACCGCGCGTTGACGGCGGTGTCGGCGGAGGAGCATAGTTGATGGAGAGTGCCGGAATTCTAGAAATAAAATTCTGGGCAAGAATTTTTGGAAAATTCTTGGCGCCTAACGGACCAGTTGCGCCTTCATGCCCGGTTCGGGGAAGCAGGTGGCGGGCTGGCCTGTCGCTTCTTGCCAGCGGCCGATTGAGCGGCGGGTCTTGAAGCCCGGCAACCCGTCTGCGCCGCCGACGTCGTGGCCCATGCCTTCCAGGCTGCGTTGCATCGCGGCGATGTCGGAGCGGTACATCTTGCCCACAGCCCCCCAGGGCGCGGTGAAATCACCGACGCCGTACTGGATGCGGTCGCCGACATGGCCCACGTAGAGCGCATAGAGGTCGGACATGTTGTAGTCCTTGAGCACGTAGAAATTTGGCGTGACCACAAAGGCCGGGCCGTTGCGCCCGGCGGGCATCATCAGGAAGCCTTCGCCGTTTCGTTCGTGATCGGGGAAGGGGCGGCCCGAGACGCGGGTGATGCCCATAGCCTCCCATTCGGTGATGGGGCGGCCCTGGTCGGGGCCTTCTAGGGAGCAGGACACGGAGGCCGGCACGCTGACCTCGAACCCCCAGTCGCGGCCCGCGACCCATCCGTGGCGGGATAGGTAATTCGCGATGGAGGCCAGCGTGTCGGGGACCGAGCCCCATATGTCAGCGCGCCCGTCACCATCGCCATCGGTGGCGTATTGCAGGAAGCTGGAGGGCATGAATTGCGGCTGGCCGAGCGCCCCGGCCCAGGAGCTGCGCAGGGGGCCGCTTGTGTGGCCGGCCTCGGCGATTTGCAGGGCGGCAATCAGTTCCTCGCGGAAGTAGCGCGCGCGGGTGGCCATGAAGCCCTTGGTGCCCAGTACCTCGAACACGTTGTGGGGGATCTTGGCGCGGCCATAGGCGCTTTCGCGGCCCCAGATGCCCAGCAGGATGCGACTGGGCACGCCGGTCTGCTGTTCGATGCGGGCGAGGGTGGAGGCGTGGCGGCTGGCCAGTTGGCGGCCGATGGAGGCGTCGCCCGAGACGCCACGGAAATACCGGCCCGGCGCGCCGAACTCGGACTGGGTCTGGCGCTTGGGTGTGGTGGCTTTCGATCCCGGCGGGACAAGGTCGGGCAGGTCCCAGTTGAGGCGGACGCCGCCCATCGCCCGCTCGAACGTGGCGCGGGAGACGCCTTTGGCCCGGGCGGCGGGCCAGACGTCTTTTTGTAGCCAAGACTGGAATTGGCGCTCGATGGCGGCGCGGTCCTGTGCGAGGGCGGGCAGGGCGACGGCGAGGGCGCAGAGCAAGGCGAGGCGGGAGAGGAGGCGGCGGATCATGCGGTCATCCTTCGTCGAAACGGGTGAGACAGTCGGTGAGCCGTTCAACTGCGGCCTCGTACCGGGCGATCTGGTCCTCGGAGAGGTTCTCGGAGTCCTCCATCAGGAGGCCGCGGCCTTCGGTGACAGGCGTGGCGGAGCGCAGGGCGCAGGCGCGGTCGGGGCAGGCGCAGGTGGCGGCTGCGGCTTCTTCGGCGGCGTCAACGCGCGAAGTATCTGGCTGGCAGGCGGCGAGGAAGGTGAGGCAGAGCGCGAACGTGTATCGCATAACTGAGACCTCTCAGGAGGGATCGGACCCGAACCGGGTCAAACAAGTTTCCTTATCACTTTGGTACAGGGGTGTGTGCGATACAAGCGACGGCACCTCGATGCTGCCGAATGCGCTCAGGTAGGCTTGCGCATACCTTTCCATGTCGTCAAGGCGTTGAGCGGCCTTGGTCAGCGGCCTGTAAAAGTCCGGGTCGTCGATCCAGTCGAATTCCGTACCATGCGTCCGGTCGCGACCATGCAACGGGTTGGAACGCATAATCTGGCGGTAGATCCGAACCGCGTGCAGAAAGCCGTGACAGCGCGCTGTCACGAAATCGGGTTCAGATGGAAGCGTTTCCGAAATGGGAAGAAACAACTGTTCCTGATCCAAAGCCTTGCCCGGTGCCGGGGGTAAAGCCGCGATTGCGGAGGTGCTCAGCACCACGGCGAAACCTTTCACGGATCACCCCAGGCTGACGCTTGCCGCGCTTTCGGGCAGCTCCTCGTCGAAACAGCGCTGGTAGAACTCGGCCACAGTCTGACGCTCCAGCTCGTCGCATTTGTTGAGGAACGTGAGGCGGAAAGCGTAGCCCACGTCGCGGAAGATGCGGCTGTTCTCGGCCCAGTTGATGACGGTCCGGGGGCTCATGACGGTCGACAGATCGCCGTTCATGAACGCGGTACGGGTGAGGTCGGCGACGGTGACCATCTGGCTGATGGTCTTGCGCCCGGCCTCGGTGTTCATCTGGGGCGTCTTGGAGATGACGATGGCGGTCTCGGCGTCGTGGCTGAGGTAGTTCAGCGTGGCGACGAGCGACCAGCGGTCCATCTGCGCCTGGTTGATTTGCTGCACGCCGTGATAGAGCCCGGTCGTGTCGCCGAGCCCCACGGTGTTGGCCGTGGCGAAGAGGCGGAAGCAGGGGTGGGGCGTGATGATCTCGTTCTGGTCAAGCAGCGTGAGCTTGCCGTCATGTTCCAGCACGCGCTGGATGACGAACATCACGTCGGCGCGGCCCGCATCGTATTCGTCGAACACGATGGCGACGGGGTTGCGCAGTGCCCAGGGCAGGATGCCCTCGTGGAACTCGGTGACCTGCACGCCTTCGCGCAGCTTGATCGCGTCCTTGCCGATCAGGTCGATCCGGCTGATGTGGCTGTCGAGGTTGACGCGCACGGCGGGCCAGTTGAGGCGGGCGGCGACCTGTTCGATATGGGTCGACTTGCCGGTGCCGTGATAGCCCTGCACCATGACGCGGCGGTTGTGGGAAAAGCCCGCGAGGATCGCCAGCGTCGTGTCCGGGTCGAACTTGTAGGTCGAATCGATATCCGGCACGCGTTCGCTTTTGTCAGCGAAGCCCTTGATGACCATGTCGGTGTCGATCCCGAAAACATCGCGGACCGAAAGCTCCTCGGTCGGTTTCATGTCGTGATCCATGTTCCCGTCGGCCATCTGCCTTGTCCTTCAATCGTCGCTTTTTTCGTTCGCCCTTCCGTGCAACATATCGCCGGGAAGGGCAAGGGAAAGGGAAAGAATTACTGGCACTCGCCAAGTGCCTGCCCTAGGTTCCGATTTCGAAAGGAATGCGCGTTCCATGAAAGACCTCGACGCTATCGAACACATGATCGGTCGATGCGCCCTGAACGACAGGGCCGCGTTTTCCGAACTTTATTCCGCGACTTCGGCGAAACTATTCGGTGTGATCCTGCGTGTGTTGGGTAACCGGGCCGAGGCCGAGGAAGTGTTGCAAGAGGTCTATGTGAAGATCTGGCGCAATGCCGACCGGTACAGCACGGGCGGGTTCAGCCCCATGACGTGGCTGATCACGATCGCGCGGAACGCAGCCATCGACATGCTGCGCAAGCGCAAGGGGGTGGGCGAGCAGATGCCGGAAGGACTGGCTGAAGCGATGCCCGATGCCGCACCGGGGCCGGAGGCGCAAGCCGTGCAGGCCTCGGAGCGGGAAAAGTTGGACGGGTGCTTCGACGAGTTGGAAGCCGACCGCGCACAGGCCGTGCGCGGGGCTTACCTTGACGGAGAGACCTATGCGGATCTGGCGGCGCGGTTTGACGTGCCGCTGAACACGATGCGAACCTGGCTGCGCCGCAGCCTGTTGAAACTCAGGGAGTGCCTGTCGCGATGAGCGAGGTGCCGGAAAAAGACGACGACATGGTCCTGGCGGGTGAATACGCGCTGGGATTGCTGTCGGCCGAGGAGGCCGCGGCCTTCGAGGCGCGTCTTGGCGCCGAGCCCGAATTGCGCGCGCTGTACGTCCAATGGGCCGAGGATTTCGCCGTTCTGGCGGACGAGATCCCGGAAGAGACCCCTCCGGCTCGGGTCAAGGCGGCGCTGGACGCGCGTCTTTTCGCGGACGAGCGCCCGGCGCGGCGAGGGTTGTTCGAGCGGTTCGGACTGACCGGACTGGCGGCGGCGGCGCTGGTTGTGGCGCTGTTCTTCGTGGTGGACCTGCCGGGGACTGGCGTGCAGCCGCCCGAGAACCCGGTTTATCACGCCGATTTGCGGGCCGAGGGTGAGGAAGAGATCATCCTGGCGGCGGGCTATGACGCGACCACGCAGGAAATGTATGTCGAGCGGCGCGGGATGCAGGACCGGCCTGACCGCGATATCGAGATGTGGCTGATCGCCGGAGATAACCCGCCGGTGTCGCTGGGCGTGCTGCCGGAAAACGAGCGGCTACGCTTGCCAATGACGCAAGAGCAGATCGCGGTGTTGCAAGGCGCGACGCTGGCGATTTCGGACGAACCCGAGGGTGGCTCGCCCACCGGGGCGCCCACCGGCGACATCCTGGCCACTGGCCCGCTCGAAGACGTCTGAAAAATTTCTCGAAACAGCTGAAACTTTCGGCGCGCACCTCCCGTGGCTGCGTAGGAGTTGGGCAACAAGGCCCGGCTTTTGTGCATTACCTTAGGGAGTAGAGATATGATTAACCTGAAATCAATGACCGCCGCCGTGGCCCTCGCAGCGACTGCGACCGTTGCCTATGCCGACAATCCGATGGTCGGCGGTGCGGCGATGTATGCCGACAAGACCATCGTCGAAAACGCCGTGAACTCGGCCGATCACACGACGCTGGTCACTGCAGTCAAGGCCGCGGGGCTTGTCGACACGCTGTCGAGCGAAGGACCGTTCACCGTGTTCGCGCCGACCAACGCCGCCTTTGGCGAGCTGCGCGAAGGCGCGGTCGAGGCGCTGCTGCAACCGGCGGCGAAGAAACAGCTGACCGAGATCCTGACCTGCCACGTGGTGTCCGCGGACGCGATGTCGACGGCGATCAAGGGCATGGTCGATGACGATGGTGGCGCACACATGGTGCCGACCGTGGGCGGTTGCATGCTGAAGGCCACTTACCAAGGCAACAGCATCATGCTGGAAGACGAGCGGGGCCGGGTGGCCAACGTGACCATCGCCGATGTCGAGCAATCGAACGGCGTGATCCACGTGATCGACACGGTGATGCTGCCGGCCAAGCAGTAACAACCTCGTAAGCTGCGGAACGGGGGGCGGTCGTCCCCCGTTTTCCCCTCGAATGACAAACGCAGGAGGCTGAAGATGCAACGACGCACATTCATACTGTCGGCCCTGTCCGGGGGCACCGTTCTGACCGCAATGCCGGGCTTTGCCGCATCGGGGCCGTTCGAGGTGACGCGCACCGAGGCGGAATGGCGCGAGATGCTGACGGACCTCGAATACGAGGTGATGCGCGAGGAAGGCACCGAGCGCGCCTATAGCAGCCCCCTGCACGATCTTTACGAACCGGGGACGTATCATTGCCGCGGCTGCGACCTGCCGCTTTATTCCTCCGAGACCAAGTATGACAGCGAGACCGGCTGGCCCAGTTTCTGGAGGGCGATGAACAACGCCATCGGCACCAAGCCGGATCATTCGCTGTTCGCGACGCGGACCGAATGCCACTGCCGCCGCTGCGGCAGCCACCTTGGGCATATCTTCGATGACGGGCCACAGCCCACGGGCAAACGGCACTGTCTGAACGGAGTCAGCCTAACGTTCCGCGCCGCCTGAATTCCGGGTCCGATCGCGCACCGGGTGGTTTCAGGGCCCGGTACGGTACGAGTGACCCGGTGCGCTCTATTCTTCCAACTTACTTGAAATTTCGGCTCTGCTTGATCTGGTCCCAGGCCCAGACAACCTGTTGCAGCTGTTCTTCCTGGCTGCGGTCGCCGCCGTTGATGTCGGGGTGCAGCACCTTGATCAGCGCCTTGTAGGCCTTGCGGATCTCGGCCTTAGAAGCGTGTTCATTCGCTTCCAGGATCTCGATCGCCCGGCGTTCGGTCGGGGGCAGCTTGCGCTGGCCGCCGCGGTTCTTGCCGGGATTTTGGGTAGCGTTGCCGCCCAGCACTTGATGCGGATCCTCGATGCCCAGACGGGCCCACGCCCGCGCCTCGGGGTCGTTGAACGCCTTGGTCTTGCGCTCCCACACCTTGTCCGACGACATCTGGGCGTTCATCTCGGCCTCGGTGGTGCCGTCGAAGAAGTTCCACTTGGTGTTGTATTCGCGCACGTGGTCCTTGCAGAACCAGTAGAAGTCGTCGAGCACATCGGGCGCCTTGGGCGCGCGGTACTTGCCGGGCTGGTTGCAGCCCTCGTGGTCGCAGACGCGCGTCGAGGTTTCGGATGCGCCGGACATGCCCCGCCGACCGCGCGGATTTTTCTTCTTCGCGGACGAAACGGACATGTCGAAACCAAACGGATCGGATTTAGCCATTGGCATTCCCTTTGCGACTCGAGGCCAAGAGTTTATGTCATTGCGCGGCAAATTGAAGAGGAAAGATCGGGAAAAAACCGCGCGGTCCCGAACTTCTTTTCACGCGTCAGTCCCGGGGCGGCAGATCGGGGCGCGGCGTGTCGTCACCGTCCGAGTCATCCGCGTCGTCATCCGGGGTATCGTCCTGATTATCCTCGATTTCGTCAGTCTCGGCGGCGGTTTCCAGCTCTTCCGCCTCGTGGTCGTCCCACGGCAGCGGTGGCGGGCTGTCGACGCCTTCCAGTTCCAGCGGGCGGCGGAAGACCAGCATGGAGCGATAGACCGTCTGCGACGATGTCAGGCCCTGGCGTTCCTCGCTGGGCAGGATGTCGGCGCGCAGGTATTCCCAGCCCTCGAGCGCCAGTTCGTTGATCGCCGTTTCCAGCCCGTGGGCAAAGCGGCCCTCGGCGCCTTTGACGCCCGGGCCCTTGCGGCCCTTGGCGGGCGCGGGGATGACCTTGTACTCGTATTTCTGGATCACGAAGTGCACCTCTCAAAATTGGCAGGACATCCTAACGTCCTGAGGCTCGGGTGCAACATCAAACCGAAGCGGCAAGCGGTCACGCGCCGGACCACAGATCCTCGTAGACGCGGGCGATAGCTTCGGCTTCTCGTGATACGCTGAAATGGGTGCAGGCGATATCGCGGGCGGCATGGGACATGGCGGCGTGGCGGTCGGGGTCCGACAGGATGGATGCAAGCGCATCGGCGGCATCATTCGGATCGTCCGGCACGATAAGGCCGGTTTGGCCCTGGCTGGAAAAGCTGCGGTAATAGCCGGTGTCGGTGGCCACGAAGGGCACGCCAGAGGCCATGCCTTCGAGCGGGGTCATGCCGTAGCCTTCGTAGCGGGGCAGTTGCATGATGGCCGAGAGCGAGCGTGTGAGGGCGGGCAGAGCGTCGGGGGCGACCTCGCCGGGGAAAAGGATGCGGTCGGTGAGGCCGGCGGCGGCAATCTGCGCCTTGAGCTTGTCGAGGAAAGGCTGGTCGGACTTGGCCGCGCGACCGATGACGAGAGCGGTCAGGCCGGGCTGCTGCGGCAAGAGGCGCAGCATGGCGGCGACGAAACGGTCGGTGCCTTTTTCGGGGCGGATGCGGCCGATGGTGGCCACGCCGTGGGTGCCGGGATAGCCGGTGGCGGCCCATGCGGCGGCGCGGTTCTTGGCGGGCGTGAAACGGTCGGTGTCGACGCCGTGGGGCGCGACTGCCCGGACATGCGGGACGAAATCGGCGGCGGCCTCGGTCGTGGCGATGACGGCGTCCATGCGCGAGATCAGCCAGCGGGGAAAGGCCGAATGGCGGCGAATGGCGGCAGAGGTGAAGACGATGCGGATGGGGCGGCGCTGGACGTCGCGGACCCAGAGGGCGGTGCGCATTTCGGAGTTGCGGCGGACGTGCCAGATGGTGAAGGGGCGTCCCTGTGGCGGTGTCTTGGACTGGGCGCTGGCCTGCGCCTTGGTGATCGGCTTGGGGCAGCCGGGCAGGGGGTGACCTGCAAGCGCGAGGTCGTATTGGTCGACCTGGCAGCGCACCACGCTGGCGGCGGTCGAGGACACGCCGGTGAAGTTGCGGTTGAAATTGGTGACGATGAGGTCCGGCACGCGGGTCGGCTTTCCTTGGGGCTCAGGATAGGTGCTAGCGCAGGCCAAGCGCCTTGGAAAGGGTCGTGGCGAAGTCTTCGACCACGCCTGCCTGGGCGGCGGCGAAGGCGCGGGTGCGCTCGCGGAGCGCGTCGAGCGCGGCGGGGTCGTCGAGATAGGTGGTCAGCTTGGAGCTGAGATCCTCGGCGTCGGCGACCTCGACGCAGGCGTGTTTGGCCTGCATTCCGGCGTAAGCCTCGGCAAAATTGGCGTAGTGCGGACCGTGAAGTACGGCGGAGCCAGCATGGGCCGGCTCGAACGGGTTGTGGCCGCCTACCTCGGTGAAGCTGCCGCAGACGCAGGTGAGCGCGCTGAGCGCGTACCACAGGCCCATCTCGCCCAGCGTGTCGGCGAGGTAGACGCGGGTTTGCCCGGTGATGGTCATGCCGGTGGAGCGGCGGGCACCCTCGAAGCGGTGTTCGGCGATCATGCGCTCGATATCGTGGGCGCGTTCGGGGTGTCGTGGCACGAGGATCAGCAGCGCGTCGGCATTGCCGCCGGTCATGGCGCGGTGGGCGTTGAGCACCACCTCCTCCTCGCCCGGATGGGTGGAGGCGGCGAGCCAGACCGGGCGGCCGGCGATGAGGCCCTGCATCCGGTGCAGTTCGTTCCGGTCGAAGGGGAGCGGTCCGGCGACGGACTTGAGGTTCATGCCGGCTTCGGCCTGGCTGAGGCCGAGGTCGTGGAGATGGCTCGCGGTGCGGTCGTCCTGGCAATGGATCAGGCGGAAATGCTCCATGAGGTGCCGTGCGGTGCGGGGAAAACGCTTCCAGTTGCGGGCGGATTTGTCGGAGATGCGGGCGTTGACCAGCGCCAATGGGACGCCTGCGGCATGGGTCAGACGCAGCATCTGGGGCCAAAGCTCGCTTTCCACGAAGACCGCCGCCGAGGGGCGCCAATGGTCGAGAAAGCGCAGGACCACGCGGCGGGAATCGAGTGGCGCGAATTGATGCGTGGTGCGCGGCGGCAGGCGCTTGCCGACGATCTGCGCCGAGGTGGCGGTGCCGGAAGTCAAAAGGAACGACAGGTCGGAATGCGTGTCGCCCAGATGGTCGATCAGGCGCAGGACCGACAGGCTTTCACCGACCGAGGCCGCGTGGAACCACATGAGGTCGCCGTCGGGACGCTGTGCGGTGGCATGGCCCTGCCGTTCGGGCAGGCGGTTTGCAGGGATGCCCTGGCGCGAGAGGTTCTCCGAGACGCGCTTGTACGCAAGCGGCTCAAGCAGATTTGCCGCGACGCCGTAAAGACGCACGGGCAGGGGCGCCGGGTTGCGGGGCATCAGCCGCCGGTGTGGCTCATGTGGCGGGACACGCGTCCGTCCACGGTCTGGCGGGAATAGTCGAAATCGTGGCCCTTGGGCTTGCGGGTGATGGCCTCGCGGATGGCGGCCTCCAATGGCGCGTCATCGTTCGGCGTGTTGCGCAGGGGCGCGCGCAGGTCGGCCATGTCTTCCTGGCCTAGGCACATGTAAAGCTCGCCGGTGCAGGTCAGGCGCACGCGGTTGCAGCTTTCGCAGAAATTATGGGTGAGCGGCGTGATGAAGCCGATCTTCTGGCCGGTTTCTTCCAGCCGAACATAGCGGGCGGGGCCGCCGGTGCGCTCGGACAGCTCGGTCAGGGTGTATTGCTCTGCCAGGGTGCGGCGCAGGTCGGAGAGCTTCCAATACTGGTCCAGCCGGTCCTCGTTGCCGATATCGCCCATCGGCATGACCTCGATGAAGGTCAGGTCCATGTCGCGGGATTTGCACCATTCGACGATGTCGAACAGTTCGTCCTCGTTGAAGCCCTTGAGGGCGACGACGTTGATCTTGATACGCAGGCCGGCGGCTTGCGCGGCGTCGATCCCCTTGAGCACCTGCGGCAGGCGGCCCCAGCGGGTGATGTCGGCGAATTTCTGTTCATCAAGCGTGTCGAGCGACACATTCACCCGGCGCACGCCGGCGGCGTAAAGGTCCTCGCTGAAGCGGGCGAGTTGCGAGCCGTTTGTGGTGAGCGTCAGTTCCTTGAGATCGCCACTGTCGAGGTGGCGTTTCATGCCGTGGAAAAAGTGCATGATGTTGCGCCGCACCAGCGGTTCGCCGCCGGTGATCCGCAGCTTTTCCACGCCCATGCGCACGAAGGTCGAGCACATGCGGTCAAGCTCTTCCAGCGTCAGCAGTTCCTTCTTGGGCAGGAAGGTCATGTTCTCCGACATGCAGTAGACGCAGCGAAAATCGCAGCGGTCGGTTACGGAGACGCGCAGATAGGAAATGGCGCGCTGGAACGGGTCGATCAAAGGTGTGGTCATGGGACAGAACGTATGCAAACCGCCGATGAACGGCAAGGGGCATCTTGGGAATTGAAGCCCGGACGCAGGAACCATAAGGTGAGCGTATGAAACGATTTGTAAGCCTTTTGGCCTGTACCGTCGGCCTGTCGGCCTGTGATATGTTGCCCACCATGCAGCAGCAGGCGCCGCCGCCTGACCCCGCGCCCCAAAGCACCGAAGCCGAGGCGGAAGTGCAGACCGCGGGCGTCGCCCCGCCGGCCAATGCGCGGACCGCCGACGAGTTCGATACGACGACCGAGGAAGAGCGTGCGGCAGCGGTGCAAGCTGCGCAGAGTGGCGGTGGCGATCGGGACCTCGGAACGACGGTTGCGTCACTGGGTGCGGCGGCGGATTCGGGGATCTGGATGAAGACGCCGCTGGTCGACAGCCCTGGCAAGGGCCGCGTGGAATACCCCGCGAAGGGCACCACTGTGGCGGTGGACTTGATCCCGCTGGACGCCGAGCCGGGATCGGGCAGCCAGTTGTCGCTGGCGGCGATGCGGCTCCTGGAGGCGGATCTGACGGGGCTGCCCGAAGTGCGAGTTTTCGCGACAGGCGGCTGAATTTACAGGAACTTCTCGGCTTCCTTGCGGGCAAATGGCTTCATGTGGCGGCCGTTTGCGGCCATGAAGGCGCGCACGCGGTCCGGGTCATGCTTGGACAGATCGCGCAGCCACCATGCGACAGATTTCTGGATGAACCACTCGCTGTCCTGCACGTATCCGGCAGCCCAGCCCAGCACGCGTTCGCGGGCGGCGGCCTCCGTTGGTTTGAGGTTGTTGAGCTTGGCGAGCGGCAGGGTGACGATCATCGCGGCGCGCCGGATCCAGTGGCTGTCGGAGGTGGTCCAGGTCTCGACCTCGTCCATGCGGGTGAGGTCGGGCATCAGCCGCCGCTGCCCCGCCGTCATGGCGTGATCGGCAATGGCCCAGCTGTCGAGGTCGGGCAGCCACGCGGTGATCAGCGCCCAGACGGCATCGTCGGGCGTGATCCGGGCCTGCGTCAGCAGTTTGGCGGCGGCGAGGCGGGCCTCGAAGATGTTCGTGCGCCAGAGTGCGTCGGCCAGCGCGACACGCTCCTCGACGCTGAGCGTGCGGCGCCATTCGGTCGTCAGATCGTTGATCGCCGGGTTGGGCACACCAAGATAGTCGCGGGGCACCTTGTGGTAGTCGGCCATGCCTTCGGCGCGGCCGGGTTCGGCGTGCGCCCGCAGTTGTTCAAGCGCGTCGTCGAGCGTCATTCCACGGTCACGGACTTGGCGAGGTTGCGCGGCTGGTCCACGTCGGTGCCCTTGGCGACGGCGGTATGATAGGCCAGAAGCTGTGCGGGTACGGCGTAGAGGATGGGCGACAGGACCGGGTCGACCTGGGGTAGGACCAGCGTCATCCAGGTGTCGTCGGCGGCTGCCTCGGCGCCGGGCGCGTCGGTGATCAGGACCACCTTGCCGCCACGGGCCATGACCTCCTGCATGTTCGACACGGTCTTGTCGAAAAGCGCGTCGCAAGGGGCCATGACGATGACCGGCATCTTCTTGTCGATGAGCGCGATTGGGCCGTGTTTGAGTTCGCCCGAGGCGTAGGCCTCGGCGTGGATGTAGCTGATTTCCTTGAGTTTCAGTGCCCCTTCGAGGGCCAGCGGGTACATGACGCCCCGCCCGAGGAAGAGCGCGTTGTCGGCCGTGGCCAGCCGGTTGGCGGCCTTGTAAAAATCGGCGTTCAGTTCCAGCGTGTTGTTGATGGTCGAGGGCAGACCGCGCAGATGCGACAGCAGGTCCGAGATGCGCGCGGGGTCGAGCGTTTCGCGGTCGGAGGCGGCCTTGAGCGCCATCAGCAAAAGCACAGTCAGCTGACAAGTGAACGCCTTGGTCGACGCGACTCCGATTTCGACGCCCGCATGGATCGGCAGGGCGAGGTCGCTTTCGCGGGCGATAGAGCTTTCGGGGACGTTGATGATCGACAGGATCTTGGCGGCCCGGCCTTCGCAGTAGCGCAAGGCGGCGAGCGTGTCGGCGGTTTCGCCCGACTGGCTGACGAAGATGGCGCCGGTACGCCCGGGGATGGGCGGTTCGCGGTAGCGGAATTCGGACGCGATATCGACGTCGACGGGCAGGCCGGCCAGTTGCTCGAACCAGTATTTCGCGGTCAGGCAGGCGTAATAGGCCGTGCCGCAGGCCACCATGGTCAGGCGGTCATACTGGCTGAAGTCCATTTCCGGTTGGGGCAGGCTCAGGCCGCCCCCGGCCTCGGACAGGTAGTGGCGCAGTGTGTCGCCGATCACGGCGGGCTGCTCGGCGATTTCCTTGGCCATGAAGTGCTTGTGCCC
This sequence comes from Roseovarius sp. THAF9, assembly GCF_009363715.1. Classification (NCBI taxonomy): domain Bacteria; kingdom Pseudomonadati; phylum Pseudomonadota; class Alphaproteobacteria; order Rhodobacterales; family Roseobacteraceae; genus Roseovarius; species Roseovarius sp. THAF9. The sequence goes on from NZ_CP045404.1 coordinate 1,473,042, forward strand.
GCCCTTGTCGACGTTGGTGCTGTCGATCTGGATGGTGCGGACGGCGCGGTTGGCGCGGTTGCCGTGGGCGTCGAGGATGTCGAGCGTCGTGCGCGTCACGACCGCGATGTCGCCTTCCTCGAGATAGGTGATCCGGTCGGTGAGGGGGGCGAGCGCGATGGCGTCGGAGCCCACGTACATCTCGCCATCGCCGTGGCCGATGGCCAGCGGGCTGCCCTTGCGGGCGGCGACGATCAGGTCATCCTCGCCATCGAAGAGAAAGCCGAGCGCATAGGCGCCTTCGAGCCGGGCGATGGCGGATTTGGCGGCCTCGACGGGGCTTTGGCCCTGTTCCATCAGGTGATGGACCAGCATCGCCACGGTTTCGGTATCGGTGTCGGTCTCATGCGCCAGCCCGGCGGCGGACAGTTCGCTGCGCAGCTCGCGGAAATTCTCGATGATGCCGTTATGGACCACGGCCACCGGGCCGGCCTTGTGCGGGTGGGCGTTTACGGTGTTGGGCGCGCCGTGCGTGGCCCAGCGGGTGTGGCCGATGCCGGACTTGCCGCGCAGGGGCTCGTGCACCAGCAGGTCAGACAGGTTCACCAGCTTGCCGACGGCGCGGCGCCGATCAAGCTGTTTGCCGTTGATCGTGGCGATCCCGGCGCTGTCATAGCCGCGATATTCGAGCCGTTTGAGCGCCTCGACAAGGATGGGCGCGGCCTCGTGCTTGCCAAGGACCCCTACAATTCCACACATTATCTTGCCTCTTTCGCTTGCTTGGCCCGTTTGGACTTTAGCATTTCGAACAATTTGCGGGCCATGCCCGGTTTGTTGGCCTGCGGGCTGCGGGCGATGGCGAGCGCGCCGTCGGGGACGTCGCTGGTGATGACCGAACCGGAGCCGGTCATGGATTCGTCGCCCAGTTTGACGGGGGCGACCAGCATGGTGTTGGACCCCACGAAGACGCGCGCGCCGATCTCGGTGCGGTGTTTCATCACGCCGTCATAGTTGCAAGTGATCGTGCCCGCGCCGATATTGCTGGCCTCGCCGACCGAGGCGTCGCCCACGTAGCTGAGATGGTTGACCTTGGCGCCTTCGCCGATCTGTGCGTTCTTCACCTCGACGAAATTGCCGATGCGGGTGTCCTCGGCCAGTTCCGCGCCGGGGCGCAGGCGGGCATAGGGGCCGACGACGGCGCCGCGCGAGACGTGGCAGCCTTCAAGGTGTGAGAACGCCTTGATATGCGCGCCGGATTCGACGGTGACGCCGGGGCCAAAGACGACGTTGGGTTCCACGATCGTGTCGCGGCCCAGCACGGTGTCGTAGGCGAAGTGCACTGTCTCGGGGGCCGTGAGGGTGATGCCATCGTCGAGCGCCGTGGCGCGGGCGCGGGTCTGGAAGGCGGCCTCGGCCACTGCCAGTTCGGCACGGGAGTTGATGCCCATAGTTTCGGCCTCTGGGCAGGCGATGGCGGTGGCCGAGAGGCCCCGGTCGCGGGCGATGGCGACGATGTCGGTCAGGTAGTATTCGCCCGCCGCGTTGTCGTTGGTGACGGCGCGGATGAGGTCGAAGAGCACGGGCGCGGAGGCGGCGATGACGCCGGAATTGCAGAAGGTTATGGCACGGGTCGTCTCGTCCGCATCCTTGAATTCGACAATCTTTTCAAGGGTGTCGCCGGACATGACCAGTCGGCCATAGCGCCCGGGATCTGCGGCCTCGAAGCCCAGTACGACGAGGTCATGCTGGGCGCGGGCCGCGACCATGCGGTGCAGCGTGTCCTCGGAGATGAAGGGCGTGTCGCCGTAGAGCACGATGGCGTCGCCCTCGTAGCCTGCAAGCGCGGGCTCGGCCTGCGCTACAGCGTGGCCGGTGCCGTCCTGCGTGGCTTGGTGAGCGGTCAGGATGTCGGGGTCATGGTCGTGCGCCGCCGCCGCAACGGCTTCGGACCCGTGGCCGGTGACGACAACGGTGCGGTCGGGAGACAGGGCCGATCCGGCCTGCAATGCATGGACCAGCATCGGCGCGCCGGCAATCTGGTGCAGCACCTTGGGCAGGTCCGATTTCATGCGAGTGCCCTGGCCCGCGGCCAGTACGATCAGGCTGATGCTCATATGGTTTCTCTTTCCTTCCTGACGCGCCCGTTTTATCCGGTTGCGCAAGCCGTGCAAGGCTGGGCCGTATCAAAGATGATTGCGGGATGTGACAGGGACGGGCGGAAATGCGCCAACCGTTGCAAGATGACAAGAGGGAAGAGTGATATGGGTGATGGGCCGGGCACGGTGGTGTTTGATCTGGACGGGACACTGGCGGATACGAGTGGGGATCTGATTGCCGCGGCCAATGCCTGTTTCCGGGGGATGGGCGAGGGCGACCTGCTGGACCCGGTGGCGGATGCCGGTACAGCGCTGCGCGGCGGGCGGGCGATGCTGACACTTGGAATGACGCGGCTGGGGCGGGCGGATGATATTGCCGAGATCGACCGGCAATATCCAATCTTGCTAGAGGCTTATGGCGAGGCCATCGACACGCATACGGTGTTCTATCCCGGGGCGATGGACGCGGTGGAGAACCTGCGGCTGGCGGGGCATCCGGTGGCGATTTGTACCAACAAACCCGAGGCGCTGGCTCTGAAGCTGATGACGTCGCTGGGCGTGCTGGACCGGTTCGGCGCGTTGGTGGGGGCCGACACACTGGCCGTGCGCAAGCCCGATCCGGAGCCGCTGCGCGAAGTGGTGCGGCGGGTGGGCGGCGAGCCAGCGCGGTGCCTGCTGGTGGGGGACACGGTAACGGACCGCGAGACGTCGCGGGCGGCGGGGGTGCCGTCGGTGCTGGTGACGTTCGGGCCGGGCGACCACGACGTGCGCGATCTTGGGCCCGAGGCCACGATCGACCATTTCGACGAGTTGCAGGGCGTGGTGCAAAGGCTCTTCGCCTGAAAGCGGCTTTCGGGAAAGCGAAATGGCGCTGCGGGCGATGCGCTTGGGCGTTGACCTGCGCCGCGCGGGGCCGCAATAAAAGACCATGAGCGAGGTTTTCACACGCAGTTTCACCCAGCAGGAGCCGATCCCCGAAGAGGGGATTCGCGCCGCGATGGAGGTGATGCAGAGCGGGCGGTTGCATCGGTATAACCTGTCGCCCGGAGAGGTGGGCGAGGTGGGCCTGCTGGAGCAGGAATTCGCCGCTTACACGGGCGCCAGATATGCGCTGGCTGTTGCCTCGGGCGGGTATGCGATGGCCACGGCATTGCGGGCGCTTGGGGTCCAGCCTGGCGAAAAAGTGTTAACGAATGCTTTCACCCTCGCGCCGGTGCCGGGGGCGATTGCCTCTGTCGGGGCTGTGCCAGTGTTCGTCGGCGTGACGGAAAGCCTGACCATCGACCTTGAAGACTTGGTTAACAAGGCGGACGAGGCGCGCATCCTGATGCTGAGCCACATGCGCGGGCATCTGTGCGACATGGACCGCTTGGTGGAGATCGCCTGCGACCACGGGATCACCATCGTGGAGGATTGCGCCCATACGATGGGGGCCGCGTGGAACGGTGTGCCGTCGGGACGGCATGGGCTGATCGGGTGCTATTCGACGCAGACCTACAAGCACATGAATTCGGGTGAGGGGGGGCTGCTGGTGACCGACGATGCGGACGTCATGGCGAAGGCGGCGATGCTGTCGGGCTCCTACATGCTGTATGGTCGGCACGGGACGGTGCCGCCGGAGGAGGCGTTCGAGAAGTTCAAGTACGACACGCCCAATATCTCGGGCCGGATGGACCACTTGCGCGCGGCGATTTTACGCCCCCAACTCAAGGACTTGGATGTGCAGTGCGCCAAGTGGAACGCGCGCTACGCGGCGGTCGAGGACGGGCTGCGCGGCACGCCGGGGCTGAGGATCGTGGAGCGTCCCGAAGCCGAGCGCTACGTGGGATCGTCGATCCAGTTTTTGCTGCTGGACTGGACCGATGCGGCCATCGCGGAGGTCGTCGAACGGTGCGGGAAACGCGGCGTCGAATTGAAGTGGTTCGGCGGCGCGGAGCCGGTGGGGTTCACCAGCCGGTACGACAGCTGGCGCTATGCGCCGAGCGTGCCGATGCCAGCAAGTGACCGCGTGCTGAAAGGTATCTTGGACATGCGCCTGCCATTGACGTTCACCCTGGATGATTGCGCACTGATCGCGCGGATCATCCGGGCGGAAGTGGGGGCGGTGCAGCAGGCCGCCGCGTCGTAAGGCGGGAGGGTTAATCGCGAATCGGGGCCTGAAAACCCCGTCGGTATCGCGTCGGTAAGTTCGACTGCATGACGTCGGTGCAATTTTCGAGCGGTTCGGATGAAAGCACCGCGCGGGGGGGGAGTCCCGGAAATGGCGGGCGGGCGGCGCGAAGGCGAGGGTTGGATCTTGAGTATTTTTGGAACAGTGAAAGCGGGCTTGAGGCGCGGGGCCGGATGGTGGTTGCGAGCTCAGTCGGGCGCGGGGTCGGGGCGGCTGTCGGGAGAAATCGGAACTGTGGAGATAGAGACCTTGGCGGAGCCTTGAGACAGTTCGCGACCGTGGGAAATGTAGACCAGCGTGTGTCGTTTGGAATCGTAAATGCGTTTCACACGCAGGGTCTTGAAGATGATCGAGCGGCTGGCGCGAAACACGTCTTCGCCATCTTCGGAGCGGACGATGTCGCCGAGAACGATTGGGCCGGTTTGCTGGCATTCGATGGCGCTGTTGGAGGGGTCCTCGAACCAGTTGCCATTGGCCAGCCGGTCGATAAGACCCCGCTCGAAATAGGCGAGGTGGCAGGTGACGCCCGTGACCTCGGGGTCTTCGATCGCCTCGACGACGATGTCGTTGCCGGCCCAATCGACGCCGATCTCGCCCACCTGCTCAGCACTGGCGGGCGAGATCATGGGGGTCGCCACCAGAGCGACCCCGAGAACTGCGCGGCGCATCAGAACGTGACCGTGCCGTGGGTGCCAACATCGGGCGTGTCGCCCGAGAGCGAGGCGCGGGCGAATTCGAACAGCGACTTGGCGTTGCCGTCGGTGGCCCAGACGACCGCTTTCTTGGGGCGCATGCAGACCAGCACGATGTCGTCGTCCTGACGGCCATCCTCGAACCAGACGGCGGCCATGGGCGACCAGATCTCATCCAGCTTGGCTTCGCTGGTCTCGACCGAGAGCGCGCCGTCGATATCGGCATAGAGCTGCGCGCTGGGGCAGGCAGCGATGAACTTGCAGTTCTCTTTTTCGACCGCGGCGGCGGCGATATCGGTGCCCTTGGCGGTGACGAACCAGATCGCGTCGTCCTCGCCGGTGATCGTGGGCGCCATGGGGCGCGGCGGCGCGCCGGCGGTGGACAGCATGCCGGCCTGAAGGCTGTCAAGGCGTTTCCACAGGGTTGCTTTCAGATCATCGGACATCGGGTGTCTCCTTTGCTAAACTGGGTGTCAGTGTGCCAACACGTGGTGCGCGGAATCGGTTCCGGATCGGCGCGGCGGGATTGACGGCGTTCCGGGGTGAGCCTATAAATGAACAAGTGTTCAATAAATTCCAGGAGGGGTGAGGATGTTCGACGCGGTGATGAAGTTCGACCTGGGCGAGGACGTGCATGCCCTGCGCGACATGGTGCATCGTTGGGCACAAGAGCGGGTGAAGCCGCTGGCGGCCGAGATCGACCGGACGAACGACTTTCCCTCCGAGCTATGGACCGAGATGGGCGAGCTGGGCCTGTTGGGAATCACCGTGCCGGAGGAGCATGGCGGCGTCGGGATGGGATACCTTGCGCATGTGGTCGCGGTGGAGGAGGTGGCGCGGGCCTCGGCCAGCGTGTCGCTGTCCTATGGCGCGCATTCCAACCTGTGTGTGAACCAGATCAAGCTGAACGGCAGCGATGAACAGCGGGCGAAGTACCTGCCGGGGCTGATTTCGGGTGAGCATGTGGGGGCGCTGGCCATGTCCGAGGCGGGCGCGGGCAGCGACGTGGTGTCGATGAGCCTGAAAGCCGAAAAGCGCAACGATCACTATCGCCTGAACGGCAACAAGTACTGGATCACCAACGGGCCGGATGCCGATACGCTGGTGGTCTATGCCAAGACCGAGCCCGAGGCCGGGGCCAAGGGAATCACCGCGTTCCTGATCGAGAAGGCGATGACCGGGTTCACGACCAGCGCGCATTTCGACAAGCTGGGAATGCGCGGCAGCAATACTGCCGAGCTGATCTTCGAGGACGTGGAAGTGCCGTTCGAGAATGTGCTGGGCGAGGAAGGCCGCGGCGTTAAGGTGCTGATGTCGGGCCTTGACTACGAGCGCGTGGTGCTGGCGGGGATCGGCCTTGGGATCATGGCGGCCTGCCTGGACGAGATCATGCCCTACATGGCCGAGCGCAAGCAGTTCGGGCAGCCCATCGGGAATTTCCAGCTGATGCAGGGCAAGATCGCCGACATGTACACGGCGATGAACTCGGCCCGGGCCTATGTCTACGAGGTGGCCAAAGCGTGCGACCGGGGCGAGGTGACGCGGCAGGACGCGGCGGCCTGCTGTCTTTACGCCAGCGAACAGGCGATGGTGCAGGCGCACCAGGCGGTGCAGGCGATGGGCGGCGCCGGGTTTTTGAACGATGCGGCCGTGGCGCGGATTTTCCGAGATGCCAAGCTGATGGAGATCGGGGCGGGCACGTCCGAGATCAGGCGGATGCTGATCGGGCGCGAGTTGATGGGGGCGATGGGCTAGATCAATGCGGTTCGGGCGCGCTCCGTGGTTTTTCATCCCGCTTCTGGCGTTGGTCTGCCTTGGCGCGGTCGTCGCGCTCTTGCTGGGCGGACGGTCCGTGACGACGACAGAGACGGCGGTGATCGAGGCGGTGGCGGATCGCTACGTGGCCGAGACCGGGGCCGCGCGGACCGATTGCCACGCGACACCGGCGCAGTCGGCGGGGCTGTGGCTGGTGGTGACCTGTGCGGGCGCGGACGGCGGCAGAGTGGAGTATTTCATCGACCGGTTCGGCGATGTGACCGACCGGAAAGAGGTGAAGGGAGGCGTGTAAGGTGCTGCAGCATAAAGATTATGATGCGTTGAAGGGCACGTTTTCCTGGCGCCTTCCGGCGAGGCTGAACATGGCGGTGCAGGTTTGTGATGACTGGTCCGATGCCGAGCCGGATCGGGTGGCGATCAAGGATCTGGCGGAGATGGGTCGGGGCTTGAGCTATGGCGACCTGCGCGACATGGCGGACCGGCTGGCGCATGTGCTGGAAGCGAAAGGCGTGGCGCGGGGTGACCGGGTGGGCGTGCTGCGCAGCCAAGGGGGATGGTGCGCCGCCGCGCATATCGCGATCTGGAAGATCGGGGCGGTGTCGATCCCGCTTTTCAAGCTCTTTCGCGAGGACGCGCTGACCAGCCGGGTTCGGGATGCGGGCGCGGAGATCGTGATCACGGATGCGGAAGGTATTGATATGCTTTCCGTTTTGCCGGAGGTAGAGGCCTTTGTGCCGGAGCAGGCGGACTTGCCCGATGCGGGGACCTTCGAGACCGCGGAGACCGGGCCCGAGGACCCCGCCGTTTTGATCTATACCAGTGGCACGACCGGCAGCCCCAAGGGCGCGCTGCACGGGCATCGGGTGCTGACGGGGCATTTGCCGGGGGTGGAGATGCCGCATGATTTTCTGGGACAGCACGAAGGAGATTGCCTGTGGACGCCCGCTGACTGGGCGTGGATTGGCGGGCTGTTCAATATCCTGATGCCGGGGCTTTGCCTGGGCGTGCCTGTGGTGGCTGCGAGATTACCGAAATTCAGTGTCGATGAATGCGTGAGCATCATCCAGCAAGGTGCTGTTCGGAATATTTTTTTCCCACCCACCGCCTTGCGTATGCTGAAGGCGGCCGATGCCCGGATCGACGGGCTTCGCACGGTTGCGAGCGGGGGCGAGCCTTTGGGCGCAGAGATGCTGGATTGGGGGCAGCAGGCGTTCGGCCTGACCATCAACGAGTTTTACGGGCAGACCGAGTGCAATCTCGTGGCCAGTTCCTGTCAAAGCCTGTTCGACCCGAAGCCGGGCTGCATCGGGAAGGTGGTGCCGGGGCACCAGGTGGCGGTGCTGGATCGCGACGGCCAGCCAACGCAGGAAGAGGGCGATGTCGCGGTCAAGCGCGGATCGGCCAGCATGATGCTGGAATACTGGAACCGGCCCAAGCAGACGGCGGAGAAGTTCCGGGGCGACTGGATGCTGACCGGGGACCGGGGCGTTTGGGACGGGGAGTTCCTGCGCTTTGTGGGGCGCGAGGATGATGTGATCACCAGTTCCGGCTACCGGATCGGGCCGGCGGAGATCGAGGATTGCCTGCTCATGCATGATGCGGTGGCGACGGTGGGCGTGGTGGGCAAACCCGACGCCCTGCGCACGGAGATCGTGAAGGCCTATGTGGTGGTACGGTCTGGTGTGACGGCGGATGAGGCCTTGGCCGAAGCGCTGAAAAATCATGTTAAGGAACGGCTTGCGGGGTATTCTTATCCCCGCGAAGTGACGTTCCTGGACGCGCTGCCGATGACTGTCACTGGCAAGGTGATCCGCAAGGAGTTGAAGGCGCGCGCCGTGGCGGAAACGGAGGGAGAGGCATGATTGGACGCAGTATTGCGATTGTCCTGATAGCGGCAGGCGCCGCGCAGGCGCAGGACCTGAGCGTGAACGAGAACACGGTCGCGGCGTGTTTCGACAGCGCCCCGCGGGATGCGGGCGTGCCGGGTTGCGTGGGCGATGCCTCCAACCAGTGCCAGACGCAGCCGGGCGGGTCCTCGACCATCGGCATCGTCGGGTGTCTGCAAGCCGAGACGGCGGTGTGGGACAGGTTTCTGAACCGGGAATACAAGGCGACACGGGCGCAGGTGGATCAGTTCGATTCCGGTCAACCGCCTGTGTCCGAGGCGCTTTTGACGGCGCAGCGGGCCTGGATCGCCTTTCGCGACGCCGAATGCAGCCTGGCCTATGAGCGCAACCGGGGCGGCACGATCCGGTCGGTCGCGGCGGCGTTCTGCCTGATGCGGATGACGGCGCAGCGGTCGCTGGAACTGCGCGATATGCGCGGAGGTCTGTAGGTATGACGTGGCGGCGCAACCTGACCCTGCTGCTGGCGCAGGTGGCCCTGTGGCCCGCCATGGCGCTGGCCGAAGACGCGCCGCTGCCGGATTTCGAGGCCTGCCTGCGCGGTGAGATCCTGCGCTATGAGCAGGCGGTCGACGCCTTTGCGCCGACCCCGGCGGAGAAGGCGGGCTACCCGCTGGCCAATGTGAGCGGGGTGGAGTTTTGCGGCACGATCGGGATCGTGATCTGCGACCGCTCGGAGGAGCCGCTGGGCTGTCAGAAGGCGCTGGCGGTGGAGCAGGATATCTGGCGGGCGCGGGTGCTGACCGAGTTACCGGAGCCGGACAACGCGGACGGCAGGGAGGCAGAAAAGCCTTTTTCGAAAGTGCTTTATGAGCAACTCTTCCACTTGGCGCATGGCATGTCGGCTGGACGGGATTGTGCCGGGCATAGCCCCCGGATGGAGATGTGGTGCCGGGCGCGCGAGGCCAACGGGCGGCTGCGCGCGGCGGTGATCGCGTGGCAGGTTGCGCGGCATCAGGACATGGTGCCGCCTGCGTTCGAGGCGGGCTGGATCGCCGCGCCGGACCCGGTGCGCCCCAGGTTGAGGCCGGAAGAATGACGCCAGTCGCGCAGGCCACATACGAAAACGGGGCCGGCCCGAAGGCCCGCCCCGCCTGTGTCCGGGTTCGCCGGGACTGTTCAGAACGTGTGGACGTAGGACACGCCAAAGACCCACGGGTTAATCTTGGCCTTGCCGATGTTCACGCCGTTGAGTTTCACGTCGCTTTCGATGTTGATCCAGCGCACATCCGTGCGCAGCGCGCCTTTGTCCGAGACCTTGTAGTCAAGGCCGGCATGGAGCGCGAGGCCCCAGCTGTCGTCGAGGTCAAGGCTGTTGCCGGCGAGCGGGCCAACGGCCTTGTCCTCGGTAAAGGTTGTGTAGTTGATGCCCGCGCCGATGAAAGGCGTGATCTTCGACTGATTGGTGAAGTGATATTGCAGCGAGAGGGTCGGCGGCAGGTGCTTGACCTCGCCAATCTTGGCGCCGCCGGAGTCGATGTCATGGGCGAAGGGCCAGGCGGCCAGAAGCTCGATCCCGAGGTTGTCGGCGATGAAGTATTCGCCGGTGAGCGACAGCGAGTAACCGTTGTCGACGTCGATGGGCGTCGGACCGGCGAGAACGCCGTTGCCGCTTTCGGGGATGACGCCGGCAAGGCCGATCCCGAAAGTTATGTCGCCGCGCTCCTGCGCGAGGGCCGGAGCGCCGCCGGCGACGAGGGCTGCAAGTGCGAGGGCGGTGAGGTGTTTCATGGTCTTTCCACTTCTGAGTTGTTTGAGCGGAAGATGACGTGGGCGGGTCTAAACCGCTTTGATGCAGGTCAAAATCGCGTCGAAGGCGCGAACTGTTGCGGAAATGTCACCGGGGCACGCGGTGCGGTGGCGGCGCGGCTGCGAAATATGAATGCGAAAGGAGTGGAGGGATGAAAATTTCCTCTAAGATTCTGACCGGATCGGCAGAGTTCCAGGCCAACCGTAAGGCGCATCTGGAGGCGCTGGCTGTTGTCGAGGAGGCCGCGCGCGCGGCGGCTGAAGGTGGCGGCGAGGCCGCGCGGGAGCGCCACAAGAGCCGGGGCAAGATGCCGCCCCGCGAACGGGTGGCGAACCTGCTGGACCCGGGCAGCCCGTTCCTGGAGGTGGGCGCGGTGGCGGCGCATGGGTTGTATGACGGGGCGGCGCCCTGTGCCGGGGTGATCGCGGGCTTGGGGCGCGTGCGGGGGCGTGACTGCATGGTGGTGTGCAACGACGCGACGGTGAAGGGCGGCACCTATTACCCGATGACGGTGAAAAAGCACCTGCGGGCGCAGGAGATTGCCGAGGAATGCCGGCTGCCCTGCATCTACCTTGTGGATTCGGGCGGGGCGAACCTGCCGAACCAGGACGAGGTGTTTCCGGACCGGGATCATTTCGGGCGGATCTTCTACAACCAGGCGCGGATGAGCGCGAAGGGAATCGCGCAGGTGGCCGTGGTGATGGGGTCGTGTACCGCCGGCGGGGCGTATGTGCCGGCGATGAGCGACGTGACCATCATCGTGCGGGACCAGGGGACGATTTTCCTGGCCGGGCCGCCGCTGGTGAAAGCGGCCACGGGCGAGGACGTGACCGCCGAGGATCTGGGCGGGGGCGATGTGCACACGCGGCTGAGCGGCGTGGCGGATTACCTTGCGGAGGATGATGCGCACGCGCTGGCCTTGGCGCGGCGGGCTGTAGGGTCGTTAGGTGGTGGGGTGTCACCCACCCTACGGATGGAGGCGCCGGTGGAGCCGGCCTATGACCCCGAGGAGATTTTGGGCGTGGTGCCGGGGGATCTGCGCACGCCGTATGATATTCGCGAAGTGATCGCGCGGCTGGTGGATGGCAGCCGCTTCGACGAGTTCAAGGCGCGGTTCGGGGAGACGCTGGTCACGGGGTTTGCCCATGTGGAGGGGTGCCCGGTTGGGATTGTCGCCAACAACGGCGTGCTGTTTTCCGAAGCCGCCCAGAAAGGCGCGCATTTCATCGAGCTGTGCAGCCAGCGCAAGGTGCCGCTGGTGTTCTTGCAGAATATCACCGGGTTCATGGTGGGCCGGCGGTACGAAAACGAAGGGATCGCGCGGCACGGGGCCAAGATGGTGACGGCGGTTGCGACGACGTCTGTGCCCAAGGTGACGATGCTGGTAGGCGGCTCGTTCGGGGCCGGGAATTACGGCATGGCGGGGCGGGCCTATCAGCCGCGGTTCCTGTGGACCTGGCCGAATTCACGGATTTCCGTGATGGGCGGGGCGCAGGCTGCGGGGGTGCTCGCCACGGTGAAGCGCGACGCGATCGAGCGCAAGGGCGGCACGTGGAGCGCCGAGGAGGAGGCGGCGTTCAAGCAGCCGACGATCGAGATGTTCGAGGAGCAGAGTCACCCGCTTTATGCCTCGGCCCGGCTTTGGGATGACGGGATCATCGATCCGCGAAAATCGCGGCAGGTCCTGTCGCTGAGCTTGCGGGCGGCGCTGAATGCGCCGGTGGAGGAGACGCGGTTTGGCCTCTTTCGGATGTGAGGCGCACGGGGGTCGGGCGGCGCGCGTGTGGCGGCGTCGGAGTTTGAGTATTTTGGGAACGATGAATGTGGGCGTGGAGCGCGGATGCGCATCCGGGCCCGGATGTGACGGAGGCAGGAGCCATGTTTGACACGATCCTGATTGCCAACCGGGGCGAGATTGCCTGCCGGGTGATGGAGACGGCGCGGGCCATGGGGGTGCGCTGTGTTGCGGTCTATTCCGATGCCGACCGGGCGGCGCGGCATGTGGCGCTAGCGGATGCGGCCGTGCATATCGGCGGGGCGGCGCCGGCGGAGAGTTACCTTGACGGGGCGAAAATCATCGCGGCGGCGCAGGAGAGCGAGGCGCAGGCGATCCATCCGGGCTATGGCTTTCTGAGCGAGAACCCGGATTTCGTGGAGGCGGTCGAGGCGGCGGGGCTGGTCTTTGTCGGGCCGTCGGCCAAGGCGATAAGGGCGATGGGGCTGAAGGATGCGGCCAAGGCGCTGATGCACGAGGCCGGGGTGCCGGTGGTGCCGGGCTATCATGGTGCGGAGCAGGACCCGGAATTTCTGGCCGGGAAGGCCGGGGAGATCGGCTATCCGGTGCTGATCAAGGCCGTGGCGGGCGGCGGCGGCAAGGGGATGCGGCTGGTCGAGGAACCCAAGCGTTTTGCCGAGGCGCTGGAGAGTGCCAGAGCCGAGGCGAAGACGGCATTCGGCAACGAAGCGGTTCTGATCGAGAAGTATATCCAGCAGCCGCGGCATATCGAGGTGCAGGTCTTTGGCGACGGGCAGAGCGCCGTGCATCTTTTCGAGCGGGATTGTTCGTTGCAGCGGCGGCATCAGAAGGTGATCGAGGAAGCGCCGGCGCCGGGGATGACCGAGGAGGTGCGCGCGGCGATGGGCGCGGCTGCCGTGCGTGCGGCGGAGGCGATCGGTTATGCCGGGGCGGGGACGGTGGAGTTCATCGTGGACGGCGCGGATGGGCTGCGCACGGATGGCTTCTGGTTCATGGAGATGAACACGCGGTTGCAGGTGGAACATCCCGTCACCGAGGAGATCACCGGGGTGGATCTTGTGGAGTGGCAATTGCGGGTGGCCGCCGGTGAAGGTTTGCCGAAGCGGCAAGAGGAGCTCGGCATCGACGGGCATGCATTCGAGGCGCGGCTCTATGCGGAGGATGTGCCGAAAGGGTTTCTGCCTGCCACGGGGCGGCTGCGGCATCTGCTGTTTCCCGAGGGCGCGCGGGCGGATACCGGGGTTCGGGCCGGCGATGAGATCAGCCCGCATTACGACCCGATGATCGCCAAGCTGACGACGCATGGGCCGACACGGGCGGTGGCGCTGCTGCGGCTGGGTGCCGCGCTGGAGGCGACGCAGGTGGCGGGGACGGTGACGAACCTCGCGTTCCTTGGGGCGCTGGCGCGGCACGCGGGGTTTGGCCGTGGCGAGGTTGATACCGGGCTGATCGCGCGGGATCTGGAGGCGTTGAGTGCGCCGCCGGAGGTCAGCGACGCGACGGTGGCGCTGGCGGCACTGGCGAGCTTGGGCTTGTTGGACGGCGGAGGGTCGGAGACGGGCTTTGCCCTGTGGCAGCCTTTGCGGCGGAGCGTTGTGCTGCGGCGCGAGGGCGAGGAGGTGCAGGCAAAAGTGCAAAGCCTGTCGGCGGAGGCGCATGACGTGGAGGTTGGCGACAGGAGTGTTGCGACGCGGCGCGTGGGTGGACGCTGGCAGCTGGACGGGGCGCTGGCGCCGGATGTGGCGGTGACGGGTGACCTGGTGACGGTCTTTGCCGGGTACGGGATCGGGTTCGACATCCTCGATCCGCTGGAGCGGGGCGAGTTTGCCGCAGGGGACGCCAGCGTGATCGAGGCGCCGATGCCGGGGATGGTCAAGGCGGTGTTTGCCGAAGCCGGGCAGGAGGTGGCCAAGGGCGACCGGTTGGCCGTGCTGGAGGCGATGAAGATGGAGCATTCCCTGCTGGCGCCGCGCGACGGGGTGGTGGCCGAGGTGCTGGCCGATGCGGGCCGCCAGGTCGAGGCCGGGGCCGCGCTGATCCGGCTGGAGGAGGACGCGGAGGCGGCGGCGTGAGGGACGGACTGTGGCTGACGGGCTGTCGCTTCGGCGTCTATACGCGCGGCGTGCGGATGGGGCTGGCGCCGAAGGGGGGGCGCATGACTTTGACAGGAGTGATCCTTTTGGAGAGGGCGCGGAGGCTTTGATGCGGCTGCACCCGTTTGGCCGGAGTTCCGTGTTGGAGGCGAGCGCGCGCCGGCGCATTGAAACTGGCACGGAGGCATCTTTGGCCGATGCTGGACTATTTTGACATGATGCCGGGCGCGGAGGAGAGGATGGCAGGACGACGCGCACTGTCGGCGTGGTGCGGCTGGATACAAACCTGCCCCGCGGCGCAAGTGACGCGTCCGGTGCTGATCAAGGAGGCGATGGCATGATTGTCCTGCACCATGTGCCGCAAAGCCGCTCGATGCGGGTGTTGTGGCTGCTGAACGAGTTGGAAGGCGTCGAGTTTCGCGTGGTGACCTATGCGTTCGACAAGAGCCTGCGCCAGCCCGAGTTCCTGAGCCTGTCGCCGGCGGGGCGCGTGCCCGCGCTGGAGATCGAGGGCGAGCGGATGTTCGAATCGGGCGCGATGATGGAATACCTGTGCGAGAAGTTCCCCGAGCGGGGGATGGGCCGGATGCCCGGCGACATGGACCGGATGGCCTATCTGGTGTGGCTCAATTTCGCGGAAACCATCAGCCAGCACGTGACGATCCTGACCCAGCAGCATATCGTTTTGCGCGAGGATCACATGCGCAGGCCGACGGTGATGCGGCTGGAGGCGGCGCGGCTGCGCAAGTGCTATGGCGCGATCGAGGCGCGGCTGAGCACGCCGGTGGAGAACCGCGACTACCTGCTTACGGGGGGCTATTCGGCCTGCGATATCGCCGTGGGGCAGGCGGTTTACATGGCGCAGCATTTCGCGACGCTGGAGGGGTTTCCCGAGACGGCGAAGTGGTACGAAAGGCTGACCGAGCGGGCGGCCTATCAGGCGGCGCTGCCCGAGGAGAGCGGGTCGCTCATCTATGAACAGGCGTTCTATGCGGCGCCGGAGGAGGATACGGGTGGCTGAACGGGTCGAGATCTTCGAGGTGGGCCCGCGCGACGGGTTGCAGAATGAGGCGCGCGAGATCCCGGTGGCCGAGAAGGTGGCGCTGATCGACTGCCTGAGCTACGCGGGGTTTAGCCGGATCGAGGTGGCGAGTTTCGTCAGCCCCAAATGGGTGCCGCAGATGGCCGGCTCTGCCGAGGTGCTGGCCGGGATCACCCGCGTGCCGGGGGTGAGCTATGCCGCGCTGACGCCCAACATGCGCGGCTTTCAGGACGCGATGGCGGCGGCGGCGAACGAGGTGGCGATTTTCGGGTCTGCCTCGGAAGGGTTTTCCAAGGCCAATATCAACGCCACGATCGAGGAGAGCCTGCAGCGCTTTGCCCCGGTGGCCGAAGCGGCGCGGGAGGTGGGCGTGCCCTTGCGCGGTTACGTCTCTTGCGTGACGGATTGTCCTTATGATGGGCGCGTTGCGCCGGATCAGGCGGCCGAGGTGGCGGGGCGGCTTTTCGAGATGGGCTGCTACGAGGTCAGCTTGGGCGACACGATCGGGCAGGGCACGCCGGAGACCATCGACGCCATGCTGCGGGCGGTGACGCAGGCGGTGCCGGCGGAGAAGCTGGCGGGGCACTACCATGACACCGGAGGCCGGGCGCTCGACAATATCGAGATGTCGCTGGAACACGGGGTGCGCGTGTTCGACGCCGCCGTCGGAGGCCTGGGGGGGTGTCCCTATGCGCCGGGGGCGAAGGGGAACGTGGCCACCGAGAAGGTGCACGACCGGCTGGTGTCGCTGGGATACGACACGGGGCTGGACCGGGACGTGCTGGAACAGGCGGCGGAAATGGCGCGCGCGATGCGGGCCGGGTGACAAGAATTTTTCGAAAATTCTTGTCAAAATTCTTGGAAGAATTTTGGCGCTGGGAGAGGACGGATGTACGAAACTGTGAGGATCGAGCGGGATGCGCGCGGCGTGGCGACGCTTTGGCTGGATCGCGCCGAAAAGCACAATGCACTGTCGGCGCGGATGATCGCGGAGTTGCACGAGGCCGCTTTGGAACTGGGCGCGGACGAGAGTGTGCGCGTGGTTGTGATGGCCGCGACAGGCAAGACATTCTGTGCCGGGGGGGATCTTGGCTGGATGCGCGACCAGTTCGAGGCCGAACCGGAGACGCGTGCCGCGGAGGCGGGCAAGCTGGCCTACATGTTGCAGGCGCTGAACACGCTGCCCAAGCCCTTGATCGCGCGGGTGCATGGCAACGCGTTCGGCGGCGGGCTGGGCATGATCTCGGTCTGCGACGTGGCGGTGGGCGCGGACAGCGTGCAGATGGCGCTGACCGAGACGCGGCTGGGGCTGATCCCGGCCACGATCGGGCCTTATGTTGCAGCGCGGATGGGCGAGGCCAAGGCGCGCCGGGTTTTCATGTCGGGGCGGCGGTTCGATGCCGGCGAAGCGGTTCGACTGGACCTTTTGGCCCGCGCCGTGCCGGGGGACGCGCTGGATCAGGCCATCGAGGAAGAGGTTGCACCCTATCTCGACTGTGCGCCCGAGGCCGTGGCGCAGGCCAAGAGCCTGTTGCGTCGGCTGGGGCCGAAGATCGATGCGGACGTGATCGAGGACACGATCGAGGCGCTCAGCGCCTGTTGGGCGGGCGACGAGGCGCAGGCCGGTATCGCGGCGTTTTTCGACAAGCACACGCCACCTTGGAGACGCGACGGGTAGTCCGGAAAATTTAACGAAAACTCATTCCTTTTCCCGCTTTCTGGGTCCGACGGTCAGAAGGGGTCAGGCATGAGGCGTGTATTGCGGGCAATCGGGGCGATCGAAGGCGCGGCGTTGGCGCTTGGGCTCTTGTGGTTGGTCACGACGACCGCGACGGCGCAGGATGGGCTTTATACCTCGGGCGACGGCAGCCTGCGCACGAACCTGCGCTATTCTGAAAGAATTTTCGACCGCCAGAACGACGTGACCAACAAGGTGGCGCGCATTCTGCGGGCGCGGGCCGAGGGCCAGGTGCCCGAGGGCTCGCTGACTTTCGGCGGGCGGCTGATTGCGACGCAGATTTCCGAACGCACGGACACGCCCGGCAAGTTTCCCATCCTGTCGCGCCTGCCACCCACGCATACCAGCGGCAGGTCCGACAGCTATGGCGTGATCAACGAGATCTCGCTCAGTGCCACGATGGCGTTGCCATGGGTGACGGGCTTTGTGCAGGGCGAGTTCACCGAGGTGGAGTATCCCGGGCAGGACGATGTCCAGCTGCGCAAGTTCATGGTGATTTTCGGGGATTTGACCCGGTCGCCCTTCTATCTCGCTGTGGGTCGCAAGACGTTGAGTTTCGGGAATTTTGCCAGCTATGCGCCGTTCACGCACACCCATTCTAGCCACTATTTCTGGGCGCAGAGCGAGGACCCGGTGATCGAGCTGGGCTACGTGACGGACCGGGCCGAGATGAGCTTTACCCTGATCCCGGCGCATCGCGGGAACAGGGTGATCAGCAGCCCCAGAAACGACGGGGCGCTGTCGAATGTCGCGCTGAACGGATCGCACCGGTTCGAGGTGGCGCCGGAACATGATTTGACGATCGGGGCGGGGTACCTGCGCGGGTCGATCTATGACAGCGCCATCGCGCATCACCCGCCGGGGCGGGGCCTCAACCGGTTCTGGAACGAGCTGTGGGACGTCAACCTGACCTGGAGCGGGCCGCGGTTCGACGTGCAGGCGAGTTTCACGCGCTCGATGCATGACTGGCCCGCGACGGGGCACCACGTGCAGGCGACGACGCTGCAGGCACGGTGGCACCGCGAACTGGCCGGCAACCCGATCACCTGGTCGATTTCCGCCAGCCGGGGCGTGCAGGGAGCCGATGGCGCGGAATGGGAGCGCATGGAGCAGGTGATCCTTGGCTTGGAATACGATGCCGCGCGGCATATCACGCTGGGCGCGGAATACATGTACAACGCGGGTTTCGTGCCGTTGATCCTGCCGACGATCACCGGCGACAGGTCGGTGGAGTCGCATACGCTGATCGCCGGTCTGAAGCTGACGTTCTGAGGCGGGCGTGGCGTGCTGCGGCGCGTTGAAACCCCTGTCGGGCGGGGTGACCGGGCGCAATTCGGCACGCATTGGTGCCGGCAATTCCGGCAAACGGAAATGTCGCGTCAATTTGCCCGGTGCAAGGACAGCGGCATCATTTCGATATACCGTGGTATTCAACGGGTTTAACCTGACCGATGCGGGCGGGAAAACGCGTGCCGCTTGGTTGACCCTGACCCGGGGCAAGGGTAAACCCTGACGAGTACTGTACGCCAATCTTATGCGCGGCCCGCCGGACGGTAAGGAAGCGCATGAAAGGAGCCACACGTGGAAGAGATGCTGAGGGAGTACCTCCCTGTTCTCGTTCTTCTGGGTATCGCCATCGGTCTCGGACTGGTCCTGATCCTCGCCGCGGTCGTTCTGGCCGTGCGGCACCCCGACCCGGAAAAGGTCAGTGCCTACGAATGCGGCTTTAACGCCTTCGACGATGCGCGGATGAAGTTCGATGTCCGGTTTTACCTTGTCTCGATCCTGTTCATCATCTTCGATCTGGAGATTGCGATGCTGTTTCCCTGGGCGGTCGCCTTTGCGGATCTCAGCATGACGGCGTTCTGGTCGATGATGGTGTTCCTGGCGGTGCTGACGGCCGGGTTTGCCTATGAATGGCGGAAAGGGGCGATGGAATGGCAGTAGAGGACAAGAGCGCGCACACCACCGATAACGAGATGGTCACCGAGGTGCAGAGCGAGGGGTATCAGTCTCCGCGGATCAAGACCGGTCCGTCGAGCCAGGTGCCGCTGGAGGCTTATGCCGACGATTACCAGCGCGATACTGCCACGCAGGCCCTGAACCGGGAGTTGCAGGACAAGGGGTTCCTTGTCACTTCGACCGAGGACATCATCAACTGGGCGCGTACCGGCAGCCTGCACTGGATGACCTTCGGCCTCGCGTGCTGTGCGGTGGAGATGATGCACACTTCGATGCCGCGCTATGACCTGGAGCGGTTCGGCACGGCGCCGCGGGCCAGCCCGCGCCAGTCGGACCTGATGATCGTGGCCGGCACGCTGACCAACAAGATGGCGCCGGCGCTGCGCAAGGTCTACGACCAGATGCCCGAGCCGCGCTATGTGATCAGCATGGGCTCCTGCGCCAATGGTGGCGGCTATTACCACTACAGCTATTCGGTAGTGCGCGGCTGTGACCGGATCGTGCCGGTGGATGTCTATGTGCCCGGCTGCCCGCCCACGGCGGAGGCGCTGGTCTACGGGATCATGCAGCTGCAACGGAAAATCCGCAGAACGGGGACGATCGTGCGCTGAGGCGCCTTTGGGGGATGCAAGATGACTGAAGCGCTGACCGAACTTGGAACCCATATCGAAAGCCGTCGGCCCGATTGCGTGGCCGGATGGTCGGTGGATCATGGCGAGCTGAACGTGACCGTGGCCTTGAGCAGCATCAAGGGGCTGGTGGAGTTCCTGAAGACCGACCCGAACTGCCGTTTCTCGACCCTGGTGGACATCACGGCGGTGGATTACCCGGACCGGCCCAAGCGGTTCGACGTGGTCTACCATTTCCTGAGCATGTACCAGAACCAGCGCATCCGCCTGCGCGTCGCGGTGCGCGAAGAGGACATGGTGCCGTCGATCACCGATATCCATCCGTCGGCCAACTGGTTCGAGCGCGAGGTGTTCGACATGTATGGCGTGCTGTTCAGCGGTCATCCGGACCTGCGGCGCATCCTGACCGACTATGGCTTTCGCGGCTTCCCGCTGCGCAAGGATTTCCCGACCACGGGCTATACTGAAGTGCGCTATGACGAAGTGCAGAAGCGCGTGGTCTACGAGCCGGTGAGCCTGACGCAGGAATACCGGCAGTTCGATTTCATGAGCCCGTGGGAGGGTGCCGACTACATCCTGCCGGGCGACGAGAAAACAGACGAGAAGGCCAAGTGAGCCGGGGCGGAACAGGGGGCGGCGGACATGTTCTGGGTGATACTGTTCATGGCGGCGTTCGTGGTCCCGTTCTGGAAGCTGCTGCCGGGCTACGGCATCGCCAGCGCCTGGGCGCTGGTGGCGATCTTTCCGCTGGGCGCGCTGGCGCTTTTGTACCTGATGGCGTTCGGCCCGCGCGCGGACGATAGAGGATAAGGAGACCAAGGATGATGGACGGCTCCAACACGATGACGAAGGGCTTTGCCGACGCCGAGACCGGCGAGCAGAAGATCCGCAACTTCAACATCAATTTCGGCCCGCAGCACCCGGCGGCGCACGGCGTGCTGCGCCTTGTGCTGGAGCTGGACGGCGAGATTGTGGAACGCTGCGATCCCCACATTGGCCTGCTGCATCGTGGCACCGAAAAGCTGATGGAAAGCCGGACGTACTTGCAGAACCTGCCCTATTTCGACCGGCTGGATTACGTGGCGCCGATGAACCAGGAGCACGCCTGGTGCTTGGCGATCGAGAAGCTGACCGGCGTCGAGGTGCCGCGTCGCGCGAGCCTGATCCGGGTGCTGTTTTCCGAGATCGGGCGGATCCTGAGCCACCTGCTGAACGTTACGACGCAGGCGATGGACGTCGGCGCGCTGACCCCGCCGCTGTGGGGCTTCGAGGAACGCGAGAAGCTGATGATCTTCTACGAGCGGGCCTGTGGAGCGCGGCTGCACGCGGCCTATTTCCGGCCCGGTGGCGTGCATCAGGACCTGCCGCCGGAACTGCTGGACGATATCGAGACCTGGGCGCGGGAAGAGTTTCCGAAGTTCATGGACGATATCGACGGGCTGCTGACGGAGAACCGCATCTTCAAGCAGCGTAACGCCGATATCGGCGTCGTCAGCCAGCAGGAGGCGCTGGACTGGGGCTTTTCCGGCGTCATGGTCCGCGGCAGCGGGATGGCTTGGGACCTGCGCCGCGCACAGCCCTATGAATGCTATGACGAGTTCGACTTCCAGATCCCCGTCGGCAAGAACGGCGACTGCTATGACCGTTACCTGATCCGGATGGAAGAGATGCGCCAGTCGGCGTCGATCATGCTGCAGGCGATCGAGAAGCTGCGCGCGCCCGAGGGTCAGGGCGATATCCTGGCCCGCGGCAAGGTCACGCCGCCCAAGCGGGGCGAGATGAAGACCTCGATGGAGGCGCTGATCCATCACTTCAAGCTGTATACCGAAGGCTTCCACGTGCCCGAGGGCGAGGTTTACGCGGCTGTCGAGGCGCCCAAGGGCGAATTCGGCGTCTACCTGGTGTCGGACGGCACCAACAAGCCCTATCGCGCCAAGCTGCGCGCGCCGGGCTACCTGCATCTGCAGGCGATGGACCATGTCGCGAGCGGGCACCAGCTGGCCGACGTGGCGGCGATCATCGGGACGATGGACGTGGTGTTCGGGGAGATCGACCGCTAGGCGGGATAACGGATATTGACCCTGTAGAATAACAAGGCCGAAACAGGGGCGGCGAAGGTTCGGAGAGACGACAAAATGAAGAACAAGATCGGTTTGATGGGCGCCATTGCGGCGATGGGGATCGTCGCAGGCTGTACCGCGCCGCCCGAGGGGACGGGCGAGCAGGACGTGGCCAAGTTCCAGGTCGCGGTGGCCAGCATCGGCTGCACCCTGAAGACCGAGGGAGATTACCTGCCGGTCGAATTGCAGACCGGCCTGACCCGCGAGCAATCGACCCAGATGGCCGCCTACATGGTGACAACCGAACGCGCCGTCCGCCTTGAGGGTGGCGGTATCAGAATGACGACAGGAGCGTGCGCAGCCTGATGCTGAGACGTCTACACAGAGAACAGCCCGAGAGCTTTGCCTTCACGCCCGACAACCAGGCGTGGGCCGAGGCGCAGATCTCGAAATACCCGGAGGGGCGCCAGGCGAGTGCCATCATCCCGCTTTTGTGGCGCGCGCAGGAGCAGGAGGGGTGGCTGAGCCGTCCGGCGATCGAGCATATCGCCGAGATGCTGGAGATGGCGCATATCCGGGCGTTGGAAGTGGCGAGCTTCTACTTCATGTTCCAGCTGTCGCCGGTGGGCAGCGTGGCGCATTTCCAGATTTGCGGTACAACGTCCTGCATGATCTGCGGGGCCGAGGACCTGATCGGGGTGTGCCGCGAGAAGATCGCGGAGAAGCCGCATACCGTCAGCGCGGACGGCAAGTTCAGCTGGGAAGAGGTGGAGTGCCTTGGGGCCTGTGCCAACGCGCCGATGGCGCAGATCGGCAAGGATTACTACGAGGACCTGACCGCCGAGCGGTTTGCCGAGATGATCGACGAGTTCGCCGCCGGCAAGGTGCCGGTGCCGGGCCCGCAGAACGGGCGCTATGCGTCCGAGCCGCTGGCCGGGTTGACGACGCTGAAGGAATTCGATTCCGGTCATACGAAGTACAACGGCGCGGTTCAGCGCGCGGTGGATCTGGGTGACACGATCAAGCGGATCGACGGCAGCGAAGTGCCGCTGGTGGCGCCGTGGCGCGAGCATGGTGCGAACCATCAGCCCGCGCCGCCGGATGTGAAGCTGAACGAGTCGCCCGCGAATCCGGGCCTGAAAGCGCCGAAACCCGACCGCTCGGAAGGCCAGCCCGCCGATGATACCGGCGCGACCAAGGCCGAGGCGCCTGCCAAGAGCAAGGCCAACCCGGTGTCCAAGGACGAACCGGCTGGCGACGACAAGAGCGAGACGGCCAAGGCCAAGACGACCGCAGCGGCGGGCGAAGACGCGGGCACCAAGCCCCAGACGATGGACGCACCGCGCGAGGGCGGGGCGGATGACCTGAAGATGATCAAGGGCGTGGGGCCGAAGCTGGAACAGCTTCTGCACTCCATGGGCTTTTACCATTTCGATCAGATTGCCGCATGGGGGCCGCAGGAAGTGGCCTGGGTGGATCAGAACCTGGAAGGGTTCAAGGGCCGTGTGAGCCGGGACGACTGGGTCGCCCAGGCGAAAACTCTGGCCGATGGCGGTACGACGGAATTTTCCAAGAAAGTCAAAAAGGGGGACGTCTACTAGACGATCTTCACGCCACAGGGAGTTGAGCCATGTTCGATGATATACTGAAGTCACAGTGCAAGCTGGTATGCTTGGGTGTCGGTGTTGTAGCGGGGATCATCGCGATCTACGCTGCAATCGGCAAAGTCGGGATCTTCGCGGCGCTTCTGCTGGGGCTTGCGATGGGCGTGTTCATGGCGTTGGTTCTGTTGCAGATCTTCTGCACCGGCGATAACGCGGACCTGGGGCAGTTGGGGGAGATGCCCGAGGGAAGTGCGGCGGCGGCATCGTCTGGTGGCAAGCCCTCCGGCCCGCCCAAGGCGAATGCACCGAAGGACCGGGGAACGCCCGCGCCGAATGCGCCCGTGCCCAACCCGCCCAAGCCGAACCCGCCGGTGGGGACCGAGCCCGAGCCGATCCTGCCGAACAAGGCAGACCCGTTGAACGCACGGACGGGCATGGGCACAACAGCCGCGGCGGCAAGCACCAGTGCCGCGGCGGCGGGCACCGACAAGGTCGCCATGCGGGCCGAGACGCATTCGGGCGGCAATGACGCGGCCACGGCGCAGGACCCGACATTTACCTCGGCCTCGACGGATGCAGAAGCGGGGGCCCAGGTGGCGCCGGCGAGCGATGATAAGCCCAAGGCGAAGAAAGCGGCGACCAAGCCCAAGAAATCCGCGGCCAAGGCCAAGAAGGCCGATGTCGTCGAAGAAGATGTGGGCACCAAGCCCGAGGTGCTGAGTGGTCCGCGCGGCGGCAGCGCCGACAACCTGAAGGAAATCAAGGGCGTCGGGCCCAAGCTGGAAGGCGTGCTGCACAAAATGGGCTTTTACCATTTCGACCAGATCGCCAGCTGGACGGACGAGGAAGTGGCCTGGGTCGATCAGAACCTTGAAGGGTTCAAGGGCCGGGTCAGCCGGGACAACTGGATCGAACAGGCCAAGACCCTGGCCGCGGGTGGCGAGACCGAGTTCTCGAAGCGCGTGGACAAGGGCGATGTTTACTGAATGAGCGAGGCGCATGAGCAAACGCGACCAAGTGCCGAAAAAGGGCCGACGCGCCGGGCTGGTGATTGCCGGCACGGGCGTGTTCTGGGTGCTGGTCACCCTGATCGGCGAGAAGGAGGGGTTCAGCACCGAGTTGCGCCTCGCCTTCGACCTTGTGGCGCTGGCGGGGTTTTTGTTCGCCTTCTGGCTCATCTATCAAATCTGGCGCGACAGCCGGGGAAACTAGGGGTTATCTGATGCTGGACGATCAGGATCGTATCTTTACCAATCTCTACGGGATGCACGACCGCAGCCTGAAGGGCGCGCAGGCGCGTGGCCATTGGGACGGGACCAAGACCATCCTTGAGAACGGGCGCGAGTGGATCGTCGAACAGATGAAGGCCAGCGGGCTGCGCGGCCGGGGCGGCGCAGGTTTTCCCACGGGGCTCAAGTGGTCGTTCATGCCCAAGGAAAGCGACGGGCGGCCTGCCTACCTTGTGGTCAATGCCGACGAATCCGAGCCCGGCACCTGCAAGGACCGCGAGATCATGCGGCACGATCCGCATACGCTGGTCGAAGGGTGCCTGATCGCCAGCTACGCGATGCAGGCCCACGCCTGTTACATCTATATCCGCGGTGAATACATCCGCGAGAAGGAGGCGCTTCAGGCGGCCATCGACGAGGCCTACGAGGCCGGGCTGATCGGCAAGAACGCCTGCAAGTCGGGCTATGATTTCGATCTGTACCTCGCGCATGGCGCGGGGGCGTATATCTGCGGCGAGGAAACCGCGCTGCTGGAAAGCCTGGAAGGCAAGAAGGGGATGCCCCGGATGAAGCCGCCGTTTCCGGCGGGCGCCGGGCTTTACGGCTGCCCCACGACGGTGAACAACGTGGAAAGCATCGCGGTGGTGCCGACCATCCTGCGGCGCGGGGCCGACTGGTTCGCGAGCTTCGGGCGGCCCAACAACGCGGGCACCAAGATTTTTGCCGTGTCGGGCCACGTGAACAACCCCTGCGTGGTCGAGGACGCGATGTCGATCAGCTTTGAAGAGTTGATCGACAAGCATTGCGGCGGCATCAGAGGCGGGTGGGACAACCTGAAAGCGGTGATCCCCGGTGGCTCGTCGGTGCCGTGTGTGCGCGGCGAGAACATGAAGGACGCGATCATGGATTTCGACGCGCTGCGCGAGGTCGGGTCGAGCCTGGGGACCGCGGCGGTGATCGTGATGGACAAGAACACGGACATCATCAAGGCGATCTGGCGGCTGTCGAAATTCTACAAGCACGAAAGCTGTGGGCAATGCACGCCCTGCCGCGAGGGCACGGGCTGGATGATGCGGGTGATGGACCGGCTGGTGCGTGGCGAGGCGGAGGTCGAGGAGATCGACATGCTGTTCGACGTCACCAAGCAGGTCGAGGGGCATACGATCTGTGCGCTGGGCGATGCGGCGGCCTGGCCGATCCAGGGTCTGATCCGCAACTTCCGCGACGAGATCGAGGACCGGATCAAGGCGCAGCGCACCGGCAAGGTGTCTGCGGTGGCGGCGGAGTAAGCGACCGATGCCCGGGACACGTCATCTGGCACAACTCAATATCGGTCGGCTTGTGGCGCCTACCGATGACCCGCGCGTGGCAGAGTTCATGGCGGCGCTCGACCGGATCAACGGCATGGGCAAGCGGATGCCGGGCTTCGTGTGGATGATGGAAGGCTCGGGCGAGCCTGGGACGGGCAACACGGAGAACAGCATCGGCGGCGACCCGCAGTTCGTGGCCAACCTGACCGTCTGGGACGACGTGGAAAGCCTGGAGAATTTCGTCTGGAACACCGTGCACCGGCAGTTCTATGAGCGCCGGGCCGAGTGGTTCGAGGTGATGGGCGAGATGCATTTCGTCATGTGGTGGGTGCCGGAGGGGCATCGACCGACATTGGATGAGGGGTTGGAACGGCTGGAGCGCCTGAAGGCGGACGGCGACAGTGACCATGCCTTTGGCTGGGCCCACGTGAAAGAGGCCCGGCTGTGGCGGACCCGCGGCTGCGCGCCCGTGGCGGCGGAATGACAAGAATGGAAGACCAGAGAGCGTGACCAGGATGACGACGATAAAAGGCGGGGCGCGGGCCCTTGTGCTGGTTCTGATGGCCGGCGCGATGGTGGCGGGGTGTACCCGGACCACGGAGCGGATCACGTTCAACGGGGTGTTCTACAAGCAGAAGTCCAAGGCGGCCTCGCGCGATAACCGCGAGCGGTTCGTCGTGACGGTGCCGCGGGTCGATCGCGGCTATGACGGGGCGCTGGCGGCAGGCGCCTATGAGGGCAAGCGGTACTGCGTTCAGAATTTCGGCACCTCGGAGGTGGAGTGGTATATCAGCCCGCTGGCGCCACGCGGCACGGTGCAGCCCGACGGCAACAAGCTGACCTTCACGGGGAAATGCGTTCTGTGGTGAAATCATCTTTCATATCAACGGCATGGGCCGGCTGTTATTGCATAACAGCGCCGCTGGGGACCATCTGCGCAGCAGATGGCGCGGCGGATGGTCCGGGCGCCCTTGTGAGAGGAAGACAGATATGAAACGAGTATCGAGCAAGATCGTGGGTCTGGCCTTTGGCGCGGCCGTGACGGCGGCGGCGCTGCCTGCGCAGGCGGGATTGAAGGACGAGGCCGGGATCAACCAGGGGCTTTTGTACCTTGCGGCAGCCGACAAGATCCGCCGCGAGTGTGGCAGCATCGGCGGGCGGCTTTTCCGGGCGCAGTCCTATGCCAATGCGCTGAAGAAGGCGGCGGCGGAGCGCGGCTACAGCGAGGCCGAGATCGACGCGTATATCAACAACGACGCCAACAAGGCGGCCATGCGCGAGCGGCGCAACGCGTATTTCAAATCGAAAGGGGCCAGCAACCTTGACCCCGCAAGCCTGTGTGTTCTGGGCCAAGCCGAGATGGCGAATGGCAGCCAGATCGGGCAGCTTCTGAGAGCAAAGTGAGAGCTAATGTCTGACCTTCGCAAAATCATCATCGACGATCAGGAAGTGGAAGTGGACGGGGCGATGACCCTGATCCAGGCCTGCGAGCAGGTGGGGATCGAGATCCCGCGGTTCTGCTACCACGAGCGGCTGTCGATCGCGGGCAATTGCCGGATGTGTCTTGTGGAGGTGGTTGGCGGGCCGCCGAAACCGGCGGCCAGCTGCGCCATGCAGGTGCGCGATCTGCGGCCCGGCCCCGAGGGCCAGCCGCCGGTCGTGCGCACCAACAGCCCGATGGTCAAGAAGGCGCGCGAAGGCGTAATGGAGTTCCTGCTGATCAACCACCCGCTGGACTGCCCGATCTGCGACCAGGGCGGCGAGTGTGATTTGCAAGACCAGGCAATGGCTTATGGCGTGGACTTCAGCCGTTATCGCGAGCCCAAACGCGCGACCGAGGACCTGAATCTTGGCCCGCTGGTGGAAACCCACATGACGCGCTGCATTTCCTGCACCCGCTGCGTGCGTTTCACCACCGAGGTGGCGGGGATCAACCAGATGGGCCAGACCGGTCGGGGCGAGGATGCCGAGATCACCGCCTATCTGGGCGAGACGCTGGACAGCAACATGCAGGGCAACATCATCGACCTGTGCCCGGTGGGGGCGCTGGTCAGCAAGCCTTATGCGTTCACGGCCCGTCCGTGGGAGTTGAGCAAGACGGAAACCATCGACGTGATGGATGCGCTGGGGTCCAACATCCGTGTGGATACCAAGGGTCGCGAAGTGATGCGCATCCTGCCGCGCAACCATGACGGCGTGAACGAGGAATGGATTTCGGACAAGACGCGGTTCGTCTGGGACGGGCTGCGCCGCCAGCGGCTGGACAGGCCGTACATCCGCGAGAACGGCAAGTTGCGCCCGGCCACTTGGCCCGAGGCGCTGGGCAAGGCCGCCGAAGCCGTGAAAGGCAAGACCGTCGCGGGCCTCGTGGGAGACTTGGTTCCGATGGAGGCCGCATTCGCGCTGAAACAACTGGTCGAGGGCCAGGGCGGGCGCGTGGAATGCCGCACCGACGGCGCTCATCTGGTGCCGGGCAACCGCTCGGCCTATGTCGGCACGGCGCGAGTCGAGGAGATCGACACGGCGAAGAAGATCGTCCTGATCGGCACGGACCCGGGCAACGAGTCGCCGGTGCTGAACGCGCGCATCCGCAAGGCGTGGCTGCGCGGGGCCGAGGTGGTTCATGCCGGGCAACCGGCGGAGCTGACCTATGACGCGACCGAGATGGGGCAGCGCAACCGGGTGCTGCCGCAGCTGCTGTCGGACGCCAAGGAAACGGAAGACGCCA
Source organism: Roseovarius sp. THAF9 (assembly GCF_009363715.1). Taxonomy (NCBI): domain Bacteria; kingdom Pseudomonadati; phylum Pseudomonadota; class Alphaproteobacteria; order Rhodobacterales; family Roseobacteraceae; genus Roseovarius; species Roseovarius sp. THAF9. The sequence goes on from NZ_CP045404.1 coordinate 1,501,560, forward strand.
TCGTAATCATCGGGCAGGGCGCGTTGATCGGGGACGGCGGGCCAGCGGCGCTGAGCACGGCGATGCAGCTTACCGAAAAAATGGGCGGCAAGATGCTGGTATTGCACACCGCCGCCGCGCGCGTGGGAGCGATGGATGCCGGTTGTGTGACCGAGGGCGGGATCACCGCCGCGCTGGATGGTGCGGACGTGATCTATAACCTTGGCGCCGACGAGATCGAAATCGCGGAGGGTCCGCTGGTGATCTACCAGGGCAGCCACGGCGACCGGGGCGCGCATCGCGCCGACATCATCCTGCCCGCCGCAGCCTATCCCGAGGAACAGGGCGTCTTCGTGAACACCGAAGGGCGTCCGCAACTGGCGCTGCGCGCCGGGCACCCGCCGGGCGAAGCCAAGGAGAACTGGGCGATCCTGCGGGCGCTGTCGGGCGAGATGGGCGCGGTGCTGCCATTTGACAGCCTAGCGCAGTTGCGCCGCGCACTGATCGAGGAAGTACCGCATGTCGCACAGATCGACGCGGTGCCGGAAAATGACTGGACCATGGTGGACAAGATCGAGCCGTCTGCGGGTTCCATCGGGGCCGCCTTGGGCGATCACTATCTGACAAACCCGATCGCCCGGGCCAGCGCGCTGATGGCGGAGTTGAGCGCCAACGCCAAGGACCGCCGCGAAAAGCCGGTGGCCGCGGAATGACGCAAGCCGCGCTTGGCATATGGGCGCTGTCGGTCATGGCCTTCGCGGGCCTGGCCGCGTGCGCTGCGCCGGGTGCGGACCCGGAGGAGGCGTTTGATCCCGAGTATCGGGGAATCGAGACGCGCCTGCTGGATGGCGACCTGGTGAATTTCCGGGTGGAAATGGCCGGGGCGCGGGGTGCCGAGGACGTCAGTCGCTACGCGGAATGCGCGGCGGCGGAGTATGCGCTGATCCGGGGATACGGATTTGCGCGCCATGTGCGCACGAATGTGGACGAAGAGGGTGGCATCTGGACCGGAGATGCGGTTTACACCATCTCGCCGGCGCTGCCCGGCGGCATCATAAAGATCGACGCGGAAGTCGTGGCCGCCAGTTGCGCAGAGAACGGGATACCGACGGTATGAGGGACGAATGGCTGAATTTCTGACAACCCCGCTTGGGACCTTTGTCCTGATCATGGCGCAGTGCCTTGCGGTGGTGGGCTTCGTGATGGTGTCGCTGCTGTTCCTGGTCTATGGCGATCGCAAGATCTGGGCCGCGGTGCAGATGCGGCGGGGGCCGAACGTGGTTGGTGTCTATGGCCTGCTTCAGACAGTGGCCGACGCGCTGAAATACGTGGTCAAGGAAGTGGTGGTGCCCGCGGGCGCGGACCGGACGGTTTTCATGATGGCGCCGATGGCCAGCTTCGTGCTGGCGGTGCTGGCCTGGGCGGTGATTCCGCTCAATGACGGCTGGGTCCTGTCGGATATAAACGTCGCGGTCCTGTTTGTCTTTGCCGTCTCGTCGCTGGAGGTTTACGGCGTCATTATGGGCGGCTGGGCCTCGAACTCGAAATACCCGTTCCTGGGCTCGCTGCGCTCTGCGGCACAGATGATTTCCTACGAGGTCAGCATCGGCTTGATCATCATCGGGGTGATCATTTCGACCGGCTCGCTGAGCTTCGGCTCCATCGTGGCGGCGCAGGATACCAATTATGGCTTCTTCGGCTGGTATTGGCTGCCGCATCTGCCGATGGTGTTCTTGTTCTTCATTTCGTGCCTGGCGGAAACCAACCGCCCGCCCTTTGACCTCCCGGAAGCGGAATCGGAGCTGGTGGCGGGCTATCAGGTGGAATATTCTTCGACGCCCTTCCTGCTGTTCATGGCAGGGGAGTACATCGCGATCTTCCTGATGTGTGCGCTGACGAGCCTGCTGTTCTTCGGCGGGTGGCTGTCGCCCATTCCGGGAATCCCGGACGGGGTATTCTGGATGGTCGCGAAGATGGCGTTTTTCTTCTTCCTCTTCGCCATGGTGAAGGCGATCACGCCGCGCTATCGCTATGACCAGCTGATGCGGATCGGTTGGAAAGTGTTCCTGCCGCTGTCGCTCGCCTGGGTGGTCATCGTGTCCTTCCTCGCGAAGTTCGAAGTGTTCGGGTCGTTCTGGGCCCGGTATGCAATGGGAGGCTGAGGCGCGCGATGGGGATCGACTACGCGTCATTCGAGCGCTTGGCGGAACTTGCGACACGGTTCCGCCCCGAAGGCCGGTCGCTGATGCTGGGGCGGCAGCATTTCCGGATTCATCGTGCCAATCGCAATCGCTATGACAAGACGCTCAAGCGCCTTGGATTCGAGGACTTGCGGCGGTTCGATCTGTTGCAGGAGGACGGGTTTTCGGAAACCCTGTTCCGCAAGCTTGGTTTCGGCGAGATCGAGTCGATGGATTTTTCGAGCTATGAGGGCGCGCATGTGCTGCACGACCTCAACACGCTTCCGGCGGCGGAATTGCAGAACCAGTTCGATTTCATCTATGACGGCGGCACGATAGAGCACGTCTTTCACATCCCCAATGCGCTGGAGAGCGTTTACCGTATGCTCAAGCCCGGCGGGCGGTTCCTGTCGATCAACGGGCTCAACGGGTGGTACGGGCACGGAATGTACCAGTTCAATCCGGAACTGGTGTGGACATTCTGGCGCCGGGCGTGCAACTGCGAGGTGATCGACTGCCGGTCGCTGCCGTTCGATCCCAAGGACGGGTTCGGCCAGACCAAGATGAGCGACCCGGCCCAGACCGGCGTGCGGCTCAAGCTGAAGAATCGGATCGGACCGGGCCGCGTTTATCTAAGTTACGAGGTCGAGAAGACAGACGAGTCGCATCTGCCCGATTTCGCGTTGCAGAGCGACTATGAAACCAAGTGGCAGGGTGCCGAGAATGCCGGTGCCACGCGCTTTGAGAAAACCGGAGGTTCGACGGCATGACGCAGATCGATTACGGACGCGCCGCGGGGTACTTCCTGCTGAAGGATGTGTTCAACGGTTTCAAGCTGGGGTTCAAATACTTCTTTGCCCCCAAGGCGACGCTGAACTACCCGCATGAAAAGGGCCCCCTGAGCCCGCGCTTCCGGGGTGAGCACGCGCTGCGGCGCTATCCCAACGGCGAGGAGCGGTGCATTGCCTGCAAGCTGTGCGAGGCGATCTGCCCGGCGCAGGCGATCACCATCGACGCCGAGCCGCGTGATGACGGCAGCCGGCGGACCACGCGGTACGACATCGACATGACCAAGTGCATTTATTGCGGGTTCTGCCAAGAGGCCTGCCCGGTCGATGCCATCGTGGAAGGGCCGAATTTCGAGTTCGCCACCGAGACCCGCGAAGAGCTGTTCTATGACAAGCAGAAACTGCTGGAGAACGGCGAGCGGTGGGAAGCCGAGATCGCCCGCAACCTGGAAATGGACGCGCCTTACAGATGAGTAATCCGACGAACCCGTTCGAGGCGATGATGGCGCAGGCGCAGGAGATGGTGAAAACCATGAATCCGGCGCTCGAGTCGTTCTCGCCCAAGGGGTTTGAGGCGATGTGGCCCACCATGCCGAAGGAATTCATGGAAATGATGTTCGGCAAGGGAATCAGCAAGGACGGGCTGGATGCCAAAACGCGCCTGCTGATCACGCTTGCGGGGTTGACCATGCTGGGTGCGCAGAGCGATACGCAGATCAGGATGACCGTGCGCCACGCGCTGGAAGCGGGCGCCACGAAAGACGAGATTGCCGAGACCATCGCGATGATGGCGATGTTCGCCGGTATCCCGTCCATGAACCGGGCGATGGATTTCGCCCGCGAGGTCATGGACGAGACCAAGGACGAGGACCAGGACACATGACCATCGCCGCGTTTTCATTCTATCTCTTTGCGGTCTCGCTGTTGGCGGGGGGGCTGTTCACGGTGGTCAGCCGGAACCCGGTGCACTCGGTTCTGTGGCTGATCCTGGCGTTTTTGTCGGCTGCCGGTCTTTTCGTTCTTCTGGGCGCGGAGTTCGTGGCGATGCTGCTCATCATCGTCTACGTGGGCGCGGTTGCCGTGTTGTTCCTGTTCGTGGTGATGATGCTTGACGTGGATTTCGCCGAGTTGAAGGCGGAGATGGCGAAATACATGCCGCTGGCGCTGCTCATCGGGATCATATTGCTGATGCAGTTCGGCGTCGCGTTCGGCAACTGGCAGATGGCCACGGATGCCGAGGGCGCACGCGCCGCCGTGACGCCGACCGACATGGAAAACACCAAGGCGCTGGGGATGCTGCTCTATGACCAGTATTTCCTGCTGTTCCAGTTGGCGGGGCTGATCCTGCTGGTGGCGATGATGGGTGCGATCGTGCTGACCCTGCGCCACCGCTCGGACGTCAAGCGGCAGGACGTGCTGGCGCAGATGTACCGCGACCCGGCCAAGGCCATGGAACTGAAAGACGTGAAACCGGGGCAGGGGTTGTAATCCTGCTACCCGCGCCCCGGACCTGATCCGGGGCCTTCCGGGCCGTCGGGCCCGGGCAAGAGACAAAGCGGTCCCGGGTCAGGCCCGGGACGGGATGAAAAGACAAACGAACGGGCGCGGCCCGGAGGGACGACATGATTGGACTGGAGCATTACCTGACGGTGGCGGCGGCGCTGTTCGTCATCGGGATTTTCGGGCTTTTCCTGAACAGGAAGAACGTGATCATCCTGCTGATGTCGATCGAGTTGATGCTGCTGGCGGTCAACGTGAACCTCGTGGCATTTTCCAGCTTCCTGGGCGACATGGTGGGGCAGGTCTTTACCCTGTTCGTGTTGACCGTGGCCGCCGCCGAGGCCGCCATTGGCCTCGCCATTCTTGTCTGCTTCTTCCGCAACCGCGGCACGATCGCCGTGGAAGACGTCAACGTGATGAAGGGCTGAGGGCATGGAACAGATCATCCTATTCGGCCCGCTGCTGGGCGCCATCATCGCGGGCTTCGGCTGGCGGATTATCGGGGACGCGGGCGCACAGTGGGTGACGACAGGGCTGTTGTTCCTGTCGGCGCTGCTCAGCTGGATTGTCTTTTTCAGCTTCGACGGAACGACCCAGTACATCCACATCCTTGACTGGATCCAGTCGGGCGATCTGGACGTGGCTTGGTCGATCCGGCTGGACCGGCTGACGGCGATCATGCTGATCGTGATCACCACGGTGTCGGCTTTGGTGCACCTTTATTCCATGAGCTACATGGCCCATGACGAGAATTTCCGCGATGACGAGAGCTATCGACCGCGCTTCTTTGCCTATCTGAGCCTTTTCACCTTCGCCATGCTTATGCTGGTGACGGCGGATAACCTGGCGCAGATGTTCTTTGGCTGGGAGGGCGTAGGCCTGGCGTCCTACCTGCTGATCGGGTTCTATTTCCGCAAGCCGAGCGCCAACGCGGCGGCGATCAAGGCCTTCGTGGTCAACCGCGTGGGGGATTTTGGCTTCGCGCTGGGAATCTTCGCGCTGTTCTTCCTGACCGGCTCGATCAACTTCGACGACGTGTTCGCGGCGGCGCCCGAGCTGGCCAATACGCAGCTGACCTTCCTCTGGACGGAGTGGAACGCGGCGAACCTGATCGCCTTCCTGCTGTTCGTCGGCGCGATGGGGAAATCGGCGCAGCTGTTCCTGCACACATGGCTGCCGGACGCGATGGAAGGCCCGACGCCGGTGTCGGCGCTGATCCACGCGGCGACCATGGTGACGGCGGGCGTGTTCCTTGTCTGCCGGATGTCGCCGCTGATGGAATTCGCGCCCGGCGCGCTGGCCTTCGTCACGGTGCTGGGCGGCATGACGGCGTTCTTTGCCGCGACCGTGGGGCTGGTGCAGAACGACATCAAGCGCGTCATCGCCTATTCGACCTGTTCGCAGCTGGGCTACATGTTCGTGGCGGCGGGCGTCGGGGCGTATTCAGTGGCGATGTTCCACCTGTTCACCCACGCGTTCTTCAAGGCGATGCTGTTCCTCGGGGCCGGGTCGGTCATTCACGGGATGCATCACGAGCAGGACATGAGGAACTATGGCGGGCTGCGCAAGAAATTTCCCTATACGTTCTGGGCCATGTTGATCGGCACGCTGGCGATCACCGGCGTGGGCATTCCGCTGACCACGATCGGCTTTGCCGGGTTCCTGTCGAAGGACGCGATCATCGAAAGCGCATATGCGGGCACCGCCGGGGGCTTTGCCTTCTGGGCGCTGGTCATCGCGGCGCTGTTCACCAGCTTTTACAGCTGGCGGCTGATGTTCCTGACCTTCTGGGGCGAGCCGCGCGGCGACAAGCACACGCATGAGCACGCGCATGAAAGCCCGATGGTGATGGTGGCGCCTTTGGGTGTGCTGGCGCTGGGGTCGATCTTTGCCGGCATGATTTGGTATAATAGTTTTTTCGGGCATACCGACCAGGTGGCGAAGTTCTTTGGCGTGCCATACGCCGAGGAGCAGCACCACGAGGAAGGCGCCGGGGACCACGGTGAAGAAACCGCGGCGGCCGACGAGAGCCATGCCGAGGAGGGCGAGGCCCATGCCGAGGCAGAAGGTGGCTATGGCGAGGAGCATCACTACGTCTTTACGGGCGAGCCGGGCGAGGGCGCGATCTATGCCGCAGAGGGCAATACGATCCTGAACGACGCGCACGCGGTGCCAAAATGGGTCAAGGTCAGCCCCTTCGTGGCGATGATCATCGGGTTCCTGACGGCGCTGTGGTTCTACATCCTGAACCCGTCGATCCCCGGACGGCTGGCCGAAAACCAGCGCCCGCTGTACCTGTTCCTGCTGAACAAGTGGTATTTCGACGAGATCTACGATTTTGTCTTCGTGCGGCCCGCCAAGCGGTTGGGCAGCCTGTTGTGGAAGAAAGGCGATGGCAACGTCATCGACGGCACCATCAACGGGGTCGCGATGGGGATCATCCCGTTCTTCACCCGCCTCGCCGGTCGGGCGCAGTCGGGATACATCTTCACCTATGCCTTTGCCATGGTCATCGGGATCGCGGTGCTTGTCACATGGATGAGCCTTAGCGGGGGAGCGAACTAATGGAAAACCTGCTTTCCATCACCACTTTCATCCCTGCCATCGCGGCCTTCATCCTGGCGGTGTTCCTGCGCGGCGAGGACGAGGCGGCGCAGCGCAATGCCAAGTGGGTGGCGCTGATCGCGACCGGGCTGACCTTTCTGGTGTCGCTGTTCATCCTCTTTGATTTCGACCCCAACAACACCGGCTTTCAGTTCGTGGAAGAGCGCGAGTGGCTTCTGGGGCTGCAATACAAAATGGGCGTGGACGGGATCAGCATCCTCTTCGTGATGCTGACGACCTTCATGATGCCCATCACCATCGCAGCGTCGTGGAACGTGACGCACCGGGTGAAGGAATACATGATCGCCTTCCTTCTGCTGGAAACGCTGATGCTGGGCGTGTTCATGGCGCTGGACCTGGTGCTGTTCTACCTGTTCTTCGAGGCGGGGCTGATCCCGATGTTCCTGATCATCGGGATCTGGGGCGGTAAGGAGCGCATCTATGCCTCCTTCAAGTTCTTCCTCTACACCTTCCTTGGCTCGGTCCTGATGCTGGTGGCAATGGTCGCCATGTTCGCCGAGGCGGGCACGACGGATATCCCGACGCTGATGACCCACAGCTTCGGCTCTGAGACGTTCAGCCTGCTGGGGATCCAGATTGTGGGGGGCATGCAGACGCTGCTGTTCATCGCGTTCTTCGCCAGCTTCGCCGTCAAAATGCCGATGTGGCCGGTGCATACCTGGCTGCCGGATGCGCACGTGCAGGCGCCCACGGCGGGGTCGGTCGTGCTGGCGGCGATCCTGCTGAAGATGGGCGGCTATGGCTTTTTGCGGTTCAGCCTACCGATGTTCCCGGTGGGATCCGAAGTGCTGACGCCGCTGGTGCTGTGGATGTCGGCCATCGCCATCGTCTATACCTCGCTGGTCGCGCTGGCGCAGGAAGACATGAAGAAGCTGATTGCCTATTCGTCCGTGGCGCACATGGGCTACGTCACCATGGGGATCTTCGCCGCGAACCAGCAGGGGATCGACGGCGCGATTTTCCAGATGCTGAGCCACGGCTTCATCTCGGGCGCGCTGTTCCTGTGCGTGGGCGTGATCTATGACCGGATGCACACGCGGGAGATCGACGCTTATGGCGGGCTGGTGAACCGGATGCCGGCCTATGCGCTGATCTTCATGCTGTTCACCATGGCAAATGTCGGCCTGCCGGGCACCTCGGGTTTCATCGGGGAATTCCTGACGCTGATGGGGATCTTCAAGGTCAACACCTGGGTGGCGCTGGTGGCCACGTCGGGCGTGATCCTGTCGGCAGCCTATGCGCTGTGGCTTTATCGCCGGGTGGTGTTGGGCGACCTGATCAAGGAAAGCCTGAAGTCGATCAAGGACATGACGCAGCGCGAAAAGGCGATCTTTGCCCCGCTGGTGGTGATGACCCTGCTGCTGGGCGTCTATCCCAGCCTTGTGACCGACATTATCGGCCCCTCGGTCGAGGCGCTGATTTCCAATTATGAAACGGCCCTGGTCGACGCGGAGAGCGCGACCAAGCTGGCCGCTGCGACGGAGTAGTCCCATGCAGGCTGATCTGAATGTAATCCTGCCGGAGATCCTGATCTCGGTATACGCGATGGCGGCGCTTCTGGGCGTGGCCTATACCGGCAAGGATCGGTTCGCGCCGCTGCTGGTGTGGATCACGGCGGCGGTCTTCGTGGTGATGGCGGCCTGGATCGGGTTTTCGGGCGACGGCACGCGCACGGCGTTCGGCGGCATGTTCCAAGACGACGGGTTCGCGCGGTTCGCCAAGGTGGCGGTGCTGCTGTCGGCGGCGGCGGTGCTGCTGATGGGGCAGGAATACATGGCGCAGCGCGACATGCTGCGGTTCGAGTATCCGCTGCTGGTGGCGCTGGCGGCCGTGGGCATGATGATGATGGTCAGCGCGGGCGACCTGATGGCGCTTTACATGGGGCTGGAGTTGCAGTCGCTGGCGCTTTACGTCGTCGCCTCGCTGCGGCGGGACAGCGTGAAATCGACCGAGGCGGGCCTGAAGTATTTCGTGCTGGGCGCGCTAAGCTCGGGCATCCTGCTGTATGGGGCCTCGCTGGTCTATGGCTATACCGGCACGACGCTGTTTTCCGGAATCATCGCGTCGGCGGAAGGACAGGCGCCGCTCGGGTTGCTGATCGGACTTGTCTTCGTGCTGGCGGGGCTGGCCTTCAAGGTGTCGGCGGTGCCGTTCCACATGTGGACGCCGGACGTCTACGAGGGCGCGCCCACACCGATCACGGCGTTTTTCGCCACCGCGCCCAAGATGGCGGCGATGGCGCTCTTTGCCCGCGTAGCGCATGATGCGTTCGGCGGCGTGGTGGGCGACTGGCAGCAGGTGATCGCGGTGCTGTCGCTCTTGTCGATGTTCCTGGGCGGGATCGCCGCGATCGGGCAGACCGACATCAAGCGGCTGATGGCCTATTCGTCGATCGCGCATATGGGATACGCCCTGATGGGGCTGGCCGCCGGCACGGCGTTCGGTGTTCAGGCGATGCTGGTCTACATGGCGATTTACGTGACGATGAATGTCGGCACCTTCGCCTTTGTCCTTTCGATGGAACGCGACGGGCGGCCGGTCACGGATATCGCCAGCCTGAACCTTTATTCCCGGGCGCATCCGGGCCGGGCGCTGGCGATGCTGATCCTGATGTTCAGCCTTGCGGGCGTGCCGCCCTTCCTGGGGTTCTTCGGCAAGCTTTACGTGCTGCGCGCCGCTTATGATGGCGGGCTGGTCTGGCTGGCGGTGGCCGGGGTGATCGCGTCGGTGATCGGGGCGTTCTACTACCTGCGCATCGTCTTCTTCATGTATTTCGGCGAAGAGGGCGAGCCGCTGGAAGCGCGCAAATCGCCGGTGTTGTGGGGATTCCTGATGGCGTCGGCCGCGATCATGGTCGTGGGGATGCTGAACATGTTCGGCGTCGAGGCCATGGCGCAGGCGGCGGCGGCGACGCTTGTCGACTGAACCGCATCGCAGTCTGGAAAAAGGTGACGCGCCCTTGGCGCGTCGCTTTGTTTTTCGGGCGCCTTCGGCGGGAGTATTTATCGAACAATGAAAGAGCCGTGGCCAGAAGGATACGGGCGGCGGGTGCTGGACGAGGTGGACAGCACCAATGCCGAGGCGGCGCGGATCGCGCCGGGGCTGAGCGGCCCGGAATGGATATTGGCGCGACACCAGACGGCGGCGCGGGGGCGGCGCGGACGGCCTTGGGCCAACCCCGAAGGCAATTTCGCGGCGACGCTTGTGATGCGGCCCACCGAGAGCCCGGATCAGGTGGCGCTGCGGTCATTCGTGGTTTCGCTGGCGCTTTACGATGCCTTTGTCGCGGCAACCGGACGACCGTTGGGCTTTGCGCTCAAGTGGCCGAATGACGTGCTGTTGAATGGCGGCAAGGTGGCCGGCATCCTTTTGGAAAGCGCGGGCGCGGGCGGCGGTTTGAGCCATTTCGCCATCGGCATCGGGGTGAACCTGCGCGCGGCCCCCGAAGCGGACGCGGTGGAGCCGGGCGCGGTGCGGCCCGTCTCGCTCATGTCGGAGGCCGGGGTCGAAATAGACCCCGAAGAGTTCCTGGAGCTGCTGGCGCCGGCCTATGCCAAGCTGGAGACACAGTTCGCGACCTATGGATTTGCGCCCATTCGCGCGGCGTGGATGGACCGCGCGGCGCGCGTGGGCGACGTGATTACCGCAAGGACGGGGCGCGAGGAATTTACCGGCACGTTCGAGACGGTGGACGCGGGCGGCAATCTTGTTCTAACAGATGCCAAATCGCGCCACGTCATCCCGGCGGCGGACGTGTTTTTCTGACAAAAGAGAGGGGCGGCCCCCATGCTTCTGGCGATCGACTGCGGCAACACCAACACGGTTTTCGCGATCTGGGACGGGTCGGAGTTTCTGTGCACCCTGCGCACGTCGACCCACCATGCGCGGACGGCGGATGCCTATTTCACGTGGTTCTCGACGCTGGTGAAGCATTACGAGATCGACCTCGATATCACCGATGTCATCATCTCGTCCACGGTGCCGCGGGTGGTGTTCAATTTGCGCGTCTTTGCCGACCGTTTCTTTGGCTGCCGGCCCATCGTGGTGGGCAAGCCGGAATGCGCGCTGCCTCGCCAGCCACGGGTGGACGAGGGCACGCAGGTGGGGCCGGACCGGCTGGTGAATGCCGCCGGGGCCTATGATCTTTACGGCGGCAACCTGATCGTGGTGGATTTCGGCACCGCGACCACGTTCGACGTGGTGGCCGAGGACGGAGCCTATGTCGGGGGCGTGATTTCTCCCGGCGTCAACCTGAGCCTCGAGGCCTTGCACATGGCGGCGGCGGCCTTACCTCATATCGACGTGACAAAGCCGCAGAAGGTGGTCGGCACCAACACGGTGGACTGTATGCAGTCGGGCGTGTTCTGGGGGTATGTCGGGCTGGTCAGCGGGGTGACCGAGCGCATCCGGGCCGAGTACGAGACGCCGATGAAGATCATCGGCACGGGTGGCCTTGCGCCGCTTTTCGCGCAGGGCGACCTGCTGTTTGACGAAATTCGAGATGATTTGACGATGCATGGCCTGACGGTGATCCATGCCCATAACAAGAAAGGCTGATCGGGGATGAGCAGTGAGAGATTGACGTACCTTGCCCTTGGCGGGGCGGGGGAAATTGGCATGAACGCCTATGTCTACGGATACGGCGCGCCGGGCAAGGAAAGGTATATCCTTGTGGACCTTGGCGTGACGTTCCCGGACATGGATGGCACGCCGGGGGTGGACCTGATTTTCCCGGATATAGCCTGGCTGGAAGAGCGGCGCGACCAGTTGGAAGCAGTGTTTATCACTCACGCGCACGAAGATCACGTGGGCGCGGTGGCGCATTACTATGACCAGTTGGGCGCGCCGATCTATGCGCGGGCGTTCACCGCCAATATCGCGCGCCGCAAGATGGACGAGCATGGCCACCCCGAAAAGGCGGTGCAGACCGTGTCACCCTGGCCCGAGACGACCCAAGCCGGGCCGTTCACCGTGGGGTTCGCGCCGATCTCGCACTCGATCCCGGAAAGTTCCGGCCTGGTGATCGACACGCCGGCGGGGCGGATCGTGCATTCTGGCGATTTCAAGATCGACATGGAGCCTGTCGTCGGCGAGGCCTTCGACGAGGCGATGTGGGCCGAGATCGCCAAGCCGGGCGTGAAGGCGCTGGTCTGCGACTCGACCAACGTGTTCAACGCCCATGAGGGGCGCAGCGAAAGCACCGTGGGCCCCGAGATCGAGAAGCTGGTGGCGGGCGCCAAGGGCATGGTCGTGGCGACGACATTCGCCAGCAACGTGGCCCGCGTGAAGACGCTGGCCCAGGCCGGGGAACGGGCCGGGCGGTCGGTCTGCCTGTTGGGGCGGGCGATGCGGCGCATGATCGAGGCGTCGGTCGAGACCGGCGTGCTGACGGATTTTCCGCGCACCATCAGCCCCGAGGACACGCGCGACATCCCGCGCGAGAACGTGATGCTGATCGTCACCGGCAGCCAGGGGGAACGGCGGGCGGCAAGTGCGCAGCTGGCGCAGGGCAAATACAACGGCATTACGCTGAAGCCCGGCGATACGTTCCTGTTTTCGTCCAAGACGATTCCGGGCAACGAGCGCGGCGTCATTCGCATCATCAACCAGTTCAGCGAACAGGGCGTGGACGTGGTGGATGACAGCAGCGGGCTTTACCACGTGTCGGGGCACGCCAACCGGCCCGACCTGAAGACGCTGCACCAGATCATCCAGCCGCAATTCGTGATCCCGATGCATGGCGAGCACCGGCACCTGCGCGAGCATGTGAAGCTGGCGGGCGAGAGCAAGCTGCACGGGGTCCTGGCACCCAATGGCACGATGATCGATCTTTCGGGCAACCGCGCGGAGGTGGCCGAGTATGTCGAAACCGGGCGGACCTATCTGGATGGCTCGGTGAAGGTCGGGGCGCTGGACGGGATCGTGCGCGACCGGATCCGGATGGCGCTGAACGGGCACGTGACGATCAACGTGATCCTGGACGAGAGCGACGAGCCGCTGGGCGAGCCCTGGTGCGAGGTCATGGGGCTGGCCGAGACCGGCAGCAGCCGCGCGCCGCTGGTCGATGTGCTAGAAGAGGACCTGAGCCAGTTCATGGGGCGCGCCAAGCCCAGGACCCTGAGCGACGATGACGCGCTGGAGGACGGGTTGCGCAAGGTAGCGCGGCAAAGCGCGCAGGGCGAGATCGGCAAGAAGCCCGAAGTGACGGTTATTATCAGCCGGTTGTCGTAGTGCGCGCCGCCCGTGGCGTGGGCTTTCGCCCACCCTACGGGCGCGCTACGTTTCGATTCAGGGCCGTTGGGGCGGAAGGTGGATTTTCACCCACCCTACGTTTGGCTCAGGAAACCATGCGCTCGTCGAAGCTCTTGGCGATGAAGCTGGGCAGGTGGTCGCCCATGCCGACGGGGCCGGACTTGTCCTTATTGTCCTGCTTTTGTCCGCCGCGACCCCGCGAGGATTTCTTGGTGTCGCCCTGCGGTTTGTCCTGCGGCTTGGCGTCGGACTGGGCCTCTGACCCGGTGTCTTCGGTCTTTTGCGGGGCGGTGTCCTGTGCGTCGGGCGCGTCGTCGGACTTGCGGCGGCTGCGCGAGCGCCGCGGCTTTTTCGGTGCGTCGTCGGATGGCGCGTCGCCGGCGTCGGCCTTGGGCGCGTCATAGCCGGTTGGATTGTCCAGCTTGGGGATATCTTTCTGGATCAGGTTCTCGACCGCGCTGAGGGCTTTTTCGTCGCGCGGATTGCACAGGGTGATCGCCTTGCCGTCGCGCCCGGCGCGGCCGGTGCGGCCGATGCGGTGGACGTAATCCTCGGGGTGGCCGGGGACGTCGAAGTTGAAGACATGGCTGACCGAGGGCACGTCGAGGCCGCGCGCGGCCACGTCGGACGCCACCAGGATGCGCAGATCCCCGGCGCGGAAGCCGTCGAGTGTGCGCGTGCGCTGGCTCTGGTCGAGGTCGCCATGAATGGGCGCCGCGTCATAGCCGTATTTCTTGAGCGATTTGGCGACGATATCCACGTCCGTCTTGCGGTTGCAGAAGATGATCGCGTTGGTGAGCGCCTCGCCCTCGGCGTCGATCAGCGCGCGCAGCAGCTTGCGCTTTTCGCTGTCGGCGCGGTCGCGGCGCGAGGGTTTGAACATTGCCACGCCCTGTTCGATCGTCTCGGACGCCGTCGCCTGGCGGGCAACCTCGATGCGTTCGGGGCTCGACAGGAACGTATTGGTGATCCGCTCGATCTCGGGCGCCATGGTGGCGGAGAAGAAAAGCGTCTGGCGGGTGAAGGGCGTCAGGCCGAAGATGCGCTCGATATCGGGAATGAAGCCCATGTCGAGCATCCGGTCGGCCTCGTCCACGACCATCACCTTGACGTCCGACAGGATCAGCTTGCCGCGCTCGAAATGGTCGAGCAGGCGGCCGGGGGTGGCGATCAGGACGTCGACGCCCTTGTCGATGATCTGTTCCTGTTCCTTGAAGCTGACGCCGCCGATGAGCAGCGCCTTGGTCAGTTTCAGGTACTTGGAATAGGTGTCGAAATTCTCGGCCACCTGGGCGGCGAGTTCGCGCGTAGGGCAGAGCACGAGGCTGCGCGGCATCCGGGCGCGGGCGCGGCCGCGGGCCAGCATCGACAGCATCGGCAGCGTAAAGCCGGCGGTCTTGCCGGTGCCGGTCTGGGCGATGCCCAAGACGTCGCGGCCGTCGAGAGCGGGAGGTATGGCGCCCGCCTGGATGGGGGTGGGGGTTTCGTAGCCGGCTTCTTCGACGGCTTTCAGAACCTTGGGGTTCAGGCTCAGGTCAGAAAATTTTGTCATGTATGTCCACAGGTTTGCGGACACGATTCTGGCCCGCCATCTCGAATTGGCCCATAAGTGCAGGGCCTTGGTGCACTTCCCCTATCTGAAGGCCGGGCGTTGGTCAATGTGCGACGCCGCAGGACGGACAAAGTGCGATACCGAGGATGAATTGTGTGCGTCGCGGCAACAATCAAGGGGGGTCAGGCGAAATTCGGGAAATGCCGGGCGCGTTTGGCGTCCAGATCGAGTGTGACCGCGTGCAGGTGGCCGAGCGCGTCGAGCCGGGTGCGCAGGTCCGGGGCGGCGACGCAGACCTCCCAAAAGAAGGCGCGCAGGGCGTCTTCGCCGCCTTCGGATTCCAGCATGGAGAAGAGCTGATGCATGGTGAGGGCGGTCTCGGAATGCCTGGCGTTGGCGTCGAGGTCGGGCCTGTAGGAGCCGTGGTTGAGCCGGTAGCGAAACCGGGCCTGCCAGTCGTCCCAGCTGGGGGCGTGCAGGTGCACGAGCTGGCAGTCGAACAGGTCGAACGGGTTCGAATCGCGGGTCTTGCCGACAAAAGCGCTGTGAATGCGGATAGTGATATCGGGCTGGCCGGTGCGCACGAAGACCTTGCCGGCGACATGGCTGAGGAAGCCGCCATTGAGATGTTCGCCATAGCGCGGGTAAAGCGTGGCGGTCTGTTCGCGCCGGATGCGCAGGATCGGGTCGAAGCCCTTGCACCAGATCTGGCCGGGCGGCGGCGGGTCGGTGGGGTCGGGCTGCATTGCCTCGATCGGGCGCACGCGGGCCGACAGGATACCGGGCGGGATCGCGGCCAGTTGGGGGACAAGGGGTCTAAGTGGTTGCAGGAATTCGTCCACGTCGGTGTGAAACAGCCAGTCCACTTGCGGATCGCGGGAATAGCAATGGGTCGCGTTCAGCACCTGCCGGTGCTGGTGGCCCTTGGGCCGACCTTTGGCGCGGCGGCGGCGTTTCCAGTAATTCTCGTCGGTCAGGATGACGCGGCACTTGGGGTGGCGTTTGAGCGCTGAGCGGGCCTGCGCCGTGTCCTCGTCCAGGTAGACGAACACCCGGTGGGCGCCCAGGTCGAGGTAGTGGGCGGCAAAATTCAGGATGTCCTGGGCGGGGGCCTTGATGGTGGCGACCACGCCCCATGTGGGGTCACTGCTCATGGCCGGAGCATGTGACAGGGGCGGTGCGCGCGCAAGAGGTCGGTGCCCCCGGCGGGGATATTTAGGGCCAGGAAAGATCAGGGGTCCTGTTACGTGGCCGTGTGGTGCGGCACGGGCCGGTACCCGGTGGCCAGCGTGGCGACGGTCGAGGCCGGGGTGAGCACGGTCGCGATCCCAGTGCCGCGGGGCAGGGCGGCGGTGTAGCCGCCGGGGGTGTAGCGCAGGAGGCGGTCGCCCCAGACAAGGTGCGGTGCATCGTTGTGCAGGATGAAGGCGCCGTCGGGCAGCGTTTCGAGGGCTGCCGTGTGGCGGACCTGGCGGCGCGTGCGGGTGACGCGGTCGCGGTGCATCAGGCGGTCCATCTCGGCCAGCGTCGCGGTGCCGTTTGCGGCGTGGAACCGTGCCACGAAGCGTTTAAAGTCCGGGCGGCGGCATTCGCCGCAAGGCCGGTGTCCGGCGGCGAGGGCCGTGGGTTCGTCAAGGAAGAATAGCTCGGTGTAGGCTCCGGGCTGCATCAAGGCACGGCGGCGACCCTTGAAGTTGAGCTGGCAGGTGACCCAGTGGGGATGCCGCCAGCGCGCCGTGCCCAGCCGCTGATCGGCGTCGTGCAGGATCCCCCGGTTTCCCATGAGGGTCCCGCGTTCCGGCGTGGCCGCGACCTCGCCCGTGGGCAGGACGCGGTTTTGCAGGGTCACACCATCATTTCCTTGGTCGCCGAAAGTTTGACGTCCGGGTAGTCGCGCTCGACGCGGTCGATGTCCCATTGCAGCCGAGTGAGGTAGACCGTGTCGCCGTCGTTATCGAGTGCGATGTGCTGCTTGTTGGCGGCGGTGAATTTCTCGACCGCCTCCTTTGGGCCGTGGACCCAGCGGGCGGAGGTGAATTGCGACGGCTCGAACCGGACGGGCAGGCCGTATTCCAGCTCGATCCTGCTGCCCAGAACCTCGAATTGCAGCTGGCCCACGACGCCGACGATGAAGCCCGCGCCCATCGTGGGCTTGAAGACCTTGGCGGCGCCTTCCTCGGCGAATTGCATCAGGGCCTTTTCCAGGTGCTTGGCCTTCATCGGGTCGCCTGCGCGGCAGTTTTGCAGTAGTTCCGGCGCGAAGGAGGGGATGCCGGTGACGCGAAGGGCCTCGCCCTCGGTCAGGGTGTCGCCGATGCGCAGCTGGCCGTGGTTGGGGATGCCGATGATGTCGCCGGCCCAGGCTTCTTCGGCCAGTTCGCGGTCGGAGGCGAGAAAGAGCACGGGCGCGGAGACGGTCATGGGTTTTTTGGAGCGCACATGGGTCAGTTTCATGCCGCGTTTGAAGTGCCCCGACGCCATGCGGACGAAGGCGACGCGGTCGCGGTGCTTGGGGTCCATGTTGGCCTGCACCTTGAAGACGAAGCCGGAAACCTTTGATTCCTCTGGTGAAATCTGGCGCGGCTCGGCGGATTGCGGCTGCGGTTCGGGGCCGTAAGTACCGATGCCGTCCATCAGTTCCTTGACGCCGAACGAGTTGATGGCGGAGCCGAACCAGATGGGGGTCATGTGGCCTTCGAGCACCGATTGCGGGTTGAGGCCGGGCAGCAATTCGCGGGCCATTTCAACGTCTTCGCGCAGTTTCTCGACCAGATGCGCGGGGACGTGGTCCTCCAGCTTTGGGTCGTCGAGGCCGTTGATGGCAATGGATTCCGCGACCTTGTTGCGGTCGGCGCGGTCCATCAGTTCCAGCCGGTCATTGAGCATGTCGTAGCAACCGATGAAATCTCGCCCGACGCCGATGGGCCAGGAGGCCGGCGTCACGTCGATCGCCAGCATTTCCTGAATTTCGTCAATGATGTCAAATGTGTCGCGGCTTTCGCGGTCCATCTTGTTGCAGAAGGTCAGGATCGGCAGGTCGCGCAGGCGGCAGACCTCGAAGAGCTTCTGCGTCTGGCTTTCAACGCCCTTGGCGCCGTCGATCACCATGACGGCGGCGTCGACGGCCGTGAGGGTGCGATAGGTGTCCTCGGAGAAATCCGAGTGGCCTGGCGTGTCGACGAGATTGAAGCGGAAGTCATTGAAATCGAACGACATTGCGGAGGCCGAGACGGAAATGCCGCGGTCCTTTTCCATCTGCATGTAGTCCGAGCGGGTGCGCCGTGCTTCGCCCTTGGCGCGGACCTGACCGGCCATCTGGATGGCGCCGCCGTAGAGCAGGAACTTCTCGGTCAGGGTGGTCTTGCCGGCATCGGGGTGGCTGATGATGGCAAAGGTGCGCCGCCGCGCGATTTCGGGCGGCAGATCGGGGCGATTTGGGACGGTATCCAACATGAGCGACGCTATAGAGGCGGCGCGGGGCGGGTGCAAGATTTGGGCGTCGGTATCGTGTCGGTATTCGGGTTGTATCGCGTCGGTGTCATTTTTGCGTGGCACGGTGATGCTGTGAGGACGTGGCGGGAGGCGAGATCCGGGAGCGGGACGCCGGTGGACCCGTCACAGCCCGCGTGGCATGATTGGAACATTGCGGGAACATCAACACAGGAGCCTGAGAGATGGACATGATGGACGTGGCGAAGGAACTGGTCGCCGGATGCCGGGAGGACCGGGCGCGGGAGAACCTCGATAAGCTTTACGCCCCCGACGCAGTGTCGGTGGAAGCCGCCGACATGGGAAACGGGCGCGAGACCACCGGGCTTGACGGGATCAAGGGCAAGCATGACTGGTG
Organism: Roseovarius sp. THAF9; assembly: GCF_009363715.1. Taxonomy (NCBI): domain Bacteria; kingdom Pseudomonadati; phylum Pseudomonadota; class Alphaproteobacteria; order Rhodobacterales; family Roseobacteraceae; genus Roseovarius; species Roseovarius sp. THAF9. Next base: position 1,520,283 of record NZ_CP045404.1, read on the forward strand.
GGAGAGCGAAATGGAGATGCTCGACAGTGATATCATCGGTCCGCTGCCCCACGGCGATGACCGGTTCGCCGTGATCTTCCGGGTCAAGGTCAAGGAGAAGGCCACGGGCAAGGTAAGTGATATGGAAGAGGTTGGCGTCTATACCGTCAAGGGCGGCAAGATCGTTCGGGAAGAGTTTTTCTACGCAATTGAGTGAGGCGGATCAGCTTGTCGAGGCGTCCTTGAGGAGCCTCGCCATGTCGGGCTGGATGTCGGCCTCGTTCACCTCGAATTCCAGGTGGGCGCGGTTGCCGTGCCCGCCCACGGGCAGGGCGCGGGCCAGTTCGTCGTTGAGATCCTGCGGAAGGACCGCGCGGGTGCGTGGATCGACCAGCAGGGTCTCGGCGGCAATGCCTTCGGCATAGATGATCTGGTGGGTGTCGAAGAGCAGCTGGTAATATTCGACGAAGCCGCCCTCCTCTTGCACCACGGTGTCGCCGTTGACCAGATGTCGGGCGCGGATCAGCACCTCGGACCGGCCGGCGCCGAGCGCGTCGGAGCGTTGATAGACGAACAATCGGTGGTCGGGGCTGACCAGCAGGTCGCCGGTGTTGTTCATGACGCCCGCGCGGATGCGGATGGGGGAAAACTCTCCCACCGCGCGCACGGTGGACTGGCCGATCCAGCGCACCGGCTGGGGGCCGTCGTCGCGGGTGAGGACGCGGTCGCCGACCTTGAGATCCTCGATCGCGGTCTGGGCGCCGGAGGCCATGGTGATATGCGTGCCCTTGGAGAAGGAAACGCAGGCCACCTCGGCGAATTTCTGGCGGGCGTTGACGGTGTCGATGCCCACAAGGCTGTAGCCGGTGCGCGGTTTCAGCTGGGCCAGGGGATGAGCATAGACCTGGGCCACGTCACCGGCGGCGTCGACCTCGACCAGGATCAGGATCTCGGAGGTCTGGCCGTTGGCCGACATCATCGTCAGGCAGCTGTCGAGATGGACTGTGGCGCCGGGCGTGCCAAGGCGCGAGCCGTCCATGATGGTGAGCGCGTTGCCGTCTCCGGGGGCCAGCGACATGCGGTGCATGCGGGCGCTGACGCGCAGATCATAGGTGTCGTCGAGGTCGAGTTCGTCAGCAAAGGAGATGGAATCGCCCAGGTTAGCCCCGTTGATGACCGTGAAATCCGCCGCCCGAAGGACGGGGATGGCATAGGCCGGACGCTCTGGGCCCTTGGTCATGGTATTCCTTTGTCCTGTTGCAGTCCGTTGGCGGACCTGCGCTGCCCTGCTTGGGTGGCATAGCGTAGGATCATGGCATCGTGTGGTCAACATGGCGACGGGCGACGGGGTTTTGCTGGTCCTGAGGCCGGCGAGAGTGCTAACTGTGGCCGGAAATATCGGGAGTCTGTATCATGGACCTTGGAATAAAAGGTAAACGCGCGTTGGTCTGCGCGTCGTCGAAAGGGCTGGGGCTGGGCTGTGCCCGGGCGTTGGCGGAGGCGGGCGTGGACCTGGTGATGAACGCCCGCGGGGAAGAGGCACTGGAGGCCTCGGCGCAGGCCATTCGCGACGCGTTCGGCGTGGAGGTGATCACAGTGGCCTGTGACGTGACCACGCCGGACGGGCAAGATAAGGTGATAAGTGCCGCGGAAGGCGTTGATATCCTTGTGACAAATGCAGGTGGCCCGCCGCCGGGGAAGTGGACGGACTGGAACCGCGAGGATTTCATCAAGGCGCTGGATGCCAACATGCTGACGCCCATCGCGTTCATCAAGGCGCTGGTGCCGGGGATGATGGAGCGCGGCTGGGGCCGCGTGGTCAACATCACCTCGCAAAGCGTGAAGGCGCCGATCCCGGTGCTGGGGCTGAGCAATTCTGCCCGTGCAGGGCTGACCGGGTACGTCGCGGGCACGGCGCGACAGGTGGCGGGAAAAGGTGTGAATATCAACAACCTGCAACCCGGTATTCACGCGACCGACAGGGCCGATTCGCTGGACAAGGGCGTGAGCGAGGCGCAGTCGATCAGCATCGACGAAGCACGTGCGCAAAGAGCGGCGACGATCCCGGCCGGTCGTTATGGCACGGCCGAGGAATTTGGCGCGGCCTGCGCGTTCCTGTGCAGCCAGCATGCGGGGTTCATCGTAGGGCAGAACATCCTGCTGGACGGCGGCGCGATCAACGCCACGATGTAAACGGCGCGCACACGGGCGATCACGTTCGCGTCGGAATTCTCGAAGGGTCTGGCGCGGGTGCAGGGGCGCTGCTATCGGTTTGAGACTTGGACCGAAGAGGAGCGGCGCCCGTGCAAACCACTGCCATCATTGTCATTTTCGGGCTCGTTCTGGTGGCGAGCCTCGTGGTGGCCCCGCGCCGCGCGACGGTCGAAGGGTTCTTTGGCGGCGCGAGTGAGACAGGGCGTGCGCCGACGCTGTGGGTGCTGGTGCTGAGCCAGGTGACGACGTGGATCTTTGCCCGATCGCTGATGAACTCGGCCATTCTGGGGTATTTCTACGGGATCTGGGGCGTGCTGGCCTATGCGGCCTACTATGGCTCGTTCCTGACCGGCGGCTTCGTCGTGGCGCGCCTGCGGCGCGCCGGTGCGGGATCGGTGCAGGACTGGTTGCGCGGGCGGTTCGGGGGCACGGGCACGACGCTTTACAACATCGTCATCGCCCTGCGGCTATTGTCGGAGGTGTTCGCCAATCTGTTGGTCGTGGGTCTGATCTTTGCCGCGGCGCTGCCGGAGGTGGGCATGGCGCGCGAGGCGTCGATCGTGCTGGTCGCGGGGCTGGGCCTCGCCTACAGCGCCTGGGGCGGGCTGAGCGCGGCGTTGCGGACGGACGTGGTGCAGATGCTTGTTTTCATGGTGGTTTTCGGCGTGGCCTTCGTGGCGTTGGTGACTGCGCCGGGATTTGATTTCGGCGCGGTGCTGACGTCCGAAGGCGCGAGCGGGGCGTGGAACGGGCAGGTGTTGCTGCTGGTCGCGTTCCTGCAGGTGTTTTCCTACCCGGTGCATGATCCGGTGATGATGGATCGCGGCTTCATCGCCGATGAAAAGACGACGCGGTCATCGTTCCTGCACGCCTTCTGGATCTCGTTCCTGTGCATCGTGGGCTTCGGATTCTTCGGGATCGAGGCGGCGCTGCAGGGCGCGGAGTACGAGGGCGAGCTTCTGGGCACATGGGCGGGGATGTTCCCGGCATGGGTCTATGTGGCGCTGCTGGTGTCGCTGTTGGTCAGCGCGCTGTCGACGCTCGATTCCGCGTTGGCCAGTGCGGCGCGGTTGATGGTGGACGAGCTGGGGCTTGCGCCGCGCACGCTATCGGGTGGGCGCATGGCGATGGTGGGCTTCATGCTGGCGGGGGCCGCGCTGACGCTGTGGGGCAACCAGAGCCTCTTTGACGCGGTGGCGGTCAGCGGCACGGCGAGTTTGTTCCTGACGCCGGTGCTGCTTGCCGGGCTGGTGATGGGCCGGCAGGTGCCGGTCTGGGCCTTCGCAGTCAGTTTCGGGGCGGCGATGGCGGGGGCGGTGGCCTATTTCGCGCGGAGCACGGTGTTCGCGCCGACGCCGCTGGCGGACTGGCACAAGTACGAGCAGTTGCTGGCGATCTGCGTGGTTGTGCTGTTGATCGGATGCGCCACGGTCTTCGCTTCGGCGCGGCGGGCGGGCTAGGCGTTTCCGGGAAACACTGAATCGCTTTTCGCTGCCTCTTCGAACGCAAAAAGCGATGCATATTTCGGACTGACCCGGAAACGCTTCAGGCGCCAATTTTTGCGCAAAAATTGGGCCAGAAAATTCGAATTTTCTGGTGGCGCCCCGGAAAAACCCGGATTCTGCGGCGGATTGGTTCTTCCAACCGGCGGCGCAACCGCTTAGATACGGTTGACGTACATCCTGCGGGACCTCAGAAACGGGGCCGGGATAAGGGAGACAATATCATGCTGAACAACATCGGCCTTCCGGGGCTCTTGCTGATTGCGGTGGTCGTGCTGGTCCTTTTTGGACGCGGCAAGATCTCGTCGCTGATGGGCGAGGTGGGCAAGGGCATCACCTCGTTCAAGAAGGGCGTCGCGGAAGGAAACAAGGAAGTCGAGGACGCCAGCAACGACGCGGCAGACTCGGCCCGGGACGTCACGCCCGAAGACGACAAAGAAAAAGACAAGGTTTAACCTTTCAGAATGTTCGACCTGGGCTGGACCGAGCTCATGGTGATCGGCATCGTCGCGCTGATCGTCGTGGGGCCAAAGGATTTGCCGGGCATGTTCCGGACCGTTGGACGGTTCGTGGGCAAGGCCAAGCAGATGGCACGCGAATTCAGCCGGGCGATGAACGACGCGGCTGAAGAGTCGGGCGTCAACGAGGTGTCCAAGTCCCTGAAATCGGCCACCAACCCGATGGGGGCGGCGATGGACGAGGTCAAGAAATCGACCGACAGCTTCACCGCCAAGACCATGGCCGGACCCGAGCCCAAGCGGGCCGAGTTCGACGACGACCGCAAGGCGATGGTCGACAAGATATCGAAACGCTCGGCCGAGATGGCCGAGGAGCGCAAGGCGGCGGAAGAGGCGGCCAAGGCAGCGGCGGAAGATGCCGGGGCCGGCAAGTCGGGCGCTGCGCGTGCCGACAGCACGGCCAAATCGACGCCGGCGAAGAACGGGCCCGCGAAGAAGGCTGCGCCCAAGAAGGAGGGGCCGAAGAAAGCGACCGCAGCCAAAGCGGGCGCGGAGAAACCGGCTGCGAAAAAGCCCGCCTCGGATAAACCTGTATGAGCGCCACCGACGACGACGACATCGAGATGAGCTCGGCCCCGCTGATCGAGCATCTGGCGGAATTGCGCACGCGGCTGATCCGGTCGGTGCTGGCGTTCCTCGTGGGGATCGTTCTGGCCTTTGTCGTGGCAGAGCCGATCCTGCAATTCCTGCTGGGCCCGATCGAGGCGACGTTGCGGACGCTGGGCGACCCGTCGCCGACGCTGCAATATACCAGCCCGCAGGAATACCTGTTCACGCTTTTCCGCATTTCGATGGTGTTCGGCTTCATGCTGGCCTTCCCGGTGATCGCGGCGCAGATGTGGCGGTTCGTGGCGCCGGGGCTTTACCGCAACGAGAAGGCGGCGTTCCTGCCCTTCATCATCGCTTCGCCGATCATGTTCCTGCTGGGCGCGGCGTTCGCGCATTTCGTGGTGACGCCGCTGGCGATGAACTTTTTCCTTGGGTTCGCGGATGTCAGCTCGATCTTTGCCAACCTGCTGACCGGATCGGTTGGCGAGGTGGAGACGGTGGCCGACCCGAACCTGCCCGTTGTGCCCGACAATCTGGGCGCGGTCGTGCCCGAGACGGAGAACGGCCTGCGCATCACATTCTTCGGGAAGGTGAACGAGAGCCTCGATATCACGCTGAAATTCATCATGGCCTTCGGTATCTGTTTCCAGTTGCCGGTGCTTCTGACCCTGATGGGCAAGGCCGGGCTGGTGAGCGCCGAAGGGCTGGGCGCGGTCCGCAAATACGCGATGGTCGGCATCCTGTTGCTGGCTGCCCTGGTGACGCCGCCGGACGTGGTGACGCAGCTGATCCTGTTCACCGTGGTTTACGGGCTTTACGAAGTTTCCATCTTCCTTGTCCGCCGGGTCGAGAAGACCCGGGAGGAAAAACTGCGTGCCGAGGGCGTATGGTTCGAAGATGACGAAGAGATCGACCCGATGGAGGCCGAGTTCGACGCAGATGACGAGGACGATGCCGGCGATCTGGACGACCTGAAAGACGGGGACGAGGGCAAGACGTGACCACCGACCCGATGGAGCGGATCGCGGCCGCGCTGGAGCGGATGCGCCCGGCAGCGATGGAGGCGCCGGATTTCGACGCTGCCGACGCGTTCGTTTGGCATGTGGAGCCGGATCGCCTGCACCCCGTAAGGGACGTGAACCGGGTGGACATGGACCTGCTGGTGGGGATCAACCGGTCGCGCGACACGCTCTTGGACAACACACGGCACTTCGCCAAGGGGTTGCCGGCCAATAACGCGCTCTTGTGGGGCGCGCGGGGGATGGGCAAATCGAGCCTTGTGAAGGCGGTGCATGCCGCCGTGCGGGCCGAGGGGACTGACCTGAAGATCGTGGAGTTGCAGCGCGAGGACCTGCCCAGCGTGGGGCGGCTGCTGAACATCCTGCGGGCCAGCGCCGCGCGGTTCATCCTGTTTTGCGACGACATGAGTTTTGGCCATGACGACCAGCATTACAAGTCGCTGAAGGCGGTGCTGGATGGCGGGATCGAAGGGCGGCCCGAGAACGTGGTGTTCTATGCCACGTCGAACCGCCGCCACCTGATGCCGCGCGACATGATCGAGAACGAGCGGTCGAGCGCGATCAGCCCCAGCGAGGCCACGGAAGAGAAAGTGTCGCTCTCGGATCGGTTCGGGCTGTGGCTGGGCTTTCATCCTTGTGATCAGGACGAGTACTTGTCGATGATCCGGGGCTATTGCGACGCCTACGGGGTCGAGATCGACGACGCCACGCTGCGGGCCGAGGCCATCGAGTGGCAGGCGACACGCGGGTCGCGGTCGGGCCGGGTGGCATGGCAGTATTTCACCGATCTGGCCGGACGGCGGGGCGTGAGCCTTTAGGCTTTTTCGAGTATTTTTGGAACGATGAAACGGGCCGGAAGCTGCGCCTGTTTTGATCTGTTTCGCGGCGGTGCGGTGAGACCCCACCCTACGAAATATCGGCATTGTTGCTGTGAAAGGAATAGTATCGCTTGGTTCATTGCGGGCGCGGAACATAGGCGCGGCGCGCCGCGCCGCCGCGCATCGCCGGGCCGCACCCACGGCACGGCGATTTGGCTGAGCTCGGTGCCTCGCCTTTTTGTTTTCCGGAGCTGCAACAATCAGGTGTTCAGAACGCCCGTCAGTTCGCCATGCGGCGGCCCGGCGATGCCAACCAGCCGAGAGCGCCGTGTGGTAAGTGGCCAAGTCTGCCAGATGGCGTCGTGCGGTGGTGGGGTGGAACCCCACCCTACGATGGAGTCCTGTTGTTGCGCGCCGCGCAATAATATACCGGAATTTATTGCTCGGCCTGAGGCGCGACCGGGCGTAATGCGCCTATTGCAAATAGGGCAGCGGATCGACGCTTTCGAAGCCTTCGCGCACCTCGAAATGCAGCGCTGCGGTGCCGTCGCTTCGGATCGACGCCAGCTGGCCGCCGCGGGAGATGCTGTCCCCCTTGGACACCGTCACTTTGTCGACGTTGGAATAGACCGTCAGCAGGTTCTGGTCGTGTTTGACCACGATGATCGGCACGCCGTTGGTGTCCTTGGTGATGGCCGCCACCGTTCCGGCCTGGGCGGCACGGACGGGCGTGCCGGCAGGGGCCGCGATGTCGATGCCGTCATTCTTGCCCTTGGCATATTCTCGGATGATGTCGCCCTTCACCGGATAGCTCATGCGGGCATTGCTGCTGGCGCTGGCGGTGTTGCCGCCAAGGTCGGGAGCGGCGGTGCTTTCGACAGGTTCAGCGGCGGCGACGGTCTCTTCGTCGGGCAGGGGCTGGGCCGCCGAGGGCGGCGTGGGCGTGGGGCTGCCCTGACCAGGAGAGGTTGTTTCCAGTGCGGTGGTCTGGACCTGCGCGGGCTGGGCGTCGGGCACGGCCACGGGGATCAGCAGGTACTGGCCTTCGCGGACGGCAAAATCGGGGCCGAGACCGTTCCAGTCGGCCAGGCTGCGCACGGAAACGTCGTAGAGCCGCGCGATGGTGAAGGCGGTCTCGCCGCGCTGGACCTGGTGGCGGACGGGCTCGACGCCGGACTGGCCGCGGTCGAGGCTGCGGTTGGAACTGGTGCCACCCGCGCTGGCATTCTCGATCGCGTTTCCGGCAACCGAGGCGATATCGACGCCGGGGCGCGGCGTGAGCGGGCCGCCGGCGGGTTCGGCAACGCGGTTGGGCAGGGCGATGATTTCGCCGTCGCGCAGGGTGTCGCCCGGTTGAATGCCGTTATAGCGCGACAACTCGTTCACGTTGACGCCGATGCGGCGCGCGAGGCTTTGCAGCGTGTCGCCGCGGCGGGCCACGGCCACCTGGTAATTCGGGTAGGAGATGATGCCGCGACTGTCGGGGGTGGGCCGGTCGGCGCTGGCGTTGCGCGCGGCCTCGGCGGTGCCCGGGCCACCGTCGCGCAAGTCGATGTCGAAATTGTCGCACCCGGCCACGGCCAGCAGCGCCACGGCGCAAACGAGGGGTCGCATGGGGGTCTTGAAGTGGCTCATCTCGATCTTGTCCTCATCTCGGTCCCCTTGTTGGCCGGGGATCAAAGCGGTGACCGGGCAACCCCGGCCGTCGTGTCTTGTCCTGTCAGTCCCGGCCCAGCCCTTCGAGCAGGGGCACGAAACGCACCGGGCGCAGTTCGTCATAGTCGAAGCCCGTCTCGGACCTTGTGACCCGGATCAGGCTTTGCACCGCGTCGGACTGCCCCACGGGTACCACCATAATACCCCCGATTTTCAACTGCGCCAAGAGCGGCCCGGGCGGATCCTCGGCGGCGGCGGTGACGAGAATGCGGTCGAAGGGGGCCTGTTCGGGCAGGCCAAAGCTGCCATCGGCGGTCAGGGCGGTGATGTTGGTCAGATCCAGGTCCTGGAAAAGCGCGCTGGCATCGGCCACCAGCGCCTTGTGCCGATCGACGGTATAGACGCGGCGGGCAAGCTGGCTGAGTATCGCGGCCTGGTAGCCGGAGCCGGTGCCGACCTCCAGCACCTTGTCGCGGGGCGTGACGCGCAAGGCTTGCGTCATCAGGCCGACGACGGAGGGTTGCGATATGGTCTGGCCGCAGGCGATGGGCAGGGGCATGTCCTCATACGCGCGGGTGGCGAAATGGCCGCGCACGAAGGGGCCGCGGTCGATCTTTTCCATCGCCAACAGGACGCGCTTGTCGGTCACCCCGCGCGAGCGCAGCGCGAAGAGAAACTGCATCTTGCGTTCGGCGATATCGTCGGCGTCCTCGGTCATCAGCGACATTCGATCGCCTTGAGCGCGTCGAGCGCGTCATGGGCGGTGAGGTCGGCGCGCATGGGCGTGACCGAGATATAGCCCTTGAGGTTCCAGTCGGCATCTGTGCCATCGGCGGTGGGCTCGCCCTGCGGTGCGCCGGTGACCCAGAGAAAGCGACGCCCGGACGGCGACGTGGTGGGTTGAACGCCGAAGCCCATGTCGCGGCGAAAGCCCTGGCGGCAGGCGCGGAGGCCCTGCACCTCGGCGCTGGGGACGGGCGGGAAGTTCACATTGTAGAAGATGCCGTAATCGTCCTGCGTCCACACGCCCTTGTCCAGCAGGGTGCGCAGGGTGGCCAGCCCGTGCTGGCGGCTTGATTCGAACTTGTCGTCGAGGTCGCGGTTGCGCGGGCCGTAATATTGGCTGAGGGCGACGGCGGGGAAGCCTTGGAGCGCCGCCTCCATCGCGGCGCCCACGGTGCCGGAATAGACCGCGTTCTCGGCCGCGTTGTTGCCGCGGTTCACGCCCGAGAGGATCAGGTCGGGGGGCGCGTCCTTCATCACGTCATGCACGGCGGCCAGCACGCAATCTGCTGGGCTGCCCTGGGCGGCGAAGCGGCGCTCGTCCATCTGTGAAAGCATCATCGGCGTGGTGTAGGAAATGCAGTGGCCGACGCCCGATTGCTCAAACGCCGGTGCCACGGTCCAGACCTCGCCCGAGGGGCCGGCCAAGTCGGTCGCGATCTCTTCCAGGACGGCGAGGCCGGGGGCCGAGATGCCGTCGTCATTGGTGATGAGAATGCGCAAGGGGCTGCTCCTGCCGGTGTGTCGGATTGGCGGCGTTTCGCCTTGTGTAGCGGGGCTGTGGGCAGGGGGCAAGCGCTGCAGGCTGTGCGACGTATGGGCTGTACGGGGCCGCGTCCGGAGGGCAACAGGACATTCGGGGGTGGCATCAGGTGGCAGGGGTCGGAGGGGAGTATTTTTTGGCAAGAAAAAGCCGGGGCGGGGCGGATGCGACTGTCGATGCATTCGCCCGGCACAGACTTGCCATCGTCGGGACGCCGCGCATTCTGCCAAGCGTGTTCCGGGGCTTAACCGGACCGAATGTTATGCCTATGCTGTCGCCGCGTCAGGACTGTGAGAGGCAGGTCGCCGACCTCAGTAGCTGAGCTCTGCGGCAAAAAGGCTGGCGATCTCGTCGCGTGTGAGCCGCGACGGTGCTTCTTCGGCCGGTGCTTCAGCCTGTTGGCTGCGTTTTGTCAGTACACTGATAAGCATGCGCATCTGTGGTCCCCTGTCTTTTCTGCGCCCCCGCGGAATAAGAGACGGAACGCGCTGGCGGAAAGTTTCAGGAAATGCGGCAATTTTCGCAAGAAACAGGCAAATCATTGTTTTTACAGGGTATAAATTTGGGGCGAACCGGTCTGCCGCCCCTGCAAAAGGGCTGTCTGACGTGCTTGCGCACTGGTTTTCGAAGGAGACAGGCCCGTGTGCTGGTACTTGCCGTATAGGCGCGACCAAGCCTGTTGGCGCTACAGGATCTCGGGCAACAGCCGTGCGGCCACGTCGGGCGCAGTGGGCAGGGCGTCGCGGTCCTCGCCTGGGAAAAAGCGCGCGCGGGTCGCGGTGGCGATGGGGCCGGGGTCGAGTACCTGCACTTGCGGGCCAAGTTTGACGGTCTCGGCCTGCCAGCTGCGGGCCAGCGCGATCTGTGCGGCCTTGGTGGCGCCGTAGGTGCCGAAGAATTTTTGCCCGGCGCGGGGATCGTCGAAAAAGACTGCGCGGCCCCGTTCGCCCAGAAGCGGGCTGATGAAGCCGATCAGGCGGGCGACGGCATCGACATTGGTGTTGAGCGAATTGCGCCAGTCCTTGGCGTCGATCTGGTGCGTGGGCGTCATCGGGGCGGCGTGAATGGCGGTGTGGACCCAGACATCAAGCGCGCCCCAGCGGTCGTAGATCGAGCGGCAGAGCTGGGCCATGGCAGCCTCGGTGTTGATGTCCATGGGCGCGAGCGTCGCATCGCCGCCCTGCGCCTTGATGCGGTCGTCAAGCTCTTCCAGCGCGCCGGTGGTGCGGGCCACGGCGACGATGTGATGCGTCGGCGCAAGGGCCTGGGCGAGCGCCGCGCCGAGGCCGCGCGAGGCGCCGGTCACGAGGGCGATTTTACGAGATGCAGCGTCATTCATGCTCTGCCAAATCTCATCCCGGCCCGGCAATATCAAGTGTAATCCGCTTGACACTTGGCCCGGCGCACCCAAAAAAGGCGGGTGAAACGAGACAGGAAAGGACAGTGCCATGGCGGATACCGTTTTGAGCAAGGCCGTGATCGGCCACGAAGGTTTGACGAAGAAACTGGGGCTGGTGATTGGCGGATCGCTGTTCATCGCCATGGCCGCGCAGGTGAGCATGGGCTGGCCGGTGCCGATGAGCCTGCAGACGCTGGCGATCCTGATCGTCGGGCTGACCTTCGGCTCGCAGCTTGGGCTGGCGACGTTGGTCACCTACCTGGGCTATGGCGCGATGGGATTGCCGGTTTTTGCCAATGGCGGCGCGACCGCATCGCTGTTCGGGCCGACGGCCGGGTTCCTTTACGGCTTTGTCCTGATGGCCTATCTGGCCGGGCTGGCCGTGGAAAAAGGCGTGGCGCGGGGCGTGGTGTCGACCGCGCTTGTCGGCATGGCGCTGTCGGCGATGATCTACATCCCCGGTCTGGCCTGGCCGGCACTGGTCATGGGCAAAACTGTGCCCGAGCTTTGGGCGGGCTGGATGGCGCCGTTCCTGCTGGGTGACGCGGTCAAGGCCGTGATCGCGGCGATGGTCGTCTGGGGCGGCTGGAAGGCGTTGCAGGCGCGCAAGGGCTAGGACCCGACGCACAGAAATTCTGAAGCGCCGTCCCGGATCGGGGCGGCGCTTTTCGTTTGGGCGGGCAGAATTTGCGCAAATTCTGCGGCGGAAATTGCGTATTTTCCGGTGGCGGATGTCAGGCGCTTTCGTGAAGCTTTTTCAGAGCGGTTTCGCACAGGCCAAGCTCCAGCCATTGGCAGCCCGCACAGAGCTGTGAGAGCGCGCCGGGCGGGACGTTTGCTCTGATACGCTGTTTCGCGTCGCCCCAAGTGAGGCGGGTGCCCACGAAGAGGCCGAGCGCCCTTGCGTGACGGGTGTCGAGCGTCGCGATCTTGTCTTGCGCGGTGCAGAGCGTGCCGCGCCGCTTGGGGCAGGGGGCGCAGATGTCGTCGGTGGCGCCGAGGACCTCGATTTCGACGTCATCGCCGCCGGGCGCGCGCAGGCGGTCCTCGACAATGTGGGCCATGTTGGCTGTGAATACGTCGGAATAGCCCTTGCCCTGGAACCCCAGCGAGCAGAGGAAATGATGCGGGCGGTAGCGAAGCGGCGTATTGGCCATGTCAGGCGTGTGCCTTGTCGGGCCGGGTGCGGTCAAGCCTCAGCCGCGCGGCATTTCCAGCGTCGTGGTGTTGGTGCCGCGGGCGATGACGAGCTTGCCTTCCTCGATAGCGACCACCTTGGCGTTGCCGATCTTGGCGCCCTTTGTGACGGTCGCGATCTTGCCCGAGGCGGTGCGGATCAGCGCACGGTCGCCATCGGGTTTGAGGAAGGTTCCGAGCAGCGCGAGGCGCCCCGAGGGGAGCGCGTTCTTGTCGGTCGCTGTCTCGAGTGTTTCGCGGGGTGTTTCGGTCTCGGATGCCATTGTCTGCCTGTGTGCGTTGCGTGGTTGAACGCGCGGCGTCTAAGGGCGACTCGGGGTAATGAAAACCCCGGGCCGGACACATCGGCGGAATGACGCTGCGTTGCAGCATCGGACTGGCGGAGAGGCGCTTACCAGCCTTTTTGGGCTGTGGCTTTACTCGGCGGCCTTGAGCTCGAAGCCCTTTTCGATCTGGTCGGAGGGTTCCACCGGGTAGTCGCCCGAGAAGCAGGCGTCGCAATATTGCGGACAGCCTGTGTCGCGGCCCTTGGCCTCGCCCACGGCGCGGTAGAGACCGTCGAGCGAGATGAACTTGAGGCTGTCGACGGCGAGGTGGTCGCGCATCTCGTCCTCGGACATGGTGGCGGCGAGCAGTTTTTCGCGGTTGGGTGTGTCGACGCCGTAGAAGCAGGGCCAGGCGGTAGGGGGCGAGGCGATGCGGAAATGGACCTCGGCAGCGCCGGCGTCGAGGATCATTTCCTTGATCTTGCGCGAGGTGGTGCCGCGCACGACGCTGTCATCGACGAGGATCACGCGCTTGCCCTCGATCAGGGCGCGGTTGACGTTCAGCTTGAGCCGGACGCCCATGTTGCGGATCTGCTCTGTCGGCTCGATGAAGGTGCGGCCCATGTACTGGTTGCGGATGATGCCCATGGCATAGGGGATGCCGCTTTCCTGGCTGTAGCCGATGGCGGCGGGGGTGCCGGAATCGGGCACCGGGCAGACGAGATCGGCCTCGACCGGGCTTTCCTTGGCCAGTTCCACGCCGATCTGGCGGCGGGTTTCATAGACCGAACGGCCGCCGATGATGGAGTCGGGGCGCGAGAAATAGACATGTTCGAAGATGCAGAAGCGTGACCGGCGCGGGCGGAAGGGGCGGTGGCTTTCGACGCCGTCCTCGTTGATGACGACCATCTCGCCCGGTTCGATCTCGCGCACGAAACGGGCGCCGATGATGTCGAGCGCGCAGGTCTCGGAGCTGAGCACCCAGCCGTCGCCGACCTGCCCAAGGACCAGCGGGCGCACGCCCAGCGGGTCGCGCACGCCGATGAGCTTGGTGCGGGTCATGGCGACGATCGAGAACGCGCCCTCGACGCGACGCAGGGCGTCTTCCATGCGTTCGGGGATATTGCGTTGCAGCGAGCGGGCCATCAGGTGGATGATGCACTCGGTGTCGGAATTCGACTGGAAGATCGAGCCGCGCTCGATCAGTTCGCGCCGCAGCGCGTCGGCGTTGGTGATGTTGCCGTTATGCGCGATTGCCGCGCCGCCCATGGCGAATTCGCCAAAGAAAGGCTGCACGTCGCGGATCACCGGGTTCTTGCCGCCGGCGGTGGAATAGCGGACGTGCCCGATCGAAAGCGGGCCGGGCAAGGTTTCCATCAGGCTTTGCCGGGTGAAGTTGTCGCGGACGTAGCCGAATCGACGGGCGGAGTTGAAGCCTTCCTCGGCGTCGTGACTGACGATGCCGCCGGCCTCCTGACCGCGGTGTTGCAGGGCGTGCAGGCCGAGGGCGACGAAATTGGCGGCGTCGGTGACGCCGATCACCCCGAAGACGCCGCATTCCTCGCGCAGTTTGTCCTCGTCGTCGGTGTCGCGCACCGCGTCGAAGTCGAAAGGATGGGCAGGGGGCATTTGCTTGTCGGACAAGGGGCAGCTCCGAATCCGTGGACGCTTGCGCCCTAGATAGTGGCTTGGGCCGAATATGTCACGAAACTATCACGTAAAATCTGATGTCGTGACGTGACGTGTCGATTGGGCGACGGATTTTCCGGGCGAAGGTCTGATCCCGGGCTGGGCAATTTTGAGTATTTGAAGAACGATGAAGGGGTGCTGCACGGGATTGGTGGGCGTCAATACCGTGACAGGACCGCGCCGGCGGCGACCAGCAGGGCCGCGACGACGCGTTGAAGCGACACGTCGCGTGGGGCGAGGCCGAAGGCGCCGAAATAATCCAGCAGCAGGGCCGCAACCATCTGGCCGAGGATCAGGGCCGTCGTGGTGGTCAGCACGCCCAGAAGGGGCACCGCCCAAAGCGCCGCCCAAACATAGACCGCGCCGAGCGCGCCGCCGATCAGCAGGTATTTCGGCACCGAAGGGATGCGGGCCAGACCGGCGCCTTCGCCGGAGAGAAGCGTGATGACAAGCAGGATGAAAAAGCCCACGCCGAAGGAGATGGTCGCCGCCGCCAGCGTGCTGTCGATGCTTTTGCTGAGCGCCGCGTTGATCGGCGCCTGCATCGCGATGAAGGAGCCGCAGACGGCAATCAGGATCGCCGCGAAGAGGGGGGCGGAGGGCAAGCGGCGCCTATTGCCCGGTTTCGGTGGGCTGCGGGTCGGCCGGGGCGTCGCAAGCGCTGACCAGGTCCTCGTATTTCTGGGTGATCCAGCCAAGGGCCTGTTCGGGGTTGCCGTCCTCGACCTTGGAGGTGAGCTGGGCAAAGACGCGGGCCGAGCGGCTGTCGTCGATCATCTCGATATCCTGGCTGGTCACGACCGTCTCGTAGACGAAATAGGCGATGGCGACCAGGAGGATGCCGCGGGCCACGCCGAACAGGAACCCGAGGCCCTGGTCGATGCCACCTAGGGCGGAGCGTTGCACGACCGAGGAAAAGAGCGGTGTGATGAGCGACGTCACGATGAGCGTGACGGCGAAGATCGCCGCGGCGGCGGCCAGCATGGACAGCGCACAGGTGTCGGCAAGGAAATCGCCCACCACGGGCACTTCCTTGACCAGCGGTTCGACCTGCGGCGCGAAGAGGAAGGCGAGGATGGCGGCGACGATCCAACCGGCGATGGCCAGAAGCTCGCGCACGATGCCGCGCGAATAGGCCAGCAGTGCCGACAGCACGATGATCAGCGCGACGATGCCGTCGATGATGGTGAAGCCTTCCATGAGCGCGTCCTGTTTTACCTTTGGTTGGGCGCGCTACCCGGCGCCGAAAATCTCACCTACGAAGCTGGTCAGGTCGCCGATCTGGTTGAGCGACAGACCCCCGGTTCCGCCGGTCTTGCCCCCGGCGGGAATGATTGCGGAGCTAAAACCAAGTTTTGCGGCTTCTTTCAACCTGTTTTCTGTCTGGGACACCGGGCGGAGGGCGCCGGACAGAGAGATTTCGCCGAAAAGGACACAGTCGGCGGGCAAGGCGGTGTCTTCGCGGGCGCTGAGAAGGGCCGCGGCGACGGCAAGGTCGGCGGCAGGTTCGGAAATGCGGATGCCGCCGGCGACGTTGAGATAGACATCGAGCCCGGCGAAGGGCACGGCGCAGCGGGCCTCGAGCACGGCGAGGATCATGGCGAGGCGGGCGCCGTCCCAGCCCACAACGGCGCGGCGCGGCTGGGAATGGGGCGTGGGGGCGACGAGCGCCTGCATTTCAACGAGGACAGGCCTGGTGCCCTCGATGCCGGCAAAGACGACCGAGCCGGGCGAGGGGTCGCCGCGCCCGGACAAAAAGAGCGCGGAGGGGTTGGGGACCTCGGCGAGGCCCGCGCCCGTCATTTCGAACACGCCGATCTCGTCGGCGGGGCCGAAGCGGTTCTTGACCGCGCGCAGGATGCGGAACTGGTGGCCGCGCTCGCCTTCGAAATAGAGGACCGAATCGACCATGTGCTCGACCACGCGGGGGCCGGCGATCTGGCCTTCCTTGGTGACGTGGCCCACCAGGATCACAGAGCAGCCCTTGCGCTTGGCGAAGGTGACAAGCTCGTGCGCGGCGGCGCGGACCTGCGCCACGGAGCCGGGCGCGCTGTCGACATTGTCGGCCCACATGGTCTGGATCGAATCGATGATGACAAGCTGGGGCGTGTCGCGGTCGAGCGTGGTGAGGATGTCGCGCAGGGCGGTGGCGGTGGCCAGTTTCACGGGCGCGTCGCCCAAGCCGAGGCGCTGGGCGCGCATGCGGACCTGTGCACTGGCCTCTTCGCCCGAGACGTAGACGGTTTGCAGCCCGGCCTGGGCGAAGCGGGCGGCGGCTTGCAGCAGCAGCGTGGACTTGCCGATGCCAGGATCGCCGCCCACCAGCGTGGCCGAGCCGGGCACGAGGCCGCCGCCGAGGACGCGGTCAAGCTCTGCGATGCCGGAATGGGTGCGCGGCGGGGGCGCTTCGGCGGTGGAGAGGTCACTGAGCGCGATGGCGGTGCCGCGCTTCGTGCCGAGCGACTTGGAGGCCGGGCCGGCGGACAGGGGCGCCTCTTCGATGATGGTGTTCCATTCGCCGCAGGCGTCGCAGCGGCCGGACCACTTGGAGTGGACGGCGCCGCAGGCGGTGCAGGTGAAGGAGGCGGTTTTTCCCATACCGGCGTCATGCCCCAAGCGTGGGGCGCGGTCAAACGCCTTCGCGTTGCGGCCGTCGCGCGGCGATTACTCGGCGGCGCGTCGGGGCAGGCCGACCACGGTGCCGTCGAGGTCCGAGACCTCTTCGTAGCCCAGTTCGGGCAGGATCGGGCGCAGGTCGTCGCGCAGGCGCTCAAGCTGGCTGACCGCGACGCTTTCCTCCATCTCGACGTCCTGAGCCCATTGCTTGAGCCGGACGCTGACAGCCTTGGCATGGTCGAGGCGCTTGTTGAACTGCTCGACCTCCTGCTGGCGCTGCTTGAGGAAGGCGCGGGCGCGGTCGACCTTGTCGTCGGAATAGACCTCGGCCAATTCGCGGCTGATGTAGGACATCTGGGCCGCGACCTCCATGATCTGCGGCTCCAGCGATTCCAGGTCGGGATGTTCGCGCATGTAGGCGAGGCGCTCGCGTACTGCGTCGAATTCGGACTGGATCTGGAACATGCCGGCCCGGTCGGCGGCATGGGCGGCGGCATAGGCCTGCGTGACGTCATGCATGTTCATGTGAAAGCGGCGGTGCGAGTTTTCCAGCGCCATGACGCGGGCATTGGTGGGCAGGTAAAAGCACAGAAGAACGGCGAGAATGGTCAGGCCGATTTGCGCAACTTGTCCTGCGTTTTCATAGACATGTCCCCCGAAGCTGACCTGGAATTCGAGCCAGGGCAGAACGCCGACGGCCGCGAGGATGGTTGCGGTTAGAAGAGACAGAGCCGCGATTGCGAAAATGGCCACGGCAAGGCGATTCAGAAAATGTTGAGCGATTACAAAAATCGAACGAATGCTGTCGGTCATCACTTCACCCCAAAAGTATGCCAAATATAAATATCGGCAAGTTTACGCCGAGATTTGCGAGTCGCCTACTGAATTTTTGGTGAAACCCGGACAGACCCTGACCTGCAACGGCCTTTATTCATCGGGCAACTCCCCGGAATTCGTATTGGTTCCTGCACGCTTAGCCCCTTTTTCGGTGAAATGGCCGATGGCAATGGAGGCGAGAATGCAGGCGGTGAAAAGGTAGAGGCCCCAGGCGGTCTCGATCCGGCCGACGCCGATGCCCTTGGTCAGCGTGATGTAGAGGGCCACCAGAAAGACGTCGGCCATCGCCAATTTGCCGAGGATTTGCAGGACCGGCAGCGTCTTGCGCCGCAGGAGGCCGAAATGGATGAGCGCGAGGCCGATGGTTTTCACGTAAGGGGCGAAAAGGGCGAAGAAGGTGACCATGAGAGCCAGGAACACGTCACTGCCCCAGAGGCTTTGCAACCCGGTGATGACGGAGATTTCCGACAGGCCAAAGAGCGGCAGGAGACCGGCGCGCATTAGGGGGGCAAACCAGGCGACTGGAAAAAGGACCAGAAGCGTCAGGTTGAGGTATTTGAGCATGAGGTGCCTTTTGTCCGGTTGCCCAAGAGGTAAACAGCGCGCGCGGTGGGAACAAGCGCGGGGTGAGGGGGAAAGGGCACGACTCAGCGTCAGATCCTTTGGTTAAAGGCCTAAACGCGGGGTGGTATCGCGGCGGTATCCGGGTGGTATAGCGTCGGTATTTTTGAAATGCGCCGTGTTGAACAGAGCGTGCGGTGCGGAAGTCTTAAGAAGATGTTTACCGCCCCCATTTTCGATGCCGGACACCGTTCCGGCAGAGTGAATCGTCAGATGAAGTGGGGCGCAACCAAACAAAGCGCACAAGCCGCATTGCTAACACTTCCGAGTACCGTGTCGAAGGTTGGGCCGACGCGCTGGAGCGCGGACAGGTGCAAAGCTGCGAATACAAACAAGGCTGGAACAGCGAGTATGGATGCGACGAGGATCGAGCCGGTCACAAAAACGATGATAATGAAAAAGACGGAACCGATGGGTGAAATCATGAGCACAACGCCCGACGGATCACTTGGGTCCAGCGCGCGCAACGTCAATCCGACAGTCAGGTTGCACACGAACGCGGCGAGAATTGAGAGGATGGCCAGCGCAAAGAATACGCCTGTCATCGAACAGCCTCGATCGGTCCCTCTGCGGAGCCGGTGATGAACTGTTCGAGATAGGGATCGCCTGAGCCGTCCATCTGCGCCACCGGGCCGGTCCAGCGGATCTTGCCGCCGTGGAGCATGGCGACGTTGTCGGCGATGGCGCGTACGGAGGTCATGTCGTGGGTGATGGTCATGGCGGTGGCGCCCATCTCGGTCACGATTTCGCGGATCAGTTCGTTGATGACGCCCGACATGATCGGGTCGAGGCCGGTGGTGGGCTCGTCGAAGAAGATGATCTCGGGCTCGGCGCAGATGGCCCTCGCCAGCCCGACGCGTTTCTGCATGCCACCTGATAGCTCGGCGGGGAACTTGTCGGCCTGTTCGGGGGTGAGGCCGACGCGGCGCAGCTTCTCGATGGCGATCTCGCGCGCCTCCGCCCAGGGACGTTTCAGCGAGCCGCGCAGCAGGCGGAAGGCGACGTTTTGCCAGACGGGCAGCGAGTCGAAGAGCGCGCCGCCCTGAAAGAGCATTCCGAAGCGGGCGAGAAAGGCGTCGCGGTCGCCGGTGGTGACGTCCTGGCCGTCGAGGGTGATCTGGCCGCTGTCATGCTGGATGAGGCCGAGGATGCATTTCAGGATCACGGATTTGCCCGTGCCGGAGCCGCCGATGATGACCATCGATGTTCCCGAGGGGATCGTCAGGTTCACGCCGCGCAGGACGTGGTTGTCGCCGAAGGCCTTATGGACATCCGAAAGCTCGATCATACCGAGAAAAACACTCCCGTCAGAACGAAGTTGGCGGCGAGGATCAGGATGGCGGCGGCTTGGACCGAGCCCTTGGTGGCGCGGCCGACGCCCTGCGCGCCGCGGCCCGAGTTCATGCCGTAGTAGCAGCCCATGACGGCGGCGATGACGCCGAAGACCGCGCCTTTGACGAGGGACGAGATGATATCGAGCGGTTCGAGAAAGTCGACGGTGTTCTGGATATAGGTGGCGGCGTTGAACCCGAGGTTCTGCACGCCGACGGTGTAGCCGCCGAGGATGCCGATAATGTCGCCCACGCCGACCAGCAGCGGCACGGTGATGAGCGCGGCCAGCACGCGGGGGGCGACGAGGTATTTCATCGGATGGGTCGAGAGGGTGACCAGCGCGTCGATCTGCTCGGTCACTTTCATGGTGGCGATTTCGGCGGCGATCGAAGACGTGACACGGGCGGCGATCATCAGGCCGACCAGTACGGGGCCAAGTTCGCGCACCATGCCGATGGCGACGATCTGGGGAACCACGGCCTCGGCGTTGAAGCGCGCACCGCCGGAGTAGATCTGCAAGGCCAGCGCGCCGCCGGTGAAGATCGCCGTCAGGCCCACCACGGGCAGCGACAGCCAACCTACCTGCATCAGCGCGTTGAACAGCTCGCGCGGATAGAAGGGCGGGCGCAGGATGTGGCTGAAGGTCGAGAGGGCGAAGAGCGTGATCCGTCCCAGCATCGCCAGCGCGGCCAGCGTGTTGCGCCCGAGCGCGGCGAGGGGCGACAGGATCAGGGTCATCCGCCGGTATAGAGCCGGTCGTAGCGCGCGCCCATCGCGGTCAGGATCTCGTAGCCGATGGTGCCGGCGTTGTCGGCGAGGTCGTCGACGGTCTGATCTTCGCCCAAGATTCGCAGCCACTTGGGATCAAAGCCCAGATCGGTGATGTCGACCGAGATCGAATCCATCGAGATGCGGCCCGCCACGGGGCAGGGTGTGTCCTCGGCGTAAAGCACGGTCTTGGGGCCCATGATGCGGTGAATGCCGTCGCCATAGCCCGAGGACACGGTGGCGATGCGGGTCTCGCGCGTGGCCGTGAAGGTGTTGCCGTAGCCAACGGTCTCGCCCAGGGCGAGGTGGCGGGTCTGGATCACCGGCAGGTCGAGCGTGACGACGGGGCGTGCCCCCTCGAAGGGCAGGCCGCCGTAGAGGCCGATGCCGGGGCGGCACATGTCGAAGTGATAGTTCGCTCCCAGGAGCATCCCACCCGTCTGGGCGAAACAGCGCGGCACGCCGGTGCCGTCGGTCATTTCTCTGAAGCAGGCAAGCTGTTGCGCGTTCATCGGGTGGTCCGGCTCGTCCGCGCAGGCAAGGTGCGAGATCAGCAACACCGGGTTCGCGGCCAGCACGGTGTCGCGCACGGCGGCCCATTCGGCGGGCTCCATTCCCAGACGGTTCATGCCGGAATCCAGCTGGATGCCGAAGGGGTGGCCGGGCAGCGCCTCGAGATGGCGGATCAGCTGATCGGTGGTGTTCAGCATGGGCGTGAGGTTAAGGTCCGAGATCATGTCGGTGTCGCCGGCCATGTGGCCGGAAAAGACGTGGATGTCGGGTTTCGGTCCCACCGCTTGCCGTAACTCGACACCTTCTTTTGGGATCGCGACGAAGAAGGTATTGACTCCCGCGCGGGCCAGGGCGCGGGCGACGCGGGCCATGCCGAGGCCGTAGCCGTCGGCCTTGACCACGGCGGCGGTTTCCACGCTGGTTTGCGCGTCGAGCGCGCGCCAGTTGGCGACGAGCGCGTCGAGGTCGATGGTAAGCTTGCCGGAACTACTCATGGGCTGAGGTTTTGACCGGATGGGCCGGGGGGTCAAGCCCTAAGGCGGGCCAAGCGCCGGCTCAGAATTCGGTGCCGTCCTGCTGCCACGGTTTGGCGAGGTTGCCGAAGCGGGTGAACTGGCCTTCGAAGCTGAGTTCGACGGTGCCGATGGGGCCGTGACGCTGTTTGCCGATGACGACCTCGGCGCGGCCGTGCAGGCGTTCCATGCGTTCCTGCCAGGCGGCGATCTCTTCCAGCTTGTCGTCGGAGGGTTTCTCGCGTTCGGCGTAGTATTCCTCGCGGAAGACGAACATGACCACGTCGGCGTCCTGTTCGATCGAGCCGGATTCGCGCAGGTCAGACAGCTGCGGGCGCTTGTCTTCGCGGGATTCGACCTGGCGCGAGAGCTGCGACAGGGCGATCACGGGGATGTCGAGCTCCTTGGCGATGGCCTTCAGGCCTTGGGTGATTTCGGAGACCTCGTTCACACGGCTGTCCTTTGCCGAGGCGGGGCGCACGAGCTGAAGGTAGTCGACGATCAGCACATCCAGTCCGTGCGTCCGCTTCAGCCGACGGGCCCGCGCGGCCAGCTGGGAGATGGGCAGGGCGGGTGTGTCGTCGATGTAGAGAGGACAGGATTCGAGCGTCTTGGCGGCCTCGACGAAGCGGCGGAATTCGGTTTCCGTCATGTCGCCGCGGCGGATCTGCTCGGAAGGGACCTCGGCGGCCTCGGACAGGACACGGGCGGCCAGCTGTTCGGCACTCATTTCGAGCGAGTAGAAGCCCACGACGCCGCCCTCGGTGGCGCCTTCGGAGCCGTCGGGGAGTGTGCCGCGGTTATATGCCTTGGCGATGTTGAAGGCGATGTTGGTGGCCAGCGAGGTTTTCCCCATCGAAGGACGCCCGGCGAGGATGAGAAGGTCGGACTTGTGCAGGCCGCCCAGTTTCTTGTCCATGTCCACAAGTCCGGTGGAGATGCCGGCGAGGCCGCCGTCGCGCTGGTAGGCGGCGTTGGCGACATTAACGGCGTCGGTTACGGCCCTGAGAAAGCTTTGAAATCCGGTTTCGGACTGGCCTTGTTCGGAAAGCTTGTAGAGCTTCTGCTCGGCCTCGACGATCTGGTCGCGCGGTTCCAGGTCGACCTCGGCGCGCTGGGCCTTGCCGGCGATGTCGTTACCAAGACCGATCAGCTCGCGGCGGATCGCCATGTCATAGATCATCTGGGCGTAGTCGCGCGCGGCGAAGGCCGAGATGGCGGCACCGGCAAGGCGGGCGAGATAGGCGGGACCGCCCAGTTCCTTCAGACCCTCGTCGTCTTCGAGAAATGTCTTGAGCGTCACCGGCGAGGCGAGGTTGCCCTTGGCGATGCGGGCGGCGGCGGTCTCGTAGATGCGGGCGTGAACGGGGTCGTAGAAATGCTGCGGGCCGATCAGGTTGGCGACCCGGTCGTAGATGTCGTTGTTGGTCAGGATCGCGCCCAGAAGCTGCTGTTCCGCCTCGGTGGAATGCGGCAGGGCATCGGGTGCCGGCGCATCCTGTGCTGCCGGTGTGCCGGACGCGTTAAAGGTCGCAACTTCGCTCATCTTGTCCCCCGTTCTGCCCTGATCCCGGGTTGCGGCGCCATGTCCCCAATCGCGCTTGGTCCCGGTAGGTCGGTCTCTTAACGAGGGGGCCTGCGACGTGGCAACTTGTATATTTGTGTGGATACTCTGTGGATATCCTGGTGCTACTACATTTTGGCCCTTCCGGGGTGCCAACGTCAAGATTTCGTTGCCTCGACGCGCATTGCGCGAGTTAACGTTGCGTCATCACAACGATAAAAAAGTTTCTAATATTGGGCTTTGACGAAGTGGCGCCGTGGCGACTCGGACACGCCTCAGCTGCGGGCGGCTTGCCAGGCGCGGGGATCGTCGAGGAACGATTCGACGCCGTCGAGGGTGGCGGCGTCGAAGCTGCCCTGCGCGCGCGCCTCGGCCAGCACGTCGCGCCAGGTGCAGAGGTAGTGCAGCGCGACGCCATGATCGCCGAGCGTTTTTTCGGTCTCGGGGAAGATGCCGTAATAGAAGATGACGGCGGTGTGCCCGCAGCTGGCGCCGGTGTCGCGGATGGCGTCGACGAAGCTGAGCTTGGAGCCGCCATCGGTGGTCAGGTCCTCGACCAGCAGGACGCGGTCGGCGTCGGTCATCGCGCCTTCGATCCGGGCGTTGCGGCCATAGCCCTTGGGCTTTTTGCGCACATATGTCATGGGCAGGGCCATGCGTTCGGCCACCAGTGCGGCGAAGGGAATGCCCGCAGTTTCGCCACCGGCGATGTTGGTGAAGGCCTCGAAGCCCGCGTTGCGCATGACGGTGATGGTCAGGAAATCCATCAGCGTGGAGCGGATGCGCGGGAAGGAGATAAGCTTGCGGCAATCGATATAGGTCGGGCTGGGCAGACCCGAGGCCAGTGTAAACGGCTCATCGGCATTGAAATGAACCGCTTCGATTTCCAGCAGCATCCGGGCGGTGAGGCGGGCGATTTCCTGTTGGTCGGGATAGGTCGAGGGGATCATGCGGGCGGTCCTTGGTGGTGTCTGCCGGAGCCTCCGGCGGGAGTATTTGGGAACAGTGAAAGCTCAGGTCACGCGCCAACGCAGCGGCATTTTCGGGTCGAACAGGGTGACGGGGCCGTCGCCGGTGTCGATCTTGGGCGGATAGTCGACCGGATCGCCCTTGGTCAGGGTGATCGTGTCGGTGCTGATGGGCAGACCGTAGAAGGCGGGGCCGTGTTCGGATGCAAACCCGGCGAGGCGGTCGAGCGCGTCTTCCTGCTCGAACACCTCGGCGAGGATCGAGAGCGTGTTGGTGGCGGTGAAACAGCCCGCGCAGCCGCAGGCCGATTCCTTGTTGGGATCGGTGTGCGGGGCGCTGTCGGTGCCGAGGAAAAAGCGGGCGTCGCCCGAGGTGGCGGCGGCGCGGAGCGCAAGGCGGTGTTCCTCGCGCTTGGCTACGGGCAGGCAGTAGTAATGCGGTTTGATGCCGCCCACGAGGATGTGGTTCCGGTTGATGACGAGGTGATGCGTGGTGATGGTGGCGCCGAGGTTTTCGGCGTTCGATTTGACGTAGTCGACGCCTTGCTGCGTGGTGATGTGTTCCATGACGACGCGCAGGCCCGGCGTGGCGCGGCGGAGCGGCTCGAGCACGCGGTCGATGAATACCGCCTCGCGGTCGAAGATGTCGATATCGGCGTCGGTGACCTCGCCGTGTACGCAGAGCGGCATGCCGATCTCGGCCATTTTTTCCAGCACCGGGCGCACGCGGTCGAAATCGCGCACGCCGGAGGCGGAGTTGGTCGTGGCGCCCGCCGGGTATAGCTTGACGGCGGTCACGAGGCCCGAGCCATGGGCGGCGGCAACGTCCTCGGGATCGGTTTTCTCGGTCAGGTAGAGGGTCATCAGCGGGGTGAAATCCATGCCGTCGCGCAGCGCGGCAAGGATGCGGTCGCGGTAGGCGGCGGCCTGCGCTCCGGTCACAACGGGCGGCACGAGGTTGGGCATGATGATGGCGCGTCCGAAATGGCGTGCCGTCTCGGGCAGAACGGCTTGCAGCACCGCGCCATCGCGCAGATGCAGGTGCCAGTCATCGGGGCGGGGGATGGTCATGGTCCGGCTCATGGCCCGAGGGCTTACAACAGCCCGCGCGCCTGCGCCAGTGGATCAGTCGATTTCGCGCGGCGGCATCGGCACGCCCTGTTCTTCGGCCTTCTTGTAAGCGGCGCGGATTGCACGGCGAAAGCGCGGGCCGGGTGTGTCGCGCATGACGCGCTGGGCGAGGCGGGCGGTCAGGTAGAGCCGTCCGTCATCCTCGAGCCGTGTCAACAGGGCCTTGAGATAGGGCACGTCGCCGCGCCGCCCTCGGTAAAGGCGGGCGAGATTGGCGGTGTCGAGCTTGCCCGCGCTGAGCTGGGCGATGATGCGCAAAAGGATGTTCATACGCATCAGCCCACGGTCGAGGCGTGGGCCCATGTACCGCATCCGGTAGCGTAAGACATTGCCGCGGGCGAAGAGGGCGGCGTGCATTGCGTCTTCCTCGATCTCGGGGTCGTAGAGGATGACGGCGCGATCAGCGGCATCCAGCATGTCGGGCGCGTAGCCGTAGCGGGACGTGAAATCGAGCTTACGGCGACGGCGGAACCGTTCGTCCCATTCGGTCATGCGTGGGTCGAGCGTTGCCTGGGGCTGGATCGCCAGTACACGGGCGCCGGGTGCCGCCACGGAAAACGCGGCGGCGGCATAGCCTGCGGGGCCTGAGCCGTAGAAGATCACCTGGTCGAACTCTTCGAAAAAGCCGTCGTCGATCAGCCGATCGAAATAGCCGAAGACGCGGCCTTCGCGGAACCAGCTGTCGGTCTGGCTGGCCAGGCACAGGTGCGACCAGCCAAGGGCGCGGCCCAGTTGCCAGCCCAGCGGCTGGGCCTCGGGTGACGTCACGCGCAAGCCGGGGAAGGCCTCGAAGGTGACCAGAAGCGTCGGCTTGTGCTCGATGAATATGGCGGCATGCGCATCACCCAGGCGCTCGACATAGCCGTCGGCATCGGCGGTGTCGTCCAGCTTGTCCAGCCAGTCTTCCCAGTCCAGCCCGGACAGGGACGTATCCAGCGCCTTAGGATAATCTGCGCTCATGCTCGGACCTCAACGCTCGAGTTTGCCCCGCTTGGCACGGGTGATTGGCCCGCAAGCTAGCGGGCAAAAAGGGCAAAACTTTGGAAAATTGAAGAGGTTTCTAGGGGGCGGCGGGATGCCGCGCAGGCTGGCCGCGCCTTGACGGGAGCGCGAAGCCGTGCAGTTCTGCCGGGGTAAAGGAGGGCGTGCATGCGCGATCTGAGATCCATAGACGACGTGGAGGCGATGCTGGCCGGGCAGGAGTACGTCTGCGGACGCAGCCTGGCGACGGTTGTGTTCCTGGGGCTGCGCCTGGGCCGGCCACTGTTCCTGGAAGGCGAGGCAGGCGTCGGCAAGACCGAGATCGCCAAGGCGCTGGCGGCGGGGCTGGAGCGCAGGCTGATCCGGTTGCAATGCTACGAGGGGCTGGATGCGTCGAGTGCCGTTTACGAGTGGAATTTCGCCGAGCAGATGATCGCCATCCGCGCCGCCGAGGCCAGCGGAGGTGTGGACCGCGAGCGGCTGACAGACGAACTTTTCACCGAGGATTTCTTGATCGAACGCCCGCTTTTGCAGGCGATGCGCCCGCAGGAAGGCGGGGCGCCAGTGCTGCTGATCGACGAGTTGGACCGCACCGACGCGCCGTTCGAGGCGTTCCTGCTGGAGGCGCTGAGCGATTTCCAGGTGACGATCCCGGAACTGGGCACGATTGCCGCGCTCGAGCCGCCTATCGTGGTGCTGACCTCGAACCGCACGCGCGAAGTGCATGACGCGCTAAAGCGGCGCTGCCTGTATCACTGGGTGGATTACCCCAGTTTTGATCGCGAGATCGAGATTTTGCAGGCCCGCGCCCCGGAAGCGGCGGAGACGCTGAGCCGCGAAGTGGTGGCGTTCGTTCAGAAGCTGCGCACCGAAGACCTGTTCAAGAAGCCCGGCGTGGCGGAGACGATCGACTGGGCCAAATGCCTGCTGGCGCTGGATGTGATCAGCCTCAGCCCGGAGGTCATCGCCGACACGCTGGGCGCGATCCTGAAATACCAGGACGACATCCAGAAAATGCAGGGGTCCGAGGCCAAGCGTATCCTTGACGAGGCAAAGGCGGGGCTAGAGCCGGCATGATCCTTCCTCTGGCCGGAAATATCCCGGGGGTTTGGGGGCTGGCCCCCAATTTGAAAAGTGTTTGGGGGCCGGGCCCCAAGTCCAAGAGCTAATGGAATACCCCGATCTCGACCTGCCGGAGCATCCTAAGCTCGGCCACAACATCACGCATTTCGCCCGTGCGCTGCGCAAGGCCGGGGTGCCGGTGGGGCCGGGGCGGGTGATCGACGCCATTCGCGCGGTCGAGGCGGCGGGGTTCACCTCGCGGTCGGATTTCTTCTATGCGCTCAGGGCCTGTTTCGTGAGCCGGCCCGAACACCGGGCGGTGTTTGCTCAGGTCTTCCGCCTTTACTGGCGCGACCCGCGCTACATGGAGCACATGATGGCGATGATGCTGCCCGCCATTCGCGGCGTGCAGGAGGACCGCAGCGCGCAGGCAGCCGAGAAGCGCGCGGCCGAGGCGCTCTTGGACGGGATCGAGCCAGAGATGCCCGAGGCGGAAAGCCAAGAGGACGACGAGGAAACGCAGATCGATATCGACGCGTCCCTGACCATGAGTCGCGAGGAACGGCTGCGGACCCTGGATTTCGAACAGATGAGCACCGCCGAGATCGCCCAGGCCAAGCGGATGCTGGCCAGGCTGAGCCTGCCGGTGAAACCCTTCGCCTCGCGCCGGGGGATGCCTGCGACGACCGGCACGCAGCTCGACGCGCGCAAGACGCTGCGCGCGGCCATGCGGAAGGGCGGCGAGATGCGGCGCATTCACGTGCAAAAGCCGCGCCCGCGCTGGCCCAACCTGGTGGTGCTTTGCGATATTTCCGGCTCGATGAGCCAGTACAGCCGGATGGTTCTGCATTTCCTTCATGCCGTGGCGAATGAGAAAGGCGCGGGCTGGTCCGCCGTGCATGCCTTTACCTTCGGCACGCGGTTGACCAACATCACGCGCCATTTGGCGTCGCGCGACGTGGACGCCGCGCTGGCCGCCGCCGGGTCCGAGGCGCAGGACTGGGAAGGCGGCACGCGGATCGCGGCCTGTCTGCACGCGTTCAACCGCGACTGGTCGCGGCGGGTGACCGGGCAGGGGGCGGTCGTCCTGCTGATCACCGATGGGTTGGACCGCGACGACAGCTTTGACCTGGGCCGCGAGATGCAACGTCTGCACCTGTCGTCGCGGCGTCTGATCTGGCTGAACCCGCTCTTGCGCTGGGACGGATTCGCGCCGCGCGCTACCGGAATCCGGGCGATGCTGCCCCATGTGGATGCGTTTCGCGCTGGCCACTCCATCGCGACGTTGGAAGATCTGGCGGCCGCGATCAGTGCGCCGCACGATACCGGCGAGAAGGCGCGGCTGATGGCGCTTCTCTGACATGTGCGCATTGGCGAGGTTCCGCCGATGTCGCACACCCCCTATCGGAACACTCCGTCATGCCCGGCGTTGAAACGTGAGACCGCAGGATTTCGCGGCATCCGTATCTAGGGAGAGAAGAGATATGCGCCGACTGACGCTGACATCCACCACCGCCGCCATCGCGCTTGCGATCGGCCAGACCGCGCCGCTCCCGCTTGCGGCGCAGACCGCCGCGGGCGACTTGCCCGCTTGCTCGGGAAGTTCCGAGTTGCCTTGCGCCGTGCCGGGCCTCGACGTCGTGGTCGAAAACGAGGTTGACCGCCAGACGCTGGCCCTCTGCGGCGAGATCGAAGCCAGTGGTTCTCAGGCCACGGAGGCGTGCAGCGATGCACAGATCAACGAGGTCGTGGCAGACTTGGCTCCGGTCGGGGCGCCTGCGGGATCGGTGACGGAGACGGCATCGGAGCAGGCGGAAGAAACCATGCGCACCGCCCAGGCGGATGTCGAGGAAACCCAGCCGAACGTCAATGCCGAAGCAGATGCCGAAGCGCAAGCCGCGGCGGAGGCCGAAGCGGCGGCGCAAGCCGCCGAACAGCAAGCCGCGGAGCAGCAGGCGGCTGAAGCTCAAGCCCAAGCTGAGGCGGAAGCCGAAGCCGCAGAAGAGCAGGCCGCCGAGGACCAAGCTGCTGCCGAGGCCGAAGAACAGGCCGCCGAGGCGCAGGCCGCCGCTGAGGCCGCCGAAGAACAGGCCGCCGAGGCGCAAGCCGCTGCCGAGGCGCAAGCACAGGCTGCTGAGGAGCAGGCCGCTGCCGAGGCTGAAGCGCAGGCTGCCGAGGAACAAGCGGCTGCCGAGGCGCAGGCACAGGGTGCGCAAGACGAGGCCGCTCAAGCCGAGGCCGCACAGCAGCAACAGGACGAAGAGGCCGCCGCCGCGGCTGAGGCTGAGAGACAGATGGAGGCGCCCGCTGCGTCGGACACCGTCACTCAAGAGGCAGAGGAACTAGAGCAGGCGCTCGAGGCCGAGCAATCCGAGGCGGACGCGAACACTCAGGCCGAAGCTGAGGCCGAGACGCAGGACGCCCCCGCGAGCGCACAGGCCGAGCAGGCCGAGAGCGATGCGCCGGCCGACACGGCTCAGAGTGAAGAAGACGAGCTGCAACAGGCGCTCGAGGCCGAACAGACCGAGGCGGACTCGCAGGACCGCCCCGCGAACGCGGAAACCGGGCAGGCCGAGAGCGATGCGCCGGCCGATACGGCCCAGACCGAAGAAGATGAGCTGCAACAAGCGCTTGAGGCCGAACAGGCCGAAGCCGAGGCTCAAACCAACGCCCAGCAGAGCGGCGAGGCAACGGGGTCCGCAACAGACGAGCAGCCGACGGAACAGGCCACGACCGACCTTCCCGAGCCGGCGATCGACGAAGACCCCGAGGCGCAGGCCCAGGCACAGGCCGAAGCCGCGGCCCAGGTCGAGGAGCAGACCGCAG
Source organism: Roseovarius sp. THAF9 (assembly GCF_009363715.1). Lineage (NCBI taxonomy): Bacteria > Pseudomonadati > Pseudomonadota > Alphaproteobacteria > Rhodobacterales > Roseobacteraceae > Roseovarius > Roseovarius sp. THAF9. The sequence goes on from NZ_CP045404.1 coordinate 1,550,366, forward strand.
CCGCCGCTGCTGCCAATGACGATGCCGAAGCCGTCAGCAGCGAAGAGGTAACGCTCACCGAGGAGAACACGCGCTCGTCTGACGAGGAATTCGAGACGACCGTCGGTGGCGATGCTCAAAATGCGGCCAACACCGAGACGGCCCCTGCCGCCGGAACGCCGCGTACCAGCGATGACCGGGATGAAAACCTCAAGGATATCCTGACAGCCGCCGCGGCGATCGGGCTTGGCGCCTACGCGATCGGGCAGGTGACCGATGATGGCGGCACCGTGGTGTCGAACAGCGGCGACCGTGTGGTCGTGGAAAACAATGGACGCTATCGCATCATCAAGGACGACGACGCGCTTCTGCGCCGTCCGGGCAGCGATGTGCGCGTGCAGACTTTCGACGACGGCTCGACCCGCAACACCGTGACGGCTCAGGATGGCACGCAGACCATCACCATCCGCTCCGCAGATGGCCGTGTGCTGCGCCGGACGCAGGTTTATCCCAATGGCGATCAGGTGGTGCTCTTTGATGACACGCGCCAGGTCGAGGCGGTGAACGTCCAGCAATTGGGCGATACCCGCGCGCAGGAGTACGACTATACCAACGCCTCCGAGGACGAGTTGCGCACGGCGATCCTCGCCACGCGGGATGCGCCGGCGACGCGCCGTTACTCGCTCAACCAGGTGCGGTTCGTCGATGCGGTGCGCCACCAGGTGCCGGTGATCGCGCTCGATGCGGTCAATTTCGAAACCGGCAGCGCGGTGATCCGCCCCGAGGAAGCCAGGGACCTTTCGGTGCTCGGCAACGCCATGCGCGACGCGATCGCCGAAGACCCGCGGCAAGTGTTCCTCATTGAGGGTCACACCGACACGGTTGGCCCGGCGAGCAACAACCTGGCCCTGTCAGACCGCCGTGCGGAATCGGTGGCCTTGGCCCTGACCGAGTATTTCGACGTGCCTCCGGCGAACATGATCGTGCAGGGGTATGGCGAGGCGGACCTGAAGATCCGCCAGGCCGGTGACATCCGCGAAAACCGCCGCGCCGCGGTCCGCAATATCACCGGACTGCTGAACGACAGCTGAAACTTGTTCTGATCAAACGGATTGGCCCCTCGCCGATTGGCGGGGGCTTTTTCGTTCCGGTAGGTGCACGCGCAAGATTCTTCGTACGAAGAATCTGGGGCATTGACCGCCGCCGAAATTGCGTTTGTGAAAGCGGGGCGCCCGGCCCATATTGGCGTCATGACCGACCGGTTCGATACGATCCCCGAGACAGCCCTGGCCTGGTACGAGGCCGGCAAGGGCGCGGCCCTGGCCACCGTGGTTCAGACCTGGGGCAGCGCGCCCCGCCGGGTGGGCAGCCAGCTGGCGATATCCGGCGCGGGCGAGATCGAGGGATCGGTCTCGGGCGGCTGTGTCGAGGGCGCCGTGGTGGCTGAGGCGCTGGATGCCATCGAGGACGGCACGCCCGTGATGCTGGAATACGGCGTCAGCGACGGCGACGCCTTTGCCGTGGGGCTGGCCTGTGGTGGCACGATCCGGGTCTTGGTAGAGCCCGTGGGCACGGTGATGCCGGTGGAGCTTTTGAAGGATCTTGTGCTGGCGCGCGAGGCGCGGGTGCCGGTGGCCTATGTCACCGGGATGACCGCCGAGCGGCGGCTGGAACGCGACGGCCATGCCGAGCGGTTCCGCATGGACCGATCGGGGTTCGAGGAGGACGCAGAGACCTTCGTGGCCATACACAACCCGCCCTTGCGTATGATGGTGGTGGGCGCGGTGCATATCGCGCAGGCGCTGGTGCCGATGGCGCGGATCGCGGGCTATGACCCCATCGTCATTGACCCGCGCGAAAGTTTTGCGAGCGAGGCGCGGTTTCCCGGTGTCAGCCTGCTGCGTGACTGGCCCGACGAGGCCGTTGCTGCCTGCGGTCTGGACAGCCGCACGGCATTGGTTCTGCTGACCCATGACCCCAAGCTTGATGATCCGGCGTTGGAAGCGGCGCTGGCGTCGGATGTTTTCTATATCGGCGCGTTGGGTTCGACCCGGACCCATGACAAGCGGCTGGCGCGGCTGGAGGAGAAGGGCTTTGACGCCGATCAGATTGCACGCATCCATGGGCCCGTGGGGCTGGATATCGGCGCGGCGGGTCCGTCCGAGATTGCCGTGGCGATCTTGGCCGAGGTGACTCAAGTGCTCAGGCAAGGCGGATGAAGTTCGGACCGGTCGCGCTGGCGGAGGCGGCGGGCGCGATCCTGGCGCATAGCGAGCATTTGCCGGACGGCCGCCTGCGCAAGGGGCAGGTGCTGACCGAGGCGGATGTCGCACGTTTGTGTGCGGCGGGTTTTACCGAGGTGATCGTCGCCGTTCTGGAGCCGGGCGACCTGCACGAGGACGACGCCGCCGCGCGGCTGGCCGCGGCGGTGCATGACGGTGCGCCGGGCCTGTCGCCGAGCCGGGCGTTCACGGGGCGGGTGAACCTGGTGGCCGACGGGCCGGGCGTGGTCGAGGTGGACGCGGCAAAGGTCGCGGCGGCCAACATGGTGGATCCAATGGTGACGCTGGCCACGGTCGCGCCGTGGTTTCAGGCACATCCGGGGGGCATGGTGGCGACGGTCAAGATCATCTCTTACGGTGTGGCGGCAGAGGCGTTGGACAGGGCGGCCGAGGCCGGGCGGGGCGCGATTGCGCTGCACCGGCCGAAATACGCCACCGCCAGCCTGATCGTCAGCGATACGCCCGACGGGCCCGGCCTGCGCGGCGCCGAGGCGATCCGCACGCGGCTGGCCAGTCTCGGGATGCGGCTGAGCCAGACATTGAGCTGTCCGCACGAGGTGCCCGCGCTGGCCCGCGCCATCGCGGCGGCGCATGGCGACGTGGTGCTGATCCTGACCGCGTCGGCCACTTCGGACATGCGCGACACTGGCCCCGAGGCACTGCGCCGGGCGGGGGGTGAGGTGGAGCGGTTCGGGATCCCGGTCGATCCGGGGAACCTGCTGTTCGTTGGCCGGCTGAAAGAAAGACCCGTGATCGGTTTGCCCAACAGCGCGCGGTCGCCGGTGTTGCACGGCGCGGACTGGGTGATGTCGCGCGTGGCCTGCGGTGTGCCGGTCGGCCCGGAGGAGTTCGCTGCGATGGGGGTGGGCGGCTTGCTCAAGGAGATCCCCACGCGGCCCCAGCCCCGGCAGCGCCGCACGACCGGCTAGGGCCGGCGCGGCTGCCTGCCGATGCGTGGGACGGTTCGGGACGATGAGCGAAAACCTCAACAGTGCGCCTCTGACACCCAGGACGCTGCAGGCTGAGATCGGCGCAGCACCGGCAACCGATACAAAGGCATGGGGTCCTGCGGCAGAAAGTGCCTTCTCAACTAAGGATCGGCGTGTTTAACTCCAACCAGCCAATTAGAAAAGCCAATGGGAGGAGCCGATGGCACAGGTCAAGATGACCGTGAACGGCAAGCCTGCGTCCGGCGAGGTTGAAGGACGCACGCTACTTGTCGATTTTATACGTGACGAGCTGGGCCTGACGGGCACGCATGTGGGCTGTGACACCAGCCAGTGCGGCGCCTGCGTGGTGCATGTGGACGGCAAGGCGGTGAAGGCCTGCTCGATGTTCGCGGCCGAGGCCGAGGGCACGGAGGTGACCACGATCGAGGGGATGGCGGCGGAGGACGGCACCATGACCCCGGTCCAGCAGGCATTCCAGGAGTTCCACGGGTTGCAATGCGGGTTCTGCACGCCGGGCATGGTGATGTCGGCGGAAGCCCTGCTGAAGGACAACCCGAGCCCGACCGAGGCGGAGGTGCGCGAGTACCTGAAGGGCAATATCTGCCGCTGCACCGGGTATCACAACATCGTCAAGGCGATCCTCGCCGCGGCGGGACAAGACGTCAGCAACATCGCGGCCGAGTAAGGCGTAGGGTGCGTGCGTGCACGCACTGTTTTCAGGGAGGATAAATACATGCCCAAAGATGGTGGCATCGGCGCCAGTTCCAAACGGCGCGAGGACGTACGGTTCCTGACGGGGGCCGGAAATTATACAGACGACATCAACCTGCGCGGACAGGCCTATGTGCATTTCCTGCGCTCGGACGTCGCACACGGCACGTTGGACAACGTGGATACCAGCGCTGCCGAGGGCATGCCCGGGGTGATCAAGGTTTTCACCGGCGCGGATTTCGCCGAGGTGGGGGGCATCCCCTGTGGCTGGCAGGTGACGGACCGGCATGGCGAGCCCATGCAGGAGCCGCCGCACCCGGTGCTGGCGCAGGGCAAGGTGCGGCATGTGGGCGATCCCATTGCTGCCATCGTGGCTGAAAGCCGCGAACAGGCGCGGGACGCCGCCGAGGCGATCGAGGTGGACATCTCGGACCTGCCCGCCGTCATGGACATGAAGGAGGCGCTGAAAGAGGGCGCCACCAAGGTGCATGACGACCTGACCTCGAACCTTTGCTATGACTGGGGCTTCGTCGAGGAGAACAAGGGCGCGGTGGACGAGGCGATCAAGAACGCCGCGCATGTGACCACGCTGGAACTGGTGAACAACCGGCTGGTGCCGAACGCGATGGAGCCGCGCGTGGCGGTGGGCGATTACAGCCGCGGCACCGACGACAGCACGCTTTATACCACGAGCCAGAACCCGCACGTCATTCGCCTGTTGATGGGCGCGTTCGTGCTGGGCATTCCCGAGCACAAGCTGCGGGTCGTGGCGCCCGATGTGGGCGGCGGTTTCGGCTCGAAGATCTATCACTATGCCGAGGAAGCCTTCTGCACCTTTGCGGCCAAGGCGCTCAACCGTCCGGTTAAGTGGACCTGCTCGCGCTCGGAGGCTTTCATTTCCGACGCGCATGGCCGCGATCACGTGACCAAGATCGAACTGGCGCTGGATGCGGACAACAACTTTACCGCTGTGCGCACGGAAACCTATGCCAACATGGGGGCGTATCTGTCGACTTTCGCGCCGTCGATCCCCACATGGCTGCACGGCACGCTGATGGCGGGCAATTACAAGACGCCCAATATCTACGTGAACGTGAAGGCGGTCTTTACCAACACCGTTCCCGTCGATGCCTATCGCGGGGCCGGGCGGCCCGAGGCGACGTACCAGCTGGAGCGTGTCATCGACAAGGCGGCGCGGGAGCTGGGCGTGGATCCGATCGAGCTGCGGCGACAGAACTTCGTCACCGAGTTCCCCTATGCCACGCCGGTCGCTGTCGAGTACGACACGGGCGATTACAACGCCACGATGGACAAGTTGCTGGAGATCATCGACAAGGATGGTTTCCAAAAGCGACTGGAAGACAGCAAGGCCAAAGGAAAGCTGCGGGGCCTTGGCGTGAACTGCTATATCGAGGCCTGCGGCATCGCGCCGTCGAACCTGGTGGGGCAGTTGGGCGCGCGGGCCGGCTTGTATGAATCCGCGACCGTGCGGGTGAACGCCACCGGCGGGATCACCGTGATGACCGGCAGCCATAGCCACGGACAGGGGCACGAGACCGCTTTCCCGCAAGTGGTGGCCGACATGCTGGGCATCGACGAGAGCATGGTCGAGATCGAACACGGCGACACGGCCAACACGCCGATGGGCATGGGCACCTACGGCTCCCGCTCCATCGCCGTGGGCGGCAGCGCCATGGTCAAGGCGACCGAGAAGATCATCGCCAAGACCAAGAAGATCGCGGCCCACCTGCTGGAAGCCTCGGAGGCGGATATCGAGTTGAAGGACGGCCAGTTCACCGTCGCGGGTACCGACAAGTCGGTGGCCTGGGGCGACGTGACGTTGGCGGCTTACGTGCCGCACAACTATCCGCTGGAAGAGATCGAGCCGGGGCTGGAGGAGACCGCGTTCTACGACCCGGCCAACTTCACCTATCCGTCGGGCGCCTATGCCTGCGAGGTGGAGGTCGACCCCGAGACCGGCAAGGTCACCATCGAGAGCTTTGCTGCCGCCGACGACTTCGGCAATGTCATCAACCCGATGATCGTGTCGGGCCAGGTGCATGGCGGGCTGGCGCAGGGGATCGGGCAGGCGCTCTTGGAGCAGACCTCCTACGATGCCGACGGCCAGCTCTTGAGCGCGTCCTACATGGATTACGCCATGCCGCGCGCCGATGACGTGCCGTTCTACGATGTCGACCATTCCTGCCAGACGCCCTGCACGCACAACCCGCTGGGGGTGAAAGGCTGTGGCGAGGCTGGCGCGATCGGCAGTCCGCCTTCGGTGGTCAATGCCGTGGTGGATGCGCTGCAACGCGCGGGGCATGATGTGACGCATATCGACATGCCGCTGACGCCGTCGCGCGTCTGGCAGGCGATGCAAGGGTAAGGAGAGAGACGATGTACGCATTCGAAATCGAACGCCCGAGCACCGTGGCCGACGCGGTGGCGCTGCTCAAACAAAGCGACGAGAACCAGGCGCTGGGGGGCGGGCAGACCCTGATCCCCACGCTGAAGCAACGCCTGGCCGCGCCCGAGGTGCTGGTTTGCCTGAGCGGGATCGACGAGATCAAGGGCGTCTGCACCGATGATGACGGCCGCATCTGCATTGGCGGGGGCACGACCCACGGCGATGTGGCGGCGGGATCGGGGGCTTATCCGGCGCTGGTCTGGATGGCCGAGAATATCGGCGACCCGGCGGTGCGCAACCGTGGCACCATCGGCGGAAGCCTGGCCAACAACGACCCGTCGGCGTGCTATCCGGCGGCGGTGCTGGCGTCGGGCGCGACGGTGGTGACCAACGAGCGCGAGATCGCGGCTGATGATTTCTTCGAGGGCATGTTCGCGACCGTGCTGAATGAGGGCGAAATCATCACCGAGGTGAAATTCCCGGTGCCGGAAAAGGCCAACTACCAGAAGTTCGAACAGCCCGCGTCGCGCTTTGCGTTGGTCGGCGTCTTCGTGGCCAAGTTCGCCGACGGTGTGCGCGTGGCCGTCACCGGCGCATCCGAAGAGGGCGTGTTCCGCTGGACGGAAGCCGAAGAGGCGCTGAGCGGCAATTTCTCGGCCTCGGCGCTGGACGGTCTTTCAGTGCCGGCGGACGGGATGATTTCGGACTTGCACGGCTCGGGGGCGTACCGCGCGCATCTGGTGGCGGTGATGACCCGCCGGGCGGTCGAGGCGGCCTGACCCCAGGGCGCGCCAGGACTCGGGAAACCCGGCCCTTGGAGGCCGGGTTTCGCCTTGAGCTGCCCATTTCTTGCAAGAAATCGGTCAGCGCGTTGATCATGACGCAACGCTTACGAGGCTTGCAGCGCGGGGCGGCCCGCCTTGTGGATAAGTGTCACATCCCCGTCACGGAATCGCGCTACGCAAATCGCAAGATGTACCGCCATATCCGGCACTTGCCAGAGGCGAAACACGATATATAGTGAACGCAGTCAAGGGGCGGCTGTCACGCCCCGAACCAGAGCATGAGGCGATACGAGCGGGGGTAAGTAAGGTCATGGATGCAGATTTCAGAACGGAATTCGTAAGGGCGCCCTCGGCGCTGAAACATCATCCGGCGCTGGTTCTGAACGCCGACTATCGCCCACTGTCCTATTACCCCTTGTCGTTGTGGCCCTGGCAGGATGCCGTGAAGGCCGTGTTCCTTGACCGGGTCGACATCGTGGCCGAGTACGAAGACACGGTGCGAAGTCCTTCGACCGAGATCAGGATACCCTCGGTCATCGTTCTGAAAGATTACGTCAAACCTCAAAAGCGCGTGGCCTTCACGCGCTTTAATTTGTTTCTGAGGGATGAATTCCAGTGTCAGTACTGCGGAGCGAAGGGGGATCTGACATTTGACCACGTAGTTCCGCGCGCCAAGGGCGGGATCACTTCCTGGGAAAACGTCGTGGCGGCCTGTTCGCCTTGCAATCTGCGCAAGGGCTCCAGAAGCCTGCGGCGCTCGGGGCTGAACCTGCGCAAGCCGCCGCGCGCGCCGGCGGCGGAACAGCTGCGTAACCTTGGCCGCAAGTTCCCGCCCAATCACCTGCATGAAAGCTGGATCGACTTCCTTTACTGGGATGCCGAGTTGGAAGCCTAGGGTAATCATCTAAAAGATTGACCTGAAAGCGATCTGCGTGTTGGCTTTGCCGGGTGACACCGGGGAGGGGCACATGCGTCTTGGGATTTATCAATGCGATGCGGGTGGTCTGTCGACCAGTGCGCGGCTGCGCGCGCTGGAGTTGCGGCTGGCGGAGCGCGAGGCCGACCTGATGGTCTGTCCGGAGTTGTTCCTGTCGGGCTACATGGGGGCCGATCACGCGGCGCTGGCCGAACCCGCGACGGGACCGTTCTTTCAGGATGTGGCCGAGATGGCGAAGCGGCACGAGACCGCCGTCTGCTATGGATATCCCGAGGCGGCGGACGGCGTGGTTTACAATGCCGCGCGGCTGGTGGGCGCGGATGGCGCGGCGCTGGCCAATCACCGCAAGCGGTTGCCGTCGCCGGGAAGTTTCGAGGAAGAGACATTTGCCAACGGGGACAACCTGACGCTGGTCGATCACGGCGGAATGCGCATCGCGATCATCATCTGCTACGAGGTCGAACTGCCCGAAAGCCTGCGCAAGGCCGCGCTGCACGGGGCCGAGCTGGCGCTGGTGCCCACGGCGCTTGTCGATCAGTGGGGCGTGGTGGCCGAGAAACTGGTGCCGACGCGGGCCTTCGAGAACGGGTTGTGGTTGGCCTATGCCAACCATGCGGGCGAGGAGGGCGGCGCGCGCTACCTCGGCGGCAGCCGGATCGTGGCGCCGGACGGGGTGGAGGAGGCGGTGGCCGGGACAGAGGAGACCGTGATTGCCGCCAATGTCGACCCCGCGCGTGTGGTGGCGGCGCGGAACCGGCTGCCGTACTTGCGCGATGCGGTCAAACTGTGAGGGTGCTGACATGACCGGGCCTGCATTCGACGATGGTGAATTGGCGGGTCGCGTGGCGCGGTCCTGTGCGCTTCTGAAAGCGGAGGGGCTGGACGGGCTGCTGATCTCGGTGCCCGAGAGCATCTACTGGCTGACCGGCCTTGATCATTGGGGATTCTTTGCCGCGCATGTTCTGGTGCTGAACGCGGATGGCGAGATGGCGCTGGTCTGCCGCGCGATGGAGGGGATCACGGTCGCCAACCAGGTGCGGAACGCGCGGTTCTATGGTCATGCGGATCACGAGGAGCTGTCGGATCACGTGCTGCGGGCGATGGCCGATCTGGGCCTCAAGGGCGGACGCGTCGGGATCGAGAAGCGCAGCCTGTTCCTGACGCCGCGCCATGCGGAACGGATTATGCAGGGGGAGGCGGACTGGAGCGAGGGCTCGGGCCTGATCGACGATCTGCGGCTGGTGAAATCGCCGGTCGAGATGGCCTATACCCGCAAGGCGGCGCGGGCGGCGGACCTTGGCACGTTGGCCGCGATCGAAGCGGTACGCGATGGGGCCAGCGATTACGAGGTGGCCGCCGAGTATCATCGCGCGGCGATCCTGGCGGAGAGTGAATATCCCGGGTTTGGGCCGTTCTTTCGCCCCACGTCACGGCTGGGGGAGGAGCACACGACATGGCGCGGCGATGTGTTTCGCACCGGCGACGCGGTCTTCATGGAAACCTGCGGCGCCTATCGCAAATACCAGGCGCCGATGGGGCGGTTGGTCTATGTCGGCGCGGCGCCGGAGGGCGTGGAGCGGTCTGTCGAGTTGGCCGTTGATGGCATGAAGGCGATCTGTGCCGCGCTGAAACCCGGTGCTGCGGCGGGCGACGCCTATGCCGCGTGGCGCGAGGTGGCGGCGGGTGCAGGGCTGGCCGACTATAACCGGCATCACTGCGGCTACCTGGTGGGGATCGGCTTCCCGCCCAGTTGGACGGGCGGGTCGATGGTGACCAGCCTCTTTCCCGGCTCGGAGCGCAAGCTGGAGGTCGGCATGGTCTTTCACGCCCATTCCTGGTTCACCAACACGGATGTGGTGGACTACTTCATTTCCAACACGGTGATGCTGACAGAGACTGGCGCAGAGGTTCTGACCGACCAGACGCCGGAGACTTTGATCGTGAAGGGCTAGGCCGGGGTTGCCCCCGGCCCATGCTATGCGCGTCAGGCCGCGCGGTTGCGGCGGCGCTGGCGGCGGGGTTTTTGCGCCGAAGAAGGCGCCTGACCTTGGCCGCCCCCCTGGGCGGGCTTGCCGCCACGACGACGGTTGGACCCGTTGCCGCGTTTCTTGGGGGCGCGACCGGGTTCGAAAGCGGGCGCTGTGCCGCTGGCCACCGGGACGGTGATCTTCATCACCTTCTCGATGTCACGAAGCAGGCCCGCTTCTTCGGGGGCGCAGAGCGAGATGGCCTCGCCTTCGCGGCCCGCCCGCGCGGTGCGGCCGATGCGGTGGACGTAGTTGTCGGCCACTTCGGGAAGGTCGTAGTTGACCACGTAGGCGACGCCCGGAATGTCGATGCCGCGTGCGGCCACATCCGTGGCGACGAGAATGTTGGTGGTACCGTCACGGAAGGCTTTGAGCGCGCGGTCGCGCTGTCCCTGGCTTTTGTTGCCGTGGATCGAGGCGGCGTTGAAGCCGTCGGAGACCAGCCCTTTCATCAGCCGTTCCGCGCCGTGCTTGGTGCGGGAAAAGACGAGGGTCAGGGCGTGCGGATCGTCGGCCAGAAGTTCACGCAGCTTGGCGGACTTGTCGTTCTTGGCAACGTGATGCACCGACTGGGTGATCTTGTCGGCGGCCTTGCCGGGGGGCGAGACCTGAACCCGGCGGGGGTTGGTCAGGTAGGCGGCGGAGATCTCTTCCATCTGCTTGGGCATAGTGGCCGAGAACAGCATGGTCTGGCGCGGGCTGCCCAGATGCGGCGCGATTTTGCGCAGAGCGTGGATGAAGCCCATGTCGAGCATCTGGTCGGCCTCGTCCAGCACGAGGTGACGCGCGGTCGAAAGGTCCAGCGCGCGGCGCTCCATCAGGTCGATCAGGCGGCCCGGCGTGGCGACGAGGATGTCGGTGCCGCGCGACAGAAGGCTGATCTGCTTGCCGATGGACTGCCCGCCGACAACGGTGACGACGCGCAGCTTGGTGCCTTTGGTCAGGCCGCGCAGCGACTCGGCGATCTGGTTCACCAGTTCGCGCGTCGGGGCGAGGATGAGGGCCTTGACCATCTTGGGGTCCGGCTTGCCCGGTGCATCGAGCAGGTTCTGGATGAGCGGCAGGCCGAAGGCCAGCGTCTTGCCCGTGCCGGTTTGGGCGAGGCCCATGACATCATGGCCTTCGAGGGCGAGGGGAATGGCCTTGTTCTGGATGGGCGTCGGTTCGGTCAGGCCGGCGGTCTTGAGAGCGGTGTTGAGTTCGGGCGCGAGGCCCAGCATGTCGAAATCGTACAAGTCGTATCCTTTGCGGGCCACGCGGTGGAATGCCGGTGACCAAGAGACATGGCCCGCACGGGATGCGCGGGCGCAAGGGTTGCGCGGACACTTTAAGAAGGAGCGGGCGGATCCCGGACCATCTGGCGCCGCATCAGAAACCCTGCGTGATGGGGGAACTGGAAATATCAGGCTGGTTGCTGGTTCGGGCGGGTGGCCCGGCTCACGCGCAATCGCAGCGATGGGAGCGACATGGCGTGTGGCGGTGTAAGTGTCAAGGGATACAACGGTTTTTAAAGTGTTTTGCATTTGATCTGATACATCAGCGAAATGCGAAACGCGCTCCTCGAATGAACGTCACGCCGCGTCTCGCGAGAAGCTGTGATCCGGTTTCTTCACGGAACGCTGGAGACAGGACGGCGAGAGGTGATGCACGACCGTCGCGGCGGCTGGGCATGCGACCCGGTGTCTTGCCGTCCGCCGAAGGGTATCGCCAAAACCGGGGCTGCAGATGGAACGCCGTATGGTCAGAAAACGTTTTTCTACAGGAGGCGCAATGACAGACACCTCAAACTTTGAAAAACTTCGCACGCCTGACGGCGGTTGGGTCGGTCCGGAGGAGCTTCACCAAGTGCTGGCCGAGGAAGGATATTCCGTCGGCACGCGTAAGCAGTATCTGAAGACGTTGCTGACCCGGCTGTCGAAAGCCGAATGCAAGACATCGAAGGCCCGTGAGACGCAGCAGGCGCTGATGCAGGAGGTGCGTGACATCCTGTCCCAAGAACAAGGGAAAAAGGGGCAAAACCCGATTTCAGACGACGTATAACGTTCTGGAACGATACTTTCTTGGCGCCGGACTTTGATGATCGATTACGCCAATCAAAAAGGCGCCATGGGTGCCCGGGCGCCTTTCCTTACAGATATGCATCGCGGTCAGCTCTTGGCCGGCTCGTTCGCGGGGGCGGGCGTCGGCGAGGAAGACTGCTGGGCCGGGGCGGATTGTTTCTTGCCGCCGGCATTGAGCGGGTCGTCCTGGCGTTGCACCGAGCCTTCGAAATGAGCGCCGGATTCGATGGCGATGGTCTTGTGGATGATGTCGCCTTCGACGCGGGCGGTCGAGGTCAGGCGCACTTTCAGACCACGCACGCGGCCGACGATGCGGCCATTGATCACGACGTCATCGGCGATGATTTCGCCCTTGATCGTGGCGCTTTCGCCGATGGTCAGCAGGTGGGCGCGAATGTCGCCCTCGACAGTGCCTTCCACTTGCACGTCGCCGGTGGTCTTGAGGTTGCCGGTGACGTGAAGATCGGGCGACAGGACCGAGGCGGGGGGTTTGGCCTTGGGGGCCGCGGCCTTGAACTCGCCACTGCTGGGTTTCTCGGCGGTGTCCTTGCGCGGCTCGGCCGGCGCGGCGGGTTTGGCCGCAGAATCTGGCTTCGGCGCGGGGTCGTTGATTTTGCTCTTAGAAAACATCTCTTGCAGCCTTGATGTAGATCATGGGGTTGACGGCCTTGCCGCCGACACGGACCTCGTAGTGTAGATGGGTGCCGGTGGAACGTCCAGTGCTCCCCATATCACCAATTCGATCCCCGCGCGAGACCCTTTGGCCCTTCTTGACGTGCAACTTGGACATGTGGGCGTAGCGCGTCTCGATTCCGAACTCGTGCTGGATCTTCACAAGGCGGCCATACCCCGACTGCCAGCCGGCGTGAACAACCACGCCATCGGCGGTCGAGAAGATCGGCGTACCATGCGGCGCGGCGAAATCGGTGCCGGAATGCATCCGGCCCCAGCGCATGCCGAAGCCTGACGTGAAGCGGAAGGACGACTTTACCGGCATCGCGAAAGGCGCCTTCTGGGCGGCGATGCGGTACAGGTTCAGCTTGTCCATGCCCTGAAGGATGCCGTTGGCGCGGCGGGTGTCAGCCGAAGGGTCTTCGCCCCGGGTCGAGAAGTTGAGCGGCATCAGCGGCCCGCCCTGGCCGGAATAGCCCGAGCGCACGGTATCCAGGAGCCGGTCGGGGTTCATGCCGGCGGCGGTGAACATCTTGTCCAGCGGCTCGACCGAGATCGTCATCGCCTCTTCCAGTTGGCGGAAGATCTGGTCGTTCTGATCCTGCATCAGCTGGATCTGGGTGGCCATCTCGTCGGCTCGCAACAGCGCATCCTGCGCGTCGGCGGTGATTTGGTCACGCTCTTGCGCGGTGGCGGCAAGCTGGGACGACAGGAACTCTACCATCGGGTCCTCGCCCGCGCTGCCCGACTGGCCGGGCAGGGGCATGTCGCCGGAATTGTCGATTGCTTCGGCAAGCTGCGCGGCCTCGTTGCGGGCGCTGTCGCGGTCTTTCATGGTGCGGCGCAGGGTCGACTGGATTACCTCGATCCCGGTCTCCAGCTCGCGCCGGCGGGTTTCGGAGGTTAGGAGTTCGGTCTGCATTACCGAGATCTGTTCCAGCGCCGAGTTGAAGCGGTTCTGGGCCGCCAGCGCCTCTTCGGCGCGCATATCGCGTTCGTCTTCCAGCGCGTTCAGCCGGGCCTCGTAGGTGCGCTGGTCGCGCTTGGCCTGCTCGCGGAAATTGCCCGATCCGATCGAGTCCATCACCAAAACGGCGGTGGCGATGATCGCCCAAGCCACGATGGCCGAGGCGCCGGTGAAGGCGATGAGTTGCGTCGCGGGCCGAAGCCGGATGAAGCGGGTGTCTGTGTCGGACCGCAGGAAAACGCGGCGTTCCGGGAAGTGTTTTTCCAGGATGTGGTTCAGCTTGATCAAAAATCGTCTGCGCAAGATTGAGTCCGTCCCTTTCAACCTCTCCCAATGTCGATGCTCAAACCTGTGCCGCGTTCTGAGGTGCGACAGTGTCCATTCTAGGCCGGATGGTCCGGTGGCATCGTCCGGGGTTGGGTACACAGGCCTTCACTATTGGGCAAGGATTTTGACCACCTATCGCGGGCTGGGCGGCGATTTGACCCGGAATTGGCAGAAAATTGCCGATTCTTAAGGGCTTGATGGCACGAATGCGCTTTCAAGCCCCGGTTCTGCGGTCTGCCAAGGGCCAGTAAAAGTCGGGGGGAAGGCCCGCCTCGGCGCGTTTTTCCTCGTTGAAGGGCGGTTTCAGGCCCCCGTGGAAATAGCGGCTGACGAGGTCGTGGAAGGCGTCTTTGGGGTCCATCTCGTGCCGCCCGCAGAGGAAGTGAAACCACTTGGAGCCATAGGCGACATGGCCGACCTCCTCGGCATAAATGACCTTGAGCGCCTCGACCGTCCGGTCCTCGCCGGCGGTCTCGAACAGGTCGATCATGCCCGGCGTTACGTCTAGGCCGCGCGCTTCGAGCACCATGGGCACGACGGCGAGGCGGCCCATGAAATCCTCTGCCGTCTCCTCGGCGGCGCGCCACATGCCGGCATGGGCGTCCAGTGCGCCGTAATGACTGCCTTTTGCCTCGAGGCAGTCGCATACCAGGTTAAAATGCTTGGATTCCTCGTCAGCCGATTTCACCCAGTCGTCGTAGAAACCGATCGGCATCTTCGTATCGGTGAAGCGCGCGATGATGTCCCAGTGCAGGTCGACGGCATTGAGTTCGATATGGGCCACCGCGTGCAGGATCGCCAGCCGGCCATGCGCAGTGCCCGGGCGACGACGCGGCACGTCGCGCGGGTCCAGAAGGCGGGGCAGGTCGGGGCGCGAGGGGCGCAGAGGCGGGGCCGCGTGACCTACGGGTATGGCGCGCCCTGCGGCGCGGGCCGCGAACCAGGTTTCGGCATGGCGCCGCGACAGGGCGGTCTTTGCGCGCCCGTCGGCGGTGGTCAGCACCTCGACGGCCATTTCGGCGAGGCTTTGATCGGTCAAAGCGCGCGCACCGCGTCCAGCACCTCCTCGGCGTGGCCGTCGACCTTCACCTTGGGCCAGATCCGGGCGATCATGCCGTCCTGATCGATCAGCACGGTCGTGCGCTCGATCCCCATGAAGGTCTTGCCGTACATCTTTTTTTCCTTCCAGACGCCGTATTCCTCGCACACATGCGTATCAGCGTCAGACAGAAGGGGAATGCCCAGCTCATGCTTGTCGCGGAACTTGTCGTGCTTGGCCACGGTGTCCTTGGATATCCCGAAGATCTTGGCGCCGACCGCGTCGAAGTCCTCGACAAGGCCGGTGAAGGCGATGGCCTCCTTGGTGCAGCCGGGCGTGTCGTCCTTGGGGTAGAAATACAGGACCACCGGCGCCGGGCGCTGATCGGACAGGGTGACAAGGTCGCCGCCGTCGCGCGGCAGGGCGAAATCGGGGGCCGGTTGACCGGTCTCAAGCATGCGGGTTTCTCCGTTGAGTAAAAAGTGAGTTCCAAATTAACGCGCGAGCGGCAAGAATAAAGGCGTGGGAGCAGGAAAAGCGCGGTCAACGCGCGGCAACGGGAAAATGAGCGACACAACGCAGAAGAAACCACGTAGCAAACGCCTCAAGCGGTTCGGGCTCTGGAGTGCCGGACTGGTTCTTGTGCTGTGCCTTGGCCTGAGCGTTGCCGTCATGGCGATGATCGGCACGCGGGTGTCGGCGCCGGAATGGGTGCGCGAGCGTGTAACGCGCGAGGTCAATGCCGCGGTCGACGGTGTCTCGCTGCATTTCGGTGACATGGCCGTGATCGTCGAGGAAGGCTGGGTGCCGCGGCTGTCGCTGCGCGATGTCATGATCAGGGACGAGACCGGCCTGCCCATCGCCAGCCTTTCGGACATACAGGGCACGGTGGACATGGCGGCGCTCTTGCAAGGCGCGCTTCAACCAAGCGCGATCCGCCTCTCGGGGGCGCAGTTGAGTTTCCGGCGCACCGATACGGGCGAGGTCGGCGTGACGCTGGGCGATGCCGAGGCCAACGCACGCGAGCCGGTTACGGTGGCCGCGCTGGCCGAACGGTTGGACGACATCCTTAACCGCCCGGCTTTTCGCAGCCTGTCGCAAATCGAGGCCACGAACGTCTCGCTGCGATACGAGGACGAACGGACCGAGCGGGCCTGGACCGCCGATGGTGGGCGGTTGCAGATCTCGCGTGAGGGGGACGAGTTTCGCCTGCGCGCGGATTTCGCCCTGATCGGCGCACGCGATTTCGCCACCACGCTGGCGCTCAACTACACCGGGCGGCTGGGCACGGCGGCGTCCGAGGTCGGCCTGAGCTTCGAGGACATGCCGGCCCGCGACGTGGCGGGGCAATCGCCCGCACTGGCCTGGCTCGACGCGATCGACGCGCCGATTTCGGGGGCCTTGCGGGCCTCGGTGGACGCGGAGGGCCAGCTTGGACCGTTGAATGCGACGCTTCAGATCGGCAAGGGCGCGGTCAGGCCCAATGACGCGACAGAACCGATCGCATTCAACTCGGTGCGCAGCTATTTCACCTATGACCCGTCCGAACACAGCATCAGCTTTAACGAGCTGTCGATCGACAGCAAATGGGTCAAGACCAGCGCCACGGGTCATGCCTATCTCGTGGGCATGGAAAACGGCTGGCCCAGAGAGATCCTGTTGCAGGTCGGTCTATCCGAGGTGGAGGCCAACCCGATGGACCTTTACGCCGAGGCGGTCACGCTTCAGGGCGCGCGTATGGATATGCGCCTGCAACTGGACCCCTTCGTGCTGAGCCTGGGGCAGCTGAGCCTGTCGGACCAGAACGAGGTGCTGCGGCTTACCGGCGAAGCGCGGGCCGCGCCAGAAGGCTGGGACGTGACGCTGGACGGGCACATGGCGCAGATCGCCCCCGACCGGCTGATGCAGCTTTGGCCGCAACGGCTGGAGGTCAAGACTCGCGACTGGATCACGAAGAACATTCGCAGCGCGGATTTGCAGAACATCCAGCTGGCGCTGCGCAGCCTGCCAAAACGCCGCCCTGATTTCTTTCTGGGCTTCGACTTCGAGAAGTTCAGCACGCAGTTCATCAAGAATTTCCCGGTGATCGAGGACGCGCACGGGCACGCATCGCTGATGGACAACCGTTTCGTGGTCTCGGCGCTGGGGGGATATGTGACCGCGCCACAGGGCGGCCGCGTCGATATCACCGGCACCAGTTTCGACATCCCCGACGTGGCGGTGAAACGGACGCCCGCGCAGGTCAATCTGCGCACGCGGAGCACGATCACTGCCGCCTTGTCGCTGTTGGACGAACCGCCGCTGGAGTTCCTGACCAAGGCGGGGCGCGAGGTGACGCTGGCTGACGGGATGGCAGAGTTGCAGGGTGTTCTCGACCTGCGCCTGCTGGACAAGCTGACGGTGCAGGACGTGGAATTCGACATCGCCGGTACGCTGCGCGATGTGCGCAGCGAGGTGCTGGTGCCCGGACGGGTGCTGTCCGCGTCGGCACTGGAGGTGGCGATTGTCGACGACATGCTGAGTGTCGCGGGCGCGGGGCGCATCGGGCAGGTGCCGTTTGACGGGCAGTTCGAGACCGATATCAGCCCGGGCGCGACCACCAGCACCGTGCGCGGCTGGATCGAACTGTCGGAGCGGTTCGCCGATGAGTTCGGCATCGGCCTGCCACCGGGCAGCGTGACGGGCACGGGCCGGGCCGATATGGAGATCGACTTCGAGAAAGGCGCACCTGGGGTGTTTCGTCTCAGTTCGTCTCTGGCGGGCGTCGGGTTGCGGGTGCCGCAACTGGACTGGGCCCTGTCGCAGCGCGGCACCGGACGGCTGGAGGCATCGGGGCGGCTGGGGGAGCCGCCCTCGATCGACCGGCTGGAGATTTCGGCCGCGGGGCTGAACGCCCGAGGCGCTGTCACCTTGCGCGACAGCGGACAGCTTGACCGGGCCTCGTTTTCGCAGGTGCAGGTCGGCAATTGGTTGAGCGCGCCGGTGGACCTGGTAGGGCGCGGGGCGGGCGTGACCCCGGCCGTGCGCGTGCTGGGCGGATCGGTGGATTTGCGCCAGACCTCGCTGGGCGGCGATGGCGGCGGCGCGGAGCAGCGGGCGCGGCGCGGCGGGCCGGTGTCGTTGCGCCTTGACAGCCTGCAAATCTCGGACGGGATCGCGCTGACGGATTTCCGTGCTGAACTGGACATGTCGCGCGGGGCGGATGGCAGTTTCACGGGCCGGGTCAACGGCGCGACGCCGATCACCGGGCGGGTCATCCCGCAAGGAGGGCGCAGCGCCTTCCGCATCCAGTCCGAGGATGCAGCAGGGGTGCTGGTGTCGGCCGGCCTGATCAAGGGGGCGCGCAACGGCAAGCTGGACGTGACGCTGGTGCCGGGCAAGGGGCCGGGTATCTACGAAGGCAAGTTGACGGCCAAGGGCGCGATGCGCCTCAAGGACGCGCCCTCGATGGCGGCACTGCTGAACGCGCTGACGGTGGTCGGCCTGCTGGAGCAGTTGGGCGGCGAGGGCATTCATTTCGAGTCGCTGGAGGCGCGGTTCCAGCTTTCGCCCGAGCGCGTAACGCTCTATTCCAGCAGCGCGGTGGGTGCCGCAATGGGCATCACGATGGACGGGTATTATTACTTGGAAAGCGGGCAGATGGACATGCAGGGCGTGATTTCGCCGGTCTACGTGGTGAATGCCGTGGGCGGGCTCTTTACCCGGCGGGGCGAAGGGCTGTTCGGCTTCAACTATACGCTGAAAGGGCCGGCGCGCAGCCCGCGAGTCAGCGTCAACCCGCTGTCGGCCTTTACGCCGGGAATGTTCCGAGAATTGTTCCGCCGGCAAGCGCCGGAATTGCCGCAGTCGACGCGGCCTGCGCAGACTGGTCAGCAGGGAACGGACCGGCCGCAATCGCAGGCGCCGCAGAGCAATTCGCGCGTGCGCGATTTCAACAACCGTGAAGCTGGCAGATGAAGCTGTCGGATTTCGATTTCGACCTGCCCGAGGCGCTGATCGCGACCCGGCCCGCAAGGCCGAGGCCGTCGGCGCGGCTGCTGGTGGCGCAAGGGGACACGATCACCGATGCGCGGGTTTACGATCTTGGGCAGTTCCTGCGCCCCGGCGACCGGCTGATCCTGAACAACACCAAGGTGATTCCGGCCCGGCTGTCGGGGGTGCGGCGGCGCGACAGTGCCCAGGGTGAGACTGAGGCACGGATCGAGGTGACGCTGCTGGACGCCACGCCCGAGGGCGACTGGCGGGCAATGATCAAGCCGCTGAAGAAGCTGCGGACCGGCGAAGTTGTGCGGTTTGGCGCGGGGCTGGAGGCGACGCTGCTGGACAGGGAGGATGGTCAGGGCGTGCTGCGCTTCAACCTGTCCGGCGACGATTTCGATGCGGCGCTGAACGCGGCGGGTGCGATGCCGTTGCCGCCCTACATTGCCAGCAAACGCGCCGCCGATGCACGGGACCGGGACGATTATCAGACCGTTTTCGCCAAGGAGACCGGAGCGGTGGCGGCGCCCACTGCCAGCTTACATTTCGACGACGCTCTGCTAGCGGAGCTTGCGGCGCAGGGCGTGGATTTTACCGAGGTCACCTTGCATGTCGGTGCGGGCACCTTCCTTCCCGTGAAGGTCGAGGACGTGACGACCCACCGGATGCACGCCGAGTGGGGCGAGGTCAGCGAGGCCGCCGCCGCCGAGATCGCCGCGACCAAAGCGGCAGGCGGGCGGGTCATTCCCGTCGGCACCACCGCACTGCGCCTGATCGAGAGCGCCGCGCGCGATGGCACGATCACGCCGTGGCGGGGCGAGACGGATATCTTCATCTATCCCGGTTTCGAGTTTCAGGTCACCGATGCGCTGATGACGAATTTTCACCTGCCCAAAAGCACGCTCATGATGCTTGTCAGTGCCCTGATGGGGCCGGACCGGATTAAGGATATCTACACGTACGCGATCCAGAATGAGTATCGATTCTTCTCCTACGGGGATTCGTCTCTGCTGGTGCCGCAGGACGAAAGGAGAATGGAATGAAACTCAACAAGGTGCCGGGATTCGTCAGCCGCGTCATGTGGGTGGGGCTGATTACCAGCGCGGCGCTGTTGATCCTGAACTACGTGATCGCGGGGCTTGTCTGTGCATCCATCGTCTTTGCCGCCAACCTTGCCCTCAAGCGCGAGCCGGTCAAGCTGTGGGTGTTTCGCGTGCTTACAGGCATGTCGAACGAAGAGCTGGAACGCGCGACACTGGCCGACGTTCAGGCCGGAAAATCCACCTCAGACCGGGACGCGCGCGACCCCGACGACCCGCCCGCCCACTGAAAACCCGGCCGGGACGCGCCACGGCGCGGCGTTTCGCGCGGTGGCGACGTCGGCCGGCGCGGGCGCTGTTGAAACCTCCGAAAAACACTGGCAAGGCCTGCATCTGCGACGGATCGAGTCGCGATTGAGGCAGACCTGTTGTGTAACGCCCCGCTAGACGGGCACAAAGTTATTGGAGCATCCGCATGTTTTCCGTTCTTTCCAGCGCCTGGGCCCTGCTTCTGGGCATGATGCTCTTGCAGGTCGGCAACGGCATGCAAGGCACGCTTCTGGGTGTGCGCGGCCAGATGGAAGGCTTTTCCACGCTGGAAATGTCGCTGGTGATGTCGGGCTATTTCCTAGGGTTCCTGTTCGGGTCGCGCAAGGCGCCGGACATGATCCGGCGGGTGGGGCATGTGCGGGTCTTCGCGGCGCTGGCCTCGATGATTTCGGCGGTGATGATCCTTTACCCGGCCTTCGCCAACCCCTGGGCCTGGGGCGCGGGGCGAATTGTGATCGGCTTCTGCTTTTCCGGGGTGTACGTGACGGCGGAAAGCTGGCTGAACAACGCTGCCACGAACGACAATCGCGGCAAGGCGCTGTCGCTTTACATGATTGTGCAGATGGTGGGTATCGTCAGTGCGCAGGCGCTGATGCTGACGGCAGACCCGGGCGGCTTCGTGCTGTTCATCATCCCGTCGGTCCTGATTTCGCTGTCATTCGCACCCATTCTGCTGTCGATCAGCCCGACGCCGGCCTTCGACACGACCAAGCCCATGACGTTGCGCGAGATCATGCAGATCTCGCCCCTGGGCTGTGTCGGCATGTTCCTTCTGGGCGGGGTCTTTGCGGCGCAGTTCGGCATGGCGGCGGTCTACGGCGCCGAAGCCGGGCTGAGCGTGGGCCAGATCTCGACCTTCGTCGCGACGTTCTATGTGGGCGCGGTGCTGGTGCAATACCCGCTGGGCTGGTTGTCGGACCGGATGGACCGGCGGTTGCTGATCCTGATCGCGGCGGCCATTGCGGCGCTTGGGGCGGTGATCGGCATGGCGCTGGGCAGCGTGTTCTGGCTCTTGCTGGTGGCGGCCTTCCTGGTGGGCGGCATGTCGAACCCGCTCTATTCGCTGCTCATTGCCTATACCAACGACTTTCTCGGCTCCGACGACATGGCGGCTGCGGCAGGGGGCATGGTGTTCATCAACGGGCTGGGCGCCGTCTTTGGGCCGATCATCACCGGGTGGATCATGGGGGTCATCGGGCCGAGCGGGTATTTCCTGCACATCGCGACCCTGTGCACGATGATGGCGGCCTATGCCGCATACCGCATGACGCAGCGGGCGGCACCTTCGGCGGACGACACCGAAAGCTACACCGCCGTCATGCCGAGCGCATCCCCTATGGCGGTGACCTATGCGCAGGAAGTTGCCATGGAGGCGGCGGAGGAAAACGCAGAGGATGGACAGGCCGCGTGAGACTGCTCATATGCGCGGCAGAAGCAGGCGAATGTCACGAAAGATTGCCGTTGTTGCAATTCTTTACTGTCCCTGGGGCCGGGGATGTCGTTAACCTGTTACATATGCGTGCTGCCCACCACGGGAGGATAGGATGACAGCGGCCGAAGATATATTGAGTTTTTGGCTCGACGAGGTCGGGCCAAAGGGCTGGTACGAGGCATCCGACAAACTGGACAAGAGCGTGCGGGACAGGTTTCTGGATGCCTATCACCGCGCCTGCGACGGCACCAACGGGCTGTGGCTGACCTATCCCAACGGGACGCTGGCCTATATCATTCTTATGGACCAGTTTCCGCGCAACATGTTCCGCGATGACGCGCAAGCCTTTGCGACCGACAAGTTCGGTCTGGCCGCGGCCAAGGCGGCGATCAACAAGGGCTGGGACACGCGTATCGACGAACCCGCGCGGCAGTTCTTCTACCTGCCGCTTATGCATTCGGAAAACCTGTGCGATCAGGATCGCTGCGTGCGGTTGATTTGCGAGCGGATGCCCGAGGGCGGCGAAGACAACCTGTTGCACGCCCGTGCGCATCGCGAAGTGATCCGCAGCTTCGGCCGTTTCCCGCACCGCAACGAGGCACTAGGCCGCGCGAGTTCGGACGCCGAAAAGGCGTTCATGAAGAAGGGCGGTTACGGCAGCGTGGTGCGTGAGTTGCAGGACGCCGACGCCGCCGCCTGACGCATCTCGTTCAGACACCTTGGAAAACATGGACAAACCGCGCTTGCCCGTGGCATCTTGTTGCGGGCAGGCTCTGCCGCGTTGTGGTGGGCTGCAAGATAGTTTAATATCAAACTATATTTTGAAACCGACCGGAAAACGGAGCATCGCATGGCCGCGCAATCCTATGACATGATCGTAATCGGGGCAGGGCCGGGCGGCTACGTAGCCGCAATCCGCGGCGCGCAGCTGGGCCTGAAGGTGGCCGTGGTCGAACGCGAGCATCTGGGCGGGAT
Source organism: Roseovarius sp. THAF9 (assembly GCF_009363715.1). NCBI lineage: Bacteria > Pseudomonadati > Pseudomonadota > Alphaproteobacteria > Rhodobacterales > Roseobacteraceae > Roseovarius > Roseovarius sp. THAF9. Next base: position 1,573,264 of record NZ_CP045404.1, read on the forward strand.
CTGCCTGAACTGGGGCTGCATTCCGACCAAGGCGATGCTGCGCTCGTCCGAGGTGTTTCACCTGATGCACCGGGCCAAGGAATTTGGCCTGAAAGCCGAAAAGATCGATTACGACCTCGATGCGGTGGTCAAGCGGTCGCGCGACGTGGCCAAGCAGCTGACATCCGGTGTCGGCCACCTGATGAAGAAGAACAAGATCACCACGATCATGGGCGAGGCCAAGCTAACGGCCAAGGACAAGGTGTCGGTCAAGACCGAGAAAGGCAGCGAGGAGCTGACGGCCAAGACGATCGTTCTGGCCACCGGCGCGCGGGCGCGGGAGCTGCCCGGGCTGGAGGCCGATGGCGACCTAGTGTGGACCTACAAGCACGCGCTGAAGCCGCCCCGGATGCCCAAGAAACTGCTGGTCATCGGCTCGGGCGCGATCGGGATCGAGTTCGCCAGTTTCTACAATACGCTGGGCGCCGAGACGACCGTGGTCGAGGTGATGGACCGCATCCTGCCGGTCGAGGATGCCGAGATCGCGAAATTTGCGAAGAAAGCTTTCGAAAAGCAGGGCATGAAGATCGTGGAGAAATCCACGGTCAAGCAGCTGGACCGCGCCAAGGGCGAGGTGACCGCCCATGTCGAGACAGGCGGCAAGACCGAGAAGCTGGAGTTCGACACAGTGATTTCCGCCGTGGGGATCGTCGGCAACACCGAGAATCTTGGGCTTGAAGATCTGGGCATCAAGGTGGACCGGAGCCATGTGGTGGTGGACGAATACTGCCGCACCGGCGTTGAGGGGGTCTATGCCATCGGCGATCTGGCCGGCGCGCCCTGGCTGGCGCACAAGGCGAGCCACGAGGGCGTGATGGTGGCCGAGCTGGCCGCGGGCGGGCACCCGCACCCCGTGCGCCCCGACAGCATTGCCGGCTGCACCTATTGTCATCCGCAGGTGGCCAGCGTCGGCCTGACCGAGGCCAAGGCCAAGGAGGCGGGATACGACGTCAAGATCGGCAACTTCCCCTTCATCGGCAATGGCAAGGCCATCGCATTGGGCGAGGCCGAGGGTATGATCAAGACGGTGTTCGACGCCAAGACCGGCGAGCTTCTGGGCGCGCACATGGTCGGCGCGGAAGTGACCGAGCTGATCCAGGGCTATGTCGTGGGCCGGCAGTTGGAGACCACGGAAGAAGACCTGATGCACACGGTCTTCCCGCACCCGACGCTCAGCGAGATGATGCATGAAAGCGTGCTGGACGCGTACGGTCGGGCGGTGCACTACTGAAATGCTTCGCCTGTGACCCGAGGCGTCGGCCAAGGGCGACACGCGCGCAGCGAGTGAATGTTGCACGGCGTTTCACGAAAGGCTGTTGTCCAGGTTGGACGCGAAACGCTTCATGGTGCAGGTCCGCGCGGCCTCTGCGCGCGGGATTTGAGTATTTATGCCAAGAAAAAGCCGGGACTGGTCAGACCGGCAGGGGCGCGATCATGTCCGTCTGCGGGGCGACGTGACCCGCCGGGTTGGCCGGGGCATCGGGGTCGCCCGACAGCGCCGGGAAGCCGTCCTGTGACAGGACCTGACCGCCGAAGATCGCGCGGACATAGATGCTGTCCGGGTCCACCTCGGACGGGGTGACGCCGGTCAGCAGGATGTAGCGCGCGTCGGGGTCGAGGTCGTCGGAGCCAGCGAGTGTGACGTCGGACGTATCCGGCAGCGTGATGCGCAGTTCGGTCGCGGCGCCGTCTGCATCCGAGCGGTCGATCAGGTCTACATTCAGGGCAACAACATCGGCGGGCAGCGTGCCTTGGGTCACAGGTTCGACGCCCACATCGACGATCAGCCTGTCCTCGACGCTGTCGAAATCGGAAATCTCGAACCGGCTGGAGGAACTGTAACTGCCATCCTCGGAAATGGAGTTTCTGGCATCTGCAAAGATCGTATCGGCGCCTTCGCCCGGGTCGACTTCGGTTCTGGCGGCAAAGCCGCGCGCATCGATGAAATCGTCGCCATCGCCGCCGATATAGGTTTCCCGGATCGGGCCGCCGGGGTCGAATGCGGCGTCGGGGTCGCTGGCCGTGAAGACGTCATCGCCGGCACCGCCGTCATAAATCAGGACGTCGTCGCTATCGAGCGGGCTTGCGCTGGTATGTATCGTGTCGTCGCCTTCGCCGCCGTAAAAATTGCTGAAGACGCCGTTCAGCACGTCATTGCCGGCGTCGCCGTGGACATTGCTGGCATAGCCGTGCAGCGCGTCGTCGCCATCCCCGCCCGAGATCGTGAAATTGGCCGAAGTGAACGGCTCGTCGCGCGCATCCTCGACCGCATCGGCGCCATAGCCAAAGATCGTGTCGTTGCCCGCCTCGCCAAAGGCATTGCCCTGGGCCGAGGTGATGACATCGTCGCCGTCGCCGCCATATAAGTTGTTGTTCTTTGGTGCCAGCGATGGGTCGATCAGGCCGGGGCCGGGGACCGGCCGCTCTTCGACCGGGTCATAGCCGCCATCGGCGATCTCGCCCAACAGGCGCGCATCCCAGTTGGACAGACTGTCGTCGCCGTCGCCGCCATATCCGTCCCCATCGGTGACGAGGATGGTGTCATTGCCGTCCTCGCCGTAGAGGTCGCCGCCATCCTCGTAGGTGACGTTCAGCACACTGGCCCCGGCGCCGACCGTGCGTTCGGTGCCGTCTGAATTGATCGTGCCGTCGATCAGAAGGTCGTTGCCGTTGCCGCCGTAAATGACGTCGCCATCGCCGGCTCCGCCTCGCAGGGTGTCGTTGCCGTCCAGGCCCGAAATCGTGTCGTCCCCCGCCAGCCCGTTGAAATCGTCATCGCCGTCGGTGCCGGTCAGGATATCGTTCAGCAGGGTGCCATTGTTGTCCGGAGTTGGCTCTTCGTCATCGGGCGCGGTGTCGTCATCGCTGGACCCGACGGCATCGAACATGAAGGCGGCGGTGCCTGCGGCGGCGAGCAGAAGAAGAACGGAAAGCAAAACTCGTAAACCTCGTATTGAATTGTAGGGCTGCCTCACTCTACTCAAAATTGTGGCGCCGAACAGGTCGGAACTCGGGTCACTTTGTGTCGCAGTCGTAGACATTCGGTTTCTAGCTGGAAAACCAAACGCGGTCGATGTCTTTTCAATTCGCAGATGTTCTGAAACTATCGGCCTGCCGAGCAGGGAAAACGAATTCGATGGCCAGCCTCAACCGCATCGTGATGTACCGCAGTTCCCGCGCCTGGTTCGGGGAACTGGACCTTCGGTCGATGGAGGCCGCCGAGGTGTCGGGCAAGCACGGCCGGCGTTATGAGTTCAAGAGTTACGAACGCTTCCGCTTTCCGGCCCATGACATTTGCGCCGGCCCCTATACCGACGAGGTCGGGAACGTGCGGCAGTTCGATATCGTGCTGGCCAACCAGGTCTGGGAGCATCTGGACCGGCCCTATGCCGCGACGCGCAACGTGTTGGAGATGCTGCGGCCCGGCGGGTATTTCTGGGTCGCGGTGCCGTTCTTCATCCCCTATCACGGCGACCCGGTGGATTGTTCACGCTGGACAGCGCGGGGGCTGAAGAACCTGTTGATCGAGGCCGGGTTCGAGGACAACAAGATCCGGTCCGAGCAATGGGGCAACCGGCTGGCCGGACTGCGGAACCTGGGCGAGAACTGGCCGCCGGAATATGACCCGGAGCGCGACAATCTGGACAATGATCCGGCCTTTCCGATCTGTTCGTGGGCGCTGGCGCAAAAATAAACTGTGGATAAAGCAGGCGCTGCTCACAGCGGCTGACCCGTGTTCGCGCTATGTTCCGTTTTTCCCCTTGGAAGAATTGGCGGCGTAAACTATCTGTCAACGGGTGAGACACCGGGGGCAGTATGGCCGAGCTGAAGAACATCGAAGTACGGGGCGCGCGGGAGCATAACCTCAAGAACATCGACGTGGATATTCCGCGCAACGAGCTTGTGGTGATCACCGGCCTGTCGGGGTCGGGCAAGTCGAGCCTGGCGTTCGACACGATCTATGCAGAAGGGCAGCGGCGCTATGTCGAAAGCCTGTCGGCCTATGCGCGGCAGTTCCTCGACATGATGGAAAAGCCGGACGTGGACCATATCAGCGGTCTGTCCCCGGCGATTTCGATTGAACAGAAGACGACGTCCAAGAATCCGCGCTCGACCGTCGGCACTGTGACCGAGATTTACGACTACCTGCGGCTGCTCTTTGCGCGGGTCGGCACGCCCTATTCGCCGGCAACCGGCAAGCCCATCGAGGCGCAGCAGGTGCAGGACATGGTCGACCGCGTGCTGGCGATGGAGGAGGGCACGCGCGCCTTTCTGCTGGCGCCGATCGTGCGGGACCGCAAGGGCGAGTATCGCAAGGAGTTTTTGGAGCTGCGCAAGCAGGGATTTCAGCGGGTGAAGGTGGATGGTACCTTTTACGACCTCGACGAGCCGCCGACGCTGGACAAGAAGTTTCGCCATGACATCGACGTGGTGGTCGATCGGATCGTGGTAAAGGACGGCATCGGAACGCGGTTGGCGGACAGTTTCCGCACCGCTCTGGACTTGGCCGACGGGATCGCGATTTTCGAGACGGCACCCAAGGAGGGCGAGCCGGAGCGGACGACGTTCAGCGAGAATTTTGCCTGTCCGGAAAGCGGCTTCACCATCCCCGAGATCGAGCCGCGGCTGTTTTCGTTCAATGCGCCCTTCGGGGCCTGCCCGGATTGCGACGGGCTGGGCATGGAGCTGTTCTTTGACGAGCAACTGGTAGTGCCCGACGCCGCGCTGAAGCTTTATGACGGGGCGCTGGCGCCGTGGCGCAAGGGCAAGTCGCCCTATTTCCTGCAGACCATCGAGGCCATCGCGCGGCATTATGAGTTTGACGCGAACACGCCGTGGCGCGACCTGCCAGCACATGTGAAGCAGGTGTTCCTGCACGGCTCGGGCGATGAGGAAATCCAGTTCCGCTATGACGAGGGCGGGAGGGTGTACCAGGTCAGCCGTGTCTTCGAGGGTGTGATCCCCAACATGGAGCGGCGCTATCGCGAGACCGACAGTAGCTGGATTCGCGAAGAGTTCGAACGCTACCAGAACAACCGGCCCTGTGGCACCTGCGGCGGCTATCGCCTGCGCGAAGAGGCTTTGGCGGTCAAGATCGGTAAGCCCGACGACCTGCGCCATATCGGGCAGGTGGTACAGATGTCGATCCGCGAGGCGTTCGACTGGTGCGAGACGGTGCCGGAGGCGTTGACCGCGCAGAAGAACGAGATCGCGCGGGCGATCCTGAAGGAGATTCGCGAGCGGCTGGGGTTCCTGAACAATGTCGGCCTCGAATATCTGACGCTGAGCCGCAATGCCGGGACCCTCTCGGGCGGGGAAAGCCAGCGTATCAGGCTTGCGAGCCAGATTGGCAGCGGCCTGACCGGCGTGCTTTACGTGCTGGATGAGCCCTCGATTGGCCTGCACCAGCGGGACAACGGGCGGCTGTTGCAGACACTTCAGAACCTGCGCGACCAGGGCAACACCGTGATCGTCGTGGAGCATGACGAAGAGGCCATTCGCACGGCCGACTACGTCTTCGATATCGGCCCCGGCGCGGGCGTGCATGGCGGCGACGTGGTCAGCCACGGCAAGCCCGAGGCGGTTGCCGCCGACAAGAATTCCATCACCGGGCAGTATCTTTCCGGCGTGCGAGAGATCGCCGTTCCGGCCGAGCGGCGTCCGGGCAATGGCAAGCAGGTCAAGATCGTCAAGGCGACGGGCAACAACCTGAAGGGCGTGGATGCCGACTTTCCGCTGGGAAAGTTCGTTTGCGTCACTGGAGTGTCCGGTGGGGGCAAGTCCACCCTGACAATCGAGACGTTGTTCAAAACTGCCTCCATGCGTTTGAACGGGGCGCGGCAGACGCCCGCGCCGTGCGAAACGATCAAGGGGCTGGAGCATCTGGACAAGGTCATCGACATCGATCAGCGGCCCATCGGACGCACGCCGCGCTCGAACCCCGCGACCTATACCGGGGCCTTTACGCCGATCCGCGACTGGTTTGCCGGTCTGCCCGAGGCCAAGGCGCGCGGCTACAAGCCGGGGCGGTTTTCCTTCAACGTGAAGGGCGGGCGCTGCGAGGCGTGCCAGGGCGACGGGGTGATCAAGATCGAGATGCACTTCCTGCCCGACGTCTACGTGACCTGCGAAACCTGCAATGGTGCGCGCTATAACCGCGAGACGCTGGAAATTCAGTGGAAAGGCAAGAGCATAGCGGACGTTCTTGATATGACGGTCGAGGACGCGCAGGAGTTCTTCAAGGCGGTCCCGTCGATCCGCGAGAAGATGGATGCGCTGATGCGCGTGGGCCTTGGCTATATCAAGGTGGGCCAGCAGGCGACGACGCTGTCAGGCGGCGAGGCGCAGCGCGTGAAGCTGTCGAAGGAGCTGGCAAAACGGTCCACGGGCCGGACGCTTTATATCCTCGACGAGCCGACCACGGGCTTGCATTTCGAGGACGTGAAGAAACTCTTGGAAGTGCTTCATGAACTTGTGGAAAGTGGCAACACGGTCGTGGTGATCGAGCACAATCTGGACGTGGTAAAAACCGCCGACTGGATCGTGGATATCGGCCCCGAGGGCGGCGATGGCGGCGGCGAGATCGTCGCAGCAGGCACGCCCGAGGATGTGGCCGAGGTCGAGCGCAGCCATACCGGGCGTTATCTCAAGGACATGCTGGCCGCCCGCAAGGTCGCCGCAGAATGAGGCGCTTGGCCGCTGTCCTGTTGGGGCTGATCCTGCCCTGCGGGGCATGGGCGCAGGCCGGGCCGGATTGCGGGTTTGCAGAAGAACCGTGTTTCTGCGGTGGGCTTTTTGCCGTGCTGGAGGTTGGCGACGGCGATGCCGCGTTCGAGGCTGATTTGCGCCAACACGCCACACGGATGAAAGCGCAGGTGCAGGCGTTTCACGGAGAAACCGCCGGCGATGCGCTGTTTCAGGGTTGGGTGGAAGCGTGGCGCAACCTGCCGGATGGAACTGATGGGCAGGTTCTGCTGGCCGAAGGGCTGGCGCGGTGCGAAGGCCATGTCACCGGCGTGACGGGCCGACCGAGCGTGTCGGTCAGCCCATAAAACAAAGTTTTATGAGCGGCTTGAGGGGCAGTTTTAATTCAGAACGCGTGCTGCCGCGCCGATGAGATCAAGCACTTCCCGGGTATCTCTGTCCACGCGCAACACCTGGTTGCCGACGCGGTAATACGTGCCATAGGGGTCCAGCCCGTAGCGGCCCGGATCGCGGATGACGATATAGCCACCGCGGATCACGTCCCCCCGGCGATAAGCGTCATAGTCATCGCGGTCCTGATCATAACCGGAGTGCTTCTTGGCCTTGCCCGGCGGCACGCAAGGCACGGCTTTTTTCGCAAGGCCCGACGGGCAGTTGGACTTGGCTGCGACGGGACCGGCCAAAGACACGGCGACGACGGATGCGGTCAGGATGGGTTTCCACATGGGCGTACTCCTTTTGCTTTGGCCAATAACATCTGTGCAGGAGGAGCGTTCCTCACGATCAGCTGCGCCGGCGGTTTCGTGCCGGTTGGGCCGGAGCGTGCGGGCCGGGCCGGGGAAAAGGGGCGCTGCCCCCGCGCCGAAACAGGGTTTCGACGCTCCCCCGGGATATTTTAGGCCAGAGGAAGAGGTGGGTCAGCCCTCGTGTCCGCGTTTTTCGAACCGGGGCAACATCGCGCTGAAATCCCGGCCATTGCCATCTTCATCCTCGACGAAGCGGCGATAGAGGTCGCGGGCGGCCTCGCCGATAGGCGTATCCGCGTCGGCCGTTTCGGCGGCCTGCATGGCCAGCGTCAGGTCCTTGAGCATCAGTTCGGCGGCGAAGCCGGGCTTGTAGTCGTTGTCGGATGGCGATTGCGGACCGATGCCGGGGGCCGGGCAATAGGTGTTCATCGACCACGACGAGCCGGAGGAGGTCGAGACCACGTCGAACATCGCCTGCCGATCGAGGCCCAGCTTGTCGGCCAGCGCGAAGGCCTCGCAGGTGACGATCATCGTGGCGCCCAAGATCATGTTGTTGCAGATCTTGGCGGCCTGTCCGTTGCCCGAGGGGCCGCAATGCACGGCTTTCTGGCCCATGATGTCGAATAGCGGCTTGGCGGTGGCAAAGGCGCTTTCGTCGCCGCCCACCATGAAGGTCAGCGTGCCGCCCTGCGCTCCGCCAATGCCGCCCGAGACCGGCGCATCGAGCGCGCCTAGGCCCGCTGCGTTGGCCTGGTCGGCCACGGCGCGGGCGCTGTCCACGTCGACGGTGGAGCAATCGAGCAGGACAGCTCCTTTCTTCATGGCAGGAATGACCTGATCGGCGACGGCGCGCAGGATCTGGCCATTGGGCAGCATGGTGATGACCACGTCCGCGTCGGTTGCAGCGTCGGTGGCGGAGGTGGCGACAGACGCGCCTTCGGCAGTTGTGTCCGCGGTGTCAAAGCCCGCCACGTCATGCCCGGCGGCGGCGAGGTTCGCGGCCATCGGCGCGCCCATGTTGCCCAGCCCGATAAATCCGATCTTCATGTCTGTCCCCCCTGTTTCAGGCGTTGAATGTCATCTTGTGCTCGCCCAAAGGCAAGAGCATCTGCGTGGCCGCCATCGAGGGCGGTTTTTCCAGGTCATGCTGCCAGTTGGGTCTGCGGTCCTTGTCGATTACGGCGGCGCGGATGCCTTCCAGAAAGTCGCCTTGTTCCATGGCGCGGAAAGTGAAGCGGTACTCCAATTCCAGCGCGCGGCGGATATCGGCTTCGGGCCCGCGCAAGCGGTGCAGGATTTCCACGGCGCAGGCCATGGAGAGGGGCGAGTTGCGGGACATGGCCTTGAGCGCGTCGGCGGCGAACGCGCTGTCGGACGCCTTGAGCGCATTGACGATCGATTGCAGGTCTTCTCCGGCGAAATGCGCGTCGATATCCGCCTGAAGCTCGCGCATCACGCCTTGCGGGGGCGTCTCGCCTTTGATGTGGCTGTCGTCGCCGGTCTCCTCGAGCTTGGCGATGAGGGCGGGCCACGCGTCCTGTGGGATGAAGGTGTCGGCAAACCCCGCATAAATCGCGTCGGCCGGTCCCATGCGGGAGGTGGTCAGGCCAAGATATTCACCAAGCCGGCCGGGCGCGTTTGCCAGGATCAGCGAGCCGCCCACGTCTGGCACGAGGCCGATGCCGCATTCCGGCATGGCGATCTGACTGCTGTCGCAGACGATGCGGTGCGACCCGTGGCAGGAAATGCCGACGCCGCCGCCCATGGTGAAGCCCTGCATGAAGGCGATATAGGGTTTGGGGTATTCGGCAATCTTGGCGTTCAGGCGGTATTCGTCGCGCCAGAAGGTCCGGCCATAGCCGAAATCGCCCGCGCGTCCGGTGTCGTAAAGCTGCTGGATGTCGCCGCCGGCGCAGAAGGCCTTGTCGCCCTCGGCGTCGATGATGACCAGCGCGACGTCGTCATCGGTGGCCCAATCGTCCAGCGCCGCCTCGATGGCGAGGCACATGTGATAGGACATGGCATTGAGCGCCTTGGGGCGGGTGAGGGTGATGCGGCCCGCGCGGCCTGTTTTACGGATCGAGATGTCAGGCATGCGTTGCACTCCACTCCGCTAGGTCACATTCAGCTTCTTTCCGAAACGCATTCGATGGATTGGCATTGCCCAAGACATTTGCGAAGCCTGCGAGATACCCCACGCGAAGGTCGCTGATGATACGCAGCGAAATGGGGGCAGTCGCCACGAGGAAGATACCATAGGTGGCCATGAGAAACGCAAGGCTCTGACCTAAGGTAAAGACCGTGGTGAGCGCAGGCAGGCAAAGCCCCAAGATAAGAACCGGCAGACAAAACCAGACCAGGCCCAAGGTCCCAAGGGGGAAACAGAACAGCAGATGTGTCGATTGGATCGCGCTTGCGGTCCACGCCCGGTGGCGCAGGAAAACACCATAGAGACGTGAGGCCCTTAAAGAGGAGTACCAATTACCGATCATGCGTCTGCCAGCATCTGCCGCGCCACGATCAGGCGCATGATCTCGTTGGTGCCTTCAAGAATCTCGTGCACGCGCAGGTCTCGGACCAGCTTCTCGATGCCGTAGTCCGCGAGATAGCCGTAGCCACCATGCAGTTGCAGGCATTGGTTGACGATGTTCGACCCTGCCTCCGTCACGAATTTCTTGGCCATGGCGCAGTATTTGGTGGCATCTGGCGCCTTGGTGTCCAGCTTCCACGCTGCCTGGCGCAGGAAGACGCGGGCGGCCTGCAACTCGATCTCCATGTCGGCGAGGCGGAATTGCAGGGCCTGGAACTGGTCTATGCTTTGCCCGAAGGCTTTGCGCTCGCGCATGTAGGTCTTGGTCATGTCGAGCGCCTGTTGCGCAGCCCCCAGTGAGCAGGCGGAAATGTTGAGGCGCCCGCCGTCGAGGCCCGCCATGGCATAGCTGAAGCCTCTGCCTTCTTCGCCGACAAGGTTCTCGGCGGGAATGCTGCAGTCGTCGAACTGGACCTGCGCCGTGGGTTGGCTGCGCCAGCCCATCTTGTCTTCCAGCCCACCAAAAGAGAGGCCCGGCGTGCCGTTCTCGACCAGCACGGTTGAGATGCCCTTTGGGCCGTCCTCGCCGGTGCGGACCATGCAGACGTAAGCATCAGAGTAGCCGCCGCCCGAGATAAAGGCCTTGGTGCCGTTGAGCGTGTAGCCGTCGTTGGTGCGCGCGGCGCGGGTTTTCAGCGCGGCGGCATCCGAGCCGGAGCCGGGTTCGGTCAGGCAGTAGGAGAGCACCGTCTTCATCGGGATCACGTCGGGCAGGACGCGGGCCTTGAAGGCGTCGCTGGCGAAATTTTCGATCATCCGGGCGCACATGTTGTGGATCGACAGGAAGGCCGCAACGGAAGGGCAGGCCATGCTGAGCGCCTCGAAGACCAGCGTCGCGTCGAGGCGGGAAAGGCCAGCGCCGCCGGCCTCTTCGCTGACGTAGAGGCCGCCAAAGCCCAACTCGCCCACCTGGGGCCAAAGCTCTTTCGGGATGGTGCCCTGCGCTTCCCAGTCGCGGGCATGGGGTGCGATGGCGTCCTGTCCAAAGGCGTGGGCCATGTCGAAAATGGCGGTCTGTTCCTCGCTGAGCGCGAAATCCATCGCGGGGTCCTCCTCGTCTTACCCGGGTGAGTAATTGAACGTGTGTTTAATTAACCTGTTCGGGGCGGCGTCGCAAGCCGGGATGATGGCCCGCACTCAGCTTGAAGAACCAGCGCCAGCGATACAAGAGCGGAGGGCCCAAGGACGTGCCGCGCAGTCCGTACCGTGAAAAAGAAAAAGGCGCCGCACCGAGTGTGCCGCGCCTTCGTGTCATAGCAAGCGTTTTTTGCCCGATCAGAGCACCAGCACCTTCGTGCCGACCGCTGTCTTGGCGAACAGCTCGGCAATATGCTCGTTGTAAAGACCGATGCAGCCCGAGGACGACCGGCGCCCGATCTTGCGCGTATCATGCGTGCCGTGGATCAGGTAAGCGGGCCAGGCAAGGTACATTGCGTGCGTGCCCAAAGGGTTT